>DDEZ01000007.1 GCA_002336805.1 Bacteroidetes bacterium UBA1941
GATCGTCGGCTTGGTGAGCCGTTACCTCACCAACTACCTAATCGGACGCACACTCATCCTGTACCGCCGGAGCTTTAATTACAAAAGAATGCTCTCTCGTAAAATTATGGGGTATTAATCTCAGTTTCCCGAGGCTATCCCCCAGTACAGGGCAGATTGTGTACGCGTTACGCACCCGTACGCCACTCTCATAGTATTGCTACCATTTACCGTTCGACTTGCATGTATTAGGCCTCCCGCTAGCGTTCATCCTGAGCCAGGATCAAACTCTCCGTAGTAAAAGAGTTGATTTCCTAACTAATAAAGGAAATGATTATTGATTTTGCTTGGATACCTTATCTAGTTATCTATGTTTCTTACCTATATTTCAAAGAACTTTTTTGACTGATCCGCTACCTTTCGATAGCTTCGTTTGTCAAGTTTGTGGTCGATGTTTTGTTTCCAAAATCACTTACCTTTCAGTGTCGTTTTAGATTCGTCCGAAACGCTTGCTGCGAAACGGGACGCAAAAGTAGAAGTTATTTTCGAACTTCCAAACTTTTTCAGAAATTTGTTTTCTTTTTTTGTTTCAGCCGTTTGACTGGAAACTGGAGCTACATGAGCCCTCTCAGATCAGATGTGCGGTGGATCCTGTCGAGCAGGATGCTTTGCCAAGTGTATGGCGCGTAGTCGCTACGCTTTGGTTTTCATTGTGCCGTTCTTTTCAGAAGCGGGACGCAAAAGTAAGAAGGTTTTTTTAATCTCCAAACTTTCGTGAAAGTTTTTTCTGTTTTTTTCAGCTGCGGAAGCTGCGGGGTCTCTGATGTGCAGTGGACTCCGGAAGAACCGGGTGCTTTACCATTGAGACGGTGCGTATCACTACGCTGTACCTGTTTTATTCCCCCGGACAAGTATCAAAAGAACGTCGTTGTGTCCGTTTGGGGAGTGCAAATGTACAAACCTTTTGCAAATCCGCAAGGGCTGTGCTGAAAAAAAGTGCAATCAGGCTATACAGATATACCCCGAAAAGGTGCTGAAAGCATTGCTACGACTATGTTTGCGTGCGATTCATTTTTTTGAAAAAAAGTGCTGCCCCAAGGGAGAACCAGTGGTATGCCGGGTACCTATATACATGGCCAGGGGCTGTAAATGGTCTTTTGCCCCTCTAAAAGGCTCTGGCAACGGTACATCTATATAGTAGTGGCCTTGACGGGAATGGCAAATAGGACTAGTTTAGCGCACTCATACTGCTATATAAACCGATGATCACGACCATGACTGCCTGCTGCAGGTACTATCTCTCTATCTCTATGCTATATATAGCTACGGCAGCCACAGCCGGTGGTGATACGCTCAAGTATCCTGTAGCTCCTGTAGATAATAGCAAGGACACCTTTGGCACTATAGCAATAGCCGATCCATTCCGGCCGCTGGAGACAGCATCTGCTGCGCGCGCGCAGTGGCTGATGGATGAGAAGGTCCTCACTGACACGTACTTCGGCCAGGAAAGCCGCCGGAGTCAGCTAGAGGATGACTACACCATGCTGGGCAGCTACTCTAGCAATGTACCAAGGCCCTCAGGCCCCTACTATCTGGAGCGCTACCTGGAAAACGGCATACAGGCCATATATACCAAGCGGTACCTGCATGATGAGGACCCCATGCCGCTGATACGTGCGCCTCAGATAGCGCCCAATCTGAAGGTGATCGGAAATGTGACCATCTCTAAAGATGGGAGTTATGCTGCATTCGAGTACTCTGGCAATGGTAGCGACTGGACAGAGATAGCGGTATATGACATCCACAAGAGGAAGTTTCTGCCGGATCATATTACTAATGTACGCTATGGCTCTGTGACGTGGCGGGAAGATGGCTTCTACTATCAGCAGTATGACACGATAGATGCTGCGGGTCGCTATACAGCGGTGTCTTACAATCAGAAATTGTACTACCACCCTCTCGGCTACGCGGATGATATCCTGGTATGGGCGGATCCACAGGCGCCACTAGCTCATTTTTCAGTATCAGTGTCTGACGATGAGCGCTTTGTGCTATTCACCGAGGTAGAAAGCAGCTCGGGCAAACAGATCTACCGCCTCAAAGATCTGGTGACAGACAGCCCTATGCTGGTCTATACACTGGGCGAGGAGCAGACGCTGAGCCTGCTGGGCAGCAGTGGAGATAGTGTGTATGTGCTGCGGCGCTCCAAGACGGACTACAACGGGAGTATACTAAGGATAGACGTACGAGATCCCAGGCACTGGACCTCACTGCTAGACAATCAAAAAGACTATAGGATAAAGGATGCAGCCTATGCCCATGGCAAATTTCTGCTAGTGATGGCGCATGAGTTTCAGGAGGTGCTTGTATCCCTGACAGATGGTGGGGATGACCTGAAAACGATCAAGAGTCCTGCCGGAGGCAGTGTATCTATTATGGGATATGCTGCAAAAGAAGATGGCTTTATACTAGCGCTAAGCTATTTCATCTGCCCGCCTATCGGAGAGATCTTTCACCTGAAAAAGGGAGATGTAGAGATAATTGATAAAACACGGATACTATTTGATCCGACCAAATATGAGTTTATCTCAGACCACTACCGCTCTGCAGATAGTACTCTGGTGCCCATTTTCATCATTCAAAACAGGAGATATAAGGACAAACCTACTCACGCAGCCCTGCTGGAGGTGTATGGGGGCTTTGGCATCACCCCTGCTATGTCATATGATCCAGGGCTGCTGATATTCCTCAATAACGGAGGTGTTTTTGCATTTGCCAATGTACGGGGTGGTGCCAACTCAGTGAAAGACTGGCATAAAGATGGCTCGCTACTAAAGAAGCAAAACACTTTTGACGACACATATTATGCAGCCAGGTACCTCTTAGAGCATGGTTATGCAGAAAAAGGCAAGCTGGCCCTGACCGGGGGCTCAAACGGGGGTCTGGTAGCGGCGGCAGTCATCAATCAGCATCCGGACTGCTTCCGGGCGGCGATCCTAAATGTGGGCGTGTATGATATGATCCGGGCGGAACGGTTTACTGTAGGCGCCTTTCATATCCGCGAGTTTGGGACTGTGGCCAAAGAGGCGGAGCTACTCAATCTACGGTCTTACTCACCGCTGCATAATGTGAAGCCACATACGCAATACCCGTCTATGCTGATCCGGACCGGGGAATACGACGACCGTGTGCCGCCGCTGCACTCGTACAAATATGTAGCAGCGCTGCAGCAGCTGACAGAAAGTACTAACCCCATCCTGCTGAGAGTAGTGCCCAATGCCGGGCACCATACCGGTGCTGATTTTGGGCAAAGGACTACGCTCAATATGGAGTCTTATTCATTCCTCTTCAAAGAGCTGGGACTGAAGTACAAAGCCGGGTCTTCTTATTGGTAGCAGAATCCGTCGGGAGCGATATCAGAAAGCAAATACAGTCTTGCCACCTTCATCGTCCTTATATACATAGTTGACTACACGGGGCCAGAGGGGCTTGATGAGTTCCTTCTCCCACCCTGCCAAATCCTGGCTGAGATCCGCCACTACCTTAGGCTTGAGTGTGGCCAGGTTGTGTTTCTCTTCTTTGTCTTCCTTTATATTATACAGGACGGTAGTATTGTCATATTCATTGATGATGAGCTTCCAGTCTCCCTTGCGGATCGCTTTATTGAAGTCGCTGCGCCAGTAGAGGGCATTGTGAGCGGCTTCCTTCTTTTCGCCCGTGATGAATGGTACGAGGTCTACACCGTCGTATTTCCTGTCTGATGGCAGGTCCATATTGACCGCAGCAGCCACTGTGGCAAATATGTCGAGAGAGATGACCGGCTCATGATATACGGTACCTGGCTGTATGTGCCCCTTCCATTTCATCATAAAAGGTACACGGATGCCACCCTCAAAGTTTGTAAACTTGCCTCCCTTGAACGGGGCATTGTCTGTAGTACCATTATATGATACGCCGCCATTGTCGCTCAGGAAGACAATCATCGTATTGTCCGTCAGGCCCAGGCTATCTACATGCTGGAGCAGACGGCCGACCTGGTCATCGAGGTTTTTGATCATGGCGGCATAGGTGCGCTTGACCGGGTCTTTTATATTGGAGTACATATTATAGTACTTCTTCATGGCCTGCAGGGGCGCATGGGGCGCATTGTAAGGCAGGTACAGGAAGAATGGACCGCTCTTGCTGCGGTCTATATATGAGATAGCCTCGTCGGTCAGCTTGTCGGTCAGGTATTTGTTTTCTTCTTTCTCCTCGCAGCAGTTGCGCAGGATGGCACAGTTGCCCCGGCGGCCTTCGGCGGTCTGCCACTCGTGCTGATCTATAAAGTCCCTTCCTATGTGGGTGTTGACCACATCAGGATTGGAAGTAGGTGTATAGAGTGTAAATGCCTCATAAAAACCATACTGATAATCAAACCCACGCGCACAGGGCTTTGCAAAGTCTGCTGCCCCGAGGTGCCACTTCCCTATAATAGCGGTAGAATAGTCATAACGCTTCAGCATATCGGCGAGTGTGATCTCTGATGGTGGAAGGCCCTGGCGGAGGCGATCCTCTGTAGAGGGCACATCGGTCTCCTTGATAGGAGTGAGGGGGCGGAAGCGCGGCAGCATTTTGAGGCCATAGTACTCGGCCATGTTTTTAAGGTAGCGATGGTTGGGCTGAAACTCATGACCGAAACGCTGCTGGTATCTACCGGTCAGCAGCCCTGCACGAGATGGAGAGCAGACCGGAGAGGAGATATAACCTTCGCTAAATACTACACCATCCTTACCCAGCTTGTCAATATTGGGTGTGGTGATAGCCTTATTGCCATACAGGGACAGATCTGTAGGACCGAGATCATCAGCGAGGATAAGTATCACATTGGGCCGGGAGTGACTTTTGATATCTGCTGCCGGCTTGGCCAGAAAGTCCTCTTTGCCCTTGATCAGCTTTTCATCAAAGTATATTTTATACTTATCACTATAAAAAGGGCGATGCAGGAAACTCATGCACAGCACCCCGACCGCGGCTAAACCGCCGGCTACCACTACTCCTTTTATAAATCGCATATACCAAAGCTAACGAATAAGGGAGAAAAAGTTTACGTCCAGTTTCCTCTATTTCGTTAAAGGGATGGTTAAATTTTGGAGACTCTTCTGACGGGCAAAATAGACCCCAAAAAATGCGATCAAATCATTGCTATCAAATGGTTTGAGTAAGAATATTTTACCAGAGATGGGGTAGTGAAAACGCACACGGGGGTTGTCGAATTTGCCACCGCTGGAGTAAAGTGATTTTTCAGCACAGTTTCCATCAAAAGGGGACGGTGAGATAGTGTGGATCTATTCATTGAGGTATTTCGTGAGCTCATCTTCTATGCGCTTGCAGGAGACGAGCAGAGGCTTGTGCGTGATCTCCAGGCTGAAAGTATGCTCTGAGATAGTATAGTTGCCATTGATATGGCCTATGAGGATGGGCAGCTCAAAAGTGCCGGCAGCTTCATCGCCCACCAGCTTGCCGCCATGATGTGTGATAGCGGCCTGAGCTTTTTCCATGAGCTCCTTGCGATTCTTTACATTACCTATATGGATGGCGATATTGCACTTGGCCATAGTCTTTGTCTTTTAGACAAATCTAAAGAAAACGCGTAGTACGTCTATAGCGCAATCCACAGGCCTGTGTCTAATGAAAAAGCCGCTCTGAGGGAGCGGCTTTAAATATTTTGATGAACAGCTTTTAGAAACGAGGGCAGAAGAGAGTTTCCTTCAGGCTGTATGTCTTAGGGAAGCCGATATACATGAGCGATATCTCAAAAGCACCTGTGCCCGGACCGGCGTCCTTAAACTTATTGACAGTGAAGTCATAGCTGGCGCCGAGTTTGAAACCCTTAATCTGGAATGCAGCATAGGCGATAGCCGATTCTGCCTGATGGTCCTTTGTGATGATATCATTAGACCTGCTGTAGACACCGAGGGTGATATTTGTACGCATATTGATATCATATCCGAAGCCGAGGCCTGCGTTGAGCTGATTGGCTACAGACTGCTTCATCCAGAGTACGGATGGGAGGAGGTGAAAACGACGACCAAGTGTGAAATCGAGACCGCCGGAGATATTGCCACGCAGGTAGAGTGTCCTCTTGTCTGTAGTAGTGGCCAGGTTGTACTTAGGCACTGCGGTATTAAAGATGGTACCACCGAGGTAGAGAGCGATCTTATTGGTCAGCTTGCCATAGTAGAGGAGGCCCACATTGAGGTTGGCATACTTTACATTTGGCTGGAGATTGATACCGCTGGCGATATTCTGGTTAAACTCATTGCCCTGATACTGGCTGGCAAACTGAGGATTTTTGTAGCCGGTCTGCGTGTAGCCGATCTGGAGGCCCACAGAGAGTTGGTGATTTGGGCTCAGGTGGCGGATATAAGAACCGGAAGCCACCAGGCTGAACGTCTGGAAAGAGCTGGCACCCGCAGCATCATATAAAATATAAGCACCGACACCTACCGCATCCTTGCCAGCAGTACCCAGAGATATAGGCATATCAAAGGAGATAGATGGGGTCTGATATGGCGAGTTGAAAAAGCCATTATTGACCCCGGAGAACCACTGGTTCCTGTATATAGCGCCTACCCTGTAGCTACCTGGTACTACGCCTGTGAGGGCGGGATTGGTAGTCAGCGGCGTATTGTAAAACTGCGTATAGTGTACATCCTGCGCACCTGCGGTGAGGAAGGTCAGAGCTGCGAGGGTGGCTAAATAAAATTTCTTCATTATCAAGTTTCTCTTATGGTTAGGTTTAGGGTTTCAGATCAGAGTTACCAGACCAGGGCCACATTGCCCGTCACTGTAGGGTATAGCTTGTTGGTCTGCTTGTTGCGCACCTTGGCCAGGAATACATAGTTGCCCTGATCCTGGAGCTTGCCATGATAGTGGCCGTCCCACTTGTCAGTACCGTCGCGCTGGCTGTCAAACACCATTTCGCCCCAGCGGTTGAATACGCTCAGCTCATCCAGAGCTACGATATCACCCTGATTGATGATGGTGAAATAGGTATTCTCTACCGGCACACCTACGCCACCCGGCAGAAATGCTGTAGGGAAAGTAAAGTCCCTCTTGATAGGAATAGTATCTACCAGTGCAAATACAGAGTCATTGACAGCCGGTGTCCATGCACCCTTGGTAAACTTGATACGGCCTGAGCCTGACTGGCCAGGGCCGGCTACTACCTGCTGCATATTGACCCACTGAGATGGGGTACCCGTCCACATACCGATAGACGCCCACGGGCCATCTGCGATCTGGTCAGAGTGTATAGAGAGATCTGCAGGAGAATTGTCAGATGCATCTACGATATGGTAGAAAACATCATTCACTGTCTGGATGCCGCCAGATTTTTTGATAGTGTCATAGCCATCATCTGTAGTGGTAGTGGTAGTAGGCACATTCTCAGCGTAGCGTACTTTATAGTACCTGGCCTGGGTATTGGCCGGCACTATAGACGCCTCGCGTACCTTGGCCACACCGCCATCATTGACCCCTGTAGGGAAGATATATTCTGCCTTTTGATTTGTATTTCTCACCAGACGGCCACCTGCGGTGCTGCTCACAAAGCTGGTGTTCACATTGTACTGCACGATAGATGCCGGATCACTATTCGTCACATTGAGCCAGTAAGATGTCGTAGCGTGCTCAGAGCCAGAGAGCCAGAGAGCGTTGGTCACGGTCACATCGCCATCTGTCTGCTTCTTGGTGCCGAGGCCTACAGGCGTAGAGTCAGTGAGGTTATAGAAAGTATTTGTACCTGTGCCGGAGATATTCTGGTCGGTACCATAGAGGGTCACCAGGGATTGGTCAGGAGTCCAGGTAGCATTATTCACCCAGTCCTTCTGCACGAAATATTTGCCGGTATTGGTACCTGCGCCATCCGCTGTGCCGAGTGTATTGACAAAGCTACCTTCGATCACGACTGTACCGGCATTCTTGAGCGAGCCTGAAGCTGCATTCTCCAGAGAGCCGGAACCCGTGGAATTATCAGACTTGACGATCATGACACCGCCCGTAGTCACGGCCACCGGAGCGCCGTTATTGTAGAAAGTCTGAGCGTAAGTCGCAGACAGTGCGACAGATGCTAAAAGGGTGAGTAGGGTTTTCTTCATTGCTTACAAGGTGAAAAGGGTATAATACCACAAAAATGTGGTATGTCTAGTCCGTAAAATTATCTTTTTATGCCTATTTGTCAAATTTTGAATCGAAAAACTCCGCCGAAAAAGCCATTTACCTAAATCAAGGACAGTCCACAGGAAATGGGTGCAAGATAGACGTAGTGCGGGATTCAGAGGATGCATACCTTAGCGGAAACATTCTCATTCCATGAAAAAAATAACGTATTTAATTAGTTTTATAATCTTATCTATCAGTCTTTCATCATGTTTGGTGTCAAAGAAGAAATTTGACGAGCAAGAAGCGCTGGCCAAGAAGAGTATGGCAGAGAAGCGTGACTGCAATGAGAAGCTGGATAAAGCCAATGCCGATATAGCCAACCTGAATGACCAGATCAATAAGCTGAATGGGCAGATAGCCGACCTGAAAAACAAAAATCTGAACCTGACCGAGCAGACCGAGCGCCTGACCAAAGCCAATGAGGACGCCAATAAGCTCTACGAAAGCCTGAAAAACCAATACCAGGACCTGAGCAAATCCAGCTCTAAGGATAAAGAAAAGCTGAGCCTGGCACTAGCAGAGAAAGAAGCTACGCTGAACGACAAGCAAGCCGAACTGCAAAGACTGTCAGACGCGCTGAGAGAGCGCGAAAAAAGGGTAAAAGACCTGGAGGCATCTATAGCCCGCAAAGAGGCTGCCCTGGCCGACCTGAAGAAAAAGATCACGGATGCCCTCACAGGATTTGCCAGTGATGAGCTGAAAGTGACGCAGAAAGATGGGAAAGTGTATGTGTCACTGTCTGATAAGCTGCTCTTCAAGTCAGGTAGCTTTGCGGTAGATGAAAAGGGTAAATCTGCCATCGTGAAAGTGGCAGAGGTGATGAACAAGCTGACAGACGTGACGCTGGTGGTAGAGGGCCATACAGACAATAAGCAGTATACCGCTGCCAAAGGTGAGGTAAAGAACAACTGGGACCTGAGCTCTATGCGCGCTGCTGCTGTGACCAATATCGTGGTAAACGAAGGAAAGCTAGATCCTAAGCGGGTAGTGGCAGAGGGACATGGCGAATTTTATCCGGTGGCATCTAATGACACACCGGAGGGCCGCAGCCAAAACCGCCGTATAGAACTCGTACTCTCTCCTGACCTGAAGGAGATATTCAAGATACTGGATACTACGCAGCAGTAGCCTTTTGGCGCTTGCTGGCTGTTTCTGTATTATTGCGCTCTGATGAAAAAAGAGCCAAAACAGATAGACAATGTGGCCATCACCGCCATGGCCTCCAAGGGCCTGGGTATAGGCAAGGTGGACGGTAAAGTATTCTTCGTGGCCGGTGCAGTGCCGGGAGATACGGTGAATGTCCGCATCACTACAGACAAGAAGAAATATGCTGAGGGAGGTATAGCTACGCTGATCACGCCATCTGCGCATCGCACGGAGCCGGTGTGTGAGCACTTTGGCACCTGTGGCGGCTGCAAATGGCAGCACATACAATACAGCGAGCAGCTGCAATACAAGACACAGATCGTAGAAGATGCCCTGATCCGCATAGGTAAGCTGAGTATACCGGAGGTGAAGCCTATACTGGGAAGCCGGTCCGACTACTTCTACCGCAATAAGCTGGAGTTCAGTTTTACGGACCGCCGCTGGCTGACTCAGGCTGAGATAGATGGTGGGCAGGAGTTTGACCGCCGCGGGTTGGGATTTCACGTGCCGGGCAGCTTTATGATGGTGCTGGATGTAAAGAAGTGCTGGCTGCAGGGCGATCCGTCTAATGCTATCCGCCTGGCAATACGCGACTTTGCGATAGCCAATGATTTTAGCTTTTTCAATATCAAAACACAGGAAGGTCTGCTACGCACGATGATGATCCGTACTACCTCTCTGGGTGAGATCATGGTGCTGGTGATGTTTACCTCGCAGGACGATGAGAAAATAGAGGCGCTGCTAGGTCACCTGCAGGAGCAGTTTCCACAGATCACCTCGCTACAATATGTGATCAATAATAAGCGTAACGATACCATCTATGACCTGCCTACCTATGTATATAGCGGCAAAGACCATATCGTGGAGCAGTTGGGAGATTATAAGTTTAAGGTCAACCCTAAGTCTTTCTTCCAGACCAACTCTGATCAAGCGCGGGTGCTATATGATGTGGCAAAGGAGTTTGCCGATCTGAAGCCTACGGATGTAGTGTATGACCTCTACACAGGTGTGGGCAGTATCGCACTCTACGTATCGGGTCTCTGCAAAAATGTAGTAGGTATAGAGCAGGTAGAGGCGGCGATAGAAGACGCCAAAGAAAATGCAGAATTGAATGGTGTGACCAATTGTGCCTTCTATGCCGGTGATGTGCGCATGGTGCTGAAGCCCGAGTTTATAGCTACCAATGGGAGGCCGGATGTGGTGATCACTGATCCGCCTCGCGCTGGTATGCATGAGGATGTGGTGAAGACGCTGCTGGAGTTGGCTGCTCCGCGTATCGTCTATGTGAGCTGCAACCCCGCTACCCAGGCACGCGACCTGGAGCTGCTGGCCTCGAAGTATGACATCAAGAAGATACAGCCGGTGGATATGTTCCCCCAGACGACGCATATAGAGAATGTGGCGGTGCTGGAGCTGAGATAGTTATTTCTTATACCTTAGTCAGGTAAAAACACACCTTGAAACGTTTTGAAGGATTTCTCTGGATCGTGGTGGCACTCGCATTTGTAATGAGGCCATTCGTAGATACTAGTCATTTTATTTTTCTGGCTGTACTGCTTATCTCTTGCTCATATTTTGTAGGAGGGTATTGGCTATTCAATCTGGAAAAACCCCGCAGGAAGCTTATTCCTATCTTGTCAGGATTCATACTTGGACCTTGTATTTATATATGGCCCTCCATTATTAAATTGAATATTGCGACCCCCTTTCAGCTATTTCGTATTGCTGCTACTGGTTGTCTCGCCTTGTTCCTTCTTCTTATCATAGTTTTCTCCAAGAGACTAGGGGGAATCGCGAATAATATTAAACCTCTTTTTTGGCGCTCGGTTGTGATATTAAGTATCACGGGGATTTTTACGCCTCAACTTATATACTATAAACCATATCGTATCCTTTCATCTGCTCTCAATAATGGAGACGGTAATCTGAGAAGTAATATTGAAATGTTTGACTATTACGATCTCTATAAAAAAGCACAAGACGCTGGCGACTGTGACAATGCGATCCGGTACGCATTATTTGAAAATCTCGCTGGCAGGAAATGGCTTGGGCTAGACAACAGGTCCGAAACGGCCGCTCTCGCCTTCGATACGATTGCTTTGACATTAGATAGTGTCAGTATGGATGATAGCGTCAAAGAAATGTTAAGTGAATCAGGCAAGTACGCAAATAATCTGCAAGCTATAGGAGCTACTTATGATCACATCTGGGATGCCTACGATTGCAAAGCATCTACAGCATTTGCCAACCAGCGGTATGATACTGCCCTTAAATATTATCTTCTAGCTGATAAAGCTACAGCCGAATTTTATCAGGATAAAAATAGCAGATCAGTGAACTATTATAAAATAGCTCAGTGTGACAATAAACTAGGTTATTTTAAAAAAGGCACCGATTACCTGACAAGAGCCCTAGAGATCCGGATGAAAAATGGTGATACGGCAAGCCTTGCCGTGGGTCAGATAATCAGCGAAATGGGCATTAGCTGCTCGCACATGCATTTTTATGCTCAAAGCAATCACCTTTATAGAATCGCAAACGCTATATACCGGAAAGATAGCACCAATAAGGATGCAATAGATGAGCTGGTATCAAATTACACCTTTCTTTCCCAGAACCTAGCTACAGAGGACAGCCTTGATGCAGCCTTTTTTTATATTAAGAAAGCGATCTCTCTGGAAAAGCCCGGTGACTTGAGGTATTGCATCTCTTCACTATACTATGCCACCTATCTGACCAAGATAAGTGTGTATGATAAAACCGACTCTGTCCTGAGGGAATCTAAAGAATGCCTGCAAGCCAATCACAATCCGTATGTGAGCCTGGCCACATATGATTACCTCGCTTCGTTCTGTCATGCCGCGTTGGCAAAGTATGAGCTTGCGAAAAATGAGATATCCGAAGCTAAAACTGTATTAAAAAATGCAGGGCAAAGAAGCACGGAGCAGTATCAGTCCTGCCTCCTTTTATCAGCGGATATACATCACATACTCGGTGAGTATCCTGATGCTATCAATGACTATGATGCCGCCCTCAGTATGATCTCTACACGCGATAGCAGCAGGCGGATGCAAAAAGCGCTCATAAAATCGAGCACGGCAGAGCTATATCTGACATTAGACGAAACGGCTGAAGCAAAAATAGCTGCTACTGAAGCTATCCTGCTAGCTGGATCTGACACTGGCAAAAGCCAATCTTCTAACAATGTCCTTTACAACAAGCTGGCTTATGTAAACTATGCCTTGGGGAATGTGGGCAGATCTAAAATGCTTTACGAAAAAGTACTGTCTAATAATGCTGCTACGAATTACAGATATACCATTACAAGCGCCTTAGCGTACAATGGCCTCGGCCTGGATGCGCTCGCGGAGAAAAGACTAAATGTGGCAGATTCATTGTTTGACAAATCCCTGCATATGTATAGACGGCTTGTGCATGAGAAAAATCCTCTCACCGCTCAGGTATATGTCAACTATGCTCTTTTAAATGTTGCCCAAAACAAACTGCCTGAGGCCGAGGAAAAGTTGCATAAGGCTCAGGCTATCGATCAATCCTTCCTCTCGCCTGACCATGATGTTTTTGGTGACATAGCAGCCGCCATGGGAGATATTTATGTCCGTGAGGGAGATAAGATCAAAGCGCGCGAGTATTACGAAAGGGCTATAAATATCTACAAGAAGAAGTTTGATCCCGGACATAGTAAAATCAAGAATCTTCAACGCAAGCTTCTCTGACCATTGGAGACAAGCAGATTCAGCTTAAATTGCAGGCCGTAATTGTGCAATTTGAAAAACTCCATCCTCTTCTCCTCTATCCTCCTCGACTGGAACCGCCACTCCAATGACCGGCAGATGCCGTGGAAAGGGGAGCGCGACCCCTATCTGGTGTGGCTGTCGGAGATCATACTGCAGCAGACACGGGTAGAGCAGGGACTGCCTTATTTTTTGAGGTTTAAAGAGGCTTATCCTACCGTGCGGGACCTGGCAGATGCGCCGGAAGATGATGTGATGCGGCTATGGCAGGGGCTGGGCTACTACTCCCGCGCGCGGAACCTGCACCATACGGCGAAGCAGATCGCCTATGAGCTGAAAGGCGAATTTCCCTCTACATATCATGACATAGTAAAGCTGAAAGGGATAGGTCCGTACACAGCTGCAGCTATATCGTCTTTCATTTTTGGAGAGCGGCAGGCGGTGGTGGATGGGAATGTGATACGAGTGTTGGCGCGGGTTTATGGGATCGATATGCCTTTTGATACGACGGATGGGAGGAAGCACTTCTCGCAGCTGGCCCAGGAGCTGATCAGCGCAGAGCATCCGGGTGAGTACAATCAGGCTATCATGGACTTTGGGGCAACGGTCTGTACACCGCTGAGTCCGAAGTGCGAGGAGTGCCCTTTCTCAAAAATGTGTGTGGCCTATCAGAAGGACCTGATCAGCGAGCTACCTGTCAAGTCTAAGAAGATTGTTAAGAAGGAGCGGTTCTTCTACTACCTTGTACTGAAAGATGATAAGGAGATCCTCATCTCAAAGCGCAGCGGGGACGATATATGGAAGGGGCTTTATATCCTACCATACATAGAGTCAGACAAACCGCTTCGCAAAAACATCGGGCAGCGGGTCAGCGACTTCCTTGGGCAAAAGGCGACGATTTCGGATTACTCCAGGCCTTATAGTCAGCAGCTTACGCATCAGAGCCATCAGTCGGTCTTCATCTTTGTGGAGGGAATTGACCTGCAAAATGTTCACATAGAAGGTACCATCCGGGTGCCGCTGGATAAATTGAGTACCTTTGGCTTTCCTAAAACAGTGCATTTGTTCCTCGTGGAAAATTCACTACTTTAGGTATCTTAATTTATAACTAAATACACAAGAGATGGTAAACAGGGTTCAACTGTTAGGCAGACTGGGGAAGGACCCGGTCTTGAAGCATTTTTCTGAAAACAACGTGATAGCCGAGTTCTCTCTGGCCACCACAGAGTCCTACCGCGACAAGGAGGGCAAGTGGGTAGAGGTGACCGACTGGCACAATGTAAAGCTCCCCTTCAAATCTCTGGCAGAGCGCGCCGAGAAGTACCTGAAGAAAGGCAGCCTGATCTACCTGGAGGGTAAGATCAAAACAAGGAGCTATGATGACAAAGACGGTAACAAGCGCTATGTGACTGAGATAGTAGCCGAGAGCCTCCGTATGCTGGACAAGAAGGACGGCAGCACTGGTGGCGGCAGCTACAGTGACAACGGTGGCGGACAGAACTACTCCTCCCAGCCGCAGCAGGAATACGCCGGCAATGACAGCAGGCCATCTAATAACATAGATGACGACCTGCCATTCTAAATGATCAACCCGGACAGGCAGGGATACACTCTGCCTGTCCTTATTTTTTCACTAAACCATAAGTCCTTGGACCCCGGCCCCGCAAATCTCCCCCCCAGTTGCCTGATCATCCTCAGCAGCTTCATACACATGCCCGATACGGGCACCATCCTTGCAGCTTTTGCAGCGCTTTTACTGATCCTGTGCTCAGCCCTGATGGCTGCGTCTGAGATCGCGTTTTTCTCTATCACCAATGTGGAGAAGGAAGAACTGCGCGATAGCGAAGAAGAATCCGATCAAAAGCTAGCCAAACTACTGGACCGCCCGCGCTACCTGCTATCTACGATCCTGATAGGCAATAATGTGGTGAACATCGGCGTGATCATCATCTCGTACTACATCATCACGCACATTTTTGAGTTTAAAGATGTAGCGATTGGTTCTTTCACCGTCCCAGGTTCTGTGTTTGACTTTACCATCAACGTGCTGGTGGTGACTTTCTTCCTGGTACTCTTTGGCGAAGCCATACCAAAAGTATACGCCTCTCTGAATAAGCTGAAGATAGCGAGAGGAGTGGCAGGGCTATTTGTAGTGCTCAATCGCATCTTTTATCCCATTAACTATATCCTCGTGGGCTCTACCTCTATGATAGAGAAGCGTATCAAGCGTCACAACGCAGAGATAGACATAGAAGAGATCAATAAGGCGATAGAGATCACTGTAGAGAATAAAGAATCCGGTAATGATGTGAAGATGCTGAAGGGCATCGTGCACTTTGGCAACCTGACGGTGAAGCAGATCATGCGCCAGCGTATGGAGGTGGCTGCTGCTGATATCACGTGGAACTATGAAGAGCTGCTGAACTATGTGCGCGAGGTGGGCTACTCACGTATACCCGTGTACACTGAGAATATAGACCAGATACAAGGTGTGCTCTACATCAAAGATCTACTGGACCATCTCAATCAGGATATCACCTTTGGCTGGCAGAAGCTGATACGCGAACCACTGCACGCACCAGAGACGAAGAAGATAGATGATATGCTGCGCGAGTTTCAGGCATCGCATAAGCACCTGGCTATCGTGGTGGATGAGTTTGGCGGTACATCAGGTATCGTGACCATGGAGGATATAGTGGAAGAAGTGATAGGTGATATCAAAGACGAGTTTGACGAGTCTACGGATACTAATATCCGCAAGGTGAATGACAACACCTATATCGTAGAAGGTACTATGCCGCTGCATGACTTCAGCAGGGCACTGGAGCTGGACACAGGTCACTTTGACGAAGTGCGTGAGGATGCAGAGACACTGGCCGGCCTGCTGCTGGAGCTAAAGGGCCGTATCCCTAAACAGGGCGATGAGATCAATTTTGAAAAGTTCAACTTCCGCATACTGTCGGTGAAAAATAACCGTATAGAGAAGGTAAAGCTGGAGGTGGCGAACTGATGTGCCTGAGTTTGTTTATTTTTATCAGACTAATCACTACTATATGATCTGCTTACTAACGATACACCCTCAGTATATCACTGACCAAAAAGGCAAAAAAATATCTGTGATAATCCCTATCGATGAATACGAGCGTATAGTAGAAGAACTGGAAGACCTGGAGGATGTGCAGCTGTATGATGAATCCAAAGCCGATGGTGAAATGCCAATACTTATGGAAGATGCCTTCAAAATGATAGAGGCATCTAAAAAGCGCAAATAATGAGCTATCAGGTCAGTATCCGAAAAAAAGCTATTCAGGCGTTAAAAAAGATATACGAGCCTGACTATTCCAAAATTAAAAACTGCCATCATAAACCTGGCCGATGATCCACGGCCCTCGGGTTGTAAAAAACTAAAAGGCCGCCCCGGTTACCGTATCAGGGTCGGAGATTATAGAATCATCTATGAAGTGATGGATAAAGTGCTCCATATAGAGGTAGTACAATTAGGTCATCGGAAAGACATTTATCAATAAAATAGCTCTGTGCGACAATCATATCTTCTCTTTATTTCAGTCATCGCTTTAGCATTGTCATCTTGTCACGGTGACTACAGCCCAAAGCCAAAGGCCTATCCCCGCGTCGTATTTCCCGAGAGGAAATATGAAATGTATGACTCAAAGGATTGTCCCTTCCGATTTGAGAAGCCTGTGTATACGCAGATACAGCATGACAGCTCTGCTATGGGCATGAGCCAGCCCTGCTGGATCAACGTGGCCTTCCCGGATTTTAATGGCACGGTGAACCTGACCTACAAGGAGATCACCAAAGATATGACGCTGGAGAGGCTGCTGGAAGACGCACACAAGCTCTCCTTCAAACACACCAAGAAAGCTAACTATATAGACGAGAGCCTGATAGTGAATAAGCATGGCGTAAGCGGTATCTTCTACAATGTAGGTGGCGATGCTGCGTCTAATATCCAATTCTTCCTCACGGATAGTACGCACCACTTCATACGCGGCTCGCTTTATTTCTACAATGAGCCTAACAGCGACTCGATGGCGCCGGTCCTGACCTTTGTACGCCAGGACCTGGACACGATGCTCAGCACCTTTGAGTGGAAATAATAGTGACTCAGTGCGGGCTGTCGTTTTTATGAAATATCTTTGACACCCGTCATGAAAAGGATACTCCTAGCCTCCCTTGTAATCAGCATTGTTTTATGTTCCTGCCAGTTTGCGCGGACTGTGGTGTATAATGACCCGGGGCTGCAGGATTTCAAATTTATGCCGTACTCCAAAGTCAAAACAGGTACCTACCAGCCGCTGCCGGAGTCATCCATCTACAATACGATGAAGTTGCCGGACTCATTGCAGAAAGCGCTGACGCAGACACAGACAGTTGCTTTTCTCGTATTGAAACATGACAGCATAGTGTATGAATGGTATGCGCCGGGGTATAGTGATAGCAGCCGGACCAATCCATTCTCTATGACGAAGTCTATCATGTCTATCCTGACTGGTATCGCGCTGAAGGAAGGAAAGATAGGTAGCGTGGATGATCCGATCGGCAAATACTATGCGCCATACCAGGCAGACAGCCTGAGCCGTGTCACTATCAAGCACTGCCTGACCATGTCTACCGGGCTCAACTATCACGACCACTACCTGAATCCGGTGGGCCATGTAGCAAAGCTGTACTATGGAAATAACCTCCATCAGTTCGTAAATACCATGAAGTATGAAAAGCCGGCAGGGTATGAGTTTCGCTACAAGAATGTAGACCCGCAGATCCTCGGCATAGCACTGACCAAGGCTGTGGGCATGAGCATGACACAATATGCCTCAGAGAAGCTATGGCAGCCGCTCGGAGCCGCACATGAGGCCTGGTGGCTCACGGATAAAAAAGGCGGCATGGAGAAGACGTACTGCTGCTTTCACACAGATGCGCGGGATATAGCACGCATAGGAATACTGTACGAGCACTATGGCAACTGGCACGGCACGCAGATAGTGGATAGCAGCTATGTGCGCACCTCTCTCTCTCCTATCAATATATGTGATGGGGAGCATGGTGATACCGTGATCTGCAATAGATATGGCTATCTATGGTGGCTACGAAACACGGACGGTCACGGAGACTATGCTGCGGACGGTATGAAAGGTCAATACGTGGGTGTGATGCCTGATAAGGATATTGTATTCGTACGGCTGGGGCTCAGGGACTGGTATCAGACGGGACATCGCTTCGGCAATTATCCATTTCTATACAGGACGATAGCGAGATCGCTCAGGCAGATGTTTGATAAAAAATAATGAGGATCAGCCGATCTTGAAGTGCTTGAGACGACGCACTTCTTCTTCTGACAGGAAGCGCCAGCGGCCACGTGGCACATCCTTCTTGGTGAGACCACCAAAGTACACACGGTCGAGCTTGATCACCTCATAGCCGAGCGATTCAAAAATACGGCGCACGATGCGATTCTTGCCAGAGTGTATCTCAAGACCTACCTCTCCCCTGTTTTTGGGATTAGTATACTGCAGGTCTGTGACCTCTGCTATACCGTCCTCCAGCACTACACCATGTTTGATCTTGTCAAAGTCATCCGGCTTGAGAGCTTTGTCCAGCACAGCGTGGTATATCTTCTTGATTTCTTTGGACGGGTGGGTGAGGTTTTGAGATAGCTCGCCATCGTTTGTGATGAGCAGTACGCCCGTTGTATTTCTATCGAGGCGACCTACGGGATACAAACGCGGCTTCTTTGTGCCCTCTATCTGATCGTATGCAGAGCGTATCAGGTCGAGTACCGTGCGGCGGTCCTTCTCGTCAGTAGTAGTAGTGATACAGTCTTTCGGCTTATTGATCAGAATATAAACTTTCTTCTCCGGAGTGATGCGCTTATCATCAAAGGTGATCTTGTCTGTCGCCTTGACACGATAGCCCATCTCCTTTACTACTATTCCATTCACTTTCACTTTGCCATCGGCGATCAGCTCATCAGCCTTGCGGCGAGAGGCTATACCTGCATGTGCCATAAACTTATTGAGGCGCATCGTATCAGGAGTGTCGCCCTGCTCTACAGGCTCCGGGCCTTTTATCTTGCTGAGGCGCTTCTGGATCTTGGAGTCGAGAGAGGTGGTAGGCGCAGCAGCTTTCTTCTTGGCAGGCACAGCAGACTTGGCAGTCCTTTTCACAGGCTGCTCTGGTGCTATCTCAGCAGCAGGCTTCTTCTTGTAAAATTTCTCGAAGGGACTTTTACTACTATCTGATTTGCTCTTCGCCACTTATCAATCTATTATCGCGCGAATATAATCATTTTCACCTCATCTCACGTACGCGGTGCTGCGACCTCACTTCACCTCTACTGATATGATCTCTACTTTGCGCTCCAGTGCTGCTGCGGGATTGTAGACAGAGTTGCGCGTGTCCTCCAGTTTGTCACTGACACTTTTTGATGCATTTTCCTCTCCGAGTGCTTCGCTCTTCAGCACCAGCTGGCCCCTTTCTATAAAGTAATTGAGCATGCCATCGTGATAATGGTAGAAGTAGTTTTCCAGCGATGCGATACGGCGGTCGGCCAGTTTGATATTGTAGAGATTATAGTTGAGCGGAGAGCAGTAGCCCTGTATGGTGATCTCGATCTTTTTGCCTGATTGCAGGGCATCGAGCAGCTGGCGGCTAAACTGTATGAGATCGTAGTATCCTTTGTCTACTTTCTTAGTAAAGAGATCGAAGACCTCCCGCTCTGCCTCCGTTTTACTATCAGCCGTGAGGCCTTTGCCAAACTCTTTTTTGTACCGATCCAGCAGCCTCCAGTATGACTGATAGGTCTCTACATAATTCAAGGCTGTGGTATCGCGTAGATTGCAGCACTCAGGTTCATCATTGTGAAAGTACAGTGTGACCGGTAGAAGCTTTTTCATACGCGCCACTGTCTGGTCTATGTAGGTCTTTGGTGTATCGGCTATGAGCTGCCGGAGCTGCGCTACTCTGGCGCTATCCAGGTGCCCGTCAGGGTTGGTCACAGCAGCAGTCACGCTATCACGATGAGTTTCCTGAGTGGTTTGTGTGCGGCTTGTACTGTCATTTTGTACGAGTGCTACCGGTGTGGTATCCATCCTGGTAGTTGTATCCACCACAGGTGGCACCTCTATGTGCTCGCCTGTCTCGTACATCCAGATATCGTTGCAGCAGGTCTCCGCTTTGATGTATTGCGATCCTTTGCGATTGGAGGCAAAGAAGTTCTTTGACCTGTCCATTGATTTGTAAAAGTAGAAGTCGTTTTGAGGAGAGTTGATGGTTTGACCCAGATTTTGTGGTGTGGCCCATGCGCCATTCTGGTAGCGGCTGCTGAAAATATCAAGACCACCGAACCCGTAGTGCCAGTTAGACGCAAAGTAGAGCAGTCCGGTCTGGCTATCGTAGAATGGAGAAAACTCTTCATCCTTGGTATTGATTACTGCACCAAGATTGACAGGTGGAGATAGGACATCGTTTTTGAAAGAACTCATCCAGATATCAGTCTTGCCCTGGCCGCCGGGGCGGTCACTGATGAAATATAGGGCTTCATTGCCACTGTCGTCCTTGCCTATATTGGGCTGTGTAGTGGTGTAGCCGGAGGAGTTGATAGTAGAGTCCAGCTTCACAGGCGGGGAAAGCATTTTTCCCTTCACATCAGAGACGTAAATATCACAACGCAACTGTGTTGGCGCTCCCTTTGCCGGCTCGCATTGAGTAAAGTAGAATTTAGTGCGGGAGGCATTGTAAGCACCATTGGCTATGTGCATGGCCTGATCTGCCGGCACATCGAGGACCTGAGATGAACTATAGTCTGCCGGCGATGTATATATCCGTGCGAGATAGCTCTCCTTTTTCTTTGGCGGGCTGACATTGCGCAGCGAGGAGAAAAGGAAGTGACCGTCAGGAGACTGAAATGGATTGGTCTCAGAGTAGGGTGTATTGATCGTATCAGGCAGGTGAATGACCTTCGATTTTTCTTTGGTCGCATTGGCCTTGGCCCAGCTGCAGGCCTCCAGCTCCTGCTGAGCTTTCTCCGTATAGTAGTCGTGACCCTTGTAGCGATTGAGAAACTTTTTGAACTGGGCGGGTGCGGCATCATAGCGACCCAGGTAGCGCAGCATGGAGCCATACCAGAAAATAGCCATCGGGTATTCTTTCAGCACATCTTCTTCTGTTACTTTCTTATATACCTCTGCGGCATTTTTATAGTCATTGAAACAACGTAATGCCTCAGCGTACTTGTACTTCATCTCCAGGTTGAACTCATACTTTTCCAGTCCCTGCCGGTAGTATTCTGCTGCATTGTAGCAGTCACCCTTTTGCATGGCCTCGTCGCCATGGCCGATATACTGCTGTGCCGATTGCGCGCACACCGGCTGAGCCCATAGCAAAAGCATAGCAAACGATGCCGCTCCTACCAGGCGCATCACGAGACGCCTCGACTCAAAATATAGGGCAGGCAGCAACGTTAGACTTCAGTTTTTTGATTTTGGAAAGGATATAGATCACAGACAGCTCAAAACCACCATTGTAGCGGCTAGCCGGAGTGAAATTAGAATGATTTATATCGTAGCTGCAGTTTACCTGCAGGTTATTGTAGTCCATGCCAGCCATGACGGCTGGTGCATCTCCTATCCTATAGTACACTCCGGTATTGAGCGCTATACGAGAGGACGGGAGCGTAGATAGATATGTCTTGAGGTGTATGCCAGGCACAAACTCCTGACGCGTCTGCTGGCGCTGAAAGAGGAACTCAGGTACGAGATCCAGCCGGCCAGCTATTTTAAATTGTCCACGGAAATGGAAGTTGTACATCGGCGCCAGCGTCACGGAATGGTCGCCATAAAAAGACTGGCTGGGCATATTGAGATGCGCCACAGATGCACCGATGGTAAAGTTGTTGCGCAAGCCCTTATTCCATTTGTAGGCCAGGCCCAAAGACATATCGAGAAACAGAAAACGCGTGCGGGTGTAGACTTCACTTGCCGGTATATTAGGATTGAAGGCATCGCCATTAAACTGATTGTCAAAAAAGAGATTGGTATAATCAAAGGAACGATTGACAAATCCGATCTGGTAGCCCAGCGAGATGGTATGCAGATCGTGGCTGCCCCAGTTGAGCTGATATGACATAGAGTATGCAGCGTGTATAGAGGTAAAACGGGAATCGCCCGCACGGTCATAATAAAACAAGACCCCGCCACCTATCTTATCGTGATTTTTGAGCGTTACAAAATTCATATCAGCGGAAGCGGAAGCAGTGTTGTAGGCTACCGGCACGGACTGCCATTGGTTTTTATAATTGCCCACAAAGCGGACATCTCCGTCAAATAAATTGGTGTTGGCGGGATTCTGATTGAGCGGAGAAAAGTTGAACTGTGTGAAATGGATATCCTGCGCTGAGCAGACCATAGCTACCAGGCAATAGACTATGGGCAAGGTAAACCTGATCAGGCGCCTTGTGCTACCTGCAGTTTGATCTCCTATAGTAGATATAAGTAGCATTACCTCAATAATGTCACGTTGCCCTTTCTGAAATATTTCTCACCACTCTCACAGGTACCCTCTGCGTACCAGCCGAATACTGCGGGATCCTGCCTGGTGCCATGATAGGTGCCATCCCATCCCGTATTGATATCCCGTGTCTCAAACATTTTCTGTCCCCAGCGGTCATATACGGTGAAGTATAGGTCATCGATCTTATTACCACGCACAAATAGCTTGTCATTCTTGCCATCCCCATTTGGGCTGAAGGCGTTGGGCACAAAGATGTGCGAGGATGCGCACGGAGTGCGGTATACCTTTACGATGACGGAGTCGCGCACTTTGCAGCCATTCTGATCGGCCACAGTGACCCAGTAGGTATTAGTCTCCCGAGGGTAGGCCAAAGGGCTGTCTATGGTCAGTGAAGACAGTGTGCTATCCGGGTCCCAGGTGATAGACGCCGCGTCCGTATAGGTCAGGTGCAGGCGGGACGTATCTCCATAGCCGATAGAGTCTGGAGTAGCGGAGGCTGTCAGGTGCTGCAGGGATGATATTACATTGACTGTGATGCTATCCTGATACATGCAGCCGGTGACGGCATTCACACCTGTGACGTAATAGGTGGTGGTAGCCGATGGATTGACCAGGGGGTGATCCGTATTGCCACCTGACAGGATGCCAGAGGGTGGAGACCAGTTATACAGCATCGTCTGGCCTGCGGTATCTGACACCGTGAGGCGGAGAGTGTCGTGCGGACACAGGACGTTAGACCCCTGCGCGGTAATGGAATCATGAAGGATCCGCACCTGCTGTGAGAAATAGGTCCTGCAGTTGATACGCGTCTCCATCATATGGTATACTGTATCCTGCGTGGGTGTGAGGTAGGGGTTTGATATAGTAGAGTCACTGAGCCCGGCTGATGGTGTCCATGTGTAATGTATAGAAGTATCTGTACTGACCGGAATACCTATCTGTATCGCGGTGCCCGGACAGTCACTGACGCCCGCCAGGGTGACGGTAGAGTCATTGCGTGAGATGATGATCTGTTTGGTCACTGTGTCAGCACCGTTGCAGCTGCTACCGTCTGTCACTATGAGGGTGATATTGTATATGCCGGGAGTATTGTATACATGAGACGGATTGACCTGAGCCGATGTAGTACCATCATCAAAGATCCATTTGAATGTAGTAGTGGCGGTGTCAAATATCTTGCTCTGATTGACAAAGTTGTAATGGAAGGTATCGCAGGCGTGAGGCGGGGACTGAAAATCTGCTATGACCAGCGGCAGGTCCAGATCCATTTTGAAGATAGCATTGTTACAATTATGCGACCCGTTGTGATGCGAGACCACATTGGCGGGATAGGTGGGGAAGGAATCATTGCCACCGCAGCCTGCGCATACGGATTCATATATGACACCTTTCTTGTCAAAGCGGCTGGTACCACCATCTACGTGATCCTCAGAGATGGAAGAGCCGAAATAGGTGGCATATGTGATAGCCGAGGCGTCATCCTTCATGACCATCACGTAGAAGTCATTGCCGTCTGTATGCGGCTGATAGGCGTCTGGTGTCACATACAGTCCGTTTGTACTCAGGCTGACCCCATCTCCAAACATGGCCAGGAAATCCGACCCCCAGCCGGACATGTATATACTATTGCAGCGATCTACCAGAAAAGCGGTAGGAGACAGATCCGGTATACCGCGGCCATTGCCAAAGCGGGTAGACCACACCACTGTATCCAGTGTGTAGTTAAACTTAGTGATATACTGGCCGCTCTTGGGAATGTTATACAGCGCATTTTTGGTGAAAGCTGTGGTGGTATCAAACGTTTGCCCCAGCACATAGACATTATTTCGCCGGTCTGTCTGTACAAAGAATAGCTGATCATAGTCCGGCGTACCGTAGAGTGTGGAGCGTATCAGGCTATTGCCGTTCTGATTGATGAGTGTAATGAAGCCTTCTGCGCGGCCACCATTGCTCAGTGGCTGGTAGCTGCCAGCTGTACTGGGGAAGTCATTTGACGTAGTGCCGCCGCAGACAAACACGTTGTTGCTATTATCCAGCGCCAGCGAATAAATGGCGTCGCGATCACTGCCGCCCAGGTAGGTACTCCAGATCAGGTGGCTGAGGTTATTATCCAGCTTGGAGAGTACGCCATCCATCATCCCTCCGATAGTAGTCTGGTAGGCACCTGCAGTGACAGGATAGTCTGCAGAACGGGTGCAGGAGGCTATGTAGACGTTGTCATTTTTGTCAATGTCTATCACGCCACGCACCTCATCGGCATACTGATAGTTTAGAAACTGGTATTCGGGGTAGTTGAGCCCATCATTTCCCGTACCTCCCAGGAAGGTAGAACCCACGAGTGCCGATCCATCCTGAGTGAAGTGTGTGATAAATATATCAGAGCCGATATTGTAGTCTACTGCCAGGCCGAAGAAGATACCCGGGTCAATGCCTCCATTGAATGAAGTGTCATAGGCAGCAGCTGTGACAGGAAAGCGGCGGGAACCTGTAGTGCCAAATACAAAAAGCTCGTCATTGCTATTGACCACCATGCTGTGTGGCAGCTCATCTCCCTCGCCGCCCAGATAGGTACTGTAGAGGCGGGCAGTCCCTGAGGGGTTATATTTGATAATGCCGATATCTACACCAAACTGGTCCTCCCCAAAATTGATATTAGGCGGCATGATATAGCCCCCCGCCCAGGTGACCTGGAAGGCACCGACCGTGACCGGATAGCCCGTACCAAAGACACTGCCTGCTGCGTAGGCATCACCCTTGCTATCATAGGTAGCGGTATAGCCAAAGTTATCCGACGTGGACCCGGAGTATGATGAGAAAACCAGTGTAGGATCTATGACAAGATCATAGCCTGGATCCCATCCATCGGGCAGGACAAAGGATACTACTCCCTTGTCATATTTGTATCCGCATTTTACGGTTACCTGTTTGCCATTGATATACTGATAGGCGTATGGAGCGGACTCGACTACAGATCCTACAGAGGTGTGGATCACGAGCCTGCCATCTGCTATGCTGACCGCATCTGCCCCTTCGTACCTGAGCTGAATGGCCACAGTTTTTGCCTGGCCCTTGCGCACTATCCAGTCATACTTGATATTGCTACCCGCTGTGTAGGCATGCAGGTCTATGCCCTGATATACATCGGTGTAGGTCAGGTCCCGGTAGGCAGCTACATGGCTGGCCCAGCGCTTGCGGTCCTTGCCTAAGAAATAGTTGTAGTAGTCAGGCTGTTTCGCTGCGGGTATATGGCGAGCGTCGGGATTAGCATTGACAAACACCTCACGGAATGCGTGCCCGTGTATGACGGGATCGAGCTCTGCTTTGTAGTGCACCTCGCGGTGCAGGTCATGACGCAGCCTGCGCATATCGCCGCTATCGAGCAGGGAATAGGTAATACAATTCTTTTCAAAAAAGACGTTTGAGTTGGGCATCTCTGCCTTGAAAAGGACGTTGTGATGCCACTGGCCCTTATTTTCCTTGAAAATGATATTGGTGCAGGATGTGCACAGCCCCCCGGCCGATGTGGCACCTGACCATAGCAGCACAAAAACGAGAACAAAGAAAAGGTGTACCAGACGCCTCATCTACAGGAGAAATTATACTACAAAATAGTACGTTTTAAAGACTTGTTCAAGGTTTTGACCGTTCCGTACCATAAAGACGGCTGCGCAGTGCAAAGAGTGGCTTCCGATCTAGCATATTCTGTCACAACCGAGTCAAAAAAGCGAAAATCGATTTGATAAACACAAATGCAGTCCTGATTGCTTAAATTTATTGTCCCTATTTAGTCATGCTACGCCTATCATTTTTTCCGGCATCATCACGTATGGTCAGAGTACTTGCTTTGGCAGTATGGATGGCTGTGAGCTCGGCTGGCATGGGACAGGACGTCCACTTTACTCAGTTTTTTACTAATCCGCTTATTCTCTCTCCTGCCTCCACGGGATACTTTCAGGGCAACTACCGGCTAGGAGTAAACTACAAATACCAGTGGCCATGGGCTACGGGGCAGCAAACCTTCAACTATCATACTCAGGCTGCCTATGCCGACTTTTCTCTTTTGGAAAACAAGGTACGTCACGGCTGGATGGGTATAGGTGCCAACTTTCTGAATGACGACGCCGGTGATGGTCGCCTACGCTATATGAGGTTTGGGGGCAGTATAGCCTGGCACCAGGCCTTTGACCGGGAAAACCGCTATGTGCTGAGTGCAGGATTTGTAGCCAACTATATCAGTAAGTCAGTAGACTTTGACAAATTCTATTTCAATAATCAATGGGTCGATGATCAGGGCTTTGACCGGAGCGTACCTAACTATGAAAATCCTAACTCTACTAGGATATCTCAGGTAGACCTGGGCGCCGGGCTGAACTTCAATGCAAAGGTGAGTGACAAGCTGCTGTTAGGTACGACCTTCTCGATGCTGCATCTCAATAGGGCTAAAGATGATTTCTACGGCGATCCGAGCAGGCTTTCCTTTCGGTATATCGCGACACTGATGGCGGAGTACGAGATCAGTCGCACGCTCAGTGTCACCGGCAATGCCTATATGACCTACCAGTCTAAGGCATACGAAATAGTAGCAGGGGGAATGGTAGGGTATAAACCCCACGACAGGTACAAGCACCATATCAGCAGCTCTACTCTATACATAGGTGCCTACTATCGTGTGAAGGATGCGGCATCCCCTATCATAGGATACCAGTATAAGCAAACACGACTACTCATAAACTATGATGTGATCACGTCAAAACTAGCAGTACCGGGCAAACTGAATGGAGGACTAGAGATATCTCTGGTGCATGTGGGGAGCTTCCCACACCGGAAAAATCCGACCAAGGTAGCTTGCCCGAAGTTCTGATATCAGAGGCGCTCGCGGATGGGCGCGGCGATACGTTCAAATTCTTCCTTTTCCAGCTTAAGCTTAGGATCTGAGAAATTGATACTACCGGAGTGCAGTGGTATGAGGTGCACATGCGCGTGCGGCACCTCCAGGCCTATGACAGCTATACCCACCCTCAGGCACGGGACGGCCTGACCGATAGCCAGCGCTACTTTTTGTGCAAATAACATGAGGCCAGCATATGTCTGCTCATCGAGATCAAAGATATAGTCTACCTCCTTCTTTGGCACTACAAGTGTATGCCCCTTGGACAGCGGGCTGATATCCAGAAACGCAAAATAGTTTTCATCCTCGGCTATCTTGTAGCAAGGTATTTCTCCTCTGATGATGCGTGTGAATATGCTTGCCATAGAATGTGATTTATCAAAGGCCGATGGCCAGCACCTCAAACTCCATGGCACCAGCAGGTGTCTGCGCCACTGCCTTCTCTCCTATTTTTTTGCCGACCAGAGCTTTGCCTATAGGTGAGGTGATAGATATTTTGCCCTCCTTGAGATTAGCCTCAGCTTCACTCACTATGGTAAAGGTCTGCTTCTTGCCCATCTTATTATTCATGACATCTACTTTGGTGAGGATACCCACCTTAGAGATATCTACCTTGCTCTCATCCATCACACGGGCACTACCTACTTTGCCTTCCATCTCAGATATTTTGGCCTCGAGCAGCGCCAGCTCTTCACGGGCAGCATGGTATTCAGCGTTTTCGCTCAGGTCGCCTTTCTCGCGTGCCTCAGCTATAGCCTTAGATATTTCCGGCCTTTTGACAGACTTCAGGTATTTCAGTTCGCTGACCAGAGCCTCGTAGCCATCTTTGGTCACATATTGTATATCAGCCATCCTCTTCTTCTTTTTCTTTAAAACGGAAAGACGCCCCGTAGGACGTCTTTCATTGTAAAATTAGTAGACTTTATTGTTTTGACAAATCTCTTCTTACATCTCCATGTAGATCTCTACACGGCGGTTTTTGGCGCGGCCAGCAGCATTAGTATTCTGATACTTAGGCTTAGCAGAGCCATATGCCTTGGTAGAGATCCTGCTCTCATTGATACCCTTAGACGCAAAATAAGCCTTGACTGCATCTACACGATCCTGAGAAAGTTTCTGGTTGGCAGCTTCTTCACCTACATTGTCAGTATGACCTTCAAAAGATACCCTGTATGAAGGATTCTTCTTCATGATATTGATAAGGTAATTGAGATAGCCATATGATTTTGCCTGGATCTTTGACGAGCCGGTCTCATATTGCAGCGCCTCATAGTCATTAAACTGAAGCACTGATTTGCCACCACGAGATACTGTATCGACGCTTCCGCCGGTATATTCTGTTTTCTCCAGTACGGCCGCTATCAGTATAGTATCCTTCACGATCTGTACTTGCGTCTTTATGACTGTATCGATCTTGACTATCGGTGTTTCAGCCTTGAGCTTCAGCGCCTGATTTACCTTGATCAGTGAGTCTATTGCATTATCCTTCTCCTCTACTTCCTCCACTGTCACCTTGCTCTTCTTACCTTTCTTCTTGGTGCTGGCACCCTGATCGTAAGCAGCAGCGGCAGCCGGAGTCTCCGGAGCTGACACTATCTTATCCTTGGCAGTCGCACCTGAGCCGAGGGATACCCTGAGACCTACTGAGTGCGTATGCTGGAAGTTATTGGTAGGAGACGTCATACGGAAGCCGTAGTCAATGGCGAGAGCTGGCGTAGACTTACCTTTCTTAAATGGTACATTGACAGACATACCACAAGCGAAACCATTGTAGGCTGTAGCTGTTTTAGCCTCTTTAAAGATACCATTCTCAAAGCGATAAGCGGCGCGTACCATGAAGATCTCCTGCAGGGAAAATTCCGCGCCGAGGCCATAGTTGTCAAGGCCGAATGCGTTAGCAGAATACTGCCCCATGAAAGTCAAGCGATAGCGCTGAGTAAATTTGCCAGACTGAGCACCATCGAGCTCGATCTTAGGACCCAGCCAAAGATCATAGGACATACCCATATTCAGCTGAGTAGGCAGTTCAAACTTGTTTGTCTTCTTGCTGACAGAGGTGCTGTAGTTAGTAGACAGAGCAGCATCAGCACTGAGAGCGTCGCCGCCAAACTTCATAGGCGTACCTACGTTGCGCAGTGCTACACCAAAGTGTAGGTTCTCTTTTTTGCCTGTGGTGTACTGAAGCCCTGCGTCAAACCCAAAACCAGTAGCTGTCACGTTGCCCACGATCTCAGATATGAGCCTGAGGGTGATACCGCCGGTGATGAGATTGTCTCCCATCTTTGGCGTAGCTCCGAGTGAGAAATTCTTCGCGTATGATGCTCCGATATTGAGATAGGTCGGCTTGAAAGTACCTGCCCCGCCTTCCGGCAAAGAGGTGGTGGTCCTGTCTATTGTACCAAAGTTGAGCGAGTTGATAGAGATTGCTATCGCATTGCTTTTGACCCTGGTGGCAAATCCACCCTGTACTATATTGACACCTGCGCCAGTGAGCCAAGAGGTGTAAGATGCTATGATCTCCGTACCACGTGTGAGACCCAGACCAGCTGGATTGAGCTTTTCAGCCTCCAGGCCCTGTATGCCCGCCACGTTGAGATTCCAGACACCAGCGGAACGCGCATAGCCATTCATGTTTAGCTCGGGTGCACCAGACTCACCTTTACGATCAGGATTGCCGGCATATACATTTTGCCATCCCAAGCCTGCTATTATACCTACTACTAAAAGTTTCTTCATAAACTATCTTTTGTTCTGTCCGCTGATTATTAGAAGTTAGAGATATCGGTAGGACGCATTGCGCCAAACCATTTCAATATCTTATGACCTACACCAGGTGCATTGATATCAAAGAGGTAGATGCCACTGGCCACTGAGATATTCTTGTTATTCTTCAGGTCCCAGTCCAGGGTATTGTCAATATTGACGCTACCAGTATTGTCATTCAGATTAAATCCGTCTGATATCTCTATGCGCTTGCCTGTAGCCGGATCATTGCCCGATATGGACCTGCTAAGTGTGCGCACCAGCTGGCCATCCAGCGTATAGATCTTGATAGTGCACTCATTAGGCAGGTTTGTGATCTTGACACGAGAGTCATTTGCAGATATCTCGTATGATGAATAAGCATAGTAAGGATTTGGCACGATACGTATCTTATCCAGAGCAGATTTAGCTACAGAGTCATTGTTTTCTACTACGCCCTGACCCGTAGTGCTAAATTTATACCTTGGCAGCGCATCGCCGCCTGTAGCGGTAGCATTAGTATTAAACTTAGCATAAGGCTTTTGGACGCGCAGTTTTATTGTCACTGTATTATTGTCTGGTATCAGGCCGTCTGCCATTGACTTCATACTGTAGCCTGGAGTAAGATATGGCATAGCAGTCCACATGATATGATCATAGAGCTGCACGACCTGTGCAGGGTAGATCTGATTATATGGATTATTGACCATGGCCTGATAGTAGGCAGGATCTCCCAGTGTACCCCAGATACGGTCTCCAGGCTGTATAGAGTCCGGCTGATAGGCATAATCCATAACGTAGATATAGTGACGACCACCAAAAAATGGAGCATAAGGCACAGTCGGATTACCATTATTCAGGACTCCTAATACCTGTGAACTAGGATTCCAATACATGTCTGTACCATTCTGGTCACGCTCATCAGATGCCTCGCCAAAGGCCATCTCCAGCCTTTGTCCTGTTTCCACATTGACAGCGTAGCCCGGGAAGTAAGACATACCCATAGTACCCTGGTCCTCGGTTCCATCCTTATGGACTGAGTAGTGACCGCGAAGCATACCCTTTCGAGGTGCCTTGTTAGTACTGTTAGGATCCAAATTAGCTCCCTGAGGATTTTCGCCAGTTTCAAATACAGCACAACGGGTCCACTTGCTGGTATCTGAAGTGATGATGATATCTACGCTCTGTAGCTTATCCAGGTTGTTTCTCGGAGGATATGCACGGTCATCGTAACGATTCCACTTGAAAGCTGGACCGCCTACTGTGCTCGGCCTGCCTCCTGTGGTCACCGTAGGGCGATCTGAAGCACTCCAGTTTGCGGTGAGGCAATATGGAGCCCATGTGCCTCCTGCTATTTTACCAAATGCATTGTCCGGATCTGAAAAATGGAAATCTGTAGCTCCGGAATAGTAGTAAGCATCGCTAAACACATTACAAATGGCATCAGCCGGTGTACCAGAAGGTACTGTACAGGTTAGGTAATTTTGTCCAGAGCGGATCCAGTTCTTTACATCGTTTGTGACACTCGTATCCTTGATAAACGACAGCCAAGGCTTAGTAGAATCCTGGAAGCTAATGCTACCCGAGATGGCACCATATACAGGAAGGCTATCGAGATAATTGATATAGATCGGGAACGGTGTGCCCAGAGTAATCGAAAATCCATACTCATTGCCAGCCGAATCAGCCACGATCTGCTCATATGGGCGATCAAGCGTACGGGTGGAATGAATCGTCACATTGTTGGTCAGGTCCTTGAGCTCCCACCATGCCAGTGAAGATACGTTTACACCATTATATGGAATTGTATCATGGATTTTGAGTTCGAAATCTGCTGATTTGAGCAGCAGCGGATCAGTGATCTTGAGCCCGATAGGGTCGTAACCTACAGTATAGTCGAGTGTGTCAGCATAGAATGCCGGGCTGTTCATGATCTTGTCTATAGTAGCAGGCGTGAGATCTATATAGTTGCCGCCATTTCCCTGGCCTTCCAGACGCTGTACGAGAGCTGAGCTACCCCACTTGCTATTCAGTAAAGTCCCGCCGTACTCAGAGGACGGATCTGCAGGTATAGCAGTGTACTTGTTGAAGTTCTTGCCAATGAGGAATGGCTGAAACTGGCCTACACCAGTAGAAGGATTGAATACCGCAAAGTTATTGCTGGCAAATGCCATCACTCCAAAATAATAAGTCTGGTGATTGACCATCTGGCCACCTCCGAATACGTCTAGCGAATCGACAAACGAGTGCGCTATACCGAGGTTAGGCAAAGCGGTTCCAACACCCGGTATTGTATTATTATCAGGAGTCCAAAGCGTCACACCTGACGCAGGGTCCAGTGATTGAGTCCAGTTTGTGAGTTGCTTGATTCCATCATTGATATCATAAATAGCTACAGGTATCGCCTTGGCCGGATTGGTCAGGTCATTGGATGATACGCTGGCGTCTACCAGCTGGTATACGATATAGCCTTGATATTTGTAAAGAGAATCCTTATGTACACCAGAGATAAAGCCCTTGCGTACACGCAGTGGATCTACCTGAGCATAGGACTCTCCGATGTTATTGCCCTGAGCGTCGTCTACCACATTAATGATAACCTTGCGATCCAGCTCACGAATAGAGAGGAGCGGAGCTGACGGACCTTCCAGCTGCTTAAAGCCGGCATCGAATAGTGCCTGCGCCTTATCATCAGCTGTGCTGATAAAAGACCAGCTAGGGCAGTTAGACCCTACGCCACCTGTAGGCTGGACAAATACCACACCGACGGTGATAGTCTGAGAGGCACATGGGAGGAAAGTGAACGGACCAGAGGTCTGTACAAAGCGGCGGTCATTGGCCCATATCGCCGCGCCTACCTGTGGATTGCACTCAGACCATTGTGTAGAGATGCTAGGATCACCCGGATACATGAAGTTGGTCTGCGTAGTAGAGTTTTGATACCCGTTACCATACATGGTCACAGGTGTACCATCCTTCCACTTGCCTGTCTGATAGTTGCGAAACTGAACGGCAGTACCAGGGTCACCTGTCGGACTGTTTGAGTTAGTATAGCTTTCAAAAGCTGTAAGACCAAGCTGCCTGTGAATCTTAGGACCGGTCGGATTAGCCGGATTGACATACAGCGTAGTATCTACTGGCCCCTCAAAGAAGTCAATACCGAGCATAGGCAAATCACAACCGTAGCCGATCGTACCATTGCTACATGCAGCACTTCCGGTCTTGTCACACACATAGTTATACCCAAGATCGAAAGGAGTATTCTGAGGTTGACCATTGTAGATGATGCCAAGGCTACGTGATACATCGCAACCTACACGGTCATTGTACGGACAGCCCAGATCGGGGTCTACGTACTGAGACATATAGGTCTTATTGAGCACGGCACCAGACTTATTCAGGATGTTATAAGTATAAAAGGTCATGCTATTGATCTCATCCGAGCTCTGGAAACCAAAGGCAAGGTTATTGATCTGTATACCGATAGGCACCCCACCACTGGTACCGTTATGTACGTTACCTTTATCGTTGGTCACCCAGAAAACCATTTCATCTGCGTATGCAGTATTCTTAGCATAGCTCAGAGTATCTACGTTACAGCCTATTTGAGGAAACAGGGGTGCTGCTATGATACCACCTTGCTTGATAGTCGGATAGTCACCATGTGCAGGATCATAGCTGCCATCGCCATCCGCATCATAGAAGGGTGCGAGAATACCAGATACATCATATCCCTTTGCGGCGAGATATGGGTTGCCCTTGGCAGGCCAGTACTTCACGCTATCACTCACACTGCTGATAGGCAGATTCACATTTGCAGGATTATTGCCAGCTGCGACGAGAGCTGTTTTATAGGCGGTAATAAGAGGCTTGATCTGAGACGCCCATACCGGGAAGTGCTGATCCCACAGGTTGCAGGAAGCGAGGGAGGTCGATCCACCATTATCCAGTGGGCCGGAGTAGTAGTCAGAGCCGCCATTCTGACGATAGGTGAGCGCTGCGATCTTCAGGTTATTACCCTGATCGAGACCAGACACCCAGATAGCACCGGCGTAGATGGCCTGTGCATTCGCCGCACCACGGGCACCCTTAGGCACCTCATATGCTGCAGACGACACAGGCACGTCAAACCACATATCACCCGCTGTGAGGAGTGTAGCCCTGACGTTATTGATATCCATGCTAAACTGCGAAGTAGGCAGGTTGCAATCATTCGCTTCCGTTTTGAATGATGTAGCAGGAGCTACATGAGACGGACCGTTTACCAGCGCCCTGGCGAAACTATGCGTGCCGGCCAGCGAGAGGGCAGCCAGGAGGCAGGCAGATAATATACGGGATTTCATGATCATTATATTTTATTGCGTGTTCTTAGTTATTAGAAGTTGATATTGGCACCGAGGTATATTCTCCTAGGGAGGCTATAGTTGTCGGGGTTATTCACCTTGGCCCTGTACAGATCCTTGTATGACTGTGGATTTGTCTTAGACGCTATCACGACCGCGCTACCATTGGCAGTGAGGAAGCCATCATCATTAGCATTGAGCGTATATGGATATACCGCGAGTATATTCTCTGTATTCAGCAGGTTCTGGATGTATACATAGATAGAAAGGCCGATCTCCCTCTGATCTTTTGAATCAGATTTCTTGCCTACCTTGAAGTTGAAATCTTTATTCACCCTCAGGTCCAGACGGGTATACCATGGCAGACGGCTAGCCAATGAAATAGTACGCTGACGACCACCGGAGCCTGTGATAGAGGCCTCGTCTGTCACAGTAGCTGTCTGACGTACCGGAGTACCTGAGCGGAGGTTCATAGCGAGGTTGATACCAAAGTTCTCCAGGATCTTATAGCCATTGATGCGTGGACCATCATATGCAGCTCCTTCGCCAAAACGATAGTCGATCACAAATTTGAACTGATGGCGGGCATCAGAGTTGATCGGATATACGCTACGGAAGTTAGGCTGGTTATTGCTGATCAGATAGAGCTGAGACTGATCATCAGAGCCTGTACCTTCTACAAACTGGAGTGTATAGTTAGCATTGAACTGGAAGTTGTGGAACCTCCTGAAGTCTATCAAGAGGCGGAAACCCTTGGCAGAGCGGAAGTCGATATTATCGTATGTCAGATAGTCTGACGGGAATGCATACTGCATTTTGCGCAGCTGTATCAGATTTCTTGTCTCCTGGTAAAAGGCCGATACAGTAACGGCTGCAAACGTCGATACTGCCTGCTTGAAACCAAACTCGTAATCTGTCTTCCTGATCGGTTTCAGATTAGGGTTATTCTTAGCTGCAGAATATTCTGTAAAGTAGTAATACTCCGCCAGATTTAGCTGATTCCTATCCTGCGGCCTTTGAGAGAGAATGTCATAGTGCGCAAAGAACTGAGCCTTGTCTGTGATATTGAATGCCAGCTGGAGACGTGGCATGAAGATGTACTGTGCCTGATATTTAGTGAATGATCCATTAGGGTCATAGTTTGCACTCTTGATGTATGACTTGGCCGAAGATGGTTTCATTGTATCCACACCCGGGATATTGAGGTATGGCAGGAGGCCGTTTGAGCTCTGAAGAGACACAAACTTGCCGGTAGTGACACGACCGTATTGATCATACCAGTTGTCACCCTCCCTGTAGCCGGTCACCTTGGCGTTAGGACCGTTGTTGTCAATATATACTACGGCATCAGAAGGTATATTGCCAGGCACGTTAAACTTAGACTTTATATCAGCATCGCCGGCCTTCTTGGTAGCATAGAGAGAGTATGGATCTTTCAGCACATACTGATTGGCATCGTAGCGATCTACGCGGAGACCGATCACAAAGCCGAGATCTTTATAGAAGAACTTGTCCTGGATGTAGCCAGCTGCATATTGCGGCATGAAGGCTCCCATATTTCTGGTATAGTTGCCATTAGCATCTTTAGCCTTGAAGAAGTCATTCAGAGTAGGCTGTGTAGTGAGCACATTGCCTTTGTAATCATAGCCATAGTAGCTGAGGATACTGGATGATCCACCACCGGTGTACTTCAGAAGGTCATCAGCTTTGAAGAGGCCGAGGTTCAGTTTGTGTGGATCTACGGCATAGATATCTATCAGGTCTGTACCATTAGGATCGTAGCCGAGCGCACCTCTCAGGTTGCGGTCAAATGTTTCCTGCTGTGACAGATTTGCGAAAGAATTATACTTGATCGTATCTGTAGCTGTAAAGTTGGCCAGATTCACATGTGCAGAATCGTAATCAACACCATTGATACGGAAGATCGGATGTGCAGTATCCAGCGCGATGTGCGTATTCACGAGAGATTTCGCTGCATCCCAGAGATTCAGTGGGTTGATCAGGTAGCTCCTCTGCACACGCTGCTCAAACTCGATACCCATTTCTATTTTGTGGGTATTTGTCTTGTCGCCGCCCAGCTTTACGATATCAAAGGCACCTTCTACCTTGCCCCTGTATGATTCGTTGTTCTTATCTATACCGTATCCATTGTACTGACGGCCTACGTTGTACCACAGATCATAGATAGGGTTTGAGCGGGTACCGTTTATCAGACCATTGTTAGCCTGGATATTGTTTACGTTATCAGCATAGCCAGCCCTGGACGAAGAAGGCGCTACATAACTTCCATCCGGATTTTGAGTAGCTCCGAGGAGCTCATAGTACTGGCGTGTAAACGTAGCACCCAGCGGATTGATAGTACCCGGTGTAAAACGTACGAGTGTATCCGTTTCTGTCAGATTTTGTACGAAACCATTGAGGTTATAGGTCTGTCCCTTATTGTTCACAGTCTTATTGCCTACGCCAAATTCGTAAGCTCCTTCTGTCTGGAATTTGCCTATATAGCCATAGTCAAACAGGTTAGCACCATGAGACTGGTCAGCATATCCTGTCTTATATTTCTCATAGTCAAACTGGATCGTATAGTAGCCGTTTTCTACAGCCAGTCCGGTCTTCTTCACCGGAGCCTGCTCAGCACCTGGCTTAGTAGGCTTAGGGCCAAAGCGCTGCGTCAGCCTACCATACATGTAGTAGTTAGTATTGGTATACAGCGGATTATGCTCGGCATTGAGGAGGGAGTACTCCTGTATGTAGCTGTGATACTTGTCATAATCATAGTTGCCACCAAATGCGATCGAGATATTCTTAGTAGGATAGATACCCAGCTCACCGCCACCAGTGTATTCGTTCTCATTATTATTAGGCTTCATGCTGGTCTTGTACATATCCTGGAAGTTCAGGAACTCTGCCTTATTATAGAAGCCTCCGTTTGGATTGACTACCAGTGGGCCATTCTTGATATTATCCAGTGCACTCTTCTTTACCTGCCAGATACCTATAGCCGATGGAGTGCGGTCATCATCATGCTGATACTGGAAAGAGAGAGAGAGACCGAGTACAGTCCTCTTATCGCCGGCAGTGCTGGTTTTATCCTTCAGCTTGAGGAGCGGCATGCTGACATTGGCAGCGGCACGGGTAGTACCGAATGCATCCAGCCCCTTAGTGGTTTTACCTTCTACGCTCCCAGTCAGACCTTGCTGTGCATCATTCAGCGTCACACTGATGATACCGGAGGTAGCATCGCCGTACTTAGCGGAGATACCCGCTGTGAGTACGCTGATCTCACGGATACCATTGGTAGGCAGGTTTACATTGCCTATCACACGGTGGCCGTTCACTATATATTGCACTTCATCTGGACGACCGCCATTGATTATCAGCGACTTGCTGCCGGCATCGGTTTGGGTCACACCTACCGCACTTGATGCGATATTGGCTACGTTTAGACCACCTGTATTCTTGATATCCTTGGCGCCGATGTTATTCTCGATCTTGGTATCGGTAGGGTCTACCAGCGGCCTTTCGTATTTCTTTACCTCTATCACTACGTCGCCCTTCGTTGCGTTGATCGCCTGCACCTTCATCGGGAAATTGACACGTGTAGGCTTGTCAGAGTAAACCGTGACACCGGTTATAAGCTGGGTCTCGTATCCTATGAAAGTAACCTTCACATTATATGTACCTGCAGTCAGGGGGCCGATGGTATAGTTGCCATCCAGATCGGCTGCACCACCTTGTCCGGTAGTCTTACCATTCACATCTACGATCTGAGCTGTAGCACCGATCAGGCCCTCCCCATTCTCATCCAAAATCTTACCCTTGATCTCACCCGTGCTCTGTGCAGAGACGGTCATTATCGCTATCCAAAAAGCGGCAAGAGTTAAAAGTTTCTTCATGCTCCTAAAATATTCTGGTTAAACAAAAGCGGACAAATATAACATTCTCCCTGAACAAATATAATAAGTGTTAAATGGGGTAAACAAGGGGTAGGGGTAGTCTTTACACAAAAATGACATAACCGCCTGAAAATGGCACTCCGATGACCGAAAAAAGGTCATTTACCGATAAAAAATGACAATGTGTCGGGTCGTTTTTAACAGGTGTATAGGGTAAAGTTTATTCGTGATCAACGCCATCCAACGCATAATTTAAGCGCTAGAAAAGGCCGCCTGGCAGGCTTAATGTTTGCTAAAAATCATTGCTGTTTCGGGGGTTTAGTCGTACCTTCGCAGACTTCAAATGGCAAGTTCTGATACAAAATCCCGCAAAGAGATAAAAGCTAAGAAAAACGAGGTCACTGACACGGTCATAGCAGGTGCTGAGCCGGATGCAATAGAGGTCTATGGCAGCCGGGTGCACAATCTCAAGAATATAGATGCGGTGATACCGCGAAACCAGCTGGTGGTGATCACCGGCCTGAGCGGTAGTGGCAAGTCTTCCCTCGCTTTTGACACGATATATGCCGAGGGCCAGCGCCGGTACCTGGAGAGCTTCTCTGCTTATGCACGCCAGTTTATAGGCGGTCTGGAGCGCCCCGATGTAGACAAGATCACCGGCCTCAGCCCTGTGATCTCTATAGAGCAAAAGTCTACCAACCGCAATCCCCGGTCTACCGTAGGTACAGTGACGGAGATTTATGACTTTATCCGTCTGCTGTATGCCCGTACATCTGAGGCCTACTCGTATGTGACAGGCAAGAAGATGGTCAAATTTACCGAAGAGCAGATCATAGATAACCTGCTGACCCAGCACAAGGGCCGCAAAATGACCATTCTGGCACCTGTTGTAAGGGGGCGCAAGGGCCATTATCGTGAGCTTTTTGAGAATATCCGCAAACAAGGCTACCTGAAAGTACGTGTGGACGGTGAGATAGTAGAGGTCAAGCCCAAAATGCAGCTCGACAGGTTTAAGATACATGATATAGAACTGATCATAGACCGCCTGGCCATGGAGGCGGACAGTAAGGACCGTATCCGCCAGTCGGTACAGCTAGCTATGAAACAGGGCAAGGGCCTTATTCAACTACTGGATGCGGACAGTAATGCCCTGTCTACCTTCTCAAAGCACCTGATGTGCACGGAGTCGGGTATATCCTACGAGGAGCCATCGCCTAATACGTTTTCATTCAACTCGCCATACGGTGCCTGCCCGGTATGCAATGGACTGGGTGTGACCTATGAGGTACGCAAGCAGATCATCATACCTGATGAAACGGTCTCTATCAATAAGGGAGGTATCCTGCCTATCGGCGAAGCGCGGGACAATTTCATTTTCAAGGAGCTGACCAAGTTGTCCAAGCAGTATAAGTTTTCTTTGTCCTCCCCCATCCACTCGATACCCGAAGAGGCACTTAATATGATCCTCTACGGCTCTAAAGAAGAGATGGAGGAAGATGATGAAGCTATAGAGATACTGGACTTTGACGACCGCTGGTACACACTGGAGAAAGGCGGCCTGGCCGGTATGCTGAAGCGCTGCTTCAAATACACTACATCTGAGAGTATCCGGTCATGGGCAGAGGACTATATGGACAAGGTGGCCTGCCACGAATGCCACGGCACTCGCCTGCGCAAGGAATCACTCTGGTTTAAAATAGACAATCGCAACATAGGCGAACTGGCAAACTGGGACCTGGACGTACTGGCAGACTGGTTTAAAGACCTGGAGAGCCGGATGAATGATAAGCAGCGGACCATAGCCCGTGATTTATTGAAAGAGATCCGCACACGTATCCAGTTTATACTCGACGTAGGCCTGGAGTACCTGACCCTGCACCGCCCGGCCAAAACGCTGAGCGGCGGCGAGGCGCAGCGTATCCGTCTGGCCACACAGATCGGATCACAGCTATCAGGCATCACCTACATACTGGATGAGCCGAGCATAGGCCTACATCAGCGGGATAACAGGCAGCTGATACAAGCACTGCGCAAGCTGAGCGATGCACCTAATACGGTGCTGGTAGTGGAGCACGACAAAGAGATCATGCTGGAAAGTGACTACATACTCGATATCGGTCCGGGTGCCGGCGAGCATGGGGGCCGCATCATAGCGCAGGGTACGCCAAAAGAGTTTATCAAGCAGAAATCTGTGACAGCCCAATACCTCGCTGACAAGATATCTATACCAGTGCCTGCAGAGCGCCGCAAAGGCAACGGCAACAATCTGGAGCTGAAAGGCGCTACGGGCAATAACCTCAGGAATATTTCTGTGAAGTTTCCTTTAGGGACCTTCATCGGTGTGACGGGCGTATCTGGCAGTGGCAAGAGTACCCTGATCAATGAAACGCTCTACCCGATCTTATCAAAATACTTCTATCGCAGCAATCTGAAGCCGCTAGCCTACAAAGAGATTAAGGGCCTGGAGCACATAGACAAGGTGATAGAGATAGACCAGACGCCGATAGGCCGGACACCGCGCTCCAACCCAGTCACTTACATCAAAGTATTTGACGAGATCAGAAAGCTGTATGCCATGCTGCCGGAGGCCAAGATCCGTGGCTACGCGGCGGGTAGATTCTCTTTTAACGTAAAAGGAGGCCGCTGCGAGGAGTGCCAGGGTGGTGGTATGAAGGTGATAGAGATGAACTTCCTGCCGGATGTAGAGGTGCTATGTGAGAAATGCAACGGCAAACGCTATAACCGCGAGACCCTGGAAGTGCGCTATAAGGGAAAGTCTATCAATGACGTGCTGAATATGACAGTAGAAGACTCTCTGGAGTTTTTTGAAAACATCCCATCTATCTATCCTAAGCTGAAAACGCTGCACGATGTAGGTCTGGGCTATCTGAGGCTGGGCCAGTCATCTACTACGCTGAGTGGTGGTGAGGCGCAGCGCGTGAAACTCTCTGCGGAGCTGAGCAAGAAAGATACAGGCAAGACATTCTACATACTGGATGAGCCGACCACCGGTTTGCATTTTCAGGATATCAAGATACTACTGGATGTGCTGAACCGGCTGATAGACCGCGGTAATACGGTGCTCGTGATAGAGCACAATATGGATGTGATCAAGGTGGCAGACTATCTGATAGATATAGGCCTGGAGGGAGGCGCCAAGGGCGGTACAGTAGTAGCGCAGGGCACACCTGAGCAGGTAGCTAAAAACAAGGAATCTCATACAGCCAAATTCCTCAGAGAAGAACTGAAGATAAAAGCTTAACGCTTTTAGAAAATCACCTTTTTGAGATGCTTGTAGTGCTTTTCGGGGTCTTTCCTGTCCCTGCGGGAAAAACCGGGCGTAAGTTCTTTCTGCATCTCGCGTGCTACAAAATCCCGGATCCTGGCCATATCCTTTGATATAAAGGTCTTGAAAGGAGGATGTAATTGCTTCTTTCCATTCTTGCTATAAAATAAAAGGCTATCAGGATGGATGGTAAAGGTGTAATAGCTGTAGTAGCTTGCCCCTGATTTAGCTTTGGCCGGTACAGGCCAGACCTGGGGTTGAGTATTGACCAGGCATCCCAGCTTCTCCTCATGAGGCACCAGCCATGGGGTGATATTGGGGCCTATATTGATAGAGCGCTTGAATACGTAGCGTTCGTCACGGAATATCACCTTGCTGTCCCACCAGACATCGCGGTTTCGATCTGCCTCCGGCAAATCAATCTGCTTGGCACGGTCTACTATATCATAGGCCTCCTTTGTCTCTTTCTTTGACTTCACAGGCTCTAGTGAGGTGATCATTTTTTGTATCTCGTCTGAGGCGATCTCTGAGTAGGTGAGATTTTCGCGCTTTGTCAGGATGCGGAGGGTAATGTTTCGACCGATGCGCGTGCCGAGACAGTTGGAGTAAGTATCCTCGGGAGTAAAACACGACTGGCGCTCGTCAAAAGTATAGTTGGGCTGGTGATAGTGCCAGCTGGCTATCTCATGCCACTCCAGCCGCTCAAAGGCGATCTTCTGCGCCATAGCGGCAATATCATCCAAGGGGAGGGTACTGACCCCTTTTAAATCGAGACGTAATTCGCCTCCTTCGTAAGGCAGGTCAAAGCCTTTGGGCTCGGTGATCATTTTGAAGGTCAGGAATACTGCCCAGTCTGCAGCAGCCCGCATATGCGAGAAGTCGATGAAGCCGCCACGACAGGTATAGAGTGCGCCGTTCTTTTCCTTGATATCAGGTTTCCCAAAAGAATGCTCGCCGTAGTCATTGGGTTCTACAAAGTCGGTGATGGGGAATAACGGAACAGTGAAAAAAGACAGACCGTATCCAAACTGGGAGAAATTGCGGCGCTTTTTGCCTTCGGGGTCAGTCAGCTGCTCTGAGAAGTGTGCTTTGATATATTCCGCGTTAGATTCCTTTGCACCTTGGGTATCAGTAGCAGCGTGTAGATGAATACAAAAAGTGAGATATGAAATGATCCCAAAGAAACGCAGAGTATTTTTTCGCATGGCTTAGGCAGTTTTTCCCCAACTGCCTGATAGGCCAAATTCTGTGCCGTTTATGCCTTACTCACTGACTGTCAGGGTATAGGTCAGGTCACCATAGGGTGTGATATGATCGCTCCGGTCGGCATCTATCCATAGCGTCTCCATAGCTGTGATATAGATACGATCACCCGGCTGAGCCTTAGATAATGTCTGCTTTACTTTATCTGACAGATAGTTCAACGCAGAGTGAGCTACTATGGCAAAGGTATCGTGCATGAGTGTGATCTTGCACATCAGGTTGCGCCGTATGGCGGCCGGGGGGATCTTGCCATCAAATAGAGAAAGCATACTGGCTGAGCGGAGTTTGCCCACCGGGATCGTACCATTATCTGCCAGCGTATCCTTGCCCAGAAATAAGATCACAGGAGACGGTTTTACGCTGCCGGGCACATTGGGGACATAGTCAGTGTACCTGATAGTAGCTACGATCTTGTAGTCCTGCGTAGCCAGTACTTTGTTTTTATCATCCAGTATGCGGATGGTGCCCCTACTGGAGCCAGAGCCTACTACTGTGACTTTTAGTGCCAGCGACTTTCCATCCTTGGATGGAAGTGAAGTCACCTCTCCAAAGGTAGCATCTGCTCTGGTCACCATACCCGGCGCCAGACCTGTGACGGTAAACTCATAACTATACCCGCTATGCAATTCGCGCAGGACGGGCAGAATAGAGATCGTCCTCGGTTTGGAGACACGTATATCGAGGTCTGCTTTCTGAGCGGCAGCAAACAGACCAATCAATATCAGGGGAAAGGAAAACGATTTTCACTTGACGGCTACCTGATAGGCAGGCGCAGGTGTGAAAACTACAGGGCGCATAGAGTTTTGCCTCCATTGTTTGGTTTCTACGTTTTTTGAGTACAGCGCAATATAAGCTTTAATAGGCTGGCGGCTGCCAAACATGAGGTACTCTACGCCGTCATTGTCAGTATATCGCCCGCATTCCATGCGCAGGCACAGGATCGAATCCTGGCCGATACCTGAGCTGGGGTCACTGATAGCTATCTGATAAAGCTGATTGATCCGGAGGGTATCAAAGCTAAACCAGCTCGTAGTGATCGGACCTGTACGCTTCCTGACCCTAAAGGTAACATCATCGCTCTGAGCCCCGGCCATGACCGAGACCAATAAGAATAAAACAAACAACAAACGCTTCATGTCCTACCGGGTTTAGTCAGAGTGGCTTTACTTATATTATAACGTTGATATCGGGTGAGGAATTGCGCCTCCATCGAGCGATTCCTATTCCAAAGCAATAAACCGGCACATTTCTGCGCCGGTTTCCGTTTCCACTTGATCGTTTTGCCGGATCTATATCTCCAGATATTTTTTCACCTCGTCGGTGCTCTTAAAATCTTTGTCGATGAGTTTAAACCTAAATTTCACAGTGCCCTTCTGTGCGGACTGCTGCTCTTTAAAACTGCGGGTATCCACTACGGCCAGTTTATTATCCATGGTCATAGCCCAGAGTACATTATCCTTAGATGGGTTAAACTTGAAGCTGCTACACTCCCCTTTAGCGGCGCCATAAGGGAACACCGCGTTGCGATCCTTCTCTACCAGATTGAGGCAGGCCAGGTCCAGTTTCTCACCAGACTCACTCTCGAGGCTGGCTACTACATTGGCCTCGCGCGGCCAGGATATCGGGCTATCACAGTTATAGGTACCAAAGCGGTAGATAGACAGCGTGCGATATATAATCTGCGTCTTGCCCAGCGTAGCCTGATATTGGCGCTCGCGCACTTCTGCCTCGGCTATAGCTTTATCCATTTTCTCTTTCATGGCCTGTGCCTTTGCCTCGTATTCCTTGCGGGCTTTTTCTTCTGCCTCTTTGCGTGCAGTGAGTTTGGACTGATAGAGTGCAAATTTGCTATCGTACAATTTCTGCGCAGCAGGCAGGTCTTTGTCTTCCACCACCGGCGTGGCTACTACTTGCATCTTGCGGGTTCCCTTCACAAACTCGATCTGGTAGTCGATGCCTGTCAATTTTTTGAGCTTCACGTCTTCCCACTCCGCTTTAGCAGAGTTTTTATCGAAGTTCAGTTCATCTTTCACCTGAAAGCGTACATTCTGATACATGGCTATCTCGGGAAATTCATTCGCATCAACTACGATATGAAATTTGGTTTTCGCCTTGTCAGCCTTTGCTATGGGCATTGGTTTTTCCTTTTCGACTTCATGCACTGCTGCAGTCGCCTTTTTTAGCTGCTGTTCGCTTTGAGTGACGGCGGGATCCGATTTTGTAGCCCCCATATCTGATGAGAGACTTGCCATAGCATCTGTGGAATCAGACAGGCCTACTGGCATAAGGTTCGTTTTATTGAGATTTACCCATTTCCTCTCTGTAGTGTCCAGATAGTAGGTATTGTACCGATCCTCTGATGTATTGGAAACCATCTGTACCTCTATAGGCTTTCCAGGATTGGCTGTCAGCTCTTTGCCATTCTGCCAGGCTGTGATCTCCATCATGCCGGCAGATTCGAAAACATATTTTTGACCGGCAGAGTCGTAGATCATAGGGATACCGCTGAGGAATATGTCTTTCTGGTCATGAAACTCGCGGTAGCGGAGCGTGACCTTGCCTGATACATCCTGTCCATCTGCGGTGCGGAAGGCATCTGCAGGTACATGCAGGCGTGAGCCACTACTGTAGGTGAGGTCTGTGACCGAGTCGGCATCTACCGTGAAAGAATCACGGGCGATATCTGCCTGCGTTACGGGCGGTGCTATATAGGCCTGTGGTGTCGCCTTGTCCTCACCAAATAGCATCACGAGCGATACTGCTGTGGCTATGATAACTGCGGAACTCCCGGCAAAGAACCGGCCCGTGCGGTAAAAGGGAATCTTGACTGCCCGGTAGGTGTGGAGCAGTTTGTGAAAATCCCTGGCTGACGACAGGTCCGCGTCTGTCAGCGGCGGTTGATTTCTATTGATCCTGTATTTCATTTTTATATCCTGACCCGATAGGGTATTGGTCTCTCTTTTGGTTTATAAAAGTTTTATCGATAGTGGTCATTTTCTATCCATGATGCCCTTGAGCTTATCCAGCAGCCTGTAGACTTTCATCTTGACCGCAGACTCATTGCTGTCGCGTATCTCGGCGATCTCTTTGAAGGGGCGTTTCTCAAAAAAGCGCATCTCTAGCACCTGTACATCGTCCTCCTCCAGGTGCTGCATAGCAGCCAGGAGCATCTCCTCGCGCTCCTCAGAGTATGGCTCCTGGAGCTCGTCCATCATACCGACCATGCCAGCATCATCTATATTGATCGTGCGTTGATTTTTTGTTTTGCGGTAGCGGGTGTTGATCTCATTCAGCGCTATCCGGTACAGCCAGGAGGAGAATGGGAAACCCCTCGGCTCATAGCGATCCAGCGCTATCATAGCCTGTAGAAATACCTGCTGGGTCATATCCAGCGCCTCCTCACGGCTGCCCATACGCTGGTAGATGAAGCGAGCCAACTGGTCGTGATACTTGGTATAAAGAGCGGCAAACTGGCTACGGTCAGCCTGGGCAGCGAGGACCATCTGGTCATCTGCCGATAGGTGGGGGGCGGTTTCCTCTATGGTTCCAGGCATGGGCGTGATCTGTCGGGTTGTGGCTTGCATAGTGTACTGCACAGCGGTGCTTTTGCTATGTATAATGCCCTACGAAGGGCAAAGTCACAAGAAAAACGCAGAAAAATAAACTTTTGTATGCAGCAAGGGCATAGGACCTCCTATCAGGCGTCGCGGTCCTCGCTGAGACGTACCTTTTCTATCGGATTGGCAGTCATTTCTTTGTACTGGCTTCGATGGTGATAGATATCGATGGCCTCGTGGATAGCTGCTCTGAATGAATCAGTACTTGCCATATCTTTACCTGCGATATCGTAGCCGGTGCCATGGTCGGGTGAGGTACGGATCACCTTGATACCCGCAGTATAGTTGACTCCGGAGCCAAAGGCTATCGTCTTGAATGGTATCAGGCCCTGATCGTGATACATGGCCAGTACGGCGTCAAATTTGGCATAAGAGCCGGCACCAAAAAAGCCGTCTGCGGGATATGGACCCATGCATAGGATCCCCTTGTCACGGGCCTTGATCACTGCCGGAGCGATGATCTCTTTTTCCTCTTTGCCCAGCAGGCCATTGTCTCCTGAGTGCGGGTTGAGGCCCAGCACAGCTATACGCGGCTTCTGTATGAGGAAGTCTTGCTTCAGCGTCTTATTGAGCATCTCAAGCTTGGCTATGATCTGCACCATGTCGATCTTGCCCGGCACTTCTTTCAGAGACAGGTGATTGCTCATCAGGCCTACCCGCAGGCGGTCACTGGTTAGGAGCATGAGGGAGTTTTCACTACCTGCCTTTACGGAGATGTACTCTGTTTGCCCCTTGAAACCAGCGTAATGCTGGCTCACGGTCTCTTTATTGAGCGGACCAGTGACCAGCACATCTATCTGGCCGGCTACGAGGTCTTCTGTCGCTTTATTAAGCGCCAGCAGGGCTTTTGCGCCCGCGTCTGAGGTAGCCTCGCCGGGTGTGATATTGACGTGCTCCTCCCAGCAGCTGATCACATTTGCCATCTTAGGATTCAGGTCCTCCAGCCCCTTCACCTCGTGTGACTGGAAATGCTGGGACCTCATATGCTTGGCAAAGAAAGACAAGACAGATTTGTGACCATAGATCACAAAATCAGCATTGCGAAACATGCGCTCATCCTCCAGTGTACGGATGATGACCTCCGGACCGATACCATTGTAATCGCCTATCGTAATGCCTACTATCAGTTTCCTATCCATAATACCTACACGGCCTCAAGCGAGGCAAATCTCAGATTAATAATTCTTGATAAAATCTACCAGCATCCTGACCCCTACGCCGGTGCCGAAGCGGCCACGGTAGCTGTCCTCGGCCAGCAGGTACGCCGGTCCTGCTATATCGAAGTGCAGCCAAGGGTAAGTGGCAAAATGCTCGAGGAACTTGCCCGCTGTAATAGCGCCAGCCTCAGAGCCACCTACATTCTTGATATCAGCTACGTCAGATTTGATCAGTTGTCCATACTCCTCCCAGAAAGGGAGCTCCCAGATATGCTCGTGTACATTCTTGCTGCTGGTTTCCAGCTTCTGCTTGGTAGCAGTATCTGCTGTACCCATGTAGGCAGTAGCCAGGCCAGACAGGGCAGCCTTGGCGGCACCCGTCAGTGTGGCAAAATCAAATACTACTTCCGGTTTGTACTTGGCAGCATAAGTCAGCGCATCTGCCAGGATCATACGACCCTCTGCATCAGTATTCAGCACTTCTACATTCATACCGTTCATCATTGGCACTACATCACCCGGCACATAGGCATCCTCACCCGGACGATTGTCCGTAGCCGGTATCAGACCGACCACATGTACTGGCAGCTTTAACCTTGCTATAGCATACAGCGTACCTATGACGGTAGCAGCGCCACCCATATCGCACTTCATCATATCCATGCTGTTTGGCGTAGGCTTGAGACTCAGGCCGCCGGTATCATATACTACACCTTTGCCTACCAATACTATCGGCTTTTTGTTTTTTGCCTTCGCTGGCTTGTATTCCAGGATATTGAATGTAGGAGGCAACTGTGAACCACGGTTTACAGCCAGCAGGCCGCCCATCTTCAGCGCCTCGATCTTTTTCTTATTCAGCACCTCTACGGAGAAGCCAGCCTCTTTGCCCGTCTTTTGTATCTCCCTGGAGAGCTGCTCCGCGGTGAGGTAGGACAGCGGCTCATTGACCAGCGTACGGGCCAGCAGTGTGCCACCAGTGGTAGCCTCCAGCTCAGCGAGTACACCTTTTGTGAGAGTATTTTCGTTTACTGTGAGCTTGACGAAGCTGTATGGCTTTGCGTCCTTAGTTTTGTATTTCAGAAACTGGTAGCTGCTGAGGATAGCGCCCTCTACGAAAGCCGCGCCGAGATCCTTATTGCCTGCCAGGTTTTCAAGAGATGCTTCTTGCACCTTGCGACCGGCGAGGCCTCGGTATACACCGTATGCTGCGCGGCGGGCGTCCTCCAGTTGCTTGTATGCCTCGCGGGTATTGTCCAGCATTACCAGCGTGGTTGTTTTGCCACCGGATACGACCTGATACTGAGGCTGTTTATCTTCAAATGCTGCTTTGGCAGCGGCTGCGTCCTCCTTGGTCAGGAGAGAGGCATATGAGCTGCCTTTGTCACAGAGGAAAATGCGATGTGCCGCAGCAGAGGTATTTTTAGAGAGTTGGACCTTGATAGCCATTGATTGAAAATTGAGTGAGCGAAGATAGATTAAAACTGCATATCTGTAAACCCAAATAAAGTCAAGGCTGACAGGCCTTTGCCAGCAAAACTAATAGGCTATCCGGCAAATATTGCCGACTTTCGCCATATGCTTCACCTCAAAAAATCACTCGGGCAGCACTTTCTCAAGGACAAGCAGATGCAGGAGCGTATCGCAGCATCTATCGGGGACCTGAGCGACTTTGTGCGGGTGATAGAGATAGGCCCGGGCATGGGCGCCCTCACGCAGCACCTGGTCAAAAACAAGCCCGACAACTTCTACGTGATAGAGCTGGACGACCGCTGGGCAGCCTATCAGAAGGAGACCAACGTCTTTATGGCAGACCGGGTCATCCATCAGGACTTTTTGAAAACAGACCTCAGCGCCATTCTGGAATACCCTACGCATATCGTAGGAAATTTCCCATATAACATCTCGACTGAGATCATATTCCGGATCATAGATCACAGGGATGTGATCACACGGATGACCGGTATGTTTCAAAAGGAAGTAGCAGTACGCATCGCGGCCAAAACAAGGACCAAAGACTATGGTGTGACAAGCGTACTGACACAGGCATATTATGATGCGACATATCTCTTTGATGTGCCGCCGGAGTCTTTTGATCCACCACCTAAGGTCATGAGCGGCATGCTCCGGCTCGACCGCAAAAAAGAAGGTCTGGACTGTGATGAAAAGCTATTTAAACGCATAGTGAAGCAAGCCTTTACCCAACGACGCAAGACGATGCGGAACAGTCTGAAGCAGATGATCCATGAGAAGAATATCGCAGATAATGAGGTCTTCAATAAAAGACCCGAAGAACTGGATGTGAAAGGATTCGTAGAGCTGACCAAACTGATAGGTGCATGAGAGCGCTCATCACAGATGATGTACATCCGCTGCTGATAGAGGAACTGAAAGGTATGGGCTATGAAGTGGGCTTCCGGCCAGATATCACGGCAGAAGAAACCACAAGTATCATCGCCCCGTACAGCGGTTTGATCATCAATAGCAAGATATTTTGCGGAGAGGAGCTGCTCGCTAAGGCTCCAAATCTCAAGTGGGTAGGCCGCCTCGGATCTGGCATGGAGGTGATAGATACCAAGGCTTGTGAGGCGCATGGCGTAAGATATTTCAACTCTCCGGAGGGCAATCGCAATGCTGTAGCAGAACATGCGCTGGGCCTGCTGCTCAATATCCTCAACAACATATCTACCTCCTATAATGAGGTCCGTCAGGGCCAATGGATACGCGAGCCCAACCGCGGCACGGAACTGAGTGGTAAAAATGTCGGCATCATTGCCTTTGGCAATACCGGCGAGGCCTTCAGCAAAGTGCTAGGTGGCTTTGATGTCAATATCCTGGCTTACGACAAATACAAAATGGGATTTGGCAATGACCGGGTGAAGGAGGCAACTATGGCGGAGATATTTGCAAACGCTGATATTGTAAGCCTCCACCTACCGCTGACGCCAAAAACCCAATACCTGGCTGACAGTAAATTCTTTGAGTCCTTCGCGAAACCTATCTATCTCATCAATACGTCACGGGGAAAAGTGGTCGATACAGCTTCCCTTCTTCATGCCGTAAATAATGGCCAAGTGAAAGCTGCCGCACTGGACGTATTGGAAAATGAAAAGATCGCTCAGTTATCTTCTGCAGAAAGGAAATGGTTTGATGCGCTGATCGCCGAGAAGCGTATCCTGCTGACACCGCATATAGCTGGCTGGACGCACGAGTCAAAGCGCAAAATAGCTGAAGTAGTGATCCAAAAGATCGGGTCTTTTGGCTTCTAAAACACTTTTAGTGGTTAAAGATTCTTGTGTATAAAAAGCAGCGTAAAAGCGGCGTTCTGGCTTATCTTCGCAGGCGTGAATCAGAACTATTTATCAGAATTAAATGACATACAGCAGCAGGCTGTGATCAATACCAATGGCCCTACGATGATCGTAGCAGGGCCTGGCTCCGGCAAGACCCGCGTGCTGACCTATCGTATCGCACACATGCTGCAGAATGGGGTCAATCCCTTTTCCGTACTCGCGCTGACTTTTACTAATAAAGCGGCGGAGTCGATGCGCAACCGTATCGAGAGCATCACGCACAATAGTGCGCGGTCGCTCTTTATGGGTACGTTTCACTCGGTATTTGCGCGCTTGCTGCGTGTAGATGCGCTGCGCCTGGGCTACCCGTCCAACTTTACCATCTATGATACTGAAGATGCCCGCTCCCTGATAAAAACGATCATCAAAGAGCGCAACCTGGATGACAAGATCTATAAGCCGAATCAGATACAATACCGTATAAGTGCCTGCAAGAACGGCCTGATATTCCCTGAGGAATACAAAAATGACCCGGACCTGCTGGCAGAGGACCGCGAAACACGCCGTCCGGAAACGGCAAGTATCTATGCAGAATATTGCAACCGTTGCTTCAAGAGCGGGGCGATGGACTTTGACGACCTGTTGCTAAAGACATACGAGCTGCTGGAGCGCTTCCCCGAGGTATTGTATAAATACCAGCATAAATTTCAGTATGTGCTGATCGATGAGTTTCAGGATACGAACCATCTGCAGTACTCTATCGTGAAACGTATCGCTGCGATGCATGAAAATATCACTGTGGTGGGAGATGATGCCCAGTCGATCTATGCGTTTCGTGGCGCTACGATAGACAACATCCTGAATTTTGAGAAGGACTTTCCTGATCTGAAGATCTTTAAACTAGAGCAAAACTACCGCTCTACACAGAATATCGTAAAGGCGGCTAATGAGCTTATTTTCCGCAATAAGAACCAGATCAAAAAAGAGATCTGGACAGAGAATGAAAAGGGTGAGCCCATCAAAGTAGTAAAGCTGGCCTCTGACAATGAAGAAGGCCGCTGGGTAGCTGATAGTATCATGGAGCTGAAGATGCGCGAGCATCTAAAGAATACCGACTTTGCCATCCTCTATCGTACCAATGCGCAATCACGTGCATTTGAAGAATCACTGCGCCGCTACAATATCGCCTATAAGATCTACGGCGGCATGTCCTTTTACCAGCGTAAGGAAATCAAGGACCTCGTGGCCTACCTGAAGCTGACGATCAATCACAATGACGAGGAGGCGCTGAAACGCGTGATCAACTATCCTGTGCGCGGCATAGGCCAGACTACGATAGACAAGATCATCATATTTGCTGCCAATAGTAATGTCAGACCTTGGGAGGTGATGGAAAATATCAGCCAATACGATTTTCCGACACGGACCAAGAACCTGATCTATGAGTTTGTGATCATGATCAAGTCTTTCGCAGCTTTGTCAAAAGAGAAGAACGCATTTGACCTCGCTACTCACATAGGCAAGACGACCAAGCTCGTAGCCGAACTATACAACGACAAGACCATAGAGGGTGTAGCCCGCTATGAGAATATCCAGGAGCTACTAAATGGTATCAAGGAGTTCGTGGAAGATGATATCGTGACCGAAGATGGCGAGCTGAGTGATGATCGTGGCCTGGGTGCCTACCTGCAGGGTATCACGCTACTGACAGGTGATGAAAAGGACGAAAAAAGCCAGGAGACCGTGAAGCTCATGACCACGCACGCTGCAAAGGGGCTGGAGTTTCCGGTTGTATTTGTAGTGGGTATGGAGGAGGGGTTATTCCCGTCTTCACAGGCACTTTACTCTATAGATGATCTGGAGGAGGAGCGACGCCTTTTTTACGTGGCTATCACGCGTGCGGAGAAAACGCTGTTCCTTACCTATGCTACCTCGCGTTATAAGTTCGGACAGCTGCAATACAGTGATGCATCACGCTTCCTGAATGAGATACCTGAAAGTATTTTGAGCCTGCATGGCGCGCAGCCGACCAACCCGATGATGTCCAGCCGCCCGCAGACGGAGCGCGAGCCGGTATGGGGCAGTGCAAACCACAAGAGCGTCTACCCAAAGCCAAGCCCTAAACCTACGGCACCACCTGTAGGCAGCCAGAAGGCTGGCAATGCAGAGCCATTCATACCGGATGATGCGAATAAACTACAGACGGGTATGGACGTACAGCACGAAAAATTTGGCAATGGCAAGGTAACTACGATGGAAGGCACAGGAGTCAATCGCATCGCTACGATCTTCTTCCCTACTTTTGGCGAGAAGAAGATCATGCTGAAATTTGCGAAGCTGAAAATACTGAGCTGAGATAGGCATTAGGAAGTATTAGCCAAACCGCTTATCTTTACTATATCAAGTTGGTCTGAGGATGAGACCCAATCCCTCCGCGGTCATTCATCCAAAGGCATCTAACCACTGATCCACTTATTACTTTTCCGCAATAGCGGACAGCATCATTTTTATCATAACTAACTAGATCTAAATCAGATAATGGAATATAATACCGTAAGAGAAAAGATAAACCTGGCCGAATATGGCCGCCATATCAAGCGTATAGTAGACAACTGTATCAAGATAGAAGACCGCGAGCACCGCAACCGTACTGCTCACGAGATCATAGAGCTGATGGGCCAGCTCAATCCACACCTGCGTAATGTAGAGGACTTTCGCCACAAGCTTTGGGACCACCTCTTTATGATCAGCGAGTTTAAACTCGATGTAGACTCACCGTATCCCAAGACCACTAAGTCTCAGATCATAGAGAAGCCAGAGCCACTAGACTACCCTCAGACGAAGATCAGGCACCGACACTATGGCAAAAACGTAGCTGCACTGGTGAGCAAGGCTGTAGAAGTGGAAGACCCGGAGAAGCGTCTCGCATTCGCACAGTGTATAGGCAACTATATGAAGCTAACGTATGTAAACTGGAACAAGGAGAATACGAATGATGAGATCATCAAGAATGACCTCAACATCATCTCTAAGGGTGAGCTAAGCCTGAGCGTAGAGGACAATATCAGTGAACTCTCCCGCGCCAACCGCCAGAGCAATATCAACCAGAACAACAACAACGGCAAGCGCCAGTTCAATCAAAACCGGAACAACAACAACCAGAACCGGAATAACAATAACCAAAACCGGAACAACAATAACCAGAACAGGAATAACAATAACAACAACGGATTCCGAAAGCCATACAACAACAAGAACCGGAACAATGATATACAGAAGGGCCAATAGTACAGACATACCGCAGATGCTGCCACTGTGGAGGTATCTCATAGATATCCATGCGCCGATGGAGCGGATGTTTGAGACAGTGGAGGGTGCCGAGAGTAAGTTTGCCGAATTTTTGAAGTCGCTGCTGGATAAGGAAAATTACCTGATAGCAGTGGCAGAAGACGAAGGCAAAATAGCCGGCTATGTGATAAGCCATGTGAGCCAGACTCCTGAGGTATTTGTACTGCGCCAGAAGATGTACGTCCAGGATATGGTCATAGAGCCGGCATACCGCAGGCAGGGTGTAGCGAGGAAGCTGATGGAGGTGGTATTAGATTTTGCAAAGGAGCAGCAGGTGGAGAAAATAGACCTGCTGGTGGCGGTGCAAAATGAAGGAGCCAATAAATTCTGGCGGGAGATGGGATTCCATCCGGCCTTGAACTATATGAACCTATACCTGAGCTAAAGACATACTATCTGCCTTAACAGGCTGATAACAAATCAATAACACCCCGTATCGCATGATACGGGGCTAAAGTATTTTGGAGCAATATGAACATAGATGAAATAATAGAGCGCTACGCTGAGTCTGATGGATTACAGCGCCTGCGCGAACTTTTGAAGCAATCTGAAGCGGACATCAGCCTGTCTGGTATGACCGGGTCGCAGGAGTCGTTTGTAGCTGCAGCAGCATTCCGCACTACGGAGTACAACCATCTCTTTATCATGAACGATAAAGAAGAGGCCGCTTACTTTCAGAATAACCTGACCGCACTGCTGACGCATAAGGACGTATTCTTTTTTCCGGATTCTTTCAAGCGACCTCAGGCATTTGAAGAGTTGAACAATAACAATGTACTGCTCCGTACGGAGGCTGTAAACCGCCTGTCTAATCCCTCCTCTCGCGCAGAGCTGGCCGTGACTTACCCCGAGGCATTGTTTGAGAAAGCGGTGAAGAAAGAAAAGCTGGAAGAGCAGACACTCCGCATCAAGACTGGTGAGAAACTCGACATTGATTTTATGATCGAGCTGCTCGTAGATTTTGAATTTGAGCGGGTAGACTTTGTCTATGAGCCGGGACAGTTTTCTATACGCGGGGGGATCATAGACATTTTTTCCTTTGGCAATGAACAGCCATATCGGATCGAGTTGTTTGATACAGACGTAGAGTCCATCCGGACTTTTGATCCAAACACACAGCTTTCTGTCAAAAAAATATCGAGCATCACGATCGTGCCCAATATGCAGACACACTTTACGAATGAGAGCAAGGCGTCTGTGTTTGAGGTGTTTAATGACAATACCATTATCTGGATCAAAGATGCGCAGCTGCTCATAGATCAGCTGGATGACACTATGGCCAAGGCGGAAAAGTTTAAAGAAAAACAGAAGAATCTATCTGATCTGGATGAGCGCCACCCGCTGAGAGAGGGCGATCCGGCGGAGGTGTTTGTCTCCTCTGGCGATCTGACTCGTCAGTTGAAGCGTTTTCGCATCATAGAGTTTGGCGGAGGTAATTTTTATCGCACGGATAAGAAAGTACAATTCAACTCAAAGCCGCAACCGTCCTTCAATAAAAACTTTGAGCTACTGATAGCAGACCTGAAAGCTAATGATGAGAACGGCATCGTCAACCTGGTCTTCTCAGACAATGCGAAACAGATAGAACGGTTCTATGCCATATTTGAAGACTTGAAAACAAAGGTGCCTTTTACGCCTGTATATGTAGCGATCCATCAAGGCTTTATTGATACTGATTTGCAGATAGCATTTTATACAGACCATCAAATATTTAACCGCTATCATAAATACAATCTAAAACAGGGCTTCTCAAGAGATACGCAACTGCTTCTCAAAACTCTGCGCGAGTTAAAGCCAGGCGACTATGTGACGCACATAGATCACGGCGTAGGTGTTTTCTCTGGGCTGGAGAAGATAGACTCCGGCGGACAAAAACAAGAGGCGGTGCGCCTGATCTACGCAGGCAATGATATCCTGTACGTAGGTATCCAATCCCTCCATAAAATATCCAAGTATGTAGGTAAAGAAGGAGAAGCTCCGCGTGTACATAAACTGGGTACAGACACCTGGGCCAATCTCAAAAAGAAGACAAAGAAAAAGATCAAGGAGATCGCCTTTGACCTTATACAGTTATACGCCAAGAGAAAGACACACAAAGGATTTGCTTTCTCCAAAGACAACTATATGCAGACGGAGCTGGAGGCCTCATTTATGTATGAAGACACCCCGGACCAGGCTAAGGCTACAGAAGATGTAAAGCGTGATATGGAGCGTATGTCTCCCATGGATCGCCTGGTATGCGGCGATGTAGGTTTTGGCAAGACCGAGGTGGCTATACGCGCCGCATTCAAGGCGGTACTCGATGGCAAGCAGGTGGCGGTAATGGTGCCTACCACCATCCTGGCTATGCAGCATCAGAAGACATTTAAAGAGCGACTGGCCGACTTCCCTATCGAGATAGACTACCTCAATCGCTTCAAGACTGGAAAGGATAAAAAGGAGACCATACAAAAACTGGCCGAAGGCAAAACCAATATTATCATCGGCACTCAGGCGCTGGTGGGTAAGAGTGTAAAATTTAAAGACCTGGGCCTCATGATCATAGATGAGGAGCAGAAATTTGGAGTGCAGGTCAAGGAGACTCTAAAGGAGCTAAAGGCCAATATTGACAGCCTGACGCTGACAGCTACGCCGATCCCGCGTACGCTGCAGTTTTCCATGATGGGAGCGCGTGACCTCAGTATCATCAATACAGCACCTCCCAATAGACAGCCGATCACAACTGAGGTTCATCCACTGAATCCCGATATTATCCGTGAGGCTATAGAGTTTGAGGTGTATCGTGGCGGACAGGTTTTTTTCATTCACAATAGGGTGAAGGATATAACCGAGGTCAAGACCATGCTGAACAAGATCGTGCCTAATATCGATATAGGAGTAGCTCACGGCCAGCTGGAAGGTGAGAAACTGGAAGAGGTCCTTCTACAGTTTGTCAATAAGCAGTTTGACGTGCTGCTGGCCACAAATATTATTGAGGCAGGTATAGATATCCCCAATGCCAATACGATCATCATTAATAATGCGCATCAGTTTGGCCTGAGCGACCTGCACCAACTGCGTGGCCGTGTGGGGCGGTCTAATAAACATGCCTTCTGCTATCTGCTGGCTCCGCCGAAGCACTCGCTGACTCAAGAAGCAAAGCAACGTTTGAAGACGATAGAAGAGTTCGCCGAGCTGGGCAGTGGATTTAATATAGCCATGCGGGATATGGATATACGTGGGGCAGGCAATCTGCTAGGCGGTGAGCAGAGTGGCTTCATAGCCGAGATAGGGTATGATGTATACCACAAGATACTGGATGAGGCGGTCCGTGAGCTGAAGGAATCTGATTTTAAAGAGCTATATGCAGAGGAGCTGCAGGAGACCCAGGAATACTCTAAAGAATGCAGCATAGAGACAGATCTCGAGATGCTCATACCAGATGAGTATGTACGCAACTCTGCTGAACGTATGACGCTGTACAAAGACCTCAATGAGATCAAAAATGAGGAAGATCTGGCTGCGTATGAGGATAAACTCATCGATCGCTTCGGCAAGGTGCCAAAGCAGATACACGAACTTTTCAATGGCGTGAGGCTGAAGTGGATAGCGACTAAACTAGGCATGGAGCAAATGATCATAAAGAATCGTCATCTCCGCTGCTACTTTATATCCAATCAATCGTCTTCTTTCTACTCATCTCCTGCATTTGCTAAGATCATGCAGTACGTACAGAAACATAAGCAGGGCATCTATTTGCGCGAGACGGATAAGTATCTGGTACTACACGTGGAGGGCATAGGGTCTATGAAGCAGGCTTCACAGAAACTGAAAGAAGTAAGCGACTACGTATATGGGCAAAGTAGTGAGCCTACAGCCTAGTTTTTCACGACTTTGAATGCATGGTTATTTTGCGTGCCGATATTGAGCAGATATATTCCACTCGAAAGCTCTGCTATAGAAACACGGGTTCCCTCTGAGCTCAGCTGACCATGGGCCACTACTCTTCCTGTCATATCGGTCAGGATATATATCGCTCCTATGAGCTCGCTATTGGCACTTATGGTAAATTCATTCTGCGCAGGATTTGGCGCTACGGATACCAGAGAGAGGTCGCTGACCTCAGTCACACCCACATTGATCACTGCATAGTTGGCAGAGTTGCTGCTGCAGTCTCCGCCGTCGGTTACTTTTACTGTGTAGTTGCCATTGCTGCTTATCTCATAGGTGTTGCTTGTAGCGCCACTTATGAGAGTACCGTTGCGATACCATTGGTATGTACCGGCGCTTGTAGCAGTCAGTGTATTGCCATTTCTACTGATCACCGGTGCATCCATCTGGCACACACCCATAGTAGTAAAATACTGTGTAAACCCACAACCAAAGTCATCATGGTAAGTGCCCGAATACACGTTGCCATTTAGCGGGATATTCACATTGTTATTAAAATCCCTGACCACAATAGAGCCGGCATGATAGCCAGACTGCCCATCGAGCGGCCACCAGTGCAGGCCAGCGCAGGCCGCTGTATTTACACGAAGGGCGTAAAAACCTGCACCTGTCAGATTGATAGTATCCTTATAGCTGGCAAATGTATTGAGATTGCTCCGGGAAGCCACTACAGCTCCATTGGCATCTATGATATCCCAGCTCGCGTCACTGGCGCCACTGCCCCAATCTGACAGGATAGGATCTGCATTTGCTGCCAGGCTACTAGTGGTCAGATTGATAGCAAACTGCGATGGCCAGGTCGGGGCTATATTGAATGTAGAGGTCAGATTATCGTTGCTCGGGTCATTATCCTGTACTCCATTCACCTGCATTATCTTCACAGCAAAACCCTGCGACCCTGTCACTCCATTCATCGACAGATTAGTAATAGCCTGCAAGGCGGGCATGACAATAGTAACATTTGTAAGCGGTGGTATATTGCCTGTCCAGATAAATTGAGACTGATCTGAATCCTGCACGCCATACTGGAAAAGTATAGAGGTCACTGGTGTACTCCCTGTGTTACGCACTGTGATCACAGGCTTGCTGGCCAGTGGATTTTCCCTCTTATACCACTCAAAAGATGATGGTGATATGATCTCCTCGAGAGACGCGTCCAAAGTGTGGTTTAACGCGCCATAAGATACTACGGAACCTTCCAGCGTATAGCTGCCATAGTTTGCAGTACCATCATAGCTATCATCAAAATTGAGGTCGACATCATACGGGCTGCCAGGAGTGGCGCCGGTCATCTTATATCTGCCTACTGTCACCTTGCCGCCGGGACACCAGTTGCCCGACCTGTGAAATGCCCACGTACCACCCTGTGGATATACTTCATTAGTACCACAGACGACATTCATATTTTGCTGACCTACCGTTGAATTATTTACCGCCACGCTATAAGTATGTCCCACACCTGAGAAATCAAACTCGCAGCAGCCTGTAGCATCATCTTGGCCATGACCGGTGATAGCCACTTTCATCTCGGCACTCTGTGCTGTAGCCGGCATCGTGAGTGTGATCGGCTTGATATTGCTATCGATCAGGTTAGCCAGATTGCCATAGCTAAATCCCCCGCTCCATAGCTTGTTGATCTGTACTACATTCCTCTCTGGAGTGCCTTCTATGAAAGCGAATTTGACATCCAGTGTGAATCCTCCGGAATACCCTGAATAGTGCACCCGTACCAGAGCTGTATCTTGTAGTTGCTTTGCATAATCAGTGACATCAAAAATATAATGCTGCTTCCATGATGGTCCGAAACCCGGTGTACCGGTAGTAGCATAAGGTGTGATGAAGCGTGAGATCTCCAGTGTATCTCCACCCTTGGTCATGATATAGTTCTCCAGATCGTAGTCCCACTGATGGCAGTACTGCGTGCCGGCAGGACAGTTGTACTGGCCCAGTGTCATGATCATATAGATCTTCCGATATGTCTTGGATCCATCGGGGAATACCGCCGTGCTGTCATAATTATTGTACCAGCTCAGCTGTACATTCTGTGCCTGTACCCATGTGGTATCGCCCACATTTGCTTTTGCAAAATGGCCAAATGATATGAGTAGGAGAATCAGGTAAATAACTTTGCGCATCTGAATTTTATTTTCAGCGTCAAAGTAACCAAAATTTAAAAGCAGATGCGAATGATGAGCGGAATAATCAGAGGTACCGCTCCCTGATCACGCCGAGATGGTGTATCTCATGGCCGGGGATAATGTATGCCAAAGAGCGCACCGATATCTCCTGCCCATTGGCTATGCCCGTACGACCCAGCATTTCTGGGGTGAGATTCTCAAAAAAGGTAATGGTAGACGCCCGCAACGCTCTATATTCATCCATGATACTTTCTACGGACCTGTCTGAAGCACCAGAATTTGGCACGTATTCGTCCTCATCAAAGCCAGGTAACCCTGTCGTATCTCCCCTGGAGAAACGTAAAGCCCTGTATGCGAAAATACGCTCTGCATCCATCAGGTGTACTAATAGCTCCTTTATTGACCACTTGCCAGGCTGATAGCGGTAGTTGAGTTTCTCAGTCGGCAGAGATGTGATCAGCACCTCTACATCGGATAGGCCCTTTCTTAAAAGATCGATAAGGTCATCGCCTGCAGTGCGCGAGATGTAGGTGTGATAATACTCTGGATATTCTCCCTTCTGAGGTCTTGAAAAACCGCTCATGATTATTTCGCGTCACGAGGGCTCTTTCCCGCGCTCATCACAGAGCCGGAAGATGCCGGCGCGACAGTACTTGCCGGCCTTTGTACAGTTCTTTTCTTGCTGGCAGACATGGGAGATGTGCTGATTACCTCATTGCTCTCTGTACCAGCCTTTTTTACTTTTTCTTTCTTGGCAGAGGTTGGTTCTCCTTGACGGGATTCCTGCTGAGCGCAGGCGCCAGTACTGAAACCTATCAGGCCTACAGACAGACATATCGTAAAAACTATTGCTTTCATTTCTTTCTCTTTTAAAGCAGTCAGCCGGCTTGTGACCGGCTGACTGAAGTTATATTTAGTATTCTATCGCTGTGATAGTATAGTGATTAGCATCTGGATATGTGATCGGATCACAAATCAGAGGAGCGCCACCGTTTGCGGCATCACGCCTCCACTGGAGCGTCAGCGTATAGCTGGTACCCGGAGTCACAGTCACTGACTTCTGGAACGTCATATTCCATGTACTCACGATTCCGTATACATCGTCTATATCCTCACCTGCTGTATTGCTACCACCTTGAGATGTACCATTCAGGAGTACCCTTGAGAATACATTCTGCTGAGGGAAATATGTAGCATTGCTGATACCAGCCAGCGAGTATGAGATGAGCATGTTGCTCTTAGTAGCGGTAAATGTAAGCGTGAGACCTATATTCGTGTAAGCTACGGAGCCTGTACCAGACAGATTGGCTGCAGCGCTACCCGAAGCAGAGTGTATCAAAGCACCAGGACCAGTAGGGCCAGTAGGGCCAGATGTACCTGCTGCACCTGTAGGTCCCGCAGGACCGGTAGCACCAGCGGCACCAGTAGCTCCAGCTGCTCCGGCAGCACCTGTAGGACCAGCTGCACCGGCAGGACCGGTAGCACCAGCGGTGCCCGCAGCACCTGTAGGACCAGCGGCACCAGCAGGACCAGTAGCGCCGGCAGGACCAGTAGCACCAGCGGCTCCGGCAGGACCGGTAGCACCAGCGGCGCCAGCAGCACCAGCAGGACCAGTAGCACCAGCGGCACCGGCAGCTCCTGTAGGACCAGCTGCACCAGCAGGACCGGTAGCACCAGCGGCGCCAGCAGCACCTGTAGGACCAGCGGCACCGGCAGGACCGGTAGCACCAGCGGCGCCAGCAGCACCTGTAGGACCAGCGGCACCGGCAGGACCAGTAGCACCAGCGGCACCGGCAGCTCCTGTAGGACCAGCTGCACCGGCAGGACCAGTAGGGCCAGCAGCGCCCGCAGGACCAGTAGCACCTGTAGCGCCGGTAGGACCGTTTGTACCTATCGGACCTTGAGCACCTATCGGACCTTGGGGACCTGTAGCGCCATCTGCACCAGCAGGACCTGTAGCACCTGCACCTGTAGGACCGGCAGCGCCGGCAGGACCAGTAGCTCCATCAGCACCTGTAGGACCGGCAGGACCAGCAGGGCCGGCAGGACCAGTAGGGCCATCAGCACCTGTATTACCTTGAGGACCAGTCACTCCATCAGCACCGGCAGGACCGGTGGGGCCAGTAGCACCTGCTCCGGTAGGGCCAGCGGGACCAGTAGCACCATCAGCGCCGGCAGGGCCTGTAGCACCATCTGCACCAGCAGGGCCTGTAGCACCAGCACCTGTAGGGCCGGCAGGACCAGTAGCACCGGCTGCACCAGCTGGACCGGTAGCACCATCTGCGCCGGCAGGACCAGTAGCACCTACACCAGTAGGGCCCGCAGGGCCAGTAGCACCAGCCGGGCCAGTAGCACCATCTACACCAGTAGGACCTGTAGTACCCACACCAGTAGGACCTGCAGGACCAGTAGCACCCACAGCACCGGCAGGACCAGTAGCACCGTCAGCGCCGGTAGGACCAGCGAGACCAGTAGCACCAGCAGGACCAGTAGCACCTGCAGGGCCAGTCAGACCTTGAGGGCCAGTAGCACCGGCGGTACCGGTAGGGCCAGCTAAGCCAGTAGCTCCGGCAGGACCCGTAGGACCTGTAGGGCCAGTCAATCCATCAGCACCAGTCGGACCAGTAGTACCTACACCAGTAGGACCCGCAGGGCCAGTAGCACCCACAGCACCAGCTGGACCAGTAGTACCGGCCGCTCCCGTAGGGCCAGCCAGACCAGTAGCACCAGCAGGGCCGGTAGCACCTACGGCACCAGTAGCACCGGTAGCGCCTACAGTACCTGTAGGGCCGGTAGCACCTGCGCCTGTGGCACCGGTAGCACCAGTAGCACCATTGCTACCCGTAGCACCAGTAGCGCCTACGGCACCGGTAGCACCAGTAGCACCCGCGCCTGTAGGGCCGGTAGCACCAGCTGGACCTACAGCACCTGTAGCTCCACCCGGACCGGTAGGACCAGTAGCACCTACGCCAGCCTGGCACATACTTACCCAGGCTGTTGTGCCATTATTCCAGTAGAAAAAGCAACCCACGGTCTTATCGTAGACCATGAGACCATCTTCGGAGGGACCTGTTACTATTGCAAGCCTCTGGGCTGTAGTAAGTCTCGGGGTCAGGAAGCCAGTACTATCTGACTTCAACTCTAATACCGCCTTGGGGTTTGGCGTCAATGTTCCTATACCGACATTGTTTTGCGCGCGGAGTGCGACGCTCACCAATGCCAGAAAGGTAAGGAGTGTTAAGGTTTTTTGCATGCTGGATTTAAGGTTTCGATTGGTTTATAGAGTTGAATTGTATTTATCTTACCAGAGTTACGTTTCCTGATTCTGCCCTCGTGGTGGCACTGCCTTCTAACTGATATTCGATCTTCCACACATAGACGCCTATATCTTGGTTCACATTCTTATATTTTCCGTCCCATCCTTCTCCAATCCCATCAGTTTCATAGACCTTCTCGCCCCATCGGTCGAAAATTTGGAATGCAATTTTAGTCAAATTTTTGTTTAGAGGCCTAAAAATATCATTTAAACCGTCCTTATTCGGCGAAAATGCAGTAGGAATCAACAACAAATCGGGCATAACTATCAAACTGAGCGAATCCCGGAGCGTACATCCAGACCGATCAGTCACTACTATAGTATATTGAGTAGTGGCAGTCGGAGTAGCTGTAGGATCCTTTATATTGTCATAATCCAGGAATGTAGAGGGAGACCATTGAATATCAGCCAGGTTTACAGAGCTTAGCCCTATAGTAGGATTGAGCTGTACTGATTCTCCAGAGTATACATCCTTGTCCGGACCGGCCTCCAGCATAAACTTCTTGGAGCCCAGAGCAAAAGGGTGTGGGCTGAAGTTGGACCAGTTTGATATCTCTATAGAAGAGAATCCATAACCCGACCCCGTAGCAGGAGGTCCCATGTAGTTCCAGCGGCTGGTGGCCCAGTGCGCCATCTGGGTCCAGTACCCATCTGTCACATCATCATAGTACATCTTGATCTTGGTCGAGCTGCCACCTGCACTGTGGTAGAGCCTGTGATAATACAGGGGATTGACGCGGCATAGCGTGTCGTCCAGTTTTGCCACATCATAGCCATCAGTAGTAGGGTCGTGCACGATGCGCGCCCCGTAGATATTATAAGCAGCTGATGATGGGGTTATAGTGACAGGACGGTAGTAAAACGGCAAAGATATGATACTGGAAGGAGTGCCGGTGGGGTACAGGTATCCTGAAGTAGCATCTGTGGCACGTGAGAGTTTGCCCGTATCCAGGCTACTTACAAAACCATTTGCGCCGCTCGCCTTTGTGATGGCTGCCGGATCGGTATTGAGCACGAGCATCTCATACTGCTGCGTAGCCAGCTCATGATCGCGCAGATCCAGGATGCCATTTACAGTAGCATTGAGTGTCTGGGTTTTGACCGAAGCTGGTGTGCCAGCCAGTATCAGGTGGTGGAATGGGGTCACCACTGACCCGGTGATAAGCTGTGCGTCTCCCAGGAGCATCACAGAGTCCTGATAGGATATTACGGTACCATTATTGACCCAGTTGCCACCCAGCTCATAGAGGCCGGTAGTGGCTACGGCGCCGCCGCCTGTCAGGGTATCATCATTGATGATAGAGCCGGTCACATTGATATCGCCTGCGTTTTGTATCAGGCCATCATAGTTGTGGAGAGAATCATTGATCACTGTCATATATGACCCAGGTGTCATATATATAGACGCACCCTTATTATTAAACAGGGCCGACTGCGCCCACGTGGAGAGGGAGAGCAGGCAAAATGCAAAAAGACATAAGTATAGCTTCATACCATGGCGTGCATTAGGGTCCGGAGGATACAAGTGTTTCAAGAGTGGAAATTACGAAAATAATTGCCAATAACAACTTTTAGCAAAAAAACAGGCTATAGTAGGACGAGACCACGACCAAAAGAGATGTATAGCCTGAAAAAATGATGAAAATTAGAGATTTTAGCAGCCAATAATCATAAATCATGAAAGTAGCAGTAGTGGGTGCCACAGGCCTGGTAGGCAAAAAAATGATGCAGGTGCTGGAGGAAAGGCAATTTCCGGTCACGGAGTTTTATCCTGTAGCATCTGAGAGATCCGTGGGTATGCCTGTTACTTTTTGCGGCAAAGAATACAAGGTGATAGGTATGGACCAGGCCGTATCACTGAAACCTGATGTTGCCATTTTTTCAGCCGGAGGCTCGACATCCAAAGAGTGGGCACCAAAATTTGCAGCACAGGGTACCGTGGTGATAGACAACTCATCTGCCTGGCGCATGGAGCCTGGTATCAAGCTGGTAGTGCCTGAGGTAAACGCCGGGGCGATACAGGCAGCCGACAAGATCATAGCCAATCCTAACTGCTCTACCATCCAGATGGTGGTGGCCCTAAAGCCGCTACATGATAAATATAAGATCAGGAGAATAGTCGTATCTACCTATCAGTCTGTGACAGGGACCGGCAAGAAGGCGGTGGACCAGCTCATGAATGAGCGCCAGGGGATAGATGGCGAAAAAGCCTACCCCTACCCGATAGACCTCAATCTCCTGCCCCACATAGACGTATTCACCGAAAACGGGTATACTAAAGAAGAGATGAAGATGGTCAATGAGACCAGAAAGATAATGGGTGATGATACCATCCGGGTGACTGCTACGACTGTGCGCGTACCGGTGATAGGAGGCCACTCTGAGAGCGTGAATGTAGAATTTGAAAAGGACTACACGCTGGAGGATGTCCGTGCTACGCTGTCTGCGGCCCCTGGTGTAGTAGTGGTAGATGATGTGGCCAACCTAAAATATCCGATGCCAAAGGATGCACATGACAGAGATGAGGTCTTCGTAGGACGCCTGCGCAGGGATGAGACCCAGCCAAATACGCTAAACATGTGGATCGTATCTGACAATCTGCGCAAAGGTGCTGCTACCAATGCCGTACAGATAGCAGAATATATGAAGGAGAAAAACCTGATAGGTACTGCAGCTGTGCCGGCCTGATCTACTTAGGCTCATTGCGCTGCTCACGGCGATTGCGTACTATCTGTACGAGCATTTTTTTGAAGTCCTCTTCTGCGCCGACCAGTTTGTTGACTTTGTCTTTGCCTATAGCTGCTTCAAATTGAGGTATGTATCTTTTTTTCAGGTCTAGTTTCTTTTGCTCAAAGTCTACCTGCTTGTCTGCTGAGAGATGTGGGTCGCTCCCATCATCCATGGGATAAAAATTTCGGCGGAGTGTGGCCAGATCGTGACGATAGCTGTGATACACAGGCCAGAATTGCCGGGACTCATCCGGAGTCAGGGCCAGCCTGTGGGTGATAAAGGCGATACGCATAGATTCGACCTTCTCCCGCTGAGTGGTCTGAGCGCTGAGGGCTGTCCCTGCTGCCAGTAGCATGAGGGTCAGCGCCAATGTGTATATGCGTTTAAAAAGAAACATTCCTATATCCTTTGATCCTGACATGACGGAGGTCAGTCTATGATATCCTCTTCTGTGATACTTTGGCTTTCGGCATCTATAGCTTTGAGGTGTGCGGGTATATTTTCCGGTTTGTCAAAGTAGTGCGTAAAGTCTATATCATTTATATTTTGCAAAATAGTCCTTTCGTCAAAATCATCCCTGTGGCGGCCCATATACTGATTGATCTCACTCTCCGGTAGCTGCTGCATCTGGGCAAATATTTTTTCCTCCGGGGTAAGGGTACTATGCGATATACCTGTACTGATCAGTACTGCAGCGGCCAATATACATGTGAAGGCAAAAGCATGAGATGGTTTCAGCACTGCATCCCATACACGCTCCATCCAGGCGCCCCACTGCCCTACTTTCTCCCCGATCTCTGAGTTGTGCTCGCGGCTTTCGTGCTCTGCCAAGGCTATGAGCGTATCAGGGAGCGTAGCGAAATAACCCGTCGGCACGGTATAAAGCAACGTTTTAGGAGCCGATACCAAAGCAGGAGCACTATATGTCAGCTCCTCCCGCACCTCCTCGACATGTATACCCGACATCAGCCTATCTCCAAAAGCCTGAAAATAAGCAGCCGGCACCTCAGGATGTACTGCTACCCTCGGCAGTGAGGCCAGTACAGGAGGCAGTGCAGCCTCTATGAACCTATCCTCTACTATAGCCAGTATATGCTCTCCAGACGCTGCAAAATAGCCCTCCGGGACCTGATAAAAATTCCTTTTATCAAGTCCGGACAGTATCGGGGCTACACCGAGCAGTTCTTCTGATATGTCTATTGGAGCCTTCACTAATTGTGCTTACAGGGCTTTTGTTGTTAAGACTTTGTGGATATGTTAAAGTTTAATGGTCGGATAGCAAATATTTCTCAATTTTCTGTGCGGCATGAAAATAGGACGCTTTTAGCGCCCCCACGCTGGTATTCAATATCTCACTGATCTGTTCATATGGCATCTCGTCATAATACCTCATATTAAAAACCAGTTTTTGCTTATCAGGCAGCAGTTCTATAGCTTTTTGCAGGCGCCGCAGCAGTTCATCCGGATCTATAGGCTCAGACTCTGCGCGGATATAGCCTGCGGGGCTTAGGTTCTCATCATCGCTATTCTGATCTGTACCGTCAAAAGAAACAACGTCATGCTTCTTTTGCTGGCTGAGGAAGTTAAGACATTCATTAGTAGCTATCCTGTACATCCATGTGAAAAGTTGGGAGTCTGAGCGGAAGTTCTCGAGGCCTTTCCATACCTTAATGAAAGTGTTCTGCATCACATCATTGGCATTTTCATGCTCAGTGACCATGCGCCTGATGTGCCAGTATATCTTCTGCTGGTATTTCTCTATTAGCAAGCGAAAAGCCCGCTCCCGGGAGGAGCCATGATGAAAGAGTTCTAATATTTCGCTATCGGTCATGATGGTATAGCGGCCTGATGGTAGACAAGGTCTCTATTTTTTGCGTGCCAGAGCGCGTTTCACTGCAGCTATGACATCAGGAGTATCCAGGCCGTATTTTGCTAGTAGCTGATCCGGCGTACCACTCTCACCAAAACTATCATTCACAGCCACCTGCTCCAGAGGGGCCGGCAGCTCCCGGCTGAGGAGGGTAGCTATAGCACTGCCCAGTCCCCCTATATAGTTGTGCTCCTCGCAGCTGACAGCGCATCCGGTCTTGGCCACTGACTTTAAGACAGCTGCGCGATCCAGAGGTTTAATCGTATGGATATTGATCAACTCTATTGATACGCCTTGCTGCTCCAGCTCCTGAGCCGCCTTCAGCGCCTTCCAGACCAAATGGCCGGTAGCGAAAATGGTCACATCAGTGCCCTCATTCATTACGATCGCCTTGCCTATCTCCAAAGGCTGATCTGCCGGGGTGAAGTTAGGCCACTTAGGCCTGCCGAAGCGGAGGTATACCGGCCCTTCCATCCTACCGGCGGCGATAGTCGCAGCCTTGGTTTGATTGTAGTCACAGGGATTGATCACCGTCATGCCTGGCAGCATCTGCATCATGCCTATATCCTCCAGTATCTGGTGTGTGGCCCCGTCCTCGCCGAGTGTCAGGCCGGCATGAGAGGCTGCTATCTTTACATTTTTGCCTGAGTAGGCTACAGACTGCCGTATCTGGTCATACACGCGGCCCGTCACAAAGTTTGCGAAAGATGTGGCAAAAGGGATCTTGCCCCCTATGGTCATACCCGAGGCTATGCCTATCATATTGGCCTCGGCTATACCGCATTGTACGAAGCGATCCGGAAACTCCTTGATAAAATCATCCAGCTTCAGGGAGCCGATCAGGTCAGCACAGAGCGCGACCACATTCGGATTTTCACGTCCCAGCGCCAGTATGCCTGCGCCAAAACCTGACCTGGTATCTACTTCATTTTGTACTGTATAGTCTGATAGTGCCATGTGCCAAAATTAGTTTATCGTGGTACTGTCCGCATTTTCTTTATCTACAAAAGGTGGGAAACCGTCATACGGCTTTTGTACGCTCCGATCTACCCGCACCAGCTGTAGCCAGGTAGTCAAATAGAATCACGTAGGACACCAGGGTAGGTGGGACGAAAATATAGAAGTACGGCATTGTAATAAAACTGAAAAAACAGGTGATACATAGCTTGAGGCTCGCTACTGCTACATATTTTTGATTGATGCGGAGCCGGCGGGACGCCATCAGGAATAGTAGCGGCAACAGGAGGCTGAGCAGTACACCTACACGAAACATGACCGTAGCATACTGCAGCGTATAAAATTTGAAAAGGCCAACGCACTGATACAAATGCTCCTCTATCCTAAACTGCTCCCAGAACCTGCTGCCCAGATACATGTATCCATCTGATATATGGAAAAAGTAGGCCGGGTCCCATATAAAAAACGGGAGTATAAATAAGAGTAGCACGGATACTAAATAAGAAAAGGCCATTTTCTTAAAATCATCACGTGATTGCGACAGCCACACATAGCCAAAAAACACAGGGATCCACATCAGCAGGCTATACCGGCTTAGAGTGCAGCACATTATAGCTATGCCTGTCAGCCTATAGTTTCTGCGCAATAATGCCCAGCATAGTAACATATAAAAGCCGGCTACCAGCCCTTCCTCCGTCATAGACCAGTAGTCATTATGCTTGATCAGGAGAAAATTAGAAAGCAGAAACAGGCTTAGTGCTCCGATCAGTACCGGTACCAGTGGTAGGCGCCGGGACGACAAAAATAGTGGCGTGAAAGCTAAAAATATCCCCGCAGTCTGGAGTGCAAGGGTGATCCAGCGATAATCAAAATCAAACCATTCGGCAGGTAAGAATGGCATCCACATCATAGGCAGGTAAGGGATTATCGCATTAGACCATATCTCAGGTGCTGGCTTATACACGGTCTCCATCCGGCTAAATCGCTGGCATGCCAGTTTGATACTCGGCAGCATATCAGCTATCTGCTTATCTATAGGCACGTTGGTATATAGCGGCACCAGCATCCATATATGATAAATGGCAAATATGGCCAACAAGATCGCCCCGGCATATTTACTCCATGTCAGTGTTTTTAACGGCGCTGATGGTGATACAGGAATCAACGGAAGGATGCAAATCAGAAGGCCGGCTATGACATATACCACTGAGTTGGAATAGTAAAAGACACTGCCTTTCTCCTGTACATAGGTGAGGCAAAGGGTCTCTATCAGCACAGAGAGCGCCAGCAGAATGCCGACAAATCGAACACCAGGCGTCCGAAACGTTTTCATCCCTTTAAACATGCTGTATTCTATACCATCCAAAACTCCGGCAAGTCGAAGATTCGCGTTTAAGCGTCATCATAGGTAGGCGTTTTTTAGTAATCCTTCTCCTCTACCAGCTGGCCCAGTGCCACCTTTAGTTGCTCATCATTGGGCGCTACTCCATGCCATTTGTGGCTGCCCATCATAAAATCTACCCCTGCACCCATGGCAGTCTTCATGATCACAAAGATTGGTTTGCCATGACCGGTGCGGCTTTTAGCTTCATTCAGGCCATCTATTACCTGCGCCATGTTATTGCCATCTGCTATGGCCATCACATCCCAACCAAATGCTTTGGCTTTGGCCTCGAGATCGCCTAGTGATAGTACTTTCTCTGTAGGACCGTCTATTTGCTGGCCATTGTAGTCTACGGTGCAGATCAGATTATCTACTTTGTGATGCGGGGCAAAAAGCATTGATTCCCATACCTGGCCCTCCTGTAGCTCACCATCACCGTGCAGGGAAAATACCAGTGATGTATCTTTATTGAGTTTCTTGGTCAGCGCAGCGCCTATGGCTACACTCATACCCTGGCCCAGAGAGCCGGACGCCACGCGGATGCCTGGCAGGTGCTCATGCGTAGTAGGGTGCCCCTGGAGTCTCGTATTAAGCTTACGAAAAGTAGCCAACTCTGAAATATCAAAATAACCGCTCCGTGCCAGCACCGAGTAAAAAACCGGGCTGATGTGGCCATTGGAAAGGAAAAAAAGATCCTCCCCTTCGCCATTCATAGAGAACTTCGGATCATGTTTCATCACATCGAAATACAATGCGACAAAGAACTCCGTACAGCCCAATGAACCTCCGGGGTGGCCGGAGTTGACCGCATGTACCATTCTCACGATATCGCGACGCACCTGGCTGGCTATGCGCTGGAGTTCCTCTATAGATGCCATTCTGATTATTTTGTGCTAAAAATATAAAGGAGCGTCATCCACGGCCCGGCTACTTATATACAATCCGTGAATATCAATGGTCCGTACATTCTGTCCTCAACTTTTTATTGTGTCCTTTGTTTACGTTATTTGGCCACTAACTCGACTCATCATGAAACAATCATACGAAAAACTGATAGCCGGCAATAAGGCCTGGGCAGAAGAAATGCTAAGAAACGATCCGGATTACTTTAGCCGGCTGTCCAAAATACAAAGGCCTGATTTCCTCTGGATAGGCTGCTCAGACAGTCGCGTACCGGCCAATGAAGTGACCAATACGCCTCCCGGCGAGATATTTGTGCACCGCAACGTGGCCAATATAGTAGTCCAGACAGACCTCAATCTCATGAGCGTAGTGCAATATGCCGTAGAAGTGCTGGAGGTAAAACATGTGATAGTATGCGGGCACTATGGCTGTGGCGGCGTCATAGCCGCTATGGGTCAGCATCACCTGGGCATCATAAATCAGTGGATCAGCTCAATAAAAGACGTATACCGCCTGCACCGCCAGGAGCTGGACGCTATCGCCGAATTTGAAGAGCGCAGCAACCGCCTGGTAGAGCTGAATGTACAGGAGCAGGTAAATAACCTGGCCAAAACAGCCATCATACAGAAAGCATGGAAGAAAGGCGCTAAACCGGAGATACACGGCTGGGCCTACGGCCTGAAGGACGGGCGCATACACACCTTGTGCAGTGTCACTCCTGAGACTGCTATGGACCCGCTGTTCCAGTTTGACAATCTGTGATATAGCCCGGCATCAAGGCTTCGCTCATATTTTCTTAATTTTGACATCTCATGAGCTACACACCTACCAATAAAGTCCGTATCGTCACTGCTGCATCGCTTTTTGACGGGCATGATGCTGCTATCAATATCATGCGCCGCATCATGCAGGCCAAAGGTGCCGAAGTGATCCACCTGGGGCACAATCGAAGTGCACAGGAGATAGTAGAGACCGCAATACAGGAAGACGCGCAAGGTATAGCCGTGACCTCCTACCAGGGTGGCCACGTAGAGTTCTTCAAATACATGTACGACCTGCTCAAAGAGCGCAACTGTGGCCACATCAAGATATTTGGTGGTGGCGGCGGCACTATACTCCCTACAGAGGCCGAGGAGCTGCATCAGTATGGCATCACCCGGATCTACTCTCCTGATGATGGCCGCCATATGGGACTGGAGGGTATGATAGAAGACCTGGTCAGTCAGTGCGACTTTCAGACTGTAGTCTCCCTGAATGGCGAGGTCAAAAATCTCAACCCAAAGGATTGGAAAAACATAGCCCGGTCTATCACCTATGCAGAAAACGGCAACAAGGTAGATCTGAAGCAAACTGATAAAAAAATCCCTGTACTCGGTATCACTGGTACAGGTGGTGCAGGCAAATCATCTGTGACAGATGAGATAGTACGCCGATACCTGCTGCACTTCCCTGACAAAACGATCGCGGTGGTCTCTGTAGACCCGTCGAAGAAGAAGACAGGCGGCGCACTGCTCGGCGACCGCATCCGCATGAACTCTATATCCAGTCCGCGTGCCTATATGCGCTCACTGGCCACGCGCGAGAGTGACCGGGCACTGAGTGAGTACGTACAGGAGTCTATAGATATCTGCCGCGCTGCCGGCTATGACTTTGTTATTCTAGAGAGTGCAGGCGTGGGGCAGAGTGATGCATCTATCCTGGACTACTGCGATGTCTCTATGTATGTGATGACGCCCGAATACGGTGCTCCGTCACAGCTAGAGAAGATCAATATGCTGGATTACGCAGAGGTGATAGCGATCAATAAATTTGACAAAGCGGGTGCCCTGGACTCGCTGCATGATGTACGTAAGCAGTACAAGCGCAATCACAATATGTTTCAGGCAAAGGATGAGGACCTGCCGATAGTAGGTACCATCGCATCCCAGTTCAATGATGCTGGTGTCAACCACTTGTTTGAAGTACTTTTCCAGGCTATCGAGAAGAAAACCGGAGTTGCCTTCACGGTGGAACACACTTCTACTAAAAGTACAGCCAGCAAGACCCAGGTGATACCGCCATCACGTGTACGCTACCTGGCTGAGATAGCCGAGGCTATAGAGCAATATGACCAGTGGGCTGACGAGCAGAGTGACATAGCACGCAAAATGTATCAGCTGCAGGGCGTGATAGACATGGTGGAAAAGCCCCAGAAAAACTAGCTGACAGATAGCGTACGCAAGATTATGCGGCTTGTTACGTCTTAATGATAGAGGTAAAACCATACAATGCAGACTCCAGATCCTATTATCAATAAAGTAGCCCAAAAGAATATCATCACGATAGACCTGGCCGATCTCTATCCTAAGGAGTCTGACCTCGCGGTGATCGATATGAAGGATTATCTCTTCAAGGGCCTGATCCTGCGGGAGGCTGACTTTCGCGAGCAGGTAAAAAATACGGACTGGTCTATATACCGGGATAAATATGTTGTGCTCTATTCTTCTGTCAATGCCATCATACCCATGTGGGCCTATATGGTCCTCAGTGCTGAGCTGGCACCATATGCGAAGGATGTAGCCAATGCAGCACCGGCACATGCCACGGATGTTTTCATGTACCGGGCTATAGAAAAAATAGACCCGGCAGTCTACGACGGCCAACGAGTCGTGATCAAAGGCTGCGGGGACAAACAGATAGATCCGGCAGCATTCGTATACATCACTCAAAAGCTGGCAGGCACCGCTCGCGCACTGATGTATGGGGAGCCCTGCTCTATGGTGCCCGTTTACAAGCGCGTAGTATCACAATAATTTGAACGCTTTTTCATTTTAATAGCAGGCGGCTCACTGCCTGTGGATTCCTGCATCTTCATTTCACCAAACATTTTATTTACTTAGAGCACTTGCAACGGTCAAAATATATAACCCTTACGATAGCACTGCTGGCCATAGGCGCGGCGTCTGCCGGCATCTACGTAGCCAAGCCTACACTCATCAATATTTTCTCTCAGAAGCGAGTGGAGACTCCCGGCCTGAGCTGGCGCCGGGATACATTACTGCACGTATATCCCTTTCATGTGGATGGCGATCTCGCCTTTGCCGGTGAGGCGGTGCCACTGGGGGAGACAGATGTACGCGAGCGTCTGGACCGCGAGCTGCAGATCAATATTTTCCGCCAGAGCAATACCATACTTGACATGAAGCTGGCTAACAGGTACTTTCCTGAGATAGAGCGTATACTCACTGAGGAGCGCGTGCCTACAGATTTCAAATACCTCGCACTCATAGAGAGCGACCTGCGCGATGCTATGTCTCCAGCGGGAGCTGGTGGCTTCTGGCAGTTCGTGCCTAGTACCGCCAAGCAGTATGGATTGGAAGTAAATGACATAGTAGACGAACGGTATAATATCGAAAAATCTACACGGGCGGCCTGCGCCTATCTGCGCGAGGCAAAAGACCGCCTCGGCTCCTGGACCGCTGCAGCAGCTTCTTACAATTTTGGTATAGATGGCATAGCCGGCAAACTGGAGGCACAGCATACCACCAACTATTATGACCTCGCCATTACTTCAGAGACTTCACGCTATGTATTTCGTATGCTGGCTATGAAGGTGATCTTTGCTGATCCTGAGCGGGCCGGATATCATATGCAGGTGGAGGACCTCTATCAGCCTCAGGCATATACTACGCTGCAGATAGACACCCCGATAGACAAACTGGCAGATTTCGCAGATGCCAATGGCATCAAATACAAAGAGCTGAAGCTGCTCAATCCATGGCTGCGAAACACCTCCCTGCCCAATAAGAGCAAAAAGACCTACTGGCTGAGGATCATAAGTAAATAGCCTACACCCGCTTGATATCAGCGCCTATGGCATTCAGCCTGGTGTCTATATGCTGGTAGCCACGGTCTATCTGATCGATGTTATTGATGATCGATTTGCCCTCTGCAGAGAGTGCCGCTATGAGCAGCGACACACCAGCACGTATATCAGGAGATGACATGGTGATACCGCGTAGCTTGTATTCACGATTGATACCGATCACAGACGCACGGTGCGGATCACATAGTATGATCTGCGCGCCCATATCTATCAGCTTATCTACAAAGAACAACCTGGACTCAAACATCTTCTGATGGATAAGTACAGATCCCTTGGCCTGAGTAGCGACGACCAATACTATACTGATGAGGTCCGGCGTAAATAGTGGCCATGGTCCATCTGCTATGGTCAGCCCGGAGCCATCTATAAACTTTTGTATCTCGTAGCGCTCCTGAGCGGGGATGAAGATATCGTCACCACGCACTTCCATCTGGATACCGAGTTTCTGGAAGACCGGCAGGATATTGCCCAGGTGTTCTACACCGCAGTTTTTGATATTGATCTCCGACTGAGTCATGGCTGCGAGGCCGATGAAGGAGCCGATCTCGATCATATCAGGCAGCATGCGGTGCTCCGTACCGCCCAGCGTATCTACTCCTTCTATAGTGATGAGGTTAGAGCCAACGCCGTGGATTTTTGCACCCATCCTGTTTAGCATAGAGCAGAGCTGCTGGAGGTATGGTTCACACGCGGCATTGTATATCGTGGTCTTGCCATTAGCCATTACTGCGGTCATTACGATATTGGCGGTACCCGTTACTGAGGGCTCATCGAGTAGTATATAGTCCCCCTTCAGATGATCTGCCTGGATAGAGTAGAAACTATCTTCGGAGTCAAAGTTGAACGTAGCACCCAGCCTTTCAAAACCAAGGAAGTGGGTGTCGAGCCTTCTGCGGCCTATTTTATCGCCACCCGGCTTGGGCATATATGCCCTCTTAAATCTTGTGAGCAGCGGGCCGATGATCATAATGGAGCCGCGCAGCGCAGCACCCTTCTTGCGAAACACATCTGACTGCAGGTACTCCAGATTGACATCGTCTGCCTGGAATATATAGGTATCTGCATTGACGCGCTCTACTTTCACATTCAGGTCACGCAGGATATCTATCAGCAGATTGACGTCGCGTATATCAGGTATATTGCTGATCGTCACCTTGTCTGCGGTAAGCAGCACCGCGCATAGTATCTGCAGCGCTTCGTTTTTGGCACCCTGCGGCACCAGTTCGCCCTTCAGTTTCCTTCCTCCTGTTACTTCAAATGCATTAGCCATGCGTATGTTTTTTTGTGTTTTGGCTTTAGACAATAAGCCGGATACAAATGAAACCAAAATAGCAGCGGTCGTAGCCTCAGGCTAGCAAAGACTTACAACAATATTGTGTGGAGTGTACAGATTAGTCGAAAGGAGAAAATGCAGTCCCTATTTACCTTTGAGGAAATAGTAAAAGGTCTTCATGTATTCATTATTGAGCGCTATCAGGCCATACTCATCCTTCCACCAGTAGTTTTCGTCAAACTGAGAGTCATGAGCGCCGCGCATGATGATCTTCGTTTCGGTACCGGCAAATTTCTTTCGGTAAACCTTGCCTGCCCTCCTGGTGTGAAAGAGGCTGGTCACTACGAGTAGCTTCTTGACATGATGCTCACGGCAGTAGCCGAGGAGTGTATCGGCCTCCTCAGCCGTACTAGTACCATAGCGCAGCAGGGTGATCATCGAGTCGGGCACCCCGTTGCGCACTATATTCTTTTTGAGCAGTTCACTCTCGTACACGGTATCCCCCATGATCAGAAAGGCGCGCTCCAGATTGCCTCCCGGGCATATGACTCTTTTGGTATAGCCATCTCTGTAGAGACGCGCGCCCTCGTTGCCTCGGTCAAAAGCGTTGCCCGAGAGCACTACCATCGCATCAGATTCCTCCGGTGCATCCTGTTTGATCAGGAAGCCGGAGAAGCTTTGCAGGATAGGGGTCTTGAAGATCACCCCTACCGCTATGAGCATGATACACAGGGCAATGAATACGAGCAGATTTCTTCTCAATGTAGTGCGTATTAGATCTTGCTATTGAGCCAGGCTATCTCATCCAGGAAGACGCGCTCCCTGTCTGCAGCAGGTTCATTGTGCAGCTCATGGTAGAAACCCGGATATGCCTTGAATGTGATCAGCTCCTTAGGCCCATTGGCTGCAAACTCTTCGGAACCCGAAAAGGCAATCAGCTTATCATCTGTACCATGCAGCAGCAGGAGTGGTACGCTCAGCTCAGATGCATGCTCCAGCGCCCATTTAGCAGCACTATAGGTATCAAAGAAAGTACCTGCACGGGCAGTATTATGTATCAACGGGTCGGTCTCATATTTACGGACTTCTGCCTTATCCCTGGATATGGTATTGACATCCAGGTCAGCTTTCTCAGGCCACTTAGGATAGATCACGCGCATGATGCGCGCCAGCAGCAGCTTGATAGCTGGCGGATCGAAGCCCAGCCTCAGCCATGGCGAGGTAGCTATCGCCCCGGCTATTTTAGGCTTGCGGCGCATCAGGTAGTTCAGCACCATATTGCCTCCCATGCTGTGCCCATAGAGAAACTTTGGTACGCCGGGAAATCTTGTTTCGGCCTCATTCAATATGTGCTCTATCGAGTCGAGACTGGCATCCAGGCTTGGAGAGAAACCACGAGGACCCTCTGTATGGCCGTGGCCATATTGATCAAAGGCTAATACAGCATAACCTTCACGACCTAGGCGCTCTGCTACATGCGCATAGCGACCGCCATATTCTGCGAATCCATGCACTAGGCATATCACAGCTTTTGTATTGACCGGGCTCCATCCCTGCGCATAAAAACGGGTGCCATCCTGTGTCCAGTTCCACTCAAAATGATTCATGATACTTGTTTATGTGTGGAATGATTTATCATTCCTTTCAAATGTAGAAATTATCTTTGATTTATAATTCGCCTCATCTATTGCCCTTCAACTATCGCACATGAAAAGAATGCTGATACTCCTGCTCGTCATAATACTCATTCCCGTCATCTACGTAGGTGGATTTATCCTGTACGGCATGGCTACAAAGTTTAAGCCCGAGCCTGTAGAGGATGTGGCAGTACAGTCAGCCACACCCGCATCTACCCGTAATATCTCTACACTGGATACCCTCAGCTTTATGACATGGAACATCGGCTATGGTGGCCTCGGCGCAGAGACGGACTTCTTCTATGATAGTGGCAAAATGGTGATATCTCCCAAAGCCTGGGTGGAGAAATATGCCGCCGGGATCAATAGCACTGTAAAGGAAAATGCAGATGCAGACTTCATCTTCATACAAGAAGCAGACCGCCATGGCAAGCGGAGCTGGAATATAGACGAGGTAGCCGGCATCTCTGCTGCGGCTCCGGACCACAACTACGCCTTTGCGGTAAACTATGATGTAAAATACCTCCCATTCCCATGGACTGAGCCACTGGGTACTATCTACGGCGGACTACTCAGTCTGTCCAGGTTTACACCGACAGAGAGCCAGCGCATCGCACTACCTGGCATCAGTGACTGGCCACGCAAGCTCTTCTACCTGGAGCGCTGCCTGCTCATGCAGCGATACAAACTGCCTAATGACAAGGAGCTGATCGTGATCAATACGCACTTTGAAGCCTATGACGATGGCTCTGTGAAAAAGGAGCAGATGGCGCTCACCAAGAAACTACTGGAAGCAGAATACGCAAAAGGCAACTATGTGATACTGGGTGGCGACTGGAATATAGCACCGCCAGACTTTAATGTAAAGAAGTGGGAGAAAGAGATAAACCACGACAAGCTTTATGAGATGAACAATGATTCAAACTACATACCTGGCTGGAAATATGTATACGATGGCAATACTCCGACCAATCGCAAGAACAGTCACGCGTTTGACCCTAATACTACTTTCACCACTGTTATAGACTACTTCTTTGTCTCACCTAATATCGATGTGGTAGAGGTAAAGGGCATCAATGCAGGCTTTGAATACTCGGATCACAATCCGGTAAGGATGAAGATCACCTTCAAACCTGATCATCCTATCGCGCCGCCGGCCGCTGACAGCATAGCTGCAGACTCGCTCGACGCTGTGGAGGGTGATAGTATAGCACGCGAGCAGACCATGGAGGAAGACAAGAAAAAGGCCGACCACAAGGACGCCAAAAAGCCGGAAGCCAAATCCGAGAAAAAGATAGCAAAGAAAGATGAGGAGAGTGCAGACAAACCTGCCGCAAAGAAACCGGCCACAAAAGACAAAGACGCAACAGACGATAAAAAGCCTGTAAAGAAGAAAACAAAGAAAGCGCCGGAAAAAGTAAACCAGGGGGAGTAAGGCTTTAAGCCATTACTTTCTGGCTGAGCTTCTGCCGTATCATAGATACGAGTACATCTATGGCCACATGGTTCTCACCGCCCTGAGGCACGATGATATCAGCAAATTTCTTGGTAGGTTCTATAAACTGGTCGTGCATTTTTTTGACCAGGCCATAGCGCTCTATCACATCGTCTGCGGTGCGGCCACGCTCGTGCATATCACGGTGCATGATACGTATCAGGCGGTCATCCGGCTCCGCATCGACAAACACTTTGATATTGCACAGGTCGCGCACCTGCACATCTGTGAATAGGAGGATACCCTCTATGATCACCACGTGCCGCGGCTCTATAGTGATAGTAGCGGCCTGACGGGTAGATGTGATGTAGTCGTATGTCGGTTCGGCTACGGTTTTGCCGGCCTTGATATCGGCCAGGTGCTCTACTATGAGCTCAAACTCTATGGATGCAGGATGGTCAAAATTGATAAGCTGGCGCTGCTCCAGTGTCAGGTGAGCATTATCCCGGTAGTAGCTATCCTGAGACATGACAGCCACATCTGCTTTGGTAAATTTCTCCATGATCCGCCTGACCACGGTGGTTTTGCCCGATCCTGAGCCGCCTGCTATGCCTATGATAATGCTCTCCATACGGGTTTTAAAGATATGAAAAAACCTATCCTTGTCAATTTTCCGCTCTATTTTGCCCTTCAGCGTTTAACATCCCTTACCAGCGTCATTACGTATTTATTAGTATCTTTGCGGTAAAATCGAGCAAAATGTTTGGATTAGGCACACCCGAGATAATTTTGATACTGGCAGTAGTATTGATCCTTTTTGGCGGCAAAAAGATACCTGAGCTGATGCGCGGCCTCGGTCAGGGCGTTCGCGAGTTTAATGCAGCCAAGTCTAATATCCGCAGCGAGATCGAAGAAGGCATGAAAGAAAAGCCAACTCAGGTCCCGCCATCTGATACTGCCAAGTAATCTCTGTAAATTTTAGCATCTTACTATATTTGGATGCTCATCTATAAAGGTATTATAGATGAGCATCCATTTTTTTAGAGTATAGCATCACCGTATATGTACAAAACCCTCAGGGAGATACAGACCGCACTCAGCGCCGGGCAGACCAGCCTGCGCGATCTCGTCTCCGGCTACCTGGCCAATATAGAATCTAACCGCCACCTCAATGCTTTCCTGGAAGTTTATGGAGAGGAGGCAATGGCGCGCGCCATAGAGCTGGACACAAAATCTACTGCCAGGGGGCGACTCTACGGCATGGTGATCGCTATCAAGGATAACATCTGCTACAAAGGCCACAAAGTCTCTGCCGGATCACGCATCTTGGAGGGATTTGAGTCTATCTACTCAGCTACAGTAGTAGAGCGCCTGCTGGCAGAGGATGCCATCATCATAGGCCGGCTCAATTGTGATGAGTTTGCCATGGGCTCCAGCAATGAAAACTCCGCCTACGGCCCAGTGCTGAACGCACTGGATAATACACGTGTACCTGGCGGCTCATCTGGTGGTTCGGCGGTGGCGGTACAGGCAGATATGTGCCTGGCTACACTCGGATCAGACACGGGAGGCTCTATCCGCCAGCCGGCTTCATTTTGCGGTGTGGTGGGCTTCAAGCCTACCTATGGCCGCGTGTCGCGTTATGGTCTTATAGCATATGCGTCATCTTTTGATCAGATAGGTCCGCTGTCTCACTCTGTAGAGGATAGCGCCCTGATAATGGAGGTGATAGCCGGGGTAGATGACTATGACAGCACAGCATCGTCTAAGACTGTACCAGCGTACAGCACAGAAAAGTTTGAAAAGAAAGCCCGCATAGCAGTGCTGAAAAATACGGTAGACCACAAGGGTATCAACCCAGAGGTCCGCGCCGAGACAGAGAAGATCATAGCGAAACTAAAGGCTGATGGCCACACCATAGAGGAGGTCGACTTTAGCCTGACAGACTATCTCATCCCGGTCTACTATGTACTTTCTACGGCCGAGGCTTCATCCAATCTGGCCCGCTTTGACGGTGTGCACTATGGATACCGCTCTCCGCGCTCTACTGAGATGGAGAGCGTCTACAAGCTCAGCCGTACAGAGGGTTTTGGCCGCGAGGTCAAGAACCGTATCATGCTCGGCACCTTTGTACTGAGCGCTGGCTACTATGATGCCTACTACTCCCGTGCTCAGAAAGTGCGCCGTATGCTCAGCCAGCAGATCAGCACCATATTCCACAGCTATGACCTGATACTTATGCCTACAGCTCCGTCTGTCGCTTTCAAACTGGGAGAGAAAACCAGTGACCCTACAGAGATGTATCTCGCTGATATCTACACCGTACTGGCCAATCTGGTGGGTGTGCCTGCTATCTCACTGCCGCTGGCAAAGAATGCAGATGGCCTGCCTATCGGTATCCAGCTGATGGCTGAAAAGCATGAAGATGCAAAGCTGTTTGCTTTTTCGCGCACCCTGATGAGCTGATCAGGGCTAGTGCTATCAGCCCCGTTTATGATAAAAAACAGCCTGAAATCCCTTGACAATAGCGGATTTTCACATTTTTTTATACTTTCACCCCTGTAGATTATTCTAGCCACCTAAACACACGACTATCGGTCAATTCTACCCGTTATCAGGTCAAAGTTCATATTTTAGCCCGATTCCGAAATTGTATCAATGATACATATGCATTGCTATGCATGTGGCCATCATTGGCGCAGGATGTATTATGCCCATTCCTTGCAGTTCAGTGGCAGTGTCTTTTTTTGAGAAGATGCTACTGAGGTGAGGATGGATTTTGACTTTAGATAGAGACAGATGATAGCATACCTGAACGGTAAAATAGTGTACAAAAGCCCCACCCATATCATCATGGATGTGGGAGGTATAGGGTATATGGTCAAGATCAGCCTGCATACATATGCTCAGGTGCAAAATCTGGACCAGACTCTCCTGCACATCTCGCTGGTGGTGAAAAGTGAGAACCAATCCGTATCCGGTTTTGATATGTATGGCTTCTCTACAGAGCTGGAGAAGGACATCTTTGAAAAGCTCATCTCCGTATCTGGTGTAGGCGCAGCCACAGCGCGCATGATGCTATCCAGCTTCAAGCCGGAAGAAGTACAGCATGCCATCCTGACGGAGAATGAGGTCATGATCCAGAGCGTAAAAGGCATCGGGCCAAAATCGGCCAAGCGCCTGATACTGGAGCTGAAAGACAAAATAGGCAAGGTCTCCGGCGATGTCATAATTTCTCCACGCAGTCACAATACCAATAGGGATGAGGCGTTAAATGCGCTCATGGCACTAGGATTTACCAAGGCTGCTGTAGAAAAGGTGTTAACCAAAATTTCTGCAGGCGACCCTTCGTTGTCCGTGGAGGGTATGATCAAGGAATCTTTGAAGCAATTATAAATGCAGGTACGGCACAAGATATATACGGGTTTTCTGACACTGGCAGCCATGAGTACGATGATACTCGGCTACTCAAACTCGTATCATAAACTATGGATCAATGATCCGGCTCCTGCACTGGACCCTACGCCCGCAGTGCCACTACCGGACTCTCCTGCGCTGAAATACCCCATGTCTGACCGCCAGGGAGACCACGTGACGGACAAAAAGAAAGATCCATTCTACCTGCCTGACCCAGCCAATGTAAAGAAGGATGTAGAATACGACCCCGTGACCGGCAAGTATGTGGTGACTGAGAAAGTGGGCGATGTAGACATCAAAGAACCCATGTACCTCACCTATGAGGAATACCTGAAGTATACTGAGAAGCAAGAGCGTAATGATTACTTCAAAAGTCGTTCCAATGCCATCACCCTCATAGAAGACAAGGGTATCATCCCGCCTATCAATATGAAGAATAAGATCCTGGACCGCCTCTTTGGTGGCACCAAGATCGAAGTGAAGCCACAGGGCAACCTCGACCTGACACTCGGGGGCAACTACCAGAAGATAGACAACCCCAACATACCGATCAGAAACCGTCATACCGGCGGCTTCGACTTTGACATGAATATTAATATGAATGTCGTAGCCAAGATCGGTGATAAACTCCAGCTCGGCCTGAAGTATAATACCCAAAGTGGTTTTGACTTTAACAACCAGGTGAAACTGGGATACACCGGCAAGGAAGACGACATCATCAAAGAAATAGCCATAGGCAACGTAAATATGACGCTGCCTACGCGCCTCATCAATGGTAGTCAGTCTCTTTTCGGCTTCAAGACCACGTTGCAGTTTGGCCGATTGACCTGGAGCACTATCATCTCTCAGCAGAAGTCCAAGACACAAACCATCACCGTAGACAATGGTGCCCAACGGACAAACTTTGAACTCCGGGCAGACCAGTATGATGACAATAAGCACTACTTCCTCGCGCAGCACTTTCGCGATCAGTATGACTATGCACTGTCCAATATGCCTACCATCCAGTCTATAGTGAATGTGACAAGGCTGGAAGTATGGGTGACCAACCGTAACGGAACCACGACCAACGTGCGCGATGTAGTAGCCCTGGCTGACCTCGGTGAAAAGACCCCGTACAACTATCCTGCCACTGCCAATGGATCGCCTAATCCTGATAACACCAGCAATGGTCTATACGGAGTTTTGGCCAATAATCTTACCGGCCGCTACGTAGACCACGTAGAGAATACAATGAACGGCCTGGGGCTCACGCAGGGTACTGATTTTGAAAAAACCTATGGGCGTAAGCTTCAGCCCACAGAGTACACATTCAGCCCAAACCTCGGCTACATCTCACTCAATACAGCGCTCAATCCCAATGACGTGCTGGCTGTAGCCTATCAGTATGAGATAAATGGCAAGGTCTATAAGGTGGGTGAGTTCTCTACAGATATCCCGCCAGACTCCAATAGTGTGAGCAAGGTGATCTACCTGAAACTCCTCAAAGGTACTGCGCTGCGCGTGAACCTGCCGTACTACAGGCTGATGATGAAAAACATCTACTCCCTGGGTGCTTATCAGGTCAGCCCGGAGGATTTCCGTCTCAATATCTACTACAATGATCCGGGTGGTGGTGAGAAGCAATTTATGCCGCAGGGCTGTCTGAAAGGCAAGCAACTGATAAAGGTGCTGAACCTGGATAACCTTAATACGCAGGGCGATGCCCAGCCTGACGGCCAGTTTGACTTTGTGTCGGGTGTGACCATCATTCCGCAGAATGGGCGCATTATCTTTCCCGTACTGGAGCCCTTCGGCAGTGATCTGCAGAAGGCATTCACCGCATGTGGCACCTCTACTCAGACCTCAGGGCAGTATGTCTACCAGGAGCTGTACGACTCGACCAAATTTAATGCCCAGCAGTTTCCTGAGCGTAATCGATTCATCATCCGCGGCCAGTATAAAGGAGCCAATGGCAGCCAGATATCTCTGGGTGGTATCAATATCCCGAAAGGCTCTGTGAAAGTCTCTGCCGGTGGTACACAGCTCAAAGAAGGTGTAGACTATGAGGTAGACTACAGCCTGGGCAAAGTCACGATCCTCAATCAAGGGGTACTCAACTCCGGCCAGCAGGTCAAGATAGACTTTGAAAACAATAGCCAGTTTGGCTTTCAGCAAAAGTCCCTTTATGGCACCCGCCTGGACTACCTGCTCACCAAAAAGATCAACATCGGCGCCACGGTGATGCATATGACCGAGCGCCCTTTCACACAGAAGGTGAATATAGGTGAAGACCCGATCTCCAATACCATCTTTGGCGCGGATATCAAGTATGAGACCAATGCTCCGTGGCTGACCAAAGCACTCGACAAGCTGCCTATCTACTCTACCAAGGAAATGTCTACCATTTCAGGATATGCCGAGGTAGCCCATCTCTCTCCCGGCAGCCAAAAGTCTATCAATAACGCTTCGGGCCAGGCACAGGTATACGTAGATGACTTTGAGGGTACGACTACCAACTATGACCTGAAAAACCCGCTGAACAACTGGCGCCTCGCCTCTACCCCGCGCAATTCGCCGGATGCTGGTGGACGCAACATGTTTCCCGAGGCTGACAATGTCAACAATCTGCAGTATGGGTACAATAGGTCCAAATTTGCATGGTACCGGATAGACAATACGTTCTACGTAAACAACCCAAACATTACAGAGCCCTATCAGCGTATAGTCTCTCAGAAAGAGATCTTCCCCAATAAGCCTAACCAGCTACTCGACAATAACATTTACACCTTTGACCTGGCGCTCTACCCACTCGAGCGGGGTCCTTATAACTATGAACAGAGCAACAGTGCTACGCCGGGAGTTTCTGCCGGTGTCAATGCGGACGGCAGCCTGAAGAACCCCAGATCACGCTGGGGTGGCATCATGCGTGCACTGGATAATACTGACCTGGAGTCCACTAACGTTGAGTTCATTGAGTTTTGGATGCTCGATCCATTCATCAATCGTCCTGCCAGCCAGGGTGGCCAGCTATATATCAATCTCGGTAATGTATCTGAGGATGTGCTGAAGGATTCACGCCTTTTTATGGAGAATGGCCTCAATCAGGACCGCAGCCAGGTAGACCGCACGGCATGGGGCCTCGTACCTAAGCTGCTCCCGCTGACCACTGCCTTCAGCTCAGATCAGGACCGTCCGTATGAGGATGTAGGCTTTGATGGTTTTCGCGATCAGGATGAGCGAGACAGCCTGGCCAGCTTCCTCACCAGCTGCCAGTCATTCCTGACTCCGGCCGCCTTTGCCAAACTGCAAGGTGACCCATCATCAGACAACTATACTTTCTTCAATGACGCTTCACTGAGCTCTGAGACGGATATCACAAAGAGGTATAAAAACTATAATGGACCCGATGGTAATACACCGGTGCAATCCGGCAACTCTCTCAGCAGTGCAGGTACCAGCCTGCCGGACAATGAAGACCTGAACAAGGACAACTCTCTCAATGAGAATGAGGAGTACTTCCAATATCGTGTAGACCTGAAGCCGGGCATGGATGTGGGTACTAATAAATACATTATCAGCAAGCAAAGTTCTGGAGTCACAGGCCCGGGTGGGCAGACAGAAGTTTGGTATCAGTTTCGTGTGCCGATCCATGATTATGATGTGCAGGTGGGCAGCCTGCCGGACTTCAAGTCTATACAGTTCATCCGTATGTTTATGACAGGATGGGATAGCAGCACTATCCTGCGTCTCGCATCGCTCGATCTGATCCGCAATCAGTGGCGTGCCTATGCCTACCCTATAGACCCGGGCTCTGACTACCTGCCTAATGACAATGCCAGCGACGCCTACTTCAACGTAGGGAAAGTGAACATCGAGGAAAACAGCGGCAAGACGCCTGTGAACTATATCTTGCCGCCAAACATTGACCGTACGTATGCTATAGGTGCGCAGACCAACCAGTACGTGCAGCAAAACGAACAGTCCCTCTCGCTCAAAGTATGCGGCCTGCAGGATGGAAACTCAAAAGCGGTCTTCAAAAACATAGGTATAGACATGCGCAGGTACTATCACCTGAATATGTACGTTCACGCCAACCGTATCGAGGGCGAGGTGCCTATCAAAGATGGTGACGTCACGGCATTTGTACGTCTGGGTACTGACTTTACAGCAAACTATTATCAATACGAAATACCCGTACACGTTCTCGGGCCCACAGCAGAGCGTAGCAACTTTAGTAGTGACGTGACGGCTGACCGTGACTCGGTATGGCCTCCGCAAAACAACGTAGATGTAGACCTCCAGTTTCTGGTAGATCTGAAGGTGATCCGCAACTCGCGCAACTGGCCCAAGACGGTGCCTTATGATACCTTTGTAAACGGGCGTATTTATAGTATCGTCGGTAATCCGGACCTGGGTGCCCTCAAAGATGTAATGCTCGGTATCAAAAACCCGGCAAAGGGCGACACCGTTTATCACAATCCATCTGATGACGGCCAGTCCAAGTGTGTAGAGGTGTGGTTTGACGAGCTGCGCCTGGCAGGTCTCGATCAGCATGGCGGTACTGCCGCCCTCGGCGAGGTAGCTATCAAACTGGCAGACCTCGGCCGTATCAACCTGACCGGTAGTATGCACACGCATGGGTTTGGGCAGATAGAGCAGAAGATAGATCAGCGATACAAGGACGACCTATACCAATACTCCGCCTCCGGCAATCTGGAGCTGGGCAAACTATTTCCGGTCAAGGCCGGCATACGATTGCCGTTCTTCGGTAATATCACACAGTCATTCAGCCTCCCTGAGTTTGACCCGTATATGAATGACGTCCGGTCAGCCCAGGAGATACAGGCCATGCGCGATGCCAAGATGTCTGCAGAGGCCATATCAGCCTACAAGCGCCAGATCGAAACGATCAATACACGACGGGGCTTCAACTTCACCGGGGTGCGTATCATGCCAAAACTGAAGAGCAAAGTCCAGCGTGTGTATGACCCGGCGAACTTTACTTTCACCTATTCATACAATGAGATACTTCTGAGTGATCCATTCATAGAGCTCAATAAGCGTAAAACGCACGTGGGTATCGTAGGCTGGAGTTTCTCCCCACAGGCCAAAGAATTCACACCGCTCAAGCGCATCATTAAAGCACGTACCAAATGGCTTGACATCTTCCGTGATTTCAACTTTAACCTGATGCCCGCCACGCTCAGCTTTAATACTGATGTGAATCGCGACTTCAACTCTATCAAGCTGCGCAACCTGGGAGATGTGGGTGACTCCATCCCTACGACTTACAATAAGTCATTCCGATGGAACCGGATGTACGCCTTTAAGTATAATCCATTCAAATCACTCAGCATCGACTATACAGCTACCAATCAATCCCGTATAGATGAGTACAATGGCGAGGTGGATACCAGGGAGAAAAAAGACTTTATCTGGGATAACTTTAAGAAAGGTGGCCGTAATACGAATTATGCGCAGAGCTTTGCGGTGGCATATACCCTACCTATCAATAAGATCCCTGCCTTTGACTTCATCTCTGCCAATACGGGCTACAGCTCCAGCTATACGTGGGTAGCGGCACCTCAGGTCTACGACTCGGCCACTCAGTTTCACAAGGACAATCCGCTGGGCAATACCATCAGCAACACACAAAACCTGCGTGGCAAACTGGACTTCAACTTTAAGAAGATCTATGACAAGGTACCATTCCTGAAGACATACAATCAACCTAACCCTAACCTGGGCGATAAAAAGGAAAATGACAAGAAACGCGAGGCCGTGCGCAAGACCCGCGAAAAGATCAAAGAAGAAATAGACAAGCTCATAGAGCGTCGTGACAAACTGAAGCAGGACCTCCTGGCGCTGGGCAATGACAAAGCTATGCCTGACTCTGTGCAGCAGGTAAAGACCAAGCAGCTGAAGGCTGAGATCAAGGCTGTGAAAAAACAGATCCGACAGAAGCGCAAAGACTACCGTGAGAAACAAATGCCACCGGATCCGCTAGTGTCCATACTAATGCGGCCACTGCTATCCCTCAAGACCGGCAGTGTAGAATACAAGGAAACCAAGGGCACCACCCTGGCCGGCTTCATGCCATCTACAAATGTGATAGGCAATAACTCTAAGCTCGCAGCACCTGGTTATGACTTCGCCTTTGGTGGTCAGCCGGGAGACAGGCTCTTTGGCTCTATAGATACAGGAGCCGCTAATAGGTGGCTGGACCGCGCCGCAGGCAAGGGATGGATCAGCTCTGATACACTGCTCAACACCCGCTTTGTGCAGACCAAGCTGACACGCCTGGACATCAAGGCTGGCTTCGAGCTATTCCCTGACTTCAAGGTAGACCTCTCTCTCTTCCGTGAGTATTCCGAAAACCAGAGCCAATTCTTCAAGGTCGTGACGCCGGGTGACGGGTGGGAGCATCTCAATGCTATGACCATCGGATCATACACCATCTCCTACGTACCGGTCAATACGTTCTTCAAGTCTATGGATCAGAAGGGACTTTCGCAGACCTACGCTGATTTTGAAAATAACCGCAGCATCATATCTCAGCGCCTCGGTGCAGCCAACTCGAACTCCGTAGGTAACTATTTAGACCCTACGGACTCTACCCATACGCGTACCAATGCTAACTATCGCTACGGCTACGGCCCGCTGCAGCAGGATGTGCTGATAGCCTCATTCCTGGCAGCATACAATCATCAGGATGCGCACAAGGTAAACCTGAATCCATTCAAGTCTACTCCTATGCCAAACTGGCGTATCACCTACAATGGCCTGACCAAGATCAAATGGCTCAAGAAGGTATTCAGCAATTTCACACTGTCTCATGGCTACAGTTCTACACTGACAGTGAGCAGCTTCCAGACCAATCTGGATGCACAGTATACTAACAGGAACCTGAGCCGTGTAGACTCTATCAGCAATAACTTCTACTCCGGGCTCAATATGCCGAGCATAGTGATGAATGAGCAGTTCTCTCCGCTCATCGGCGTGGACATGACTTTTGTCAATAAGATAAGCGCACGCTTTGACTATAAAACCTCGCGCACGGTCACGATGACCTTTGCAGACTATCAGCTCATAGAGAATAAGTCAACGACTATCACAGTGGGCGCAGGCTACACCATCAAGGGCTTGAAGATCAACTTTATCAAGCTCAAAAACGGTAAGCCACTGCGCCTGGACAACGACCTGAAGTTTAAACTCGATGTCTCCTACCGTGATGGTATCACGGTCAATCACCGTATAGACCAGAGCCTGCCACAGATCACTGCGGGTAGCAGTACACTGACGATCAGTCCGGCCATAGATTATATGGTGAATAAGAACATCACGGTACGTCTCTTCTGTGACTACAGCCATACGAATCCGCGCGTACTTTCCAGCTTCCCTACTACTAATGTGAAGGGAGGCATACAGTTGAGGATGTCCCTGACACAGTAGTGATTAGCCACTTTTTGCGGCAAATACACTAAAAAAGGGATATTCGTGTTTTAATAATGATGGCTATCCGCACACATAGATATTCGCGTCGCGCGCTTTACTGCGCTGTGATCGCGCTGTTGCTTCTTTCCTCCTGCCGTACGCATCGTAGTGCTACAGGGGCTGTGCCACCATCCTCTAGCACCCCTGCCGCGCAGCAGGGCGCTGCAGAGGACAGTATCCTGCAGCGGGCAGATGCTAACCGCATACCGTATGAATGGTTTGCTACGCGCATCAGGGTGAGCTATAGCGATGGCAAGAGTGAGATGGATTTCACAGCTGTAGTGCGTATGAGGAGAGACAGTGTGATCTGGCTATCACTACAGGGTCCATTTGGCATAGAGGGTGCACGCGTGCTCATCACGCCAGATTCAGTACGTATTGTCAATCATCTCAGCAATGAATATACCGCCCAGCCGGTCAGCAGCCTCTCCCGTATGCTACCCATGCAGACGAGTATCCGGGAGCTCCAGGATTTTATCATGGGCTACTACCTGCATCTCTCCGGCCTTACCCCGAGGTATAGGGGCATGGAGGATAGCCTCCACCTGATCCCGGCAGAATCAGCGCAATTGTCTTATCGCGCTTTCCTTTATCCCGAAAATTATACAATGGCTAAAAGCCTGTTGACAGACAAGATGGTAGGCCAGCAGATGAGCATTACTTTTGGGGGGTACGCGAGTGAGGCTGGGCACCCCTTTTCTGAAGACAGGACTATCGGACTGAAACAGGGAGACCAAGCCTATACACTGCATCTGTCATACTCCAAGGTTCGCATCAATGAGCCACTTGATTTCCCGTTTGAGGTAGGATCTGGTATGAAGCACAGTGACCGCATACGGTTTGAGTGATAGATAGATGCATAGCATCATACACATGGCGAGCGAGACATTTTCACTTTACAGGAGCTCTTTACAGCGCATTACTATTGCGTTCTTCTTTGTCCTGTCCGTAGCTCTGCCTGCCAATTTGCTCCTGGCACAAAACTCTGCGCAAGGCAATAAGCAAAAGAAAGAGCAACTCGAGCTGCAGATGAAAAAGCTGCGTAAAGAGATAGCCGAGATGGAGAAGCATCTGGCCGAGACCAGCAGCCAGAAAAAAGAGAATCTCGAGCAGATAGAGATCATCAAAGATAAGATCAGAAAGCGTGAAGACCTCATCTCAAACTACAGCCACCAGATAGATAATCTGGATAACAACATCACAGAGACCAAGAAGGATATAGATGTGCAGTCCATTCAGATAGAGCGCATGAAAAAGGACTATGCAGAGATGCTGCGCCACACCTACAGCAGCTATGCCCTGCAGAATCCATACACCTTTATCATCTCCTCTCATTCATTTAACGAAGCTATAGCGCGCTATAACTATCTGAAGCGTGTATCGGACTACCGCCGACAGCAGGCGCTGGCACTCGACCTCTCCATACACGAGCTGGAGGGCAAAAAGACCAACCTGGAGCAAAGCAAAAAGCGGAAACTCAATCTGCTGGAATCTCAAAACGAGCAAAAGGAAAAACTGGAGACTGAGAAAGAAGAAACAGACAAGATGATAGCGCAACTCAGTGAGAAGGAAAAGAAAATGAAGCGCTATGTGGATGAGAAAAACAAAGCCATACAGGCTCTAAACAATAAGATACAGAAGGTCATAGAAGACGAGATCCGCCAGGCGCGCAGGAAAGCAGAAGATGCCGCCAAGAAGAAAGCCATAGCGGAAGGCAAGCCGGAGCCGGCGAAGCCTGCCAAAGGTAAAACGGAATACATACTCCTCTCTCCAAAGGATCAGGAAATGACAAAAGACTTTGCCGGCAATAAAGGCAAGCTGCCATGGCCGGTCGCCAAGGGTGCCATCGTAGGCCAGTTTGGCAAGCATGAACATGCTACGCTGAAGGGTGTCTTTATAGAAAATAACGGTGTAGACATCCGCGCCGCAGATGGCGCTAATGGACGTGCCATATTCAATGGCTCCGTGGTCAGCGTTTTCACCCTGCCTACGACCCAGACCTGTATCATTGTGAAACATGGTGAGTATTTCAGCGTCTACTCCAATATAGTATCAGCTACCGTCAAGGCCAATGACAATGTGATCACCAAGCAGAATCTCGGTCAGCTCTCTACAGACAAGTCTGACTCTCAGACCAAGATACACCTCGAGATCTGGAGGGGCAAAGACAAGCTCAATCCGGCTGAGTGGATCAGTGCCAATTGATCCCTTTTTGGCACATAGGTTTCGGCGACCTTTTTTAACTTCGTAGCTCTTAATTTTTATCCATGACCAGACCACTACGTACGCTAGCCGTATTAGTCGCTTTGCTTGCTGCCCCTATGGCCTCTCTCCTGGCCCAGGAAACCGTCTTTCGCGCCAATGGCCCGGACGACTTCCGTGAGGGTTTGCACGCCTTTATCAATGCAACAGTGTACAAGGACTACAAGAACAAAATAGACAGCGGCATCCTCGTGATCAGAGATGGCAAGGTAGTAGACGCAGGCCGCGGTATCGCTATACCTGTCGGCGCTATCGTACATGATATGAAGGGCAAGTTTATCTATCCTTCTTTCGTAGATATCTACTCAGACTATGGCCTGCCCGCTACGCCAAAGGTACACTCGGCCAATGAAGAAGACGGTGGCGTACAATACACAACAAACGTAAAGGGCGCCTACGGCTGGAACCAGGCCATCCGCTCAGAATACGAAGCCCAAAAGAACTTTGCGGTCAATGAATCTGCAGCCAATGAGCTGCGCAAACTGGGCTTCGGCGCAGTGCTGACCCACCGCAAAGACGGCATAGCCCGCGGCACCGGTGCGGTAGTCACCCTGAATAATGACAAGGAAAACAAAGTAGTGATCAAGGGAAATGCCACTGCTCATTACTCCTTCAGCAAGGGGACGTCTACGCAAGAGTATCCATCATCCCTCATGGGCACCATCGCACTGCTGCGCCAGAGCTATCTGGATGCACAGTGGTACAAAGCCTATGGCTACAAAACAGAATACAACCTGTCTATGGAGGCCTGGAATAACCAGCAAAATATCCCGCAGGTGTTTGAAGCAGGCAACTGGCTGAAAGAACTGCGCGCGGATAAGATCGGCAAAGAGTTTGGCGTACAGTATATCCTAAAGGGCGATGGCACTGAGTACCGGCGCATCTCTGAGCTGAAGGACACAAAGGCAAAGTTTATCATCCCTCTCACTTTCCCCAAGGCATACGACGTAGAGGATCCGTACAAGGCTCTCTGGGTGGAGCTCGCCGAGATGAAGCACTGGGAGCTGGCTCCTACTAATGCCGCAGCACTCAGCAAGGCAGGGATAGATTTTGCCATCACCACATCCGATCTGGAGAAAAAGGAAGACTTTCTAAAAAACCTGCGCACTGCCGTAAAATACGGCCTGAGCGAAGAGAATGCACTGAAGGCAGTGACACTATCCCCGGCCCAATTTGTCAATGCCCAGGATCTGGTAGGCTCTCTGGATAGAGGCAAGCTGGCAAACTTCTTCATCACCTCTAAGCCGCTTTTTGATGAGAAGGCCGTGATCAATGAAAACTGGATACAGGGGAAGCGTTATGAGATCACAAAATTTGACCCTAAGGATATCCGTGGTGAATACAACCTGGCTATCAAGAGCCCTAAGGAGTCTTTCAGTTTCCCTGTATTAAAGGTGCAGGGCGAGCAGGCTGCACCTAAGGGCCTCATCACGCAGGACACCAATAAGATCGAAGTCAAGCTCACCGTAAAGGATAATGACCTGACCATCTCATTTGACCCTGACAAAAACAAGGCTGGCAAATTTCTGCTGACGGGTATGATACAGAGTGACAGGTCATGGAAAGGTAAGGCACAGCTCCCGGATGGTGAGTGGGCAGACTGGACTGCTACTTTCACACGTGCACTGCCAGACACTACTCATCCACCTAAGCCCGACACACTGGACCTCAGCAAGCTCAGCAAAGTGACCTATCCATTCGTGTCTTATGGCAATGAGGAGCTGCCTAAGGCAGAAAATGTACTGATCAAAAACGCTACCGTATGGACCAATGAGAAAGAGGGCATTCTGAAAAACGCAGATGTAGTGATACGTGGCGGCAAGATCGGAGCCGTAGGCGCTGGCCTCTCCTGCGCAGACTGCAAGGTGGTAGACGCCGCAGGCAAGCACGTGACCTCCGGTATCATAGATGAACACAATCACATAGCCATCAGCGAAGGCGTGAATGAGGGTGCGGAAGCCGCCAGCTCAGAGGTGCGCATAGGAGATGTAGTGACGAGCGAAGACCTGAATATGTACCGCCAGCTCGCAGGTGGCGTCACCGCCGCGCAGCTCCTCCACGGCTCTGCCAATCCGATAGGCGGACAGTCTGCACTGGTCAAGTTCCGCTGGGGCTACGCACCTGAGAAACTCAAAATAGAAGGTGCTGATGGTTTCATCAAGTTTGCCCTCGGCGAAAATGTAAAACAGTCTAACTGGGGCGAGAAATTTACCGTGCGCTACCCGCAGACGCGTATGGGTGTAGAGCAGACCTATATCAATTACTTTACCAAAGCCCGTGAATATGAAAAGGCCATGCAGGCTAAAAAACCTGTGCGCCGCGACCTGCAGCTGGAGGCATTGGTAGAGATCATCAATAAGAAGCGCTTCATCACCTGCCACAGCTATGTACAGAGCGAGATCAATATGCTGATGCATGTAGCGGATTCATTTGGATTCCGCGTCAATACTTTCACGCACATCCTGGAGGGATACAAAGTGGCAGATAAGATGAAGGCACATGGTGCTAATGCCTCTACCTTTAGCGACTGGTGGGCATACAAGTATGAAGTGATAGACGCCATCCCATACAACGCCAATATCCTGAACCGTATGGGCATCAATACTGCGATCAACTCTGATGATGCAGAGATGGCCCGCCGCCTCAATCAGGAGGCCGCAAAAACTGTAAAGTACGGCGCAACCACAGAGGAAGACGCATGGAAGATGGTCACCCTCAATCCCGCTAAGATGCTGCACCTGGACAGCCGCATGGGTAGCCTTAAACCCGGTAAAGATGCAGACGTAGTGATCTGGTCTGACAATCCACTCTCTATCTACGCGCAGGCAGAAAAGACATATGTAGACGGCATCTGCTTTTACGATAAAGATGCCGACTCGCAAAAGCGTGAGTATATCAAGCGCGAACGTGCCCGCCTCGTGCAGAAAATGCTAGACGACAAAAAAGCCGGCGCTCCTACACAGGACCCGACTAAGAAGAACAATAAAGCCTACAGCTGCGGCGGCAATAACGAATAAGCGAACAGGAAACATTTATAACAGCAAGAACGATCAGTCATGATACAAAAAATAAAGACCTACGCACTCATCGCTACTACGTCGATTCTGAGCGGCGCTGCCATAGCACAGCAGGATGTCCCTGTGCCTGCGGCAAAGCAGATAGAGCGCCTCTGCCTGAAGGGCGGCACCATCCATATAGGCAATGGCCAGGTGGTGGAGAATGGCTATGTGGTATTTGAGAATGGCAAGGTGACAGCCGTGATGCCCAATGCAAATCTCAAAACGGACGAGACACTGGGGCGCATCATAGATGTGACGGGCAAGCAGGTCTATCCCGGCCTGATAGCCCCTAATACGGTGCTCGGCCTCACAGAGATCGAAGCCGTACGAGCTACCAATGACCAATATGAGACAGGCTCTGTCAATCCTGATGTGCGCTCTATCATCTCGTACAATACGGACTCACGCGTCACTCCTACGGTGCGGTCCAACGGTATCCTCTATGCGCAGATCGTGCCACAAGGTGGCCGTGTATCCGGCACGTCGTCTGTAGTGCAACTCGATGCCTGGAACTGGGAAGATGCCGCTGTCAAAGCTGATGAAGGCCTCTTCATCACCTGGCCTAATATGTATCGCGTGAAGGGATGGTGGGCAGAGCCGGACGGCTACGAGCTGAATAAAGACTATGACAAGAATGTACAGGAGTTGAAAGACCTCTTCAATGATGCGAAGTCTTACGCTTACTCATCACACGATAAAAAGAACCTGCGCTTCGAATCAATGAAGAAGCTCTTCACAGACAAAGCAAACCTCTATATACGTGTAGACTATGTAAAGGAAATACTACAGGCTATCGCTTTGGGAGAGGAGATGGGTGTGAATGTGGTGATCATGGGCGGTGCAGACTCCTATATGATAGCAGATGTACTCGCAGCAAAGAAGGTGCCTGTCATACTGGGCAAGGCACATGAGCTGCCATCCTACAATGACGAAGACATCCAGCAGCCCTACAAGACGCCGGCCATCCTGCAAAAGGCCGGTGTACTCTACGCCATCAGTGAGAATGGCTTTTGGCAGCAGCGCAACCTCATGTTTGAGGCTGGCACCGCTGCATCATATGGCATGACAAAGGAAGAAGCTCTCACTGCCATCACCGCCAACCCCGCTAGGATCCTGAAGCTAGACGACAAGATCGGCACTATAGAGGCCGGCAAGGCCGCCAGCTTTATCGTATCTGATGGTGACCTGCTCGACATGCGTACGTCCAATATCACACTCGCCTTCATAGATGGCCGCCAGATAGATCTGGACAATAAGCAGAAAGAACTGTACAAGAAGTTTACAGTGAAGTACTTTGGCAAGTAAAGTTACGCCTTGCCACACACGGGCCTTTTATCTACTTTCATCCTATGGACAAGCTCGCTGGATTTCTCGCACCTATCCTGATTTACGCGTTTATTTTTTTGCTGAATGCGGCTGTGCCCGGCCGCTGGGTCACAGGCTATGCCACACGCACCGGCACGGATGAGAAACTCCGCTACCGGCTCAATGGTATCCAGGTCCTCTTTATCACAGTGGCCTGCTGGGCGGTGGTCTGCTATATGGGCTGGCTCCCCTGGGACTGGCTCTACACCTATAGATGGGAGGGGCTGGCAGGAGCTATATCATTCGGGTTGGTATTTGCCGCAGCTATCGTAGTGCCGCATCCGGCAGTGAAAAACAATTTCCTTGCGGACTTCTATCTGGGCCGGCTGGAAAATCCGCAGCTGTGGGGTGGTCGGATCGATGCCAAGATGTGGCTCTACCTGATCGGCGCCATCATGCTCGAGCTGAACGTATTGAGCTTTGCCGCTCATCACTATCTGCTCTATGGTGCAGAGGCTTCGACCGGCATCTACCTGTGCGCCGGATTGCTGACCTATTTTGTCGTAGACTATCTCACTTTTGAGGAGGTACACCTGTATACGTATGATCTCTTTGCAGAGCGGGTAGGTTTCAAACTGGGCTGGGGCTGCATTGCCTTCTATCCATATTTCTATGCCATCCCTCTTTGGGCTACAGTATCGCTGCCGCCTGCACATTCGTCCGTAGCCTATCTGGTCTTTGCCGCATTCATATTCTTCTCCGGCTGGAGCATATCCCGTGGCGCCAACCTGCAGAAATACCATTTCAAAAGAGATCCCCGCAAAGTGTTTCTCGGCATCAGCCCTGAGTCGATCACAGACGGCAGGCGCACCCTGCTGGTCAACGGCTTCTGGGGCCTGAGCCGCCACATCAACTACCTCGGCGAGATACTCATGGCTACAGGCATCGTGCTTGCCGCCGGGCATCCGCTTTGCATCTGGCCCTGGTTATATCCTTTGTATTATGTAGTGCTTTTATTCCCCCGCCAGATAGACGATGACAAGCGCTGCGCCGCCAAGTATGGTCCCCTCTGGGAGCAATATCTCAAGCGGGTCAGGTATCGCATCATACCGTATATTTATTGAGTTCCTGCTTTTGCGATTTTACTCTACTGAGCAGGCAGGATGTGAGTGACTATAACCTATACATCTGCCTCGTATTATCTCCCATGATAGTGACGGCAGATCGGCGCGGCATCAGCCGCTGCATGAGGAAGCTCGCGAGCTTATTGCCTGTACCGGTGATGAAAGAAGGCGTGGTACCCAGCCTGCGGAGACATTCGCTCACTACCTCGTCAGGGCTTTGCACAGGGGGAGCGAAGATGCTGGTCTTCTGAGGTTTCGTTTCGATATAGTTGGGGGTCGAGGTAGCTCCCGCGCAGCAGGCTATCACATCTACCCCCCGTTCGCGCCACTCATACCACAGACTCTCGGCCAGCACCCGGTCAAAGGCCTTGCTCGCTGCATAGGCAGCCAGGAACCCGCTGCCCTGGAATCCCGCCAGCGAGGCCATCAGTATCACAGCGCCCCTGCCGCGCTGTAGCATCTGCTCCCCGAGCAGTTGGGTGAGTAGCATGGGCGTGATCATATTGGCGTGGGCGAGTTGTGTATGCTGTGCGATCGTATTTTTCTCAAAAGGGCCGATATAGGATAGTGCAGCGTTATAGACCAGTACATCTATCTCACTGCCGCTGGTAGCAGCGGCCAGGTGCTGAGCAGCCTGCGGATCGGCAAGGTCGCAGGTGATACAATCTACGGCTATACCATATTGTTCACGGAGTACGGCCGCCAGCTTCTCCAGAGGCTCCGGCCGTCGGGCTACGAGTATCAGATTGATGCCGGCAGCGGCGAGCTGTGTGGCAAAGGCTGCCCCTATGCCTTCCGATGCTCCTGCTATGAGCGCAAGTGTACCATATTTCTCTTTCCACGTCATATTCGAATGTACAGATTTACCCTGCGAGAATTGCTTCTTCATTTCTTTAATGCATAAAACAGAAAGGGTACGCTTCATGGCGTTCACTACTCCTCCCTACCCCATCCATTCGGATTTGGATTGACTACTTTATCTGCTTCCCATTTGTACTGATAGCGCGGGAATGGTACCTTGAAGATGTTCATCATCTTAAAAACTGCAAGCTCTGCCTTGCTGCCGTTGCTTAGCTTAGGCAGGTCTGCATCCAGTGAGAAATTTAATACGCGGAGGCGTGGCAGGTCTGTGCGGTCGTGCTTGTTGCCGTCTTTATCAGTCCACTTATTTTCAAACCCTCCGTACAGGTTTTCCGCACTGTATCCTATAGAGTAGCAGAGCCAATCGGGATACATGCCGGGGTAAAACTTAGAAGGATTGACAGAGGCCCACAGCGTGATATGATTGTAATCTTTCAGCCTGCGGCCTATACTATCAGTACCAAAAAGTTCTTCAGACCGCTCACCCAGTTCCCCTTTTGGATAGTCGCCACCTTCGTATGAGGACTTTAGCATGATGCGCTGCTCCTCCCACATCCAGTACTGCGAGGCAGCTATGAAGGCTCCTGTGAAGTTGGCGCCCAGATCGCTGTATGAGGCCCCCCACTTAGACGAGTATCCATCCATGATCTCTATAGAGCTTTGGATAGAGATGCCGAGCATAGCAGCTATCACAGCGGACTGTTTATTGCTCAGTCCACAGTAGCGCAGCAGCTCGTAGCCCCACACTGTCTGAAAGTACCCTCCATAGATATGCCCGGCTTTGTCTATCTGGTTCCACTCCTTGCGGTCATCAAACCAGTGGAACTTATTTAGCCTCGCCTTCTTGTACCAGAAGAAATACAGCCCTGTGACAGAGATGGCATACAGGCCGACTATCGTATATCCTAGCGCCTTGATACGCCCTCGGTCGGGCACAGGTGAGCGGTCCCATATGGTCAGCGGCGCACCCTCGGGTCGCGGTGGCTCAGGCGGGGCCTTGCGGATATAGTCACGCCAGAAGATGTATAGTATCAGGACTAGAAGGAGGATCACCCGGTTTGATTTGTACGGTCAGCGATGGTGCAAATTACACATTCCTCATATCTCTTCCAGATAGTTGAGGTCTTTGCTAAAGGTCTCATCCATATAGTACAGCGCGATGAGCGGTATAGCAATGATAAAGACAGCCAGTATCTCTGCACTCACCAGCTTGTCAAAGTGACCATAGAGCCAGGCAAATATCAATGAGATAGGGGTAAGCGAGGCACGTATCAGGTTGGGTACTGTAGTAGCTACTGTCGCACGGATATTGGTACCAAACTGCTCTGCAGAGTTGGTAATGACCACTGCCCAGAAGCCGGTACCGATCCCTGTCACTACCATCGCTGCATAGAAGTAGGTGGCGCTGCAGCCATGTGCGGTGAAGTACATCACGAATCCAATGGCTGTCAATATCAGGAACCAGAAGATAGCCTTGCGCCGACTACGCATATACTGGCTCATCCAGCTGCACAGCAGGTTGCCCACGGTGATGCCCGCATAGGTATACATGATAGCAAAGCCGGGGTCTATCGCACCCTGTATATCCAGCAGGTCCTTAGACCCAAAGGTAGGAGAGAATGTGACGAGGATACCTACAGCAAACCAGGTAGGGATTCCCACCAGTATACAGCGGAGGTATTTCAGAAAAGTATCCCAATGGGTGAAGAGCCTGAGAAAGTTTCCTCTGTCTACCTTCTGCTCTATCATATCCTTGAATAAACCAGACTCATATACTCCTATCCGCAGCAGCAGCAGTGCCAGCCCCAGCGCACCACCCAGAAAGTAGCAATAGCGCCAGTCATCCAGCACATGGCTGATCACTCCGGCAAAGACAGCACCCGATACACCTACTACGCCGACTATCATCGTACCATAGCCACGATGCTCTGTAGGCAGTGACTCTGATACGAGCGTGATGCCCGCACCGAGCTCTCCTGCCAGGCCAAAACCCGCTATGAAACGCAGCACTTCATATTGTGTCAGGTCAGTGATAAAGCCGTTGGCGATATTAGCCAGGGAGTAGAGTATGATGGAGCCGAAGAGTACGGACAGTCGTCCGCGCTTGTCTCCCAGCATGCCCCAGAAGATACCCCCCACCAGCATCCCTATCATCTGGATATTGATCAAGAGCAGGCCATACTGGTCGGCCTCAGCCTTGCTATAGCCCAGAGAGGTGAGGCTGCGCACCCGCACGATGCTAAAGAGCAGCAAATCATAGATGTCTACAAAGTAGCCGAGCGCTGCCACTATCACTACGGGAGTGAAGATAGCAGCTAGCCTGACGCGGGAGGTCTCAGTCATAGTGACAAGTTAGGTTGACAATACAAACCTAAGATGAAAAGATTCTGTGATAAAGAGAAGCGATCCGGTTCTCAGGACTTTGATGCCTGGAGATGGTAGTAGATGAAGGTAGTATTAGTTAGTAGCAGCATAGCACCGGCCTGATGCAGTACTCCCCAGAAGACAGGCACATGGCCCACGCAGTGCAAGACGGTAATGACACCTATAGTAGCTTGCAGCAATACTGCCAGTGGGAAGAGCTTTACCCCGGTATTAAAAACTCTGTCTCTCGATAGACCGCGAAGCTGAAAGAAAAACCAGATAATGACTATAACAAGAATATATGCCGTGCATCTATGGACAAACTGTATGAGCGTCTGCTCCCAGTGAGCGCCAGCATCATAATACAGGATGCCCTCCCATCTCACAGGCATAGAGGTCAGCGCAGATGGCACCCACTGCCCATTCATATCAGGCCAGGTAGGATAGGCCAGACCAGCCTTAGTGCCAGACAAAATACCACCCAGAAAGAGTTGGATAAATAACAAGATCATCACCGCGAGTGCCATTCGCTTTTGCTTAGGCGCATAGATGCCGTAGTCTTTCCTGTCACGCATGACATAGAGTGTCAGCCAGACCAGATTGGCCAGTATGATGAGTGCCGTGGTGAGGTGTATGGATAATTTTATAGGAGAGACATATGGTCTATCCTCCAGGCCACTCGCCACCATGATCCAGCCCAGCGTAGCGATCAGCACTCCCCATATCAATGTAAAAGCAAGTCTTAATGCGAGATCCTTATTGACCCAACCCTTTAAGACAAAGATCCCGAGACCGATAAAAAAAACAAATCCTATGAGACGGGCATTATTGCGGTGAAAGAACTCCCAGAAGTAGATGAACTTAAACTCACTGAGGCTCATATCCTGATTGATCTGCTGGTACTGCGGGGTCTGCTGGTACTTTGTAAACTCTACCGCCCAACTAGACTCCGTGAGAGGAGGGATGGCTCCCACTACTATATCCCATTTTGTAATCGAGAGACCTGATCCGGTCAGGCGCGTCACGCCGCCTATGATCACCTGCGCAAATACCATGATACAACCTGCTATAAGCCAGAGACCGATCCATTTGCGCGCTGAGGGAGACATGATGTTGATTTGACGGGGCAAACATAGTATAGCACTGCCATAGATAAAAGTGTAAGAAGAGAATTGTGCATCACACATGAGGAATGGCCTACGAAGCAGCTGTGACAGGGTATAAATAAAAAGGCCACTCACGGAGAGTGGCCTTTGATATCATGAGTGTGATCTTACTTGTTAGATCCGGCCTTGAGGCCTGGATGTGGTGCAGGTGGATTGTTCTCACCCTTCTCACCATCTGCGGCATAGCCGAACTCAACCCGGCGGGCAGTCTTGCGCTCAGCCGGAGTCTTGGCGGCATTAGACTTCTTGCCACCCTGATACTTCACTATGAAGCGGTCACGGGAGATACCATATTTCTCCACCAGGTAGTCCACTACAGAGGTAGCACGGTTATAGGCCAGCTGCTCGTTGTATTTCTGATCATTGCGAGACTCGTCTACGCCTGTCACGATCATCTTCACATCTGGGCACATCTGGAGCTTCTCAGCTACCTGGTGCAGTGCACTCTGGTAGGCAGGATCTATGAAGTATTTGTCTTCATCAAAGTAAACACCAGGCATCTCTACCTTAGAGCAGTCAAATGCGCCACGGTTCCTGCGGCCACCCTTGCCACCGGCGCCACCGCCTGCGAGGGCATTGTCACCGAAAAGGCCTGAGGTATCATTGTCACAGCATGGGCTAGGTGGTATTTGCGCCACACCGTTGGCATCGATAGGATAGCCCGGCGCGGAGAATGGCTCCTTGTCATCACAATCAGGTATACCATCCTTATCGCTATCCAGCACTACGCCTTTCACGTCTACAGGGCAGCCCTTCTTGGTATTAGGCTCCTTGTCCAGCTTGTCCGGCACACCGTCTTCGTCTGTATCCTTCAGGATGTCATTTGCAATCTTATCTGGATTAGCATCGCTGATCTTCTTGTAGGCAAAGTCCATCGGGTTCAGCCAGTACAGAGGCTCTGTACGGTTCTTGCCCAGATGGATACGTACGTGCACCATGCTGGCCAGATAGTGGTCGTAGTGCGGCGTCAGGCCGCCACCGAGATCATCCGCCTGAAAGTTTACCCCATCGAGGTTACTATTGCTATTGAAGATAAAATTCTCCTCCAGTCCCAGTGTCACCCACTTAGATACGTGGAAGTCTATACCTACACCCACATTGAAGTCAGGAACAATATAGTAGTGGCCCACATTCAGGCTTCCTTTGATAGGATTCTTAGATTCCACTACATAGTTTCCTTGCAGTATCTTGTCCAGGTCAGCGTTGATGGCCTTATTAATGTCCTTCTGAGATGCGTTATTGGCTTTCAGGTTATTGAAGTCTGCCACTGCAGCAGAGAAGTCATAGATCTGTCCGTTCTTGTCGAGCATATCCATCTGGGTACGGTACATGTGCGCACCTACACCGGCTATGAGGTTTACATTGACCAGATTGCGTTCTCTATGGAACAGGATATTCCCTAGGTTGACCAGACCCTCTATACGTACAGAGTGGGTAGTCGTACGATAGTTGCGAAAGATAGTTTTCTCTGCTACTGTGTTTGTACCAGGTATTGTATAATAGTTGGCAGCGCTGTTTGTACCCTTCCCGTTAAGGTTATTGTCATGGGCCACATCAAAGCGGGGCTGCAGCTCACGAGCCTTGTCCCAGCCGAAAAGATAAGAACCGCGCAGTGAAAAGAAGTAGTTGATCGCCTTGCGCACGCCTATACCTCCGCCCCAGCCTTTGGTCCAGTCTGGCTTGATATCACCTTGTATCACAAATGAACCTCCGAAAATGTCCAGCTCCCACTGATCTTTAGGACGGGCAGGGTAGCGGTATTTATTTTGCAGGTATGCTTTCTGTTGCTCTTCTTTCTTCTTAAATCCCTTCTGATATACGGCAGAGTCCAGATCATAGCGAGGCATGAGCGGTGTGCTGATCTTTTTGCGGTCATAGAAGTTATAATCCTTCGACTCCATGTCCGGCTTCATATACTCGGTCTGGTTCTGGGAATCTTTACTTCCTTTAGACTTGCCTTCTTTATTTTCAGTGGAATCGGCAGACAGCATTTGTCCATTACTCAGCGCGGGGCCATCTGTCAGAGAGATGGCGGCCAGGCTCCTGGTAGAGCATACAAAAGACGAAACGACCAGGGCTGTGGTGAGTAGAAGAGGAAAATGTTTCTTCATAAGACGGGCCGGTTGGTTTGGTTGATAAGTCTACAAACTTAGGTTAATTCTCTTAAAAGTCAAACTTATAAACAAAAAATCCACATTTTGTACAATTCAGTTTACAATCTGATAATCACCCTAAACGTTTTTAGATACTGGCAATATAGGGTTAATCCCGATATTTTGCTACTTTTGCGCGCCTTTTAAAAAGCAAATATGAATATCAGAAATATAGCGATCATCGCTCACGTAGACCACGGCAAGACGACACTCGTGGATAAGATCATGCACCAATGTGCCCTTTTCCGTGAGAACCAGCAGGCTGGTGAACTCATACTGGACAATAACGACCTGGAGCGTGAGCGTGGTATCACGATCCTGGCCAAGAATGTGTCAGTAGACTACAAAGGAGTCAAGATCAACATCATAGACACTCCGGGCCACGCCGACTTTGGCGGTGAGGTGGAGCGCGTACTCAATATGGCAGATGGCGTCCTGCTGCTGGTAGATGCCTTTGAAGGGCCGATGCCTCAGACCCGCTACGTACTGAGCAAGGCCATCGCGCTGGGCAAGAAGCCTATCGTGGTGATCAATAAGGTAGACAAGGAAAACTGCCGCCCTGAGGAGGTACAGGAGGGTGTATTTGAGCTGATGTTTAACCTCGGTGCTACAGAAGACCAGCTAAACTTCCCAACAGTATATGGTGCGGCCAAGCGCGGCTGGATGGGTCCGGACTGGAAAAACCCAACTGAAGATGTAATATACCTGCTGGATCAGATCCTCGAGCATATCCCTGCTCCTCCGATAGTAGAAGGTACTACCCAGATGCAGATCACATCACTGGACTTCTCCAGCTTCATAGGCCGTATCGCGGTAGGCCGTGTAGCCCGTGGCACAGTAGAGACCAATAAAGCGATCTCTCTGGTAAAGCGTGATGGCTCAGTAGTAAAGTCGAAGATCAAGGAACTATATACCTTCTCCGGCCTCGGCAAGCTGAAGGTAGACAAGGTAGAGTGCGGTGACATCTGCGCGGTAGCGGGTATCGAAGGATTCGATATCGGTGATACCATAGCTGATATAGAAAAGCCGGAAGGCCTCCCTCCTATCTCTATAGACGAGCCTACCATGAGTATGACCTTTACGGTCAATACGGGTCCGTTCTTTGGCAAGGAAGGTAAGTTTGTGACATCTCAGAAGATACGCGAGCGCCTGTACAAGGAGCTGGAGAAGAACCTCGCACTCCGTGTAGAGGATACTGCTACAGCTGATACCTTTATAGTATATGGCCGTGGTGTACTGCACCTGGGTATCCTGATAGAGACCATGCGCCGCGAGGGCTATGAGCTCTGCATAGGCAACCCGCGTGTGATCATCAAGGAGATAGATGGCATGAAGTGCGAGCCTATAGAGGTACTCACCATAGATGCTCCGGAAGATGTAGCCGGCAAGTGTATCGAGCAGGTGTCTATGCGCAAGGGTATGATGACTACCATGGAGCCTAAGGGAGACCTGATGCACGTAGAGTTTGAGATACCATCACGTGGTATCATAGGCCTGCGTACCCAGATCCTGAACGTATCCGCTGGTGAGGCTATCATGGGACACCGATTCAAGGGCTATGAGCCGTGGAAGGGTGAGATCCCTAACCGTATAGCTGGTGTGCTCGTCTCTATGGAGACCGGCAAGGCTGTAACATATGCTATGGATAAGCTGGCTGACCGTGGCAAGTTCTTCCTGCCTAATGGTGACGACATATATGAAGGCCAGATAGTAGGTGAGCACATCCGCCCGGGAGACCTGGTGGTGAATATCTCTAAGACCAAGCAGCTGACCAACTTCCGTGCCTCTGGTACAGATGAGAAGTCTAACCTGGCCCCTCCTACCATCATGAGCCTAGAGGAGTCTATGGAGTACATACAGGAGGACGAGTACGTAGAGGTGACGCCAAAGAGTATCCGCCTGCGCAAAATACTCCTGAAGGAGAACGACCGTAAGCGTGCTGGTAACAAGTAAACACAGCTACTTTTAACATATCAAGCGGCCCATGTGGGCCGCTTTTTTCATGCCTGAAGGTCAAGTTTTTCGACTGAGCGGAGGAGATCATGGGGCGAGGGACGAAGGACGAGGGGGGGCGGCAAGCGGGACCTTTTGCGCAGCCGCCATATGCAAGTTTTTCGACTGAGCGGGTCAAGAGAGGGACGGAAGACGACGGACGGGGGAAACAATACAAACGGAATGCTACAGAGTAAGTTTTTCGACTGAAGAAGAAAACATAAAATATTGACAATCAAATAAATGTAAATTAATCTTCGCCTGATGTAAACTCATTAACTTTGCCAAAAATGATGAGCGATGACAGCACAAGAGCGTAAAGACCTGATAGCCTCCTATGGCAAAGCCTATGAGGCGCTGACCGCTGCCCTGTGGCAGTTTCCTACTGATATGTGGCAGTGGCGGCCAGGCCCGGGCAAGTGGAGTATCCATGAGATCATCATCCATATAGCAGATAGCGAGGCCAACTCCTACATACGCTGCCGCCGGCTGATAGCAGAGCCGGGTAGTGGCGTCTATGGCTACGATGAGAATAAGTGGGCACAGCTGCTAGACTATCACAGCCGGTCTACTGACGAGGCGCTAGATCTCTTCAAGGTACTGCGCCAGTCCACCTGGCAGCTGATCAAAGACCAGCCGGACCACATCTGGCATACAGCGACTATACACCACTCAGAGGCGGGCACCGTGACCATGGAGCAGTGGCTGCGCACCTATGAGGAGCACATACCGGTACATATCCGCCAGATGGAGCGCACCTACAGGGCCTGGCAGGAGGCAGGACAGCCATAAATATCAGACACCCGATAGGCCCAAAACCAAAAAAATCTTAACACTTTACGTGCGCCTATAGCATAGAGGAGATTATCCTACCTTTGGTGTATAACTACTGTCTATGCGCCATCTAGTCATTCTGATCACAGCTATCCTCCTCTCCACAGCATCCTATGCTCAGATCATGAAGCCTGTACACTGGAGCTGGCAGGCTCAGAAGGTGAAAGAAGGAGAGTATAAGCTCGTATTCACAGCGCTGATAGACAAGCCATGGCATACCTATGGCATTAATATACCTGACGGCGGCCCCGTCAGAACCAGCTTTACCTATGATAAAAATGCTGATGTACAGACCGTGGGCAAAATGACAGAAGCTGGTCCCAAGATGAAAGATGCGATGGATGATGTCTTCCAGATCAAGCTGAGGTACTTTGAAGAGAAGGCTGTCTTTGAGCAGACGGTGAAAGCTAAAAAAGGCACCAAAGTGACCGGCACACTGGAGTTTATGGCATGTGATGATAAGTCCTGCCTGGCCCCGGAGCGCAAAAAATTTGAGATCACTATCCCCTAGGCTGTCATGACCGGGCCAGGCGCCCGTCCAAAAGACAGATTCTTATATTTGACCCACATCTACACCTGTCATGAATCAGATCAAGGCACTCATCGTCCTCCTACTCTTCAGTACTGTCACATATGCACAAGTCATCATACCGCGCCACTGGAGCTTTCGCGCGCAGCATGTAAAGGATGACCAGTACGACCTGATCCTGACCATGGATATAGACCATCCGTGGCACGGCTACAGCCAGAAGGTAGATGGTGATGCGCCACTGCCCACCTCCATAGAGTTTGACAAGAATGCAGACATAGAGCTCATAGGTGCTACTGCCGAGGGCGGACCCAATGTCCATGTGATAGATGATGCCCTGAATGGCGGCAAGATGAAGATCTTTGAAGACAGGGCCATCTTTACCCAGCGGATCAAACTGAAAAAGGCAACTGTAGTGACAGGCGCCGTGACTGCTCAGGTCTGCGACGATAAATCCTGCCTGCCTCCGGAGACCAAGACCTTTAAGATAGCTGTAGGTGGCGCGGCGACGAAAGCAGATACAGCCAAAACTAAATCTGGTGTATCGTCAGCTTTCTCCGGCAGCTCTGATGATAGCAATGCGGGAGATGTTGAGAATGCGGCAAAGAAAGACAGCGCTATCACAGCAGCATCTACCTCAGGGCTCTCCAGCTACTATCAGAACTTCTTTGACAAGTCTAAATTTGCGCAGCCGGTGAGCGACTGTGGTACTAAAGAAGAACCGCTGACCACCTGGCTCGTATTTCTATTTGGCCTGGGTGGTGGCCTGGCGGCGCTGCTCACTCCTTGCGTCTTCCCTATGATACCACTCACGGTGAGCTTTTTTATCAAGCGGGGTGAGAATAAGAACAGCGGCCGCTGGGAGTCTGTATTCTACGGCTTCAGCATCATGCTCATTTTCTTCCTTCTGTCACTGCCCTTCCTTTTCCTCAATCTATCCAGCAATGCACTGAATGAACTGTCTACGAATATGTGGTATAACCTTGCCTTCTTCGTAGTGTTCATTGTATTCGCTGTTTCCTTCTTTGGCTACTATGAGATCACACTGCCTAGCTCACTCGCTACCAAGGTGGATTCTGCCTCCAATGCTGGCGGTATGATCGGTATCTTCTTTATGGCGCTCACCCTGGTGATTGTTTCTTTCTCCTGTACCGGCCCCCTGATAGGTACACTGCTGGCCAGCCTCGGGGGAGCTAATGGCAAACTAAACCTGGTAGTGGGTATGACGTCCTTTGGCTTTGCTATGGGGCTACCGTTTACCTTGTTTGCTTTCTTCCCTGATCTGCTAAAGAAGCTACCACGCAGCGGCGGCTGGATGGATACCGTGAAAAAGTTCTTTGGCTTTGCCGAGCTGATACTAGCTATGAAGTTCCTCTCTAATGCGGACCTGGTAGGGCATTGGGGCGTAGTGAAGAAGGAGATATTCCTGGCAGTGTGGGTAGTGCTTGGAGCAGCTCTTTTCCTCTACCTGATCGGTATCATTAAATTCAAGTCGGAAGCCCCTATGACCAGCAGGTCTCCTATCCGTATGACCATAGCGGCCCTGATATTCCTATTCACTGCCTACTGTGCCTATGGCCTCAGTGGCAGGGAAGTGCGCCTGCTCAGCGGCTTCATACCACCGGATTACTATTCTATCTTCCCAAAGAAGTCAGACTGTCCGGATGATCTCAGCTGCTTTCACGACTATGATGAGGCGGTAGCCTACGCACGCAAATCGAATAAGCCGATCTTCATAGACTTCACGGGATATAACTGTGCCAACTGCCGCAAGATGGAGGAAACCATCTGGACCGATGCTGAGGTATACCGCCGGCTGAGCCAGAAGTACGTGATAGTCTCCCTGTATGTAGATGACTATAGGAGAAAGCTACCTGCAGACATGGCCTACACCTCTCCTATAACCGGAGATGAGCGGACGACGTATGGTGATAAGTGGAGCGACTTTCAGGCCGTATGCTTCAATACTAATACGCAGCCGCAATATGTGCTGATCAGCCCCGATGAGAAGCGCCTGAATAACTCATGGAAAGGATATGATGCAGACCCTAAAAAGTTCAAAGACTTTCTGGACTGTGGGCTGGCAGCTTATGCTACCGTGCAGGCAAAGTAAAGTAGAAGTTGGTTCCCTTGTCAGCATTGGGGCCATTCCAGATAGAGCCACCCATGCGCTCTACTATCTTGCGGCAGATAGCCAGGCCGATACCTGAGCCTGAGTAGTGCTCCCTATTGTGCAGGCGTGAGAACATATCAAAGATGCTCTCCCGGTATTCGTCCTCTATGCCGATACCATTATCAGAGATGCAGAATTTATAGAAGCCGCCTTCTTTGACATAGGTCACTGTGACACGTGCCGAGTGAGACTGGTTGTACTTGATCGCATTGGAGAGCAGGTTCTGAAAGAGCTGTATCATCAGCACAGAGTTGCTCTGTATCACCGGCAGCCGGGCACAGTCTATCTCTACACTGCGGGCGGCTATGGCCATACGCAGGTTTTCCTTCACACGGGTGATGATCTGATTGAGATCTACATCAGTCAGCTCGTCGTGGCTATGTACCTTTGAGAACGCGAGGATGCCAGCTATCATTTCATTGATACGCTTGCCGCCCTCTTTGAGATAGCTCAGAAATTCTTTCTGCTCCGGAGAGACTTTGTCCTTCAGGCTCATCTCCAGCAGCTCTGAATATGATACGATCATACGCACAGGCTCACGCAGGTCATGTGATGCTGCATGTGCAAACTGCTTCAGCTCATCATTAGACTGCTCCAGCTGGGTGACGTACAGCTGTATCTCTTCATTTTTTTGCCGCAGCATCTCAGTCTCGCGCTCCTGCCGCTCGCGCTCAAAATCTTTTTGCACGGCACCCATATAGAGCACCTTGTCCATCTTAAAATTATCGAGCAGTGTCTGGCTATGTTTCCTCTGATACTCGAGAGCCTCATGGAGTTTGCCGCAGCGCTCATAAGCCTCTGACATCAGTTTGTAGATCTTAGATAGATTGAGCGCGGTAGGTACAGTGGTCTGAAACTGCTTCAGCGCTTTGTGAAAAAAATCTATGGCCGTCTCGCACTCACCGAGTGCCAGGAGCGCACGGGCTTTCTCATCATAGTAGTTTGCCTGAAAAGTGGGCACATTCTTGCTGAAAATGATCTCATGCGCCTTGTCAAAATACCGATCAGATTGTTCCCTGTTTTGCAGCCGGGCATACAGCATACCGGTGATAGATGCAGAGAGTCCTGTCTGGAGTTCATTGCCTGTCTCCTCGGCCAGGTGCAATCGCTCCAGCGCATATTGCAGCGCCTCATCTATTTTGTCCTGCTTCTCCAGGTCGTTTATGATAGCGCCGTAGCAGAATATGATACCGGGCGAATGGTTATTCTTTTTGTACAGCTCCAGGGCCTTGTCCAGATAGCGGCGGTCCAGTATGGCCAGATCCGTAAAGCTGAAAAGGATATAGAGGTTGTAATAGATCGTAGCCAGCATGTTAGACTCAGTCTCTGTCTGGTTTTCGATCTTCTCCATGTGCTGTATAGCCGTGAGGTAGGCAGCCTGTGCCTCCGGTAGGCGAAAGAAGAAGTGGTAGTTGATACCCAGATTGCCATAATAGTATGAGGCCCTCCGGGGTATGGACATATCAAAGTATGGCCTGGCCTGCTCTGCGTATTGTATACATTGCTCCGGGTCGCGGCGGATGAGGGAGTAGTAGTTTGAGTAGCTGACCAGGAGGTCTCCCAGGCGGTCACGGTCCTGCACGGCCTCCGCGCGGGCGAGGGCAGCATCTATAGCCTCGCGCACGTCCGGCTCTCGCTGGCGCAGCATTTCGCGGATGCGGTTTACCTCATCTTGCAGGCTTATGTGTGGATCGCCCCCCATGGTGGGTTTTGTGTCTAGGTTTATACGATGAAAGCTGTACAACGTTCGCCCTGTGCCCACATATATTATATTAATATACACAGACATAGCACAGCTTGGGGCCGGGTGATTGCAATGTCAAAGTAAAATATTTTATTCGCATTGTATATAATGGCGCTCATATTAAATATTGATACGAGCTCGCCTGTCTGCTCGGTTTGTATCGCGGATCGCGGGCAGGTGATAGCTCACAGAGATGACTTCACTGGCAATCAGCACGCCTCCCTACTGGCCATACTGGTGCAAGATGTCCTCCGCGAGGCAGGACTGACCACACGAGACCTCTCTGCTGTGGCCCTCAGCAGCGGGCCCGGCTCCTATACCGGCCTGCGCATAGGCACCAGCCTGGCCAAGGGGCTGTGCTACGGGCAGGACCTACCCCTCATAGCTATACCGACCCTGATGGGCATGGCGTGGCAGATGGCTGCCATTTCGTCTGATAGCGGGGCAGTATATGTGCCCATGATAGATGCGCGGCGCGACGATGCCTACATAGCCGTATATGATGGCAATCTTAATGTTTTAGAAAAGGAGATTTTTGTGACAGTAGATACACATCTGTATGATCGTTTTTTACGTTTATATGATTCAAACATATATTTCGGCGGGTCTGCTAGCCATAAAATGATAAATATTTTTTCAAATACGAAGTTTGGCACAGTTATTGAAAATGTTAAATGTATTGCGTCTAATATCTCAATGCTATCCTATGAGCATTATCAGAGAAAGACCTATTCGGATCTGACCTATTTCGAGCCATTCTATCTGAAGGAGTTTGAAGGACGAATAAAAACCAAATAAATTTTTTATTTTTATAATACAAAACAAGACCACACCCAATGGCTGTAAAATCTAACAAGGAAGTTTTGGTGCTGACGAAACCGAATACAAACGAGGCTATCAAGCTCGAGTATGCTATACTGAAGAAAGCTGTCCTGACCCTGAGAGCTATAAATCATCCGCTGCGCAAAGAGATAATGGAGCTGATCGAAGAGAAAAAGCAGATGACGGTCACCGAGATATATATCAAGCTGCGCCTGGAGCAATCTGTAGCATCACAGCACCTGGCTATCCTGCGCAGGGCAGACCTGCTGACCACAGAGAGAGATGGCAAATTCATCTACTACTCTATCAACTCCAAGAGGATGGAAGAGATAGCATCTCTGGTAGAGAAGCTGGCACAATAGTGACTACTACACCTATGAAAAATAATTTAAGGACCTGTGACCCACCTTTGCCTAAAAAGTGTGGGTCTTTTGCATTATAAGGCAGGGATGAAGTTGTCTTATACAGCACCGGATATGTAAAAGCTTTTGAAAGCGTGATTGAATGAATCGGAATACTTTTTATTACGTACATATATTTTAGACACACCAGACAACATGAAAAAGCAAACGCTCCCGATCGATTTCTCAAAGTCAAAAGTCGCCGCATCTATCATGAGGGCCCTCTCGCATCCTTTGCGCCTCGAGATCCTCGCCTTTATAGACAATAAGAAGTCTGTCAAGGTGCACGACATCTACACCTCTCTCCACCTGGACCAGTCCATAGCCTCGCAGCACCTGAAGATCATGAGGGATGCAGACCTGGTCAACTATGAGAGGAATGGCAAGGAGAAGCACTACTCTGTAAACTATGAGAAAGTGAAACAGATCAACCAGAATCTCCATAAATACATGGATAAATAATCAGACTGAATTAAATTTGTGCTGCTCAAGCAGATAAGTCTGAATGAAACCGATCTCTACAAAAGAGGCTACCTCGCTCATAGACGGAGGCGCCATTATCATTGACACACGGCCCTCGGCCGCATTTCTGTCGGGATTTGTACCCGGCTCTATTCATATCCCACTATCTCCCAGCCTCAGCACATATGCCGAGCTGACGCTAGACCCGGAGTATTCAGCTATACTGATAGCAGAACCGGGTCAGGAGGAGCATGCCAGCCGTAGTTTTATCAAGACGGGTGTAGTCTCTGTAGCCGGCTATCTGGAGGGTGGCTACGATGCATGGGTAGCAGCGGGAGGCGCTACGGACATCATCATAGATATAGATGCAGAGGAGTTTGCGATAGACTACAAGTTTGATGAGTTTTACCTCATAGACACGCGTAGTGATGAGGCGTATGAGGCCGATCATGTAGAGTATGCCGAGAGCATACCTCTGGCGGATATAGAAGAAAATACAGATGCGCTCAGCGCGACAGCCAGCTACTACATCTATGGTGAGACAGCGGAAGAGGCGGCCTTTGCGGCATCACTTTTCCGCAGGGCTGATTTTCATAAGCTACGTGTGATCACCGCCGGCTATGATGAGCTGAAGGCTAACCCGGATATCACTATCCTCAAAAAGAAGAAGACTAAAGGCGATTCTAAATTTTCTGACAACTAACATTAATGGCATTTTCTCTCAGCTCGCGCCCTGCGCTCCTCAGCGACCTCCGCTCCCGCCATTTTGATATCCTGGTGATAGGCGGCGGCATCACCGGCTGTGGTATAGCACTGGACGCCGCACTGCGCGGCATGAAGGTAGCGCTGGTAGAGAAGGCGGACTTTGCCTCAGGCACCAGTAGCCGCTCTACCAAACTGATACATGGCGGCCTCCGCTACCTGAAGCAGCTAGAGCTGAAACTGGTGCGCGATGTAGGCTCTGAGCGTGCCGTAGTATACCGCAATGCACGCCACGTAGTGATACCGGAGAAAATGCTGCTACCGATCGTAAAGAATGGCTCCCTGGGCCGTGGCTCTACGTCTATGGCGCTGAGGGTATACGACTTTCTGGCGGGGGTGAAAAAAGAAGAACTGCGCCGCATGCTAAGCCGTGAGCAGACGCTGCGTGAAGAACCTCTACTGGACAAAGAAAAAGTAACTGCCGGCGGCCTCTACTATGAGTACCGTACGGATGATAGCCGCCTGGTGATAGAACTGGCCAAGAGCGCCGTGGCAAACGGAGCGCTCTGCCTGAACTATGTAGCCGTGACCGGGCCTGTATATGATGAACAAAAACTGATCTGCGGAGCCAAGGTGACAGACCAGCTGACAGGTCAGTCTTTTGATATCAAAGCGACCAAGGTGGTAAACGCCGCGGGGCCTTTTGTAGACCTGGTGCGCAAGAGTGATGAGTCTCTGTATGGCAAACGCCTGCAGCTGACGAAGGGAGTGCATATTGTATTCCCATATGACAAGCTGCCGCTACATCACGCAGCCTACTTTGATGTGAAGGATGGCAGGATGATCTTTGCCATACCGCGTAATGGTGTGACCTACGTGGGCACTACAGATACGGTCTACAATCAGAATATAGATAGTCCGCATCCTACTAAAGATGATGTGCAGTACCTGATAGATGCGGTGAACGCGATGTTCCCGGCTGTAAATCTGAAAATAGCAGATGTGGTATCCAGCTGGGCCGGTCTGCGCCCGCTGATCTATGAGGATGGCAAATCTCCCTCAGAGCTATCGCGCAAGGATGAGATCATCATCTCTCCGTCCGGCCTGATCTCTATAGCCGGTGGCAAGCTGACCGGCTACCGTCTGATGGCTGAGAAGATAGCAGAACTGGTATCTAAAGAACTACTGGCAAAGGTTCGCTTCAAGAAAACATCTACTAAAGAATACCAGCTGAGTGGTGGTGAGTTCTCATCAGACGAGGAGCTCAAATCATTTGCAAAGAAGATAACGACGGATCCGTACTATAGCTGGCTGCCCGCAGATATCCGCGAGCGCTGGGTATACCGCTATGGCCGCAATACCGAGGCGATCCTGCGCAATGCGGAGGAGCTGAAAGCTAACTATGCCGAGGCAGAGCAGCTGGCGCTGGCAGCAGAGATCACCTACAGCTATTACAATGAAATGGTGACCTCAGAGCTTGACTTTGTGATACGCCGTACGGGTATGATCTATTTTGACAAAGCGCGACTGGACAGGCACCAGGAGTTTATCTGTAGCTACTTCTCGCATGTGCTGAGTCGCACAGCGGAGCAGAGGGATAAGGCGTGGAAAGAGTTTAGCGCAGCGGTGGCGGAGGTGACGGACTTTAAATAAGACGGCCTTGTTGTTCGCTGATTTACCCCTCTAAATCTCCCCTAAAATAGGGGAGACTTTAACAGCCAATTTTTAAGAGCCACGTGATATAGCCTATAAAGAGAATGGCGGGTGATCACCCGCCATTCTCTTTATAAGTCTTCGAAGCCTAGTCTTCGATCTCGATGTCAAACTGTACGAGGTCGATGAACTCGCGGACGCGGTTCTCTATATCACGATGAGTGAGTTCCTTCAGGCGCTCGGTGCCAAACTTCTCTACGCAGAAAGACGCCATGGCAGAGCCGTAGATGATAGCACGCTTCATATTGTCAAAAGAGATATCGCGTGTCTTGTCCAGATAGCCGCAGAAGCCACCAGCGAACGTATCGCCTGCACCTGTCGGGTCAAACACCTCCTCCAGCGGCAGCGCCGGAGCGAAGAATACATGATGATCGTGGAAGAGGAGTGCACCGTGCTCGCCTTTCTTGATGATAAGGTACTTAGGACCCATCTGGAGGATCTTGGCGGCGGCCTTGACCAGAGAGTATTCGTTTGACAGCTGGCGAGCCTCAGCATCATTGATAGTGAGGACATCGATCTTGGCTATCACACTCTTCAGCGTCTCGATAAATGGCTCCGTCATCCAGAAGTTCATTGTATCGAGTACGATCAGTTTTGGGCGCTTTGGCAGCTGCTCTATTACTTTGATCTGAAGGGCAGGGTCTATATTACCGAGCAGGAGGATGTCGCTATCTTTGTAGCTCTCCGGTACTACCGGGTTAAACTCCAGGAGTACATTGAGATCAGTGATCAGCGTGTCGCGGGTATTCATATCCAGGTGGTATTTGCCACTCCAGAAGAAGGACTTCTTGCCTTCCTTTACCTCGATGCCGGTAGTATCTACGCCTTTGCTGCGTAGCAGCGCCAGCTCATTCATATCAAAGTCATCTCCTATCACAGAGACGATGTTGGTCTTCTTAGAGAAATAAGAGGCTGACCAGGCGATATAAGTGGCGGCACCGCCCACTATTTTATCAGTCTTGCCAAAGGGTGTCTCGATGGCATCAAAAGCTACAGTACCTACGGTAAGTAAAGACATGTGTTATTGTGATTTGGGCGCAAATATGTGAATAATCTGCTAATGCATAGAAATGAGATATACTCACGCTTGTATCAGGAGAATATGGCCCAGAGGGCATCTGCCGGTGCAGGTGCTGTGATATCCAGCAGTATGCCATCTATAGGATGAGTAAACCGGAGCGAATGTGCGTGCAGCGCTATGGCCTCGGGCTTGTATCTGACCTGTGATCCATACTTCTCATCGCCTATGATGGGGCAGCCTATATGTGCCAGCTGCGCCCGTATCTGATGATATTTGCCGGTTATAAGTTCGACCTCAAGGAGTGTCTGGCCCGCAGACTGCCCTAGCGTAGTATAACGCAGGATCACCTCGTCAGCTCCCCTGCAGGACTTATCGTATATCTGAGCTTTGTGCTGGATATTATCTTTGACCAGCCAGTGGCGGAGCTCACCAGAGGAGAGCTGGGGGGCTGTGCTGACTATGGCCCTGTATCTTTTGGCCATCTGCCGGCTGGCAAACTGAGCACTGAGAAGTTTGAGCACAGAGGCTTTGCGCGCGAGCAGCAGAGCGCCACTGACGGGGCGGTCCAGGCGGTGCACATTGCGCAGGATATTATTGCCGCGCAGCGGGCCCAGCTGGTGAAGCAGGCTGTCAGCCACATTATCATGGCCCGCAGCGTCCGGCTCAGACAGCAGCCCCTGTGGCTTATTAGCCACCAGCAGGTATTTATCTTCATACAGGATGCTGATCTCCATAGGGCTAAAATCGGTAATAAACCGTGTCTGCCAACTGGAAATAAATGAGATAGTGGCTATACATGGCGTTTTCAAGAAAAAATTTGCTCGCTATTGTGAAAAATGGGATAGAAGCCTATATTTGCCGTCCCTAACCGGGTAATTCCTCCTTAGCTCAGCTGGTTAGAGCACATGACTGTTAATCATGGGGTCCGAGGTTCGAGCCCTCGAGGGGGAGCCTTCCAAAGGAAGCCGAGATTTTTCTCGGCTTTTTTTATTCATAGAAGGGCTGAAACCATTGATATCGCTAAAAAGAAGACTAAAAACGTTGTCCGTTGAAGCGGTTCGATAAAGAGAATCTTGAAAAATCAATTTTTCTGGAAATATAGAACCTAAAAGTTTTTGCTTTAAACCATACTCTGCTGAGGAATAGTATTGAGCGAAGTCCTTTAATAAGGAGAAAGAGTATTTCATATATCTAGTCATATTGCTATCCCGATTAATGATGTATTCTCTTTGTATTTTTAAATCTGACAATTTTGCCCTATATCGAGCTACAATTGATTCAAAATCAACTTTACTTATCATATCCTTGACGAACTTGTCCTGAATGCTGTGAATTTGATCATCGATATCTGCAATTTGCCTTTCAAGTGCTGTCACTTGATTTGCAACTTGAATTTCATCTGAACGAAAGACATCTTTCATAATTTCATAATACAAATCAAGAATTTCCTGCTTTGGCTGTAATTGATTCAAATGTCTTTCAAGTTCGTTATTGGCAGATTCAGCTTTAACTCTATACTTACATGCCGACTTTAGACAATGATAGTATCCATATAATCCGCCATTACCCTTAGATTGACTGGCTGTAACATGGCCTTGACAAATCGGACAAACTAAATGCCCTTTAAGAACAAACATAGCATTAGTAACCTTTTCCTGATGCGGCCGCTTTAGCTTACTATACTTTTTTAGGACAACTTGCACTCGATCGAACAAGGATTCATCAATGATGGGATGATGGAGGCCAGATACTATTTGTTCATCTTCTTTAGCATAGGCCTTTATTCGAATTTTTCCGATGTAAGCTACATTCTTAAGCATGCTTCTAAACTGTTCTTCAGAAAGATTCATTCCCTCATTCACGAGCATTCTCCTAACTTCATCAGAATGATAACAGCCCTGAGCATACAGCTCAAATCCTCTTCTTACAAAATACGCTTTCTCATCGCAAATGGCTAATGTGGCCTTACCCATTTCGTTTCTGAAGCACCGATAACCGTATGGTGGCGATCCGGTCCAACAGCCTTCTGCATTAGCCCTGCGCATTCCATCTATAGTACGACTGGAATTTTTATCATTCTCAACTTCAGGAATTGTTAAGTATATGGAAAGCATGAGTTTACTATCAGAGATATCAAGATCCAAAGGTTGCTCTATTGCGTTTACTTTAACCCCGATTTGCTTTAACTCTCTAATCGTCCTTAAAGCACCCTCAATATTTCTTGAAAACCTATCCCATTTGGTAAATAAAATTGCGTCTACTTCTTTCCTGTTGCTTTTAACAAATTGTAAGAGCTGGTTCCAGGCAGGTCTATCGAATGATTTAGCCGAAGAGTCTTCTTGAAAGTGCTTTAGAATTACAAGCTGTTTAGCCCTACAATAAATCTCCAAAACGCTATATTGATTTCTAAGACTAAATCCCTTTTCAGCTTGTTCATCAGTTGACACTCTTGTGTAAATTACAACTTGCTTCATTGCTTTTTTCCTTAAATATTAAATAATCAATCCTTGCTATTGCGTACAAGGTTTCACGAATCCGCTGGATATTCTCCTTAGAGTACTTTTTGCCACTCTTTTCAAGTATTTCTTTACATCTATCATCCGAAAGCATGTGATATTACAAAGCAGCGGCCCTCCTTTTCTAAGGTTAGGTCGCCCATCCGCAATTGCTTTCGAGTATATGGCTCGTTATGCATATCCTATAAATTTTCTTTCCAAGATTTCTCAAGACTAACTTTCTTACCGCCTGCTTTCACGACCTTTATATCTATGAAATCCCTTTCGGAAAGTACTTGTTCCATCTTTTTTGACACATCCACACTCTTAGTAATTTTTATTCGTTTAGGCTTTTTGTCTTTATACTCAATAATTAACTCCTTATAGTCGTCAACTAAAAGAATATCCATGATCTTTTTGACTTGACTAGAGATTTCAATATCCTGTACGATAGCCTCCCTGATTGGTTCGTCGTACAATTGCTCATGTACATGAGCGAAGACCTCGTTTAGGGGGATTATAATACACGAAACCTGCAAATGGTCGTAAAACTGGTTTCTAAAGAATCCTGATGAATTAGTAAGCCAACATTGACCGTCTCCATAAACGAGCAGATAATATTTATATAAATCGGTAAATGCAGAGGCTGCCAAGGTGGTCAATATACCGTGCTTAATTCTTGTTTGTTCGTCTCTATATGTTATACGCATTAGAAACGCCTTTACTTTCTTCATTTTTGTAATAGGCAGACCGAACTCCCTCAGAGACATTATTACATGAAGCCAGATGACATCTTCTGTGGAGTACTTTTTCCAAGTCCCCCGTGCCTCCCTTTTCTCCATAAGCAAATCATTCTGCTCATAGTAATGAATGGTCCTTGACGTTTGAGGAATAGCACTAAGATTAAACTCCAAAACTGATAATTCTCTTAAGAAACTCAAGAAGTTCACATTTTGAGTATCTCCCTGGTTTATTATATCGCGAAGGATATTTGGTGACGGATCCATGAGATTGATTATACTTCAAAGATAGATCAATCTGCAAAGTTTACAAATTGGTAACCTTTATTTCCGTCGACACCTTTGTCTTTTTTGAGTTTAAGTGAAAGAGTAAAATGTAGTTTAATCTTTATGCTTAATCTTATATTAGCTTGATATTGACGACCTATATGATGGAGAAGCAAACCAGACAGCAAATAATAGATTACAGACTGAAGGAGTCAGGCTGGGATGTTACTGATCGCACCCAAGTCATCGAGGAATATAACATTGAAGTTCTTGTTTCATCTGAATTAAATGAGCCTGACAATAAATACCAAAATCTAAATTTTAGTGACTACGTGCTTCTAGGGAAGGATGGAAGACCTTTAGCTGTAATAGAAGCAAAAAAAGCCAGCTTAGATCCTGCAATAGGCAGAGAGCAGGCAAAACAATACTGCTACGCTATTCAGAAGCAAAAAGGTGGGGTTCTACCGTTTTGCTTTTATACCAATGGCTTAGACATTTACTTTTGGGACTTGGAAAACTACCCACCTAGAAAAGTACAGGGCTTCCCTACACGCGATGATTTAGAGCGCCTCCGGTACATTCAAAAGCAAAGGAAATCCCTGACTGGAGAATTGATCAATACTAAAATCTCAGGCCGAGAATATCAAATTGGGGCAATACGTGCTATAATGGAAGGTGTGGAAAGGCGTAAAACGAACTTCCTTTTAGTTATGGCCACCGGGACAGGCAAAACAAGGACCTGTATTTCCCTTGTTGATGTACTTATGAGAGCTGGCTGGGTAGAAAGAACATTGTTTCTGGTTGACAGAATTGCTTTGAGGGATCAAACTCTGGATGCTTTTAAGGAATATCTTCCTAGCGAACCCCGCTGGCCAAATCCAGATGAAAAGGAAATCGCTACGGATAGGCGTATTTATATTTCTACCTACCCAACTATGCTTAATATCATTAGAGATCAGGCGAAACCACTTTCTCCTCATTTTTTTGATCTAATAGTGGTAGACGAGAGTCATAGGAGTATTTACAATACCTATCAGGAGATTCTTAGCTATTTCAACACCATAATACTCGGCCTTACGGCTACTCCGACTAATATCATTGACCATAACACCTTTGAGCTCTTCAGCTGCGAGGATGGGGTTCCCACCTTCGCCTACTCATATGAGGAGGCTGTAAACCATATTCCGCCATACCTCTGCAACTTTCAGGTCATGAAGATCAAAACCAAGTTTCAAGAGGAGGGAATAAGCAAGAGGACTATATCACTGGAAGATCAGCGCAAACTCATAATTGAAGGCAAAGAGGTAGCAGAGATTAATTACGAGGGCACCGAAATCGAGAAGAAGGTCATTAATCAGGGTACGAACTCCCTTATTGTTCGTGAATTTATGGAGGAATGTATTAAAGATTCGAATGGCGTGTTACCGGGAAAAACAATCTTCTTCTGTATCAGTAAGGCCCATGCCAGGCGGATAGAATCTATTTTTGATTCCTTATACCCTGAGTACAAAGGCGAATTGGCTAAAGTGATCGTAAGTGATGACCCACGGGCCTATGGCAAAGGAGGGCTGTTAGATCAATTTACTAATAATGACATGCCTCGTGTGGCCATAAGCGTAGATATGTTGGACACCGGCATAGATGTCCGAGAAATTACTAATCTCGTTTTTGCTAAGCCGGTATACTCTTACACCAAATTTTGGCAGATGATAGGGCGCGGCACCCGTCTGTTGGAGCAGGAAAAGATAAAACCCTGGTGCACAGAAAAAGATTCGTTCCTGATATTAGATTGCTGGGACAATTTTGAATATTTTAAGCTTAACCCTAAAGGGAAAGAGCTAAAACCGCAAACACCCCTCCCTGTCCGGCTATTTGGTCTTAGACTCGATAAGATCCAGAAGGCACTTGATCTAGAAAGAGTCGATATTGTAGAAAAAGAGGTCGGGAAGATCAAACTGCAAATAGCCTCGCTCCCTAAGAATAGCATAGTAATCTTAGATGCTCAAAACGAGCTGGCGAGCTTGAACAATCCGGACTTCTTTGAGCACATGACAGCTGGGAAAATTGATTTTCTGCGCTCGACTGTAAAGCCGCTATTAAGGGCTGTGTCGGAAGCTAACTTTAAGGCCATGCGCTTTGAGAAGGATATCGTAGAAGTATCACTGTCACATCTTTCAGGAGATAAGAATAAGTTTGAAGCCCTCAAGGCAAGTATTATTGAAGAAATATCCGAACTCCCCTTGACGATCAACACCGTGGCGGAGAAAGAACCCCTGATCCGGAAGGCCCAAACCAATCACTTTTGGGCGGGTATTGATGAAAACAGATTTGACGCCTTAATCGACGAGCTGGCACCGCTCATGAAGTATTGGGACAATGTAACAGTTATTAAGCCAGCTAAGTTTAATCTTCAGGATTTCGTTTACAATAAGGAATTTATAGAGTTTGGCCCTCAACATGAGGCTCTGAGTATAGCGAGATATAAAGAGCTGGTAGAGGAGCGGATCAGTTCCTTGTTGACAGAAAACCCTATTCTTCAAAAAATAAAGGAGGGACAAGAAATTTCTGAAGCGGAAGTAAAGAAATTAGCTGAGTCTTTGACTAATGAGCATCCGCATATTACGGTGGATATCCTCCGGAGGGTTTATAATCATAGAAGTGCCCAATTGGTGCAGTTTATCAGACATATTTTGCGAATTGAAGTTTTACAGTCTTTCCCTACTACTGTATCGGAAGCATTTGGCCAATTTATCGCGCAACACAGCTACCTAAGTAGCCGGCAGCTAGACTTTCTAAATCTACTCCAGGCATACCTCATAGAAAAGGGAGAAGCGGGTAAAAAGGATCTGATTAACGCTCCCTTCACCAGAATACATCCGGACGGTATAAGGGGAGTGTTCAATAGGCATGAAATTGACGAGATCATTTCTATCATAAGCAAGATTGCTGCATAATGATAAAAGATATTAGACTTAAGTTGATTGAATTAGCCCGACAAAGGACTACCTGGGCATATTCTCAGCTTAACGACCACTTGGGGCTTGGGCTAAATTTTGACAATCCGCTGGACCGAGCCCAGATAGGAGAATGGCTGGGAGAAATCTCTATACACGAGTATGAAAGAGGCAGACCGCTATTGAGCGCTTTGATAACACATCTCAGAGGACAAAGGGAGCAAGGAGACGGTTTCTATAAACTGTGCGAACAGATTTATGGGGAAGATTGGCAAGCCCTCAAGGAAGATAAAGAGTGGGAAAATGGGGTAATAGCCGAATGTTTCAGATATTGGCTCGAACCGGATAATTACAAAAAGTACAAAAACGACTACTAAATGCTGACAGCATCGATCAAAGGAAAAGTTCAAGACCTCTGGAATAAATTTTGGAGTGGGGGTATATCTAATCCTCTAGATGCCATACAACAGATAACCTATCTGCTTTTTATGAAGCAGCTAGACGAGAATGACAAACGTGAAGTGGCCAATGCTGATTACCTGCAGTCGAGTTACACATCCATCTTCAGTGGGACGTGGGCCCCACCCGGCCTAGATGATAAGGACCCTAAAAATCACGTAGAAAAGGAGACATTGCGCTGGAGCTACTGGACCAGGATGCCATCAGAAGAAATGCTCGTACATGTGCAGACCAGAGTGTTTCCATTTATCAAGCAACTAGGAGGTGAAAATTCATTTTTTACCAAGCATATGGCCAATGCAGCCTTCGTGATACCGAGCGGCAGGATGCTGACAGAAGCCACTAAAACCATCAATGAGATATATACGGAGCTGGAAAAGGAAAACCGATTCATAGACGCTCAGGGTGATTTCTATGAGTACCTGCTCAGCTCACTCAGCAGCGCAGGAAAGAACGGACAGTTTCGCACCCCAACACATATCATAGAGCTGATAGTGGAGCTACTGGAGCCCAAACTGGGTCACCGTATAGCCGATCCCGCTTGCGGCACAGCGGGGTTCTTGCTCGGAGCTTATAAATATCTCATCACTCAATATACCAGTAAAGAGTTTCAGTCACTGGATGATAGCGGCTTCATGCGCGGTACGCTGGCCGATAAGCTGGTGGATGAAAGGGCTAAGGACATGCTGAATAAGGAAACCTTCTACGGTTTTGATATAGACCCGACCATGATACGTATAGGCCTGATGAACCTGCTCATGCACGGCATCACTCAGCCTAATATCGACTATAAAAATACGCTGGGCAAAAGCTACAACGAAGACAATCAATACGACATCGTGATGGCCAATCCTCCCTTTACCGGCAGTGTGGACAAGGGCGATCTCAACGAGAGCTTTACGGTGGGTACTACCAAGTCAGAGCTGCTATTCGTAGAGCGGATATACAAGATGCTACGCATGGGCGGCACGGCGGGTGTGGTGGTGCCGCAGGGTGTGCTCTTCGGTAGCAGCACAGCATTTAAGAACCTGCGCCGGATACTGATAGAGCAGTGCGAACTGAAAGCTGTGATAGGTCTGCCTAGCGGAGTTTTCAAACCCTATGCAGGCGTAGCGACAGCCATACTGGTATTTACTAAAGGGGGCGAGACTAAGAATGTCTGGTTCTATGATATGAAGAGCGACGGCTGGAGCCTCGACGATAAGCGCAACGCCCTGATCAATACCGACGGCACCCGCGACTATGGCGACCTGCTCAAGATAGTAGAGGAGTACCGTAAGCGTAAGCCTAAAAAAGAGAGCGACCGCACGCTACAGCATTTCTTCGTACCCCGCAAGGAGATAGAAGCTAATGACTATGATCTGAGTTTGAATAAATACACAAAACAGGTGTATGAAGAGATAACCTATGAAGAGCCAATAGTAATTTTAGAAAAGCTATCGGGATTAGAAACGGAAATAACAGCAGGTATTGAAGAGTTAAAAACATTGCTGTCATGATAGAGGCAATAAGAGGTTTAATTACCGATAAAATTTCGGGCGAATGGGGTGATGAAGCTACCCCCGAAAATGGGGTTAAAGTTATTCGGACAGCCAATTTTACGAATTTAGGAGTTATCAATTATGATAATATAGTCTACAGGAACATTGATGCAAAGAAGATAGATCAGAAAAAGCTATTTCGAGGAGATATTATCATAGAAAAGTCAGGAGGAAGTCCTACCCAACCAGTAGGCAGAGTTGTTTTCTTTGATCCCGACACAGATGATACCTACCTGTGTAATAATTTCACTGCAATCCTAAGGCCAGACACAGCTAAGGTATACCCTAAATTCCTTTTCTACCAAATGTATATGGGGCATATACGCGGTAGAACACTTAAATATCAAAACAAGACAACCGGGATAATCAATCTTAAACTTGATCAGTATTTAGAAGAACCGATAAATGTTCCTTCAATTGAAGAGCAAATAGCAATAGCCAACGTACTCAGCAAAGCAGAAACCCTGATCAAACAGCGCAAAGAGAGTATAGCCCTGCTGGATGAGTTTTTGAAAAGTACTTTTTTGAAGATGTTTGGTGATCCGGTGAGGAATGAGAAGGGATGGGAAACAGAAAGATTAGGGAAGTCAATTAAAATAAAACATGGATTCGCATTTAAGAGTGAGTTTTTTTCAAGCGAAGGGAAATTTGTTTTATTAACCCCTGGTAATTTTAATGAAGAAGGAGGATATAAAGACCGAGGAGAGAAGCAAAAGTTTTATTCAGGAGAAATCCCTGAAGATTATGTCCTAAGTTATCGCGCACTGCTGATTGCAATGACTGAACAAGCTCCCGGGCTGCTAGGTAGCCCTATAATCGTCCCCGAAGCCGATAAGTTCTTGCATAATCAAAGATTGGGGCTAGTAAATTTTTCTAAAAATGAGTTTGATGAGTACTTTTTGTTTTACTTTTTCTCATCAAAGGTGATTAAGAATGAAATCCATCTGAGAGCAACAGGAACAAAGGTTCGTCACACTTCTCCATCCAAAATTGAAGAACTAAATATATATCATCCACCCATAGATTTACAAAATCAATTTGGAAAAATCGTCGAGATGGCTGAGGTCATAAAAGGACAATACAGGGCTAGTTTACTTGAGTTAGAAAATCTGTATGGCTCTCTGAGCCTGAGGGCATTTGGCAGAGAGCAGAAGGAGGATAAGCGATATGGTGATCCCTTCGATATAGATGAAGAGACTGCCAGGGCGCAGGGGGAGGATTTTTATAGGCTTTGGGCAGAGGTGCACAATAAAAATGTTGAGCACCAAAATTTGCAGCAGTCTATAGACTATGCGGTAGAAAGTAACAAGCTAAAAAATAAAGCAGGAATGAAAAAAGTATTCCTGACGTTTGCTGGGAATACGCAAGTTCCGTTTGACAAAGAGCATCTTGAAAAGAGTGCAGAAACCCGAGATCAGAAATATGGGATAGAACAATCCCTCCGTATAAACGGGGAGAAAGGTATAACCTGGGCAACTGTTTCTAAAGAAGAAATAGCCGATTGGCTCAAGAAACGATTTGCGGACTTTCATTTTACAACTGAAATGGCTGTCCAGTTTTTAACTAAGCAGCTAGATACTGTGGGCTACTATTCTTCAGAAGAATTGAAAAGAAATCCTAAAACAAACGAAGCAGAAGACTTTAAGGCCTTTATCTTCTCTGCCCTGTCAGGATCAAATCCATTCATCCGATTGGAGCAGAAGTTTTATGACATGCAGAAGGAGAACTTTCCGCTCAGGCTCAATAGTGAAGATTTTGAGCAGGTGAAAGGTAAGGACGCTTCAGGCATATATTTTAGCATCTTGCCATGAAGCTCATCAGTGTCAAAATATTGGGTTCTGACTTCCGCAGTCTCAAGGCCAATAAGACATATCCTTTCAATGTGAGACTCGATCAGACGCGCTTATCTACCAAGATATTTGCGGGAGTGAATGGCAGTGGGAAATCTAACTTTCTAGAGCTGCTATCAGAGATATTCTACTATCTGGAGCTATATCATTTCGATGGAGTGTCGGAAGCAGAAAAAAAAGCGCCGGATATAGGTTTTGAGATAGAGTACGTTTTGCCAGCTATTATCACATATGACGAATATACCGGACAGCATTATTTTGTCGATAAAAAAATATCAGGTGGACTGATTCCGGAACATGTTAACCAGCACGTTAAAATCATTAAGCCATTAAATAAAGAACCTGAATTTCAATCTAAAATATTTGAATTCGCTCATTCTACATTTAAACGAATTGATACAGGAACAGAAAATCTTTTGCCAACGAAAATTATCGCCTACACCTCTGGCCAAAATGAGCTATTGAGTAATCCATTTTATAAAATGCGGTATCGCTATTTTAATGAGATAACTAAAAGAGCTAAGGATTCAGGCAAAGGGAGGAAGAGAACTGATCTGGCTGATAATGATCGTCTATACTTCCTCGACTATAGTTCAAACTTCTCAATTTTTGTAGCCAATATGCTGCTGGCCGATTCGGAGAAGCTGAAGTACCTGAAGACTATATTTAAAGTTCAGGATCTCCATTCCTTTCGCATCACTATAAACTATGTCAACTATCAGAAGAAGAAAATAGAATTAGGGAAAAAGCTGAACGATGATATTGAGAAGTTAAAAAGCTGTGCCACCACATGGATTAGAAAAACTATTGGCAAAGAAGAAATACTCATTCTCGATTATTTGGTGGAACCGGCCACCAAGGAGGCTTTTGCTTATCATTTCAATGATAGCGTTTTTGCTCTCTTTAGAGTTTTCTATGAACTGGAAATTTCGAATCTGCACCTGGTGCCATCCGACACCCGTTCTCTCATTTTGAAGGCTCATAAATCCCTCAATCTATCGGACGAAATGCCTCGGGTTGATCCTTCACGTCTTGTCTTTCGCATTGAGAAGATTCGGGTAAATAAAATAGTAGATGAAGCCGGTACGGTCAGGAGTATCTATTATAAGGGTCTTTCGGACGGAGAACATCAGTTTAATGAGGTCGTGGGGTCAGTATTGATGATGGAGGAAGATGGTTGTCTATTTCTGATGGATGAGCCGGACACCCATTTCAACCCGCAATGGCGTGCAAAATTTATCAAAACGCTCAATAAAGTGAGCGCTACCAGCATAGACTCTACCGATAAGGTGGAGCGGGTAAGAAATCAGGAGATCATTATCACCACTCACTCGCCATTTGTGATCAGCGATAGTCAGAGGGATGATGTATATAAGTTTGACAAGATAAACGGTGAGGTGACTTATGTAAATCCTCAAATAGAAACATACGGAGCATCAATTGGGCTTTTATTGCAGGAAATTTTCGATCGAGATGTTTCCATATCTGACCTTTCCAATTTTGACCTTGAAGAATTGAGAAAGGCCTTCCTGAATTTGCAAGACCCCAAGTTGATCCGTGCAAAGATAGAAGAGACAAAGGCAAGATTGGTAGATTTTGGTGAGTCAATAGAGAAGTTTGATCTATACAGTTTTTTACGTGAAATGGAAAATGAATTGAAATCAGGCCAATGATATACGCATACAAATATCTTCCTTGGAGAATAGACGATTTCAATATGAATATTGTTTATTTTTTCGAGCAGCTCTTCAATCACTGTCCCGAGCATTATGATGAGAATTTGCTATTGAGGCAAGCTTTTATTCCTATGGCTAATAATTCACCGGTTAGATTGCGAAATCATTTTGAAGCCATTACAGAGGCTTATTGGGGTCTTGAAGAAGATGAAAAGGAGGTTGTTAGAAATACCTTTGAGCTGGCTAAGGATATAGAAAAACTCTGCAGCGATACCAGCATCGACTTTCTTCGGTTTGAGCAATTACCAGCGCGCATTGGTCCATTGCTGAAAACTTTTACCATGAGTTTATGGGAGGATTACCCACAGAACAATATGGTGAGCGCCAGCTATGGAACCGTTCAGGACCATTTTAATGCATTCGCTTCTCCTGATCATCAGAGCGCACTGATATGTCCCTTTTGCGGACTGCATAAATTGAAACCAGCTAATGCCATAAACAGAGATGCTTATGACCATTACATTCCCAAGGCATTTTATCCGTTCATATCTGTGAATTTTATGAATCTCTCCCCCATTTGTCACGAATGCAATGGTGACGAGAAACATAGTGATGACACACTATACAAGGATGGGATAAGAAGGCGGATTTTTTACCCCTTTGATGAGACATTTGAAAAAGATCAACTTTCGATAAAAATAATCGCGAAGGAAAAGTTTAACCCCGTCAACCTAAAGACTTTATTAAGCAATATCCAATGGGACTATGTAATAAAATATGCAGGTTCTGATGATTCAAGAACGCAAACCTGGGACGAGATATTTAAAATCAAGAGGCGTTATCGAGAAAATATTTTGATTTATCAAACTATATGGCATGAAATGTATCTACGTGTTTATAAGCGGGAAACGACACGCGGGAAACCATTCCGAATAATTATAGATGATTTAATGGAGGATACTAAATACAAGATGTACAATTCTCCTCTAGGCATATTGCAGTATATTTACTTCAGCTTTTTTATTTCAATTGACAACCTAGAAGAAAAGCTCATGGAAACAACCTTTATCCGTGACTAAATTTTAAAAAAATTTAAAATTTTTTTGGCGACACATCATTTGCATGATGCCCCTTTGGGGCAGGGGTAATAAGTCAAAAGGAAAACAGTTTTTAAAACCCACCCCCTATACTTTTTGCTTGCTACTACTTTTAAATTTCCTTTAAGGGTCTTGGCTTAGGTGGATAGAAGGCAGCTCCCGCCTCAACCTTGTCTATAGGCTTATCCATGTCTAAGAATTCATCTAATAGTTTATAGAAATCATGACCCATTGCTTTAGGTGAGCTGATTTCTATACATACTGCAGGCCCATTACAGTTTTTATTCCATTCTTCGTTCCAATGTGTCATTTGCGCCTTTAGTTCCTGTGCCCGGATCTTAGCTCGTTGTAGAATTTTCGCTAGTGTAGTGTTAGAGATGGTATTACCCTCAATAAGCACAATAGTATTATTCCTAATACTATCAAAAACTCCAATTCCATCTACCTGAGGTAAGGATGTGTATTTTATCAGCCACATAGGAAACCTTGTTATTGTCTTAATAGCGATCGCGATCATCGACTGGATCATAAGCCGCATCCAGTTCTTCGTCGTATTGTTCTGTGAGTCTTTTGGATTGGTGCCGCTTAAGAAATTCAATGTAGCATTGCATATCTGCCTGGCGCTGTTGCAGCATTATTACCCGGTGCCCGAGATAAGCCAGAAAAAAGATAATGAGTGCAAAGAGAGTTTTAGTCGTCCTATCCATGAGATTGGTGATGCGCCCAGTATTCCTGATAGGCTGGATGAAAAAGTTAGGCGTGGAATACATAGTACTCTGTGACAAGGCACCGCGAAGAGCCTACACCCAAAGATGCCATATACCCACGCCATAGGCGCAGGCGTCTTGTATCATTCTTGGTGTGTGTTTAGAAATTCGCGGTTTCTGTCACAAGAATGGCTAACGCCAGAATTATTTTATGTCGATATAAATATAAAGGGTTTTGCTGATATAATAAGTGATTCTATATCGCTATAACGTGTTCAGGAAAAGTAGTCGTCCAGACTTCTTCAACCGTTTTACATCATCTGCGTACTGAGTTTAAATATCGGCAAGTACATCGCAATCAATATAAATCCTATGATCACTCCGATAAAGACTATTAAGACAGGCTCCAAAAGCGCATTCAAAACTTCGGTCTGGTGAGTAACATCAGCGGTATATTGATCTGATAATCTACGAAACATTTTATCCAGGCCGTTTACTTCCTCTCCGACCTTGATCAATGAAATCATCTCATCGGGATAGATGATATGCTGCTGCATACTTTCATGTAAACTTCCTCCCTGAAGGATGCCATCTCTGATAGTATCAATAGTAGCCTCAATAGGATAAAAAGCAACCATCTGCCTGACCATCCTTAGCGCCTCCGTCAGAGGTACATTGGCGCTAGATAGCAGCGCCATAGCGTTGCAAAACCGGGATAAGTAGATCTTCCTTGCTATTCCACCAAAAACCGGGATCCGCATTGTAAGCTCAGCACTGAGGCTGCGAAACCAGGCTTTATCCCGCTGACGATAAAACATCCAACCTGATATAGCCGTCACTAATAAAAACCCAACCAGTCCTTTGCTGACGAGTGCTGATATGTATAAAACAAGTTTTGTCACCCACGGAAGCTCGCCTCCGAAGCGCTTGTACACATCAGCAAACAGGGGCACAAGAAATTTCATCATGAAGAGGACCGCTCCGAGGGCTGTGGCCAATACAACCAAAGGATAAGAGATAGCGCTGATAAACTTCCGGCGTTGAGCTATCTTATGATGGAAATATGTCGTGAGATCCGTCAGCACCTCAGATAGCTTGCCTGTTTCCTCACCAATCTGCAGGCTATAGTATTCAAAGGGGGAAAACTTACCTGAGGATAGAAAGGCCTGCGACAAAGACTTGCCCTTGATTACATCATCGAGGATCTGTTTTATCAGTGCCTTGTCCGGAGCCTTCTTTTGTTCCTTTGCCAGGAGCTCCAGGACCGTCCTGATATCAATGCCGGCTGTCAGGAGAATATTCATCTTGGAGTAAAGATTTTCTTTCTTCGTATCTCCAAAAATACCCGAGCCCAATGAGATTTCCTTATTCAACCAATAAGACAGGTTGAATCCTTTCGAAGGTGGTTTCTGCGCACTCTTTGGTGATTGTATTTTTCCTATATCTAGCGCCATTGCTCCGGCTGGTTCAACTTCTTGTTTAGTAATACGGTGGCCGGATACTGCTTTGTGAATATCCAAGATCCTTCCTCTGTCTCAATGCTAAGCCGTGTGATAATGTTTTTATCCAAAGCTGCGTTCTCGATCAGGGGCATTTTCATGTCCAGATGAAATGTGTCTGTCCTATCTCCCTGGGTCCTCCTTATGTTGTCCTCTTCAAATTTATAATAAATACTATCGTAGAGCAGTTCGCGGCTATCGCTATCCGGTCGCTCGTATATCGTATACATCCCATCATTAGTCTCGGAGGCATGAATACGGACTGCTTCCTCCATATCGCAATATATCAGGTCATACAGCCTGCTTCTTTTAGCTGCACGCTCTGTACGCTCTCTAAATCCTTTATGTAAGCTGTCTAACTCATAGATACTGACCACAGCGAGCACAATGACGATACTGCCGATCAGTAGTCCGGTCAATATTTCCACCATTGTAAAAGCCTTGACTCTCACTGGGAACTGATGATTTTGCGTTCTGAATAGAGAATTTCATTGTGGCCCCCGATAGCCCTCACAGACAGCACATACATTCCAGGATTACCGTTATAAAGCGTTACAGTCTTCTGAATAGTATAGCCTTGACCGCTTACTTCTTCATCCATCCACAAATGACTATCCTGAGTTTTAATAATGACTTCAATAACTGCAACTTTGATCCGGGTCTTTAGTTCTGCTCTATCAGATCTGATGACGTTGAGATAAGTCATCATTCCCATACCCACTCCGATGGAAAGAATCAGAAGCGCTATAATAGACTCTACTAATGTAGAGGCCTTTATTCGCAGGTATTTACTAGTTTTCTGTCCCATGGCTGATCATTCCATTTGCCCCGCTCATCAGCAGCCTGCTGAATAAAAACTCCGCTGGCAGCTTCTGCCTGTCGATGCGTCCATCTAATAGTTGATTCTCATAAATAGCAGTGGCCGTTTTCAGGTAGAATTTATCGCAGATCACTGTGCCATCTACTTGGCCGTTTAGGGTCAATTTATTCCCTGCATATATTAATCCTTGCACGTAAGCATCCTTAGCTATGTCGACCACACTTTTCCCATCATTGCCACCGAGTTCATACAGTTCTCCTTGAATACTGACACCGTCGTCCAAGTGGAGATAGGAGGGCTCTTCGGTGCTTTTTCTGTCCCGTATGTATACAGCAGATGGATATTCAAGCAGGCAATCCTTATGCACGATTACAGTATCGGTCGCTAAGAGCTGCATGGCCCCCTTACATCCTTCCAGTAGTTCTATTTTGGGACTTATAAAAAGAGCGCCCCTGGCATGTACACTACTATCTATCTGTAAACCATAGGGGGCAACAATTTTAATATTGCCAATCAGCATTACATCAGATAGTGTAAAGTGAGCCGGAAGTTCCAGCCTAAGTGTGGTCTGTGCGTATCCCCGGTATAACTTCTTCCCAATAATAGGCCAGTGCACTACTGTATCGTCTGCAGCCCGCCCCTCGCGACTAAACTGTGCCTCGACCATACTTTTTTCTTCCGCTTGTAGTAGTGGTATACTGGATTGGCTAAGAGAGATGTCGCCGTCAATCAAGATGCCCGACTCGGCAGTTTTGCCCTCCACAAAATTGAGCCGGGTGCCCATTTTGGGCAGAAGAGCATCTCCCACTATTTTTGCTTTACCGCAAAAACCGAGTGCTGTCTGATGGTCCGATAAATACAATGCCCTGTCGATATACGAGCCAGCCGGGAGAGCCCCCAGAAAGGCCGTACTCGTGTAGTGTGATGTACACTGATGCGACCTGCTGACCCCTATCCTGTATATTCCCCATGCATAGGTTCTGAGAGCTACACTATCTCTACTATCACCAAAGAGGCTGATATCCTGGCCTGACAGGTATTCTTTTGCGCTGGCCTGCCGGAGAAGCAACATACCGCTCTCTGAGTTTCTGATAAGTTGTTCTCTTCTGTCATAATAAGATAATTCCATCAGAGAATACCTCGTATACAAAAGTAGCATAGCGGATATAACTGCTATCAACACAGAGATAACGATGGCGTAATAAAGTGCTGCTGCCTTTAGCATCAGAGGTTATTTTCTCCGGATATCCTTCGAATCATTTTTATTTTCTACTGAGGCTTTCTTTTTGAAGAGTTTCTTCAGAAAGCTAATGACCGGATGCGCGTTATGGTCCACCTTAGTAAGGTCGAGATATCTTTTCATTACACCTTTCTCATAGTACTCTACCTTCACAGGCATACTGGCAGTATAGTAATAGACCCTCCCTTGAAGCCTGTTATTCTTATATCTGCCATACCTGGTCACATTGCCATTCTCATCAAAATCAGCAAAGTCTCCCTGCAATATGCCTCGGTGCCAGGTCATAGATCTTTTCATGCGGCCATTGGAGTGCCAGTATTTCCAAAAACCGTCTTTGAGTCCGTACCAATAGGTTCCTTGCTCCCTCATAGTACGATCATTATTGATCGAGGTATAGTCGCCGTGTAGCAGTCGCCCCGTATAGCCACCCTGATTGGACTGGATCTGCCCTCCCAGTACCCACGAGTAGATCCTCGTATCTCCTGGCTTGATCTTGCGGTGCTTGGTCATGGATATGATCTCGGTCTCTACGTAAAAGCTATCCCCTTTGGCAGTAAAGCTCTGGATGTCGGGATCGTATAGGCTGAATTGCCCATATACATTGCCTGAAAGTAGCAATGCCAACAGAGCCAGGAGGTATAGTAATTTCATATGTCTGTCTTTACCGGTCTTCATCGCAGCAGATTTATCTGGTGTCCGTCATAATCTATCCGGACAGAATCGTCATTAAATACTTTTAATAAAGTCAATATGCCTACCGTCTCTTTTTCCTTTAAGGAGATCTCCTTCCCTTGTACGCTAATCAAGGCGACTTTACGTTTGCCTGTATTATTGCTTATGATCCCCTTTAAAACAATGCCAGATGGTTTGTATGCGACAGCTGGTAATTTTGAAGCTTCCCTATTCTGGGTAGCAACAGAAGAAACTGGCTGCACTGGCTGGGTTTGTGACGCGATCCGATCCTGCCGGATCTCAAATGGATCCGGATAGTTGAGCATAAGAGCGAAGGAGTCCATTTTACTATCGTCCAATCTGCTGGCGGCATTGCTTGCCTCACCATAGATTTCTTCATCCTTATGCAGTGCCTTGTAAACCCTGAATCCGGCTATGACCCATATGAACATAAAGGCTCCAATCAACAGATATGTCATTCCCTTACTCTGCATTAATGCACCCTAAACTTGCCAACCGAACTATATGGGCTGCTATTGCCTGCCTGATCTCTCGACCGCACCCTCCAAAAGTATGTGCCGATCGGCATAGATGAGACGGAATAGCTGGTAGAAGCAGAGCTGACCTGCTGATAGAGTGTCACGAGTGAATCACTATACAAATACACGCTATCTACGATGGATGAGCCGCTGACGATACCCCTGTCCCATGTAATCGTAAATGGCGTAGTGACGGAGTCACCATATGCGGGGCCGACAAGGACGGGAGCATAAGGCGCCACCGAATCTATGGTCAGCGCCCTGGCTGTAAAGGCAGTCGAAGATGAGTTATTACTAGCTCTGACGCGCCATTGTAGCTCCCCTTGTTGGATACTGCTTACTGTAATGCTATCTGCTACGAGATCTGCTGTGTACAGCAATCCGCCGGCAGAGGTCAATAACTGGAAGGTGTAATAAGTGGTCTGCGAGATGGGATACCACCGAAAAGTCTGCGTGGTCTGATTGCTGAATAGGTTATCTGAAGGGTATTGTAAAATCACAGTCTGGGCTCCCAGCGAATCATTTCTCAAAACCACAAAGCTCTGCGTAGCAAAATCTGTTTGTGTACTGTTGTTGAGGGCTCGTACCCGCCATTGATAGGTGCCCGGTGTCAGGATATAGGTATACCGGTTTGTAGTCATAGTACTATCCACTATAAAATTTTGGATGTTGTCAAAAGTGCCTTGTACCAGTTGCAACTCATAAGTCGTGGCATCGGGTACCTGATCCCACCAGAAGGTTACAGTATAAGTATTCAATGAATCCCCGGTTTTCGGGAAGAGTACATTTACTTTTGAACCGCGGATATTTTCCTCGATCAGGGCCTTGCATCCTCCCAATGCGGCTACCGCAGCTATGGCGATAATAATGGCTATTTTCCTCATGACTGCTCCTTATTGATATTCTGTAAATACAAGGTCGCTACCAGGTACTGCTGGTGCGTTTTCATATTCTGGATGCGCTGAAAATCCGTACTCACGACATGACATAAATGTTCCTTTTGCTCCAACTGATAAATGAGGCGTACAATGTCTTTGTAGTCGCCTTGCACTTTCAGCGTATTAGTCTCAATGGCAAACCCCTTCTCTTTTTCTGTACTGACCTTGGGTATTTCTATGACTTTAAGCGCATTTTCATTGGCATAGCGACTCGCATAGGCTACGATCTGCTCCTGGTTTGATTTTGTAGAACTATAGCGGCGAATCTTCTCATTCATCATAGCCAATTCTTTTTGCAGCTGCTGATACCCTTGCGGCATGTGCTGAGCCTGCTCGATCTGAGTTCTCAGCCGATTATTATCCTGATAGAGTTCCCATGTCCTGGAAAACGCCAGGCGCCAGGTAAATAGCAATATCAGCACAGCTGCCAGGCCAAAGGCTAACGGATTATATTTGAGATCCCATTTCATTTGATAGCTATCAAAAGCGAGAAATCGCTATAAAGTGTTTCGTCATTCTTCTTGAGATACTCCAGCTCAGTCTTGTCTATCCAGGATATAGTGCCCAATTTTTTCTGCCATGCATTTAAGTCAAATACATTTTTGACTTCGCCTTTGATCCTTATTGATTTGCCCTGAAAGGCATATGTCTCATTGTCATTTTTATACCTGGGGTGGATATTGAGCTGGGTCCATATGAGACCGTCAGGGCGGGTGGCTGCCAACTGATCGGCATAATACGACTGCTCAGAACTGCTCATCCATCCAGATCGGCGTAGAAAGTCTTTTTTGCTTTCCAGCTCCCGGGCGAGACTATCCGTTTTCTGATAATTACCCCCCAGAGCTATGGCTTTTTCCTCCAGTTGCTCATGATACGAGCTGAATATGCTGAAGGCCACAAAATTAATCAGCAGTGCAATGAAAAGCACCGCACCGAAACCTATTGCTCCCTGGCGAAGAAGAGCTTCCTGGTAATAACGTTGCCGGTTATGTTGAATGTTGACAGCCGATCCCGGTTGATCCGGAAATAGTAAATAGGCCAGACCAGCAGAAAAACAAGATAAGTAAGGCTGCTGGACTATGATACCATTGCAATCATAGTCTGAGATGCCAGGGGGCTGTCTTTCACTGATTTTCCAGGTGCCTGATACTTTGGTGATCGTGCCCGCGGAGCTGAAAATAGTTTCGTCTTGGCCTAACAGGTCAAAGATGCGCATGGTTTGCACCGGTCCCAATGATATGGCCAGTAAATGGCAAGCACTCAGAGGCTGAATCAATTGTTCTATCAGGCTCCTGCGAGCTATACTGGTATACGCCGTACCGGAAATCTGATATGAGTCAATACAAAACTGAGTATCATCAGCACCGGGGAGGATGTCTCCCAGGCTGACAATAGAATCAGATAACCAAGGCAGAGATTTGATTAGGATTCCTTTACCATCTATGATCAGTGAAATGGGCGTCTGCAGCTGTTGGATTTCCTGAAGGCTGACTTGCTCTTTGCAAGCTGTAATAGTTACTTTTTTTTTGCGCTCTTCTAAAAGGCAATACGAATAAATAACAGTGTCGTCCTCTTTTACCTGAATACTGACGCCTGCTACTTTGTGTACCCAAACCAATCTCTTGAGCCAAGACTGCATATTAATATTGAATGGTTGGCTTTATCAGAATAAGCAGTTTGTCCTTTTCTTTCATTTTATCCCGCTGCCCAAATATCCACTTCAGAAACGGCACTCTAGATAACAATGGCCAGCCTGTACCCGTATCTGATCGGGTAGTTTTCTCCAAGCCTCCCAGCAGGACGACTTCCTCATTCTTTACTCTTATGATGGATTCAAATTTCCTATTGGAAGTGCCCGGGGGACCGGTCTGGCTGATACGGGCTGTAAAGTCCGATTGATTGACCTTAATGCCGAGCGTCACGATGTCGTTTCCCGATACAGTGGGTTCTACATCGATCGTAAAGTCGGCATTAACAGGCTTATATACTGTTGTGACTATTGTTTGTGGATTTTGTACTCCGACCACATTTTGGTTTTGCTCCTGGTAGTAGCTGGTTTCTCCGATATTGAGGCTAGCCTTATGGCCATTTAGCGTGGCGAGTTTCGGAGTGGACTGGATATCCACATAGCCATTGGTCTCCAATGCCTTGATGCCCATGTAAAAGTTAGGGAGTAATTTGCCGAGATTGGCAAGGCCTATCTTGTCAAGGATGTCATTGAGCGTACTCGAACCTACAGTAAAATCGACACCCGGCAGGATCGTGCCGCCCTCCGTTGCAGGTGCTTGTCCTATACCGGCCTTGAGGCCACCACTTACATCATGATTCTTTTTGATGTCTATGATCATGATCTCTATCGTTACGACTGGTACCGGTTTATCTATGGACTGGATGAATTTTTCGACCTCTGCTATTTGTATATTAGAACCACTGAGGATAATACTATTCAACTCTGTAAAAGGATATATCTGAATTCCCTGGCTCATTTCTTTAGGGATAGCTTCTGTCACATCTTTGACAGTGCGATGCTGCAAGACTACCACTCGGCTGTCGCGAACGCCTTCTTTCGGTCGCTCTCCAAAGAGATATATGTTGCCCTCTTTTTTGTAGCTAAAGGAGGTGGCCTTTAGGAGGGTATTTAGAAGCTCGTCATAGCTCACTCTTGAGAGAGATAATGTAATATTGCCCGATACATCTGTCTGGAAGACATAATTGACCTCCAACCTTTCCGATGCGGATTTGATGATGTCGGCTATTGGCTGGTTTACTACATCGAAACTGAGGTAGCTACTACCAGAGCTGCCCTTCTCAACCTTAAGTGGAATGTTGGCGTATTTATTCTTGCGGATACCAGATGACTTAGGCTGGCCGCTGGTCATCCCGGATGGATTGCCTCCAGTAGTTTGGCCTTGGGCATAGCCTCCCGATTCAAAACTATAACTACCATCTCTATTTTTGAAGAGTTCAAGGTTATTACCTGCTGCAATCTTCTCCAGAGCACCGTTGAGGGTCTCATTCTGGATATAGGCATTTACGGACTTATTCCGGATATCTGAGCCAACTGTAATGTTGGTGTTAGTGTTGATGATCAACTGACGCACCACTTCTGACAGGGTATCCCCCTTGAGGTCCAACGTCAGGCTGCTATCAGCATTTAGTATGACTGTGTTTCTTTTGGGAGCAGCTATTAGTTCATGTTTGACTTTATAAAAGGACATGATCGCTCCGGTAAAATGAATGTCCAAATCGTATTTCTGGCAGACAAAAAGAAGGACGTCCCGTACCTTTTCGTTTGTGAAATTGAGCGATACAACGGGATCTACATCCGGCTCTACAATGATATTCAAACGATGAGCATTGCCCATTCCAGCCAAAAATGCCTGAAGTGACGAGTTTGTGAGCGTGATATCTACATAGTCATCGAGGCCCGGCGCACTATTGCTGATCTCAGAAAATTTGGCTGCTATTGTATCATAACGGGAAGGCATTGATACTTGAGCACATGCACTACAGCTAATGGAAATGAAGGCAATAAAAAGAAAAAACCTGTTTTTCAAAGGACCTTTTAGTTACGTTATCAAAAAATTAACTGATCAGTAGTGGCATTACTTCTTCCAAAGAAGTCAACCCGTCTGCAACCAAGCTGTATGCAGAATCTTTCAATGTCACATAATCCGGAGGGGCCGTCTCAAATGAGCCGGTTTTAATCTGACCCTTGATATCCTCGTTTATCTCGATCAGTTCAAACAACCCCTTTCTGCCTTTATAACCGGTATAAAAGCAGTCTTCACATCCACACGCGCTATAAATGGTTTCCGGCAATTTATAAGATAATCCTGAAAATATCTCACTTCCGCGGATTTGTTTGCTGTTCATCTTTACTTTGCACTTATTGCAAAGCAATCTCACCAACCGCTGGGCTACGCTCAAATTGAGTGTATCGGCGATAAGAAACGGAGGTACTCCCATATCGATCAAGCGATTGATAGTACCCTTAGCGGAGCGGGTGTGTATAGTGGAAAGTACCAGATGGCCAGTCAGAGAGGCCCTGATGGCCATTTCTGCAGTCTCTTTGTCACGAATCTCACCTACCATGATGATGTCGGGATCCTGTCTCAGAAAAGTCCGGAGTGCCTTTGGAAAGGTCAAACCGATACTCTCTTTGAGTTGCACCTGATTGATGCCATCCAAAGTATATTCGATGGGATCCTCAATAGTTATGATATTACGTTCTGCCTTGTTCAGCTGTTTTAAAGTAGAGTAAAGCGTAGTAGTCTTGCCGGAGCCGGTGGGGCCACTGATTAGAATGATACCATTAGGCTTCATGATCGCCCTCTCATATACGCTCAGCTGGCTCGTATCAAAACCACATTTGGTCAGATCGAGCGAATAGATATCGCTATTCAGCAGACGCAGTACAATCTTCTCACCAAACATGGTGGGCAATACAGAGACGCGGAGGTCCAGTTTTTGAGTCCCGGATTTCAGCAGGAAGCGGCCATCCTGAGGGAGCCTCTTCTCAGATATATCAAGATTGGATTTGATCTTGATCTTATTGACCAGTCCTGGATATTCCGTCTTAGGGATAGTATACCGCTCTACTAGCAGGCCGTCGATCCGAAAGCGGATCCTGGCCTTGGCCTCATAAGTCTCTATATGGATGTCACTGCTATCCTGTGACTGAGCTTCAGACACAAGCTTGACCAGGAAATCGTCAGCTGCTTCACCTGAAAATGTAAATGAGTCCTGATTCCTGGCCGTTTCCTTGCGGTAGTAGCGGCTCAGATAGGTAGCCAAAAGATTGTCTTCTATTGCTTCAAGCTCTACACTCTTACCTATCAGGAGTTTGATCTCATCCGCCGGAAAGGCTTCCTTGCGGGTCTGCGCGATGTAGCAGGTTAGTTTTCCCCCGCTGTATTCCTTGGGCACGATGCGGTAGTGCCATGCCTGCTGGGCAGATAGCTGATTAATGACATCGGCGGGGATTTCTATTTCAGTCACAGGTAGCGATTTAGTACAGTATAGGTTTCTATATCCGTGCACCAGGGATGCTGCATGATCCTGCCGGCCAGCAAAAGCAGCATCAAATAAATGCTGTAAAGACCGGCAAGCGGTATAGTCAAAGATAGCCACTGCCGGATCAGTGCATAGGCTATCAGCACAAATATTAATCCCGCAATGTAGGAAAAGATATACTGTATAGGTGAAAACAACGGAGCAATGGCGAATAGAAACAATATATCACCGATACCTATCATCTCGTTGATCACACTTTTCAGTCGTTTGCGTTTTAAAAAGTAGTATAACTCTAATAAACCGACCTGTACACTCAAAAAAAGAATTATGTATAGAGAGTTATACCTGATTTCCGCCAATGCGATGCTGTTTGCAGAATACAATACTGAAACGATCAACACCGCGGCCAAAGCCCACGCTGAAATGGCCCTATGCTTAAAGTCTTCATAAACAAAAAAAGCTAACAATCCGTTTAGCAATATATAGGCCAGCAGGTTCATTTAGTCCTTCTGGATCTCTTTTAGGTTTTTGTCCTGGTCTATCTCCCATGTGTCGAATACGCCATTCTGATTGAAGTCTACAATGGCAGTCGCTCTTGCCTTGAAGCTATTATTGGTAGCACTGAGTATCTCTATCTTATAGTTTGCTTCGCCGCCGTCCTTTGAGAGTTTTTGCTGTTCGAATCCTAGTTCATTGAGGTCAGAACTGTACTTGCTGTTTTGCAGGAAGTAGTTGCTTTCCAGTAGTTGAATGTGCTTAAGTTGAAGTTTGGCCTCTGTGGCTCTGGCATTAGATATGAGGGGCATCAGTGAAGGGAGCGCGATCAGAACTAGTATGCCTATAATAATGAGCACAACAAGTAGTTCATTAAGAGTAAATGCAGGTAAACGATTTGATGTCTTCATTAAATTATTTATAACTACATTTTCACTATTCCCATTCCCAACACTTACCCTCTTCTAGACTGATTTCATAATATTACAATCCGCGCGCATAATTATAGTGATTTCGGCTTACAATCTTCTCTCCGCTTGGAGTTTCCTTGTAGGTTGCCACAAGTCTTCCATTATTGTCATATTCGAATCTTGAGTACAAATTATCATTGCCTAATATATAAGTAACCTGGGCTGTAAGAGGGTCATAGACATATGAATTCACCGATGCATCTGTTGGATGGATCCTGAAGTCATCAAAATAGGACGCAGTACCGCTCACAGTAGCCCGAATACTATTGGTAGTGCCGCCGATAGTCGTGATATCTGCTGTATATAGTTGCCAACCATTATTGTTTATTCCAGCCACCGCTGTAGCCGTCACTGTCGATGACCCAGTATACAACTTAAATACACCAGTCCCTCCCTTTATCCAGAGACTCGCAGAATACTTTCTGGGAGCCGTTTCCTTGTCCAACTGTGCCGAGTAAATTGTCGCCTCCGAGCCGCCACCGGCAAGCATGCCCGAGCCACTATGTGCCTTATTAGAAGAAGTAGAGGCCAGATATCCAGATGCGCCCGATATCTCGCCACCAAACCAATTGCTGCCCAAGATCGGATCTTCAAAGCTCGAAGTAGCAAATCCGGTATAGGAGCTGTTCGTAGCATTTCCGATCACCATTCCATTGTCATAGCCAATCTTAGCGGTAGCGAAATGATCATTGATATCCTTCTCTTCCAATGCCCTCGAGTAATAATCATACAAAGTGACTTCATTGGTCTTTTGCCAGCCATTGGACTGATTGGCATGTGTCGTACCAGAATATCCGAAGGTAGTAGACGGATCACTCCAATCAAAATCCGTGAAACTAGCATAAGTTCCATCAGCATTGATTTCTCCTTTCCAGGCCCATGATTGATATTTGCGCCATATACCAGTCCCCTCCGGACAGCATGGATATGGAAACCCTCCCGAATACACGTATGTCCCTATCGCATCATCATAATAGCGATAGCTCCAATCTTTATTCCAAGTCTGGATAGATACTGAGACTGGGTGGTAAGTACCGTTTTTTGAAGTAGAAAAATATGTGTAAGAGCCAGCTTCCTGCGTCAGCATATTTTTATTTCCGCTGGTGGCCATGGATCCCATCTGCGGATATATGGTATAGGCAGGTACTGAAACGGATTTATAGAATTCACCAAAAGAGTTTTCGGATATTATTTCAATCGGCGTGCCATTCACAGCATCATACTTAGAATAATATTTTGAATTATTCAAACCATCTTTAAACTCTGAAGTTTGAAGTAAGAAGGCCGGGTATTCTTCCTTGATAGTTTGAACCACAAAAATTGTGTCAGAGTTGACAAGGAAGTCTGACATATTTAGATTGCAGTTTGTTCCTCCGTCATTTATCCCGTTACTGAAATTCTTGACTCTCGTTTCATTAAATGCCTGCTGAATAATACCGATGCCATTCATTACCAAATTCGACGCACTTAAATCATTATATCCGCTCTGTACATCTCTATAATCCTTATAGGTATTACTGGTTGAGCTCTCTAATTGTCCCTGATTGTTGTATATTTCGGTAGAAATTAGCGCACCTAAAGACGCTGTTTTATCCCTTAACTTCCGTTTTCCCACCTTATATACTGCATTTGATCCTTGGGGACTGATATAGTCGTGATCGCCACCAACTACTTCGATCATTTTTGGATCAAACGTCTGAAACCTGTGAATTGTATAGCCGGGGGCAGAGTTGCCACTTGATCCAACACTCGATACCTGCACCTGCTTGTACATAACATTTGGGGGAGGTATCAATCTTGAATAATAAATCAGCTCAGAAAAATTGCTGTATATCGCTTTTCTATATTCTGCTTCGCCAGTTTTGCTAGCCTCCTCAAAATAGGAACCAAGCCCGTCTCCCATTGCATTGTTATTAAAGAAATGGTCTATCCATGTGGTATCGTAGTGTACCGGTGTCATAGAAGATGGCTCGTAGGTGGTGACGCCATAGCTTTCATTTGCACCATCATAGGAGTAAACCGAAGCTCCTAGCACGGCATTGTTGTTATCAAGTAGCGACAATTGCCTTACGCGCAACCCGCCTCCCCAGAGTTTTGCACCTTTTTTATCAGAGACGATGAACCCAGACTGGATGAATGGTGCATCATAATGAAAAATAAGATCATTTGTATGAGTAGGCTGAGAGATAAGGAGTGTGTACGAATCATTAGGTATAGGTGTAGTCAAAACACTATATAAGGAAGTCGAACTCACGGTCACACTGTGGGTGCTTACAGCAGTCACAGTGCAGGCATCATCTGACTTAGTCCTAAAGTGCAAATACTTGTCAGACGTACAGTTGTTATTGCCCTGCGCAGCGGCAGTTTCCCATACATTCCCATTGATTTCGTGGCCTACATCGATCAATTCCAGGCACAAAGAGATTTTATCACCTACAGAAAATAATGAACTCGGATCGAGATCACTGACAAGAGGGATTGTTATATTATTATTAGCCGCTTGAATGTGTTTCTCATCCACTGCCAGCATGATTTTATTGCTGTAGGTAGGAACTCCATAGTTATCAGGCTCGTATTTTATTTGGATCTTGGCTCCGACAGGTGTAGTGATTTGACGCAAAGACCACACATCGGTTGCTTTGGCAGAGACATCTGAGGTCCTCCTGTCTGCATCCTGATTATACCCCGCCACTTTAATATCTGGTTTATAGTATCCCCATTGATCATACAGATCTTTGTTATACGGAGGGTTTTTGGTTTCTGTAAAAGTGTAATTTGAAAAAGTCGCACTGGGAATATTAATATTACTTACGAATGAAACAGTAAATTGATTGGTCCCGATCAAAGCTTTAAGGAATAAATAGTAATGCCCTCCTGATCCGTTGCTGACCTTTAAAATATCGCCAGGCTGCTGGCTGCTGCCACTAACAAGAAGAGTACCTGATTTTTCACCAGCATTGATGGCTGTTAGACTACATGTTCCAGATTTCGGATCCGGCAAGTCATAATCAAACAAGATGGAAGGGGCTACCTTCTGGGCACCACGTCCTAGTATGTCTATAGATTTCAAAGTCAACTTACCACCTATAGGAACTGTTCTTGGTTGGCTTTGAGGATATTGCCAATAAGAATACCAAGAAGCAAAGTCTGAAAAATTTTGATAGACGCTATTATTGTCATAACTATTGGGTATTTCGGGACATAAAGGATTGGCATCATCATATATAAAATCCACGGCCTTCATACATTTACTAAACAGTTCGTTCTGATACCCATCATAGTCATGAATATCCAAAACCTTTTCGCCATTATGCAGCTTAGTATAAACTAGCGTTTCACTGTTTCCATTATAATTGACTTTTGTCGGATAATCACTGCTAAACGGAGCACTATGAGAACGAAGCGTACTTTCATTATCTATTTGATATAGATCGCTCTTCTTTAGTAACAAGATTTTTGATAATTTTAAAGATGATACTGGCAGTTCGATCCCGTTTTGCGCCATGGCCACTAAACCTGACGCATCATTATCTTGTGAAAATCCAGATGGATTGAATCCCTCTTTGGTAGAACTCTTGCCATCTGTTCTGATATCTTTGTAGAAAAGTGCTATATGCGACTGAGTTTCTACAGATGATAAATAATATATTTCTTTATGCCCGCTAGAATAATTTTCTCTTAACCCATCAATATCGATGCTTTGTCCTTCACCAGGAGAGCGCCATTTGTAATCGTCCGCCCATTTGTCATATTTAAATTTTACCCAATAGCCCAAATCATTATCATCTAATTTGCCGTTAGGACCGTTTGAATTCCCTCCCTTATCAACAAAATCCGGCCCCGTTATAGCCGTAAGAAGCCAAGTATAGGCATACGGTGCATTTTTTCTAATCTCAGTATATTGTTCTCCGAGGTTTTTACTTATTACTGATGTCTTTTCGTATTCTAAGAATTCATAAACGGGCAAAGAATAGTAGTATGTCACACCATTAGCATTTGTAATAGCAATGCATCTAATTTGTTTTCCAATATTAACCCCATTTAATGTATGATCAGGTAAATTGCTAGGACCATCATAATCAATAAACTGTTGAGACCCTTGCATATCATTTGTATACCAGCGAATATATTTGCTTCCTGGAATGGTACCAGGAGACCCATTGCTACCACTACAGATTCCATGGGTTGAATTAGGAGAATTAAATGCTGGAAGGTTATTAGCATCTATCGCAGGAGAAGGACTACCTGTGCTATTTGTCCAATAATTACTATTTGACAGGTCGCCCTTAAAGCGAAAATTAACTGTCGAGGTTGTTGTATTAAACTGAGTGTGCGGCTTTGTTGTACAATGTGGATCATCATAACTGTTTGAAACAATCCATCCGGTTTTCCTTATATCTCCAGAAGATCGTGTCATTGATATATTATCAAAAATATAAGGTTCTATCGCACCTGCGAGTCCTTGACCTGTGACATTATAAGCATCAAAATCTGGCAAAGAACCTCCGAGTTGATAGGTGGGGTCACTATTATTTATAGCCTCCGTTGGCTTGTGATATACAGCATCTAACATCGAATAGAAGTCATAATCATTAGCAGCCCAAGTCCAGGAGCTTGACGGAGACTGGCTAATAGTATGATCTGTTGCACATTGTCCATAATCGGGTGCATACAGAGCCCCCCAGGTAGTGGAGTAGGTTCTGTCGTCAAGCCAATAACGTGTATAAGACTTACCAAAGCTAAATGCTATTTGCATTCCAGCATACCAAAAAATTGGTAAGCTAAAGCCGGAGCTATGAGAACTTGTTGAAATCTTACCAGTTTGGGAACTGCCGCCACCATTAGAATATCCGCCAACATTCCAGCCACTACTATTACCATCGCAAGCAAGCGAGTAACCCAAGGCTTGACCATAACTAGTATTGAGTCCTATACCTATGCTCCCACCTGATCTGCCATCAAAAGTACGTGTCATGGACATACTTCCTCCTAAGCTGAGTCCTGCCCCCAATCCTATACCAGCTTGCATACTAACAGTATAGCTGCCGGCAGTAGAATATGAAACTCCGATACCAGCCTTCATTCCCCCTGCGCTAATTCCTACATCTGCTCCGAAATTTGCATTGATATTCTGACCCTTATAAGTATCGTGGCTGATTTCGATTCCCGCAGTGGCACCAATTTGAGCTGGCCCTATGCCGTACCCAAATGAAAAGCCGTAATTTTGGACTGTAGTTTCACCTCCAGACCAATAAGTGTGAGTCTCAGTGTAAGGATTCAATGGAATATCGTCAGCCTGTGTAGATGACATTGGAAACAAGGTGCGATCCAGCCATGTATCATCTGGCGTTCCATTTACATCACGATTAATTTCCCCAACATTTAGATTCCAGCCGAGGCCAGTCCAAGAGGCTTCCTGTCCGGTCTTGATCCCCCCATGATAGAATAGGCTGATAGGGTAGCTGCCGGCAGGTCCTGGGACCTCAAGTAAGGGTATCGAATATGTAAAATCACCAGTCTGCATTTGGACCATGTCGGTCACATCAACTGGCTCAAATGATGCAACCTCGGGAGTAGTAGGTCCGGACGTCAAAGCGTAAGAAACAGTAGGCAGGAAGACCGATTGCAGTAGTTCTATCATTAGAAAAACTGCTATCAGCTTTCTGAATTTGCGTATTGTCTTCATGAGTAAATTTTTATAGATCAGTTCAAAGTATTTTTAAAGTCGAGGGGTGGTATGGCTAATATATCTCTTTTGTCAAATGTAAATTTATTGGTACCGATGCCTAGTCCGAAATCCTCGATATTAAGCGTAAGCTCCCTATCATCCGCTGCAGTATCCTTTTTGAAGACAAACAACAGGTCGGTAGAGGCAGCCAAGCCATACATACGTGGATAGATATAGTCCACAAAGGGTATCGTGTCGCTATGCTCGTTTACCAAGAATATGTGCTCACCCATATTAAACATTAGCTCATTCATCTCAGCATTCAGTTCCTGCCGACCAGAGGTTGTCATCAATACCTCTTTGCCAGATCTGCTTATATTGATTACAAAATAGTCATAGCCACCAAAGTCTTTTCTGGCCTGCTCCAGGTCTTGCATCGTATATTTGCCCTTTCCTTGCACATCCTGCAGTATGATCAGGTCATTAGGCTTGTAGGATACTGTCAGCTTTACATCACCTATCTCCCGCTCCTTTTTCAATCCATGCCCTTCATTAGCAATGTATGATTGCAATTCTCTTTCCGTCACGGTATGGCGGCCACAGCCGGTGATAAGGCACACCAGTGAATGTATCAATATGGTACTCCGGATACTCACTTTTTGCCGCTGTATTCTTTATTCAGCCCTTCCAGTACCACGTCAGTAAGGTCTATCGACTTATCGGCATAGACTATATTGCCGCTGGTGGTGCCAAATATGATGGTGTAGTGGTTGTCCTTGCCATAGCGCTCGAGGTAGGCATTGATCTGCTTGATGGCGCCATCAGAGAGCTTTGATTGCTCCTGCTGGGCCTGGCCTTTCAGCGCCTGCTGGTACTGCACCATCTGCTGCTGTTTGTTTTTCAGCAGGTCCTCGGCCATGCTGCGCTCACGCGCAGACATCCCTGCCTGCTCTTTCTCATACTTCTGCAGGCTGGCTTGCATCTCGCTACCCATGGTATCTATATTAGCCTGCCAGACGTGGCTCTGCTCTTCGTATTTCTTCCGGGCATCTATCATGCCCTGATATTTCTCCATGATGATGCCGGTATTGACGTATGCCTTTTTGTCACGCCATATGAACACATACACTATAAGAGCAATGATGAGGCATAGGGAAATGATGGAGATTACAGTAGGCAAAGATATTGATTTCTTTGAGGGGGCATTATCGCTGTTTTTCACAAAATCGATGTTTAGTTAATTAGAATTTATAAAGAGATTATATTAAAACTATGCAAGAGCTATAATTCGGCATTCCTATTTTCAAACTCACCTATCCATTTACCTAATAATAGGGCTTCTTCCTTTGTAATTCGTCCATCTTGCCGAGCGAAACCAATATTGTCTTGAGCATATTCGTATTCAAATCGATTGGCTATCTTTTTTCTTTTAAATATTTTTTTGAGTAAGTCCTTTCCTTCATAATTTATACCTTCCTCTTTGAGTCTCTTCCAGAAAAAAATGGCTCTATCACCGTGATCATTATAAAAAACACTAAGCAGATTTTGTTTTAAATATTTTAAACTTGTAAGATTGCGATAATTTCTCTCTGGAAAAAGACACATCTGTTTCCATTCTTTCATCTCTCGAACTGCAATTAATTGTCCTTCTACATCGCTATCAGGGTGTTTTTCCCATGTCTCAATTGCTAAATCGATTGCGCGTGCCAAAAGCTTTGATTCTATTTCATATTTATCCATATAGTTGTTTTAAAAACCTAAATAATCTTTAGCTGCCTTAAGATATTTACTTAATAAAGGATTTTTAGGACTTATTCCGTTAATTCTGTTCCCGGACATTCCTAACGCTTCATACATCTCTATCTGTAACTGTTCAGCACCTCTTGTTGCCCAATATGCTGGATCAAATTCCGCTATACGTTTAAATTCTCCTTTTAGTGCTGTGGATAAAACTGCAGGACCATATTCTTTCATTTTGGGATCTCTATTATGCTCTGCATCTCTTTCTCTTACAACACTCTCCGGTGTACCGTACCTGCCCGCTCTACCAACGTATACATTTCCATTTACCATATTAGTTTTTGTATACGTCACATACCATACCCCCGTTTGAGGTCCAGATCCTCTATCCCATGCTTCCTTCAGCATAATTGCGGTTAAAGCCATAGCGGCGGCAGTTGCGGCAATAGAGCCATTGGGTGTTGCTGTAGGAGCATTGGTTGGTACACCTGTTAAACCGAACGAGGCGTTTGCTCCAACTAATTCAACAGGTTTACTGCTAGGCATGAAACCGTCTCCACCATACGCTGTAACTGTTATTTGTTGCAGAGCTCCTCCATCCACAATAGGATTATCTTCACCGCCATCCTCATCTTCATATAAGATCCAATTATTTTGCATTGCAATATATGGAGACCAATATTGTCCTACCGGATCAGTAGCCAGCCACCTACCTATCCTAGAATCATAGCTCCGTAATTCAAAATCATTCCATCCTGTTTCATCACATTTTTCTGCATATTGGCCCTGATAGCCGTAGCGGTAGCGATCAGCACCGATCAACTGCCTGTCCGGCTGCGGCATTCCAATGGGATAATAATCAGCTTTACTCTTGATTTTAGCATAGCTTATATTTTGTGGATCGGGTATACGGCCTATGGTAGCATGTACATTGCCCAGATGATCGCTGAGTTCATATTGATAAGGGTCAGATAGCACCTGAGAGGCGGCGCTGGCTGTCTGCTGATAGGTGCTGTAGCGAACACCCAGTCTACCTAAGCCATAGATTGGCGTTTCGATAGAAGAGTTGCCAACCCCCACATAATTAGGCATTCTTTGCATAATCCTATTTACCAAACCACCTAGGGTTTGGCAATAGTAAGTGAAATTATTGGCATCGTTGAGTGCTGTATTATTATAGTTGATCTTCTTCACTCTGTGCCCATTGGCATCATACTCATACGATACCTTTTTACGCGTCCGGTCATGATTCCACACGGTGGAGACTTTATGTAGTACATTGTAGTCGATAGCATTATCAGCCTCCAGTTCTGAAGTAAGCTGTCCTATCTCATTATACGTATAGTTGCCACTAAATTGGTTTTGCACCTCTCCGGTGACGGCTGTGTGCGTGGCGCTATTGTCTGAGACATATAGCAGCCTGTTTTTCATAGCTGTCATACTATTGCCGGTCTGGTCATAGTGATAGGTCAGGTTGTCTATGACCGTGCCGCTCCCGTCATAGCGCTGCAGGCTTTGGATATTGCCATTCATATCGTAGGTCAGACCAGCCTCTTTGTACGTATTGTTTGAGATGATATAAGCCGGGAAATACCCAGTGTTCATAGCCATATTTTGACTAATATAGGATACGCTGCAGGATGGTATGAAGCCGCCATACTGCGCGCCTGTTAGCCAATTGTGCTTCTGGTCATAAGTGTAGCCATAAAAATTCTGAGGCGAGTTGGGACTATACTCTGCATCGGCCATCGTTCCCAGCCCCTGTGTATGCCAGCGGACTGACCGTATCAGGCCTCCATATTGATCAGCAAAGCCTAACTCCTGACCATCTCTGAGGTACATGCCACCACGCTGGTAGTCATGATAGTGGTAGTCCAGCTCTATACCAAAGGCATCTTTCATAAAAGTGCCGTGCTGCCCGGTAGAGTAGCCATCCAGGCCTGGGTCAGCCGGCGAAGCCATAGCGCGCGTGGTGTAGAACCCATTAGAAGTAGATGTCACCATCTGGGCCTCCCCTTCAGCGGCTGCGTTGATAGCCTTGAGCGCTCCTCCCAAGGTATATGTGTAGTCTATTCCTTGTAAGTTGCCAGCCAATTCTGTACGCTTCAGTGGGCCGTGCAGGTAGTATTTATATGCAGCCTGCTGCTCTACAGTGCCAGCCTCATCACGCGTGGTCACATTGGTCAGTCGCTTGGCTGCATCATACGTATACGAGTGCGTAAACTCCTCTGCTGTGGCGGTCACATCTGTGTTTGTATTGATATACTTGTTATATATCGTCTGGATGACATTGCCCATAAGGTCATACTCATAATCTATGGTACGGTACCCCAGGTCCCCGATGTACTCCACCTCCCACTCCAGCCTGCCCAGCGGATCATAGCTAAACCAGCTACCATAGGCATAACTCGCGTCACTACCGAGGTTGTACTTGGTAGTGCGGGATGTACGCCCCCTGGTAAAACGCTGAGTCCTGCCTGCTAACCGTGTATCGTATGAAGAGAGACTGGCATCTGGCACGTCGTATAAGATCCGCGAGACCTCCTGGCACCTGCTATCCTCCAGCGGGTCTGGCTCGTCTTCGTGGCCGCTTATGTTTTTCAATGTACCCGAGAGCGTGCAAGTGCTCGCTGGAGCTAAAGGATCTGTAGCCAGAGGGGTGAAGTAAAATGCCGCTTGGGAGTTGATATTCGTGCAAGCATCGGTGCCGGATAGAGCTGCATTGTATTCGCCCACCTCTATAGGCCGTACCGCATCATCGTAGTTAGTATAGGAAAATTTGAAGTTTTTGCGCTGCTCTGCATTTTGAGAGAAACGTACCTGTCCGTCCTTGCGGTAGAGGTAGTCTGTCCGCTTTTCATCAGGCGTGTATTTCCAATGTGTCTGACTCAATGAGTTGTAGCTATTGACTTCCGCCATCGTGTGGTTTTTTGGCGTATTATCAAAAATGACCCGCTGTCCGTAAATGTTTATAGAAAGTGGCTGATTTACTAATGTAGATTCATCTGTTGGGTTCAGATTGTACTGATCAGTACCGACAGTTTGGCCTAACTCATCCTGGACGTGCTTTGACACAGCAGTGACTACAGCCCTGATGCCTGTACAAGTCTGGCTCTCAGTTTGATCTATAGCCAGTGGATAATAATATTGCCCCGAGCTCCAGTCACTATATTGGGGTAAAGCCAGATCCCCATAAGTCACATCTATAGATGCGGTAAAATATGGCTGATCGATAGGCACCGTAGAGGTGACACCATTATAGTCTACAAAAACATCGACATTAAAGAGGTACGTAGTACGGTATGTATAAGGCTGTGGCCCTGTCTGTGGTGTATAACCCAAATCATTAGGCGTTCCTACAGGGCTGGTGGTTCCCAGATTAGATGAAAGAGAGGTGAGTACTGTACCTGAGGGTGGAAGGGTCCGAAAATTGCCGCTACCCTGATTGGATGTGGTACCATCATATCTCTGCAGAATCACATAACCATCTCCTTTTTCAGTTTTGTGCACAGGGGTGGGTGTATACGATGCTGTCATCACTGCACATGCCGTAGTGAAGTTTCCCTGGCCAGATGGACACAGTGTGGCAACACTTTGATATTGGCTACTGAATGGTGCTATTGTCACATTGGGATTACTGTAGTCTACCCCTTCCGGAGGAATGGATTTAATCAGCCTGCCCGCCTTGTCATAGTAGTAAAGGGCGTAGTTATAATACTTCAAAGAATAAGAGACCGTTCTTTCCTTATTATGATTAGGTGTATAGGTACAGGGGCTGCTGGTCAGTCTATAATAACCAGGCTGTGCACCTCCGCCAGGAAAAGTGATATACCCCCCAGTCTGATCATAGGTACGCTGCACCGGGAGGAGGACATAGTTCTGATTGATATCATAAACTTGTATACTATCCAAACTTCCACATCCAGTTGAAGCTACATCTGCAATTTTGATCTGATTGACACCTTTGGGAATATGTATATCTTGATAGCCACCTACGGGTAGGCTAAAACTGACTGGCTGCAGTAGTGGATCAGTGCTGGATACTACATCGGCACTCAGGCATGTGGCCAGAGTTTTGCCTTCTATATCCCTAAAGGTGATAGCCTCTTGCCCATTAGCATCTACACTGATATACTTATATACTTTATGTTTAGTATGGGCTGCATCACATTGTGTTGGATCAAATACCGTATTCGATCCAAAAATATATGGGTTGAAACTATTATAGTAGTTATCACAAAAATTTTCCGACGTTCCATAGGCATAAAAAAGCTCCCCTAGAGAAGGCATTACAAAAGACCTGACCTCGTGGCCACTGCCCATCTTGAAGTCCTCTCCTGGACCTGATACACGTTTTACAGTATTGAATGGATCGTTGTAATATTCCGTACGTGAATATGGATAGCCCGAAGCAGCCACTGAAGGTTCCTCGGTGTTATAATTACTATAATACCAAGCCAGCTCGCCATATGATGGAGTACGGCCACTTGCCAATGCTACAGGAGTATTCAAATGAGTACCATCCCATAATGCCGGATTAAGGCTGTAATCCTGGCCTGCGCCAGCCAGGACAAACCCATCCTTGTAACAAAACTGGTCATTATCTATCGGAGCAGGCAGAGTGGTGATCGACTTTCGCCCAAACTGGTCATAAATAGTCTGGCTGGCCATGATTATATCTCTATCTACATTCATTACCTGGCTTTGAGTCGGGCGGCCTAGCACATCATAAAATTGTTTAGCAGCTCCTACGATCATGCCATTCTCATCATAAGTCTCTGTATACTGCCAGTTCATATCAGAGTTACAATCGTAGTGATATGAAGTGCCTTTACCTAAAGTTACTTTTATGGGCCAGATAAGTTGATGAGGGTAGAAAATTTGCTTGGGTAGATAGCTTAAGCCATGATGGTATCCTAAAGAAAGAATTCCTGAGTTGTATTCCTTTATCTGATCGTGATAGAGCAGCCTGTCATTTACGAAATAATATAAATCGGTAGATAGCTTTTTTATTTGTATGACATCGCCCTGTTTGGGGATCACACTACTGGTAAAATTAATTTTGCCATTGTGCAATATTTTGAACCCGGCTGAAGACGATTGAATACCATATCCCTGGTAAGTAGTCGCATCCGTGTAGTTATTCCCATCTGGGCCTGTGTAATAAAAACCTACAGTTAGATCTGGGTCAGGAGAAAGTATTTTCCAAGTCGCAGAGGCATTATCTGTAATCTGCATTCTTTGAGAAGAATACCCCGTGTTTAGCGTGTCCCAATCTGCATCATAACCGCTACTAAGGGCTAAGGCTGACAATATGGCTTTTGCAAAGATTCGCTTACTTGCGCAATTAGTATTCAGCGTATCCGCTACGGTGTCCAGCAGCATTGCATTCGTTAGGTACCTGGCAAAGATATCCGTGGTGTTATCAATCCGGATGCTTACAACATTCCCCAATCCCAAATAGTCATTGCCCAAAGCTCCACATGTACCCCTGAACCATTCCACAGTAGTACCCGGTATGGTATCAGCCGCTAATATGACCGTATCCCCCGAAAATACTGTATCCAGACTGGCATGGATAGTGAATGAATCTGGCAACATTGACACAGTATCTCTCACTACAGTTTTACACCCATTTGTACCTGTACCAGTCACACTATAAATGCCAGCTGAACTCACAGTGATATGATCAGACAAGTCCCCCGTGCTCCACAAATAGCTATTAGCTCCTGATGTACTCAGAGTCACTGAAAGGCCGACATAGGAAACTTTATTCATAGCCTGCAGCACTGGACCCACTTTGCCCGATATCGTGACACTCGCACTAGCGGTACAACCTCCTGCCATAGATGTGACTGTCACCGAATATGTACCTGCTACCGTACGGCCAATCTTCCGCGTAGTATCTCCAGTACTCCAAAGATAGCTCGTACCCGCAGGGCCGGGCAATGAATCTGCGGTAAGAATGGTAGTATCGCCCATACAGATCGAATCTTTTGAAGCATGGATCGCTGTGGTCAGGCCAGCCCAGCTGGCACATGGAGGATAGACGATAACGGAGTCCAGCTTAGTATTACCACCGTAAGCCCCATTAATAGGATAGGATATAAAAAACACCTTCTGAGGCGTAGGGGAGTTATTAATAAGTGTGTCATTCACATATAGGGTCACATTGTTGCCGAGTTTAAAGCCGGCTGTTGTCCCTGTCACCGTAGTAATATTGGTTCTATACCACCCTACTCCTGAGGAGGTAGAGGAAGGTGTTAATTTTATGTTGGTCGCCTGTCCGCTAGCTACATATGGCTGATAGTTGGTAACGCTCAAGGTAGGTAAGACAAGACGACCTGCAGTCATCATACCATTAAGGTATAACCCGCTTTTGTACTCGTGAATAGTACTATCGGACCAGCGGCAGACATTTCGTGTGACGGTCAATATTTTACTATATGTATCTATTGGTGCATAAACAGGCCCTGTAGCGGGAGATACGCTGCTACCCAGAAATGTGGTATCTCCTGGCCATCTCGTTTTATACCAATCTATAAAATCAACTGTGTCAGGACCGTTTAGCAAGGGTGCCCCTTGCACGCCTAATGTGCCCGGCTCTCCCATATTGACTATCGTAGTAGCACCAGCTAGGACACTCTTTGATTGATAGACGACAGGGTGTTGCTTAGGTACTACGCAGTGACTGGGAGTGGAAACAGTAAAAGAGCTAGGCAATACCGTAATATAGCCTGTGAAAGAGTTATAGTATATACCGTTGCTATTTGCCCGGATCGTGTATTTGACCCTTTGCGGCATATTGGTAGTATTGGTCAAAACCGCACTTAGTTGCCCTTGAGAAAAATAGGTGGTTGATGTAGCGGCATTTGTAGATCCTGATATGCTAGCGTTATCCCTACTTAAGTTAAAACCTAAAACAGCACTGTCTGCTGTCGGAACGATATTGAAAGGGGTGCCGCTCGCTACTGTTGTGACATAATTTAATGGCGTCCAGTTTATAAATCTACTAACCGTCACGACATTGATGCTCGCAAATTGAAGATAATCACTATAATAATAGGAGTTGCCGCTGCAGCTACACATATTTCTATTGCGTACCAAATACTTACAACTCGTATCTGCAATGGTATTTATAGTATAACCCGATCCTATGTAGCTGGTATCGCTGCCGACCACTTTATACCATAGCACCTCCGTGGCAGTGACTGTAGTATCTACCGAATATTGAATATGGGCACCCTTGGCATAAGTAGAAGCATCACCATATAAAAACATCCAATTTTTAGGTCTAGCGGGCACAGAGCAAGGATCGCCCGGCAGAGCCGTATCTGGCAACACTGTGATATATATGATCTGATCGTCTGCCCAGCAGCCTGCGTATCGTGGATAGCTCCTCAATAAAAATCTGACCCGCTGGGGAACGGTAGTCCTATTTTTTAATGTGACGCCCACATTAGACGTTTGATAAAAAGTCCCTGTAACAGGTCCAGAAACATTTGCTGTATCATCACGATAAAACGCAATAACAGGATCAGCCAGATTATATGCGTAATCTTTCGCATTGGCATACGCATAAATACTGGTAGGGCTACCACTACAGAGCGTAGAGGAATAAGTGAGATCAAAAGTAGGCTTGGTCGCGGTATCTTGAATCGCGCTGATCGTGGCCATGAGGGCATACTGGCTGTAATAGATGCTGTGCGTGCTATCTCCGCAGGCGCAGTAATTTTTGTTTCGTGCTATATAGGTACAGATAGTATCGGGAGCTATAGCTAGTGTATCGCCACCTCCTTTATAAATTGTATCGCGTCCTTTCACTTGATACCACTCGCGCTCATCTACGGCTATGCTAGGTTTGCCGGCCCATAGCTGCAGTTTACCTCCTCTGTATATCCAGGCATTAATGGCTCCTCCATACTCAGCTGGTACTGCAGGGGCATAGCACTTACTATTAGATGCTGACGGGGAAGGCAAGACCGTAACCTGAGTTTTCTGAGGGGTGCCCAGGCAGCCGCTCAGGTAAGGAGTAAACGTGATATTAGTAATCTGGGAGCTGCTGGTCGTATTGGTCAGCGGAATCCTGTACGCATTGGTCACTCCTGTCCAGGTAGCAGCGCCTTGAGTGAGGTTTGTCGTGTTGTCACGAGTCATCGTCAGGCTACAGGTACGGCCTACGGCATATACACTGACATCTGTCATCGTGCCATTGCAGATCACCGGGTCGTTATTTACCAAAAGGAAGGTCGCCCCAATATTGGCTGTGGTAGTATCAAACCTGATCGAGGCGCTGGCCACGTAGCTACTATATACTGTGCTTTGCGTAGGACCGGTACAGTAGCATGTTAGTACATTGCGTGCCAGAAACTTGCGCGGCGTGTCCAAAGTATAGCTGATCGAGGTCCCAGATCCTATCTTTACGGTGTCTGTGCCATTAATAGTATACCAGAGCGTAGAATCCCCCAATGGACGGGACACAGTCAGTGTCATACTGGAGCCCCGAAAGACGCAATTATAATTACCTACTGTTGTTATAGTATTGGGAGAGAGTACGGTACAACTGCACTGAGAATAAGCCGTAAATGACAACAAACAGGTGATAAAAAGCAACAGTGTTTTGCTAAATGATGTTCTCATAGTCAAAAGAGCTGGTAAGATTAAAAGTTGGGTTGAGGACAGGAGCCGGATGCGTCTATGCTTCGAATGACCACCTGGCCCATAAAGGGCTTATAGTTCCAAGCATCGAGGTCTGTATAAGTGTAACTATTGTTCCCTTGGGTATCCACGCTGATTTTGACAGAAAGTGGGATCACACTGCCAGGCGATAAACTAGCCGTACCCTTTATGATCAGAACGCCGCTCTCTTTGTCATGGATAATGCCCGAAGCGGGGCGGATAGTCCAGCAGAAACCACCAGGAAGCGAGACAACATCGTCGATGCGGACTGAATAAATATTTGAAACTATAGTCGTTGAACTATCAGGCAGGATCATTTGCTGGCCTCGCTGATGATAGGTACCAAATGGGATAATCAACTCCGAATAGGCACCACTTAAAATGCAAGGCGTAAGACCTCCATTTGCAAAACCCTGATCACTATAGAGAATGTCTTCTGAGGGGTAGGTCTTTAAACTATCATCTGCGCAGCGCTGACCGTAGGAATCAAAGTAAACACAGATACACGTAAGTAGGGCCAAAATTGTTTTCATAGACGTATTTCACATTTGTAGTTCCGGGATGATATCGTTAATAGCAGAACGTGAAGTTTTATGCGAAATTCACGAAGCTATTTTTACATCTATATCAATAGCGGAGTGCCACAATTATATCCCTTTATTTAAATAATTACAAATTCAATGCGAAAAAATATTACATCTAATCATATGAGAGTATTAGTAACTCGATTTAAGATGTTCGGGTGAAGGCTAATGTGGAATGTCTTTTCTCAATATTGCTCATAGGCTGCCCATAGCAAGCTTGAGTTGGAATTGCTGAGAGATAACATTTAAGTCAATAGCCTTTATCAAATGAATCATTGCCTGCCGTTGTAGTTATGCAGGGCTCGGGATTAATAAAGAATAGGTAAATTGGTCCTTACAAGAAATAAAAAATTGAATGCCAACACTATGGCCTCAGTAAAACTACTAAAATGAGGATTAATAAAAACAAAAGACTGCAGCGTATAAAATTAAAGCAAAGCATTAAGGGCATCGAAATTAACCCCTTGGCTTTTAATGGATGGTTTCTAATATGCGCTGAATGCGTCTTGGCGGATATTGCAAAACAAGGGGGCAATAACATTGACAAAAGAATGTTAAGGTTATTGTCATGCATTTATGAACTGTATACGGAAAAGGGATTCGCATATACCAAAGAACTATCCTTATTAATGGGCATGGATAATAAAACTGTAAATCGCTTAATATATTTCATGACAGAGGCAAATCTTTTGATTCGGCTTCCAACAAAGAAAAAAGTAATTGGTATAAAAACAGAAGTCTATGGGTGGGCACTAACCGGTTACGGCCTGAGTGTGATGCAGGATATAAAATCTTCTTGGTCTAGTTTAATGTGGGATTTGCGCCTTGGATCAGATATTACTCGACAGAGAATGTTAAAAAGCAAATAACTTAGCGATAAGACTACTGGTTGAATAGGAGGAAGGGAATCAAATCCTGTATTTTATTAAGCTCTTCTTTTTCCCGGAATATAGTCTGGCACAGCCAAAAGCGGTTTTAATACATAGAGGCGCTTGAAAAGAGCAGTAATTGGTTCGATATTGGACGAAGAGGGGGAGCTACAAAAAAGAGACGCAATTGCGTCTCTTTTTTATTTCCTGCCATTTGTATCTGCTCGATACGCTACTGGCCTATAGCCATCCAGCGGATCTTAGTCACTGCATCGCCGCTGAATACGGCCTGACCTGCTATCTGGAAGGTGCTTGCGGTGATATTCATGAGCTTTACGCCCGCATTAGATCCGGAGCCGGCACTGGTGGCCGCATCTACACCAGTGGTCAGCGAGTATACATTGGCCGCGCTGGAGAAGGCTGTAGGGAAGGTGACCGTCGCTGCAGTATTGCTGGTGAATGATACGGTACCCCACTGTATCAGGAGTGCCCCCATTTTGATGTAGCCATTGGTGCCGAGGCTGGAGGTGGCCCATGAGCCGATATCGAATGTGCCTGATACTTTCATGTTAGTATTTGTGCCCCCACCGACGAATACGGTATTGCTCGACGTGCCTGTGCCCCATGGCCAGATATAGGCGTTGTTAGCGTCTTTGCGCATTACCACATTACTGGAGCCAGAGGTTGTATTGCTTCCTGACAGGAGAAAGCTCTGTCCATCAGCACGCAGGTAGGTATCCGAGAATATATACGATGAGGCATGGGCCACGCCGCCCACATCCAGCGTGAAATTTGGCACCCCGTTGCTGATACCTACATTGCCACCAGAGAAGTCGATGGTACGGCCGCCCATGGTCACCGTTCTATTTGCCGTCAGCGTACCATCACTGTTAAAGATATTAGTGAGCAGTGAGTTGGGGTCTACCCAGGTTGCATTGCCGGAGGCGTTGCTTTTCAGCAGATACCCGTTTGACGCACCGTTGGTCATCTGAAAATATTTGCTCGTCAGGCTATCCCTTACTGTCACATGATCATTGGTGAAATCACCATAAATAAGTGGGTAAGAGCTGCTGTCATTATTGATATACAGCTTATTGCTGCCCGTCTCATTAGCACCCGCACGAAAGCCTATGAATATATTTCCAACGCCCGAGACATTATTGTAGCCTGCACTATTTCCTACTACTACGTTATAATCGCCGCTGGTATGCAATTGCATCGCAGTTGCTCCTATGGCCACACCACTGTTTCCAGTCTGGTTGTCACGGAGCGCGGCATTGCCGAGAGCAGTATTGTAATTGCCCGTAGTGATCCCTGACATGGCACTAGGCCCTACAGCCACATTGTTGACACCGCTGATATTGGTTAGCATGGCCTGCAGGCCTATAGCCACATTGTTGTAGCCCGATTGATTGCCACTCAGGGCAGTATAGCCGATGGCTACGTTACTATTGCCGGATGTATTGCCCCCCGTACCTGCACCTATTGCCACATTGTTAGATCCGCTAGGTGTATAGGAACTTACACCAAAAGATATGTTGCCATTGTAACTAGTCGGCAGATACCCTACCCGGTTACCATTAGACTTAAAGATGATCGGCATATTATCTATAGTACCGATGAAATTGCCCGAGTTAGTGCCGCTATTGCCATTCAGGCCCCAGAAGAGTCCACTAGGGTTAGCCCATGTACCATTGCCTGTGGCATCGCTTTGGAGTATATAAGTATTCGCTGCACCATTCGTTATTTGCAAATATTTAGCTGTCAGGCTGTCATTTACAGTCAGGTGGTTATTTCTGAAATCTCCATAGATGAGAGGGGCTGGATTGCTGCTGTTGTCTACATATAGCTTATTGTTGCCTGTTTCAAATTTACCGGCATCATTACCTAGAAATACGTTGCCACTACCCAGGGCAGAGGCACCCGCACTTGCGCCTATGGCGACATTGTTACTACTGTCACGCACATTAATCAGTGCCCCATAGCCCATTGCCACGTTAGCATTGCCGGTCATATTGGTCTGCATAGTAGCGCGGCCTATGGCGACATTGTTTATGCCAGTGGTGTTACCATACAGCGCCAGTGATCCTGCTGCTGTATTGTAGTTGCCGGTTGTATTATTTCGCATGGCAAGAGGACCTACAGCTGTGTTTGCGGAACCATCCGTATTGAAAACCATAGCATCCCTGCCTACAGCCACGTTATCAATGCCGGATCCTGCTGCGGCACTCATGCTGCTGCGGCCTATAGCTACGTTATTGGCACCGGTCATAGCGGCATTGCCACTAAAAGTTCCGATCGATACATTGTATGTGCCGGAAGGTATTGCTGCTCCATACCCGAGTGCAAGGCTGCCCGTAGATACCTCGGGGAAATAGCCTACTGATCCTCCTCCGGCCTGGAGACGCAGTGGCACCAGATCAGTAGTCCCGACAAAATTGGCAGCGGTAGTGCCGGCATTGCCATTGACTTTCCAGAAGAGGCCATTGACATCTACCGGTGTCCAATTGGTGCCATCGTATTGAAGAATGTCACTAGTCGATGGCGCTGTGCCAGAAACAGGTTTGCCCTGTATGCCTGTGACCGTAAGGGCTGGATACGTACCGCTCAGATCTCCGCTCGCCGCGCCAAGTGATCCTGTAGGGCCAGCTGCCCCTGTAGGCCCTTGCGCGCCTGTAGCTCCGTTAAGACCAGCCGCACCTGTGGCACCGTTAGTCCCGTTTGCGCCGGTCGCACCTTGCGGACCAGTTGCTCCTGTATTGCCTGCTATACCTGAAGGTCCTGCCGGACCTGCTGCACCCGTTGCGCCGTTAGCCCCGGTAGCTCCTACTGAACCTGTAGGACCTTGCGCGCCGGTGGCACCTTGTAAACCTGTTGGCCCTTGCGGACCAGCGGCGCCATTTACACCATCATTGCCGGAAGGGCCCATTGGACCTGTCACACCATTGGAGCCATTTGCTCCTGTGGGTCCTGTAGGGCCATTCGCACCTGCTGCGCCCGTTGGGCCAGCACTACCGTTCGTTCCATTTGCACCCGTAGCACCTTGCAGGCCGGTTGGGCCTTGCGGGCCGGTGGCTCCATTGACACCATCATTGCCAGAGGGGCCTATTGGTCCTGTCGCACCATTGACTCCAGCTGCACCGATCGGGCCGGTACTACCGCTGGCACCATTTGCTCCAGTGGCGCCTGTGGGTCCTGTAATGCCATTCGCACCTGCTGCGCCCGTTGGGCCTGGACTACCGACCGTGCCATTTGCACCCGTAGCACCTTGCAGGCCTGTAGGGCCTTGCGGACCAGTGGCACCATTTACACCATCATTGCCAGTGGGACCTTGGGCGCCTGTAGCACCCGTAACTCCATCTAATCCTGATGCGCCGGTGGGACCTGTAGCTCCTCCGCCAGCACCTGTCGCTCCTGTGGGACCCGCTGCGCCAACAGTACCTGCTGCACCAGTTGGGCCGGTATTACCATTAGTTCCATTTGCACCCGTAGCACCTTGCAGGCCGGTTGGGCCTTGCGGGCCAGTAGCTCCATTGACACCATTATTGCCAGTGGGGCCTATCGGACCTGTTGGACCATTGACTCCAGCTGCACCAGTAGGGCCAGTATTACCGTTGTTTCCATTTGCGCCAGTGACGCCTTGTAAACCTGTTGGACCTTGCGGACCGGCCACACCATTGATACCATCTACTCCTGATGCCCCGGTTGGGCCTGTAGCACCACCGCCTGCACCCGTGGGACCAGTGGGGCCTGTGACGCCATTTGTACCATTCACTCCGGCAGCACCTTGTAAACCTGTTGCACCGTCATTACCTGCGGGACCGGTCGGACCAGTGGCGCCATTGACACCATTCGCACCATCTATGCCTGATGGACCTGTTGGGCCGGTAGCACCACCGCCTACACCCGTGGGACCAGTGGGGCCCGTGACGCCATTTGTGCCGTTTGCTCCGGCAGGACCTTGTGCGCCTGTAGCGCCGTCAATGCCAGATGGACCAGTTGGACCTGTCAAGCCATTGATGCCATTCGCACCATCTATGCCTGATGGACCTGTAGGACCGGTGGCACCACCGCCTGCACCCGTGGGACCAGTGGGGCCTGTGACACCATTTGTGCCGTTTGCTCCGGCAGGACCTTGTGCGCCTGTAGCGCCGTCAATGCCAGACGGACCAGTTGGACCGGTCAAACCATTGATGCCATTCGTGCCATCTATGCCTGTTGGGCCGGTGGCACCGCCGCCTGCACCAGTTGGACCCGTGGCCCCTGTGACACCATTTATACCATTTGCTCCAGCAGGTCCTTGTGTACCCGTTGCGCCGTCAATGCCAGATGGACCAGTTGGACCTGTCAAGCCATTGATGCCATTCGTGCCATCTATGCCTGTTGGACCAGTTGGACCGGTGGCACCACCGCCTACTCCTGTCGGACCTGTTGGGCCAGCTACTCCATTATTGCCGCTTGGGCCTTGTACACCTGTAGCGCCATCGGCGCCTGTAGGACCAGTGGCACCGGTGATGCCATTTGATCCCGTTGCACCTTGTAAACCTGTCGGGCCTTGTGCTCCGCTTACTCCGTCAGTGCCTGATGGACCCGTTGGGCCGGTGGCACCGCCGCCTGCACCAGTTGGACCCGTGGCCCCTGTGACACCATTTATACCATTTGCTCCAGCAGGTCCTTGTGCGCCTGTTGCGCCGTCATTACCTGACGGACCTGTCGGGCCTTGTGCACCTGTTACTCCATCGACACCTGATGGGCCAGTTGAGCCCGTAGCACCATTGACGCCATTCAGGCCCGATGGCCCTGTCGGGCCCTGGGTACCAGCTGTACCTGTTGCACCGGTATTGCCGCTTGGTCCTTGTGGGCCTGTAGCGCCGGCTACACCTGTGGCTCCTGTCAGGCCAGGACTTCCCGCTGAGCCGGTGGCTCCGGTACTACCACGAGGTCCGGTAGGTCCGGTGCCGCCACCGGCATTGCCGGCAAACAGGGCATAGGGCACACTCATGAGCTGCGTAGTGCCCATGTCGGTATAGCTGGTGCCGCCATTTACATCTACTTCTACCTGCAGGTATTTGGGGCCACTGCCCCAGGCTACGGTAGAAAGATTGCCGCCGCCAGTGCCTATCACAGCGTTGAAAAGGCCAAACTGATTGGTGGTGAGTGCATGCGTTTCCTGAAACACTACGGTACCCGCAGCTGTCTGGTCATGGATCGTAAACCTGATAGCTACATGCGTATTGGCTACGATATTGCCGGCTGCATTCCTGACTATCGTCTGATAGTTGATCCCCTGCGGGGGTGCCTGGGCAAACGTAAGCACAGCGTAGAAGGCGACGAGAACGGTAAATAATTTATTCATGACGGGAGGTTGAGGTAAAATCTTCTGTAATAAGCCAATACGTATACTAGTAGGCACACTTCAGATAAGAACAGAATTATATTCAACAAATATCTCCATCCATCTTATCTTAGTCTCACGACAAAATCACGACAACCCACCCGACATGGCCCTTGCATCAGGCACCAGATCAGCAGCTGGGCTCCTAAATGAGCTCGGAGAAATCTCTGAGATGATCCATCAGGATACGCATCAGGCGGCCATGACGCTGGAGAAATTTAAGACACGGCACCAGCCTATACGGCTGCAACAAGTAAAGGCAACTGCCGACCTGCTCACACTACTTATAGCCTCCATCCGAAATGACTTTGACAAACAGGCTATAGACCATCGGGCATTGACGGATTACTTTCTGCAAGAAGAAAAGTATGATGAAGCTGCGCAGGTGATGCTGGCGCGGGCCCGGCACTTTTTTACAAATGGGAACCTCAGCGGCGGTGAGGAGATCGTACAGCAAGTGCGCGACCAGCTGCTCGACAGAGTTTCTCCCCGCGTGCAGGTAGTGTACCTGACGCGCCTCGCCTTCATACACGGCAAGAAGAACCAGTACGAGGAAAAGATGGCAGTGAGCCTGCAGGCGCTGGACAAGCTCAAAGCTATGGGCGAGCCTGACATGTGGCATCGCAATATCATCACGGTATTCTATACGCAGATCGCCTTTGGCTATATGGCCAATGCAGATTTTGAGCGTGCGCTGCCATACCTGCAGCAGTCGCTGGCTATCACTGAGTTGCCGGGGGTTTCTACGTATAACAGGTTTAATGTCTACAGTTACTTTGCCGTGTACTACGAAGAGCTGAAAGACTATAGGCAATCTACGGCCTGGTATGAAAAGGTAATATCGCTACTGAAAGGAGACGCTCTGCATCAGGCATATCTGCTGCAGACCTACCTGCAGGTGACTGTCCACTATCACCTGCTATACCGCGACCCGTCGCTCAAAGCAAAAGAACGACAGGAAATAGAGCAGCGACAGAAGTCCCACATACGAGCAGCGTCAGCGCTGCTACCACAGGATGAAACCAGTGGGCCCTACCTGCTGTTTCAGTATGCATCTGCCATGTTTGCCTATCAGAATAAGAGCTATGCCAGGGCGGCTGCGCTGCTGGGCCGCTGCCTGCCACAGTATATCAGAATGAAGCACGATCTCTCCGTGCGCAACTGCTACCGCCTGTCACATGAGGTATACTATGCCTGGGGCAAAACTACGAGCGACCCTAAAAAGCTGCTGAAAGCCTATGAAATGCAGCAAAAGGAGGGCGAGATGATAGAGGCTCAAAGCCAGCAGTCACACCTCCAGAAAATGGAAGCTGCACAGGTCAGACACGCACTGCAGCAGGAAGAGCTGACCCGCAAACTGCTACAGCAGCAAGTAGAGGCGGTGAATAAAGAAATACAGCTAACCACCATCAGCCTGCAGGAGAAGATCAAACTACTGGATGAGCTAAAAGATTTTCTCGAGGCGCTCAAGAAACAGGGAAGTGCAGGCCAGCATACCCTCCGTACCATCATACAAAAAATAGGTGCCACCCGGATCACCGAACAGGAAAAGGCGATGCTCCAGCAAAAGATGGATGAAGGAAATCACACGCTATTTAAACTGGTAGCGGACGCCTATCCGGCACTGACCCCACGTGAGGTACATGCATGCGGTCTGATCAAGACAGGCCTCTCTGACAAGGAGCTGTCACGACTCTTTGGGTCCGGGGAGCGGGGCTATGAGCAGCTACGCCACCGCATCAAAAAGAAGATGGAGCTGAGTCGAAAAGATAATCTGGTAAAACACCTGATGGAGCTAAGTATGAAAGGTTCTGGGCTCTAGCTGCGCTGGCCTGTGCCGGATCCAAAGCATCGGTCAGTTTACCTTGCCTCCAATAGAAAAGGGACGCCGAAGCATCCCCCTTCAAATTTACCACCCAGATAAATTTATTTCCAGCCTCCGCCGAGTGCCTTGTAGATATTGACATCGGCTTTGAGTTGCTTGTTTCTGATCTCTATGAGCTGCATGCGTGACTCCAGCGCCTCGCGCTGTGTGAGTAGGACCTCCATATAGTCTGCACGTGCCGAGCGGAAGAGCTTGTCTGATACCGTAATGGATTGGTTCAGGATATTGACCTCATTTGATTTGGTTTCATAGCTCTTGGTGTACTTGTCTATAGCAGAGAATTGATTGCTCACCTCTATGTAGGCTTTCAGAATGGTCTGCTCATATCCATAGACTGCCTTCACCTGATTGGCACGGCTGGTCATGTACTGCGCTTTGAGCGCATTCCTATTGATGAGTGGCGCAGCTATATCACCGAAAAGGGAACCCAGCAGTGACTCCGGCCTGAACCATACAGCAGGATTGAACGCCTGAAAGCCGATCTCAGCAGAGAGGTGGATGGTAGGATAGAAAGCAGCCTTAGCCACCTTTACGTCTAGTTTCGAGGCAGCCAGTTCTTGCTCGGACTTGCGGATGTCAGGGCGATTTTCAAACAGCTGAGCAGGAGTACCGATGAAGATAGAGTCAAACCTCACCGTATTGAGTGTAGCGGCGGTACGCCTTACCGGCTGTGGGAAACGGCCTACGAGATAGTTGAGATGATTTTCTGTTTCTACTATCTTCTGCTGTATCTCGTATTGCAGATTTTGTGTATTGAGCAGCTGCGCATCAAAACGGTTCACCGCGAGCTGTGATACTGCTGCATTTTCCTTTTGCTGTCGCACTATGTTGAGCGCATTTTTCTGTATCTCGATATTCTGATTGATGATCTCCAGCTGATTGTCCAGCGTGAGCAGCTCGTAGTATGACTCTGCTATCTCAGACACGAGATTGGTCACCATAAAGTTCTTGCCCTCTACACTCGCAAAGTACCGGGCTACGGCCGCCTTCTTGGCATTTCGCAGCTTCTTCCAGATGTCAAGCTCCCAAGAGAAAGCGGCGCTGATCGCTACATCTCCCAGCGGCTCCGGAAACTTCTTGCCAGGCTGCACCTCCAGCTGATCTTCTACTGCACCCTGCGGGGTGTAGCGTGGGGTCTTCTCCACACCTCCACCTAGCTTCAGTCCTCCGGAGGGTAGGTATTCGCCTTTGCGTGCACGCACCTCGGCCTGTGCTACCTGTATCTCCTGCATGGTGATATTCAGCTCCTGATTATTGCGCAGGGCAGTATCTATCAGCGCTATCAGGTCCGGATCGGAAAAATAGCGTCGCCAGTTGATATTGGCAGAGTTGGTCGTATCCTGTGTGCCACCGTTGTAGGCAGATGGGACAGTTTTATTTTCTGTACGTATCGGCTCTTTGAATAGTTTGCAGCCTGCTATAGATACCAGCAGCAGGATAGCCGCGACGTATTTATGCATTGTTTTCTTCCTCATTTTTTCTGCCTGTTATCTTCTTTAAAATTTTCTTGATGTTCTTGGAGAGCGCAGCCTCAGACTGGCTTTCTACAAAGTCCTCACTCAGCGGGCTGGCATCCTCATCACGTATCAGCTGCTTGCCCTCAGACAGCTTGCCAAATACGAAGTACAAGCCAGGGATAGCGATGATGCCAAATACAGTACCGAAGAACATACCTCCCAGCGCGGATGAGCCGATGGTCTTATTGCCCACAGCACCCGGGCCTGTAGCTACTACCAGCGGCATCAGACCCGCTATGAAGGCAAACGATGTCATCAGGATCGGACGGAGACGCACGCGGGCCCCTTCGATAGCCGCCTCCAGTACCGTAGCGCCCTGTATGTGCTTCTGCACGGCGAACTCTACGATGAGGATAGCATTCTTGCCGAGGAGGCCCACAAGCATGATGAGGCCCATCTGCGCATAGATGTCATTGGCGAGGCCCATTCCCTTGAGCAAGAAGAAGGAACCAAAGATACCCGGAGGCAGCGACAGGAGTACTGCCAGTGGTATGAGGAAGCTCTCATACTGCGCAGCAAGGATCAGGTACACGAAGATCAATACGACGAGGAAGATGATGATCGCTTCATTGCCACGGCGTGCCTCATCATATGATAGACCCTCCCACGCTATGCCGTAGCCGTGTGGCAGTGTCTCGGCAGCGACCTCTTGTATTGCCTTGATGGCATCACCGGAGGTATAGCCAGGAGCAGGCACACCCTTGATAGATGATGAGGTATAGAGATTGAAGCGCGTGATCTCATTCGGACCCTGTGTCTTCCTCATGGTCATGAATGCTGAGTATGGCACCATCTCTCCCTTATCATTTTTGATAAAGAGATTGAGGATATCCTCAGGTAGCTTGCGGTACTCAGGGGCAGCTTGTGTGTAGACCTTAAAGAAGTTGCTAAAGCGGATGAAGCCCTGCTCATAGGTACTACCTATGAGGATATTCAGGTTGTCCATCGCCTTGCCTATGGATACTCCTTTCTGCATCGCCATCTCGTTATCTATCACCAGCTCATACTGCGGATAGTTGGCCGCGAAGAAGGTGAAGAGTCCCGAGAGTTCTTTGCGTTTTTTGAGCGCAGCCATAAAGTCCTTATTGACCTTGTCAAACTCCTGGTAGTCTACCGTGGAGTTCTTATCCAGCATACGTAGCGAGAAACCATCCGATGAACCGTAACCCGGCACCGCTGGTGGCTCAAAGTACTCGACTACGGCACCCATGTCTTTGGTCTTCTCCTCCAGCTCTGCTATGATCTGTTTCACATTGTGCTTGCGGTCAGACCAGTCGCTGAGGTTGATAAGGCAGGTACCCGCATTGGAACCGCGACCCTCTGTGAGGATCTCATATCCGGCGAGTGACGATACGGAGTGTACGCCGTCTACCTTCATGGCTATCTTTTGCAGCTTGCGAGCTACATCATTAGTACGCTCCAGCGTGGTGCCCGGAGGCGTCTGGATAATGGCATAGATCATACCCTGATCTTCGTTTGGTATGAAGCCGGATGGCAGGATCTTATTGACACCGAAGATGGCAAAGGCAAAACCGAAGAGCAGGCCATATGTCACCACGCGGCGATCGGTGATCAGCCTGAGGAAGCCCGTGTATTTATTCGTAGCGGTCTCAAAGGTCTTATTGAACCAATCAATAAACATATTGATCGGGGTCCGACTGCGCTTCTGCCCATGTGTATTCTTCAATATCATGGCACACAGCACAGGTGTCAGAGTGAGAGCCACCACCCCAGAGAGAATGATGGAGCTAGCCATAGTGATAGAGAACTGCCGATAGAACACACCCACCGGACCGGACATAAATGCTACCGGGATGAACACTGCCGTCATAACGAGTGTGATGGCAATGATCGCACCGCTGATCTCACCGAGTACTTTCTTCACAGCCTTATATGGCGAGAGGTGGTCGTCGTGCATCTTCACGTGCACAGCCTCCACCACCATGATCGCATTGTCCACCACGATACCGATAGCCAGTACGAGCGCAAAGAGTGTCACGAGGTTCAGCGTGAGGCCAAACATCTGCATGAACAGGAAGGACCCGATCAATGATACCGGTACTGCGAGGATCGGGATCAAAGTAGACCGCCAGTCACCGAGGAAGATGAACACCACGAGTGCTACAAGGATAAACGCCTCAAGGAGTGTATGGAGTACCTTCTCGATAGAGGCATCCACAAACTTTGATACGTCATAGTTGATCTCAAAGTCCATGCCGGGAGGAAAGTCCTTTTTCAGCTCTGCCAGCCGGGTCTTTGTTTCTTCTATGACTTTACTCGCATTACTACCTATGTTCTGCTTCAGTACGATAGAGGCAGCAGGGAAGCCATCCTTATTGGAGTAGATGTCAAAGAACTCACTGCCCAGCTCTACTGTGGCGATGTCTTTCAGTTTGAGGCTTTCACCGGTCGGATTGGCTTTGATGATGATGTTGCCATATTCTTCCGGTGTACTAAATCTTCCCTTGTAGGTCAAAACGTACTCTAGTGATTGTGCAGATTTGCCTGATGCCTGGCCTATACGGCCAGGGCGGCCTATCACGCTCTGCTCGCTCACGGCGTCCATCACCTCTTCGGTAGATACATTATAGGCACGCATACGATCCGGCTTTAGCCAGAGGCGCATGGCGAACTGACGGCTACCCAGTATCTGTGCGCGGCCCATACCCTTGATACGCTGCAGCTCGGGGAGTACCTTGACGCTGGCATAGTTGTACAGGAATTTCTCATCTGCATTCTTGTCTTTAGAGTAGAGGTTCACGTACATGAGCATACTCGGCTGTAGCGGCGAGATCACGACACCCTCGCGCTGCACCAGCGGAGGGAGGTTGTTCATGACCTGATCCACACGCGTCTTGATGTTTACTACGGCAGCATTGGGGTCAGTGCCCGGATCAAATACGATCTGGATCGTAGCCTCGCCCGCGCTCGTAGCATCAGAGATGATATACTGCATGCCTTGTACACCGTTTATAGCGCGCTCCAGCGGGATGAGGGTGGACTTTACCAGTACGTCTGCACTCGCACCCGGGAAGGCGATGAACACCATGACCCGAGGCGGAGCGATCTCGGGAAACTGCGCTATCGGTATGGTCTCGATAGCCAGTATACCCAGGAATGTAATGGCCAGGGAGATGGCTATCGCCAGCACCGGCCTATGTATGAATTTGCTGAACATTTTTTCTTGTTATTGGTCTTACATTATTCTGCGTGCAGGCCTCTCATATCAGAGATGGCTTTCTGAGGATCTACATACTCTGTCTTGATCTTATCATTAGCCTGTACCTTGCGCAGGCCATCGAGGAGGATATGGTCATCTGTAGTGATGCCTTCTGTCACTACGTAGAGGTGTGGCATCTCCTGGCCTATGGTGATCTCACGGGCGCGCACGGTGCCATCTTTTTCTACTACGTATACAAATTTCTTATCCAGTACCTCAAACGTAGCAGCCTGCGGGATAATCATCGCATGCTTCAGGGAGATAGGCATCAGGATATTGCCCGTCTCACCGTGGCGCAGCACGCTGTGAGGATTTGGGAAAGTGGCACGGAAGGCAATGTTACCTGTCTCATTGTTGAAGTCCGCTTCTATCGTCTCTACCGTACCCTCCTGGTCAAACATATCCTGATTGGCCATTTTTAGTTTTACTTTGGTAGGGTTGTCAGATTTCTTGCCTGTGATATAGTGCAGGTACTCAGATTCCGGCACATTGAAGTATACCCACATCTTACTATTGTCAGACAGGGTGGTGAGCAGCTCACCATCATCCAGCAGGCTACCCATCCGGACCATAAAGCGGTCTATAATACCATCAAAAGGTGCGCGTATCTCTGTAAACCCGAGGTGCGTCTGCGCGAGGCTGAGCTCTGCTTTTGCCTTATCCAGCTTGGCTTTGGCCAGTGCCAGTTCCTTAGGCGATACGATATTGCTATCAGAGAGGCTCTTGGTATTCTGGTATTCTATCTCTTCAAAGTTTACCTCTGCATCGGCCTTCTGCCTCTCATTCTGATAGACTGTCGGCATGATCTGGAAGAGGAGCTGCCCCTTCTGCACATGCTGGCCTTCGTCTATGTAGATATTCTGCAGGTAGCCCGGCTCCAGTGCGCGCAGCTCAATGTGCTGGATAGAGTTGATCTTTGCTACATATTCTTTGTAGATGATCGTGTCCTTGATGATAGGGCTGGTGATCGGAAAAACCTCCGATTCCTCTTTCTCCTTTTCTGTGTGATGGCAGCTGGCTAATACTAACAGGACGATAGGACAGATGAGAAGTGCGATCCTCTTCATGATGCTTTTTGATTTTGAATTATGATGATTTCGGTATAACCGTGACGGTGAGCCATATGCTCCCTGCGGGGCAGGTCATGCCTGCGCGGCAGTTGTGGCGAGAGTCCGTAGCCTAAGCTCAAACTTTCGTTTTGACGAAAATACTATACGAGGAAACTCCGCCAGCAGTGGTGGAGCATGAAAAGGTCTGCAGACGGGCGCGCCTGTACAGACTGGGAGAGATGCAAAAGGAGATTAGTGCTCTGAGTGAGATCCAGTGCGCTCTCAAATGAGATGTGGTGCGCCATTTCTATCGGATCTATATCAGTATTGTCATCGTTTGAGCTGTCATCTGCCATCTCTATGAGCTCCAGCGTGACGCGGGATAGATGCACAGAGGATATGGAAAGAAGGGGCTGATCTGCGAGGTCTGTCGTAGCGACCAGGGCTACATTCACTCCGTCCATAGCTGCTAGCGGACTGGTACCCGGGGCAGAAGACCTGACAGTCCAAAAAGAAAGGCCCATGACCAGAAACAGGAGGCAGTTTAAAACCACCTTGCCAGAGATACCATATGGGAGCTTCTGTTTGATACTTGTCTTTGTTACTATCCTAAAATGAACCGCAAGATTAGCGAACATATAGTGAGGGATAGAAAAAATAACGTTTTTTCAGTTAAAGCCGCGAGGAGTCGCGGCGAATCCCAAACTACTGTCGGTCATTCCGGCAGAAGGTATAGACAACAGAAAAAGGCAATTGTTAAATGGGTTAACCAATTTTTTTATTGACGTCTGATAGTCAGCTCCTTAATTTAATTTATAGAAATACATTCCATGCGTTTTCTTTACATATAAAAGAAATGCACTTGTAAAAAAATACGGGAGACATTCCTGTCTCCCGTATCGTAACCCTGATAACATTTAAAAATCATTTGCCCGTAGTCATATTCAAGCGCTCATTGATCGCATCTACCTGCGCTTTGATCTGCTTGTAGTTTTGGGTCTGCTCTGCTGACTGAGCTTTTAGTTTTTCGTTTTCTGCTTTCAGCTCCTGTATGGTCTCGCGGTCTGTGCGCTGTTGTTTATTGAGCTCCTGTATAGCGCCTATAGCCAATGCTGTGATCTGGTCAAAGTCTACCGTGCGGAAGTCATTCACCTTTTTGCCATAGACGAAGACATTGCCCTGCTGCCCGGTCCAGCTCTCCGTGCGGAAAGTATGATCACTCTCTACAGCCGTCACCTTCGCCGGATGTGCCGTGTTCTTCTCATCATAGAGTAATACTTCATCACCCTGCTCAAAACCATGAGCAGCAGATGTAGATATGATCAGCACTCCATCATCTGTGCGGACTGATGCAGCCAAGGCAAATACTGTCGGGATGACATCATTATTCTTATTGACAGCGGTAGGGTATACGCTCTCTATCTGCTGGGCTATGAAGCCCGTCTTAGAGCGGTTGCCTCTTTGGACAGAATCTATGTACAGGTACTTAGTGACTTCCAGTCTATCAGCTATATCCAGCAGCGATGCTGTGGCAGGATAGCTTAGGTCGCGCTTGATACGACGGTCGCTCTGCACATTGACCTCCGCTGAGAGGATGCGACCCGATGAATGTATAGATACAGGTACTGAGCCGCTATTGCCCGGATTGCTGCCAGCCCCACCACTAGAGAGGTAGCCATAGCTGGTATAGTTCGTCGTGACAGTGCTGGCCACATCCAGCGGATATGATGGATTGCTGATACCGATACCGGTATTGCCATTTTTCAGGACTACCAAAGCATTGGAATAGCCAAATCCCGGGTTACCATTGCCTATGGTGAAAAGCCTGTCAGATCCTATCCAGTTGGTAGTAGAAGAAGGAGTATAGGTAGTATTATACGAGCCTACTACTAGCTCACCTTCAGAAGGAGCGTTCAGTCCACTGCCCAGAGTTATACTCTGCACGCCGCTGGAGGTATTGTTATATCCTATACTCACAGCACCGGAGCTAGTAGCACTACTACCTTGTCCGGCTGCGATGGCAGCGCTGCCGCTGGCAGTATTGGCCAGGCCGAGAGACACAGATCCGGTATTAGTGGCGTTATTATTTTGTCCGATGGCTGTGCTAACGCTGCCACTTGCACTATTATTCTGGCCTATAGCAATAGCAGCAGTACCTCCTGCGGTATTGGATAGGCCCATCGCCACAGATCCTGTATTAGCGGCACTGTTATACTGTCCGGCAGAGATACCGTAGTTGCCATTGGCCGTATTATTACCACCTATAGCAGCTGCTCCAAACCCTCCTACAGTATTGGTAGTACCAAAAGCCATAGCTGCATTATTTGACGCAGTATTTAGATACCCTATGGTAGCTGAAACGATGCCTGTAGCATTATTGCTTTGGCCGAAGGCCATGCTAAAGTTGTTTGTGGAAGTATTGCCATATCCCAAGGCAGCAGCAGTATTGCCACTCACATAGTTAGACGCCCCTCCCGCTATACCATACTGAGAGAAAATCCGGTTGTTGGTACCAAAAGCAGCAGAAGCAGTGCCGTTAGCATTGTTATATTGACCGACAGCAAAGGCATTGACACCGCTGGCAGTATCGACACCGCCAAAGGCCGCGCTGGATCCACCGCTAGCCACAGTTTGATAGTTGGCCGCGAAAGCCTGATTGGCGGTAGCCTTAGATTGGTACCCGAGTGCATCGCTGAAAGAAGCACTGGCCGTGACCGAATAGCCGATAGCTGCACTCTGATGGCCGGAGGCAGTATTAAACAAACCCACAGCCAGGCTTTGATTGCCAGATGATGTACTATTAGACCCAAGAGCAATACTACAACCTCCTGTAGAGGTCAAGTTGGCGCCCATGGCTATATTACCTTGATTGAGACCATTAGATGTTGGAGCAAAATAGAAGTTGCCGCTTGAAGCTGCAAAGGTGATATTGCTAGCTCCCATGGTCACGGTCCTGTTGCCAGTCAGGGTACCGTCAGAGTTGTAAATATTTTTTGCTGAGATCGTAGCCGGGTCTACCCAGCTACCCACACCAGTGCCGCTACCCTGCAAAACATAACCGTTTGCAGCACCATTGGTCATCTGAAAGTTTGTGGTCTTTGTATTGCCTGCTACCTCCAGTGCGTTGGTAGGTACATTGGTACCTATACCTACCCCTGTGGCTGTGATGCTCATACCTAGTACATTGCCTGTGCCAGGTGCAGATGAGCCTCCGGCTGTGGTAGAATTATTCAAGTAAAAATCTATTGCATTGAGATTGCTGCCTACTGCACTGTTATGTCTCGTAGAGATGAAATGCCTATATCCGCCGCCGCCATACTGGATGGCAATATCAGCATTGCTTTGGCCACCTACCAGCACTGCACCGCTTCCTCTACCGGATAAAAGCTCAAAAGCGCTCACTTGTGACAATGGTGTATTTGTATTATTGCCCCGAATCAACGCATTGGCTCGCAGATCCATCAGAGAGGCTATACCGGAGAGGCTCATTACAGGCGTGCTCGTGGCTGTATTGTAAAAATCGAACTGAGCATTCCATTCGCCAAAGTAAGTATGGTCGCCACCGCTACCCAGAGAATATATGTAATGATTAAGATCTGTGCCTGCCAAGTAAAGCTTGTTAGCCGAAGTGCCATTATTATTGATCAGATACAGGCTACCATTGACATTGGCATCACCGTTTACATCCAGCTTATATGCTGGTGCAGAAGTGCCCACGCCCACATATGTACCATCATCATAGATGATACTGCAAGTGGCACTAGTACCATCTGACTTTAGCACCCTATTTGGAATAGCGCAGCCTACAGGACCCGTAGATCCTGTGGCCCCGGCTGGACCTTGAGCACCAGTAGCACCCGGAGCGCCAGTAGCGCCATCTACACCGTTTGTTCCATTCGCACCTGTAGCTCCGGCTGGACCGGTAGCGCCATTAGAACCGGCTGCACCAGCAGGACCTTGGGCACCGGTAGCGCCAGGAGTACCCTGGGGGCCAGTAACGCCATCTGTGCCATTTGTTCCATTTGCACCGGTAGGGCCGGCAGGACCAGTAGCACCAGCAGGGCCTTGAGCACCGGTCGCACCAGCTACACCCTGCGGGCCGGTAGCGCCATCTACACCGTTTGTTCCGTTCGCACCGGTAGGGCCGGCAGGACCAGTAGCTCCGTTAGTGCCTGCTGCACCGGTCGGGCCAGCTACACCAGCAGGACCCTGAGCACCGGTCGCACCAGCTATACCCTGAGGGCCGGTAGCGCCATCTGCACCATTTGTTCCATTCGTACCTGTAGGGCCGGCAGGACCAGTAGCTCCGTTAGTGCCTGCTGCACCGGTCGGGCCAGCTGCACCAGCAGGACCCTGAGCACCGGTCGCACCAGCTACACCCTGAGGGCCAGTAGCGCCATCTACACCATTAGTTCCATTCGTACCTGTAGGGCCGGCAGGACCAACTGCACCGGCAGGACCTTGGGCACCGGTCGCACCAGCTACACCCTGAGGACCGGTAGCGCCATCTGCACCGTTTGTTCCATTCGCACCTGTAGGGCCGGCAGGACCAGTAGCTCCATTAGTACCTGCTACGCCTGTAGGACCAGCTACACCTGCAGGGCCTTGAGCACCGGTCGCACCTGCTACACCCTGAGGGCCGGTAGCGCCATCTACACCATTTGTTCCATTCGTACCTGTAGGGCCGGTAGGACCAGTAGCTCCGTTAGTACCTGCTGCGCCCGTAGGACCAGCTGCACCAGCAGGACCCTGAGCACCGGTCGATCCAGCTACACCCTGAGGGCCGGTAGCGCCATCTGCACCGTTTGTTCCATTCGTACCTGTGGGGCCGGCAGGACCAGTAGCTCCGTTAGTGCCTGCTGCACCGGTCAGGCCAGCTACACCCTGCGGGCCGGTAGCGCCATCTACACCGTTTGTTCCGTTCGCACCGGTAGGGCCGGCAGGACCAGTAGCTCCGTTAGTGCCTGCTGCACCGGTCGGGCCAGCTACACCAGCAGGACCTTGAGCACCGGTCGCACCAGCTACACCAGCAGGACCTTGAGCACCTGTTGCACCAGCTACACCCTGAGGGCCGGTAGCGCCATCTGCACCGTTTGTTCCATTCGTACCTGTGGGGCCGGCAGGACCAGTAGCTCCGTTAGTGCCTGCTGCGCCCGTAGGGCCAGCTACACCCTGAGGGCCAGTAGCGCCATCTGCACCGTTTGTTCCATTCGCACCGGTAGGGCCGGCAGGACCAGTAGCTCCGTTAGTACCTGCTGCGCCCGTAGGACCAGCTGCACCAGCAGGACCCTGAGCACCGGTCGATCCAGCTACACCCTGAGGGCCGGTAGCGCCATCTGCGCCATTACTTCCGGTCGCACCGGTAGGACCGGTGGCACCTCCACCAGCACCAGTAGGTCCAGTTGGGCCAGCGATACCTTGAGGACCAGTTGCTCCATCATTACCATTTGCACCTGTCGGACCAGTTATACCTGCCACGCCTTGAGGACCGGTCGCACCAGCTATACCTTGAGGGCCAGTAGCGCCATCTGTGCCATTTGTTCCATTCGCACCGGTAGCGCCGGCAGGACCAGTAGTACCATTAGTGCCTGTTGCACCGGTAGGACCAGCTACACCCTGAGGACCGGTAGCGCCATCATTGCCATTTGCACCTGTCGGACCAGCTATACCCTGAGGACCTTGAGCACCAGTAGCCCCATCAGCTCCTGCAGGACCTTGCGGGCCGGTAGCGCCATCACTACCATTTGTCCCGTTAATTCCATCCGCACCGGATGGGCCCGTCGGACCAGTAGCACCACCGCCTACACCCGTAGCACCAGTTGGGCCAGCGATACCTTGAGGACCTGTTGCGCCATCATTGCCATTTGCACCTGTCGGACCAGCGATACCTGCCACGCCTTGTGGACCAGTAGGACCAGCTATACCCTGAGGACCTTGAGCACCAGTAGCGCCATCACTACCATTTGTCCCGTTTATTCCATCAGCGCCGGACGGACCTGTCGGACCGGTAGCACCACCGCCTACACCCGTAGCACCAGTTGGGCCAGTTATGCCTTGAGGACCTGTTGCCCCATCTACACCATTAGTTCCATTTGCACCTGTAGGGCCAGTAGCACCTATGGCACCCGTAGCACCATTGATACCATCAGCGCCGGATGGACCTGTCGGACCGGTAGCACCACCGCCTACACCCGTAGCACCAGTTGGGCCAGCGATACCTTGAGGACCTGTTGCGCCATCATTGCCATTTGCACCTGTAGGACCAGTTATCCCTGCCACGCCTTGAGGACCAGTAGGGCCAGCGATACCTTGAGGACCTGTTGCGCCATCTGTGCCATTTGTTCCATTCGCACCGGTAGGGCCAGCTACACCCTGAGGGCCTGTAGCGCCATCTGCGCCTGCAGGACCCTGCGGGCCGGTAGCACCATCATTACCATTTGCACCCGTAGCGCCATTAGTTCCATTCGTACCGTTTATTCCATCCGCGCCGGATGGGCCCGTCGGACCAGTAGCACCACCGCCTACTCCCGTAGCACCAGTTGGGCCAGCGATACCTTGAGGACCTGTTGCGCCATCATTGCCATTTGCACCTGTAGGACCAGTTATCCCTGCCACGCCTTGTGCGCCGGTAGGACCTTGAGCACCAGTAGCGCCATCTGCGCCATTTGCTCCTGTAGCACCTGTAGTACCGTTAGTTCCATTCGTACCGTTTATTCCATCCGCACCTGACGGCCCTGTCGGACCAGCTATACCTTGAGCACCAGCTACACCTGCAGGACCCTGCGGGCCGGTAGCTCCATCATTGCCATTTGCGCCGGTAGCACCTTGTGCACCAGTAGGACCAGCCACGCCAGCAGGACCCATGGCACCAGTCGCGCCATTTGATCCATTGGAGCCTGCAGCGCCTTGGGGACCCACAGCGCCCGTTGGGCCGGTTGCGCCGGCTGTACCATTCGCGCCAGCCGGACCGGTAGGACCCGTACGCCCGGTGGGACCGGTAGATCCTGTACCTCCCGATACATTGCCAGCATAGAGTGCATATGGTACACTCATCATCTGGTTGGTTCCCATATCAGTATAGTTACTACCTCCGGCTACATCCACTTCTACCTGCAGATACTTAGGGCCGCTGCCCCATGCCACACTCCCCAGGCTACCCCCTCCGGTGCCTATCACCGAGTTGAAAAGGCCAAACTGATTAGTGGTCTGGGCATGTGTCTCCTGAAACACCACTGTACCACTAGCTGTCTGGTCATGTATTGTGAATCGTATCGCTACATGAGTATTGGCCACTACCGCCCCGGCAGCGTTTCGCACGATAGCCTGGTAGTTGATACCCTGTGGTGGAGCCTGTGCAGCGATACCCAGAGTATAGAAAGTAGTGAGGAGGAGTAAAAGCCTTTTCATTGTTTGCGAAGGGTTGAGGGTTTCTTAAATTTTAGAAATCAGGTGTTTGTGAAATCCAAAATTAAAAGTCGCACCACATTAATTTCCCTACAAATACACTACAAGCCCCTCTCCGCAATCTCTGACGTTATATATTTGGCTCTACAGAAAATACACTCCTGATGCGACAAGGCAAGGACAAGAACATAAAAGCTCTGGACGATCTATATGATATGATATGGGTGGATACAGAGCGAGCCTGGAAGGAGGCTCTTCATATCCATGAGCGCAACAAGGGATCCCGTCTCACCTATTCTTCTGCCAAAGTGCAAATGATCGTGTTCATCATTGCCACCATCACATCAAATTCCGGCAGGCACCCCATAGATGCAGATGTATTGAAAGCTTATTTTGAAAAACACAATCACAGATCAGAGGCAGCCACTACACTCCTGTGGATGATGCGAGCCAACATCATGGCAGGTAAGGCTGAGAAACTTTTGGTTCTCGACCGGGAGTTTGAGGAAAAATACGCCGCAGCAGCCACTCCAGAGGACCTGGTATCCCGGATGCTAGCCACTAGCAACTACCACATGATGCGTGACCTCAATAAAGCAAATCAGGTAGAGCTGGCCCTGAAGGCTGAAACACTACTGAGAGCGCATCCAAAGCAAACCGCAAAGTACCGTGTGAGCCTGGCCAATATGCTACAGCATAAAGCAGAAGCGCTGAGCCAGATAGGTGATACGATAGCCGCACAAAAAGCAATAGATGAAGCAATAGCGCTGGTAGATATGCCGGGCACGTCACCTTATTACTCATTTGTGTGTCACTACTTCAAAGGGAATGTGGCAGCCATAGCCGGGCAAAATGAGGTGGCACTCAAAAGCTACTACCTGCTGGCCGATAAGTTTGGAGGCAACTCATTTTACGACCGCCTGTTGATGTATGTATATATCCAGACCTTCAAAATGCTCAATGAGCAATGTAGCAAGGCCAGACCGCCTGAGCAGAAAAAGCTCGTGCTGAAGCAGCAGAAGTACCTCGATCTGGCCAAGTCACTTCTACCCACACAAAAGCGGCCCTACATCGTGCACTACCTCGACCTGTCGGAGGCTCGGCTCATGAGGGTACTGCACCGGTATGACGCTGCTATCACACTGCTGGCCAGCGCCCTCAGGTATTTCAGCAGTATCAGCTATAGCAATCATGTCATAGACATCTGGGAGGAGGCCTATCAAAACTACCGCAACCGTGCTGAGAAGACGCAATCTCCCGCCCACTACCGCAAGGCCATGTGGACACTAAGCAAAGTGACTGATCTGAACCACAAATACAATCAGGCACAAGGCAAAGAAAAAATGGATGCCCTAATCAATAAATACGAACTACAGCAAAAAGAGCTGAACGAACAACTCCTACATCAAAAAATGGAAGCCATGAACAAAGAGATGCAAATGACCGCCCTGAACCTGCAGGAAAAGGTGACTGTACTGGACGAGCTCAAGGGCTACGTGACATCACTCAAGAAAAAGGGCAAGGAAACAAACGACCTGATCCGGGCCATCTCCCGCAAGATAGACAGTGTGATCATCACCGAGCAGGACAAATCGACCCTACAGCAAAAAATAAGTGAAGCCAGCGGCGACCTCGTGAGCATACTATCTGATCGCTATCCGGAGCTGAGCATGCTTGAGATCCGTATGTGCACGCTGCTCAAAACCGGCATGACCAATAAAGAGCTCTCTAAACTCTATGGCCAAAGTGAAAAAAGCTATGAGCAGCACCGATACCGCATCAAAAAGAAAATGGGACTAGGTCGCGATGAAAAACTGATCAGGGCACTCAATCAGATCGCAGCGAAGTAAGGTATATACATCACACAGGAGCTACATCTCTGGAGCGCAGGTCTATCACAGTACGATTGAGGTATGGCACCAGGGCTATGACCAATATAGTGGCGGCCAATATCCAGGCCATCACCTCATAGTAGTCCATAGCATATCGCATCTGGCTTTGTATATGGACTGTATTGGCCAGCAGCTTTTGCGCCAGCCTTGATGCCTTTTGCGGGTTTACGCCCAGGGCTATCAGGTGCTGCGTCTGCTTCGCCAGTGTCTGGCGCACCAGTGGATTAGTACGGGTCAGTATATCCTGCATAGCGCTATAGTGCCGCCCCCGAGAGTACAACTCATAAAAATTCATCAGCGCGATACTGGAGCAGAAGCCCAGATACCGGACGGTCAAACCTATAGCCGAGGCAGACGCTCCCATCCAGGCAGGCACAGATGAGATAGCATACACTATAGCCGGCACCATGATCACGCCTACTCCCAGCCCCTGTGCTATGAGCGGGATGTAATAGTGGTCTTCGTCGCCCTGTGTATCAAAAAGAAAAAACATCCTGACATGATAGAATAGAAGCAATGTAAACCCTGCCATCCAGATGAACCTGATATTCCACCTGCGCAGGATCAGGATGCAGGCTATGGCGACCCCGGTGATCAGCCCGGCCATGTTTGCCACATTGATATATGACAAGTGCCGCGGGTCAAGTCTGAGCACACCTGTAAAAAATGAATTGGTAAGGCCGGAGGCAAACCGGCAGATATACATCACATAAAGTATCGCCATGCCTATTGCAAAGTTTCTAAATGATAATACGCGGAGGTCAGTATATGGCCTCTTGATGTGCCGCTGGCGCCATAGATAAATCGCAATTAGCGCGATCACCGCCACCAGTAAAGCAAGAAACACTGCATCCTGAAACCAGTAATGCTCCTGGCCATATACCATCATATAGCCTATCACTACCAGTATAGCACTGTATAGCACAAAGCTCTGCCAGTCAAGATAAGAGAGCGGAAAGCGGCCCTGCAGGCGTACCGTGTGCATAGTAACGAGCAGAAGTACAAAACCCGGTACATAGAGAAAGGAGGCATCAAGGTACAGCATATTGAAGTCGCAGGCATCTATCAGATCAGCTGTGATCAGATTATTGAGTGGCATGGCTATGAGCAGCAGGCCAAACATGACAGAGAAACCTACCTCCCGTGCCCGCTCGCTATGAAAGCGAGTGAAAAGCAGCGTCAAGGACAGATTGACCGTACTGGCAAACAACATACCCTGTACAAATCGGACAGGATACAGCAGATAAAGATCGGAGATAAAATAGCAGGCCACAGTAGTAGCCATCTGGAGAAAAGTGAAAATGGCAAAGTATTCTTTGGCAGCCAGATAGCTGAAAAACCTCCGCTCCAGGCTGTAAAACCCTGCATAGCCTGCATAGAAAAGAATCACAGCAAACTGTACATCTGCCGGCTCGCAGCCATAGTATCCTGCCGCTACACTCACATTGGCCATAGGCAGGAAGAAGACCACCATACTAGGCATGATGATGCTAAAGAGCGTGACGAATATCAGCCACCCCGGTGCCCAGCTACGAAATATGCGATCTTCATTCATGCTTTTGTCCCTTGCGGGTATATACGTTTGCATTCATACCAGCCTTGAGTACTTCTGTCTCTGACCTGGTGCCATCTATCCTGATGCGCACGGGTATCCGTTGTACTATTTTGACATAGTTGCCGGTAGCATTATCTGGAGGTAGCAGGGAGAAGCTGGACCCTGTGGCCGGCGACATAGAGATGATCGTACCTCTGAAAAAATGATCAGGATATGCATCTGCCACTACCCTCACAGAGTCTCCTATATGCATATGGGCTACCTGCGTTTCCTTATAGTTAGCTACTACCCATTTATCTGTCTCGCCATCTACTATATATGCCAGTACCTCGCCCGCATTGACCATCTGGCCGGGCTCTACTGACCTCCGGCCCATACGGCCATCATAGGGAGCTATGACCGCTGTATAGCTCACGTCTAGCTTGTGCCTGTCCAGCAGCGCCTTCAGCCGCGTGATCTCTGCCCGCGCTACTGATTGCTCTGCCAGTATGTCTTGCGTTTTGGACCTGGCAGCGTCATAGCTTTCCTGCGCGGAGCGGTATTCGCTCTTATATACATCCAGTGTGGCTTGCACGTTCTCCACCTGTTGTGACGTAGCCGCTTCGTCTTTATACAGCTTCTGGTACCGATCATATTCCAGCTGTTGTTTCCATACTTTGGCCTGGCCGGCAGTGGTCTGCGACTGCGCTACCTGTGCTGACTTCTGCAGTGTGTGTACATTGCTCTCCAGCACTTGCAACTGCGCTACAGCTTTATTGATAGCAGCCTCTGTCTGCTCCTGCTGTATGATATACTCGCGGCTATCTATGACCAGCAGCGTATCTCCGCGGTGCACCGGCTGGTTTTCTTCAAACCTGACCTCTGTGATAAAGCCACCTGCGCGGGATATGACAGGATTGACATACTCCTCTACCTGTGCGTCATCTGTCTGCTCATAGCGGTGGTAGCGCCAAAGGGTCCTGGTGCCCCACACCAGCAGGATCAGTACCATGATCCCTGCCAGCCATCCGGTGATACGTGTGATGAGCCTGTCTGTGGCTGTATATTGCTTTTTCATTGATTATAGATCGCCTATGATGTTTTGTAATAAGTAGTACCTGTCCTGGGCTGTGATGCGCGCCGCAGCCAGGTCAAATCGTGTCTGCAATACCTGGATATCGGCATCTAGGAGGTCTGTGATGAGTGCAGCCTGATGGAAGTATGCGCTGCGTATGATGCGTGCATTCTCTACGGCACGGTCTACGCTCGTGCTGGCCACATCTATCTGTACCAGAGACTCTCTGTAGCGGAGGTAGGCCTCACGTACCTGCTGCCTCACGCGGTCCTCTTCATCTCTATGCGCTTCCTCTTCTTTCTCCAGCTCGATACGTGCGCTACGTGTTTTGTAGATATTGTGATATATCGAGGAGATAGGAAAGGACGCCTTGAGCCCGCCAATACCTATAGAGTACCACGCTGCATTGTAGGGGTAAAGCATGATCTGCGGATTGCCATAGTGAAAGTCGCCCATCAGCCCTATGCTGGGCCTTACATTTGCCTTGATACGCTGCAGGTGTAGCCTGCTCAGCGCAGTTTGCTGCTCAGACAGGTGCAGTCCGTAGGAGTGATCCATAGCCTCTGCCAGGCACTCCTCATAGCTGCCGGGATCTTTTGCCAGGACATCTGAGGGAGATGATGGCACGAGGATGCTTTCATCAGGCTGGCCCATCAGGATGTTCAATTTCTGAGAGGCTATGGCTATATCATTGCATATCTGCACGAGCGTCATCCTGCGGCGTGATAGATCCAGCTCCACACGTAGTACATCGCTTTTGAGCACCACGCCATTTCGGTTGAGTGATCGTATCTCTCTGAGTTGCTGCTCCTGGTCTGCTATATCCTGCTCTACCAGTGCGCGAAAGACGATAGACTTCTGCAGCTCCAGATAGAGGCTGGCAGACCGGTAGCGTATATCTGATGTAGTCTGATCCTGCTGCAAAAGAGCGATCTGATATAGGGTTTTATTTTCCTTCACTCTGAGATTGGTCTTGCTGCCATTGTACAGATTGAGGTAAAAGTCTGTACCCGCATTGTATAGCACGTGTATCACCTCATGCTGTGATGGTGCTGAGGAGCCATTGTCATAGATCGGCATATTGGTAGCGCCCATTAAGCTGCCGCCTATATTGATATCAGGAAGGCGCTCCATTTGCGCATCCATGATCTCCTCGTGAGCCGCATCGGCAGCCTTCCGTCTGATCTCTATAGCCCGGCTATGGGCGGCTACCCGCTGCCATACATCGGGCAGGGTCATCGTCAGTGTATCTGCTGTCTGCGCCGGCAGGGCGTATGTGAGAGAAAGAGACCCTGCGCATATCAGCAGCAGCAAGGGTTTTCTTATGTAGTTCATTTGTTGTTTTGTCACTACAAAGGTAGGTAGCTAAAGCCTATGCCCGTTTTACCTAAATAGTCAATTATTTATCCGATCCGGCCAAAGTGTATTTCCTTTGTAGTACAATACATATCCATGGGACTGATAGCATCACTACCGGAAATAGACAAACAACCCAAAGCGGCCTTTGTCATGCATGAAAAGTTTGAAAGGCTCATTCCCCTGCACAAACACACCAAAGGCCAGCTGACGTACATAGAGGGCGGGATAGCCTATATCACCATTCATTTCAAAACATACATTGTCCCCGCGCACCATTACTTCTGGATACCTAAGGGTATGCCGCACCTGCTCCGGGTGAGCAACTCTGCTACAGTAGTGCGAAACATCTACTTCTACACGCGAGATGACGACAGCCACGAGTTTTATAGCAAACTAGGGATATACCCGGCCAGCAGGCTACTGATAGAGATGATAAGCTACACAGAGCGATGGGATGGCGGCCATGTAAAGCCTGGTGATGAAAACTTCGAATTCCTGATCGCGCTGAAAAATATCCTGCCTGAGCTGGGCCATAAAACGCTGCCCATCATACTGCCCATCACCGAAGACGAATCTATGAAACGTATCCTGCGCTATATGGAGAGCAAAATTTCATTGCCACTTACACTAGAGGAGGTGAGCAGTCAGTTTAACATGAGCTCCCGCTCTCTGTCACGACTTTTCCAGTCTACACTGCACATCTCCTTTTTGCAATACCTGAAAACGCTCCGAATGGTAAAGGCAATAGAAATGCTGCTAAAGACTGACATCCCTGTAGGGGAGATCGGGATCAGAGTAGGCTACGATAGTATCGGTTCATTTAGCAATGCCTTCTTTGCACTCACTCAGTCCCGCCCTTCAGACTTTCGCCGGGTATAAAAAAATAGGGGATGCAGTTTCCTGCATCCCCTGCTCTTCCGGTAAGAAAAGAGTATCGTGGTTTTAAGGTTTGTATCAGTCCGGATAAAGGACAGGAGCCGGGGCCCCTGTCCTGTCATGAACAAAACCATTACTGTGAAAAAACGCCGTATAGGATCACAGGTCTCTTGCTATTTTGTCACCACCACTTTGCGCTTCAGGTCTGATCTGTCTCTGGCCATCAGGTAGTATACGCCTGCTGCAAGGTTCCTGCCGGCAAAGGCGTAAGGTGTATTGGCGCTGAGCTTCATCTCAGCTATCTGCGCACCGATACCATCTGTCAAAACGAAGTCCCCGCTGACATCGCTCAGGATAGTAAAGATGCCATTATTGGGATTAGGGAACAGGTCTAGCAGGATCGCGCCAGCTGGAACTTCGTCTATGCCTGTGCACACCTTGAGTGTGATCGTATCTGTGGCGCTGTTTGAGCAGCCATTATTGTCTGTGTAGCTATAGGTGATCATATAGTTGCCCGCCGTAGCGCTGACCAGGCCTATTGTATCATTGACCACTACGCTACCGCTGAAGGCTCCGCCAGCCGGCACACCGCCCTGCAGCGTCACTGCAGGATAGTTGCCTATACAGAATGTACTCTGAGGCAGGGCAAAGGAAACACTTGGCAGCGGATGGCCATTTGCCAGCCTGATCGTATCGCTCACGTGGCAACCATTGGCATCTGTAGAGATATATGGATAGGCTCCTGCGGCCAGGCCGGACGCCTCTGCAGGCATCAGGAGTCCTACAGCGTCTATCTCTACATAGTCGTCTGCAGAGTCTGTAGCTATATCCATCCTCACTGCATCTATACTGTATGTACCAGGTAGGGATACTGTGAGGATCGTGGCTATAGCGGTATCTGCATGCGCATGATGTGCATACACACGGTGCCATATGTGCGAAGGGGACTCACGTACAAATACGCTATCTATATATCCCGGGCTATAGGTCTGATAGATCTCTACTGCTGTGGCTGGCACAGGTGTGCCGTATCCTACTATCAGAGTATCCCGCTGATCCCCGTATGAGGGCGCCGTCCATGCGGTAGAGATATCACCGTAGCGAGGATACGTGTTAGGCGCGCCGAGTAGCTGATAGGATGACCAGCCGCCAGGGCTAGTGCGATATTCGCGTGACTTGTAGAGGACGGTATCTGCCCACTGCGGGCCGGCCTGGTAGGTTTGGCCTTGGAAGACCACAGAGTAGCTACCTGTAGAGTCTGCGCCGAATAGTACCGACCCATCTGCGAGACCGACACAAGAAACAGGATGTGAAATTGTGGCGACCGGTACTGCCGCAGTATATACATTGAGCGTAGTGGTCATGATGGTATCGCAGCTCAGCGTATCTGTATAGGAGCCGGCCTGTGTATAGGTGTGCGCACCCACAGTGATATGCTGACCAGGGCAGATGTCAAAGGAACTGCTAGGATACTGTACTGTCAGGACTGTGACATGTGCAGTATCTGTAGCTGTACAGCCATTGGCGCTGGTGGCAGTAGCGATGAAGACATCGCTCTGCGCTGGACTCACGGTAATAGCACTAGTAGAGTCCGCTGTGCTCCACACTACCGATACAGCAGTAGTAGCAGTGAGTACTGTACTGGCTCCCGGACACAGTGTGACCTGGTGAGGTGCTACGGATATAGCAGGAGATGGCTGTCCGTCAGGTATGGTCACACTGTCTGCATAGGTACAGCCATGTGAGTCTGTCACGGTGAAATGAGTAACTCCAGCCGGCAGCGTGCTGATGGTCAGTGGGCCCAGCAGGCCTACTGCATCCAGCTCGACCCAGTTGTTCGCGATATTTGTCGCCACTCCTACTTTCACCTGGTCTATGACATAAGCACCCGACAATGGGATATGAAGTATAGTAGCGGCGCTGACACTACTCTGCACTGCCTGCACGGCATATACTGTATGCCAGATTTGACTGCCAGTCTCGCGTACGGATACGGTGTCTACCATACCGGTAGTATAAGTCTCATAGATCACTATTTCACTGGCTTGTACGGGGGGGTTGTATCCCAGTACTACGGAGTCGCGATGACTGTGGTAGCTGGACGGTGTCCACGAGGTGCCTATATCGCCATAGGAAGGATAGGTATTTGGCGCTCCTATGAGCTGTGCAGCGGACCAGCCCCCTGTGCTATACTCCGTGCTAAAAGCCTCTACTGAGGTAGCCCAGATATAGCCGCCACTGTAGGTAGTAGATCCAAATGAAACAGTAAAGATGCTGGAGCTGTCTGCTGATATCTGCAGCTCTCCATCAGCCCTCCCCTGACAAGTGACACCATGGGTGACGGTGTCCATGTAGCTGAAATTACCATTGATAAACGTGACATCTGAGGTCACGATACTGTCACAGCCAAAGGAATCTATAAAAGAACCGCTGGTAGTATATGTATGCCCATGGATCGTGATAGACGGCAGGTTGCAGACGTTGTATGTATTGTATACCCGAGGTATAGTAGAGTAGCTGATGATCACATTTACAAAACTATCGCAGCCATACGGTATTGTGTAGGTACCGGATCCGTGATATGTCACACCTCTGAAGGTCACACTATCATACTGGCAGATAGCATAGCTATAAGAGATGACCGGTACAGAAGAGTATTGGATCGACAGAGTGTCTTTTGCCACACAGCCATTGGTATCAGTAACGGTGACGGTGAAAGTGCCCGAGCCCCGGTATACCAGCGTGTCACCGCAGGTATAGTTGGTACCATCATACCAAAATATATCTTCCAGTGGTGCGCCGCCTGTAGTAACGGTGCTCCAGTGATTTAGCACTGGTCCGCAGCCCTGCAGCCCTGGATTGATATTGGTAGAAAAGCTCGCGCAAATATCACTGGCATTATATTCATATGCCCCGATATCTGCGGTCCCTACACGGGAGAAAACCCGTGCGTCTGTAGATGGGGCTACGGCATTATCTCCTGCATTTATAGCAGGACTGCCGGAGATCAGGGCCAGAGTGCCCTCATACCTGCCATTACCCCTTAGTATGGTGTCTAGCACAGATGTAGCAGTGCTGCCGTAAATATTGCCTGTCAGTACACCTGATAGATGTCCACTCACAGTGTCGCCTATAATATTATGGCCATTTGCAGAAATATAGTCGCCATACAGCTCATTGCCAGCGCTGTCTGCTGTATTGCCCACGAAAATATTGTTGCTGAGAGATACGGTGCCAAATTGCCAGCCGCCGCGCATGATGGCGCCGCCACGTGCAGCACTATGATTGCCATAGAAAGTGCTGTTTGTCACCAGCAGCTTGCCCCCCTGAGGGTTAGATATAGCACCACCTCCAAACTGTGTACTGGCGCTGGAATTGTGACTGAAAGTACAGTTTGTGATCTCCATGTAGCCCATGTTATTGCACACTGCAGCTCCGCCACTGAGGTAGCCGCCTGCATTGAGTGTGGCATTTCTGTCAAAGGTGCAATTGCTGATCATGACCGTATCGCCGTTATTGAAAACGGCACCTTCGTCATTGGCCAGATTGCCTTTGAACAGGCAGTGGTCCAGAGAGACGGTGATACCGCCAGAGCCAACAAAGACTGCTGAGCCGAAGCTTATGAGACTAGTGTTTGTGAAGGAAAAGTTTCTGAGCGTGACATGGGTACCGGCTGGTGAACTCTGAAACCAGGTGCGGGCCATCCGGGCCGAGAGATCTTTTGGTCCATTGATCTCCATAGAGGTAGTAGGGACGGGATCGATATAGTAAGATCCGCCGATAGGCGTGCACACATTGATGATGTGCGGATGGCTCGGTGTAGTGGGATGAGCATTGGCATCCAGGATTGCCGCATAGAGCGATCCGGGGCCCTGCCCGTCAGACGTTACAGTGTATGTGTTGGCCATAGCCATCAGCTTAATATCACTGTGGTAAGGGTGGATAATAATTTTTTCATGTAATCGGTTTTGGTTGATAGTTCAAAACTATCGTCTACACACCGCTACAAGTAATTTATGGTATCAAATGCATCAGAAAGGTGATGAGATGCAAGAAGACTATCTCTATGACAATGGGAACACCAATACAAAAACAGCGCCTCCCTCATTGCTATAGGTCAGCGTGCCGCGCAGCTGTCGCGCCAGCTCACTTACTATACGCATACCCAGCGTCCTCGTAGAACTGAGGTCAAAGTCAGCAGGCATACCCACACCATTGTCAGCATACCGCAGCGTGAAAGAGCCTGTGCTATCCCATTTGATATCTATGCTAATGGCCCCGCCGGCTTTATTGACGCCTGCATATTTCACAGAGTTTGTGATGAGCTCATTTAATATCACGCCCAGTGGTATAGAGCGCTCCATATCCAGGGTCAGAGTGCGTGGGTCTACCGCTACTGAGACATGTATGGCCTGCGCTCCAAACAGGGCTTTCAGATCAGTGCATAGCTGGGATATGTAGTCCTCGATCTGTATAGCCGAGATCGCATCCTGCGCATAGAGTTTCTGGTGTATAAGGGCTATGCTCCGCACCCTGTTGTGACTCTCGCGGAGCGCATCTTTGGCTTTTTCATCAGTCATAGAGCTGGCCTGGAGGCTGAGCAGGCTGGAGACTATTTGTAAATTGTTTTTGACGCGATGGTGTATCTCCAGCATCAGAGTGTCTTTTTCTGCAGCCTGCTTTTCTATCTGTTTTTTCTGCATAGCCAGCAGCTGATTTGCACGCTGGCTGGTGCGGTAGCTTCGGATCACTATCAGCACCATCAGACTGAGCAGTACCAATACTACTGCTGCTCCGATTATGATCTGCCGAAGATTGCTGTTTTCCTGTCCTTTCTCTTTCACCTGATACTGCACCTCCAGGTCACGCTGGGCCATCTCTGCGCGCAGCTCTAGATTGGCTGCTGTCTGGCGCTGTGCATCATTGAGCACGCTATCATCCCACCTGTTGTACTCCTCGTAATATTTCAGTGCCTGTGCGTCCTGTCTGCGCAGGTGGGCTATATCGCTCAAGACTTTGTTTGCTTCCTTGATGTATAGTTTCGCATGGTACTCTGTAGCATCACTGAGCAGGCGGGAGGCATATTTTTCTGCATCGGCTGTGCGCCCTGTCTGCACATATAGTTTGCTGAGGGTAGCGAGGCCATTCATTACATTCATCGGGCGCTTGAGGCTATCCATGATCGCTACAGCTTGCAGGAGGCATTTCTCCGCGTCTGTGGTTTTGTGCATCTCCAGATAGATATCGCCTATGCTGGTGAGTGATGAGGCGTGCTCGTAGTTGTTTTGCCCGTTCATGCGGGCCATATCTTGCACTTCTCTCAGCATGATCTCCGCAGAGTCATCCCGCCCTGCCCGGTGGTATTCGCTGGCTATATTGGCTGCGATCAGCTCCGCAAAGTCCCAGTTCTTCATAGATCTCGCACCGGCCGCCGCCCTTTTGTAATATCCAATGGTGACCATCGGGTCGCGCCCGAGCGCATCATATACAGAGGCGATATTATTGGAGATGGTCGCGATCATCCGGTCGTTGTGGCTCTGCTCCGCTACACGCAGGCCATCTATATAGTACTGCAGCGAGCGGTCATAGTCTCCCATATCCTGATACATGCCCGCAGTCAGGCTAAGGCATGAGGCCTCATAGAAGCCGCTCCTGGCCTTGCGCGCATATTCTATGGCTTTTTTGTAAAGGTCCATGCCTTCGGCAGGCTTATTCTCTATCACACGCACCAAGCCCATGGTACGGTAGCCATCTGCCAGCAGCAGCAGATTGTCATGTGCCAGCTGTACCTCGATCTCTGCGAGTATCCAGGCAGAGTCATTCTGTATGAACTTCATCTCCCATGCCAGTGCACCGCAGAGTCGCGCGCGACCGGTATCAGTACGGGCATCGGCCAGCTCAGCTCTCAGGCGCACGGCATCTGGAGACTGGCTATACGCAGTAGCCAGACACAGCAGCAGAAACCCAAGGCATATGGCAGATCGGATCGTCATAATATCCCAAGGTACAATCTGCAAAGGTTTGGCCCTGATTTCAATTTTATGGGGTGAAGTGCAGCACTATGGTGACGACAGGTAGCTGGCATATCACTGTATACGCCTGATCCTGTCAAATAGCTCCTCCTTGTAGTTGCGGCTCAGCGGGATGTTGGCCTTGCCTATCATTACTTCAGTATGGCTTAGCGACTCCACTTTCTGCACATGTATCACATAGCTTTTGTGTATCTGCATAAAAAAATCAGCAGGCAGGTTTGGCATGAAATCACGGAAACTAGAGCGGACAATGTGCTTTGCCTTGTCTGTCACGATATGGATATAGTTGCCATCGCTCTCGAGGTATTGGATGTCAGATATATTCAGTTTGATATAGCGTGTATCCGTTTTTACAAATACGCTCTCACCTATCTGCCATTGAGGAGCCTTTGCCTCTGGCTGCGGCTGGGTGAAATTGGCCAGGGCCACTTCTATACACGTATAGAGATCTTCTTGTCCGAAGGGCTTGACCAGGTAGCCATTGGGCCGGAGTGCTGCCGCTTCAGATACTGTAGCCCGGTCAGAGTGCGAGGTGATAAACACAAAAGGTTTGCGGTAGTGGTCACGGATCAGGCGGGCCAGGTCGATACCCGTGCGGCCTGAGCCTAGCTGTATATCTGTGAGCACCAGATCAGGCTGATGCTCGTCCAGTGCTTTGACTGCTTCGCCATACGAGTAGGCAGCTGGCAGCACATCATAGCCTATACGGGTGAGCATATCGCTCATATCCATAGCCACGAGCGACTCGTCCTCTACGATCAATATTTTCACCTGCTGCATAATATCTGCATTACTAGCTGATAGCTAATATAATACAGGTGAAGTTAAATAATAGAAAAAAGGGGAATGTGTTGGTAAAAACCAGCGGCGCTTTATGACTCGCGGAAGACATCCTTCATCCGGTCAAAGAAACCCTTCTCACCCTTTTGCGGCTGTGGTTTGAAGTTTGGTGACTGGCGGAGTTTCTCCATCAGCTTCTCTTCCTCGGCACTGAGCTTGTGTGGCGTGTAAATATTTACGATGATCAGCTGGTCGCCTTTGCCGTAGCTATTCACAGATGGCACACCCTTGCCATTGAGGCGCAGGACTTTGCCCGCCTGTGTGCCCGCCGGCACCTTGATCTTGGCCTTGCCATCTACAGTAGGTACCTCTACGCTACAGCCGAGTGCAGCATCAGCAAAATTCAGATGCAGATTGTAGATCACATTCTGGCCATCTATCTCGAGGTCTGCATGCTGCTCTACCTCTATGGCTATGATCAGGTCGCCTGCCGGGCCGCCCTGCTCTCCTGCATTACCCTTGCCGCTCATAGAGAGCTGCATGCCATCCTGCACACCTGCCGGTATATCGATAGTCAGTGTTTCCTCGCCATATTCTGTACCCAGACCATTGCAGGTAGGGCATTTTTTTGTGATCATTTCACCGGAGCCATTACACTGAGGGCAAGTAGTGGTAGTCTGCATCTGCCCGAGGATGGTATTGGTAGTACGACGTACTACTCCATTGCCACCGCACATGGTACACTTAGATACAGAGCTAGCATCCTTGGCACCGGAACCATTGCAGGTATGGCAGGCTACGTGCTTCTTGACCTTGATGGTCTTTTTAGCGCCATTGGCCACCTCGCTGAGCGTCATGCGTACGCGGATACGCAGATTGCTACCCTTGCGGCCGCGCTGGCGCTGACCGCCACCACCTCCGCCAAAGAAGCTCTCAAAAGGATCGAACCCTCCGCCACCGCCACGCGCATTGCCGAAGATGTCGCCAAAATTGCGGAAGATGTCTTCCACATTCATGCCGCCTCCGTGGAATCCTCCACCTTGGCCCATATTCTCTGCCGCATGGCCATACTGATCATAGCGTGCCTTCTTCTGATCATCGCTCAGCACCTCATAGGCTTCGGCAGCTTCCTTAAATTTCTCTTCTGCTGCCTTGTCTCCCTGATTGCGGTCAGGGTGATATTTCAGCGCTACCTTGCGGTATGCCTTCTTGATCTCCTCTGCCGATGCGCCCTTGGCTACACCCAATATCTCGTAGTAATCTCTTTTGCCTGCCATATACTCCCTCTCAGGGATGAATGATTAATAATTTATTTGCCTACCACCACCTTTGCAAAGCGGATGATCCTGTCATTGAGGTAGTATCCTTTTTCTACTTCGTCTATCACCTTGCCTGCCATATCCGGAGTAGGTGCCGGTATCTCAGTGATAGCCTCGTGCAGCTCTACATTAAAGTCATTGCCTTTTGATTCGATCGCCTTGAGGCCTTTGCCCTCCAGGTTGCGCACGAGCTTCTGATAGATCAGGTGCATACCCTCTTTCACTGCTGCTACATCTGTAGCAGTCTCGGCCGCCTTCAGCGCCCGCTCAAAGTCATCTACCACAGGCAGCATTTCTTTGATCACATCCTTGCTGGCGGTAGAGATCAGCTCCAGCCTTTCCTTGGCATTACGCTTTTTGAAATTATCAAAGTCAGCATAGAGCCTCAGGTGCTTGTCCTTATACTCATCCAGCTGCTTCCTGAGGGATACCAGCTCTTCTTCACGTGGATCTACGGTCGCTGCATTGATATCATCCAGCACCTTTTGGGTATCCTCGTGAGATAGTGTTTCATCATTAGTGCCATCCTGTGGCAGCTCAGCATTGTGGTCTTTATTTTCTTCCATATCAGGCATAATATTCCGGCGCAAACATATCAAAATACCTGCCAATGGGTAATAAACGCCATTTTGTCAGAGACATCTGATATGGACTATTAATATTGTCGCTATAAGCACCGCCGCTATAAAAAACAAAGCCTCCCGATGATGGGAGGCTTTGCATCTATTTTTGCTTAAGTATTAGTTATTGCCTTCAAAATTGAGACGATAGTCCTGCACCTTGGCCAGTTTGCGCAGTGCATCCTGTGCGGCGCGGCCCTTAGACATAGCCATCTGCTGCGCCATCATCACCGCGCGGGTCAGATCTGTAGCAGCAGGCGGGTCTACACCGCTTACTTTCTGTACAGCATACACACCCTGATTGCCGCGTACCGGGCCTGACAGCTTGCCCTGTGCAATGTATACACCGGCAGCTACTACTGCAGGCTCTATACCTGTAGGCAGGTTTGGATTGGCAAAGATGCTGTTTGGCGCATCCTGTGCCTGCTTGCCCAGCTTAGTGGCAAGGTCGTCTATATTTGCTGCCTTGGCATCAGATACTTTCTTTGCCAGGAGTTCGTATTTCTTCTCTTTCAGGAAGGCCAGTTTCACTTGCTCCTTCACAGACTCCAGGTCAGGCGTACCTTCACCATTTACAGACTCGAGGTATGCTACCACATACTTGCGGCCATTTACACCCGAGCCGTCGTCTACACTCTTGATAGGAGATACTTCGCCCCTCTTGGCATCAAATACCCACTTCACCAGAGAGCGGGCGCTGAGCTGATTCACATCATAGCTTTCCTTAGTGATGTTCGGAGCCGTCTTGATAGCAGCAGGATGCTCTGCAGCATATTTCTTCCACTTCGCCTCCGTGTTATTAGCCTGTACAAACTGAGTGGCATCGCTATAGATATTGGTCTCGGTCTCCTGTGTAGGGACGAGCTGACGGGTAAAGTAGGCCACCTTCACACCAGTCTTGCTAGGCTTCTCTTCTGCTATTTCTACTATCTTTATTACGTTGTTTTGCGCATCGAGGTATTTATATGCTTTGCCTGCTACTCCGTTGTGAAATACGATACTCTTGTAGAATTCGTCCTTAGTAGGATCGGTAAACTTCACCCAGCCTACCAGGCCACCGTTAGCCTTAGACGCAGGATCATCGCTATAAGTGGCTGCCATCGCGCCAAAGTCAGCGTGGAGAGAGTCGATAGCCGTGTATACGCTGTCTATCACTGCCAGCTTAGCCTTCTGGTCAGCCTCAGACTGCACATTTGCAAAAGAGAATACGATCTCCTTTACCTTCACGGAGTCAGACATAGCCTTCTTGCTGGTGATCTTTGCAAACTTGTACATACCATTCTCTACATATGGACCTATCACAGTCTTGACAGGCAGGTCAAACAGAGAGTCAGCTACAGGAGGAGCCTGAGGGTTAGGCTGGCCCTTGATGCTGTAGAGGTCGTACAGCGGTGTCTCAGAGTAGAGTTTTACAAAGAGGGAGTCATCAGACTTGGTAGCACCCTTGGTAAAGTCTTCCAGCTTGTCAGTCAGCGCCTTGAGAGCAGCTGCTGAGTCTACAGCAGATGGGATCACATCAAATGCAACATACTGGATCGTGCGAGACTCCTCTGTTGTTTTAAACTTAGAGGGATTCTTGCTCAGGTACTCCTTCAGATCGCTGTCTGCGTACTTGATCTCATTATCATTCACCTCTGCGTATGGCAGCATCACGTAGCGGAAATCAGCCGTCTTGTTGGTCTCCTCATAGTATTCCTCAGCCATCCACTTTGGCACATTGCCGATGCTCTTCATCAGCAGCGTATTGTACTTAGACTGGAGCTGTGATTTTTTCACCTGCTTTACGAGGTTGTTCCAAAACTTCCTCTTCGCGCCCGGCTCCTGGCCTTTCTCATCTACATTCAGGTTTTTGATCCAGCCATTGAGGCCAGCTACATCTACCGGATTATTGCCAAACAGCTGCTGGCGGATCACCGGGTGCAGGTTCTCTGTCATGGTGAGAGATACCATCTCGTCATCAGACACCACCACGCCGGTCTTGTCAGACACACGCTCCATTACGATGTCGTTCACCATCTCGTTCCATGTCTGCTGGTTCATATAGTTGCGCTGTACATCGTTCAGATTGATGTGGTTTTGCGCCTCTACATTCTTTATATTCTCAGACACCTCATTGCTATAGTCATTGTAGGCTATGGCTTGGCCGTCTACAGATCCTGCATCAGTACCCCTACCCGGGCGGAGTACGCTAAACTGGTCATTGACCGCTACACCGAGCAGGAAGAGTACAATACTCAATGCAATAATGCCTACGAGAATGCCGGGACGTTTTCTTATCTCACCGATTACAGCCATACTTATGAGTCTATTATGATTTTATTTAAAGGGAGCGCAAAATAAAGGATTTCGGCCAAAATATGAAAATATCCACATTCCAGACAGAACTTTAGCCGCAAATGCCTGAAAAACAAGGTCAGCAGCATGTGCAAAGCTGCTATTAATAGGCTGCCAGCTCAGCCAGTCTGGCCTTAAAGCGCTCTTTTGGCAGGAAATTACGCTCCAGAGACAGGGCAAAGGGCACTGGCGTATCCAGTGACGCCACCCGCATGACCGGTGCGTCCAGGCTGGTAAAGAGATGCTCCGAGATATAGGCAGCGATCTCGCCTCCTAGGCCGCCTACGAGCGTATCCTCGTGCAGTACGATGGCCTTGCCAGTCTTGCGCACGGTGGCCTCGATAGCATCCTTATCATATGGCAGCAGGGTACGCAGGTCTACTATGTCTGCAGAGATGCCTAGTTCTTTCACCGCCTGTCTGGCCCAGAGAACCCCCAGGCCATAGGTGATGATGCTTAGTTCATCACCCTCTGCCGCCAGTACAGCCTTGCCTATAGGCGTAGTGTAATAGCCATCGGGCACCTCGCACTCTATCTCCGCATTGCGGTAGAGGAACTTGTGCTCAAAGAACATGACCGGATTAGGATCATTGATCGCTTCGCAAAGTAATCCCTTTGCATCTACCGGATTAGATGGATAGACCACTTTCAATCCCGGCACATGGGTGAACCAGGCCTCATTGCTCTGCGAGTGAAATGGGCCGGCACCTACACCCGCACCTGTAGGCATACGCACTACCACGTCAGCATTCTGCCCCCAGCGCCAGTAACTCTTTGCCAGGTTATTGACGATAGGATTGAAACCGGTACTGACGAAGTCTGCAAACTGCATTTCCACTACACTCTTCACCCCTTTCACGCTCAGGCCGAGAGCAGCGCTCAGCACTCCGCTCTCACAGATAGGTGTATTGCGCACACGATCCTTGCCAAATTGCTCCACAAAACCCTCTGTGATCTTAAATACACCACCATATTCTGCCACATCCTGCCCCATGATCACGAGGTCAGCGTGTTTCTCCATACTCTGGCGCAGGCCATCACTGACAGCATCTACCAGACGCTTGTTGGTTTTGCTGCCGGTGGCAGTTACCTCATCGTAGCTGTAGGCTTTGTAGACCTCATTCTCTTCCTTTGCAGTATCTGGCTGCACCTCGGGCTGTTTGTCTGCCGCGTCGAAGGCCGCGCGGACCTCTGCATCCATCTCCTCGCGGAGCATGAGCGGATAGTCCGGAGACATGATGCCGTTTTCTATCAGCCAGTTCTCATAGTTTGCCACGGGATCTTTTTTCTCCCATATCTCAAAGAGCTCCTTAGGCACGTATTTCACACCACTGGCCTCTTCATGGCCGCGCATACGGAAGGTCATACACTCCAGCAGCACAGGGTGCGGATCCTCACGCATCTCTTCTGCTAGTTTGGCTATCGTATGATAGACCTCCAGTATATTATTGCCATCTATGGTCACGCCTTTGATGCCATAGCCTATGGCACGATCTGCCAGCTGCTTGCAGCGAAACTGCTCGTTAGTCGGCGTGGATAGGCCGTAGCCGTTATTCTCTATGAGGATAATGACCGGCAGGTCCCACACGGCAGCGATATTGCACGCCTCGTGAAAGTCACCCTCGCTCGTACCACCATCCCCGGTGAAAGCTACAGTGATCTTCTTCTCTTTCTTCAGCTTACTAGCCAGTGCGATACCATCTCCCAGGCAGAGCTGTGGACCCAGGTGAGAGATCATACCAACTATATGGTGCTCATTAGTACCAAAGTGAAAACTGCGCTCACGACCCTGCGAGAAGCCGTTCTCCTTGCCCTGAAACTGCTCGAAGAGCTGCTGCAGGTCGCAGTCGCGCGTGGTGAAAACGCCCAGATTGCGGTGCAGCGGGCAGATATATTCATCAGGCTGCAGTGCGGCGGTGACGCCTACTGAGATGGCCTCCTGGCCTATACCAGAGAACCACTTGCTCACCCGCCCCTGACGGAGCAGCTTCAGCATGCGCTCTTCTATCACGCGCGGTTTCAGGATCCTTTTATAGAGATCTATCAGCTGCTGGTTGCTGAGGTCTTTTCTTTCAAAATTCATAATAAATAGACTTGAGTATTGAGACAAGAGACTTGAGATAATATCAGCAGGCTATCTTATCTACCCTGCGCTGATGGCGCCCACCTTCGAATGGTGTCTCGAGAAACACATCTACCATCTCCTTAGCCTCCTCTACGGTGATAAAGCGGGCAGGCAGGCAGAGTATATTAGCATCATTGTGCTGGCGCGCCAGCTCTGCTATTTCCTTTTTCCAGGCTATGGCTGCGCGGATCTTTTCATGCTTATTGGCAGTGATGGCTACTCCATTGGCGCTGCCACAGATCAGTATGCCAAAGTGCGCCTTGCCAGACTCCACAGCACGCGCTACCGGATGTGCAAAATCAGGGTAGTCTACAGACTCCTCAGAGAAGGCGCCGAGATCATCTACCTCATATCCTTTCTCCAGGAGGTAGACACGAAGTGTGGACTTGAGATCGTATCCTGCGTGGTCGCCACCGATAGCTATGAGCATAGTATATGATTTAGAGCGGAAAAATACGAAAATAGATGGGTGCCACAAGGCATCAGATGATCTCTTTCTGACCCGGATTGACACGGGTGGCCACTATGATGCTGAGCTCAAAGAGGAAATAGATCGGTATGGCCACGATAGTCATGGTAAACATATCCGGAGATGGCGTGATGACAGCCGCCAGGATCAGGATCACGATCACAGCATGGCGCCGGTACTGCCGCATAAACTGGCCTGTAATGATGCCAAACTTGGCCAGGAAGAATATTATCATAGGAAGCTCAAAGATCGCACCCGCGCCGAGCATCATCATGGTGATGAAGCTGATATAATTATCCAGCGAGAACATGTTATTGACCTGGCCGCTGATCTGGTAGCCATAGGCAAAGTTCAATGAAAACGGCACGATAAGGAAGTAAGCAAAAGCTACACCGATAAAGAAAAAGATGGAGCTGAATACCACAATGCGGCCAGATTTGCGCGCCTCTGTCTCTGATAGTGCGGGGCGGATAAAGCGCCAGATCTCCCAGATGATATACGGGAATGAAAACACCACACCGAGTACGATAGATATCTGTATCTGCGTCATAAACTGGCCAAAAAGCTCAGTATTCATAAACTTGATATCCAATCCGTCAAAGCAGAGGCCCTTGTCGGGGCAGAGGAGGGGTGAAAACTTGCAAAGCAGGGGGCGGATCGAGTTGCTCAGGTGGCAGAGTACCCGGTAGGTCAGAAAGTCGCTTTTGACGGGACCGAATATGAGGCGGTCAAATACCCATGAGCTTTTGTACAGCATCACACAGGTCACCAATACTATCACGATGGCGGCCCTAAAGACATGCTGCCGCAGCGCATCGATGTGGTCAAAGAAACCCATCTCTGCGCCATCATTCACATTGTTATTGTTGCCAAAAAGGGCCATATATCAATCCAGTACCTGTCTGCTGATGAAAACCGGCGCAAAATAGGTAAAGTCGGTCACACTAGGATAGTTTAACACCGTTTAGGACGGCTCAGGTATCCGGATATTGCTATTCCTTTTCGGTTTTCACCTTTACCTTGCCTGTGATCTTCTTGATCACGTAGTCAGAGAAGTCTTCATTGGCCTCCATCCCATTGCCATATATGATCTCCTCCTGAGTGGTGATCTTTACAAATGCATTGGAGTAGAGGACCTTCTTCTGCTCGTCCCAGATCAGCTCCTCGGTATTGAGCTTTTCACCTTTAGCATTGATCACTTCCACGTTTTTGCGCGCAGTCATGATGCTGGAGCTCTCTACCGCAGAGGCATAGTCTGCCACCATAGTGGTAGACACCTGCCCATCTACAGAGTAGAATGACACCTTGATACCATCAGAAAACTCCATGTAGGGCCTGTCTGTATTAAATCGCGTCAGGGTCTTCGCCTCCGCCTTGATCTTGGTCTTGCCGTGGTCTGAGTAGCGGATCGTCACATTCTTGCCTTGCTCTATCTGGGTATTGGCACGGGCTGTGACCAGCTTGGCCTCCTCCATATCATTTTTGCAGCCGGTGAGGACGGCAGCGAAGATCAGGGCAGCTATCAGACTACGGACATGGGACATAGCGGCCAAAAGTATAAAATCGTTTCCGCTCAGCGCATGGAGGTGACGGGTTTTGGGATTTATTGTCAGCCCGCTATGGCATGGAGAGGGATATTATAGATTTGTCACAGTGAAAAACAAGCGTGCCATATACCTGCTACTGCTGGCCAACTCGATCTCGGGTATATCTCAGGGTATATCCATGCTCGCTATCCCGTGGTACTTTATATCTGTAGCGCATGACGAGGGGCTATTCAGCCAGATATACTTTGCGGTGACCAGCATATCACTCATCTGGGGCGTCTATGCCGGCACCCTGGTAGACCGCTATGACCGCCGGCGTATATTTCTGGCTATCAATGTAGCAGGTATGCTCATGCTAGGCATAGCCAGCCTCACAGGATACATACAGGGTGCTACACCGTGGCCACTGGTGGCGCTGGTATTTGCTACTACAGTTTTTATTTACAATATCCACTTCCCTACTCTATATGGATTTGCTCAGGAGATCACAGCCCGGGAGGACTATGGCCGTGTGACCTCCCAGCTGGAGGTGCAGGGACAGCTCACCTGGACCATATCCGGTGGCCTCGGCGCACTGCTGCTGAATGGAGTGCCTGGGCACTTTAATTTCTTTGGCGCCGATGTCATCGTGCCTTTTACCATCCGGCCACTCAGCATCTATGAGGTGTTTAGTATAGACGCTGTCACCTATATATTGGCGTTTATCATCATCTGGCAGATCAGGTCCATGCCTATGGCCGACCGCACTGTAGATACCGATCCGCTCATCACGCGCATCCGCACCGGCATGTCGTACCTCAAAAAGCACCCGATCATTTTCCTTTTTGGCAATACATCGCTATTCATATTCCTCACCATCATTGTGCACAGCACACTGGTCAATCCGATATACGTAGACCACTTCCTACATCACGGTGGCGATGTCTACGCGCTGTCAGATATGGTCTTCTCCATGGGGGCTTTGCTCGCCGGCTTTGTCACTACCAGGCTCTTTGGCCAGCGGCGCATCATATCCGGGCTGGCCGGATTGTCCCTGATAGCAGGTATGATGTACTTTGTACATGTGTATAATAGTGTGCTGGCCTGGTACTACCTCTGCTATTTTGTGATCGGCTTTAGCAATGCCGCTGCTCGTGTGCTGCGGGTCACATTCCTTTTCTCCCACATCCCAAACTCAGTGATAGGCCGCACCAATAGTGTTTTCTTTGTGATCAATGTAGCGATGCGCCTCATGCTCACAGGACTATTTGCATTGCCACTGTTTCATCAGGGTATCAATATCATCTACGCCAATGCGGTGTTGGGCGGCATCTGTATTACCGGCGGCATCCTGATCTGGCTGCAAAAGGACGATCTGGAGAAGCTCCATGAGACGCATAATGAATAACAGTCATCCAATTTCATCAGATATTTTCCGTCTTTAGCATAAGATTTGCATACACATATTGACATGAAAAACTTCATCCTCAAGCTATTTATCAATTCGATCTCGGTGTTCGTATTAGCCAAATATATACTCACCGGCGGTGTACATGTAGAGAGCTTTGGCTATGCCGTGATCGTGGCACTGGTACTGGCGTTGCTCAATGCTTCCGTGAAACCTTTGCTCGTCCTCTTCACCCTGCCGGTCACCATCCTGACCCTCGGCATCTTTATCCTGATCATCAATACAGCCATGATACAGCTGGCTGCCTACCTGGTACCCAATGGAGGGTTTAGGGTTGATGGCTGGTGGTGGGCTTTCTTCTTCAGTATATTATTATCATTTCTTAACAGCCTCTTGGAACGATTTGTGCGTAGCACCACTCAGCCATCTGCGCCGGATAATGGAGTGCAGGTGTTCGACAAGGATGGCAACAGGATAGCATAATGCAGAGTATTAAACTCTCCTAAAATTTTCCTGTCCTATAGAAATAAGAGCATCTTGGCCACGTTTAAACAAAAACAATGACTACAATGAAATATATCCTGATGGCAGCCGTAGCCATGCTCACCATGAGCAGCTGCAAAAACCTGGTACCCTACTCAGACTCAGTCAAGACCAAATACAATCTGAATGACGATCAGCTGAAGCACATCCAGTTTTATGTATCAGATCCTATCGTGCTGCAGCACAAGGTGACAGACGGCACCAGCACGCAGGTGGCAGACGGCAAGATCAAGATCATAAATGGTGAAAAAGTAGAGGAGATCATCATCCGCAGCGGCACACCGGGCGTGCTGGTCAGAAATGATGATGGCAAGTTTGAGGTCAGCTTTGAGAAAGGCGACGACCATTACCTCCGCTTTGGCTCTAATCCTAGCCGCTACAACTCTTATGTACTCCTGGCCAGTGACTGGAAAGGTAAAATAGGTACGGTAACCTATGCTGGCAATAAGTACTACACATCTCCAGAGAGTGCAGATGCCATCCTCCTCATAGATATCCGCAAGATAGCCAACTACCAGAAAGACGAGCGCGTAGCCAAAGGCCGCAAGGTAAATTGATAAAATACGACTGCACAGCATACTATCCCGCTTTATACCATCTAAAGCGGGATTTTTATTTGGAACGTTTTGGAAAAAACGGCATAAATTTCTAATATCCACATTAGAAAACATTGCCCTTGGTTTATGTTTTGCTATTTTGGTATCTGATGACTCAATAGAGTGCTTATGTCCGTGTTGCGCCAGGTTTATAATTTCGTCTTTTCCTCTGAAAAAGAACTGATCCGTTACGTCCGCTCCGCTACTGGCATCACCCCATCCAATGTTAAACTTTACCAGCAGGTGTTTAATCACCGCTCGCTTTTCGGCGATAGCCGGGATAATAATGAACGCCTCGAGCTGCTCGGAGATTCTGTACTGGATATGCTCGTAGCTGAGTTTCTATACAAGAAATACCCCTATAAGGAAGAAGGCTTCATCACCGAACTGCGGGCTAAGATCGTAAACCGCAAAACGCTCAATGAAACCGCACAGAAGCTAGGCCTGCTAGACAAGATCAACCTCAACAAAAAGATCATGACCGGTATGCCAAAGGATATAGGTGGCAATACTTTTGAGGCGCTGATCGGTGCGCTGTATCTGGATGCGGGATTTGGGCCGACAAAGGAATTCGTCTTCAAGCGCGTACTGCGAGACCTGATAGATGTAGATGACCTGGAGGTCACAGACGTAGACTTCAAGAGCAAGATGTACCACTACATCCAGCGCGAGGGCAAGACCATAGAGTTCAAAGCCACAGAGGAGCAGAACCGTAACCGCCGCAGTTATTTTATAGTGGCGTTAGAAATAGATGGAAAAGTGATAGCCAAAGGCGAAGGCTATAGCAAGAAAGTGGCCGAGCAGAATGCCGCGATGAACGCGCTGAAGGAACTGAAAGAAGTGTGATGCTATGAAATGTAAAAGAATATGGAACCACTACACGAAATAGTTAATTCAATTAAAGTGCTTGCGGTTGCTTATGAGAATTTTTTTGATGGAAAAAGAGAGTTGGGCATCACAGGAGAAATAGGCGAAGTGGTTATTTGCAAAATGTTCAACTTAAAACTCAATGAAAATAGAATAGAAGAGGGGTATGATGCTTTAGATGAAGAGGGTAAGCGCGTACAGATTAAATGTATTAGAAAAGGGAAAGGGGATATTAAAAAATCTAAATCGGGCAGGGTTTCGACATTTTCCAAGCACCCATTTGATTATTGTTATGTTGCACTGTTCGACTCAGCTTATGAAGTTCAGTCTGTTTATAAAATATCATATGAGGAGGTCGAATTGCTACTGAATGGAAAAAAAAGAAGAAATCCCATGGCTAAGCAGTTACTTAGTAAAAAGCGTGCGGATTTAATTTACCCCTATGAGAAGGTCTTAGTTAGGAGGCCGCCTTCTCTTCCTTATTAGCCAGCTGGCCACAGGCGGCGTCTATATCCTTGCCCCGGCTGCGGCGCACAGCGGCATTCACACCATTATCGCGCAGGTGCGCTACAAAGGCATCTCTTCTATCCGGCTTAGCGCGGCGTAGTGTCACACCTTCTACATTGTTATACTCTATCAGATTGACGAATGCAGGGACCTGCCTGGTCAGTTCTATCAGGTGGTCGGCATCTTCTATAGAGTCATTGAAGCGGTCAAAGAGGATATATTCAAAGGTGACCTTATTACCGGTCTTATCATGGAAATAGTTAAGCGACTTCACCAGCTCCTGCAGTGGATTGGAGCGGTTGATATCCATGATCTGGTCGCGCTTCTCGTCAGTAGCTGCGTGGAGTGACAGCGCGAGGTTGAAGTTCATGCCCTCATCCGCCAGGCGCTCTATGCCACGGCAGATACCGGAGGTTGAGACGGTGATACGCTTCTGAGACATATGCAGGCCGACCGGAGAGGTGATCAGGCGGATACTCTGCATCACGTTATCATAGTTTAGCAGCGGCTCGCCCATACCCATATAGACTATATTGGTCAGCGGCCGGCCCGTGGTCTCTATAGCGCGCTGATTGATGATCACTACCTGGTCATAGATCTCACCAAAGTCCAGGTTGCGCTCACGCTTCAGCATGCCGGTAGCGCAGAAAGTGCAACTCAGCGAGCAGCCTACCTGAGAGGATACACAGGCTGTATTGCGCTCGCCATCAGGTATCATCACCCCCTCTATCATGCGCTCGTCAAAGAGCTTCATACCCAGCTTCAGTGTACCATCTTTGCTCTGCTGCATGATCTGCTCACTCACTGCCCGCAGCAGGTATTTTTCTTTGAGCTTTTCGCGCAGTGGCTTGGAGAGGTTGGTCATCTCATCAAATGAGCGTACCGACTTCTGCCATAGCCACTCATATACCTGCACACCGCGAAACTTAGGCTCGCCCATAGCCACAAAGGCGGCGGCGATATCCTCTTTGGAGAGTTTGCGGATGTCTGTCAGTGTAGTGCTCATGGCGTTGCAAAAATACTAAAAACAAAGACGGGTCCCTATCAGGAGACCCGCCTTTATAAATTATAACGATGTGTTATTACTTCTTAGGAGCCGGAGCTGGAGTGGTAGTCGGTGCTGGTGTGGCAGCTGCATCACCTGCTTTCTCTTCTACTACGCCATTGATCTGGAGTACTTCGTTGTTGTTCTTTGCGTTAGAGCTTACAGTCACAGTCTTTGTGAAGTTGCCCAGACGGTTGATATCATAGTGTACCTTGATAGAGCCATCCTTGCCAGGCAGGATAGCCTCTGTAGGGCACTGAGGCACAGTACAGCCGCATGAGCCATGGCAGCTGGAGATGATCAGTGGAGATTTGCCTGTATTCTTAAACTTGAAGTAACGTACGGCGTTGTTTTCGTCGCCCTTTACTACTTTACCGTAGTCTATGTTCTTGGTTTCCCATTTGATCTCAGGAGCATTTGGGTCTGGAGCAGCAGCCGGAGTGGCTTCTTGCGCGTGAGCGAAGGCGAATGTACCTACGGCAGCGAGCATCAGGATAAGCTTTTTCATTTTGTCTTTGATTGTTTTATTAAAGAATTTGATTGCGTGATGATCTAAACAAATCTAATGCCTTTTTGCAGTTCACCAATTGCCAAAGCCCGTTTTCGTTGGGTTATTTAACAAATCTTTATGAAATACTGTAATCTGTGATACCCGCCTCTTTCTCACCACCTGAGTGCCTTTGCTTATCTTCGATGGAGTGAAATACAGGCTGTTAGTCTTCTTTTATCTTGTATCATTTCTGCTGGTATCGATCTGGCAGCAGGTATACCATCTATCCTGGACGCTGGTACCACTGCACAGCCTGCTGATGGTGGGCGTACATACGGGCTCCCTGGTCATCATCGCTGCACTCGCATCCCTGATCGGCTCGCGCTATGCTTCTGCTACCTTGCTCGGGCTGTATCTTGTGAAGGTCCTTTTCTTTTACCTGCTCATCTTTGGCAGCGTACATTATTGGGGCGATATCATTACTGTCAAGATCCTCGCTACCTATTTCAAAGATCTTAATGGGTTCCTGCATGCCCTCCCATTCTCCTATTCAGAAAGTGTGCTGGCCATCGCAGCTTTTATTACCATTCCGCTATTGGCTTGCCAGGTCTTCTCCACGCAGATACACAATGCACTGACAGATCTATGGTCTGGCATACTGGAGCGGCGCCGTGTGGTCATCTCCCTCCTGGCCATCACTCTGATCTGCAGCCCGCTCCTGCTCCGGGCCAAGCGCTACATGCACCTGCGCGGAGAGCCACTCATGGTCATGGTGTTTGACCACATGTGGGGTATACATGACAATCCGCTCTTCAGCCAGCGGCGCATCTATGACGGGTGGATAGATGCAAAGGTCCGGCAGGACTACCGGCAGCAGCAGCTCCCACATGCAAAAAAAAATGTGGTACTGATCATAGTAGATGCGCTACGTGCAGACCACCTCTCTGCCTACGGCTACAGCCGGCACACCTCGCCCTATCTGGATAGCATGGTGCATAGTGGGCGCGCCGCGCGTATAGATCGCTGCTACTCTACCTGTGCCAGCACACTCTGCGGCGTGACCAGCATCCTGCTCTCGCGGGAGTGGGAGGACTGCGCGGTCAATGGATTTAATATCATCGGCCTGCTGCACGATCAGGGGTATCATACTTACACTTTCATATCCGGTGCGCACAAGGAGTGGTATAATATGGCTAAGTTTTACTCCGATGATTGCACCATGTATTTCGATGGCAAGGACTCACGCAGGTATTATTTCAAAGATGACCGCGTACTTTTAGAGGGGCTGGACAAGGTGCCTTCAAACAGTGGTACAGCCTCATTCTTTTACCTCCATCTGCAGTCTACGCACGAGACCGGCGCACTGCAGGATCGCTATGCTGCATTCCGCCCGTACAAGAAGAGCCTCACCACGCAGGGCATGAATGACCAGACGGCTATCAATGAGTATGACAATAAAGTGCTGCAGGCAGATGACATTATCCGCCAGCTCATGCAGATGCTGGGAGCCAAAGGCTACCTGCAAAACAGCATGGTGGTCATCACTGCCGATCACGGACAGGGCCTGGGTGAGCATGGTGTGTCTGGCCATGTAGACTGGCTCTATGACCCGCAGACCGCTGTACCGCTCATCATCATAGATGACAGTACGCAGGTCTATCAAAACAGGTCCCTGGCCAATCACATAGATATAGCACCGACCATAGTGGACAGGCTCGGCCTGCCCGCGCCATATACCTGGCAGGGACGGTCACTATTATTGCCGGACACTACGAGATACACTTTTCACGAGACGGGCAAAGATCAGCTGGAGACTGGCAGGGCTAAATACATGATACTATACAGTCCTGAGGCCGGTGGCCGGCACCTCTATAAATACATTTACTCCACAGCCCCCTGGAGGGAGGAGCTCTATGACATCGTCACAGACCCGCTGGAGCTTCATGATATAGCGCCTGAGCAGAGAGCTTTTATCATTACACACTTTCTGCACAAAGCGATGCCGGAGTCGGAGCAGCTTTACGACACCACTAATTTGCGTACCTTTGGCAAAAACCAAAACAAATGAATACGACCTCATATGATGCTGCCGGACTCAAGCTCGCACAGTCTACATTTATCAGCAAAGTATACTCATGGATGTCCCTGGCGCTGCTCATCACTGGTGCAGTAGCCGCCTATGTGGCCAGCTCAGATGCCATGCTCGAGAGTATAGTGGGCAATAGGGGCGTCTTCTACGGCCTGCTGCTGGGTGAGATAGCCCTGGTGTGGGTGATCTCTGCAGCTATCAATAGACTGTCCGCTACTACTGCTACCGGCCTCTTCATACTCTACTCTATCATGAATGGCTTGACTCTGTCGGTCATTTTCCTGCGCTATACAGCCAGCTCTATCGGTACCACCTTTTTTGTCACAGCAGGTACATTTGCAGTGATGAGCGTGTACGGCCATACTACCAAGCGCGACCTGACCAGCTGGGGCAATCTGCTTCTGATGGCGCTCTTAGGTCTGATCATCGCATCTGTGGTCAATATCTTCTGGCAGAATTCTATATTCTACTGGATCTGTACCTACGTAGGCATACTGATCTTCGTAGCGCTGACCGCATATGACACCCAGAAGATAAAAGAATTTGGGGCGCAGGGATTTGCCGATGCGGATGGTATGCAGAAGGGTGCACTGATCGGTGCACTGAGCCTCTATCTTGACTTCATCAATCTCTTCCTTTACATCCTCAGGCTGCTGGGCAATAGGAGGAACTGATCCGCAAGGTCAGACCTCGTAGTCATGCCGCACATTATGTTGCTGCAGGATATCTACGAATGATTCCTTGACACCTGTGCCGGCAGATATGCCATCCAGACGTGCTTGTATCACACTGAGCATTTCGGCCACTGCTGCGCGGGCCTGCTGCTCTGTCAGACCATATTTTGCAGCCATCCAGGCGTAGTCAAAGTCTTCAAAACGTATGCGCATACGCTCACGCCACACGCCCATACCATATACAAAGATCAGCGCCGCAAAACCCTCTACACTCACCTCCCCGCTCAGCATAGGCAGAGAGAGCAGTACGAGTACACATAGGCATGCATGGCGGTAGTCTTCCTCAAAATCTGTCCTGCTATATCCCTTCACACCTTTGCTTACCAGCAGGGCATAGTATTGATCTTTTGACTGCTCCTCTACGGCCCTGCGATGGCTGGATATCAAGCTCAGTATCAGAAAATAGGCGAGATCAAAAGCCCCACGGCCCCTGCGTGTAGCCTGCCAGTCTATCATCACATAGCGCCCCTCCTCAGCGATGGGAAACATCATATTGCCTATCCTGGAGTCACCATGTAGCACGGTCTGCGGCTGGTTCATCAGCGTCCAGCTTTTCACCAGCACTTTGCGCGCAGGTATGCTCCAGCTACCAGCTACCATAGAGTCAAAGAGATGCACAGCCATATCATCTATCGGCATCACACGCTTCATGCGGTCAGATGTATCGCCCCAGTACCTGGCATGGAGCGTAGCGAGGCCATCCAGCGCCAGGTCCAGATGCTCCTGAGGGAAACTCTCGTAGGCGCACTCACGGTACTCTGTATCACCTGTCATCAGCTCTGTGACCAGGCATAGATTGCCAGTGATAAAGGATACTTTTGAGATAAATACACGTGGGGCCGGTATGCCATCCTGATTCACAAAATATTCATTGAACCATCCCTCCTTGATATGATTGAGCTGAAGGTTAAAGATGGTCTTGTTCCAAATCGTGCCCATCACCGGAGCAAATTTGGCGAAGCACTTTAGGGTGTGGTTTTGACCGCTCAGTACATAAGTGATGGTCACGATGGCCGCATTGGACCGGAATATGATGGCCTGATCCATGGGTGTCACCTCGCAGGCTTCCACCTGCGCACCAGCCGGCAGTACATCTTTGTTTTTCAGCTCGGCTATCAGCCATTCCTTTCGCTGCTGCAGTTGCTCCACATCTCGCGGAAAGTCGAGCGGAAATCTCAGCTTCCTGTCCAGCCAGGCTATGATGAAACTAATACCTATTACCGGTAGGTAGATAGCCCATGAGAGATAGATCCGGATAGTGAGCGAAAGAGGTCTGTTCATTTGCCAAATTTAAAAACAATAAAAAAGGCGCATCATGTGATGCGCCTTGTACCAAATTGTCAAATATATTACCGCTTCCGTGGTTTGAGAGATGTGTAGGCGTAGCCAGCCACACTCATCAGCAGCATGATAGCTCCTCCGTCTACCGGAGCGCCGGTCGTAGATGGTGGTGGTCCACCTGAGCCCGATCCGCCACCACCTCCCGGCGGCTGGCCAAAGATCGTACCTGTAGCGCCGATCATCATCACTACAATCCAGGTCTTGAGCATCTTGCTTTTCATATTTATATTTTCCTTTTACGTTATTATTTGCCGCTGATCAGCACCTTTTGTACCGTTACCTTGCCATTTTCATTCAGCTTCACTATAGCGTACCATGGCTCGGTAGCAGGCATTTCAAATTCGGTCTTCTCCGCGTTACTCTTCAGCTGCGCTACAGTCTGGCCCAGCAGGTTAGTGATCTCTACGTCTGCTGCATCGCTGCTTGAGCGCACAATATAGACTTTGTTTTGGTAGGCATATATACGAGCCTGATCCTCATGGGTTACATTTTCTACACCAGTAGCTGTTGTGCTGCCTGATTTCTTGAACACTATGCTGAACCTGCCCGTATAGTATTGGCCACCAGCCAGATGCAGTACCGGAGCCGTTTTGCTCAGATCTGTTAGGGTGCCTGTTTGAGCATCCTTGAGGTAAGCTGTAAGACCCTCAGTATTGAGCGTAGTAGCGGTCAGGATATAATCTCCTGCATCCGTAGCTGCTACCTTGAGTGGCAGTACGGTGGCTTCTGTGACCTGGTCCATTACGTTGATGGCCAGTTCACGTGCAGGCATATCAAAGCTCATGTATACTGAGCTACCTGCTGCGATCTTGGCTGCATCATAGCCTGCGTCATACCCGGTAGTAGTGTTGGGGTCTGAATATGATACGATCTCGTCAGAGTTGCCGGCACCGGCCAGTGTCAGGCGTATCTCATCAGGCTGCGCACCGCCTGCAGTCTTGAAGAATGGAGAGGCTGTAGCGGCTACACGCACAGTATTGTTTACTGATAGAGTATTGGTAGCAGTAGCGAGCACCATGAAACCTTGAGTAGAACTGATCTGATCCGTGGCACCATTGGTACCTACTGTACCATTCCATGTAGCCCAGTTGCCGGTATACTCACCTGTAGCCTGGAAGAGGTAGGCAGAGCCATCTGTCTTGCCTGCATTCAGCGCTTTCACAGCATTCCATGATATAGGAGATGGATATGGATTGCCTATCAGGTTCCAGCCATCAGCAGCAGGATTGCTGGTAGTCGTTTTAGTTATAGTGGTAGCTACAGCACCCGTGCCCGGTGTACCTGTAGTAGTGATGGTCAGTGGCGCACTGTAGAGGCGCGCCGCGTATCCCTTCATAGGCGTCAGAGGGTTAGTACCCGCAGTAGAGCTGATGAAACCACCATAGTAGTCTGTAGTAGGAGTATTGGTAGACTCGCTATAGTACTGCAGCGTAGGATATGGTGTATAAGCATACCAGCAGTTCACGCCATTAGCACCATTCACAGTGAAGTCGGCGGCCCAATCAGAGACCTTGGCATTGCTCACAGGTGAGCTGATATCGCGATAGCCGATAGTTGCATTTGGCACGTAGCGCTCTACAGTCAGATTGCCAGACCATGCACCCGCAGTACCGCTGGTGAAGTTGTCAAGATAAGCAGTACCACCTGCGCTAGACTTCAGCGTCACTACGCTGGCAGGAGCAGCAGATACGCTGCCGCGGGTCAGCACGATCGCAGTGTTGACAGTGACGGTCCCATTAACGGTGGTAGTACCAGCCGTTTTATTTACAGTCAGTGTATTCAGAGTTGTATTACCACTTACGGTTTGAGCTGTAGTACCATTCAGCACTACGCTACCTGCGCCGGCTATCGTAGCAGGCGTAGTAGTGCCACCGGTCCAGCTGCCACATACGCTCAGTGACTGTCCGCTATTCACAGTGATCTGTGCGCCGGAGTAGACTGATATATTGCCTACCTGAGCTGATGCTGTCAGCACCGGATATACATGCCCGCCACCTACAGGAGCCACTACAGCTGCTGCAGAGCAGGTATTAGGCACGGTGCCGCCAGACCAGTTAGATGCGGTGAACCAGTTAGATGTATTTCCTATCCACACATTACCTGCAGGGGTGATGGTGAGTACCATGCTATCTACCACATCGCCGGTACACGGAGAGAGCGGACTTGCAGTCAGAGTTATGGTCACAGTACTGACCTCTCCGGCACCCGGGTGGTAGGTAGGAGTCAATGTATTGGTACCAGTCAGTGAGCCTGTGCCGCCAGTAGCAGACCAGGTATAGCTGCTATAATTGCTGGCAGAGCCGCTGAGTGTGTATGTAGCAGTGTTTACTATGCTTGCATTGCCAGATGCATTAGCTACAGCCGTAGCATGCTGTGACACGGACAGGCTGGTGGTGGTGGTGGTGGTACATCCGGATGGATTGGCCACAGTCAGTGTATAGGTGCCTGATGCAGATGCAGCTGGTACGCTATATACAGCGTTGCTCAGCTCGCCAGAGGCAGCAAAGGTCGGTGTACTCACAGTAGCAGATGGCGTAGCCAGCAGGGTGCCGGCGCTGCTGTAGAGGATCACTGTCACGTCATCCAGGCCGATACCCATATCATTTCCACTATCATTGATATCGCTCCAGCGCAGCCATATGCTACCACCATTAGCCAATGGTGTGCCGAGGGAGACAGTGCTCGTTACTACAGTTTGATTGGCATTGCCGTTCAGCGCATTGCCGGAGCCTGTGCCGCTGGCTACTGTGCTCGTATAGTCCAGAGCAGTTATGTTGGTATAAGAACCTGAGTTTATAGCGGCAGCAGATGTGCTATATGAGAATGTCAGGGAGTTGGCTACAGCTCCTGAGCCGCCATCTCTCCATTGCTCACCTGTATACTGTACGAAGATTCTGTCTATGGTAGCGCCAGTCGTATTGGTCAGGTGCAGGCCATAGTTCAGAGTGCCTGTGCCACTGGAGCCGAGTGACCCCAGCGCGCGGTCAGATGCTGATGTGCCACCAAAATTATACAGGTTACCAGCATTGCTCGATCCTGTGCCCAGCACGAGGCCATTGCTGGAGAGATTGCTGCTGTTAGCATACCAGCCTGGAATGGTTGAGTTGTCTACCCAGGTCACAGAGGTGCCTGATGACGGCAGATTGTTGAAGTTCTGCTGATAGATCAGGCCAGATGATGCCGTGCCATTGCTCCACTGATAGGTCATGAAGTTAGAACCATTTGCGGTCAGCGTATAGGTGCTGTCCTGGCATACCGGGCCGCTATTGCTGGCAGTCACCGTAGGCAGTGGATCTACAGATACAGCTAGTGTACGCGGCGTACCAGAGCAGTTGCCATTAGTAGGTGTCACAGAGATAGTACCGCCCACAGAGCCTGCGCTTACCGTGATAGAGTTACTGCTACCACCTGCTGTCTGTGTCCAGCCGGATGGCAGGTTCCAGATATAGGTGATGCCTGCTACGTTGGTCACTGAGTAGGTCACGCCGGTAGCACCTGTACATACGCTAGGGCTGCCGCTGATCACAGATGGCTGAGACGGTGTAGTGACAGGAGCTACTGCAAGCGTAGATGGAGTACCATTGCAGTAGCCGTTATTAGGCGTCACAGAGATAGTACCGCTGGCAGTGCCGGAGGTCACAGTGATCGAGTTGGTATTGCTACCTGCGGTCTGTGTCCAGCCTGATGGCAGGGCCCAGGTATAGGTCACTCCTGATACGCTGGTCACGCTATAGTTGATACCGCTAGTAGATTTACACGGAGCTGCAGGTCCGGTGATGGCAGACGGCTGCGCCGGAGGTGCTACACCTGTACCATCCGCAGCTACATCTGCAGGCAGGGCAGAGCCGCCACCGCTCACAGGTATAGTACCTGCATAGGATTGCACCAGTGTAGGGGAGAACTTCACATATACCGCCTGGCTGAATACACCGCCCGGCTGTGTGATGGTCAGGCTGGCTGTATACGTACCCCCAGAGGTAGTGCTGAAAGTATATCCTGTGAGAGGACCTACAGTGATATCTGCAGTAGTCAGGCTCACACCTGTGATGTTAAAGCTATTAGGTCCGCCGGTGCTGCCTGTGCACACATTGCCAAAAGAGCTGAGCGTGCTGGAGGCCAGTATCGGAGATGGAGAGGTGGTCAGGAAGGATTTCTCTGCACCATAATAAGTGCCGTATGCTGTGGTCACATAGGCATGATAGTAATAGGTGGTACCAGAGGAGAGGCCTGTTAGGCTGGAGGTGAACATACCTCCGCTCAGGTTGCTGCTGCTCACCTGTGTGCCTGTACCAGTGGTAAAGCCTGCTGTCGTGCTATACTCTATACCATAGCCGGTGAAAGGGCTACATCCGTTTGCGGCCACAAATCCCGTATCGATCGCAGATGATGTAGTGATAGTGCTCGCACCACCAGTGGTCAGCGTAGGAGCAGTATTGATGGCGGAGCCGGTAGCAGCTACGTTGATAGAGGTAGCACCGCCGCCACCTACTGCTATGTTGCCATTATATGATTGTACGGCAGTAGGAGAGAATTGCACATATACCTTTTGAGTATAGGCACCACCTGGCTGTGTGAGTGACAGAGAAGAAGAGTAAGGACCCGCATATGACGTAGCATAAGTAAATCCTGATAGAGAAGCTACAGTCACATTGGCAGTAGTGAGACCCACACCTGTGATCGTAAAGGAGTCCGGTCCAAAGGTATTGTTGATACAGTTAGTAGTACCAAAGGCATGTAGCGCGGTGGCGCTCAGATAGGTAGAAGGCAGAGCGGTAGCATTGAGCTGGATATTATCCAGGCGGTTATTGCCGGCAGCGCCCGTAGCGCCCGTGCCGGTGAAACGCAGATAAGCCGTCGCTATATTGTCCAGGCCTGTGATAGTGCTTAATGTCTTTACAGCAAAAGAAGTAGGGATAGAGCTCACTGCCTGCACAGCATTCCAGTTAGTCCCATCTGTACTATACTCCCACGTCTGTGTGGTAAATCCAGTACTGGTGCCCTGAGTGGCATAGGAGACTACCAGATCCTTATAGCCAGTCATATTAAATTTGAAGACGATCCTCTTACCATTCGCCGAGGTAGTGGTACCACCCAGCAGTGCCAGGCAGGAAGGGGAAGCGGTTGTGTTACTCATACCTGTGCCGACATTCAGGCTGGAGCCACCAAAGGCTGTTACCTCATTGCCCGAGGTGGCTGTGATCCATGTGCTGGCTCCATTGGTACCATTCAGGTAGATGGTGCCAGATCCGACATTGGCCACATATGTAGAGGGTGCGCTAGGTGCTGCTGCAGAGGCTGTGCCGCCGCCAGACGTAGTCTGAAAGTCCCAACCCGCCAGGAGCGTCTGTGCACTCAGGTACTGGGTACAGGCCAAAAACAATACTGCAAAAAGTAAACGTGGAGATAATTGCTTCATATTAAGTAGGGATTAGGTAGCAAATATCTGTAAGATGTGTTAAGAAAAGGTGAAGCCGCGCCGAAAATTCAGCGAAAAGAAGTGCACAATCCAGTAACAATCAGTGAGGTGCAGCTGTTAATTTCGCTGCCAGCGATTTGTTAACTGACCATTATCATCTAGGTCAGACCGCTTTTTCTGATTTTGATCCATCGAAATGTTTCGGTAGATCCATTATCCCCTATTCACCATAGGCTGTAGATACGGCCCTGGCTTTCCACATTTTAGCTTTCAGAGAGACTTGAGAAAAGCGATCAGGGCATCGCGGTCTGTCTTGCTCAGGCGGGTCACATAGGCCTTGGCGCCAGCTGCTTCGCCGCCATGCCACATGATAGCCTCCATCAGTGTGCGCGCCCGGCCATCATTCATATAGTGTGCTGGTGAGGCTACACGCTCATACAGGCCTACGCCCCAGAGGGGTGGTGTACGCCACTCGGCCCCGGAGGCCAGGTAGTCCGGTCGGCCGTCCTCCAGGCTGCCACCCATATCATGTAGCAGCATATCAGTGTAGGGATGTATGCGCTGGTTAGATATAGCCGGGAAGGCCACGTCCGTAGCAGTGCTCAGCGTCTCGAGGTGGCAGCGGCTACATGTAGCTGCTTTAAAGAGGGTTTTGCCACGCACTACCTGCGGATCTGTCACATCACGCCGGGCAGGTACAGACAGGGTATGTATGTAGAAGTCGATAGCATTCAGCACACTATCGGGCATCTCGGGGTCATCTTTCAGGCCATCATCCTGTGGCTGGCCGTAGCTGGTCTCTATGGGTGCCAGTCTGCTGGTGATCCCTATATCATTGCTCAGCGCTCCTGCTACCTGAGCCAGTATGCTGGGTACATTAGCCTTCCAGCCAAAGCGGCCTAGTCTGGTAGATTTAGTATCAGGGTCCCACACATAGTTGGCCCGGCCGCTGATGCCATCCTGGTCCTTGTCGTCCGGGTCGGCATTGGCCAGGATATCATTCTCAGATACTGCCTCCAGCATACCGAGGCCCATGACGGGTAGTGGCACCCGTGGCGACATCAGGTAGCCTCCGGGCAGGCCGGTATAGGTATTGGTCAGGGTGAAAATGGGTTTTCTCAGTTCATAAGTCTCTCCGTCAGGAAAAGAATAGGTCTGGTAGTTATACGTGATATCCACTGTAGCCTCCGGCTGCTTACCTATCGGGGCTTTGTCCTCTATCTGCAGGCCGAAACCGGGCACCGGCACCGGTCCGCCATGCTCATCCTGGCCCGGCATACTGACTCTGATCAGCAGTGCTGATTTCGGCCCACCGGCAGTCGGCTCTCCGTTGGCATCATTATGATGGCAGGAGGCGCAGGATACATTGTTATATAGCGGGCCGAGACCGCTATTGACAGGTGCAGGCGCGGTGACAAATGTTGCTTCAAACTTGCTATCCCCCAGATCATGCAGGGCGGTCTCAGCTGCATCCAGCCCGGGGTATGGATTGCTGAAGGCATGAGACGTGGCGTCAAACACAGTATTGACCCCGCCACTCAGGCGCTCGTCATAGCCGGAGCTTGGAAATGCATCCGGCTTGCGGCACATGGTCAGCAATAGGAGCACAGCAAACGAGGCTGTGACCAGTGCTGTCCTGCTTTTATATTTCTGAAGCATCTTCACCCTGCTGTTACTTTTTAGTCGTGTATATTCTGTATCACCCAGTTATTGAGGTCATCTTCCAGTAGCGTCTGGAGGGTGGCCAGTTTAGCCTGTACGGCTTGTATCTGCGTGCGCTGCGTATAGATAGCTATCTCGTAGTGGCTGCTGATGGTATTAAATGAGCCCACCGCATCGTAGATGGCGTTGGTGATCTGATTGTCCAGAGACTTATTGCTGGCAGCTACCAGGTCATGCAGGCTATGGCCGGCTACACCATTGTAGGTGCAGAAGTAGACATTTTTAATGCCTTTGATGTTATTAGTAAAGTCGGTAGTAGAGTTGTGGGAGAAGCTGGACTCATCCAGTGTAGAGTCTGCATGGCCGTTCTGACCCAAAGGCTCTTCCATTTTGCCAGTGCCTACTTCGCTACAGATGTTTGCCATAGCAGTCACTATGGCTTGTATAGCGGCCTTGCGGTTGGTATATATGGTGCTGCCTGCTCCGGCTTTCTTGATAGCCACAGTATAGTTGCCCGGCTGTGTGGTATCCCAGCTATTGCGCAGGGTAGTCGTTGTATTAGCTATGCTCTGTGTCAGCGATGTCATGTAGGCCATGTCACGCGCAGATATACTATCGGCACGCTGCTGACCTCCCAGGCCAAATAGCATATACTCCACCGCATGAAATCCCTTCAGGGCATCTGGCAGGGCGTCTATATCTGCCAGGGTCAGGTTATTGCTGCTGGCCAGCAGTGAGTCCAGCTGCGTACGGTCCAGCGGCCAGGTATCCATAGTAGGGTCATAGCTCTGGTCCTCTACCGGGCCGAAGAGGTATGCTTCACAGTTTTCCCAGGGCGCGCGGGTCAGGCGCCAGGCATTCTGAGCAGCAGAGAGATTAGCATCGGTACGAGACGCACCGAGTGTGGTCACCGACTGCTGGAGCAGCAGTGCATTGGCCTGTAGGTCTCGGTAGTTTGGATTGACCAGCACATCGGCAAAGTCGCGCAGCACATTTTCAGTAGTAGCTACGCTGCCCTCTGTAGTCACCGGTGGTATATCACTGGTGATGGTGGTAGTGGTCTGGGGTTTTCTGCAGCCTGCGGTGAGCAGCACTACAGAGAGGAGCACGATCGGGAGTTTTTTCATGTTTATCTCAGTTGTATGGTTTCGTTCATTGTCATCACAGTGTCATAAGTCTTCTCATTTATACTTTTCGCAGACTGAGGGGCCTGCTGCGCGCGTAAATTTGATACGATGCAGCGCCGTATCTCTTCTTATTTCAGCCGCGATCCTGATGATCCTTTCTTCTGGGTCATCATAGCTATACTGACTATAGCATTGTGTATCCTGATCGCAGATGTGGCAGTCTGGTTTTTACTTTGACAGCGCCATTTCTCTTTTACGTTTCCTGTTTGCCTCCATCAGCTCCAGGTATTCTATAGCTCTGCTCAGCTCTCGTATCTGGCGCTGGTAGTGCAGTATGGCCTCCGGGCTCACCATCATACCGGGCACGCCGCGTATGTTAGCCTCCAGCGCAGCCTTGCTCTTGCGCAGCACTTCTATAGGATATGTGGTCTGGCTTTTTACCATGGTCTTAGTCTTTAGCTATCACGCCCATCCATACAGCTGCGCCCAGCGCCAGCCAGGCCAGGCCCTTCAGCAGAAAGAAAAGAAAGACAGCGATGCCTGACTTTTTCAGCCAGCTCATCCACTTGCCTTTCTTTGCTTCAGACGGGGTATCTGCCGGCATCATCTGGCCAGTACAGAATATGTTTTGAAAGAAGACCTCATAGGTGGCTCTTTGCCCTCTTGCCTGGCTTTGGCTATATCTTCGAATCCTCTCTTGTGTCCCTCGCGGAATGCTTCTGATCCTGTCCAGGCCTTGAACGAAGCCTCAGAGTCCCAGTAGCTCACGATCAGAAAGGAGCTGCCATCTGCAGGCTTCAGCACCTCCATGCTGCGAAAGCCCGGCATCGTATCTATGTGATGTGCGCGTGTAGAGAAAAGCTCTTCAAAACGCGGTTTGTAGCTGTCGTCGCAGTCTATGTAGTTGATCGCTACAAATGAGTGTTCGGTCGGATTTGTTGTCATGTTGTACGCTTTTTTATGTTAGTCAAAATGAATGATCAGGTCGGTCGCGTTCACAGTGGTAGCATAGTGTTTGAGGTTATACTCTGCAGGTCCCTGCGTCACATGGCCCTCGCGGTCAAACATGCTGCCGTGTAGGGAGCAGGTATAGCCCGTGCCGGTGGCTGTGAGCGGATTGTCAAAGTGGGTACACTTCAGCAGCAGGGCGGAGTAGCTGTTGTCCTTTTCTTTGCGTATAGCCACATCATACTCCAGGCCTTTGATAGATGTGATCAACACATCAGACGCACCAAACATAGTGAGCGGTATCGCCGCCTTGTGGTCTTTCACTTCTGTTTTGTAGATGGGTGTGTGCGAGCATGCCGCCAGCTCTGTGAGCATCCAGCCGGCACCGATACTGATGCAGGCCTTGCATGTCTTTTTTAGAAATTCTTTTCTTTCCATGATTTAGAAGCTATATCCTACGCCGAGGTTTAGAAATATGTTATTCTGCTGATAAGGGAGGGCTGCAGGGCTGGGATTGAATACAAGCGCGGGATTCTGGGCGCCTGTATGCTGAAACCTTACGTCAGCCTTGATGATCACGTTGCGGATAGGCAGGTAGCTCAGGCCTGTCACTATGTGCTGCTGATCTACTGTGCCGTCTGTCACTCCATTGGCAGGGATGGCTGCATTCATATTCAGCCGCTCATAGCGCACAAAGGCGATAAGCTGATGGCCGTCGGCCTTTCTAATCTCCGTGAGTACATCATATCCTACCTCGGCGTAGGCACCATACTCCATAGACGGTGTGTTATTGGCAAAGGCGCGATTGATAGCGGCCGCCTCAGGCATGCTCACTACTACGCCGAGTACCTTGGCATTGAACCCGCGTATCCTGTATTGTACATCGGCCTCACCCATGATCACCGGCGAGCCAAACATGCCTGATGTCAGCTGCAGGCTGTCTGCCTGGCGCGGTGCAGCGCCCACCGAGCCGCCATAGTAGCCACTGATCTGCGCACGAAGGCCTCCCTTGTTGATGAGCAGTGCTGCTGTGACTGCCATGTTATTGAAAGATGCAAAGCGCCCCTCCGCCATACCCTCTCTGATTCCCGTGCCATGCTGGAAGCCGGAGGCATTCAGGCCATTGACCAGGCCGATAGACCATGACAGTGGAAATCGCTTCATCGATCCATAATAGCCGATACCTATCTCCCGCCAGGTAGATGGGATGATAAAGGTCTCTACCCTGTTTCTCTCATTACCATTAAAACTGTTTGGCAGGTGGTTTTCATTCAATGTACCTATACGTGGCAGGAAGAGGCCTACCAGAAAGTAGTGATGCGCATTGACATCAAATTTCAGATTGGCCTGCTCCAGCGCCAGCTCGCCGCCTCGTGCACCAGTACCATCCACTACAGCATTCTCCACCTCAAGCTCACTAAAGAAGGAGATATTCTTGCTGAACCGGTGGCCCACGAATAGTACAAAGCGCTCCAGATTGGCCTCAGAGTACTTTCTGTTAAAATCGCGCTGATAGAAGATATTGCCATAGCCACCGATAGTCGTACCTTTCAGAAATGCCTTGAACCCTGACTGAAGCGAGTCCTCCTTAGTGCCTCCACTCTGCTGGGCCAAGAGCCCAGTAGCGGTCAAAAGGAAACAAAGTGTAAGGAGTCTTTTCATGCGCTTATTTGGAATGATTCTAATTAAGCGCAAATAAAATCTTATTTAGATTCAATCCAAACAAGATGAAGGAAAATATTTCCTGATTCTTGTCAGTATTGAATTTATAAATACATAACTAAAAGATAACAAAAGGATTAATATCTCCTCTTAGTCGAAAAACTTAGGTCCAATAAATTAGACAAACTTGTCTTTCGGTCATGTCTTATGAGATGATCAACTCCTCATACAGTCGAAAAACTTACCTCCGAGGCACGAAAAAGGCGGCTTGTTGGCCGCCTTTTAGTATAGAATATCAGTGATTCTTACCCCTTAGTTCGGGACTGTCTCCCCCTTCTTTTTCTTAGCTTTAGGAGCCTTGCCAGTCCATGGGTTGATATTGCGATCGCCAAACTGGAAGATACGGGAGATGGTAAAGCCCAGACGGAAGCCGCCCTTGGCCCACGTAGCACTGGTGTACGGCAGGTAGTCATTCTCCATCAGGCCCTGAGTATTGGTCAGGGTGATAGTGAAGACGTGACCGCCTGTCTCGACTTCATACCCCAGATTGAGGCATGGAAAGTAGCCTGCATTAAAGTGCCCCTTCAGCATAGGGAAGTACTCCCTGTATGTAGCACCAGTGCGGGTGATTGGGAGGAAGTACTCAAACACGATGGCCTGGCGCTTGGTCATCTTGGCCCTGGCCGAGAGACCAAGGAAGAACATGCCATTCTTGTCTGCGCCCAGGCCCGTATAGGAGCCAGGTCCTACATAGTTTCTCCAGACGAAGGTAGGAGACAGCTGCACGGAGAGCCAGTCTGTAGCCTTGCAGGCGATCAGTGCCTGCACCACATAGGAGAAGCGGTGCATAGGGGAGCCATAGGTAGTAGTCACACCTGTAGTGGTATCAGTCAAGCTATACTTCCACTTATTGCCTGTGAAAGGGTCATTCTTCATACCAGACACGGCCGCATTGCCGTACAGGGTGATGGTAAATGGGATATGAAAGTCGCTGGTCTGCTTCAGCACACGATATTTGAGGTGCAGGTTGTAGAGCTCCTGCATAGGCCCTGCAGCTTTGGCAAACTCTGTACCGACAGAGAGGTCCTCTGTGACACCATAGTCGAAAGAGAAAAGCACATCAGAGATGGCATAGAAACCAGCCAATGAATGGCCGGCATTCTTGTCAGCTATATTGCCAAAGCGGTGCACCACGCGAAAGTCAAGCGCATTCTTCTTGGTCATCTCTATAGACTGGCCGCAGATGACATGCGTACTCTTGAATGTATAGGCCACATTCGTGTGCTTTGGCGCGCTGGCACTCATGATATCATCCAGCACAGACGCAGTAGAGTCCTGTGCCCTCACAGCAGAAACAGTAAAGAGTAGAGCCAGGACGAAGTAAAGATTCTTCATTTATAACTATGTTTTATCGAATAGAAAGAAGTAGGCCGTGGCTTACTTCTTTTCAAATTTCTCGTAATTGAAGTTCACATCTACATTGACACCTTCAGAGATATTGGCACCGAGCAGAGATGGTATTTTGATCTTGTAGTCAGACAGCTTGATAGCAAAAGCGGCAGTAGCATTGGCGGGTGCGCCATTCTTTACCGTCAGTTTACCTTTCACCTCCTGCTCATGCTTCACGCCGTGTATCTCAAAAGTACCTTTCACAGTCACATCGTACACGCCGTCTTTGGTGAGGTCTATGCTCTCGGCTATCACACCATTCAGCACTCCATACGGATACTTGTCGCTCTCCAGATAGTTTTCATTAAAGTGCTCTTCCATCAGCTTATCCTTAAACTTAAAACTGGTGATCGGTATTTTGGCTACTACGCGTTTACTACCGGTATTGATAGCAGAGCCGGCAGAGTGAGTGGTGGCTTCTATATTCTCGATAGTCGCTTCTGAGAGAAAGTGCACAGTGCCTTTCTTGTCTACATACTCCTGAGCGGAGAGTGACAGGCATAGTACCAGCGTGAGTGCAGTGAGGATGCTTTTCATTTTTATGTTTTTAGTCTGATCTGTCATATCCAAATAGCAGGCCAATCGGCTATAAACTACTTACAATCATTGAGTCCGTCAGCCTTCCATTGCACAAATATGGCCTTGACAGAGTCGGATAGCGGCAGCTGGCCCTGAGGCATACGTGCGCCGCAGTGAGTGGTGCCGGGTGCCCATATACGACAGAGGATATTGTCTATGTCGCCTTTGGACACGACATAGCTGGTCAGATCACTATTGCTGGATCCCGTGGCGTGACAGGCCGTGGTTCCGCATTGATCATTTATGATAGGTAGTATATTCTTGGTAAAGTAGACCTTAGTAGAGTCGCATACCCCGGTATTGCCGGTAGCAGATGGAGCTGTATCCTTCGTGCAGGAGTACCAGAATGTGGCCATGACCACCAGAGAAAGAACCACCCATATTTTCTTCATTACAACAGATTGTGTTTAGACAGCAAATAACGTGTGAACTTCCCAAAACAGGTTCCCTTTTCGGTGAGCTCATTTACAATACTATGGAAATTAGACAATTGAAACTGTTAAAGTTTAATTGTCCTGATCACCTTTTCCTTACCTCCAGAGGTGACTTTTATCAGGTATAGTCCTGCAGCTACATCACTCAGGCCAAAGGATCTTTCAAACGTACCTGCGCTCGAACATCCGCTATAAAGCGCCTTGACTACAGTACCGCTGGCAGATACCAGCGTCAGAGACAGGTCCGCACTCTTATCCAGGGTCATACGCAGTGTCAGGCTGTGCGTAAAAGGAAGCGGGTAGGCCGTGATAGCAGAGATATCTGTGAGGTCAGCTATACCATTAGGCCCGGGTCCGGCAGCTATCGTACTGGTAGCGGCATAGACGGAATCTCCCGGCGTCAGGTCATCTCCATCGCCATTTGCCATATTGCAGGTATAGTAGAAAGTGACGGCGCCGGTATGCGGCGTCCTCCACTTAAACGACCAGGCCTTTGTCGTGCCATCTGCCTGGCGGTGCCCTACATACTGCCTGCCGGTAGTGACACTGGTACCTGACACTGTCTTCTGTGTATTGACCAGTGCAAAGGATCCGGCCATATTATTGGCAGAGTCCAGCGCTGTGACCTGAAATCCAAATTTAGGCGTGCTGCCATTAGTACCATTCAGCTCTATAGACACCCACTCTACAGAGTCAGGGATATATTGGGTCGCACCGGACACTACATTGGCCGTGCCTACTAGTCCGGCCGAGTCAGGAGATAGCTTCAGTGTAAACTTAGCCGGGTCTACCCGCGTAGTGCCTGTGTGGCAGTGATTGCAGGTGGTCTGGCCGGGGTCACCTGCTATGCCGTAGGAGAAAGAGCTGGAGCCAGTAAAAGGAGAAGGCGGCTGTGCACTGTTGGACACCAGGCGGGTACTGATGAGCAATACCAGCGCCATGGCTGTAGCCGCTGAGAAAACGATCGTAAAATTTCTGTTCATTAAAACCGGGATTACCCTCTAAAAATAGTGAATTGTCACTACTCCGGTGTTAATATTTGCGCTGTAGCATTGGCGCTATCTACTTTTTCTATCACGCGCTCTATGATACCCTTCTCATCGATCACAAATGTAGTGCGGACGATACCCATGTATTCCCTCCCCATGAATTTCTTGAGGTGCCAGACGTCATAGCTGTCTATCACCTTGCGGTCTTCGTCTGCTATGAGCGGGAAGGGGAGGTCGTATTTAGTGATAAACTTCTGATGCTTTTTGGCCGGATCCATGCTGACGCCTATCACCTCATAGCCTTTTTTGCGCAGCAGCGCAAAGTTATCACGGAAGTTGCAGGCCTCTTTGGTGCAGGTGGGTGTATCATCTGCGGGATAGAAATAGAGGATCACCTTTTTGCCTTTATACTGAGCCAGTGTGATCTTTTCACCATTCTGGTCCAGGGCATTGATAGCAGGGGCTTTGCGGCCCGGTACGAGAGATGTCATATAGTAGTGCGTACTTAAAGTGAGATTCAATATATAAACCTGGCAGTATACTCTGCCTTATTTCCACGCTCATCCGAAACAGCCAAACGGAAAACATGTTCGCCAGGGGCCAGGTCACGTGGCAGGAGCATTTTGAGCGTAGCGCTTTTGCCATCCATCTCCATCAGCTGCCACTTGTCATCTATGTACGCCTTGTAGTCATCTAGTCCGGAGAGTGCATCGCCTATACGCATATAGATGGCTTTAGCCGCATGCATGTTTTTACCGGGTGCTATATTGACCGGAGTGATACGTGGTGGTGTAGTATCCAGCATGACATAGTAGCTGCCTAGCTCGCGGGTACGTGTGGTGAGCATCTTACCGTCCCATTTACCACCTTTGGAGGCTATGCCTCCGCTGGCAGTGCGCCAGATGATGAGGGCCTTTGACCTGAGCTCATCCGGTATGTCTGCGGGCCTGATGCTGATATTGAAGTAGCCCAGTAGCTGATCGTGAGAGTCTCCCAGTTTGTATACATCGGATCGTATGGCCGGGCCGGAGGGTGGTGAAACAGTAAAATTGACAAACATAGAATCCAGCAGCAATCTGCCCGGGATCGATGCACTGAAGCCATCTCCCTGTATGCTATTTTCCTTATCGGGTACCAATACTTTGTTATACGTCAGTGTTCTGGCTTTGAAAACGGTAGCGGCCGCATCGTGCTGTAGCTGTGCGCGGAGGGTAGAGAGATTGCCATTGTAGTCGCGTACTTCTATCCTGACATCATGTACGCGCCCATCAGAGAGGTCTATCACACCATGGTTGTAGACATGATAGTAGGAGGCCGGCATAGTGTTATTTACGTCTTGATAGCATTTGTGAAATGACCGGCTACCCTCCTTTAGAAACACAGGATAGTCTACCTGCGCGATCACATAGCGGGTATAGTCAAAGGAGACCCGGTCTACCCTGTACTCATGTATGATACTATCCCCGTCATATGTCTTGATATCATAGATACCGAGGGTATGCGTGGTGCCCTCCATTTTATCAAATGTATTGACAGCGAGGGCAACAGAGGTAGCATTTACTTTGATCAGGCCGGCCTTGGGTGTATAGCTGCCGTCTGTCAGTACGAGCGCAGTGCGCCAGGCCTCAGCGGTATACTTCTTATCACCCATAGGGTAGAGCTTCAGCGCGCCTATAGATGGTTTGACATGATCGCTCATTTTGTATCCGAATAGCAGCGGATTGATAGGCCGCTCTGACTGGTCCCTGATCTCAAAGTGGACGTGCGGGCCGCCGCTGGCACCTGTATTGCCGCTCAGCGCTACTACTTCCCCCTTTTTTACATTCAGTTCGTATGGTTTTAGCATGATCTCTACGGCAAATTTTTCCTTGGCATATTGCTCCCTGCGCACTACCGCTGTGATCTTATCGCTAAAACCCTGCAGGTGACCGTATACAGAGGTGAAGCCATTGGGGTAGGTGATATAGAGCGCATTGCCATAGCCGTAGGGAGACACTCCTATACGCGATACATAGCCATCTCCCAGCGCATATACAGGCAGACCCTCCCGCTCTAGTGTCTGCAGGTCCATACCGGTGTGAAAGTGGCCCGCTCGCGGCTCACCGAAACTGCCTGCCAGCAGGATCGGATTGTCCAGCGGAGTGCGGAAACCCTCGCGTGGATAGACCGGTATCGTATCGCTCTGGGCCATGGCTCCGGAGCCGAATAAGGCGAAAAAGATATACTGGATGTAGTTCATGTTATTGAGGTAAATGTACTTAACCATAACGTAGCCGGTACGCTGGTTTGTACACGGTCTGATGTAGATTATTCTAGCGGGGTTAGAGCTACCTCGCCTGCGTAGGAGAACTGACCAAAGTCACAGTTGGCAAACATTGGCAGCTTCAGGATATTTGCCTTATTTTTGCAGGCTCAGATTTTTAGAAGTATGAAGCCATTCAGGACACTTTTGTATTACAAGTATGTGCATATACCGGATGCAGCAGCATTTGCGCAGCAGCATCTGGAGTTTTGCCAGCGGCTGGGCCTGGTAGGCCGTATCATCGTGGCTGATGAAGGGCTAAACGGCACTGTATCCGGCACTGTCGTGGCCATACAGAAGTATATGGATACAATGAATGCCCATCCGCTGCTGAATAACATAGACTTCAAAGTAGATGATGTAGATGAGCCATCCTTTCATGCACTGCATCTCCGATATAAGGATGAAATAGTAAATTCCGGTAGCAAGGAGATGGCTATCGACCCTACTGTACGTACCGGCAAGCACCTGGAGCCAAAAGACTTTGCAGAGATGATGCACCGTGAAGATGTAGTGGTGCTGGATGTGCGGTCTAACTATGAGAGCGGCCTGGGCCGGTTCAAAGGTGCCGTAGCAGCAGATATAGATAACTTCCGGGACTTCCCTGAGTATATCAAGAACCTGGAGCAGTATAAGGACAAGAAGGTGCTGACATACTGCACCGGCGGCATCAAGTGTGAAAAAGCAAGCGCACTGCTGCTGGAGGCTGGGTTCAAAGATGTGTACCAGCTGCACGGTGGTATCATCAAGTATGGCAAAGAGATGCAGGGCAAGGACTTTGAAGGCAACTGCTATGTCTTTGACAAGCGCGTCTCTGTGCCTGTCAATAGTGTGAACCCATCTGTGATCTCTACCTGCAAGATATGTGGTACGCCCTCTACGCACATGATCAACTGTGCCAATGCGGAGTGCAATGACCACTTCGTACTCTGCGAGTCATGCGGAGACAAGATGAATGGCTGCTGCTGTGAGGAGTGTATGGCCTCTCCTGCGCTCAGGGTGTATGATGGGACGGGATATTACTCTAAGGATTGATACCTAGCAGCGCTCTATCGTAGTCAATTCACTTTTCTTTAAGGCATTATTTATTTTTCTGTCTGCCTCTTTGTTCAGGCTTGACAGGTGTATGTTGCCATACTGGCAAATGCTGCCTGTGATCTCCTGCCTCGGATCCATAAAGTGTACAAGGCTTGAGATCGTATTAGTGCGCGTGAGCCAATAGAGATGTCTCATAAACGCAGTATCTTCCGCGACATCTATCTCTATAGCTCCGTTAAATAATTTACCGACCTTGCTGCTTTCTAAATAGGCTACAGCCGCTTTTGCGGGCTTATTGCGGCCCTTTCTATATAGCCAAGGGATACTATCATCCGCGAGAAACAACACGCCCTTAAAGCCCATATCAAGCAATAATTTCTTGCAGGCGCTAGCCACCGCTATAGACCGTATTCGCGGCCTTTCATCTTTGAAAGTCAGTATATAATTGTTGACTGTTTTAGGGAAGTGATAGCTGTATTCATTGATTCCTGCGCGAGGAAACTTTGGATACAGAGAGAGGCACTTAGCTCGTGATATTTTGCGCAGCATAGCTATATCACAAACGCACCATTCCTATAGATCACCTCACCATCGGCTATGATCTCGCCGCCATCGCGCATATCGGTGATCATATCCCAGTGTACAGTTGATTCATTCTTGCCGCCACACTGCTTGTAGCTCTGGCCTACCGCCATATGGATACTGCCACCTATCTTCTCATCAAAGAGGATATTGCGCGTAGTCCTTTGGATATTCATATTAGTGCCCACGGCCACCTCGCCCCAGTAGCGTGCACCCTCTACTGAGAAGACCTTATCCAGCACGTCCTGCCCCTTCTCGGCAGACCATTTGATCACCTGGCCATCCTTCACCTCCAGGCGTACGCCTTCTACATCCTTGCCCATATAGATGGTCGGGTAGCTGAAGTAGGCCCATCCATTCACACTATCCTCTACCGGCGCGCTGAAGACCTCACCGCTCGGCATATTGGCGCGGCCATCGGAGTTGATCCACTTGCGGCCTTTCACAGAGAATGTCATGTCGATGTTCTTACCCTTGTATTGTACCACGTCGGCTTTGTCCAGGCGGTCTACGTAGGCCTGTTGCTTCGCACGCACCTCAAGCCATTTGGCTACCGGGTCTTGGTCATATAGGTAGCAAGACTGGAAGACAAACTTTTCATATTCCTCCAAAGTCATGCGTGCATCATCTGCGCCGGCCTGCGTAGGATACTGGCACAGCGCGCGGCGGATAGAGCCATTGCCCAGCCTGTCAAAGTAGATCTTGTTCAGCTCAGATTGCCCTTTCTGAAAGAGCTTATATTTCTCCTCATTGATTGGTGCGTGGTCGTCATCACCCTTGCGGTACGGTGCGCGGATATTGAGATAGCAGTCAAAGTTTTCGAAGATGTATTTCTTGATAGGACTCACATACGTGAGCTGATCCTCCCCGCCATGCTCCAGCAGCAGGTCGCCGAGACCCTCTATCTCGATATTGAAATGTGGTTGACCACCCGCTATGTAGATCGCCTTGGCCACCTCTTTGAGCAGCGGTTCCGCGAGATAAGAGCTATTGACATATACCTGGTCGCCCTTCTTCACTGCGAGGCAATAATTGACTAGTAGGTTTGCGTATTTTTCTATCAAATTTGACATCGGAAAATTTTGTGCATCGAATATATCAATAACGGTCAAATCGATGCATTTGTCTAATACCTAACGTCTAAAGTTTTATGAAAAAGCTATTCCCTAGTGATAAAACAGAATCCCGCTACTCCGGCTGGTACCGCCGCGGGCTGAATGTGTGGCCCTGCATCTGGTGTACCGGTAGTAAGATAAAATTTGTGTCTGGAGACTTTCGCGAGCTGCATGTACAGCTGAGCCTCAACTGGCGCACCCGCAACCGTGTAGGCACCGTCTACGGCGGCAGCATCTACAGCTCTGTAGACCCATACTATATGCTCATGATAATGGAGATACTGGGCCGGGACTATATCGTGTGGGACAAAGGCGCGACAATAAAATTTGTACGCCCGATCACTGATAAGGTCAAGTGCCGCTTCCTGATATCAGATGAGCTGGTAGAAAAAGTAAAATCAGAGATCGCCGCAAACGGACAATACATCTTTGAGCTACCGCTGGAATATGTAGATGATGAAGGCAAGGTATACGCAGTCTTTACCAAGACAGTGTATACAGCTAGTAAGGAATATTATAAGAATAAAAAGGCGGCGGTAGCTTAGCTGTTTTCTTCGTTTTCATCCTCTTTCGGATGCTGGCCACCTTGTAGCTTGTGTATCTTCTTCGTTCCACTATACATACTAAACTTCAGGTAGCGGCACTCCAGCTGGCCATTGTACAGCACCAGCTTGCGCGATGGACGGAGACCGATGCTTTTCAGCGCATCCATATTGGAGCTGATCAGGTAGCAGTCATAGCCAGAATAGTAGACCTTCCAGGTATCACCGATAGACTTGTAGAGTGCGTCGATATCCTCCTTGTCCATACGCTCGCCATAGGGCGGATTGACTATGCAGACACCTCCACCCTCCGGCGGCTCTATATCGCGAAAGTCACTATTGATGATCGTGATCATGTCTTCCACCTTCGCCCATTTGATGTTCTCTTTTGCTTTGCGGGCTACGTGCGGTGAGATTTCGCAGCCGAAGAGTTTGATATCTGTACTGCTGATACGCTCTACAGCTTTGCTATGGATATTTTCCCATAGCTCCTTGTCATAAGGCAGGAAGCTATGCCACAGTTCAAAACCAAACCATTCGCGGTGGATACCGCAAGGGATATTGGCAGCGATCATCGCCGCTTCTATCAATATCGTGGCTGAGCCACACATCGGGTCTACCAGTGGCCGGTGGCCCTCCCAGCCGGTGAGCATGACCATGCCGGCAGCGAGCACCTCATTGATAGGCGCGAGATTGGTCTTGGCGCGGTAGCCGCGTTTGTGCAGTGACTCACCAGAGGAGTCCAGCGCCAGTGTCACTACATCGTGATAGATGTGTATGTTAAGACGAATGGTCGGTTTGTCCAGGTCCACCGAGGGCCTGCTGCCATATTTGTCGCGAAACTGGTCTACGATAGCATCCTTCGCTTTCTGCGAGACGAACTGTGAGTGATTGAAAAACTCGGTATTGAGTGCCGTATCGATTCCTATAGTGTCATTAGGACTCAGGTACAGGTCCCAGTTGATCGCCTTGATACCATCATATAGCTGCTGGTCACTGGATGCACTGAATTTATGTATCGGCACCAGTATCCGCAGCGCAGTACGGACCAGCAGATTGGCTTTGTACATCACCCCGATATTTCCTTCAAAGCTGACTGCGCGATTGTGGACTTCTACATTCTCTGCGCCGAGCTTGCGCAGCTCAGTGGCACATATTTCCTCTAGTCCGAATATGGTCTTGGCGACCATCCTGTAGTTTTCTGAGATACCCTTCACTCAATTGATAATTTAAAATTGATAATTGACAATGGAGCCATTCTCCATTGAGACGGTACAAATGTAGAGAAATAAAGGGAATAGCGTCAGCTATGATACACGCGGGAGGCAGTGATCAGGCCATCCTTGACCTCCAGCACCTCCCCCACTTTCATTGGTGCCTCGCCGTCTACAGTACGTATATATTCCATAAATACAGTCGATTCATCAGCGATAAACCTGATGGGCTGGTATCGTAAGGTGAGCAGCCGGTCAAAGCAATCCTGCCACCAGCGCCGTAAAGCGTCCTTTCCCTGGATAAGGCCTTTTGTATCTGGCTGCCTCAACTTTAGCTTTGGACTGTAGTGTTGCGCACCACCGGCATACAGCGACAGGAGCTTCTCCAGATTATGCTCGTTGAATGCATCGAACCAAATATGGGCAGTGTCTAATGGCGTCCTATTGTCCATTATCCCGTTTTATACGACGCGCCGCCTACAGCTTTAGAAACTCTTGGCCAGCGTATTATAGAGATCTTTACCAAGTTTCTCATAGCACTCTGCGAGGCGGGTACCGACGGCAAAGTCCCCCATCATGGTCGCTGTCTGACCCGGCACTTTATCGAGATTGATGGTCAGTATCACCTTGCCAGAGTTATCAGAAAACTCGCAGATGGTATTGATACGTGCAGGGGATTTATCCATTCCTATGTTATAGCCCGGATCACTGTTGGTCGTTTTGATCACCAGTTTGTATGACCCAGCACCGGTAGTGACTTGTGTGCCGCTGCCATTTCCCATCTGATTAAATTTCTCTATAAATGCTGGTTGATACTTCTTCTCGCGATTATCTTTCCATTCCTTCGCCCATTTGTCACCTGAGCCGGGTTCCTTTTCATTCTTCTGAGCTATACGCGTTTTGAGGTATTCTTCTTCAGTCTCTTTACCTACACCCATATTGTCGTAAGTAAATGATACGCTTATCTTTTTCCCCTTGAGAACTGAGGCGTCGCCATCTACTACTGCTTTTTTAGAGTGCGCGCCCAAGCCACCCAAGCCATATTGTGCATGAGCAGCAGTAATGCACAGAATAGTAAATACGCATACTGTGAAGATCTTTTTCATAGTTGGTTGGTTTTTAGTTAAATTTTTGAATTGCAATAATCTTATGATAAAGCTATTAAATCTTCTCATAGACCACAGCCAGTCCCTGACCTACACCGATACACATTGTCGCCACACCGTATTTCACGTTTGCGCGGCGCTTCATCTCATGTAGCAGCGTAGCCGTGATACGTGCACCTGAGCAGCCGAGTGGATGGCCAAGGGCTATAGCGCCCCCATTTACGTTGACTATAGCCGGATCAAAGCCGAGGTCACGCACACAGGCGAGGCTCTGTGAGGCAAAGGCTTCATTGAGCTCTACGAGTCCGATGTCAGAGGTCTTGAGTCCTGCACGGTCCAGCGCCTTGCGCACTGCATAGATGGGGCCGATACCCATGATGGATGGCTCTACACCTGCGGTGGCCATGGCTACCACGCGAGCCATAGGCTTCAGGCCATGCTTTTTCACCACGGCCTCGCTGGCTACCAGTGTAGCTGCGGCACCGTCATTGATCCCGGAGGAATTGCCGGCTGTCACGGTACCGTCCTTAGCAAAGGCGGGCTTCAGCTTCGCCAGATCTTCCACAGATGATAGGCGCGGATGCTCATCTTTTACAAAAGATACTTTCTCTCCCTTTCCCTTGTCGATCTCTACAGGCACGATCTCATCTGTGAAACGGCCCGCCTCATGCGCTGCCTTATATTTTACCTGCGACTCATAGGCAAACTGGTCCTGCTCGGTGCGGGAGATGTTCCACTGCCTGGCTACATTCTCCGCCGTTTCGCCCATAGAGATGGTATAGTCCGAAGGAAACTGCCTATTGGTAAAGCGCCAACCAAGGGTCGTATCAAACATTTGCTGCCCTCTGTCGAAAGCGGAGATCGCCTTGCTCATCACCATAGGGGCGCGGCTCATGCTCTCTACGCCACCAGCTATATACAGGTCGCCATCGCCAGCCTTGATAGCCCTGGCAGCATCTCCTATGGCCTGCAGGCCAGATGCACAGAGGCGATTTACGGTGACACCGCCTATAGACTTTGGCAGCTCTGCCAGGAGTACAGCCATACGCGCTACGTTGCGATTGTCCTCGCCACTCTGATTGGCAGCGCCAAAGATTATATCTTCCACCGCTGCCGTATCGAGCCAGCTGTTTCGCTCTACTATTGCCTTGACTACGTGTGCCGCCAGGTCGTCTGGCCTCACTGTGCTGAGTGTGCCTCCATATTTACCTATGGGAGTGCGGAGTGCGTCTATGATGTATGCGTCCATTGCTGTCTGGTTGAGAGCGCTAAGCTATAAAAAATAGAAGCCGGCACCATACGTGGTACCGGCTTTAAAAATCTCAAAAGGAAGATTGCTTCGCTCTCGCTCGCAAATGATCGTTTTAATTCGCCAGCTCGCTCATAAACTTGATACGTACCAGCTGTATCTCATCTACCTCTACATCATCATTGCTAAATTCATCCATAGCGGCCTCCAGTGAGTCTGTCTCGGCGGAGCGGAAGTAGTCAAAAATATCATTGACCAGATCCTCGTCCATCACGCTGCTGAGGTAGTAGTCTATATTGACCTTGGTACCGGAGTGCACAATGGTCTCCAGCTCGGCTATCATATCCTTGCGGCTGATGCCGAGAGTACGTGCCAGATCATCCAGACTGATCCTTTTGTCTATAGCCTGTATGATCTTGATCTTCTCTCCGGCTTTGTTAGCGACGGACTTTACGATAAAGTCAGTAGGGCGGTCTATATCATTGTCCTCCACGTACTGCTTGATCATTTCGATGAACTTCTTGCCATATCGCTCCGCCTTGCCGCGGCTCACACCATTGATACCGGCCATTTCATCCATTGTGATGGGATACTTGGTAGCCATTTCCTCCAGGGAGTTTTCCTGGAAGATGACATAGGTAGGCAGGTTGCTGGCCTTTGCTGTCTTTTGACGCAGCTCTTTGAGCATATTGAGCAGCTTGGGATCTACCACGCTACGGGCTGCGGCATTCTCTTCTACTATCACCTCATTGGCCTCTTCCTCATAGTTGTGATTGAGAGAGACTACGATCTTATATGGTTTCTTGACGAATGTCCTACTGTTATCATTGAGCCTGAGTATTCCGTACTGCTCTATGTCCTTGTCTATGAGGTTTATTATCATAGCGTTGCGCAGCACGGAGTTCCAGTGGTGTTCATCTTTGTCAGCTCCTGCGCCGAAAAGCGGCAGTTTGTCGTATTTGAAGTCCGTGATATCTTTTGACTTCTTACCTATCAGAAATTTGACCAGGTATGGCAGGTCATGATTTTCTTTAACTGCGGCTATAGACTCTATGGCCAGTTTGGTGTCTTCTGTTACATCTATTTTCTCCTTAGGATGGCGGCAGTTGTCGCACATGTTGTTGCATTGGTCGGGCGTATAGTTCTCTCCGAAATAATGCAACAAGAACTTTCTCCGGCACTCGGCAGACTCTACATAGGCTACAGTCTCATTGACCAGCTGCAGGCCGCGCTCGCGCTCGGCCACAGTCTTGTCGCGCAGTAGCTTTTCCAGCTTTGAGATATCCTTGTAGCTGAAGTATACCACGCACTCTCCGTCCATGCCATCGCGACCACCGCGGCCAGTCTCCTGATAGTAGTTTTCCAGAGACTTAGGTATATCATAGTGGATCACATAGCGAATGTCCGGCTTGTCTATACCCATGCCAAAGGCGATGGTAGCCACGATCACATCTACATCTTCCTGCAGAAAGGCATCTTGTGTCTGTGCACGTACCTTATTGTCTATCCCGGCGTGGTAGGACGCGGCTTTGATGCCATTAGCTCTCAGCACCTGGGCTATATCATCAGCAGTCTTGCGGTTGATCACATAGACGATGCCCGATTTGCCAGTGCGCTGTTTGATAAACTGGACCATATTTTTGGTAGCCAGTTGTGGTGTCTTCTTGGGCCGTATCTCATAGTAGAGATTCGGTCTGTTGAATGAAGAGATGAATATATCCGGCTTGCGGAGATTGAGCGTTTTTACAATATCGCTTTGTACCTTAGGCGTAGCAGTGGCAGTCAATGCGATGATAGGGAAGTCTCCCTGCAGCATATCCACTATCTCTTTAATACGGCGATACTCCGGCCGGAAGTCGTGACCCCACTCTGAGATACAGTGGGCTTCATCTACAGCTACAAAGCTGATAGGCACCTCTTTAAATATATCCGTCGTTTCTTGTTTGGTCAAAGTCTCCGGTGCTACAAAAAGCATCTTGGTCCTGCCGGCTTTGATGTCTTTGATCACCTTAGTGCGCTCTGTGCGACTCAGAGATGAGTTGAGGAAGTGCGCGACATCATCCTTGTCAGAGTAGTTGCGCACCAGGTCTACCTGGTTTTTCATAAGTGCGATGAGCGGAGAGATGATGATCGCTACCCCATCCATGATTATAGCCGGCAGCTGATAGCAGAGTGACTTGCCACCTCCGGTAGGCATGATCACAAATACATCATTGCCAGACATGAGGCTCTTGATGATGCGCTCCTGCTCTCCTTTAAACTTATTGAAACCAAAATATTCCTGAAGTGCCTCTTTGAGGGATAATTCTGCTACTGCCATAAACCACCTTTTCGTTATTCAATATACGGCCCGGATGTATAAACGTTCGCTACCGGGCTTTCATTACGCCTACGAAATATAATAGAAAAAAAATTAAGCATTTGCAAAAAATCCAGCATGATATTAGTCCAGCCAGATCCACTATGGCGCAGACATTAAAAAGCAGGGTTTCTATGCGGTGATGTGTCGCGAATAGTTAAATTTGCCTTTCGAATTTTTAACAACAGTCATCAGACTAAACTAATGGAGCACGTGTATGTCGCCATCATGGCAGGGGGAATAGGAAGCCGGTTTTGGCCACAAAGCCGCAGCTCAAAGCCTAAGCAATTTCTGGATATTCTTAACACCGGCAAAACATTGCTCCAGATCACGTATGACAGGTTTGAGCATATCTGCCCGGCAGAAAACAGGTTTATAGTAACCCTGGATGAATATGAGCCCCTGGTAAAAGAGCAAATACCGGGTATACGCAACCACCAGATAGTGAAAGAGCCGATCCGCAGGAATACGGCCCCATGCGTAGCATACATTTGTGACATGATCTATGCACGGGACCCCGAGGCCACTATCATAGTAGTGCCGTCGGACCATCTGATACTATACGAGGACAAATATGTAGAGATCATATCCCAATGCCTGGAATACGTAGAGCACCACGAGGCACTCGTCACCCTGGGCATCAAGCCTACCCGCCCGTCTACCGGCTATGGATATATACAATATGATGAAGAAAAAAGAGAGGGCAACTTCTTTAAGGTAAAGACTTTCACCGAAAAGCCTGACCTGGAGATCGCAAAAGCATTTGTGAAGAGCGGCGACTTCCTGTGGAATTCCGGCATGTTTGTCTGGAAAGCGAAGTCGATCCTCAATGCTATGCATAAGTATCTGCCAGAGGTCATGGACTGTTTTGCCGGTGGCAAGGAGGTATATGGCACAGATCAGGAAAAAGACTTCATAGCCAATGCATACGCTCAGTGTACTAACATATCCATAGACTATGGTGTGATGGAGAAAGCAGACAATGTTTTTACTATCCCATCTAAGTTTGGCTGGAGTGATATCGGATCATGGGACTCTCTGCACGAGGTTTATCAAAAGGACTATCTCGGCAATGCTGTCATGGGCAAAAGCGTGAAAATATACGACGCTGCCAATAATATGATCATGGTGCCGGATGGCAAACTGGTGGTGCTGCAGGGACTAGAAGGTTTCTGCGTGGTAGATACGCATGATGTACTGCTGATCTGCGAAAAATCTAAAGAGCAGCAACTGAAAGAGATCACTATAGACCTCAAAAAAGAAGACCTAGACAAGTATCTGTGATAAAGCGTAGCAAACTAAGCGGGCCTGCCGCACGTTTAATCAATATTAGGAGTAACTCATGAATTTTTCCGGCTCGGTCCGATCTAAACTACCTGGTGTAGGCACTACGATATTCACTGTCATGTCCGCTATGGCACGGGAGCATGACGCCATAAATCTCTCACAAGGCTTTCCGGATTTCAATCCGGACGTGATGCTGCAAAATGCAGTAGACAAGGCTATCCGAAGCCACCACAATCAGTATGCGCCTATGGCAGGGCTCATGCTACTGCGCGAGCGTATAGCTGCAAAGGTCGACACACTATACAAGGCTCCGGTAGACCCGGATACAGAGATCACCATCACAGCAGGGGGGACGCAGGCTCTTTTTACGGCCATAGCTGCTCTCATCGGTGAGAATGATGAAGTGATCCTCTTCTCTCCTGCCTATGACAGCTATGCCCCGGCCGTGAAACTGGCAGGTGGCAAGGCTATGCACTATACCATGGAGGCCCCTGACTTTGCTATCAACTGGCAGCAGGTCAAGAAGCTCATCACACAGCGCACACGCATGATCGTGATCAATACGCCACACAATCCATCTGCCACGATACTGACAGAAAAGGATATGAAAGAGCTGGAGAAGCTCACCAAGGGCACGGACATCATCATCCTCAGCGATGAAGTGTATGAGCATATCATCTATGATGAAAAAGCGCACCAAAGCGTGCTCCGCTATCCAGCGCTGGCTGAGCGGAGTATGGTAGTCGGGTCCTTTGGCAAAACATATCACGCTACGGGCTGGAAGGTAGGCTACTGTATAGCTCCGAAAGAATTGATGGCAGAGTTTCGCAAGGTGCACCAGTTCAATGTTTTTTCTGTAAACATGCCTATGCAACACGCCTATGCAGAGATACTGCAGCATCCGCATCTTTATGAAGGGCTACCTGCATTCTATCAGGAGAAGCGAGACTTTTTTCGCAACGCCATGAAGGGCTCTAAGTTTGACCTGCTGGACACACGTGGCACCTATTTCCAGCTCGCTTCTTACAAGAATATAACTGATGAGAAAGACACAGAAGTAGTCAAGTGGCTCACTAAAGAATTTAAAGTGGCGGCTATACCTGTTTCTGTTTTTTACCACAAAACATTAGACCCAAAGGTCATCCGTTTCTGCTTCGCAAAGGAAAACGAAACATTGGAGCGCGCTGCAGAGCAGCTCTGCAAGATCAGGTAACCCTCAAAATAAGAGAGGGATAGTGCTACCTATCCCTCTCTGTATTAACAAAACCCAAATCAATTCATTAGAATAGCCCCTCTACACTGAGGTAGCGCTCCCCTGTGTCGTAGGAGAAAGTGAGCACACGAGCTCCTTTAGGCGCTTCTTTCAGTTTCTGAGCTACAGCAGCCAGGGATGCGCCAGAGGATATTCCAATGAAAAGGCCCTCCTCCTTTGCAGCCCGCTGCGCATATTCGAATGCCTCTTCTTTGGTCACCTGTATCGTGCCATCGAGCAATGCTGTGTCAAGGTTCTTAGGTATAAACCCCGCCCCTATGCCCTGTATAGGGTGCGGCCCCGGAGCACCACCACTGATCACTGGTGATGCAGCCGGCTCTACAGCATATACTTTGAGGTTCGGAAATTTTGATTTTAATACTTCTGCCACACCGCTGATGTGGCCACCGGTGCCTACGCCCGTGATCAGGTAGTCCAGTCCATCTGGAAAGTCTGCGAGTATCTCCTGCGCTGTTGTATTCTTATGTACTTCCACATTGGCAGGATTTTCAAACTGCTGTGGTATCCATGAGTTGGGCGTAGCGGCGGCGAGCTCGTTGGCTTTCTCTATGGCGCCTTTCATTCCTTTTTCGCGCGGAGTCAGCTCCAGCTCTGCCCCGTAGACAGCCAGCAGGCGCCTGCGCTCCAGGCTCATGCTCTCGGGCATCACCAGTATCAGTTTATACCCTTTCACAGCCGCAGCTATCGCCAGACCTATTCCTGTATTGCCAGATGTCGGCTCTATGATCACGGTGTCTTTTTTCAGCAGGCCTTTCTTTTCGGCATCTTCTATCATGGCCAGGCCTATACGGTCCTTGATAGAACCTCCTGGATTTGCCCGCTCCAGCTTGGTATATACTTCATAGTCTGTGCCGAAAAGCCTGTTGATCCGCACATGTGGTGTGCCGCCGATGGTTTCGAGTATGTTTTGTGCCTTCATGTTTTATTATGGTTGAATTTTTACGGATGATCAGATGACAAACTCAATTACGTGTTTCATTTCAGAGCGGTCCCTTATCTTGACCTCACTCTTCTGGTAGACTACAGACAGGGCTGGTACGCTCTCAGTGAGCCACACATTGCCACCTATCACAGAGTCGTGGCCTACTACTGTCTTGCCGCCCAGGATGGTGCTACCGGAGTAGATGATCACATTGTCCTGTATGGTAGGGTGGCGCTGGCCCTGAGTGGTGCCCTTCTCTACTGTGAGAGCTCCCAGCGTCACGCCTTGATATATTTTTACATTATCCCCTATCACTGCTGTCTCACCGATCACTACGCCTGTGCCATGGTCTATAAAGAACGACTCACCGATCTGCGCCCCGGGATGAATATCTATACCGGTCTTGCTATGCGCATACTCCGTCAGGATTCGTGGCAATATGGAAACTCCCTCGGTGTAGAGTACATGTGCCAGCCGCTGCACAGCTATAGCATAAAAGCCGGGATAGGCTATCACGATCTCCTCCAGAGAGTGGGCCGCCGGATCAAAGGTGAGGATGGCCTCCGCATCCTTGATCAATGTGTCAAATACGACGGGTAGCCTGTCAAAGAACCTCCTTGCAATAGCAGGGTCGGCACTGCTGGCTTCTATCAGTGCTTCCAGCTTGGCGCTGAGCTGAGGCTGACGCTGGGCCAGCAGGTCTACAGAGAGCTCTCCGCCCCAGCGGACGGGGAAAAGGAAATTGACCATCTCATCTGCGAAGCTATGCGCGTGGATCATCTGGGCGTAGCCATTGGGAAACCTGCGCTGAAACGAACGTATTTTGTCTAAAAGCATCATTCCGGTTTTGTATGAAATAAAAAGCCCCTCAGTGTGTGACGACTGAGGGGCTTGTGATATTCTTTAGTTTATTGATCTATTACTAACGTACATATCCCTCCAGCGCTGCCAGTGCAGTACAACAACAGATACACGCATGTGAGTGGATGGTCATGATATAACGAATATAAAGCAAAGAATATTAAAAATCAAGGGGCAGATAAAAATATGTTTGAAACATATTCTTTGTTTGCCTAAACCCTCGTTATGGATTAGGCGCATATATCATAGAGAAATAGTCCTCGCCAAATAGGCGGAGAAACCGCATCCGTACATTATCCTCCACGGTCTGTGTGCATTCTACGAGCCTACTTACAGAGTTGACATATATATTGATAACTGTATTTTTCACAGTAGAGGAGCCATCTCTGAGCAGTTCATAGGCTGTATCAAAGCAGGCAATGGCCTCGTCTATATCGTGATCCTGTATAGCATCTCGTGTATAGTCTGCAAAACAAGCTATAGCCTTGCACAAGCTCGAATCGTCCTTTAGCAAAGAAAGATCGATAGCCATTCTCGGGATCTCTGCGGTGATCACATCGCGTACTTGGGAGTCTTTTATCATACTACTGGTTTTTGAAATGATACAAAATCAAAGATGGTGCCGTTTCCGGTACATAAACGCTAAAGACCTGTCCGGAAGTGCTCATTTGACCGCAGAAAACGGCTGTTCTGCTGAAAAAAGCTGCAGCCCGCACAGCCATTGAGTTTGCACCCGCTTTTGAGCTAAAAAACTGAGCGTCAGTAACATTTATTAAGATAAAATTTTAACAAGCGTGAGCTTTTGTCCCGCATTTGGTACAGGATTGGAAATCATCCAGCCATAATCATCCAAACAATGAAAAAGCTCATTTCAATAGTATCCATCGCGATGTCTGCCCTGACAGGCGCATATGCTCAGGGCGATGATGCATACTATACCAACGGCAACGATGCATATGCTTATAGCAGCTATAACAATAGCTCTTATAACAACGGTTATAACAATGATCCCTATGCCGCGTCATACCAGGATTATGACCAGAGCTATCAGACCTTCTATGATGAGATGGCTCCTTACGGCCGCTGGGTATATGATGCGCGCTATGGCCGCGTCTGGCTCCCATCGGTGGCAGCGGGATTCTCTCCATATCTGACCAACGGCCACTGGGTGTATACCGACTATGGCTGGACATGGGTCTCTGACTACTCATGGGGCTGGGCAGCATTCCACTATGGCCGCTGGTGCCAGGATGACAGGTATGGTTGGATGTGGGTACCCGGTAGTGAATGGGCCCCGGCATGGGTCATGTGGGGTAGCTATAACAATAACTACTGCTGGGCACCTATCGCACCAGGATATGGCTTCAACTCCTATTCTAATTATAGGCCAGCGGCTCGCTATTGGAACGTGGTAGGCTGTGATCACATCAATCAGCCATATGTCTCAAACTATGTGGTAAACCACAATGTAAGTATCACCAATGTGACCGTAAATAACATCACGGTGATCAACAACTACAATACTTACAACAATGGCCGCTACTCTGCTGGCCCTAGGGTGAATGATGTGGAACGTATGACAGGCCACAGGATCGCAGCAGTGAGTATCACCGCCTCTGCAAAGCCTGGTGTAGCTCGCATAGACCGCAATCAGATAGAGATGTACCGTCCGACTATCAGCAGGCAGGCAGCACCAGCCAATATCCAGCGCGAGCGCACTATGGATGTAAACAGAAGCAGTATACAGCGCGCTGACAATAACGGGATGCAGAGAAACCTGGGCCAGCGTGAGACCGGAGCAGGTCAGATACAACGTGCTGATATGAGGAATAATGTGCAACCTGAAAGGATGCAGATGAATGCACCACAGAGGGCAGACATGCAGAGGCCTGTGCAAAATGGTTTTGAGCAGCGGAATATGCAGGCGAACCAAATGCAGCGCGACATGAGGGCAAGTACTCAACCAGAGCGCATACAAATGCATGCACCACAGAGAGCCGAAATGCAAAGGCCTGTGCAAAACAGCGCACCAGCATACCAGCCTGCCCGCCAGAACTTTGAACAGCGCCCGGCTATGCAGCCATCCAGGGAGAGCGCTCCTCAGCAGCGGACCTTCTCCCAGCCTGAGAGGCAGGGATTCGCCCAGCAGGTACAGCGCCAGCAGGAGCGGAGCTTCGCCCAGGCAGAGCGCCCGCACAGCAGATGACGCGCCAGATGCCCGAGATGTCCCAGGTATCAGCGAGCCCTCAGGCAGCCGGCAGGATGGGCAGGAGATAGGCATCCACTTATAGTTTTATAAAGCAAAAGGCGACCCGTAAGTCGCCTTTTGTATTTTTTCCGATATTGATCTCTTAGTGATGAGAGTGATCGCCATGAGCGTGTATGTGCCCGTGCTCGATCTCAGTCTTGTGTGCCTCGCGTACATCTTTCACCTCACCTGAGAAATAGAGGGTCTTGCCCGCAAATGGGTGATTGAGGTCAATGGTCACATCCTCATCGCCGATATCAGTGATACGGCCTTGAAACGGATTTCCATACTGGTCTTGCAGCGGTATCAGGTTGCCTACTTCTATCAGGTGCGAGGCATCTTCTCCCTCAAACTGGAAGTCGCCCTTGTTCATTTTGATCACAGCCTCAGGATCGAACTCACCGTAGCCTTCGCCAGGAGTAAGTACAAAAGTAAATTGATTGCCAGGGATCAGGCCCTCCAGGTTTTGCTCAAACTTGTCCAGCACATTGCCATAGCCAAATAGAAACTGAAAAGGAGAGTCTGCAGTAGCTTCGTCCATGATCTCGCCATTTGGCTCATTGCGCAGCTGATAAGTCAGCGATACGACGGTATTTTTTGTTGCTTTCATTATAAAATGTAAAGTGAATGAAATAGTGGAAATGAAACAGAGAGGTTAGTCGCGCCTCAATTCTAGCGGCCACAAAAATAATAATATTTCCGCAAAGGGGCAGCTTGTCAATGTTAAGCTTGTGTCTTCCGCGCCTTTAGATCAGGGCAGGTCGTTTACTTCATCAAAGTTGAAATAAGGGTTGTCAAACTTGAGGTCTTTGTAATATACCAGTGACCATTTGCCTTCATTATACTCCAGCGCAGTCATATTTTCTACCCAGTCCCCGGAGTTCATATATACTACCGAGCCGTTGTCAGTTGTGATCTCTTTGATCACCGGCAGGTGAATGTGGCCATTCAGCACATAGTCATAGCCTTCGTCTATAGCTATCTCGGCTGCGGCCATCTCGTAGTTATTGATCTGCTTGATACCGCGCTTGGTAGCGTCTTTTATAGCTTTAGTGAAGTTGATATTGTCTGCCCCCCAGAGCGCCCTGAGCACATTCACAAACTTATTGATCAGGATCAGCAGCTCGTACCCGGTATTGCCCAGTTTGGCCAGCCAGCGGGAGCCACGCATGGTCACATCAAAGATGTCTCCATGAAAGATCCAGTGCCGCTTGCCATCCAAATCCAGGATCAGCTTGTCCTCCAGCTCCAAATTGCCCAGCTGCATACCACTGTAGCGGCGCAGCAGCTCATCATGATTTCCCGTGAGGTAGTGCACCTGCACGCCGGAGCTGATAAATTTGAATACCCGCTGGAGTACTTTGGAGTGAGACTTAGGGAAGTAATAAGAGCGAAACTGCCAGATGTCTATAAAGTCTCCGTTGATCACAAGTATCTCCGGCTCTATTGATTTGAGGTAGCGGTTCAGCTCCTTGGCCTTGCAGCCGAGAAACCCCAGGTGCACATCAGATATTACGCATACTTTGACCTGACGCTTGCTCATACTCTCAAAGATATACCAGATAAGGCAACAAACAAATCTGACCCGTAGGGCGAAAGTCATATGCGCCATTTTTCATAAATTGACTTAACTCCTTATTTTCACCACCTAAATACTGATAAGACTATGGGTCGCGCGTTTGAATACCGTAAAGAGAAAAAGTTTAAGAGATGGGGTGCTATGGCCAAGGCCTTTACCCGTATAGGAAAAGAAATAGCGATCTCCGTCAAGCTCGGCGGTCCGAGTCCGGAAACGAACGCCCGCCTGCGCCAGGCTATTATCAACGCCAAAGGCGCCAATATGCCAAAGGCAAACGTAGAAGCTGCAATAAAGAAAGCGTCCTCAAAGGACACCACCAACTACGAAGAGGTCACCTACGAGGGCTATGGTCCTCATGGTGTAGCTATAGTAGTAGATACCCAGACAGATAACACCACCCGGACAGTAGCCAACCTTCGTACCATCTTCAATAAGCTGAATGGCGCGATGGGTACACAGGGTTCGGTAGAGTATATGTTTCAGAAGAAAGCCGTCTTCAAATTCCCTAAGGGTAATCACAACCTGGAGGAGCTGGAGTTTGAGCTCATAGACCACGGCCTGTCCGAGCTGCAGTCTGATGAGGAGACGATCATTGCTTATGCAGAGTTCGTGGACTTTGGCAAGCTGGCAAAGGCGCTGGAAGAAAAAGGCATCGAGGTCACAGAAAGCACTTATGACAAGATCCCCGACTTTTACAAAGAGGGCCTCTCTGACGAGCAGGCAGAGGAAGTGATCAAGCTGATAGACCGGCTGGAGGAAGATGATGATGTGAGCCTCGTCTTCCACAACATGAAATAAGAGCTGGCCCGAACCTTGCTGCCCTAGTATTCTTTCTAACACAAACTCCCATGACACTCCAAACACTCAATATTATCACGCTGGTATGGATCGGCGTGGCAGTAGTCTCATTCCCTTTTCTGCTACGGGTCACCGCACCATATGGCCGCCACGCCACTAAGAAATGGGGGCCTATGATCAGCAACCGTCTCGGATGGATACTGCAGGAGGCGCCATCAATGATCTTCTTGTCTATCTTCTTCTTTACAGGAGATCTGCCCAAGACACATGTGAGCTTTTTCCTCTGGGGTTTGTGGGTGGCCCATTATATCTATCGGAGCTTGATATTTCCTTTTCGCACCAAGACGACCGGTAAAAAGATACCTGTTTTGATCGTCCTCTCAGCTATTGGTTTCAACTTTATGAATGGCTTTACCAATGGCAGCTACCTCGGTAGCTTCGGTGGCAACTATGACGACAGTTATTTTACTTCTGCGCAATTCATCATCGGGATGATAGTTTTTGCGACCGGCGTATTTATCAATCATCAGTCTGACAATATCCTCCTGGCGCTCCGCAAACCAGGAGAAACAGGATACAAGATCCCTCAGGGGGGGGTATTCCGCTATATATCCTGCCCCAATCTATTTGGTGAGATGATAGAGTGGACTGGGTATGCCATACTGGTGTGGAGCCTGCCAGCACTGGGCTTTGCCATATGGACCATTGTAAACCTGACACCCCGCGCGCTGGACCACCACAAGTGGTACCAGTCTAAGTTTCCAGACTATCCTAAGGAAAGAAAAGCGTTGGTGCCTTTTATCCTGTAGCAGACTATTGACCTACGGCAACTTTGATCATGGACTGATGGCTGCCAGATGCTACACGCACCATATACATGCCGGCACTGTTGCGGCCGAGATCGAGCGCCGTGGTATTTTTTCCAGCGGTAGCTTTCCACTCTGATGCGTAGATCATACGACCAGAGACATCATAAACCTCTACGACCAGATCCTCAGCACGCTCCGCCTGATAGCTCAGTGTAAACTGACCATGATTAGGATTTGGATAGAGCGATATGGCGAGCGTATTGCCAGGCACTTCTCCCACTCCGGTAGAGAGGGCTGCAGCGATCACTGCACCGTAGGCATTGATCTTGCCATGGCCCCATGTATTGAGGCCGGAGGCCGGGAGCACTCCGGTGAATGTATCCCGGATGGCAGTCTGTGTCATGATCCTCTTCACCTGCTCCGGATAGAGGCCTGGATTGGCCTGCAGCATGAGGGCTATGATACCGGAGGTACATGGAGTGGCCATAGAGGTGCCGGAGAACTGTGCCCAGTAGTATTTTTTATTCTGATTGGGGTCCAGCCAGGAGGTCACTACATCGCTATAGTCCGCACCGCCCGGACGTACATCTGCGCAGAACGAATTGACAGATGATACTACGCAAAGGCCGGGAGCTGTGATGTCAGGCACTGTGCGGCCATCACGCGTAGGGCCATGACTGGAGAAAGGCACCAGCTGTCCCAGAGTTGTATAGTTGAAGAAATTATAACTCTGATGGAAAATATTGGTGTACTCTACCTTGGCAGAGTAAGCGCCTACAGACACCGCTGAGCGCGTAGATACTATATCACTGGTGGTATACGCGCTATCACCCTGAGTAGCCCATGGATAGCCAAAACTGGTCAGCGCTCCGCCATATCCTTCGCCGTTGGTCACATAGCCGTCCCAGAAATCGACGCGGCCATCGCTGGAGCGTAGTGAGAGCACGACGCTGTCTGTAGTTGCACGGCTATATAGTGTCAGATAGATACGAGGCTTGCCGTTAAACTCTGCCGTAGAGGTGACTATTTGTACATGCAGGCTATCATGATTGGTGCCCGGCAGGCTGAAACTATGCAGGCTATTGTCCAGGCAGACATATCCTGTGCTGGCTATTTCACTACCGTGATACAGGCTGACCTGCAGGCAAAATGTCTTGGCCGTGTCTCCCCAAAAGTCCAGCCATAGCTTTTTGGTGGTAAGGTATGGACTGAATGTGGCGAAAGTCTTGACCACCGTATCGGTAGCGGTAAAGGTCTTTTGAAGGTGTATAGCGGCATCGCCCTCATTGCCGCCAGCTACTACAAAGATGCGGCCGGGACCAGTCAGCGCATCGCAACCTTCGCTGAACAGCGACGAGCCATCGCGTGGACCTACAGGGGTACCCCAGCTTAGATTCACTACGGCCGGCTTGCCTACAGAGGCAGCATAGGTAAAGACATAATTGATACCATCCAGAAAATCTGACATACCTGTACCCTGCCACTGGCTGGAGTCAGGCATGATGCCTACCAGCACCAGCTCACTCTCAAAGGCCATACCGCGGTACAGCGCGCTGCTCGTATCCGTACTACCAAAACCACTACCTGCCGCGATACCCATGACGTGCGTGCCGTGGGTGGCTCCGGTATTGTCTGTCTGCTGGCTCTGTATCATAAAGCTATCCGTGATCTCGCTGCCATAGGCGAAACCCGCAGGAGGCGTGCCTTGCGATTTCATCTCCCATACCCGTGAGACACGATAGTTAGTGCCTGATGTATCATAAACAGTCGGGTGCGTATAGTCAAAGCCAACGTCTACTATGCCTACCACCACACCCTTGCCGGTATATGGATGCGGCAGGCCTATACCGGCATGCACCGAGTCCACACGGGTAGTACGGCGGGCGGAGTCCAGCGCCATGCTGACCGGCTCGTCCAGCTGTATATAGTCTATACCGCTGACCTGAGTGAAGGCTTCTACGCTCGCCAGTGGCACTTGAGCTGTCCATATACGGCCAGCCCTGGTACCTACCTGTACACCCAGCACCTCCAGATCTGCCTGAGAGATAGCAGGTGTGACCCTGATCAGCGCACTGATACATACGCCAGCTGTTGTCTTCTTATACACGTAATCCTGCTGTATGGCAGATTTGCCTCCGCTATTTCTGAGTGTGGCGAGATAGATCTGCGTATGCGGTGAGAGTCTGGCGTGTGCTTTTTCTGCAGTTTGCGCCGAGACCAGGTACGCATATGATACAGCCAGGAGGAGGAGTATTTTCTTCATAAACCGTGTATTTCTTAGTTCGCAAGATATACAATTTTGCAGCGCGCTCACACGTCTGAGGGTCGTGGCTTTGCTCTTTGCGGGCCATTTCACCATCTTCGCAGTCCCATGCTTTTGTATCCTTCACATACTATTGAGAAACTAGAGTTTGACAAAATACTGGCGCTGGTAGCGCAGTACTGCCGGAGCGAGCCGGCCAAACAGGCCGCAGTGGCACTGGAGCCCAGCACTGACGCAGCGGAGGTGCGCAAGCAGCTCCTGCACGTACATGATTATCGCAAGATCATGACTACAGGTTCACACTTCCCACTGGACTATGTAGCCGACCTCAGCAAAGAATTGACGCTGCTGGGCATCACAGATGCGGTATTAGATCAGGAATCTTTTACCCGTATCAAGCGGACCGCACTGACCATAGAGGGCATCTTCCGCTTTTTCACGGCCAATGAAAACCTATACCCTAACCTGGAAGCGATAGTCGGCGGTATCTACTACGAGAAACAGATCGTGCAGCTGATCAATGCCGTCTTTGATGAGAACGCCAATGTGAAAGACAATGCCTCCAAGGACCTCATGGATATCCGCAGCAGGCTCAGCAAAAGGCGCAATGACCTCAGCCGCGTCTTTGCCCAGATCATACAGAAATATGCGAAGCTAGGCATCCTGACAGACTCTGGCCAGAGTATACGCAATGGCCGAAAAGTAGTGACCATCGTAGCCGAGAGTAAGCGCCAGATGGGCGGCATCATACACGACGAGTCCGATAGTGGCAAAACGGTCTTCATGGAGCCACGAGAGACAGTAGAGCTGAACAATGAAATATTTGAACTGGAGCGCGCAGAAGACCGAGAGGTCTATCGCATCCTGAAAGTTTTGACAGCGCAGTTGGCCCTTTACCGTCAGCTGCTAGATAGCTATCAGAGTGTGATCACGAAGTATGACCTGATACAGGCTAAGTCAAAATTTGCCAATGAGGTCAACGCTTCTTATCCTATTGTTTCTGACAAGCCTGTGATACACCTACGCAAGGCTGTACACCCGCTGCTCTATCTGCACCTGAAGAGATCCAAAAAAGAAACGATCCCTCTCAACATCAAACTAGACGAGGAGAATCGTATCCTCGTGATATCTGGCCCCAATGCCGGCGGCAAAACGATCACACTAAAAACGATCGGCCTGCTGCAGATGATGCTGCAGAGTGGCCTGCACGTGCCGGTAGATGAGCGGTCGGAGATGGGCATCTTCCAGTCGCTTTTCGTAGACATAGGTGACTCTCAGAGTATAGAGGATGAGCTGTCTACCTACTCGTCTCACCTTCGCGCCATGCGCTTCTTCCTAGATAATGCTGATAAGCGGACCATGTTTCTGATAGACGAGTTTGGCACCGGCTCTGATCCGGCGCTGGGTGGCGCTTTTGCAGAAGCAATACTGGAGGAGCTTGCCTTCAAGCGGGCCTATGGTGTAGTGACCACGCACTATCTCAACCTTAAGATCATGGCTAACAAAGTGAAGGGTATCCTGAATGGTGCGATGGTTTTCAATGAGGAAACACTCATGCCTACCTATCAGCTCACTACGGGCAAGCCGGGCAGCTCCTACACCTTTGCCATAGCAGAGAGGACCGGCCTGCCACGCATACTAATAGAGCGGGCCAAGGACCTGGTGGATAATCAGCACTACCAGCTGGATCTGCTCTTGAATAAAGTAGAGCAGGAGCATCAGCTGCTTCTGGAAAAAGAAAAAGAGCTGAACACCAAAACATCAGAGCTAAACGACCTCAAGAAAAACTATGAGACGCTGCTCGCCAAAGTCCAGCAAACGCGCGAAAGGCAAACCAACCAGCAAGTCATACAAAATAACGCCAAGACCACACCATACATCCGTGAGGCCGAGCGCAGACTGCAGAAGCTGCTCCGGGACTGGGAGACACGCAAAGACCTGGAGGTAGTGGCAGAACAAACTAAAAAAGCCATAGAGGCAGAGAAGCCCAAAGAGGATAAAAAAGAAAAACAGAAACCTGCTGCTCCAGAGAAAAAGAAGGAGGCACCTAAACCGGTGCTCAAGCTACATCCTGGCGCCAGGGTCAAGATCGTTTCGTTCAATAAGAACGGGATCATAGAATCCGTGAAGGGAAACAAAGTAACTGTGGTAGCTGACGATATGCGTATGACTGTACAGAAAGATGACCTGATCAATATCTGATCTATTTGAAAATGCTGTAGTCAGCCCACACCTTTCTGTAGTAATCAGATGGGTCTGATACGACCTGGGATTTTTTATCAAAGATCATCGTGTAGCGGTGAGTCGGATCATATTTCACCCAATCACCATTAGAAGATTCACCAGATGGGCTGCCATAGCGGGCAAAGTTTAACCAACTCTGCTGCATCTTTGCAGAGATGCGATGTAGTGTTTTCCTGTTTGCTCCCAGTGTAAAAAACTTGCCCAGGCCATGGTCCATATTGCCAAATACAAAAGGCATCTCCAGTCCGTGGCAGGAGCCCAGGCCTGTCATACGCAGCAGCGGCGATGACCACTGAAACCGGTACATGTACGTAGAGGCAAATCTATGCTGCTGCTCTGTAAAGCGGATACAAGGCATGACAAACACGCCATCTGTGGTCATATCCATCACGCCACTCCTGTGTGGGTATTTCTTATAGGCCTTGACCAGTTTTTGCCTGGCCTCTACTTCTACATTGGCCAGATAGGGAGCCAGTTCATGCGCATTTCGAGGTGTTACTCCTATCTTTTTTAGTGACAGAAAAGTAGCCTCGTCTTTATTAGTACCTATCATCATGTCTATACCAGATGCTGCGCCGGACTGAATAGATGTCATCAGGTCATGTGGTAGAAAACTGCCATCTACCGTGGGAGCCAATACTTTGACGGTGGTAGTTTCCTTCATCAGCTGTGCAAAAAGACGATCCATGCCGGCTACGAGCGTATCTGACGGTAGCGCTTTGAGCTTATCCAGATCGTTTGGTCCCAGTCCTACCAGCTTTAGATAGCGCAGCGTAATCTCGGTAGCAGTCTTGGGCGTCCATAGAGATTCAGGTACTCCGCTCTCTACGATAGCTCTTTTAAAAAGGCCTTTGGCCGATGGTGCGCTCATGAGTGTCATCACACTGATGGCTCCTGCAGATTCGCCGAAAATCGTGACCTGATCCGGATCGCCGCCAAAGGACGCGATGTTATCCTTTACCCACTTTAGTGCTGCTACCTGGTCACGGATGCCGAGGTTATTATCAAAGCCGTCCTTATTGCCTTTTATCTCATCGAAATAGAGGAACCCTAATGCACCAAGGCGATAGTTGATAGATACTACTACCACATCGCCATTCTGAGCGAGATGTGTGCCGTCATAGAGGCTACCAGAGCCCGACCCTACCAGAAAGCCTCCGCCGTGTATCCACACCATTACTGGTCTCTTCTTTTGGTCTGCGGCAGGCGACCATACGTTCAGGTAGAGACAGTCCTCTCCTTGCTCTTTGGCACTAGCCGTGCGGTGGGTTTGCGGGCATGCCAGGCCAAACTTGCTGGCGTCCTTTATGCCTTCCCATCTCTGGACTGGCTGTGGTGCGCGAAAGCGTAACTCTCCTACTGGTGGCTGAGCGTAAGATATACCTCTCCAAATCGAGATACCTCCCTCCTTCGTACCTCGCAGCGTACCAGAAACTGTCTGGGCCAGCGGCTGCTCCACAGCTGGCCGGTTGTCTGCTGCCATGAGTAGTGAGCTGATGTGCAGAACTATTAATAGGATAAATGTGCGGGTAGTGTAGTATGCTTTCATATTGATATATGAACAGCAAAAATACCCTGCAGTTCTCAAACCAAAGCTCTATTTCTGACGAAGGCGCAGATTGTCTCTACCTACCGTCGCCAAAACATGTTAAACGAAGTATTTCTTGTACCAGTACTGGAAAACTATGAGGCCCCAGATACGGGCATGCACCTCACCGGGATCGGAGGAGAAAAGCTGCCGCTTGAGCTGCCGGATCTCTGACACCTCAAATATGCCCTGCTGCTCTATGAAACTATCGCTGAGCAGATCCTCCTCTATCAGTGACCTGAGCCCTGTACGGAACCACTTTAGCAGCGGCACCTCAAAGCCGCGCTTAGGCCGTGTGTAAAGCTCATCCGGCAGGACATCGCGGAAGGCATCTTTGAGTATCTTCTTAGTATGGCCTTCAGCGATCTTGAATCTGGTCGGTATAGTAAAGGCAAAGTTGACTACTGTGTAATCGAGTATCGGTACGCGCACCTCCAAGCTATTAGCCATACTCATGAGGTCTACCTTGGTGAGCATATCATTAGGCAGTACCATCTGGGTGTCTGCCATGAGCACGTCATTGATCGAGTCTTTCCCGTTTATATATTTCAGGACCGCTTCTTTGCGCGTATCCACCTCTGCCTTGCTTATTATATGGTTTGTCTTGATCAGCCGCTGTGCATCGTCCTGATCTACAAAGGCACACCAACGCCAGTAGCGCTCTTGTGGAGAAAGCTTCAACCCCACTCCATAGCGCTCTAGCTGGCGGAAGATATTTGTGAACTTAGACTGCCTTGACTTGGGCAGCAGCTTCCAGATAGGGAGGCCGGTCTTGACTGCGGTATTGATCAGATTATTCTTTCTCGCGCGCAGTTCCGCATCATGCTTATTATACCCTGCAAAGAGCTCATCGCCACCATCACCAGAGAGCGACACCGTCACATGCTTCCGCGTGTGCATACTCAATATGTAAACCGCGATAGCAGACGAATCGGCAAAAGGCTCATCTATATAATCGAGAATATCGAAGAGATGCTGGTACATGTCCTCTGTAGTGATACTGAAGACAGTGTGATTAGTGCCAAATTTCTTTGCTACCAGATTGGCGTAATAGGTCTCGTCAAAGAATGGCTCATCCTTGAATCCTATCGAGAAAGTATTAAGATCGGGTTTGTGTTTGGCAGCTAGCGACACAACGATAGATGAATCAATACCGCCGCTGAGAAAAGCACCTAGCGGTACATCAGACACCAGCCTGCGCTGTACAGAGGCATCGAGCAGGCTACGCAGCTCTACTTTAGCTTTTTCGTAAGAGTCCGGCGTCTCAGGCACGAGTTTACCGTCATCAAAAGGCACCTGATAGTACTCTGCCTTACTTACCTTACCAGCCTTATCTATACCCATATACCAGCCGGGCTGCAGGCGCGACACATGCTTCAGAATTGAATTTGTACCGGGGATATAATTTAGCTGGAGGTATAGAGCCAGTGAGTCATAGTCTATCTCCTTTTGGATGGGGAAGGCAAAAATCGCCTTAAGCTCGGAGCCAAATATGATCTTACTGCCATCATTATAAACGTGTAACGGCTTGATACCCATGCGGTCACGCGCTATGAAGATGCTCTGCTCTACACTGTCATATATGGCAAAAGCAAAAAAGCCATTCAGGTGCTGCAGGCAGTCTTTGCCCATTTTGATATAGAGGTCCAGTAGGACCTCGGTATCTGACGAAGAGTGGAATTTCTTATCACTCAGAAACTGCTCGCGTAGCTCACGGTAGTTGAATATCTCACCATTGAAGATGATGGTGTAGCGGCCAGTCTCATCTGCCATGGGCTGCGTAGCACAGTCGGTCGTATCTATGATAGACAGCCGCGCATGGCCGAAGCCCACATGTGACGAGAGGATACGGGACACCTGCGTATCAGGACCACGGAGAGACAATGCCTTGAGAGCTTTATCCAATGAGCCTTTTAGATCGGTCTGGGTTTTTGAGAAATATCCTACGATGCCGCACATGGACGGAAAATAGTAATTAGTGGTAAGTAATCAGTAGTTAGTATTAAGTATTTAGACAACAGTCACATCTCATGCCTTCAGTAAGTGCGGCTTTTCCTTATGCACCTTGATGATCAGCTCGCCAAAGATCGTATTGGCCCAGGCAAACCACTTTCTTGTATACAGTTTTGGATTGCTGGCACTAAATCCTTCGTGCATGAAGCCTGTGCCGGCGTGCGTAGCCTTGATCATTTTCAGGCAGGATGCTATCTCTGCATCGTCATCGCTGGTCAGCGCCCGCGCTATCAGGCTCAGGTGCCAGACGTAGCCATTCGGAGTGTGGTCACTGCCTACGCCCTCGGCATACTTGCCCTTGACAAAGTACGGATTGCTGTCGCTGAGTATAAATTGGCGTGTGCGCTGATAGGTGTCATTTTTTTCACTGACAGCATCGAAGTATGGCAGACTGAGCAGGTTAGGCAGATTAGGCTCATCTATCACGAGCTGGTGCCCGAGGCCGTCGGTCTCATAGGCATATATCTCGCCATACCTGGAGTCTTGATGCCGGGCGTATTCCTTCAGGGCTTTATCCACCTCATCTGCCAGGGCTACGCTCTCTATAGCCAGATCGGTCTCGTGTATGACCGAGGCTATACGTGCCAGCTGCCGCAAAGAAATCACTGCAAAGAAATTGGACGGTATCAGAAACGGGTATGTGGTCGCATCATCTGACGGGCGAAACATAGAGCAGATCAGTCCCACGGGTTTGATAAGCGCGCCATATCCGTCATTTGTCAGCGTATCCTTATTAGCCAGTATGCCGCGCTGGAAGTGGTACGGCCCGTGATCCGTCTTGCGCTGTTGCTCTTTGAAGGTTTTTACAATAAGCTTCATCGCAGCTACCCATTCTTTGTCAAAGACGGAAACGTCGCTCGTCACTTCAAAATACCTGTGTGCCAGCCTGATCACATAGCAAAGTGAGTCTACCTCCCATTTACGCTCGTGCAGTTCCATCTTCATGTCTGTCTTATCTCCGTACCATTCGCTGCGTTTGGTATTATCATAGTTGAAGGCATTGGCATACGGATCTATGAGCACAGAGCGTGCGTGGCGGTTGATCACGCCTTGCACCAGCTTTTTCAGCGCAAGATCATCATTCACATAGGGCACATATGGATACACCTGCGCCGATGAGTCGCGCAGCCACATAGCATCTATATCTCCGGTGATGACAAAGGTGTCCGCCTTGCCATTCAGCTCACCATGATGCGTGATAGTAGTATCTAGTGTATTGGGGAAGCAATTCTCAAAGAGCCAGGCGAGCTCTGGATCACTGATGCCCGCTTTTACCCTGACTATTTCAGCCTCTACCGCAGGGCTGACAAACTTCCTCTGCGCGACAGGCGGCCTGCGGCTTTCAAAGCCCGTACCTTTCGCAAAAAGAGAAGCCGGGCTGACTGCTAGTCCCCCGGCTACTAAAGATGTATTGATAATAAAACTTCTTCTGTCGATCATCTAATGGTTGTTTGAAGACTCTAAATGTATTCATTTTCAAATCTTCAAATTAGCACATCAGCACATTGATCACTCTTCTTTCCCGTGGCAGTTCTTAAACTTCTTGCCGCTACCACATGGGCATGGATCGTTGCGTCCGATCTTTTCACCTACTCGTACCGGCTCTTGCTTGCGCACTGGCTCGGCCTGCTGTGGTTGTCCTGGCGGTATGTGGACGTTAGATTGCTGCGGTGCATTGAGTGCTGCATCATTGCGGCTTTCCTTCATCTTGCGAAAGTCTGTCTCCTCCTGCTCGGCGGCGCGTACCTGCTGCTGTGGATCAGCCACAGGTATCATACCCTTGAAGAGGAACGAAGCAATCTCCTTATTGATATTGCTGATCAGCCCCTTGAAGAGGTTGAATGACTCTATCTTGTAGATCACCAGCGGATCTTTCTGCTCGTAGCCTGCTGTCTGCACCTCTTGCTTCAGATCGTCCATCTGGCGTAGGTGGTCCTTCCACGCATCATCTATAAGGGCGAGAGAGACACCTTTCTCAAAGTACGTCATCAGGTCCTTGCCCTCGCTCTTCACGATATGCTCCAGCGGCACATAGATATTGATGCCACGGCGTGTATCTGTGAATGGTATCGCCACGCTGCTGATCTGCTCGCCGCGCTCCATGTAGAGGCCGGTCAGCACAGGCAGTGCATTGGAAAGGATGAAGTGCTTCTTGCGCTCGTAGGCTTCCATTACTTCATGGAAAAGCTTCTCGGTCAGCGCCTCAGCACGGCCACCACCAAATTCATTCTCAGTGATAGCAGTATCTACAGAGAAGTAGCGGATCACCTCCAGTTTGAATGCCTCATAGTCCTTCGCATCGAGGCCAGTGGTGACGAGCTCGTCTGCCAGATCGTAGAAGGAGTTTTGCACGTCCAGTGCCAGGCGCTCGCCAAATAGTGCATGCTTACGCTTGGTGTACACCACCTGGCGCTGCTTATTCATCACGTCATCATACTCCAGCAGTCGCTTACGGATGCCGAAGTTGTTTTCCTCTACTTTCTTCTGCGCGCGCTCGATAGACTTGGTGATCATGCTGTGCTGTATCACCTCTCCCTCCTCGTAGCCGAAACGGTCCATGACCTTAGAGATACGCTCAGAGCCGAAGAGGCGCATCAGCTCATCCTCCAGGGAGACGTAGAACTGAGATGAACCCGGATCACCCTGACGGCCTGCACGGCCACGCAACTGGCGGTCTACACGGCGCGAGTCATGGCGCTCAGAGCCGATGATGGCCAGGCCACCTGCGGCCTTAGACTTATCGTCCAGCTTGATATCCGTACCACGGCCTGCCATATTGGTAGCGATGGTTACGCTGCCTGAGTGGCCTGCCTCTGCTACGATCTCCGCCTCACGCTGGTGCTGCTTGGCGTTGAGTACATTGTGCTTGATCTTGCGCATGGTGAGCATACGGCCCAGGAGCTCAGAGACCTCCACATTGGTAGTACCTACCAGTACGGGGCGGCCTTCGCTGGTCAGCCTTGTGATCTCATCTATGATCGCATTAAATTTCTCCTTACGTGTCTTGTACACGAGGTCCTCACGGTCGTCACGGGAGATAGGGCGGTTGGTAGGGATGCTGGATACTTCCAGTTTATAGATATCCCAGAGCTCTTGTGCCTCAGTCTCTGCCGTACCGGTCATACCACACAGCTTGTGGTACATACGGAAGTAGTTTTGCAGCGTGATAGTAGCCATTGTCTGTGATGCCTTCTCGACATTCACATTTTCCTTGGCCTCTATAGCCTGGTGCAGGCCGTCAGAGTAGCGGCGGCCATCCATGATACGACCGGTGTTCTCATCTACGATCTTTACCTTGCCGTCTATCACTACATACTCTACGTCCTTATCGAAGAGCGTATAGGCCTTTAGCAATTGCGACACAGAGTGGATACGCTCGCTCTTGATAGCAAAGTCCTGCATGAGCGCATCTTTCTGCTGGAGCTTTTCATCTGCCGTGAGCGTTGATTTCTCCAGGTCAGCTATGATGCTGCCTACCTCTGGTATCACAAAGAAATGCGGATCCTCTCCTGCACCTGTGATCAGCTCGATGCCCTTATCAGTCAGGTCTACGCTGTTATTCTTTTCATCTATGGTAAAGTACAGCTCCTTGTCTACATTAGGCATATTACGCTGCTGCTCGCCCAGGTAGTAGTTCTCAGTCTCGCGCATGATCTGTGTCACACCCGGCTCACTGAGAAACTTGATCAGCGCAGTATTCTTGGGATAACCCCTGTGTGCACGGAAGAGTGCCAGGCCACCTTCTCCTTCTTTATGACCTGTGTTACCCTCCTTGATCAGGCGCTTGGCATCTGTCAGGAAGTTATTGCAGGTACGCTTTTGGGTCTCTACCAGCTTATTGATACGCGGCTTGAGTTCGTAAAACTCTTTCTCGTCATTACTATCTATCTGGCCGGAGATGATGAGTGGTGTACGGGCATCATCTACCAGTACGGAGTCCACCTCATCCACCATCGCAAAGTGGTGCTTGCGCTGTACCAGTTCGTCAGGGTTGCGCACCATATTGTCACGCAGGTAGTCAAAGCCAAATTCATTGTTTGTACCGTAGGTGATATCAGCCCTGTATGCATTGATACGGCCATCAGAGTGCGGCTCATATTTATCTATGCAGTCTACTCGGATGCCGAGGAAGTTGAACAGCGGGCCATTCCACTCACTATCACGACGGGCCAGGTAGTCATTCACCGTGACGATGTGTACGCCCTCACCGGCCAGTGCATTGAGGTAGGCTGGCAGGGTAGCCACGAGGGTCTTACCTTCACCGGTGGCCATCTCGGCTATCTTGCCGGAGTGCAGTACGATACCGCCTATCAGCTGCACATCGTAGTGTACCATGTTCCACTTGACCGGTACACCTGCCGCGAGCCATTCATTGTGGTAGTAGACTTTATCGCCCTGTATCTCTATCGCCTTATTGGTCACGGCGAGGTCGCGGTCCAGCTGGGTAGCGGTAGACTCGAGACGAGGATTATTGGTAAAGCGGAAAGCTGCCTCCTTGACCACTGCAAAGGCCTGTGGCAGCAGCTCCTGCAGTACCTCTTCTATCATCTTGTCGCGGTGCTTCTTCTGCTCGTCTACCTGCTTGAAGATGTTTTCCTTCTGGTGCAGGTCCTCTTGTGCATTGGCGCTCTCTACGAGGCTGGCTATCTCGGTGTCTATATCACTGAGGTACTCTGCTATGCGGGCCTTAAACTCAGCGGTCTTGGCGCGGAGCTGGTCGGTAGTGAGGGGTTTGAGTTTCTCATACTCTGCGTTGATCTCATCTACGAGGGGCTGGAGGGCCTTGCGCTCGCGGTCATTCTTATTGCCAAAGATGGAGCCGAAGAGTTTCTCTAAAAAGTTTGCCATGTATATGGGTATAAAATGTTATTTCCAAAAAGGTGCGCTAAGATAGGATTTTGCCCTCAAACGCCTAAAGGCGGCCTGAGTGTAGCGGACCCTGTGACTTTCGCAATCGGTTTAGACGGCTGAAACATCAAAAACCTGTCCCACCCATGCCAATCGGAAAGAATGGCAGAGAAAATCTTCTCGTGCTGCGTGAACCTGACAAGATGGGGTGATTTGGGATGTGCGATTTCGGATGTCGGCAAAGTTGCGCTTCGATATTTCTATGTGTTCCTTTAGTTTGTCTCAAGCTATCTTTAGGATATTAGATAACCATGGTTTCCGTAGAAGCGGGGTTCATAATTATGTTTCTAAGGTTAGTGGCCTATACATAGATTATTATTCCCCGCTTCTTCAAGACCCAATCTCTAGATAGAAATTCAGGTTAGCGACCTATTATTAAGGAATCAGAGAAAGGTCTTTTACGGAAACGTACAAAACA
>DDEZ01000004.1 GCA_002336805.1 Bacteroidetes bacterium UBA1941
GCTCCGCCAGAGATACCGCCACAGTCACCGTACGCACCCTGCCATCAGTGGCCGTGGGCATAGGCAATGCGCTGTGTACAGCGGCTAACGGGCAAGCCTGGGCCATCGTGACCGGCACCGGCCCCTACACCTACCAGTGGAATGACGCCTCGCTGAGCACCACAGACACCATCACCGGCCTGGCCAATGGCAGCAGCTATACGGTCATCGCCACCGATACCTATGGCTGCACCGGTACCGGCAGCGGCACCGTAGGCCTCACTAACCCGACCATCCCTATCGTAGAGGTGAGCCAGCATGACCTGAGGTGCAATGGCGACAACAGCGGCGCCATCACCATCAATGCACAGGACACTGCCGCCATGACCTACATCTGGAGCGGCAGCCCTAATCCGAGCGGCACTACCAGCGTCTCAGGCCTGCCTGCCGGCACCTACACTATAGCCGTGACAGATATCTATGGCTGCACCGGCAGCGCCAGCTATACGCTCACCGAGCCTGCGGCCCTCGTGCTGCCGGCGCTCACCGGCACAGACCCTGCCTGCCCGGGCAGTGCCAATGGCACCGCCACCGCCAGCCCTACGGGTGGCAGCGGCACCCTGCACTATGACTGGAGCGTGGCCCCGCCACAGCACACCGCTACCGCTACCAACCTCATAGCCGGCACCTATGATGTGACTGTGACCGATGACAGCCTCTGCACCGCCACCGGCTCCGTGACGCTCACCGACCCTGCCGCTACTACCTTTGGCTCCGGCGCCGAGACCGACGCCCACTGCCATGGCTCGGCAGATGGTACGGCCACGGTAGCTCCGCAGGGCGCCTTTGGCCCCTACACCTACTACTGGAGCGATGCAGCCCACCAGACCGGTGCCACAGCCACCGGCCTCATAGCAGGCACCTATGTCGTGACCGTGACAGACAGCCGCACCTGCACCGTCTCTACCAATGTGGCCATCGGCGAGCCATCGGCACTGGTGCTGACACTGGCCCATACCGACCTGCTCTGCTACCATGGCCACAGCGGCACAGCTACCGTATCGGTCACCGGCGGTACGCTGCCCTACAGCTACCAGTGGAGCGATGCCCCGTACAATACCGCCACGGCTACCGCTACCAACCTCGATGCCCAGACCTACTTTGTGACGGTGACCGACGGGCTGGGCTGTACAGCCACCCAGAGCGTCACGCTCAAGGAGCCTAAGGCCATGGTGTTCACCACCACTGCCACCGGCACCACCTGTGCAGCTACCATAGACGGCACCATCACGCTGAGCGCCACAGACGGCACCGCCCCCTATACCTACAGCATCAAAGATGTGGTAGGCAATACACTGCAGAACAATACGACCGGTCTCTTCACAGGGCTGGGGGCACAGTTCTACACCGTCGTAGCGACCGATGCCAATGGCTGCCAGCTCAGTGATACCGTCACAGTACCACGGGCACCGTTCAATGTCTATGAGGTCACCGCAGACTCCACATCCTGCTATGGGCCTGAGTACACCGATGGCAGGATCCACATAGACGGCTTCACGTATATCAATGCACCGTTCCTCTATGCGCTGGATGGGGGCATGGACCAGGACATACCGGACTTCTACGACCTGTCTGCCGGGGCCCACACCCTGCACATCACCGATGCCCATGGCTGTGATACGACCATGACGGTGATCGTAGGCGAGCCGCTGCCGGCCACTGTAGACATCCTGCCGGGAGACAGCACGATAGCCGAGGGTAGCAATATCCAGTTGTCCACCGCCTTCCGCCCGTACAGCACCGACTCTATCAAGAGCTACGCCTGGTCACCGGCATCGGGGCTGAGCTGTGTAGACTGCCCTGACCCGGTAGCCACACCGTACGGCACGCAGAATACCTACACGGTCACCGTGACCTACAATGAGGGCTGCACCGCAGTCACCACCGTACACATCAATACCACCGGCGAGCCACCGGTATACATCCCAAATGCCTTCTCGCCAAACGGTGATGGCACCAATGATGTGCTCTATGTATACGGAGAGGGCATCAAGAACCTCAAGATGATGATCTTCAACAGATGGGGAGAGAAGGTCTATGAGTCTACCAACCAGTCACAGGGATGGGATGGGACCTATAGAGGAGTACTCCAGGAGCCTAGTATGTACGTGTACCTGGTAGAGATCACCTACCTGAACGAACGCAAAATAACCAAAGACGGCAGCATCACATTGATGCGCTAGCAGATAGCTATCATACTACTGCAAAACGGCTGCCTACCGGCAGCCGTTTTTTATTTTAAGTCCCCCGCTCTCACGCTGAGACATTGCTAGTGCTACTTGATAGCATCGCCATTGGCTAGCAGTGTCATCAAAAAAAATAGCCACGGATCTCCGTGGCTATCATTAGATATTTTAGCAGACCGCTTATTTATTGCGGGCTATACGGAATCCGACACTGTTTTGGCGAAAGTCCGGTGTATTATTCTGACGGGTAGTGATGGCTACATACTCTGGCTTATTATACCAGGCGCCACCGCGTGTCACACGATAGGGGCCTTCTTCCGGGCCAGCAGGATTAGCCTCAGGGCTATGCTGATAGTAGCTGCCGTCATAGCGGTCCCATACCCACTCCCACACATTTCCATTCATATCATACAGGCCCAGTTCATTGGCTTTCTTCTGGCCTACCGGCTGTGTCTTCTGGTCGCTGTTATTGCCATACCAAGCTACTTCATCCAGATTGTCTGAGCCGGCATGCTTGGTGCCTTTGCTCTTATTGCCGCCGCGTGCAGCGTACTCCCACTCTGCCTCGGTAGGCAGGCGGTAGCCATTGGCGGTGTCGAGCCACTTAGCTGTCTTGCCGGCTTCGTCTATCACGTAGGCCGGATTTAGTTTGTCCTGCTTGCTCAGCCAGTTGCAGTAGGCTGCGGCATCCATCCATGATACGATCATAGCCGGGCGCTTGCCGCGGCCCCACTTCATATCATCGGTCAGCTTGCGCTTAGTGCTATCGCAGTAGCGGTCCCAGTCCTCAAAGGTCAGCTCATACTTTGCGATATAAAAATCCTTTACAGACACTTTGTGCTCAGGTCCTTCTACAGGTTCCTTGCCCTTGGCAGTGCCCATGGTGTAGGAGCCTCCCTCTACCAGGGCAAATTTAGCCGGGTCTGGCACCGGGTTCTTTTTCACTTTGCTTTGCGCACTGGCAGCTATGGCTACGCAGGCCAGCAGCATTAGTACAGATACTTTCTTCATCGTTGGTTGGTCTTATGGTTTAGGCCAAAAATAAAAAAGATTCCCGCTGACTGGCAATGGGAATCTTTCCTTATTAAGATTTGTTCAGATTATTTCTTCTCAGTAGATGCCGGAGCCTCTGCAGGAGCAGCGGCAGCAGCAGAGTCGCCAGCCGGAGCTTCTTCTGTCATAGGCGCAGCTGCAGGAGCAGATGGCTTGATAGGCTCACCATTAGACGGAGACATGTAGAAAGTCACCGTGTCACCCTTGTCTGTAGAGCTGGAAACAAACTTGTCCTTGGTCAGTTCTACTACAGTATAGGTGATAGAGTGGCCCTTGTCATCAGTAGATACCAGTTGCTTGCCATCCTTGCTCAGTGTCCATTTGCCGTTTTGAGTCTGGTCAGCTACCTGGTAGGTAAAGGTGCCGTCAGCCTTGTAGGTCAGGCGCACGTTGTCCTTCATCTGCTGCACCATAGCCTGAAAAAATCCCTGCGCCTGTGGTGGGATAGGTTTGCTGAGCTTCAGATCATCTATCTTCCATGTGTTCACGAGGAGCTTTGATTTATCATTGCAAGATGCAAGCGTGATAGTGATCAGTACCAGCGCTGCAAGGGTTTTGATTTTCGACATTCTTAATGCTTTTGTTGGTGATTGTTATAGCGCGCAAATATAGATTTTAATTTACCAATACCTACTACGGCTCCCAAAACTGCCTTATTTTGCCTCTGCAAATGAAGATCAAAGTAATACTGCTGGGCAAAACCACTGACGAGGCTATCCGTAGCATAGAGGCGGACTATGAGAAACGCATCAAACGCTACACCTCATTTGAGTACGGCCATATAGATAATGCCGGTATCAAGGGTACTGAGGCCATCATCCGTCAAAAGGAGGGCGAATTGATCCTCAAAAAACTGGCCCCTGCAGACCACCTGATCCTGATGGATGAGAAGGGTAAAACCTACACGAGCGTCAAGTTTGCCGATGAGGTGGCCCGCTGGATGAATACCTCCATCAAGACCGTGGTACTGGTCATAGGCGGTGCTTATGGTTTCTCTGACGAGGTACGGCAGCGCGCCAATGGTTCCATCAGCCTGTCATCTATGACCTTCTCCCATCAGATCGTACGTGTCATCCTGCTCGAGCAGGTCTACCGTGCTTTCACTATTTTGAATAACGAACCATATCACCACGCATGATACGCCTCCTGCTAGCCATACTACCCGCCATACTCATGACCGCCTGCGGCAATAATGCCACCGGGAGTCAGGCCACCAGCCCCAAACCTGAAACCAATCAGACACCTGTGACTGAATATCATGCAGTAAGGGACTCCGTGCTGCGTGTACAGATCCCGGCAGATACTACTCAGTCATACGCCCTTTATATACCGGCCTCAGCTGGAGCCGGGGGCAAGCCACACAGCATTATCCTTTTTGCAGACCCACATGGAGCCGGTCGGTTACCGATAGACAAATACCGTAAACTGGCAGACCGCTTCGGCATGGCACTGGCCGGATCCAATAATTCCCGCAACGGCCTTGATGCCACCCAGTGCAGCACCTATATGGCCAATATAGTGACTGACCTACAGGCCCGGCTCCACTATGCAGCAGGTAGTATCTGTCTGGCAGGGTTCTCCGGGGGATCTAAAGTAGCGCTGCAAACAGCAGCCAATAACTCAAACATAAAGAGCATAATATACGCTGGGGCCGCCCTCGCCTTTCAGCCGGGTGCTGGCGTGCACCTTCTGGGATTTGCCGGCACAGCAGATATGAACTACTCCGACTTGCTGGCCTTTGCATCACAGATCCCGGAGGGTTCAGGCGCCTTGGTAGAGTTTGCTGGTAAGCATGAATGGCCGGATACTTCGGTCTACCAAAAAGCATTTTACTGGTTGGCATTCCGCCAGGCGGGAGATAAAAAGGCACCAGCCTCTGAGGTGCTGGAAATGCAATACGACGACATGATGAATAAAGAAATAGTCGCAGCAGCCAAGAAGAACAATGCACTAGAGGAGGTAGCAAAATGCCGTGAAGGGGTTTATATCACAAGTCCCGTCACCGATCCGTTACAATACAAAGGAAACATCGATGCCATCATAAAGACTGAGCTCTATCAAAAACAACTGGCCGAAAAGAACCGGCAGCTCCAAGGCGAAATCAATCAAAAACAAATGCTGATGCAGGCCTTTCAGAATCAAAATATTCCGTATTGGACCAAAACCATCGGCCAGCTGCGTCATAGCTCATCCGCTTCTGACCACCGCCTGCTGGGCTTCATCAGTCTTGGCTGCTACTCCTATACCAGCCAGCTCATAGCCCGGGGTGATATGACCGGGGCGGCCCACTTTGCCGCTATCTACGAACTGGCCGATCCAGACAATACGGACCAGCTCTACTTTCACGCCATCATAGCTGCCCGCCAGGGAGACAATGCTAAGGCCCTGAAATACATGCAAACGGCGGTAAATAAAGGATTTAATGACTGGGCCCGGGCTGACGCTGAGCCTGCACTGGCTACAGTGCGGGGTGCTGGGAGCTTCTCGCGTCTTCAGGCTGCTTCAAAACCTGGCTCCAGATGACGTCCTTCTCTACAAATGCCCAATAGCAGAAGTAGGCAAAGAAAGGTGCCGCTACCACATCCATAGTGTAGTGTACCCGCTGCCATACCAGCATAATGGCGAGGCAAATACCTGCTGCGATACAATACCTACGCAGATACTTATTGCCTATTACCAGTGCAAAAAACGACAGGTCTGCCACGTGACCGGAAAAGAACAGGTCATTGCTGATAGACTCTTCGTTTGCCATAAAGTTTGAAAACGGATCATGGAGGGTGATCATATCAGGTGAGGCAGACAGCGGCACCATAAAGATGCAGAAGGCCCTGATCACAAATAATACAGTAAACCCGGTGAAAGCCCTGTTTAGCACATGAGGGTACTGGACCAGGTGGAGCACCGTCAGTATGACCACACTGTACATGCAGAGGCCGATATACACCGAAAAGTCATGTGGCGGCAAGATAAAATAGCAGGGATCATTGAGCACGGTGCCGCAGCGGGTGCTGTTGTATTTCAGCCACTGTATGGTAGCCATGTAGATGAGGAAGCACATGGCAAAATTAGCCCAGAATGCCTTCACGAATTGTTCATCCGTAGCAGCATCACGCCAGTTTTGGCGGACATTATTATACCACTGCGTTATGAGATTCATGTTACGAAAATAATATTAAAAGATTACTGTAACAATCTATACCCTACACAAAATCCTGCCAAAATGCACTACATCCGGCGGAAGTAGTCCACCGTGATCTCCAGCCCGCGGCCAAAGCTGAACTGCGGGTCATAACCCAGCAGCGTCCTGGCCTTGTCTATATTGGCCAGGGAGTTTTGTATATCACCCTCTCTCGGCTCTCTGTGCGTAGCCTTGTGGTCGCTGCCCAGCTGGGCGGCTATGCGGTCATACATCTCATTCACAGAGTAGTTCTCTCCATAGGCTATGTTAAATACCTCATTCACAGCAGCCGGATTGGTACAAAGCATACCGCGGATATTAGCCTGTACGGCATTTTCTACAAAGGTAAAGTCCCTGGTCTGCAGTCCATCTCCATTGATATATACCACCTCCCGCTTCATGATCTTGTCAGTGAAAAGCGGTATGACCGCGGCATAGGGTCCGTTAGGATCCTGATTGGGACCGAACACGTTAAAGTACCTCAGGCCGATGACATGGAAGCCATAATTGGCATGAAACACCTTGGCGTACAGTTCGTTAGTATACTTTGATACGGCGTATGGCGATAGCGGATTGCCTATCTTGCTTTCTACCTTGGGTAGGGTAGTTTCATCCCCATATACAGATGAGGATGAGGCGTATACGAACATCCTGACCCCACTATCCTTGGCCGCTATCAGCATATTGAGAAAGCCTCCTACATTGATCACATTGGTACGTGCAGGGTCCTTGATAGACCGGGGCACAGAGCCCAGCGCAGCTTGGTGAGACACATAGTCTATACCAGTGCAGGCCCTGCGGCAGGTATCAGAGTCTGTGATATCCCCCTCCATGTACTCAAAGGCCGGATTATCTTCAAAGGGCTTGAGATTCTTATAGTTGCCCGTCAGGAGATTATCCAGTACGCGTACTTTTTTGGCACCATATTTCAGCAGGTACTCCACGATATTGGACCCTATGAAGCCCGCCCCGCCGGTCACGAGAAACGTCTTGTCGCTCAGGTCGGTATCATGATATCGGATGTCGTACATGCAGGAGTGATTTTAGTCTGTAAGCGGGCAAATATAATTATTGCCACCGATTAGCCACGCCTCTCTATCCTCTATAATATGTCAAAAAAGACAACTGTGGAAAAGTAGATTGGCGGTTTTAAAAGCGGGTTTTGCCGTAGAAGTCCACCACCCTACGGCGAAATAAACGTAAATAACATAGCTCGGATTTTGATAAACAAAATATTTATCTATACTTGTCCCTGATACCTATCACCAAAAAATACATTAAGACCAATGGCCAGAAAGAAATTTACGTTAGAATATATCATTCGCTCCTCACCATCTATACTTTTCGGGTTTGTGACCAATCCGTCTAACCTTGCTCAGTGGTTCTCAGACTATTGCGATGCCAATGACAATTTTATCGTCTTCGGCTGGGGCGGCTCACGCGAGCAGGCTCAGATCGTAGAGTTTATAGAAGATGAGTATGTAAAGTATCACTGGCTGGATGGTCGCGATGGAGAGTTCTTCTCCTTCCGCATCTACAAGTCTGACATAGCTAACGATACGATACTGGAGGTCACAGACTTTGCCGACGATAAGGAGGTAAAGGACCAAACCATGCTCTGGGACAGCCAGATAGACGAGCTGAAGCATCAGCTGGGTGCGGGCTGATAGCCTCATTTCCCCATTATTTTTCCACTTATCGGTTTACCGGATGATCGGTAGCTGTGATATAGTACTGTTGTTTGTGTCCCAGCATATCCAGGATTGAGATCTGGTTTTCACCTTTGTGCAGCCAGACACCGGGTACGTAGAGGGAATACTGCGGCCCGATCTCCCAATAGCGGCCCAGGTTGTGACCGTTTACCACTACTACGCCCTTGCCAAAGCCGTGCATATCGAGATACGTATCAGCTGTATCAGTGAGTATAAAAGCTCCTTCGTAATACACCGGCTGCCCTGCACAGTATGGCACCTGTACGGTATGCGCAGGGATCAGATCATCTGCCACCGGAGTGACCACCCAATCATTTATAGCCTGTCCATTCAGTGTGATGCTTAGGGTCGCGCCCCTGTGATTTTCCCATAGCTTCTTGCCAAAGTTGATACGCCCCATATTCTCTACCAGTATTTTGAGCTTGCCGGTCGCAGGTATATTGACAGTGATATTCTTTCTCACTTTACCAGCAGGCATATCATGATCTATAGTTGCTATCAGAGAGTCATTTACATAGAGCAGGGCATAGTCTGTCAGCCCGGCGGTAGAGAGCCGTCCCTTTACTGCCTCGCTGAATGTCTTTTCATAGGACATGTAGCCGTATGGATGCCCCGCCTGCTCCATCGTAGGCGCATGTTTATAGATGAAAGGCTTGCGCCGCATGGTAGATTGCACGCAATTCAGCGCTATCTTATCGATACTCATGCTCCGCACCGGCCCTGGCACCTCCGCCAACTTCTCACCCGTATGCCTTTGATATACGGCTCTCAGCGAGTCATACAGCGGGGTTCTGTTACCCGCCTCCCCTATCGGCGCGCCATAGTCGTAGCTGGTGATCACCGGCCAGACATCATTCTGCGCACGGTGGTTGGCACCATTCCAGAAACCGAAGTTGGTACCGCCGTGTACCATATAGTAGCAAAAGGAGAAGTCCGTCTGCAGCAGTTCCTCGATATGCTTCTTATATGACTCCACATCTCTATGAAAGACATGCGCATCGCCCCAGTGCGTAAACCAACCGGCATACTCCTCCGGGATGTAGTAAGGCCCCTTCCTGCTATAAAACTTCTGCACGGTATGGTGCGCCACACGCAGGAATTTGCTGTCATTGGTCCCCGGGAAAAGGCCCTTGATATGCCCTAGCCGGGCAAAGTTGACCACCGGTACCACACCTCCGTCACAGGTGAAAAGTGTATGCGAGAATCCCTCCTTGCGGAAGATGTCTGCCATCCGCTCCATATAGATACGCCGCTGCCGGTGCGATACGGCAAACTGCCTGTCAAATGAAAAGGAGCCATACTCATTCTCTACCTGCGTCATGATGATATTGCCCCCCTGCTCTACGAAGAGGCCATCCACCTGCCGGTACACCTCCCGCAGATACGTGCGGCAGGAATCCAGAAAAGCGGGATCATTCGTCCGTACCCGCGTACCGGCAAACCAATATGGCAGCCCTCCAAAATCCCACTCAGCGCAGGTATAAGGACCTGGACGCAGTACGATATACATACCTTCTTCCTTTGCCAGCTCCACAAAGGCGCGTAGATCGTGATTATCATTCTTCCAGTCCCATACGCCGGGTGCGGACTCGTGATAGTTCCAGAAGACATAGATGGAGAGCGTATTGCAGCCCATGGCGTGGGCCATCTGTATGCGGTGCCGCCAGTACTCGCGCGGTATACGCGCATAGTGCATCTCCCCGCCATAGATGCGGTAGGGTTTGCCATCCAGCAGGAAGCTGCCATCCTTGATCTCAAAGGTGCCGGCTGACGCCGCCAACTCCAGCACCATAAAAAGCGCAAGTAAAAATCTATGCATAGTAGTGACCTAAAGATAACCTTATACCACAAATCCTTATCTGTATTTCATTATTCTCTATTATAGATTATTCACGATTCATTATTCCCGATTCATTAGTTTAGCCCCGCTATCATATCACTGCCCAAAATATCGCTCTCACGCCACCTTCCCATCAAGAAGTTTGACTGGCTGCTTTTCAAAAGTTTCATTGCGCCTTTTGTACTGACCTTTTGCATCTCCCTGTTTGTGCTGGTCATGCAGTTTCTGTGGAAGTATGTGGATGACCTTGTGGGCAAGGGCCTCAGCGGATGGATACTGGCACAGCTCATCTTCTACGCCTCGGCGCAGCTCGTACCTATGGCGCTGCCGCTGGCGGTGCTCCTCTCCTCTATCATGACGCTCGGCTCCCTGGGCGAGCATATGGAGCTGACCGCAGCCAAGTCTGCCGGTATCTCCCTGCTGCGTATCATGCTGCCGGTATTTGTAGCCGTTTTCTTCATCAGCATTTTCGCCTTCTTCTTTTCCAATAATATACTGCCTATAGCCAACCTGAAGCGGAACGTATTGATCTACGACATCCAGCACCAGAAGCCCACCGTGGCGATCAAGGAGGGTATCTTCTTCAATGAGATAGACGGCTTCAGCCTGCGTGTGACCAAAAAGAATGAGGACAGCAACCTGCTCTACAATATCCTGGTCTATGACCATACCAGCGGGCAGGGAGATGACCACATCATCACTGCTGAGCGTGGCGCTATGACGCAGGACGACCGCCACATGGCCCTCACCCTACACCTGGAGCATGGCGATGAGTACAAGGAGGTGCAGCCCAAGAAACCTGACCAGCAGAACTATGAGATGTACCACACCAGCTTTGGCTCGTGGGAGAAAAAATTTGACCTCTCGCGCTTTAAGCTCACGCGTACGGATGAGAACTTCTTTAAGGACATGAAGCAGATGATGAATGTGCCCCAGCTGGTGCATCAGATAGATACTATAAACATAGAGCGCGAGAGCCTGGTCCGGAGCCTGCATGGCTACATGCAGCCATACTACGGCGGTATGCGTACTGGTCTCGACACCCTGCAGCAGCTGCCCCGGCCCGGCAATGTAAACTTCAATCTCGGCTTTCACACCGCCGAGGATATGCTGCGTACCTTCACTGCCTCTGAGCAAAACAAGATCATGGAGCGCGCCCTGACCCAGGCGCGCAATATCAAGAACTACGCAGATATCGTATCAAAGCAGTTGGACTTCAAAAACTCAGAGATCGTAAAGCACGAGATAGAGATCTACCGCAAGTTTACCCTATCTATCGCCTGCATGGTACTCTTCCTGATAGGTGCCCCGCTGGGCTCCATCATCCGCAAGGGTGGACTGGGCTGGCCCCTCTTCTATTCTATCATCTTCTTTATCATCTATCACGTCACCTCTATCATAGGTGAGAAGACAGCTGAGAAAATGGTGATCAGCGCACCTATGGGTATGTGGATGGCTACCATGGTGCTCACACCTATCGGCGTCTTCCTCACGTACAAGGCCGCCAATGACTCCAAGCTATTTGATATAGACTCCTACCTCAGGTTCTTCAAGAAGCTGAAACCATCCAAGGCTCAGTGACCAAACGCTGCACAGGGCACAAAAAGAAAGCCCCATACAGTGAAGTATGAGGCGTAATAATTTTTTCAGGTGGTAAAGGAGATGCTTAAATTGGGTTAAGCTATACTTGTGTTTCCTTGTGTGCGATTATTCTTCCGGACGTGGCTTAGCCTCGTTTACGCGCAGGCTACGATCCAGCAGCATGTAGCCATTCAGGCCATCGATAGCTGACTTAGCGGCATTGTCATCAGGCATTTCTACGAAACCGAAGCCCTTGCTGCGGCGTGTTTCTTTGTCCTTGATGATCTTGACTGAAGACACCTCACCATACTTTTCAAAAGCAGCTTGCAGGTCTTCTTCCCTAGCGCGGAAATTGATGTTACTAACGTAAATGTTCATAATGAGTTAAACAGATTGGTTAAAAAATCGTCTTAGAAAAATAGGCCCACCGATCTGTGGAAACGCCAGTGCTGATGGGACTACCTTACCAAAACTGATTCAAATATAAATAAGCAAGTTAAAAATGTAAACATTTTTACAAAAATGTTTATAACCTAAATTATTCCTGACTCTATTGGTTTTCCCAAAAAGAAGTTTACATTTGCATTCCTTTTAGAAAAATAGAAGCAATGGCTAACCACAAATCAGCAGAAAAAAGAATCCGCCAAAACAGCAAGAGAAGGCTGGCTAACAGATATTTCGGCAAGACCACTCGTAACCTGATCCGCGACTTCCGCGCTGCGGACAAGCAGGCTGACGCTCAGAAGGCGCTCCCTAAGGTGGTATCACTCCTGGATAAGCTCGCTAAGAGGGGGAATATCCACAAGAACAAGGCTTCTAACCTGAAGTCTAAGCTCACGAGAAGAATCGCTGGTCTCAAGAAGTAATTCTGGCCCCGACATCATAATTAGAGATCCTCTGCCCATCAGGCAGGGGATTTTCTTTTTGGGACAAGAGAGCCGAGAGTCAAGAACCAAGAGTCAAGAACCAGGAAGAAACAAAAGATAGGACGGTAGTGCGCTGTGCTGTAGTGTCAGGTCGCGACCTGACACTACCCAATGATCCTGTATATCCAAATTTGTCGTGCCCAGCATCCTGCAACCAGTATCCTGCAACCAGTATCCCGTATCCAGTATCCCCTATCCGGTATCCGGCATCCAGTATCCAGCCTCTAGTGCTCCACCTGAGTAGGTAGCGTCGGTTGCTTCTTAGGTATGCCAAATAGCGGCGCCGGGATAGGCGGATTGTCATCCTCATTGATGGCAAAGTTGAAGACCTTCTCTACCCACTCCCAGTGGTTGGTCATCCACTTAAAACCCTCGTAGGTGCCATCCTGCGTATAGGCCAGGTAGACGCCGTTGGCCTTGGGGTCTGGCGGCGCCAGGTGGTCAAAGACGATCATCTCCTTGTTATTGTCATAGTTCAGCGTCGGTGAGGCATTCCACTTATACTCTATAAAGAAGCGGTCCAGCGTATCGCGCACCTTGCGCCTGTTGCTATCTGTAGAGCAGAAGAGCGGCGCGCCAAATCTTGGCTCTCCATTGGCGTCAAAGGTCAGGATATCTACCACCTTGCGGCGTGAGATGAAGTCTGCCGCCTCAAATCCAAAGAGCGTATAGAAAGTCTTTTTATTATAGGTGCGCTCTATGATGCGGTAGTAGATCTGGCCGTACCAATTATCCCGCGTCAGTACCTGCTGCGTGTGAAATGGCAGTGTATCTCTGAGGTCGCGCAGTGGATAGATCTTCATCTTGGCAGAGCGCATCTGTATCACACCATAGTAGCGGAAGCGCCCCTTGGGGAAGTGCATCTGCCAGGTCAGGATGCGAAAGGTGCTATCGGGCGGGTAGATCTTAGACACCTCCGTGAGCGAGTCAAAGGGATAGTAGAAAGAGTTGTCCATCTTGAGCGCCGATATCAGCTTGGGTATGAACTGGTAGCAGGCCTGCCTCCGCCGCTCAAAGCGTTTCTTCTCCGCCACGGTATCTACCTTAGGCAGTGGTTTGATGTAGACATTGGTGTCCTCCTTGCCCGAGGCCATACTGAGTATCACGGCACCGGCGTAGTCTATGCTCTTCTCCTCCACCTTCACCGTACTATCATAGAGCACGATATTGAGCAGGCGCTGTAGCGAGTCCTCCAGCTTGACCATATGTGCCTGGTCTGCGCGGGAGAGGTGCGGCTGCTGCATCGTGACCGGCAGCAGCGTAGGGCGCGGCGGCACACCACGCTGGGCTACAGTGGTCAGGGAGATGCATAGCAGGAGGAATAGCCAGAGTCGCTTCATTACGTAAATAAACGAAAAACGCTGTAGAGATATTATAATACAGTCAGATGAGTTGGCTTTTATTGTGACAAAATACATATGAAATAAAAATCGGCGCTCCACCGTTATCAGAGCATGCTGACCATGAGGCTTCCAGTCATCCTACTCTCCTTACTCCTATCTGCCGCACTGCATGCGCAGGACCGGAGCCTCTCCATCTCAGAGCAGATAGCACTCTATCAGCTGGATCCAGATGCCGTGACGGTTCATATCTCCAAGCTATCTCATACACTCACACTAAGCATTGGCAAGCATACCTTGCGCGAGTACGCTTGTGTCTTTGGCGGTGATCCGGTCAGTGACAAGAAGTATGAAGGCGACCAATGCACCCCTGAGGGCACCTTTCATGTACAGAGCAAGTACCCGCACAAGTCCTGGGAGAAATTTATCTGGATAGACTACCCCACCGCAGATAGCCAGCGCAAGTATAAAGCCAATAAGCGCCGTGGCCTGATACCAGCCGGCAAAGGCATAGGCGGCAGCATAGGCATACATGGCGTACCGCACCACCATGACTACCTGATAGATAAGAATGCAAACTGGACCCTGGGCTGTATCTCCCTGCGTACCGCAGATATCAATGAGATCTACCGCTATGTACATGCCGGTACCGAGATCGTGATCACAAAGTAGAATGACTATCTGGAGCTCTATGCCACAATAGTTTTAACCGCCAAGAAACGCAGAGACCGCAAAGGTATTTATCATTTTTCTCCGCGTCCTTAGCGCTCTTTGCGGTTGATTTTGGGTACGGTACAAAGTTTCCGATACACAATCAAAATAGCTTCCTTTTTCTTCCTTCTTTTCGGGTATTGCACCTCCATTTCGCACGCTCTTGACAAGGGCTGCCTTGTGCCCTATATTATCCTAATGTGAGGCAAAAAACACATTCATCAGAAACTTTATTTAAAATATTTATCTTTTCTAAATGATGTTTGAACAGTATATTATGGAAACTTTAATAGCCTACCCATTTTAGGGTATACATAGCAGTTTTTATAACGAAACATCTAAAAATACGGGTGAAAGTGTTGCACCGCCAGCCTTTTTTGAGCAAATTCGTCATACAACCAATAACCCAATTTATGAGACAACTTAAGATCACCAAATCTATCACCAACCGGGAGAGCGCCTCTCTGGAGAAGTACCTCCAGGAGATCGGTAAGGTGGACCTGATCTCTGCCGAAGAGGAGGTCCGCCTGGCCAAGAAGATCAAGCAGGGCGATAAGGCCTCTCTGGAGAAGCTGACAAAGGCCAACCTCCGCTTTGTAGTATCCGTAGCCAAGCAATACCAGAACCAGGGCCTCACGCTCTCCGACCTGATCAACGAGGGCAACCTCGGCCTGATCAAGGCAGCCCAGCGTTTTGACGAGACCAAGGGCTTCAAGTTTATCTCATATGCTGTGTGGTGGATCCGCCAGAGCATCATGCAGGCACTGGCAGAGCAGAGCCGCATCGTACGCCTGCCGCTGAATAAGGTAGGCTCCCTGAGCAAGATCAATAAGGCATTCCAGATGCTGGAGCAGGAGTTTGACCGGGAGCCTACTCCCGAGGAGATAGCTACCCTACTCAATATAGATGAGGACGAGGTACGCACCACTCTCGGTGTAGCCGGTCGCCATATATCAGTAGATGCCCCCTTTGTGAATGGCGAAGAGAACGCACTCATAGACGTCCTGGCCAATCCTAATGCAGTATCGGCTGATCGCCAGATGGCCTACCAGGAGTCCCTGCGCACTGAGATCGAGCAGTCCCTCTCCTGCCTGCAGGAGAAGCAGGCCGAAGTGCTGAAGCTGTTCTTTGGTATAGGTGTGGAGCAGCCTATGAGCCTGGAGGATATCAGTGAGCGCTACGACCTGACCAAAGAGCGCGTACGCCAGATCAAAGACAAGGCGATCATCCGCCTGAAAAGCAGCAGCAAATGCAAATCACTAAAAGCATATCTTGGATAGAAAAAACATTTACCCCAAGTTAAACCAAAGCCCAATTAAGAAAGCCACTTCGCAAGGAGTGGCTTTTGAGTTTGCCATCCTCCCTCGTGATAAATCAAAGGCCATCGGTGAGGATGGCCTTTATGATAGCTATGCGATGCGCTTACCTGATCAGTGTGATACTGCCATCCCTCACGCGTTTGTATTCATTGAGATAGACGAGGTCTACGACATAGATGTAGATGCCCGGCTCCTGCAGCACACCCTGGAATGTCCCATCCCATCCCTGTGATTGATTGGTAGATTCATAGACCTTCTCTCCCCATCTGTTGAAGATCATCATCTTGAGGTTCTTGATACCCTCTCCGTATACGTAGAGCACATCATTGGTGCCATCACCGTTTGGCGAGAAGGCATTTGGGATGTATACCGGTGGCTCACCGGTGGTATTGATGTGTACGGTGGTGACGGCCGTGCAGCCCTCATTGTAGGTCACGGTCACCGTGTAGGTATTCTGCGTGCCGTACGGTGTGGCTACCGGGTCAGGGCAGTCTATGCAGCTCAGCCCCGATGCCGGTGACCAGGCGTAGCTCTTGATAGAGTCTGTGCTGTACGGGCGGAAGGCGGTAGACAACTGGATATTGCTACCCTCGGCTATCGTGCTGTCTCCCGGCAGGATGTCTACAGTGGCCGGCAGCGGCTCGCCTACGATCACCGTCATGGTCGTATCACAGCCATGGGCATCGGTGATGTGCAGGGTGTGGGCCCCGGCAGCCAGGTCGTAGAAGTCCGGTATGTCCTGGTCCATGCCCCCGTCCAGCGCATAGAGGAACGGTGCATTGATATACGTGAAGCCGTCTATGTGGATCCGGCCATCGGTGTACTCCGGCCCGTAGCAGGATGTGGAGTCTGCGGTGACCTCATAGACATTGAACGGTGCCCTCGGCACGGTGACCGTATCACTGAGCTGGCAGCCATTGGCATCGGTCGCTACGACGGTGTAGAACTGTGCCCCCAGCCCTGTGAAGAGGCCGGTCGTGTTGTTCTGCAGCGTATTGCCTACCACATCCTTGATGCTGTAGCTATAAGGGGCGGTGCCGTCTGTGGCGCTCAGTGTGATGGTGCCGTCTATGGTAGCTGCACAGGTGGTGCCTGTGGCAGTGGTGGTGAGCACCATGGCCTTAGGCTCTTTGAGCGTGACGCTCTGGGTGGCTGTACAGCCCAGCCCGTCGGTCACCGTCACAAAGTAGGTCTGGGCATCGAGGTTGGTAGCGGTAGCTGTGGCGGTATTGTACGGGGCATCGCTCCACTGGTAGCTGTAGGGCAGTGTGCCGCCGGTGACCGATACGGTAGCTGTGCCGCTGTGGCCATGATAGCAGAGCAGGTCGGTATGGGCCAGTGTCAGCACCAGTGCCGATGGCTCGCCGATGGTCACATTGGTAGAGACGGTGCAGGTGCGGCTGTCTGTCACGGCCACGACATAGGTGCCTGCTATGAGGCCGGTGGCTGTGGCATTGGTCTGGTGGGCTGCATCGCTCCAGTAGTAGGTGTAGGGGCCAAAGGCGCCCTGCGGGTTGACCGTGGCTGTACCATCTGCGGAGCCATGGCAGTGGGCGTCGGTCTCGGCGCCGGAGCCAAAGGTGGTAGCGGCAGGGTCGGTGAGTGTCACGGAGCCGCTGGCGGTGCAGAGGCTGTCATCGGTCACGGTCACAGCATAGGTGCCGGCTATGAGGTTGGTAGCGGTAGCGGTGTGCTGTGGCGGGGCCACGCTCCAGTCATAGTGCAGGGTGCCGCTGCCTCCCGTAGGGCTGGCTGTAGCGGTGCCATTGGCACTGCCCGGGCAGGTAGGGTCTGTACCGGTGAGCGCCGGCAGCACGAGGGCCGCAGGCTCGGTGAGCGTATAGCTGGCGCTGCCGGTGCAGCCATAGATGTCTGTCACGGCTATAGTGTAGGTGCCGGCAGGCAGGCCTGAGACGCTGGTGGTGCCCGTAGGATTAGGGCTGCCGCTCCAGATGTAGGTCATGGCGGCGGTGTCCTGTGCATTGATAGTGATAGCGCCGCTGTTGTCGCCATTACATCTCAGGTCATGCTGGCTCACCTCTACGATAGGGATGGTCGGATTAGTGAGGCCTACGGTGCCGCTGCCTGTACCCGTGCAGCCATAGGTATCGGTGGCGATGACCGTATAGCTGCTGCCATTGGCCAGGCCGGTGATGGTGTCTGTGGTGCTCAGCGACGGATCATTCCACTGGTAGGTGTAGGGGCCGGTGCCGGTCACGATGGCCCAGGCCTGCCCGTTAGCCGCTGTACACAGCGCATTGCCTATGCCTACGGCCACGGATGGCAGGGTGCGTACGGTCACTGTGGCGGTATCTCTGGCGGAGC
>DDEZ01000013.1 GCA_002336805.1 Bacteroidetes bacterium UBA1941
TTATAACATAGAAATCTATGTGGCTAAAATGTATTTATTACCAAAACCCTCTTAAGTTTGCCCCGATCAAATCAGCCCCGCATGCAGTTTGAAAATTCACTCGCCTTCGCGAGAAAAATGGATAAAGCCGACCCACTCCGCAGCTTTCGCAAAGAATTTTATATCCCCAAAGTAAATGGCAAAGACTCCATCTACCTCTGTGGCAATTCCCTCGGCCTGCAGCCGCGCGCCGTGGAGCAGCACGTCATGACCGAGATAAAAGACTGGCGCAAGTACGGCGTAGAGGGCCACCTCCATGCCCGCAACCCTTGGCTGTATTATCACCACCTCTTTACCAAGCCGCTCAGCAATCTGGTAGGTGGCAAAAAGGAAGAGGTGGTCTGCATGAATAACCTCACCGTCAACCTCAATATCATGATGGTGAGCTTCTACCGCCCCTCCGGTTCAAAAACAAAAATAGTCATCGAGGGCAGCGCCTTTCCGTCAGATTATTATGCTGTAGAGCAGCAGATCCGCTTTCATGGGCTGAAGGCTGAAGAAAACATCATTGAGCTGCTCCCTCGCAAGGGTGAAGTCACATTGCGCACAGAAGACATCCTCGCTACGCTCACCAAACATAAAGACGAGATCGCCCTCGTCCTCCTCGGCGGGGTCAACTATTACACAGGCCAGTTTTTTGACATCAAGGCCATCAGCGACTGCTGTCAGAAAAATAAACTGACCCTCGGCCTCGACCTCGCCCATGCTATCGGCAATGTAGAGCTGAAACTGCATGACTGGAATATTGACTTCGCCACATGGTGCTCGTATAAATATCTCAATTCCGGTCCCGGCGGCGTGAGCGGCGTCTTTGTACACAATAAGTATGCGAAGCGTCCCGACCTCCCGCGCTTTGCCGGCTGGTGGGGTAATGCCGAGAAGACCCGCTTTAAGATGGAGAAGCACTACGTACCACAAGAGGGTGCCGCCGGCTGGCAGATGAGCAATGCCCCAGTCATGAACATGGCCGCCCACAAAGCCTCGTTGGAATTATTCGAGAAGGCAGGCATCAAAAACCTACGCAAGAAGAGTGTGCAACTGACTGCCTATCTCGAGTATCTCCTCCAGCCCACCGCCACTAGTCCCGGGTCACCTATCTCCATCATCACACCATCTGATGCTAAGGCCCGCGGCTGCCAGCTCTCGCTACAGACCAAAACCAACGGCAAAAAGATATTTGACAAGCTGACCAAAGCCGGCATCATAGCAGACTGGCGCGAGCCCGACGTGATCCGCATAGCCCCCGTACCGCTCTACAATTCATTCGAAGACGTCTGGCACTTTGCAGACATCCTAGGCAATGCGATCAAAGGAATAAAGTAACCGTGAAGAGCAAGCAGGCGAAAGCAAAAAAAGATTGATTTGCGAGCGTCAGCGAAGCAATCTTCAACTTAAAAAGTCAGTGTGGAGGGATGTTTTAAAGTCTCCCTTTAGGGAGATTTAGAGGGTTGTATTTGTATTAAAGCCTCCCTTTAGGTCGCAGATCCCGATGCAGTCGGGAGAGGTTTGGAGGGCTGTATTAAAGTCTCCTCAATGGGAAGATTTTAGAGGGGCTGCTACTTCTTCACCGGCACATTGATCGCGATCTCTACATCGTCTTTGACAGCTGCAGATGATTTACCTACATTAAAGTCCAGGCGGTTGAGCCTGAGCGTACCGGTAAAGCTGCCACTATTGCCATCACCTGCATAGGTGAAAGGTATCTGCTCCTTCTTAGAGACGCCTTTCATGGTCAGCATGCCGTCTACCAGATAGCCGCTCGCCGTCTTGGTGATCGTGGTAGACTTGAATGCTATGAGCGGGTACTTGGCGATATCAAACCAGACCTCCTCTTCTTTGATATCCTTGTCGCGCTTGTCTATACCGGTCTTGATGGTAGAGAGGTCCAGTGTCACATCCATGCGGCTGCTCTTGACATCTACAGGATCAAAGAGGATCGTGCCCCTCAGGCCACCTACGCTGCCATCTACAGTGCCGAGCATGCTCTTGATCTTGAAGGTCACAGCGCTATTGTCTGCTATCTTCCAGTTCTGGACCACTACAAACGACATAGCGAGGAATGCTATGACGATGACGGAGATGACGAATTGCCTGACCATAGTATCAGTTTTAAAGGGTGAAACGATGCAGCACTACCGACCTACCTTGACACTCGCCGTTTTATGGTCAGATACCTTCCAGTTCTGGACCACTACAAATGACATAGCGAGGAAAACAATGACGATGACGGAGATGACAAATTGCCTGACCATGGTGTCAATTTTAAAGGGTGAAACGATGCAGGACTGGGCGATGTTGTCTGGGAATCGGGGGATTCGGTAGACTAAGACAATAACAAGGTCTAAGACTTAAAAAAACTAAATAGGGATAAGGGTACCCTAAAGATAATAGTCGGCGCCAATAAATCAGCATCCGGTATATGAAGAAAATGTAAATTAATCCGACTTTTCGACGAATGGCCTAGCCAACGAGCTGTTTGCGAGTCATTTCTATGATGTCATTGACCCGGTCCAGGTCGCCTGCCTGTACGTAGATACGCAGTACTGGCTCGGTACCAGATGGGCGGATCATGACCACCTCATCATTGGCAAAGTGGAACTTGTAGCCGTCTATATCCTCTACACGCTGTACCTGTAGCGGACCGAAAGACTGATAGGTACCGGCCTTGCAGTTGGCTATGATCTGCTGCTTCTGCTCTTCTTTGAGGTGCAGGTCCAAGCGGTTGTACGCGAAAGGTCCTACTATGGCGTAGATCTCATTGATGAGGTCCTCTACAGAGAGGCCATTGGCAGAGAGGTAGTCTATCAGTACGAGTCCATCCCAGATGCCGTCGCGCTCAGGTATGTGGCCCTTCACAGCTATGCCGCCGCTCTCTTCGCCGCCTACCAGTACATCCTCGGTGATCATCTTCTCGCAGATATACTTGAAGCCGATCTTGGTCACCTCTACCTCTATGCCAAAGTGCTCGCATAGCTTCTTCACCTTGTCAGATACGGAGAAGGCGATCACCACCTTGCCGCGCAGCTCTCGGTACTCGTGCAGCACATAGATCAGCATGAGGATGATATGGTGTGCATCTATGAAGCGGCCCTTGGCATCGAACAGGCCGATGCGGTCAGCATCGCCATCGGTACAGAGGCCAAAGTCTATATGCTTCATCTGCTTGATATAGCTCGCAAACTCGGTGAGGTTCTTGGCCACCGGCTCCGGAGCCTGCCCGTGGAAGGAGGGATTATACTCACAGTGGATCACATCTGCCTGCGGCAAGAGGCGCGGCAGGATGCTCTGGCCCGCACCATACATAGCATCATAGCCTATGATAAATCCGGAGTCATTGATCGCCTCCAGGTCAAAGTGTTCCTTGACATGATCAAAGTAGATATTCTCGAGGTCTACCAGTTCTACTTTGCCCTCGGCCACGAGCTCGTCTACGGTCTTTTCTTTGATCTCGTATACCTCTGGGATGATGGCTTCGATCTCCTCTATGTGCTTTACGATCAGCGGGCCGCCATGCTTGGCCTTCAGCTTGTAGCCATTGTAGGCAGGGGGATTGTGAGAGGCGGTGATGATCACGCCCAGCTCGCAGCCTAGCTTCTGGGCACCGAGAGAGACCATAGGCGTAGATACAAAGTGCTGGTCAAAGTACACCTTGATACCCGCCTCTGCAAATACATTGATAGCGGTCTGGCAGAAGAGGTAGCCGCCAAAGCGGCAGTCATACCCTAGCACCACAGAGGCATTGGCATCTACCTTCAGCATCCAGTCTGCTGTAGCTTTTGCTACACGGGCTACATTGCCATTGGTAAAGTCATTTGCGATGATACCCCTCCATCCGTCGGTGCCAAATTTTATTTTCGTTGCCATATCCTGATATTTGTGTGAAGGGCAAATATAAACGAAATGCTCACTTGACACTATAGGCTGATGACACATGACCTGCACATACTGAGGACAGACTCTTCTCACCCCGACTTTCGCCGGCTGGTGGCAGAGCTGGACCGCGACCTGGCCATCAGAGACGGTGATGATCACGCCTTCTACGCACAGTACAATGGCATCTCTATGATACGCCACGCGGTAGTGGCCTACCTCGGAGCGGAGCCTGTGAGCTGCGGTGCCTTCAAGGAGTATGAGCCCGGAGTGGCAGAGGTCAAGCGTATGTATGTGCCGCTCGCACATCGCGGGCAGGGCATAGCCGGACTAGTACTACAGGCAATAGAGCAGTGGGCCGCAGAAGAAGGCTACCATACCTGTATACTGGAGACTGGTGTGAAGCAGCCGGAAGCCATCAGACTCTATCAAAAGAGCGGCTATGCCAGCATACCGAACTTTGGACAATATGCAGGTGTAGATAATAGCGTTTGTTTTGAGAAGAAACTTATCAGCAAATAAAGGTATAATCTACACGCACATGGTTCTTCTCTCTCCTTTGGAGAGAGAAGATGCCGAAGGCAGATGAGAGAGGACGCTGTCCAATCCCGCGACCAATCCACAGTCGCTGTGAACACCTCATTAGGCCACTTGCACAGGGCTTGTTTAACTTGCACCACTCATGTCACTGCTGCTAAAAGATACATACCGTCATAAAGGACTGCGGAAAGAACTCGTCACCCTGCTCGCCAAAAAGGGCATCACAGATAAGCGCGTACTCGATGCCATAGAGCGTGTGCCTCGCCACCTCTTTCTGGGCCATGACAATATCTTTGACGTGAAGGCCTACGAGGATATCGCCTTCCCGATAGGAGAGGGGCAGACCATCTCACAGCCATACACAGTAGCCTATCAGTCGCAGCTACTGGAGACTTTGCCAAAGGAAAAGGTACTCGAGATCGGTACAGGCAGCGGCTACCAGGCGGCAGTCCTGGCAGAGCTCGGCGTCAAGGTCTTCTCCATAGAGCGCCAGCGCAAACTCTATGATCGCACCCGCCCACTACTGAATGAGCTGGGGTATAACGCTGTCAAGATGTTCTTTGGTGATGGCTTTGAGGGACTGGAGACATTCGCTCCGTTTGACAAGATCATCATCACCGCAGCGGCACCGCATATACCGGAGAAACTACTCGGCCAGCTCATGCTGGGAGGTCAGATGGTGATACCACTGGATATAGATGGCGCTACCAAGATGGTACGCATCACCAGACTGGAGGAAAAGGAGTTTGACCAGGAGATATTCAGTGAGGCAGCCTTTGTGCCCATGCTGCGCGGCAAGGTGCTGTAGCTACACGCGGTACTTCTTCATCACGCGGTCCATCTCGCGCTTGCTGTCCTTTGTCTTCAGCGTCTCACGCTTGTCAAAGTTCTTTTTGCCCCGGCCTATGGCTATCTCCAGTTTGGCGAAGCCGCGATCAGAGAGGAAGAGGCGGACAGGTACTACAGTGACTCCCTTCTCGCGTGTCTTGGTCTCTATTTTCTTTAGTTCGCGCTTATTGAGCAGTAGCTTGCGCAGGCGGAGGATGTCGTGATTCATGAGGTTGCCATGAGAGTACTCGGGGATGTTCATGTTCTTGACAAAGAGCTCTCCATCCCGCACAAAGCAGAACGCCTCAGAGATAGAGCCGGCACCCTCACGGATAGACTTGATCTCTGTACCCTTTAGCACGATGCCTGCTGTATAGCTCTCGGCCAGTGTGTACTGGAAGCCGGCTTTCTTGTTCCTTATTTCTACTTTCTGCTGCATATAGCGGACTGCGAAAGTAGTGAAAAGCTATTATGGTTTACTAGATACTAGCAATCCATTTCATTGCTGGATAAATTCTAACAAGAAATACGTTCTCATTATTTTCAGATATGCTTCTTTTAAAAGAATCAAGCAAGATTCGATATTTTTGATAAAACGCATGGATTTATGGCAGACCCTATTTGGACTTTAGAGGATAGAAAAGATTTTAAAAAAGCTATGGGAGGGCTTGCTGTATTGTGTACCGTTTTTGGCTTAGCTTTCTTTGTCTATTTTATAATCCAAGTTTCACACTCATATCACATCCCTACAGAAGGGGAAGTGCTTAACTTAACTCATTGGGGCGCTTTTGGTGACTTCATTGCTGGATTAGTTGGGACATCTTTTTCCTTGGCTGGAGTATTCCTTCTCTTTTTGACTTTGAACGATCAGCAAGATAATTTTCACAAAGAAAGAGTGGAAAGCAATTTTTTTGAGATGATAAAATTTCACCGTGACAATGTTAATGAACTTCAATTTAGAGGTTATAACGATGCTGAGATTGAAGTTCAAGGAAGAAAGGTATTTAAAAGTATTTTCGAGCAATTCAAAGCTGCTTGGATTGATTTCGAATTTCTTTTTCAAGGAGTATCAATAAAACATATTTACAACGACGAATATTTACTTCAACTTCAGTCAAATAAATTATTGGCTAAACGTAGAATTGATTTTAAGCAATTAGCACAAATTGATATAATATACTTAATCGTCTTTTTTGGTGTTGGGCAAGAAGATAAACAGACAATAAGTAGCCTTATTGACTCAAAATATAATCCTAAATTTGTTGATTATGTTTTAGACGTTGTTTCTCTCAAGCCTATCAGAGAATCTGATTATTGGCCTAAGTGGGAGCTTATAATTGCGCATCCACAAAAATCGGAGCTTCTAGAGTTGATGCTAAAAAAAAGAGCCACTAAGGATTTGGAGACAAATGGTTTTCTCCAAGTGGATGACAACAAGTATTATTTACTTAATAATATTTTGTACCCCGATAATTACATTAAATATTATGGAGGGCATCAATTTCGATTGGGGCATTATTTCAGGCATTTGTTTCAAACTGTCAAATTCATCGATGGTCAAAATAAACTGTCTGATGATGAAAAATACGAATACATAAAAATTCTAAGGGGGCAATTGTCGAATTATGAACAAATAATATTCTTTGCTAATAGTTTGTCTAGCTTAGGTTCTTCTTGGGAATTAATAAAGAAAAAACACCCTAATGAGGAGATTGAACCAGAAAGACATTTTATTACTAAATATAATTTGATTAAAAACATCCCTTCAAGAGTACTCTTCGGTAAAATCGATGTTAAGAACTATTATCCTAGGATTGAATATGAAGCGTTTTAGTTTTCTATTTGATTTTAACGGACTATCCACGGTCGTGCCGTGTGGCCCTCGTGGCTGTAGTCCAGCAGTACCCATAGCGCCAGCAGTGTAGCATGCATATCAGACGATTCATTGGCCTCGGTGGTGCGCGGCCATCCGCCATCTGTATGCTGCGCCTGTAGCACAGCAGCGATCCACTCAGGCTGTATACCCTTGCTCTGGCCGAGCCTTATCAGCCCTATGAGCGCCTCGAGTCCCGTATCGGTATTGTAGCCTTCCACTTGTGCCAATGAGGTAAGTGAGGCGACCTGGTAGCGCTGTAGCGAATCGGCATTTTCCACGGTAGTGGTCATGCCCTGCTCCTGTAGCCATGCCAGGCAGAGCGCAGCATGTGTCAGGTCGCGACCACCGCTCCGGCTGTATTGCCACAGCATGTCGGAGAATGTCTTGTCCGGTTTGCAAGTCGCAGCGTTGATGCTCCAGGCCATGAGCTGCTGCAGTCCTTGCTGCGCTTTGATGTCCCGGCATGATATTGATGACTTAGTCTCATGCAGCCGCGCGAAGAGCGCCATCTGCCCGCGCTCATCATCATATACCGGGGCGCTATGCAAGATATCAGCTACGCGCAGTGAGGTCTGCCAGCCGTAGGCGCGCTGCATATACTCTGCCAGCAGGGCAAAGAAGTGGCTGCGGAGTGCACCGGGCTGCTGGATGAAAGCAGTCGCATTTTTCTGCGCTGCTGTGATGTGAGGCGCCAAAGTATCTGCCTGCTGAGCCGCAGCAGAGCTGATCATCAGCAGGCAGATCATATGGAGAACGTTCTTCTTCATGACTTATGGAGTGATAGTACCTACGATAGTGCCACCGGATATAGAGCCACCCGCACTGTAGCCACGCAGGGCGTACCCTGCTGCGCCGCCACCCGCGCCAGCACCGGAGCAGCTGCCGGTACAGCCACCGCCCAGTGAGCCGCCGTTATTGCCACCTGTGCCTGGTGCACCGCCTGTACCACCCGAGGCGCCGCTCTGATTGCAGGAGCATGCAGATCCGGATGAGCCGGCACCGGCGCCGCCGCCGCCACCTGTAGTAGCAGTGCCGCCGCCGCCCGCTGCGCTGGAGCCACTGCGGCTACCGCAGCCGCAGATAAAGCCGCCTGAACAGCTATAGCTATTGCCGGCACCGGCGTTGCCTGCAGGTGAGCCTGCACCACCGCCGCCACCACCTCCTGCTGAGCAGCCACCACCCGCACCACCACCACCACCGCCGCCGCCACCGCGTATCACGCCGGTATTGATCACAGTGAGTACGACACCTGAGGCGCCCAGTATAGCATCTCCTCCGCACTGGCCCGCGCTGGCACAGATGTCGCCCTGGCAGACTGCATCACCCTCGCGGCCACCCTGACCACCATCACCACCCTTGCCCAGGATGTTGCCGTTATTATATATCGTGATCTTGGTCCCAGATGGGAACCCGCTGCAGTCCAGCGCTGCGCCACCACAGCCACCGCCGGCACAGCCACTCAACGTGACGCCGGCATTGATAGTGACCTGTATACAGCGTGGTATAGCGAGGCTGCCTGTAGCTATATAGAGATTGAAACAGCTAGTATTGGATGAGATGGTGACTGCGGTCACAGGACAGCAGTAAGAGTTCCAGAGGTTCTTATTGCAATCCCAGTAGTTGAGGCACTGCTCATCTGTATTGTAAATGTGCAGGCCGCATCCCGGTGAGGCTATTGCATTGCGCTGCGCCTGAGTCATGCGTGGGAACAGGACGCCCTTATTGGTAGATACCATCTCTAGTATGGCATTGGCCGCTGGAGCACCATTTGAGTTGAGTATCACGCCACCATTAGGATCGACACTCATAGTTGCATTGGTACCGGCACTATTGGCACCTCCCTGATCGGTAAAGAACTTGATCGGTGCATTATTGCTGGCTACGCGTATCCAGTTAGTCGCTACCTGTGAGTAGAGGCCGAGGTCACTGGTCACATTTATCTGAGTAGTACCACGCTGGATCACGCCATTGGCTACATTCATGCGGCCATTGATGTCGAGGTTTTGTATCGGGGCTGTAGTCATATTGACACCCACGAAATTGCCCTGAGAGTTGACCAGCAGTGGCTTCGAGTTCCAGCTTTGTATCAGCGCATAGCTGGCATCACTACCGAGCGTCATGTCCGTACTGGCAGCCCGCTGTATAGCCTGCTGGTAGCTACCGATGGTAGCCATGGTAGCGCCCGGTGAGTTGACAGTAAATTTATTGACTAATGTACCATTGCCCACGCCTACATTATCAGCAGGCGTTACTATGAGGCCATTGCCAACGGTAGCAGAGTTGCGCGCCTCAAAGACACCAGTGCCGGAGAGCCTGTGGATGTAATTAAAGTTGCCTTCTGTAATGGTCGTATTCTCTACGAGTGGACCACCCTGCCGTATACGTGCAGCTGCGGTATTGTAGTAAAGGCCATTATCCACAGTGATCAGCTGTGTAGGTGGCATCCATGCCGGATTGCCGGCAGCATCAGTGCCCCACACTTCATTTGCATTGGCTATAGTAGGGCCCACCACTACACCATTTGTGTTGAGTGCATTCAGCACTGTAGGCCCGGTAGGTCCCGTGATGCCCTGTGGTCCTGTGATACCTTGGATGCCTTGAGCACCTGTCACACCCTGGATACCCTGAATGCCCTGTGCACCTGTATTGCCCTGCAGGCCTTGTGCGCCTGTGACACCTTGCAGACCTTGAGCTCCTGTCACGCCCTGTATACCCTGCGCACCTGTCACACCTTGGACTCCTTGCAAGCCTTGTGCGCCCGTGACGCCTTGTATGCCTTGCAAGCCCTGTGCACCTGTTGGTCCTTNNGCCTTGTACACCTTGTGCTCCGGTCGGACCTTGTAAGCCTTGCGCTCCTGCTGCACCATCATTGCCAGTCGCACCTTGTATGCCTTGCAAGCCCTGTGCACCTGTTGGTCCTTGAATGCCCTGCAGACCTTGTGGTCCAGTAACGCCGTCCACTCCATTAGCGCCTGTCGGACCCGTGACACCATTAGTACCAGCAGGTCCGGCTATACCTTGTATACCTTGTAGACCCTGCGGGCCTGTGGCACCGTCATTGCCAGTTATACCTTGTACGCCTTGCAAACCTTGCGGGCCTGTAGCACCATCGTTGCCTGTTACACCTTGAATGCCTTGCAAGCCCTGTGCACCTGTCGGTCCTTGAATACCTTGCAGACCTTGTAGCCCTGTAACTCCGTCCACTCCATTAGCGCCTGTCGGACCTGTGGAACCAGTGACACCATTAGTACCCGCAGGTCCGGCTATACCTTGTATGCCTTGGAGTCCTTGTGATCCAGTTGCTCCGTCATTACCGGTCGGTCCTTGTATGCCTTGAGCGCCGGTGACACCTTGAATACCCTGCAGACCTTGTGGTCCAGTAACGCCGTCCACTCCATTAGCGCCTGTCGGACCTGTCGGACCCGTGACACCATTAGTACCAGCAGGTCCGGCTATACCTTGTATGCCTTGTAGACCCTGCGGTCCTGTTGCTCCGTCGTTGCCTGCGATACCTTGGATCCCTTGTGCTCCAGTTACGCCTTGAATGCCTTGGATTCCTTGTGGTCCAGTGGTTCCGTCATTGCCTGTCACTCCTTGGGTACCTTGCGGACCTTGTGCGCCTGTTACACCTTGAATGCCTTGGATTCCTTGTGGTCCTGTTGCTCCATCATTACCTGTGACACCTTGTATTCCTTGTGCACCTGTTGGTCCAGCTACTCCTTGTAAACCTTGAGGACCAATTGATCCATCGTTGCCTGTTACACCTTGGATACCTTGTGGACCAGTTGCTCCATCATTGCCAGTCACTCCTTGGATACCTTGCGGACCTTGTGCGCCTGTTGCACCTTGAATGCCTTGTAGACCCTGCGGGCCTGTGGCACCGTCATTGCCAGTTATACCTTGTACGCCTTGCAAACCTTGCGGGCCTGTAGCACCATCATTGCCAGTCGCACCTTGTATGCCTTGCAAGCCCTGTGCACCTGTCGGTCCTTGAATACCTTGCAGACCTTGTAGCCCTGTAACTCCGTCCACTCCATTAGCGCCTGTCGGACCTGTGGAACCGGTGACACCATTAGTACCCGCAGGTCCGGCTATACCTTGTAGACCCTGCGGTCCTGTTGCTCCGTCGTTGCCTGCGATACCTTGGGTGCCTTGTGCTCCAGTTACCCCTTGAATGCCTTGGAGTCCTTGTGGTCCAGTTGTTCCGTCATTGCCTGTCACTCCTTGGGTACCTTGCGGACCTTGTGCGCCTGTTACACCTTGAATGCCTTGGATTCCCTGTGGTCCTGTTGCACCATCATTTCCTGTGGCGCCTTGTATGCCTTGTGCACCAGCTGGTCCAGCTACACCTTGTAAACCTTGCGGTCCTGTTGCACCATCATTGCCAGTCGCACCCTGTATACCTTGTGCGCCTGTTACACCTTGAATGCCTTGGATTCCTTGTGGTCCTGTCGCTCCATCATTGCCTACTGCGCCTTGTATGCCTTGTGCACCAGTTGGTCCGGCTACACCTTGCAAACCCTGTGGTCCAGTCGCGCCATCGTTGCCAGTCACACCTTGAATGCCTTGGAGTCCTTGTGGTCCAGTTGCTCCGTCATTGCCTGTCACTCCTTGGATACCTTGCGGACCTTGTGCGCCTGTTGCACCTTGAATGCCTTGTAGACCCTGCGGGCCTGTAGCACCGTCATTTCCTGTGACGCCTTGTACACCTTGTGCTCCGGTCGGACCTTGTAAACCTTGCGGTCCTGTTGCGCCATCATTGCCAGTCGCACCCTGTATACCTTGTGCACCACTGACACCTTGAATACCTTGCAAGCCCTGCGCACCTGTTGGTCCTTGAATGCCTTGGAGCCCTTGTGGTCCTGTTGCTCCATCATTACCTGTGAAACCTTGAACTCCTTGTGGGCCTGTAGCGCCATCGTTGCCAGTCACACCTTGAATGCCTTGGAGTCCTTGCGGTCCAGTTGCTCCGTCAATTCCGTTTATGCCTGCTGGTCCTTGTAATCCTGTAGCGCCGTCAATGCCATTAGAGCCCGTTGGTCCTTGCAGTCCTGTGGCGCCATCTATGCCATTAGCACCGGTCGGTCCTTGCAGGCCTTGCGGTCCAGTTGCGCCATCATTGCCAGTTGCACCTTGGGTGCCTTGAAGTCCTTGCGGGCCTGTAGCACCATCGTTGCCGTTTGTGCCTGCTAGTCCTTGCGGTCCAGTTGCGCCGTCAATGCCATTAGCGCCAGCCGGTCCTTGCGGACCTGTTGCACCATCTATACCATTAGCTCCTGTTGGTCCTTGTAAGCCTTGCGGTCCTGTTACGCCGTCCATGCCATTAGCGCCAGCCGGTCCTTGTGGTCCAGTCGCACCATCGACGCCATTTGTACCCGCTGGTCCCTGCGGTCCTGTCACTCCATCGACGCCATTAGTGCCTGCTGGCCCTTGTGGTCCAGTTGCACCGTCCATGCCGTTTGTACCTGCGGGACCTTGGGGCCCAGTAGCGCCATCGTTGCCGTTGGCACCTGTTGGTCCTTGCAAGCCTTGCGGACCAGTTGCTCCATCAATACCATTTGCACCAGCTGGCCCTTGTGGTCCAGTTGCTCCATCGTTGCCGTTTGTGCCTGCTAGTCCTTGCGGTCCAGTTGCACCATCTATGCCGTTGGTACCTGCGGGTCCTTGTGAGCCTTGCGGTCCAGTTGCGCCATCTATGCCATTAGGACCTGCTGCTCCTTGTGGTCCTGTTGCGCCGTCGTTGCCATTAGCACCGGTAGGTCCTTGCAAACCTTGCGGTCCTGTTACGCCGTCCATGCCATTAGCGCCAGCCGGTCCTTGTGGTCCTGTCGCACCATCGACGCCATTAGTGCCTGCTGGTCCTTGCGGTCCAGTTGCGCCATCTATTCCGTTCGTTCCTGCTGGTCCTTGTAATCCTTGCGGACCAGTTGCTCCGTCCATGCCGTTTACGCCTGTCACGCCTTGCAAACCTTGTGGTCCTGTCGCACCGTCTGCACCATTAGCGCCAGCTGGCCCTTGAAGACCCTGTGGTCCAGTTGCACCATCATTGCCAGTCGCACCTTGGATGCCTTGAAGTCCTTGCGGTCCTGTTGCTCCATCGTTGCCGTTTGTACCCGCTGGTCCTTGTATACCTTGTGGTCCAGTTGCTCCGTCCAGACCATTAGCGCCAGTCGGTCCCTGTTGTCCGGTAGCTCCATCTATACCGTTTGCACCTGGTGTTCCTTGTACTCCTTGCGGTCCAGTCGCACCATCGACGCCATTAGTACCTGCCGCTCCTTGTGGTCCCGTTGCACCGTCAATTCCGTTTGTGCCAGCTGGTCCTTGCGGACCAGTTGCTCCGTCCATGCCGTTTACGCCTGTCACGCCTTGCAAACCTTGTGGTCCTGTCGCACCGTCTATGCCGTTAGCTCCCGTCGGTCCTTGAAGACCCTGTGGTCCAGTTGCACCATCAATGCCGTTGGTACCTGCTGGTCCTTGTGGTCCGGTAACTCCGTCTACACCATTTGCGCCTGTTGCTCCTTGTAAACCTTGCGGTCCCGTAGCTCCATCGATGCCATTAGCTCCGGCCGGCCCTTGTAGGCCTTGTGGGCCAGTTGCGCCATCTATCCCATTAGTTCCTGCCACTCCTTGCGGTCCAGTAGCGCCGTCAATTCCATTTGTTCCTGATGGTCCTTGCGGTCCTGTAACCCCATCGATGCCATTAGCGCCAGCCGGCCCTTGTGGTCCTGTTGCACCATCGACGCCATTAGCACCTGTTAGTCCTTGTAAGCCTTGCGGTCCTGTAGCGCCGTCAATGCCATTAGCGCCAGCCGGTCCTTGTGGTCCAGTGCCCCCATCTATACCATTAGCTCCTGTTGTTCCTTGTAAGCCTTGTGGCCCTGTCGCGCCGTCAATGCCATTAGCACCAGTCGATCCTTGTAGGCCCTGTGGTCCAGTTGCACCATCAATACCATTTGTACCCGCTGGTCCTTGTGGTCCTTGTGGACCCGTCACACCATCGAGACCATTGGTACCTGCTGGTCCCTGTATACCTTGAGGTCCTGTAGTTCCGTCAATGCCATTTGTGCCTGTTGGTCCTGTTGGACCAGTAGGTCCCGTAGCGCCATCGTTTCCGTTAGCTCCGGTTGATCCGTTTATACCTGCCGCTCCTTGGGGGCCAGTTGCGCCATTTATCCCATTAGTACCCGCTGGTCCTTGCGGGCCTGTAGCTCCGTCCACACCATTAGCTCCTGTTGCCCCTTGCAGACCTTGTGCTCCTGTTGCTCCGTCAATACCATTTGCTCCTGTTACTCCTTGGATACCTTGTGGTCCTGTGGCACCCGTATTGCCTGTCACCCCCTGCGGCCCGGTCACCCCGCTACTGCCTGCTGCGATATCGCAGAGGCTCTGCCAGCGGGTACCGTTATAGTAGTAAAAGCAATTGTAGGACAGGTCATATACCAGCAGGCCACGCGCAGGGGTAGCGATGGCCCTACGGGTGATGGAGTCCATGCGCGGTACCAATACACCTTTGTCAGGGCTGGTGATGTCGAGTATGGAGCTGGGATCAGGATTGGGTGTGCCGATACCGACATTGCGTACCTGTGCCTTACCATCGGTATATATTAAAATCAGTCCGATGAGTAAAAGGGTGGTATATAAATGCTTCATAAAGGGTGAGTTCTACTCAAATCTACCGAATTTGTTAATATAAACAAATAGGTCTTTGTAGTCTACTAAAGCAGACAAAATGAGTAGAAAACTGAGAGATATATTAGACCCGGCCTGCTATGACGGCGCTGACTACCAGGCGTATATCGCCATAGCTGATGTCCTCTCCGGCGGCCTCTTTGATATTGCGGAGGGAGAGGTAGCCGTGCTGTTCTATGAGGGGTAGGAGCAGGTCTATCTTATGCGCAGGTACCAGCTCCTCTACCTTGAGCTCGCCGCTCTCTATGTGCTGGGCCAGGTGTGTCTCTATAGTGGTGAGGGAGAGTGCACGCTGCACAGCAATCTCCTGTAGTGAGAGCCCCTGGCGGTAGAGCTCGTATGTCACATCGCTGGTGCGCCTCTTGCCACCGTCAGGTAGGCTCGCAGGTTTGCCGGCTTTGCGCTCGCGCTTCTGTGGTTTGTGATGTATCCGGCTGCTGAGTTTCCGCTCTGCGGTATAGCTGCGTATCACCTCCAGGAAGTGGCTGCCATAGCGGTCCACCTTCACATCACCAAAGCCACTGATGCGCCGCAGCTCATCCAGTGTCTGCGGCAGGTAGGCGGCCATCTCTATCAGCGTGGCATCACCGAGGATCACATAGGCAGGCACGTTGCTGCTATCTGCTATGGTCTTGCGGAGGGTCTTCAGGCGGTCGTAGAGGTCGCGCTCATAGCTGGCCTCGGCAGAGGTTTTCGGCGCAGCCGGTGCGGCCTGTACCGTTTTGGTCTTGACCAGCTGTACGGTGGTGCGGCCCTTCAGCACGTCTTCACTCTTGTCAGTGAGGCGCAGCTTGGGAAACTCGTCCTCGGTCTGCATCAGGTAGCCGCGCGCTATCAAGTCGCGCATATACATCTGCCAGTCCTCACGGGAGATGTCAGCGCCCACGCCATATGTCTTCAGCTCCTTGTGCTCGCCGCGCATCTTTTCTGATTGAGAGCCACGGAGGAAGTCTATCGTATAGTTGATGCCGAAGCTCTGGCCCAGCCGCGAGACAGCGGAGAGCGCCTTCTGCGCGATCACCGTACCGTCTATCATGTCAAACTTGCTGAGGCAGACATCACAGTTGCCGCAATAGTCCGGTGCCTGCTCGTCAAAGTAGTTCAGCAGGTATTTGCGCCGGCAGGTGGTGAGCTGTCCGTAGCGGGCCATCTGGTCCAGCTTGCGCGTCAGCACTTTGGTCTGCTCCGGATTGTCTGCTATCAGCACGAAGTTCTTCATCTTGATCACATCTGCCATGCTGAAGTAGAGCATGGCCTCACTGCTCAGCCCATCGCGGCCTGCGCGGCCGGTCTCCTGATAGTAGCCTTCCAGATTCTTAGGCAGGTCGGCGTGTACTACAAATCGCACGTTGGGTTTGTCTATACCCATACCAAAGGCGATGGTAGCGACTACGATCTTGACCTCATCTCTGATGAATAGCTCCTGCGTTTTCTCGCGCAGGTTGCGCTCCATACCTGCATGATAGGCGCGTGCGCTGAAGCCATCTTCTGCCAGGTCCTTGGCCAGCATCTCGGTGCCATTGCGCGAGAGGCAGTAGATGATGCCGCTCTGGTCCGGACGGTCACGCAGGTACTCTACGAGGCGGGGGTAAAAGTTCTTCTTCGGTTCTACATCATAGCGGATATTGGCACGGTTGAAACTGGATAGGAATACAGCGGGCGCTTGCAGCGAAAGCTTCTCGAGTATATCCTTGCGCACCAGCTTGTCTGCAGTGGCGGTGAGGGCTACCACAGGCACTTTGGGGAATACTTGCTTTAGCCGCGCCAGCTGCATGTACTCCGGGCGGAAATCATGACCCCAGCTCGATATGCAGTGGGCCTCATCTATGGCAAAGAGAGAGACCTGTATCTCTTTCAGGAATGAAAGGAAACCGTCACCCTGCTGTATCAATCGCTCGGGCGCTACATAGAGCAGCTTGAGCTGGCCGGACTGTGCTTTGCGCATCACGCTATTCTGCTCGCTCAGGCTGAGGGAGCTATTGAGATAGGCCGCAGAGATGCCGTTTGCCCGTAGGGCATCTACCTGGTCTTTCATCAGGGAGATGAGTGGCGAGACCACTACCGTGAGCCCGTCAAAAAGCAGTGCGGGTATCTGGTAGCAGAGCGATTTGCCACCGCCTGTGGGCATGAGTATCAGGCAGTCGCCACCGCCCAGTATGTGCTGTATGGCGTACTGCTGCTCCAGGCGGAAGGCATCGTAGCCAAATTTGTGCTGTAGTACCCCGAGGGCATCCTGTATAGTGGCCATAGGCTAAAAAGTAAAGCGAACAAGATACGCAAAGGATGAAGCACGGCCACGATAAGTTATTCAGAATGGCAGCAGGTGGGTATAAAAAAAGCCCGGCTGCTGCCAGGCTGTGAAGATGTAGCCACGTTAGGAATCGAACCTAAATCCAGGGCTCCGGAAACCCTTATACTATCCATTGTACTACGTGGCCATACCGGAGGTCATCGCTGATCTGCGGAGGGCCAAAAGTACAGGTTTTTCGGGCATCTCAAAAGGTCTCCGGCGTATTTGCTGCTAAATCTCTAATTTGCCAGCACGATACCAGACATGATCCGCACTACAGCATATCCCCGCGCCGCCCTCATAGGCAATCCGTCTGACGGCTACTTTGGCCGTACCATTGCTTTTGTCTTTCGCGACTTCTCGGCGCAGGTAGAGCTACTGCCATCAGACCACCTGCACATCGTACCGTGCGATAGAGAGCGGCTGCAGTTTTCTAGTATGCATCACCTCTCAGAGGAGGTCAGTAATAATGGCTACTATGGAGGTGTGCGCCTGGTGAAAGCTGCCATCAAAGTCTTTACACACTATGCCACTCAGCATGCTATAGATACCTCGGCCAACTTCCGCATCAGCTATGAGTCTGATATACCGGGTCGCCTGGGGCTGGCAGGCTCCAGCGCTATAGTGACAGCTGTGATGAAAGCGCTGATGGAGTTTTATAAAACTGACATACCAAAACCGATCCTGGCCAATCTGATCCTCTCTGCGGAGAAGGATGAGCTCAAGATAGGTGCCGGGCTGCAAGACCGCGTGGCGCAGGTATATGGCACGCCGGTGTATATGGACTTTGACAAAAAGCTGATGGACGAGAGGGGCTATGGTGAGTACATACCATTTGACAAAGGCCTGCTGCCGCCCATCTACCTGGCCTACCGCACCAATCTGTCTGAGGGCTCAGAGGTGACGCACAATGACCTGGCGCGGCGCTATGCAGCGGGTGATGCTGATGTGCTGGCGGCTATGGAGCAGTGGAAGGCGCTGACCAGCGCATTCTGGCAGCTTATCTCTGCAGGAGATAAAAATGTAGCAGACCTGATCAATGCCAACTATGACCTGCGCGCCAGCCTGATACCTATCAGCGCGGGCAATAAGCAACTGATAGAGGTGGCCCGCAGCACAGGCGCCAGCGCCAAGTTCACCGGGTCAGGGGGAGCCATCATAGGGACGTATACAGATGAGAATATGTTGACCGCACTACGGGCAGCCATGCAGGGCATAGGTGCCGAAGTGCTCATACCAGATATAGCATAATGCAGCAAGCAGTGAGAAAAGCGGTGATACCCGCAGCAGGATTTGGCACCCGCCTGCTACCAGCCACCAAGGCGCAGCCCAAGGAGATGCTGGTAGTGGTAGACAAGCCAGTGATACAATACGTAGTGGAAGAAGCCGTGCAGTCAGGTATCACAGATATACTCATCATCATCTCGGAGGGTAAGGAGGTACTGAAAGACCACTTCGCCGAGGATGAGCACCTGGAGCAGCTACTCGCTGCAAAGAAGAAGACAGCAGAGCTGAAAGAAGTACAAGCCCTGCACCAGATGGCAAACATCACCTACACCTATCAGGCAGAGCAGAAGGGCCTCGGCGATGCGGTACTGTGTGCAGAGGAGTTTGTAGCAGGCGAGCCGTTTGCGCTGCTGCTCGGAGATACGATCGTAGAATCTGCGGAACCGCTCACAGGTACGCTGGCCAGAGACTATGCAGAGCGGCATGACTCCGTAGTAGCGCTACAGCGCGTGCCTATGGCGGTGGCGCACAGGTATGGCGTATTTGTAGGAGAGGAGGTTTCCAGCAAACTCTATAAAGCGCAGCGCCTCGTAGAGAAACCACCGCAGGGCAATATCCCTTCTGATATGGTATTTGCCGGGCGGTATATACTCACGCCGGAGATCTTTGATGCGCTGCGCCGCACACCGCCGGGTGTGAATGATGAGATACAACTCACAGATGCCATGAAACTCCTGATGGAGCAGCGCGCTATGTATGGTCGCCTCTTTGACGGTGTGCGCCATGACGTGGGCAATAAGCTCGACTTTATCAAGACAAATATCACCCTCGGCCTGCAGCGCGGGGATATCGGTGCGGAGCTACGCGAGTGGCTGAAGGGACTAAGCTGATTCTTCCAGCCTGACAGGCTCCAGCTTGGGCGCTAGCAGGTGTATGCACAGCAACCCTATGAGGTAAGAAGTGCCGGCTATCATGAATAGCGGCAGGTAGCCAAATTTTACGCGGATCACTCCCGTAGATGCCGCGAAGACAGTACCGCTCAGTGCGCCCATCATACTGCCTATGCCTACCATAGAGCCCACGGCTTGCTTGGGAAACATATCTGAGGCCAGCGTATAGTTATTCGCCGACCAACCCTGATGCGCGGCTGCGGCGAGCGCGATGAGGCCTATCGCCAGGTAGATGCTATGAGTAGAGGCGGCAAAGATGATAGGCACTACGCAGAGGGCGCAGATCAGCATGGTGAGCTTGCGGGCTTTATTGACCGACCAGCCGGACTGTATCAGGCGTGACGAGAGCCAGCCGAAAAAGACACTGCCGAGGTCACTCACGATATAGATAAATAGAAATGGCAGGCCGATGTGCTTCGGGTCGAGCTTGTGGTCCAGTGACTCATTGCTATTGAAGAAATCAGGCAGCCAGGTCAGGTAGAAATACCAAATGGGATCGGCAAAGAACTTGCCCGCGCAGAAGGCCCAGGTCTGCCGGTGGCGAAACATCTCCGCCCATGGGATACGCCGTGTGTCTGCTGCATCATGATCACTCTGTATGTGTGCCAGCTCTGCACTGCTCACAGCGGGATGCGTCGATGGTAGCCTGTAGATCCACAGCCACAGTCCCAGTACTGCAAAGCCCAGCGCACCGGTGAGCACAAAGGCGCTGCGCCAGCCATAGTGCAGCGTGATATATGGTACGGCCAGCGCGGTGAGTATGATGCCTACATTGGCGCCTGCGTTGAAGATGCCTGCTGCCAGTGAGCGCTCCCTCTTTGGGAACCACTCTGCTACTGCCTTGACTGAGGAGGGAAAATTGCCCGACTCACCTATGCCCAGTACAAAGCGCACGATGCTCAATCCGCGCACAGAGCTGACGATGCTGGTAGCTACTCCTGCCACGCTCCATATGAGCAGCGAGATAGAGAAGCCCCGCTTGGTACCGATACGGTCTATGAAGTAACCGACGATGAGAAAGCCGATAGCGTAAGCTGCTTTGAATGCACCATCTACATAGCCCATCAGCTCTTTGAAGCGGGCGACATCTGCATCTGTCAGCACGGCTCCTGCGGGCAGGCCCAGCATCTCACGGCGGAAGTAGTCGTCTATCATCGTAAAGGAAAGCACATTGCGATCCACATAGCAGATGGTAGTGGCCAGGAAGAGGAGGGCGCAGATGCGCCAGCGGTAGGAAGCAGACATTTTTAAGCAGGGAAAAGGATATATGAAAGTGAAAAGTTATAAATTTTAATTTACTGCGCAGATCTATTGCGTAGCAAGGCACTAGCTTCACATAGTTATTAGAACATTAATTAATTTATATGAATAAAATTCAATAATTGAACTGAATGTTTATCTTGTGATTCACTTTTGAACGCTTATTGCCCGTCATGCTGTGAATACACTAAGTTGTCATAAGTGGTGTTAAAAAAATCACATTATGGCAAGACCGTTTAAATCAGAAAAGGTACTTACTCAAGAAATTACGGAGTCAAATTTCAAGGCATATACTGTCGGTTTCGATGATAAGAAATTTCGATTGAAGCCTTTGGTTGATGTAATCTGTAGGGTTATACCCGAGTTTTCCTTCGGATTTCATGAGGGCCATTCTGTACCTCATACTGAAATGATAGAGAAGTTACAGGAGGCGGCGCAGATTATCTATCAGACAGATAAGTTTCAACAAAGAGGAGAATTTGGCGAATTAATACTTCATCTCTTGTTAAGGGATTTTCATGATACGATTCCCTTGGTTTCAAAAATCTTTTTCAAAGACTCACAAAATGCGATTGTACATGGTTTCGATGCGGTTCAGATTACTACTGGGGACAAAAAGAAATTATGGCTTGGAGAATCTAAACTATATAAGAACGGGAAAGACGGCGTAAAGGAACTGCTTGAGGATTTAAAGAACCATGTTAATGCTGATTTTTTAAGAAAAGAATTTCAACTTCTTTATAAAAAACTACCGGATCAAATTCCGGATGTTCAGCATTGGAGGGATCTAATGGACAAGCATACAACTTTGGATAAAATATTTGACAACATTGTTGTGCCTATGGTATGTACTTATTCTAGTGACCTGTTCAAAACTTATCAAGAAGCTAGTGCATCTTTTGTTAAAGATTTTAATACTGAGTGCAGGGGGCTGTTTAAGTACTTTGATGAAAATAAAATTAGTACTAACGTAGAAATTGTATTGCTTTTACTTCCTGTTTCTGATAAGGATGAGCTTAATAAAGCATTAGATGAAAAATTAAAAGCTTTTCAAAAATGAACCTTAATTCTATATCTGAAATTCGAGATTATCTATCATCAAAGGAAAAATTTTCGATTAGTGAATCTTTTGATCTTGCTAAAGTATGTTCGGACTATTTGAAGACAGTTAGCAAAGAGGCACTCGGTCGCGAAATCGCGATACGAGTACTCGATAATAAAGATAAGATGCCCTCCGCTACCTTGGAGCTTTGGAACGGAATTATAGAAATGGCCGGATTATATCCTTATGTTGATCCACAATATTTGGGTAAATCAGCGCTCTTAAGATATGAATATCACAAATCGTCAAACCTCAAAAGGGGTAACGAGGATATTTATTTGCATGAAGAACAAAAGGAGATAGCCGATACCTTGCAAAGAGGGGATAGCGTTATTTTGAGTGCTCCTACAAGTTTTGGTAAAAGTCTGATAATAGAGGAAGTTATTGCTTCGAAAAAATACAAGAATGTAGTTATAATACAGCCAACTCTTGCTCTTTTAGATGAAACGCGAAAGAAGTTAAAAAAATATGACAAAAGTTATAGGATAATCGTTTCAACAAGCCAAGATCCTAATTCAGAAGGTTCTAACATTTTCTTATTTACAGGGGAAAGAGTGGTTGAGTATGCAAAATTTCCAGCCATAGATTTTTTTGTAATTGATGAATTTTACAAGTTATCACTTTCAAGAGATGATGATAGAGCAGTAACGTTAAATCAAGCATTCTACAAATTACTAAAATTAACACCTAAATTTTATCTTTTAGGACCTGTAATAAAGAGTATTCCCATAGATTTTCAGAAGAAATTAAATGTCGGTTTCCGGCACACCAACTTTTCTACTGTTGCCATAGACGAAGTTCAGATTGCATTAAAATCAAATGCAACCAAAGAAGATAAAACAGTAAAATTATTTGAACTCTTAAATTCTTTCCCTGACCCTACACTCATATACTGCTCATCACCCGAAAGGTCAACTGATATCGCGGCAAAGTTTGCAAAGACACTTTCGGAAAAGACAGAGTATCGCGAAAGGAATCGTGATATAATTGATTGGGTCGGAGAAAATATTAGTGCTGACTGGGGATTAGTTAAATGTCTTGAAGCCGGTGTCGGCTTTCATAATGGATCATTACCAAGACATCTAGGCAGCTCGATTGTTGATGCATTTAATGCTGGATCCATTAAGTATTTATTTTGCACTTCAACACTGATTGAAGGTGTGAATACTACTGCTAAAAACATTGTCTTATTTGATAATACTAAAGGAAACAAAACACCAATTGATTTTTTTGATTATAAGAATATCGCAGGCCGATCTGGTAGAATGAAAGTACATTACACTGGTAAGATCTATAAATTTTATGATACTCCTAAACAGCTAGAACTAGAGGTTGATATCCCTTTTGTTACGCAAACTAACGCCCCAATAGAGTTGTTGATACAACTGGATCAAGAAGAATTAAACTTGGAATCTAAGGCTAAGTTGAGTAAGTATAATAATCAAGATCCCGAGCTTATGGAAATAATCAAAACTAACAGCAATGTTTCCATAGATGGGCAAATAGCATTGGTAAAGGAAATCGAATCGAATCTATCTTTTTATAGTCATTCAATAACTTGGACTGGATTTCCTACATACAAAGAATTGCAGCCTGTTCTAGATTTGGCTTGGAGATTTCTCCTTAAGGGTAAGGAGTCCAAAGCGAATGTTGTAAGTGCAAACCAATTGGCGACTTATACTATTCAATATTCAATTTATAAAAATGTGAAAAGTATTATCGAGGAACAAATGAATAATCCTTATTGGATTAACAAGATTCCTAATCCAGAGGAAAGGTTAAATAAAGTCGCTTTTATCGTTATGAATATCATGCGCCATTGGTTTGATTATAAACTTCCTAAATGGTTAACCACAGTATCCCGTCTTCAGGAATATGTCTTTAAGAAAAATAGTATAAAGACTAAAGGCGACTACACTATGTTTGCTGCAGCTTTAGAGAACGGGTTCATTTTCTCTGCATTAACTACACTTCTAGAATACGATATTCCATTATCGGCGATCAATAAGTTGCAAGGCTTGTTCAGTGCTTCGGATACCTTTGAAGGTATATACGGGAAATTGAAAAGTCTAAATCTTGATAATCAAGGTCTAAACAACTATGAAAGAAAGAAAATCAAACAAATTCTATAAACTGGGTCACGTAGGTCAATGTATAGTTTTCCTAAACAAACCTAATAAAAAGCCCTCGCTGCTGCGAAGGCTTTTCTTTAGTTGCGGGAGCAAGACTCGAACTTGCGACCTTTGGGTTATGAGCCCAACGAGCTACCAACTGCTCCATCCCGCGATGTGGAGTGCAAATATACGAATTAATACCGGCTTTCCTAGTGCATGCTTTGAATAAAGCACTAAAGTGGCGCTACCACTCACTTTCCCCCCAAAAGAATATTTGTATGTTGGCTTTTATTAACTTTACCTCCATATGATAGCCATCTTTGGTAAGACCGTCAACCCTAAGAACCTGCCCTACATAGAGGAGATGCTTAAACTGCTCAGGCAGTATGGGTTGAAATATGCGATAGATGAGCACTATGCGCGGCAGCTGCACGAGAACGGCCTCACGGAGACGCATGATACCTATGCGCACTTTGACGATATCCGTACACAGACGGAGGTGCTCTTCAGCCTCGGTGGCGATGGCACCATACTGGAGGCCATCACTACGATCCACAATACAGAGACGCCGATACTCGGTATCAACTTTGGCCGCCTCGGATTCCTGGCCAATATCGGCAAGGACCAGATACACGAGGCGATAGCCGTAGTGGCCAAGGGCAAATACCTGATAGATAAACGCTCGCTGCTGGAGCTGCATAGCAATATGCCGATCTTCCAGGACTTCCCCTACGCCCTGAATGAGATGACCGTGCAGCGCAAGGACCAGAGCTCTATGATCACGGTGCACACCTATCTGAATGGCGAACTGCTGAATGACTACTGGGCCGATGGCCTGATCATCTCTACCCCTACAGGTAGTACCGGCTACTCGCTCAGCTGTGGCGGTCCGATCATCTATCCTACATCGGGCAACTTTGTCCTGACGCCTATCGCACCGCATAACCTGAACGTACGCCCTATCATCGTATCTGATGATGTGGTGCTATCCTTTGAGGTGACAGGCCGGGGAAATAGCTTCCTGTGTACGCTGGACTCGCGCTTTGAGAGCATTGATTCATCTTTTGAGCTGGCAGTGAAGAAGGCCTCCTTTGGTGCGTGCCTAGTGCGCCTCACGGATATGAACTTTATCAGCTCACTCAAAAACAAACTGAGCTGGGGTAAAGATCTGAGGAACTGACGGCTGTACTCGTCTGCTACGTCATACTATTTACAGTTTAGCGTCATACCGTCTGTCAGGCCTGGGTAGCACTCAAAGCGGCGGCGCAGGATAGGTTTCTGTGTGCGGAGCATGGTCCTGTCTGAGAGCACATCTCCGGCGAAGACCTTTATCTCCATCGTATTGGGCGGTATCGTGCCTACATTCCAGGCTTTGGCTACGATGGTATTGGCGCGGTTGGGGTCTAGCTTCACTGTGAGGCCTATCATATCGCCATAGCTTTCCACGCGGCCCTTGCGCAGGCGCTGCTGCTTGATCACCTCCTCATCATTGACAAAGATCGATACCGTGTCACCATCCTCTATGCCATCATCTGCTACGAAGATCGTCACTGTACAGTCATTCACCACCTCCTGAGAGCGGATACGGATCGTATCTCCATAGCTGATACGCAGCGGCGCTACAGCCAGCGGCATAGCTACCGTCTCGCGGCGCTTCACCGTGACGGTAAAGGAGCAGCTGGCCAGATTGCCACTCGGATCCTTTGCCGTATAGGAGATCACATGCACACCCTGTGCGAAGGCTGTACCGCTCCGGGCGCCGTCTGTGAGTTTCAGTTCTGCTATGCTGCAGTTGTCACGCGCTATGGGTTCCTTATAGTTGTATACCACGCTCGGGTCATTGCCCTCTATCCAGATGATGGTATCAGGCGGGCACTCTATGGTCGGCTTCTCTACGTCAGATATCTGTACATTAAAGGAGCACTCCTGCCGGGTACCGGCTCTATCCTGTGCGAGAAATGTATTGGTCGTGCTGCCTGCTTTGAAGAAGCTCTTTGACATCTGGCCGTGAGTGAGTGTCAGCTCTACCATGCCGGCTGTGGTCACCATGGGGGTAGCATAGGCCACTGTCGTGCCACAGACGCCTTTATCGGCATTCATCACGATGTCTGAGGGGCAGGTGAGCATCCACTTGTCATCGCAGACCACTATTACCTTAAAGGTGAACTGGCTTACATTGCCGGCATCGTCCTGTGCCATGTAGGTCACATCCGACACACCGATGGGGAAGGAGGCGCCACTGGCCAGGCCGGCCACCAGCTTTACCGCTACAGGCTTGCCATTGTCTATCGCCGTCGGCTCGGGGTAGGAGAGTTTGGCCGCGCGGGAGCCGGCATCGCAGTGCACGCGTATATCAGGGTACCGTTCAAAGGTGGGCGGCTGCAGGTCGTCAGAGAGTTTGCTACCCTTCACAGCTACTTGCACCCGCCAGCTATAGGCGGACATATTGCCGGAGTTGTCCCGGGCATTGTAGGAGATCACGTAGATACCGGCGCCGAGGGCAGTGCCGCTGGCTGGCCCCCCGGAGCGGGTGAGGGCAGCTACGGTGCAGTTGTCAGTGGCAGTAGGCTCCTCATAGTCGTAGAAGACACGCCCGTTCTTACTACCTATCCATATCACGGTATCACGCGGGCAGGAGATCACGGGAGACTCCTTGTCTATCACTTTCACATAAAATGAGCACTGCTGCTTCACACCGGCTTTGTCTGTGGCCACATAGGTATTGAGCGTAGCCCCGGGGGCGAAAAGCGTGCCCTGCCGCTGGCCCTCGGTCTGCGCCACGCTGACGAAGGTGGACTTTGAGACCACCGGCACGGGGTAGTAGACCATGGCGCCACAGCGGCCGGGGTTGGTCTGCTGGGTCACGTCCTGCGTGCAGGTCAGGGTCCACTGTGCCCTGAGAGACAAGGGAAAAATGAGGGCTAGTATGATGAGGCGGAGGTACATACCACGGGCAATATAAGACATCTCAGATGAGTAACGGCAGGGCGGCTTTTTTCTTTTTCGGGGTTGAAATGAAATAACTGTTGGGAAATTCAGACTAAATTTTACTTTTGCACCCACTGACGAAATGCGGAGTGGGCTGTTGCCTGTTCTCATTCTATCAAATGCCTAGGTGGCGAAATTGGTAGACGCACTCGCTTCAGGTGCGAGCGCTGCAAGGCGTGGGGGTTCGAATCCCTTCCTGGGCACATCTGAGAGACCCGCTCTTTTTAGAGCGGGTTTTTTTATTTCTGCCTTTCCAGCGAGGCAAAGTATCCCTACTTTTACTACAAAACCATCACTATGCTCACAGCTATCCACCCCAAGCTACCTATGCGGGATAAAGCACTGACACGAGACTTTTATATCGGACAATTGGGTTTCCGGGAATACGGTAGTGCGGACTACGATGGCTACCTGATGGTAGAGAAAGACAACATACAGATACACTTCTTTGAGTATAAAGACCTGCAGCCAGGTGAGAACTATGGTCAGGTATATATCCGGCTGGATGACGTAGATGATTTTTACCATCACCTGGTCAATAACAAAGTGCCTATCCATCCTAATGGCTACCTCCAGACCAAGCCGTGGGGGCAGCGGGAGTTTGCCCTGCTAGATCCGGATAATAATCTGCTGACCTTCGGGCAGGCGGTTTAGTGGAGTTCCAGAGCCGCAAGCTCTTTCCCAAATTTTGAGAAAAGCCTACATGGGTACGGATTTTGTAACTAATTTCAAGTTCCGGCGTTAATATTTTATGTTTAACAGTCCGGTGTGCTAAAATCCGTAAGAAACCTTTCTCTATCAAAGTGAAGAAAATCGCAATATTCATCTGCGCTGCTATCATAGGGCTCACGGCCGTCTTTGGCCTGTCCGGATTTGCCAGCTCAGGCTCCTTTTTTGAGCTGTCAAAGAACCTTGACATTTTCACCACCCTATACAAGGAGCTCAATACCTACTATGTAGAAGATGTAGACCCTGACAAGCTCGTACAGAGCGGTATAGAGGAGATGTGCAGCTCGCTGGATCCGTACACAGACTTTATCTCCGAGGAAAATATGGCCGACTACCGTACGCAGACCACAGGTCGCTATGGTGGTATAGGCGCTATCATCGGTACGCGCGGAGACTGGGTCACGATCACAGACCCCTATGATGGCTTCCCGGCGGCCAAGGCCGGCCTACGCGCAGGAGACAGGATCGTGAGCATAGATGGCAAGTCTGCCAAAAAGTTTGCCTCTGATGATGTGAGCCGCATGCTGAAGGGCAAACCCGGCACCGCTATCGCGCTGAAGATAGCCCGCCAGCAGGCAGACGGCACCGAGAAGGAGCTGGACGTGACGCTGACCCGCGAGGAGATCAAGATCAAGAATGTACCATACTATGGCACGGTGACCAAGGACATCGGCTATATCAGGCTCACGGGCTTCACCGAGAAGGCCGGTTCTGAGGTACACAATGCCCTCAATATGCTGCTGGCTAAAGACCACATCAAAGGCCTGATACTGGACCTGCGCGGCAATCCCGGCGGCCTGCTGAATGAGGCTATCAATACGTCCAATGTTTTTGTAGATAAGAATACGCTTGTAGTATTTACCAAGGGTAAGACGGACGATCAGAATAAGGAATATCCATCTCTGAATGAGCCGGTAGATACCAAGATACCTGTCACCGTACTGGTAGATGGCGGCTCTGCCTCTGCGGCAGAGATCGTGACCGGCTCGCTCCAGGACCTGGACCGCGCAGTAGTGATAGGCCAGCGGACCTATGGCAAGGGTATCGTACAGTCTACGCACTCCATGCCGTACAATGCGAAGCTGAAGATCACCACGGCTAAATACTACATCCCATCCGGCCGCTGCATACAGGCTATCAACTATGCCGACCGCGCAGAGGACGGCTCTGTGAAGCGCAAGGCAGACTCGCTAAAGGTGGCATTTAAGACCAAGGGTGGCCGCACAGTCTATGACGGTGTGGGCATAGACCCGGATATCAAGACAGAGCCTGAGAAGGTAAGCCAGATCACCATCGCACTGGTCACGCGCAACCTGATCTTTGACTACGCTACGGAGTATAGGGCCAAGCATGAGGCCATAGGCTCAGCAAAGAACTTCCAGCTCTCTGATGCGGAGTTTGATGAGTTTGTAGCATACAGCATCAAACAGGATTTCAACTATACAAACCGCAGCGAGAAGCTGATGGACGAGCTGAAGAAAACTGCGGAGAAGGAGAATCAGTTCACCGCTATAGCTGCTGACTATGATGTGATGAAGCAGGCGATGAAGCAAGACAAGAAGAAGGACCTGTATAAAGAGAAGAAGCAGATCAAAGGCATACTGGAGGAGGAGATCGCATCGCGCTACACGCTGAACGCGGGTAGGGTAGAGGCCGGATTTAAAAACGATCCGGAGATAGCCAAAGCCGTAGAGGTGCTGAATGACAATGGTAAAATCAAATCCATCCTGACCAAGAATTGATATGAAGAGGAAAGTAGTATATGGACTCATACTGGGCGGGCTGATGGCCGGTGGCTCTATAGCTGCCGCAGATCATTATTTTGATATATCAAAGAATATAGACGTACTGGCCGCTGTGTACAAGGATGTCAATAGCTCCTATGTAGATGAGACGGACCCCAATAAGCTGATGCGTACCTGCATAGATGGTATGCTGAAGACACTGGACCCCTTTACCAACTACATCTCAGAGTCTCAGATAGAGACCTACCGCATACAGAACTCTGACAAGCTGGTAGGCGTAGGGATACACTACGAGATGATAGACAGTCTGCCGGTGGTCACTGATTTGATCAAAGATCTCCCGGCAGACAAGGCCGGAATACAGATAGGCGATAAGATCATAGCCCTGGATGGCACTCCAACCAAAGGCAGGAGCTATGAGGACGTGAGCAAGGCACTGCGCGGCCAGACAGGCAGCACTGTAAATGTGACCCTAAAGACCATAGACGGCGCTACCAAAGAGGTGCCGGTCACACGCCTGGAGTTTCAGGAGACCAATGTACCTTTCTACGGTATGATCACCCCGGAGGTGGGCTGCATCAATCTCAAGATATTTAACCCCAATGCCGCCAAGGATGTCAAGGAGGCCTTCGAAAAGCTGAAGAAAGAAAACCCGGGTATGAAAGGCCTGGTCATAGACCTGCGCAATAACGGCGGGGGGCTGCTGCATGAGGCGGTCAACATTGTCAACCTTTTCGTAGATAAAAATAAACTGGTGGTCACTACCAAGGGCCGCCTGGCAGAGTCAAACAACGTGTACCGCACGCTCAATGAGCCGGTAGATACACGTATACCGATAGTGGTACTGACCAATAGCGGGTCTGCCTCTGCCTCTGAGATCGTATCGGGCTCGCTGCAAGACTACGACCGTGCTATCATACTCGGGCAGAAGACCTACGGCAAAGGCCTGGTGCAGATCACCAAAAATCTCAGCTACAATACCATGCTGAAGGTGACTACGGCCAAGTACTATATCCCATCAGGCCGCTGCATACAGGCCATGATCTATGCAGAGCATAATGAGGATGGTAGCGTAAAGCATATACCGGACTCACTGAAGAAGGAATTTAAGACCGTGAATGGCCGCAAGGTGTGGGACGGCGGCGGTATAGATCCCGACGTGCAGCTGCCAAAGCCCGAGAGGACACCACTGATAGAAGCACTGCAGAATAGGCATATCCTCTTTGACTACGCTACGCAGTACAAAGAGAAACATAAGACCATAGCTGCCTCCGCAGACTTCCGCCTCACAGATCAGGACTATGCTGACTTTATAGCTTTCGCCAAAACACGTGACTATAGCTACAAGACCGAGAGCGACCGCCTGCTGGACAAGCTGAAGGAAGCAGCTACGGATGAAAAGTACTTTGATGCTGTGAAGACAGAGTATGAGGATATGAAAAAGAAGCTGGATGCAGACAAGAAGACAGCACTGGAGAAGAACCGCAAGGAGATCACCGCGCTGCTGGAGAATGAGATCTGCGGCCGCTACTACTACCTGCATGGCAAGATAGAAAAGAGCCTGACCAATGATCCGCTGGCTATCCGTGCTATAGCGCTGCTCAAAGATCCTGATGGGGAGTACAAGACCATCCTGGCCAGGAAGTGATCTCAGCCACTACACAGGCCACTACTAATGCACATCACACCCGTGGGGAAATGACTCCGCATTTTTTGCTTCAAATAATTAGGTTTGCTATATGAGCATTCGTCGTAGTATTTACAGCCTTGCCCTCATGGCTGCTATATCCTTTGTGCTGAGTGGGTGCAGTGGTACTGACTCGTGGAAGCATGTAGATGTCTCCTCTGTGCCGGTGCAGCTGCATATACAGCGCTTTGAGCAGGACTTCTATCACATGGATACGGCAGACCTGGCCGCCAGCGAGATGAAGTTGCGGGCGAAGTATGGCGCTTTCTACGATGACTATGTGACGGGCATCATGAACTTCGGCCGCCCGGCTAACAGGCTGGATACTGCAGGCCACGATCCGCATATAGATATCCTGGCCTTCATGCGCAATCCCGCTGACAGAAACCTCTACGACACGGTGCAACAGCACTACTCCAACATCTCGTCTGTAGAGCATGACCTGGCTGATGCTGTGAAGCACTTCAAATATTACTTTCCCAAGAAGCCTGCTATCACTACGGTATATACCTTCATTTCTGAGTTTGGCAATGGGGCGATCACCTATGGTGATACTACGCTGGGCATCGGCCTGGATATGTACCTGGGTCAGCATTATGTGTACTATGAGAGTGTACAATTTCCCGAGTTTATGAAGCGTAAGCTGAGCCGGGAGTATATCGTGCCCAATGCCATGGAGGTGCTCTATGGCCTGCACTATGACCAGACGGCATACAATGCGGAGCGCCCGCTCATAGAGGCTATGATCAGTGAGGGCAAGAAGTTTTACTTTATGGAATGCATGCTGCCGGATGCACCTGATAGTGTGCTGATAGGCTATACCACGGCGCAGGCCGAGTGGTGCCGCAAGAGTGAAGGCTCGATCTGGAAATACTTCAATGAAAAGGACCTGCTGTATAAGGTCAACTTTATGGAGCAGAAGCGCTACACGTCAGACGGGCCTACTACAGCGGGTATGCCGCCTGAGTCTCCGGGCCGTGTGGGCAGCTGGGTAGGCTGGCAGATCGTGCGGAAGTTTATGAAGAATAACAGGGGCAAAGTATCTCTGGAGGAGCTCCTGACAAAATACTCTGCCAAGCAGATACTGGCGGAAGCCGACTATAAACCCAAATAGCAAGACCCGGAAAAGTGAACAGCAGCGACGCATCTAACAAGAAAGAGAAGGACATCAGCAAGGCAGGCCGTGTCCTGAACTCTGCCATGGCGTTTGTCATAGCCTATACCTCTATCCTCTCTCTGCTCTGCGTGTCTACTGCGCTGGTGGGTCGTATCTGTGGTTTTGATCCGCAGATATACTTCTACGGGATCAAGTTTGTACTAGGGCGCCACCACTGGACCACGGCCAATGCCTTTGGCGTCTGGAGCTCCGGCACCATCACTATCATACTAGTGGGCGTGCTCTGCTCCCGCTTGTATACCTACCTCCGGGAGCGGCTCATCCTGCTGAACCTGGTATTGCTGTGGGGAGCGATCATCTGCTACTCTGTAGCGGCGTCACAGACGCTCCTCCCCATACTGTCAGGGTATGATGAGGCATCTCCGTTCTATACCAATCTGGCCATTGCATTCAATTTTGCCGGGCTGCCGGTGTGGCTTCTGTATATCGTGAGCATCATTGCATTCCTGCTTTTGATAGCAGGCACATCGCGTACGGCGCGTGCTTTTCTCTCATTTTCCTATTCGTACTCCAAGGTAAACCGCCGCAGCCGCAGGCGCAAGTACTATCTGGAGACAGCAGTGGTGCCGTTTGTGCTCGGAGCTGCCATCGTCTTCATATTCTTCCGTGAGACCTACGGGTTTTACAACTTCCATGCCCAAAACCTGCTCTACATGGCTGTGATAGCCGTGGTGCTGCTCTTCTCCCTGCTGCTCTCAGGCATGAGTGAGATCAGCCAGGATGATGTACTCCGCTACAAAAACCTCCAGCAGATCAATGCCGCCCTTTTTGTGGTCATGATGGTGCTGCTCATCCTGCTGGCCGTAGGCTATCAGGGTTTCTTCCTTCCCTTCTGACGTGCACGTAGCACGCCGGCCGGCAGACCAGTCTCCGGCAGATCATCTTTGTTCTTTCCTCGTCGTAGGCTTACCTATGATCGCTACGGATCAGCACGATACAGCTGCATACCTGCCCGCGTATGCTCATGACAGGGCATGAAAAAAGGGACCCCGGTGGATCCCTTTTATATGCTTGTGTATTGGATTACTGCTGACCGTTGCCCAGTGGGTTTGGTTCGCTCTTGTCTGGCTCCTGCGGACCGCCGGGGTTATTGCCACCGCCTTTCTTGATCGGTTTGCCGCTCGGTGCAGGCAGCTGCGTACCAGATGGTGTCGGAGCTATATTGTCTGCCGGAGTTTCATCTATTACCTTCTTCTGGCCACCTTTATTAAACTCAAATGTCAGTGAGAAGCTGAAGGTATTGTCCAGCGGGTTGCGCTGATTTGAGGTAGGCACCAGGTAGGACATGTGCAGGGTGGCTACGTTGTACTTGACCGTAGCACCTACCGTCAGGAACTTACGGTTACCCTTGGTAGGATGCTCGTAAAAGTACCCCATACGCAGGCCAAACATCTTCTTGAAAAAATACTCTGCACCCACGCCGACAGAGATAGAGCGCAGCTCCTCTGTAGCACCACCCGGAGCATCGTAGAAAGATGACACGACTCCGGAGATGACACCTTGATTTTTGTAGGTCGTACTCGGCTTATTAGTGCCGCTCACAGAGTCATAGTAGTACTGTGGTGTAGGTACTAGGAGCTTATTGACATCCAGATAGGCGCCTACGGTGTGCTTGTCTTCGCGGTCCAGGTGTACCTTGTACCCGAGGCCTATACCGAGATTGGCCGGGAGGAAGTCCTTTACCACATTGGAGGTGTATGACATCTTGCTACCCAGATTAGTAATGGCCAGGCCCCAGAGGAGCTCATGGCTGATATTGCCACCCTTCTTGTTTTCAAAGTGCTTGTCTACCATCACAGTGATATCTGCGGCGCCGGCTATACCAGGTTTATTGCCCGGTATCACGGTACCTGCGTTAGGAGCGATGTTGGAGTAGATGAAACGGAGAGTAGCGCCTACAGCTGCTATATCGCCAAAACGACGGGAGTAGCCGGCGTCTACGAAGAGCTCATTTGGGTGCACCTGTATCGTATTATTGCCGTTCTCGTCTGTGTACTGTATCTGGCCCAGAGAGAAATAGCGCAGGGACATGTGTACGGTCTGTACTTTCTTGATCCGGTAGAATCCGGTCAGGTTGGCCAGGTAGATATCACCTACCAGCGACTTGAGCCATGGGGTGAAGGACAGGCCTACACCAAAATCCTTATCTATAAAGGCCATCTTGGCACCGTTCAGCTGGGCGCCATTGGCATCCGGGCTGATGGCTATGCCTACATCTCCCATACCACCTGAGCGGGTATCTCCTACTATACGCAGGAAGGGGACGGCTGTAGTGATCGTATTGACACGGTTGGCCAGATCTGCACGGGTCACTCCGGTCTGCGCAAAAGCACATACACTACCCAGCACCGATACCACCACCAGAAGGTATTTCTTTCCGTTAAACTGCATTTTTTGTTCTTATTATGATCAAATACTTAGAGGTAGATGTGCTTCATGCATTGGTTATGGTGGATGGCAAATCTAACCTTTTGGACCTTCTTTGCCAAGTAATGCCTGGGTTTTATTCCAGGCCGGCCGGGGGCTTGTTTTGCCCACCAGTATACGGCTCCGACCGCCAAAAGGTACTATCGAAGCACCACCAGCTTCTGAAACTGGTCAGCCGTATTGCCCTGCTGGTCCTTTACATGTACCTTATATATGTATACCCCTTTACCTATTTTATCACCATAGTCATCCAGGCCGTTCCAGGTCAGGTCATCTACGCGGTAGCCTGTGGCCAGCACATCTTCCTGTATGGTCTTGACCAGGTGGCCGGATACGGAGTAGATCTGCACCTGTATCTTCAGCTCCTGGCCGGGCCTGTTATGCTCAAACATGAACTGTGTGCGGGTGGTAAATGGATTAGGGTAGTTGTATACGTGCTTCAGCGCCAGCTTGGCAGAGGCCTCTACTATGAACTCCGTGTTGTCCTCAGCAGAGTTATTGAGGATATCCCAGGCCTTGACTTTCAGGGTGTGCGCCCCGTCTGCCAGGCTGGAGAATGGGTAGCTCACACTACCGCGGCGGAAGTTATTCAGCGCGGTCTGGTAGTAGTCATTGAGCACGATGGGGTTCTTGCTATCGGCATCCAGCACGGCGGTCATATCATGACCCAGTCCATTGCCGGTAGTATTGATACCGCTGGTATCCCAGAGCTCGGCCAGCAGCTTGGGATTAGGATCCGTAATGCCGCCGTATACAAACTTCTCATCATTCATGTACAGCTTGATCTTCGGGCCATCCTTGTCAGATAGCAGTGTATCTGCAGAGCCGCCTATCACGATGTCATTCTGGTAGCCATTGGCATCGGTCGTATTGTTAGTCGCATAGTAGCTGATACGGCCATAGCCTATGGCGTAGTTGATATCCTTTGGCACGATAAAGGAGAAGCTGAAGGAGCCATTCACCACACTGCACTGCCCTTTGAAGATGCTGTTCTTGTATGTATTATACGCCTTTAGCGGATAGTTAGGATCATTTTGCAGCGTCTTGAAAGTAGTAAGCTTGTCAAATACCAGCGGGAAGCAGGTGCCATTGAAAGAAGTAAGCTTGTTATTGCTCGCATCGCGTACCTCACCGGATATGGTCACATACTTCAGCGCCTTCAGCGTATCATGCGGCTGGCTCACGGGTACATTGTCTACGGCGGTGGTCACTACATTGTACTCAGGGTAGTCGAGCGTCAGGGCAGGGTCGCCCAGCAGTACAAACTCACGTGTATTGGCAGTATAGTATGGCGTACCTGCTATCACTATGTTTTTGGTCTCCATCATGGCTTCACCTATAGTAGGCCTGCGGCCGTGATAGTATGTAAACAGGAATGGGAACATGGCCTCCTGCAGCGCACTATTGGGGTCCTGGTATACGGGGCGCACGGTCGTGACCATGGCTATGGCGCCGCCTTGAGAGTTGGTCATCAGGTATTCACCGGCGGTTTTCTTGCTCGGGTCGTCAAAGCGGCTGAAGTCGCAGGTAGCTGTGACAAAGAGGGGCAGCTTCTCCTTATTCTGCAGATTCTGGATATCGCTCATGTTAAAGATCCGCGCATTAGCCCAGTTATTGACACCGCCGTGGCCGGTGTAGCTCATGACCAGGGTACCGGTATTGATACGGTTCAGGATAGCAGTATTGACATCCGGGAAGCGGAAGCCCCCCGGCGTAGAGATACGCTGGTAGGCATCGCAGATGATCTTGTCTACATTGTAGGCCGGGTAGTTTACCCGTATGATCTCGCCCAGCTTGTTTGCTTCATCTTCAAAGGCCACCACACCTTCCCATGGCTCATCTCCTACAAAGGAGACTACATTGCGCCACGAGGCCAGTGCACTGGTAGATTTGTAGAGTTTGATCTTATTGACCATATCCTGTGCCTCGCCCTGATCTGCGGCAGGTATACGGCCTATAGAGATATCCAGCATCTGGGAGTCGTTCATATCGCCTCCCTCATTGGCATCCAGGCAGCCGAAGTAGTCGTCCGTCACATAGGAGCTGAGGATATTGTCCGTCTCCAGGCTCTCGTAGGTAGGAAACTTATTGTTATTGTCTGCCGTGCGGTCCTTCGGATCAAAGGAGCCATCGCCCATCAGCAGCAGGTACTGCGGCAGTTTGGTAGAGTCGCTGCCGGCCTTGTCATACACCATGCGTACAAAGTCACGGATCGCAGAGATGTCATGCCTGCCACTGCCAAACTCATTGTACACCTGCATCAGGGTCACGACCTTGACAGAGAGATGGTCATTCTGGCTGTGCCAGGCGGCCAGGTCATTAGAGGCGCCCAGCATATCATCCGGAGTGATGATGATCATCTTAGGCTGGCCTAGGGCATGCAGGTTCTGATTGCCCACTCCATACATAGGGATAGGAGTGCTGAAGTTGCCATTCACATCTACAGCGGCAAATTCATGCAGTGTAGGTGTATTGGCTATATAGGTGCCACCGCTGCCGGCTATATCCTGTATGGCTGTGATGTCTGTCACATCCCATACATGCGTGCCACCGGTAGTATTGCTGATAGCAAACGCAGTAGGGCTGGCGGTAGTAGAGGCTATACTGCGAAAGCCCATATAGCTGCCCGTGAAGGTCAGATTGCGCTGCGCATTGAGTGTCACATTGTAGATATAGCCAAAGGAGTTGCCATTACCATCAGGATTGACAAAAGTATAGGTCAGGTCAATGGCAGAAGCCCCTGCGGTGAAAGAACCGGTCACCGGCGCGGTGAATACATCATTATTGCCATCGGCATGGTAGGCATCAGGATAGGCCGTGTTGTAATTGATACCGGATATGCTATGCGAGAGGATGGTCTGCCCGCCGGTGGTCACCCGGATGGTAGAGGCATAAGAAGACGTAGCGGCGGCGTAGGAATATACCTTGACAGGAGAGGAGGTCACTATATTAGGTATATTGAAACTCACTGTAGCCGTAGGGCTCAGTGTGCTCATACGGTCTCCCAGCCATAGCTTGCCGGTATTAAATAGATTGTACTTGTCCGACTGGTGCGCTACATGCTCATCAAACTGGCTGATGGTCTGTGCTGCCGGCCCTGCTACTGAGGTGGTTGATATACGCTTGCCTGTACCCTTGTCCGGTGTGATGAAGTAATAGCTGCTGTCTGCGTAGAGGTTTTTGCTAAAGGCATAGCGGTGGCGTACAGTGTCATAGCTCCAGCTATCCGGCCCCTGTGCGTAGAAGAGGATGTAGTCGCCCTGGTCTACGTGATTATTGCCGTTATTATCTACGATATAGGTAGGGTTTTCCTGTATATCATCCAGGCGCGGCGTGGCATTCAGATCGGGTACCATACCACCACCATTGCCGTATACCGCCAGATTAGAGAAGCTGGTATTAGCGAGGTCAAAACCGCATTTGTTTTTCAGGAAATCATAATCCAGCTTGTATACGCCTGTGCCGGTCACTGCTACTTTGTACCAGGTACCTGAGCTGAGGGCAGAGTTGCTGGCATAGGCCTGTGTGCGGCGCAGCTGGGGTGTAGGAGACACGGCCAGATTGATCGTAAACCTGGTCAGCTTTTCCACCTTGCCCGTCAGCATATTCCTGCGTAGTGGCACCAGGGATACCTGCGCATAGGTCCTTTTTTTGAAAACTGCTGTACCTGCGCTGATGGTGACGGCTGTAGGGATATTATCTCCCTTTACATCAGCATCGGCCACTGCCTCATATACTTCATTGGACAGGGTGACCGTTACAGTACCGGGGGCTGCCATGGGGATATTGGTCCTGTATACCGGCAGGAAGTTATTGGCCTCGGAGCCGCCGCCACCACTAAAGTATGGCATGGTCACTTTGGCGCCCTTGGCAGTGCTGTACGTCCGGTAGGTCGAGTCCCACTGGATAGTGCGGTCGGTGCTTTGGGCGGCCGCATTTATTTGCAGTATTATTGCTGCAGACAGGAGTGCTATATGGATTCGGGATAACATTTTGGTACGTTTGTCGTTTGTCATTTGTATTTTCGGTCCGCTAAAAACGACGTGCCTGTTTTTTTATTATGACGATTTCTAAAATCAAAAATCTTTTCTGCGGACAGGTGCAATTTATCGCATTTTTCCTGATTCTGACGGGTATATCCGCATATACTGACGGGCAGGCAGTAGAGCTGTCTCAGTACTGGTCGGCACCACTACACATCAATCCTGCCCTGGCAGGTATCTCATACGGCCCGCGCGCCTCCGTGAGCTACCGCAATCAGTGGCCCGGCCTGGGCGATGGTTTCAATGGCGGCTTTGTGACCTATATGGCTGCTGTAGACGGCTATATACCCAAGGCGCATAGCGGCATAGGCCTGCTCTATACCGGGGACTATATAGCCAATGGCATCCTGGCCAGCAATAAGCTGACGCTGTCGTACGCCTTTCAGGTCAAGCTATCCAAGAAGGTGGGAATGCGTATCGGCCTGGAGGGCTCCTTTATCCAGCAGCATGTCAAGTGGGACCAGCTCCAGTTTTATGATATGATAAACCCCTATACAGGGTTTACCGATGCCAATCTGAATCAAAATCCGACCAATGAGGTGATACCTAACAACCTGAGTACCATACACGGTGACATGGGTGCAGGCATCCTTTTCTTCTCTGACAAGATCTATGGCGGATTTGCTATACGAAACCTGCTCCAGCCCAATCAATCCTTTTACAGCGGCAGCAGCGGCCAGGCGCCATTCCGCATGGTAGCACATATGGGATCTAACTTTGATATCAAGCACAGGCGCAACTACAAGTACAATATTTTCGTATCACCTAACGTTCTAGTAGCAAATCAGGGCAATGATATCCAGTTCAATGCCGGTCTGATGGCCGGTGTGAGCCTGGTGTACTTCGGGAGCTGGTTCCGGTACGCCTTTCGCAACCCTGACGCGCTGATACTAGTGGTGGGCATCAAGAAGGGCAAGTTCCGGTTTGGCTACAGCTATGATATCACGGTATCACGGCTCACAGGCCGCACAGGAGGCAGCCACGAGCTTTCACTCGTTTTCAACTGGTCTGGGAATGACGACAATTCGCTCCATCCCAAGGTCAATAAAAACTACATTGAGTGCCCTGAAATTTTAAAATTTTAATTGTTCAGAATTTTTTTATTTTAGCAAACTCTTAAACTTAACTCTGAAAAATCAGCGATGAGAATCAATTTCACAAAATTTTGTGCATTGGCTGCCCTGCCGGTTATGTTCGGTGTGGCGTCATGCAGCAAGCCGACTTCGTCCGCTACTGGCTGGGAGTACAATAACAGCAAGAACGGCGGTTTTGAAGTGAGGGACTACAAGGGTCAGGAGACTGGTCCGGGTCTGGTGTATGTACAGGGTGGTACATTCGTGATGGGTAATACCGAGACGGATGTCCTGTTTGACTACCACTCTACCCCGCGCCGCGCTACTGTGAGCTCGTACTACATGGACGAGACCGAAGTGGCAAACGTGCACTACAGGGAGTACATCTACTGGATGAACCGTGTATTCGGCACAGACTTCCCTGAGGTAGTGAAGAAGGCAATGCCTGACACGCTGGTATGGAGAGATGAGCTGGCCTACAATGAGCCATACGTAGAGTATTACTTCCGCCACCCGGCGTACAACTACTACCCGGTAGTAGGTGTGTCATGGCTGCAGGCTACCGACTTTGCCCGCTGGAGGACAGACCGTGTGAATGAGCGTATCCTCATCACCCGCGGTGTACTCGCTGAGAATCCATCTCAGGTAGGCAACGACAACTTTAACACAGAAGCATATCTCCTCGGTCAGTATGAAGGTTCTGCGGGCAAGCGCCCTATCAAGGACCTCAATCCAAACGGCAACGGTACCCGTAAGGCTACTTTTGAAGATGGTATCATGCTGCCGGCATACCGCCTCCCTACAGAGGCTGAGTGGGAGTACGCAGCCCTGGCCCTGATAGGCAACCAGCCTGCAGCAGGCGAAGAGCGCGTGACTGACCGCCGTATCTATCCATGGAATGGTACCTCTACCCGCTATCCTAAGGCTGGTATGTGGCAGGGTACTTTCCTCGCCAACTTCAAGCGCGGACGTGGTGACAACATGGGCCAGGCAGGCAAGCTGAATGATAACGCTGATATCACAGCTCCGGTGAAGTCATACATGCCAAACGATTTCGGCCTGTATAACATGGCTGGCAACGTGAATGAGTGGGTACTCGACGTATACCGCCCTATGACCTCTGTAGATGGTAACGACTTCCGCACTTATCGTGGTAATGAATTCCAGACGAAGGTAGTAGACGCAGAAGGCAAGCCTGTAGAAAAGGATAGCCTCGGCCGTATACAGTACCGCCTCGTGACCAAGGAAGAAGCTGCTAACCGCCGCAACTACCGCACCGGTGATGTACGTAACTATGTGGACGGTGATGAAGTATCATCCGTAGACTACAAGTTTGGCCAGTCCTCACTGATCAATGATGAGTCCCGCGTATTCAAGGGTGGCTCATGGAAGGACCGCGCATACTACCTGTCTCCGGGTACACGCCGCTATCTCGACCAGGCACTGGCTACAGATGACCTCGGCTTCCGCTGCGCTATGGACCGCGTAGGCTCTCCATCCGGCAATAAGCAGAAGGGTGGCAACAACTTCAAGGAAAAAGGAAAGAGAAAGTTCCCTAAGGGCACCTGATCATAAAAACACTAAAAACCCCGGCTATCACCGGGGTTTTTTATTTTTACATACTATGATGACTATAGCAGACCTCCACCGGCTATATCTCGCCTCTGCCGGCGTCACTACAGATACGCGGTCTATCCAGCCGGGATCTATATTCTTTGCCCTGAAGGGTGATAAGTTCAATGCAAATCTCTTTGCCAAAGAAGCCCTGTCTAAAGGAGCCGCCTATGCAGTAGTAGACGAGCTGCAATCTGAGGCAGACAGGGGCAATCCGCACCTGATACTGGTAGATGATACCCTGACGGCGCTACAGGAGCTCTCCGGCTACCACAGGGGCAAACTGGAGTGCCCCGTACTGGCTATCACAGGGTCTAACGGCAAGACCACTACCAAGGAGCTGATAGCCGCTGTACTATCTACCAAATATAAAACCGTAGCTACCAAGGGCAATCTCAACAACCACATAGGCGTACCGCTCACGTTGCTCAGCACACCGCTGGATACGGAGTTTCTGATCGTAGAGATGGGAGCCAATCATCAGAAGGAGATAGCAGGCTACTGCGTCTATGCTGATCCTGACTACGGTCTCATCACCAATGTGGGCAAGGCCCACCTGGAGGGTTTCGGCGGAGAGGAGGGCGTACTGAAGGGCAAGACGGAGCTCTATGGGTACATAGGCAAGAAGGGGGGCAAGCTATTCGTACACTCCGGCAGTGACAAGCTGAATGAGCGTGCCCGCCTGCTGGTCAGTGAGGATCGCCTCATCTACTATGGCCATAGGGAGAGTGACTACAGTAGTGGCCTGCCCGAGCAGTCCGGAGAGTTTCTGATGGTGCGCCTGGCTGATGGTACGGCCATACACACGCAGCTGGTAGGCAGGTACAATTTTGACAATGTGATGGCTGCTGTATGCATAGGCCGGTACTTTGGCGTGAGCCTGTCAGATATCAGGCATGCGATAGAGGCCTATGTGCCGTCCAATAACCGCTCTCAGAAAGTAACCTCGGGCAGTAATACTATCCTGCTGGATGCCTATAATGCTAACCCCTCCAGCATGACCGAAGCGCTCAGGAATTTTGACGCCCTTGATGCGTCTAATAAGATCACCATACTGGGCGAGATGATGGAGCTGGGCGAGTACAGCGAGATAGAGCATCTGAAGCTCATAGATATGGTAAAGGGTATGGACCTCACGCAGCGCATCTTTGTAGGAGATGGCTTCCACATGCTGAAAGGAGCAAAGGATGTACTCTATTTTGAAAATACAGACCAGCTCAAGGACTGGTATCAGTCGCAGCGCTTTGAGCATACCACGCAGCTCATTAAGGGCTCGCGCAAGAATGGCCTGGAGCGCATCTTGCAATGAGGCTTAGGCCTGCTTCCGCTTGTTGTTTTCCCACTGCCAGGCAGTGCGTAGCATGGTATCCAGATCTCGTGTAGCAGTCCAGCCTAGCTTGGTTTTTGCCTTTTCATTATTGGCGTAGATAGATACTACATCCCCTGCACGCCGCGGCTGCAGGCGGTAGTTCAGCCTGATACCAGATACACGCTCAAATGCATGGATCACCTCCAGTACTGTCACCCCATTGCCTGTACCCAGATTGTAGATGTCATACTTAGGTGCATTGGCATCCCTGTCCAGCTGCTGTATGGCCAGTGTGTGTGCATGAGCTATATCCATCACGTGTATATAGTCCCGGACGCAGGTACCGTCCCGTGTAGGGTAGTCACTGCCAAAGACATCAAAGTGATCGTACTGCCCCAGTGCAGTACCCGTCACGCGTGGTATGATATTAAATACCACGCCGTCGCGCGGATTCTCCCCTATGAGTGCCGACTCATGCGCGCCTACAGGATTGAAGTAGCGCAGGACCACATACTTCATATCAGCCACCCTGGCGTGGTCTTCTATGATCTTCTCGCTGATCTGCTTGGTACGTGCGTATGGGCTCTCTGCCTCCTGCAGTGGTGTCTCCTCTGTCACCGGCAGCTGTTCCGTATTGCCATACACAGAGCAGGACGATGAAAAGACGAACTGCTTCACACCATTCTTTTGAGCGGCATATAGCAGTACCACCAGGGACTCTAGATTATTGTGATAGTACATGAGTGGATTTTGCACAGACTCAGGTACAGACTTGAGCGCGGCAAAGTGGATGATACCAGTGATGTTTTTCTCCTTTTGAAACAGGTCTTCCACCGCGTTCTTGTCGCAGAGGTCTATCTCGTAGTTGGTCACTTTTTTGCCTGTCACCTTTTCTATATTATCCAGTGCAGACGGGAGTGAGCGCTTGAGATTATCGGCAGAGATCACCTCGTAGCCGTGGTCTATCAGGTCTATGATCGTATGCGAACCGATGTACCCGGAGCCACCGGTTACCAGTATTTTGCTCATATTTTTATATGGATTTATGGGTATAGCGAGGCTGAAATCTAAGCCAGAAATCCGGCTTTTTTTAGTCCCGCCAAAACAATCTGTTTTTCTTGCGACCAAACGCACGGGGTTCTCGGGGAAAACTGATTTTAGGTGAAGCCGATGTTTTTTGGGGTGTACCTCCGTATTTTAAAGGGATTATATTCAGTCATTTATGGCAACTTTCTGAAAAGTCATTACCTTTGTCTTCCGTATAAAGAGCGCACTCAAAGGCTTATAAATCAGTCAAATAGTCTTTAATAAATATTTGTATTCCTCCGATTTATATACTTGATAGTGAGCCTAAAAGCTAACCTATATCAATCGACACCCAGAGAGCATTAAATATACTTTTAAAACAAACACATGAGAAAAGCAGACATCGTAACAAGGGTTTCAGAACTCACAGGAGTAGCCAAGGTGGACGTTTTGGTATCTCTTGAAGCATTCTTTAAGGAGATCAAAAACTCCCTGAAAGCCGGCGAAAATGTTTATGTACGTGGCTTCGGCAGCTTTATAGTCAAGAAGCGCGCTAAGAAGATAGGCAGAAACATCAAGAAAGGCGTAGCTATAGAGATACCGGAGCACTATATCCCGGCATTCAAGCCTGCCAAGACTTTCGTAGAGTCAGTCAAGAAGGCACGCGTAGCTACAGGAGCCAAAAAATAATTTTTGATACAGGTCATTTAAGATTAGGTTTGCAGTCCTCCGGCTGCAAACCTTTTTTTTGCCTACAGCGGAGCATTTTTTGTGATGAAACTCAAGACTACTCAATGGATCGCTATCGCTGCCAGTATCGCACTGGTGGTGGTCATTTACCTCTTTGCAGACAATACGAAGCCGCTGGTACGCGCCGAGGCGCCTATGGCCGCGCGTGACAAGGGTGCTCAGAAGGAAGACGAGGCAGGCAGTGCCACCGCCTTTGACTGGGAGGGGTATATGAAAAAGGTAAAGGCCGGTATCACCAGTCAGGATACGCTGAAACTGCTCGACACCTGGGAAAACAGACATGCAGAAGCTGATGTAAAATCTCTGGTGCAGTACTACCACCTGCGGGGCGAGTCTGTGGCCGAGGCCCACTATACAGAGGAGCTGGGCCGTGCCGCGCACCAGAGCGAGGTGCTGGTCCGCGCCGGAGACCTCTATGCCGCTACCGCCGGCATCAGCAATGAGGATGAGATGCACCAATACCTGCTGGCCAGGTCTGTAGAAAGCTACAAGGCGGCTGTGGGGCAGGACAGCTCGGCGCCTACCCGCCTGAAGCTGGCCAGTGCCTATATGGATCAGGGTACGACCCCCATGCAGGGGGTAAGCATCCTGCTGGATGTGGTCAATAAAGATCCTAATAACGCTGACGCTCAGTTCCTTCTGGGCAAATTTGGCATAGTTTCCCGCCAATTTGATAAAGCTATTGTAAGATTGGAAAAAGTTGTATCTTTGCGACCCCAAAATTACGATGCGGTTTTCCTCCTGGCTGTGGCCTATAGCGGCAAGGGAGACAATAAGAAAGCCGGGGAGCTTTTGGACAAGTGCGCAGGGATGGTAGACAAACCTGAGCTGAAGCAGAAAATAAAGGAATATAAAGAGAGCCTCGGGAAAGGCCAGTAACATATTTATTATCAACCAAAAAATTACTCAACATGCCTTGCGGTAAGAAAAGAAAAAGACATAAGATAGCGACTCACAAGCGCAAAAAGCGACTGAGGAAGAACAGGCATAAGAAGAAGTAATACGCCGCGGGCCTACCCGGCCTGCCTGTATATATATAGATGCAGAAGCGCAAGAAAATCCTTGCGCTTTTGTGTCTTAATTTAACCTTCTGTTTTATCCTCACTTTTTTCCTTTGCTTAAATCTTATAGGTCTTGAATAAGGAGCTGATCATAAATTCTACGCCTGCGGGTGTGGAGGTCGCCCTGCTCGAAGATAGAAAGCTGGTAGAGCTCCATCAGGAGAAGCCCGGCAATCAATTCCACGTAGGTGATATCTATCTCGGGCGGATCAGAAAGATCATGCCCGGCCTCAACGCAGCCTTCATAGACGTAGGTCATGAGAAGGATGCCTTCCTCCACTATACGGATCTCAGCCCTGAGTTTCGCACACTGGCCAAATATACCGGCCAGGCAGTAGCAGGCCACTCTGACGGCACGCTGAATGATATAGAGATACTTCCCGAGATCAATAAATCCGGCAACGTACGCGAGGTACTGCAAGGCAAAAACAATATCCTCGTACAGATACTCAAGGAGCCCATCTCTACCAAAGGCCCCCGCCTGACCTGTGAGATCACCCTCGCCGGTAGGTACCTGGTGCTTTCCCCTTTTACTAACTCTGTAGGCGTGAGCCGCAAGATAGACTCTGCCGATGAGCGCAAGCGCCTCAAAGTATTGGTAGAGAGCCTGAAGCCTAAGAACTTTGGCGTGATAGTACGCACCGTGGCAGAGGGCAAGGACTCTAAGACCCTCCACGAAGACCTCCTCATGCTGGAGGCCCGCTGGAAGGAAATGAGCAATAACCTTCGCGGCGCCAATCCTGTCAAAAAGGTCCTCTCTGAGCTGGACAAGACATCCGGTATCCTCCGCGATATTCTCAGCCCGGAGTTCAACAGGGTGATCACAAACAATCCTGCTATAGCACGTGAGCTCGAGAACTTTGTAGAGCGGATATCACCGGATAAGAAGAACATCGTGTCTACCTATACCGGCAAGACACCGATCTTTGACAATTTTAATATCACTAAGCAGATCAAGGCTTCATTTGGCAGGCAGGTAAATACAGGAAACGGTGTCTATGTGATCATAGAAAAGACCGAAGCCTGCCATGTGATAGATGTCAACTCCGGCCACCGCGTCAGCGTAGAGGGCAATCAGGAGACAAATGCCCTACAGGTAAATATAGAAGCCGCTGAAGAGATCAGCCGCCAGATGCGCCTGCGCGACCTGGGCGGCATTATTGTCATAGACTTCATAGACATGAAGAACCCTGACAATAAGAAGATCCTCTATGACAAGATGAAGGGATTTATGGACAATGACAAGGCTACGCATACTATCCTGCCGCTGTCCAAGTTTAATATCATGCAGATCACGCGTGAGCGCGTACGCCCTGAGGTCAATATCGTGACCACTGAGGAGTGCCCTACCTGTGGCGGTACCGGCACTATCGGCTCCTCACTGCTGCTGATAGATGAGATACAAAATGACCTGGACCACCTGCTCAATACACACCGTACGCTGAAACTATACGTACACCCTATCATAGCGGCCTACTTCACCAAGGGCTTCCCGTCTATGCGTATGAAGTGGTTTATGAAATACAAGCGCTACATCCGCATCCATACTAATGAGAACTTCCCTATCACGGAGTACAAGTTCTTTGACGAAAATGATGAGGAGATCAAGATCGACTAGCCTTTTTCAGATTTCTCTCTATCCACATATTGTAATGAAACATCTGCTGGATCCGGGCCTCCTCGGGTACCTGGCGCAGCGCGGTGAGTTTATCCTTTAGCTCTTCAAATGCTTCACGTACTTCTACCGGATAGGCCTTCTTCCATACATTGCTGAGAAAGGTCAGCATGAGTTTCTCTGTCTGCAGCGGTGGACGCATAGCCTTGATAAATTTTGTAATAGAGATGGCGTGAGACTGTGCCACAGTATAGTTTCCCAGCAGGCAGTGGATAGCCGCTACATAAATCCGGCAGGCTATCTGTGCATCTATCATGCTACCCTTCTCTGCTTTCTCTATCACTACGCCAAACCAATCCAGGCTATCGCTATAATCCTCCGTGGCAAATGCCAGCCGCGCAGCAAAGTAGTACGGCATCAGCTGGCTGATAGGTATGAGGTCCTTCTCCGGATGGGGAGACTTTTTGAAGAGGGATAATATTTTTTGTGCTTCAGCTTTGGTCTTATTGCCCGTAGGGTATTGTATCAGGCAGATGCTTAGCATAGACTCGATGTAGTGCGCATCAAAGGTTTTATCCAGAAACGCCTTATCCAGCGGCAGCTTATGATAATTGCGTGCTTGTATCTTTTTTAAGAACGCCTCAGCCTCATCAGGCCGACGGGCTCCTACGGCATAGTTAAATACATTCATCACTGCGGCCAGGTAGTCATGCTCTGTGACGCGGGTCTCGCGTGGGTACTTCTCAAAAATGGCCAGTACTCTTTTCTTGTGCTGTAGCGCCAGGTCGCGCTCTCCGATCAGCGCATAGATAGTGGATATCAGGTCTGCCTGCAGCATCTGAAAGAGCGGCTGTGGAAATACGCGTTGCAGTACATCGCTTTGCAGCTCATCTTTCAGTTGTTGTTTCGCTGCGGGCTGTAGGGCCTGCATGGATGTATTCCAGATGCGGGCCAGGCGTGTCTGCATATCTTGTAATACCAGCAGGTCGCGGATATCATCCAGCACACCGCGTACGGCCGCAGTATACCCGTCATGCTCTTCAAATTTTTTATTGCCATCCGTCTGGTCAAACCAGGTGATGCGCATCAGCTTCTGATAAAGTGCTATCGCAGCGGGATAGTTAGAGTGCTGATGCGCTACTTTCATGGCCTTCACCGCCACATCGCGGGCCATATCATAGGCCCCTTTTTGGTAGAGCACATCTACATTGCTGATGATATTGGAGGTAGCGATATCCGGTGTCTGCTCATGATAGTCGCGCAGGGCACGCAGCAGTACCTCCTGCAGGTAGTCCTTCTCATGTGCCAGGTTGGCTTTGGTCTTGCCTAGTTTTTTGCAGAGACGGTCAGCATTGTACGTTTCTTCTTTCTGCAGCAGCTCGTACAGCTTTACAAAGCTCTGGCTGCTCTTATTCCGCGTCGTATATTCTTTAAAAAACTTCTTCTCTGCCGGGGTCAGCTTGTGGATGAGATCTACCAGTTGGTCTTGCTTTCTCATATCTGGAGTACTATATCGATAAATAGAGCGTTGCTCCGGGCCAGCAATGCACTGGCCACAGGCAGCGGTCTGCTAAGCTAGCTTATTCTGCTTGCCGCCTTTATATTCTTTATACACCTCGCGTACCATACCATCTGAGAGGCCGATCTTAGGGACATAGATCTTGGTCGCTTTTACAAATTTCATCAGCGTAAGGAATATCTCACCGGCAGGCACGATCACATCTGCCCGGTCAGGATTGAGGTCAAAGAGTTTCATCCTGTCGTCTATAGAGTAGCGCTTCAGGTTTGTGACCATATCCTGCAGCGTATCAATACCGAGCGGTTTGCCTTGTTTTGTCTCAGCCATTTTGAAGAGGCGGTTGATATTGCCTCCTGAGCCTACCAGCGCAAAAGTCTTGATGGTTTTGGTCTCTTTCTTGACCCAGTCTTTCAGCTCTTTCCAGTGATCCTTGCTCACCTTGTCGCTCAGTACGCGTATCGTACCTATGTCAAAAGAACGCGCAGCTACAGCCTTACCTTTGATAAATATGGTGATCTCCGTGCTACCGCCACCCACGTCTACAAAGAGGCAGTCATGACCGATATTGGAAGCGATGAAATGCTGGCTATTGAAGATCATGCTTGCCTCGCTATTACCTGATATGATCTCTATTTTGATACCAGCTTCTTTTTCTATGCGCTTGACTATTTCAGCGCCATTGCTGGCCTCGCGCATGGCAGAGGTAGCGCAGCCTTTGTAGTGTATCACGTCGTTTACCTTCATGATATACTTATAGCCTATCATGGCTTCTACCAGCTTTTTGACAGTGGCCTCCGGTATACGGTGACTCTTGAAAGCATCTGCACCGAGCCGCACCGGCACGCGTATCAGGCTGTTCTTTTTGAACATCGGCTCTGCGCCTTTTGATTCTATCACGTGCTCTATGAGCAGGCGTACAGAGTTAGACCCGATGTCTATGGCAGCAAATTTTTTGATCTCCATTCTGGCTATTTGGCTGAGGGTTGAATTTAGCCCACAGCTATGTGCTGCGCCTTGATTAATTATCAACCGAATGTTAGGTGCCGGAGATAGCTGTGTATGCCTATTTCTTCCTCAGGTACTGGTATATCTTATCCTGGCAGCGAATGCGGATGGCAGAGCCGGTCTGGCGGTAGATATTATCCTGTGCGGCATTGATCACGCGGCTTTTTACATTGTCACTCCATTGGATATTGAGTATATCCAGCAGCTCCTGCTGCAGCTTCTTATCCAGTATGGGCGTAGAGATCTCTATACGCGAGTCGAGATTGCGGGTCATCCAATCTGCAGAGGAGATGTAGTACAGCGGCTCACCACCATTCTCAAAGATAAAGATGCGCGAGTGCTCCAGGTAGCGGTCTACTATGCTGATCACCTCTATATTCTCACTCATGCCCGGTACGCCCGGTACCAGCCCGCAGATGCCACGCACGATGATCTTTATCTTCACACCATGATTGCTGGCGTCATAGAGCTTTGTGATCATCTCTTCATCTATGAGGCTATTCATCTTGATGAAGATCCCTGACTTCTTTTTGTGTTTCGCATTGTAGATCTCGTCGTCTATCATCTGGATAAACTTCTTGCGGGTACGTAGTGGAGATGGTATCAGGTATTTGTACTGGCGCACGATATAGTTGCGGTCAAAGAAGTCAAACACATGCGATACTTCAGAGGTGATATGCGGCTCAGCGGTGAGCAGTGACTCATCACAATACACGTTTGAGGTCACCTCGTTATAGTTGCCCGTGCTGATATTGGCATAGAGTTTTGGTTTGCCTTTCTCCTCGCGTTGTATCAGGCAGAGCTTGGAGTGTACTTTCAGACCCTGCACGCCATAGATCACACGGATGTTTTCCTCTGCCAGCGCCTTGGCCCACTTGATATTGGCCTCCTCGTCAAATCGCGCCTGCAGCTCCACTACCACCGTCACATCCTTGCCATTTCGAGCCGCATTGATCAGGGCATTGATCACCTTAGATTTCTTGGCCGCACGGTAGAGGGTGATCTTGATAGACTTGACCGTGGGATCTATGGCCGCCTCGCGTAGCAGCTCTATGAAATGGTTGAAGCTCTGATAGGGGAAGTGAAGCAGTATATCCTGCTTTTTTATTGCCTCAAACATGCTCTTCTCTTTGACGAGTGCAGGATGCACGATAGGCTTGTGATCTTCGTAGCGTAGCGACTTCGCACCCAGCGCCGGGAAGCTCATGAAGTCTTTGAAATTGTGATAGCGGAAGCCCGGTATCAGGTTGTCATACTTGCGCAGCTTCATACGGCTGGTGAAAATGGCCAGCATATCCGCAGGCATGCTCTGGTCATATACGAAGCGCACAGGGTCGCCCTTCTGGCGGTTCTTGACGCTCTTGGATATTTTATCCAGGAAGCTCTGCGATACGTCATTGTCTATATCCAGCTCTGCATCGCGGGTCAGCTTGATCGTATAGCTCTCTATCTTGTCAAAGGGGAATGTATAAAATACAGATGGCAGGTTGTGGCGGATGATATCATCCAGCAGCATCACATAGTGATTATGATTAGACGATGGCAGGATGACAAAGCGGCCCTCAGGGTCGGATGGTATCTCCAGCAGTGCATACTGTGTCAGTTTAGGCTGTCCCTTCATCGAGAGCTTTACTGCCAGGTAGATAGACTTGTCCTTCAGGTATGGGAAGCGCTTCACCTGGTTGAGCATGATGGGCACCAGTGACGGGCGCACCTTATTGTCAAAATAGCTTTTTATAAAAGCGCTCTGAGAGGCGTTCAGCTTCTTCTCATCAGTGATATAGATGCCGTGAGCGCGCAGCTCCTGCTGTATCTCCTTATATATTTTCTCAAACTTGAGGTTCTGCTGGATCACGATCTTCTGTATCTCATCCAGCAGTTTGTGCGGCTTGATACGCATCGTGGTCTTGGCTGTCTTGCCAAAGTCCATCACACGCTTTAGCGTAGCGATACGCACGCGAAAGAACTCATCGAGGTTATTGGAGAAGATGGCAAGGAAGCGCAGGCGCTCCAGTATCGGTACTGTCTTGTCTTCAGCCTCTTGCAGTACGCGTTGATTGAATGAGAGCCAGCTGACGTCGCGGTTGACGAACTTAGGGTGCTTTACCATAGTGAGATGCCCAAAGTAGTAAAGAAATTACAAACGCAATGTTAAGCTTTCAATGATGTGCAGATTATCTGATGAGTATCATATCCATACCCCGTTTGACAGGCGGTGCTTCATACGGCCGCGGCAGTCCCTTTTTGTATTGCACGAGGAGGCCAGCAGAGTGAGCAGCAGCAAGGCCAGGACCGATATATATCGCAGGACTCTCATAGTATTATAACGAAAGAGTAGCAGTTAATGTTGCTGCCGCTTCAGCTCTTTGGGTCGCAAGAACCATTCCAGTTTGCCGCGCTCTCCTATGTCTGCCCAGCGCTCTTTATCAAATCTGATCAGGGCTGCTCCGGTGGTCGGCACATTATCTATGTACGTATCGCCATAGCGATTGAGAAAGTAGGTGATGGACGGATTATGGCAGATCACTACGGCGTGCTCTATCTTATCATCCAGTCCCCGCAGGTGCTGGATGATCTCATAGGGCGTAGACTCATACAGTGTTTTATCCTGTACTACCGCTGCATACTTATAGTCCCACTCCTGGCAGATCAGTTTGGCAGTCTGTAGGGTGCGCCGGGCGGGGCTGGCTGCTATGTAGTCCGGGCGGAAGTCGCGGCGGGCTATCTCGCGGGCTATGAGGCGCGCATCCTCTTTCCTGTCTTCTCGTATCGGGCGGTCAAAATCTGCCACTGCATTGGTCCAGTCAGATTTGGTATGCCTGATGAGCACTACTGATCTCATAACGTTAATTTCAAATTCCGTTTCTGGTTTTTAAATACTTTTGTGGTCGTGAAGATAAGGCACATAGGCCGGATCATGGCTGTAGCATTCCTGCTCAGCTCCTTCCTGTACTCTACTGTGGTGCGGGAGCTTCACTATTCCTTTTCTGTCAAATACCATACCGAGGCGCACGACCACAGCTGCGACCACCATATCCACTCTACGGACAAGGAGGACGACTGTAACATCTGTAAGATAGATGTCAACCACATCTATGACCATGCGCAGGCGGTCTATTCTTTTTCCGTTGTCTTTTTGCCGCGCAGCGCTGCTGAGCGTATAGAGCCTCTCTACCACACTGCGGCCGAGAGCACGCATCATCTCCGTGGTCCTCCTGCCATAGCCTGATACCGTTTTACTGAAAACATCTGACGCATGGCACAGCCATGCTATCTGCTGCCTGCGCCGCAGGCCGTTATTTTATTTATCAGGTTATAAAAAAAGTATGAAGCATATTCTATTGTTCCTGGCATTGGCAGGATGCTACGCGGGCTTGTCCGCGCAGCATACTTTGTCTGGCCGGGTCTACGACAAAGACACAAAAGAACCGCTCTACGGAGCGACCATATACCTGCCCGAGCATAAAAGTGGTACACTGACAGATACCTCGGGCACTTTTACACTTGCCAATCTACCGGATGATCAGGTGCTCCTGGAGATCAAGACGCTGGGCTATGCCCCGCAGGTTATCACAGCAAAAGTAGCTCCGGACACTATCACGATCTATCTCACTCACGCTGCCGGGGAGCTGAATGAGGTGGTAGTGACGGGTGAATCCCGCGCCACGGAGATCAGCCGCAGCCCTATCCCCATCGTGGTGATCAATAAGGACTACCTCCTCACCAACTCTGCCACCAATGCGATAGATGCCCTCACCAAAATACCCGGTGTGACCGCTGTGACCACAGGGCCCAACGTGTCAAAACCATACATCCGTGGCTTGGGTTTCAATCGTGTGCTCACCCTATATGACGGTATGCGTCAGGAGGGGCAGCAATGGGGAGATGAGCATGGCATAGAGGTGGACCAATATGGCGTAGAGCGCGCAGAGATCATCAAAGGGCCAGCGAGCCTGAGCTATGGCAGCGACGCCCTGGCAGGGGTAGTCAATCTCATACCTACCCGCCCCGCACCGGAGGGAGCGCTGCAGGGCGATGTGACGCTGGACTATGGCACAAACAATAATCAGATCGGCGGCTCTGCGATGATCAAAGGCACCAAGAAAGGCATCGACTGGATAGCCCGCGTCTCGCATAAGCAGGCCATGGACTATGCCAATAAGTATGATGGCCGTGTGTTCAATACTGCGTTTAACGAGACAGATGCCAGCGCCTCTCTCGGCATACATCGCGACTGGGGCTACTCGCATGTCAACTTCTCCCTGTACGATGATGTACAAGAGATACCAGACGGCAGCCGCGATAGTGCCACTAGGCAGTTTACACGCCAGATAGATGAGGATGGCAATAGTGAGATTGTCTCTCAGCACGACCTCCGTACTTACAGTATAGAGCGCCTGCACCAGCGTGTGCAGCACTACCGTGTGAATGCTGATAATCATATCCACCTGGGCCACAAGGGCGGTACACTGGATATCGATGCCGGCTACCAGCGCAGTGTGCGCAGGGAGTACAGCCATCCGATCCTATACAATACACCCGGCCTCTATCTACAGCTCAATAGTATCAACTATGACGTCAAATACCATATGCCCGAGATACGCCACTGGAACCTTACGGTAGGTATCAATGGCATGTACCAGCAGAATAACGTGACGGCAGGGACAGAGTTTGTGATACCATCGTACTCGCAGATAGATTTTGGGCCATTTGCAGTGGTGCGGAAATCGCTGGGCAAGTTTGATATAGAGGGCGGCATCAGGTATGATGTCCGGATCTTTCGCAATCAACAGCTCTACACTGCTGTCGATCCTGTGACGGGATTTGATATGCCTGTGTACGGTGCAGCTACTGCGGGAGCCAATAAGGTCTTCTCTAACTATCACACTACATTCCAGGGAGTGACGGGCAGCATAGGAGCTACCTACAATGTCAATAAGCAGCTGGCGCTGAAACTGAATTTTGCCCGAGGCTATCGCGCGCCCAATATATCTGAGATATCTGCCAATGGCGTCCACCCCGGCACTAATATCTACCAGATAGGCAATGCGGATTTCAAGCCGGAGTTTAGCCTGCAGCCGGACTTTGGCGTCAGCTATACATCCAGGTATATAGCGTTTACGGCAGACGTATTTTACAACTATATCCAGAACTATATCTACAATCAGAAGCTGCAAGGCGTGCATGGCGGAGATTCCATACTGGTGGCCGGCAATCAGACCTTTCAGTACCGCTCGGCCCGCGCGCAGCTCTATGGCGGTGAGATAGGAGTAGATATACACCCCATCCATTCGCTGCATATTGACAATGTCTTCTCTTTGACGTACGGCGATTTCCTCGGGGAGAAGGGCCATGCTGTGGCTGATAGCGAGCGCTATCTGCCGCTGATAGCGCCTATACATGGCAGCTCTGAGGTCAGGTATGATTTCAATATCAAGCGCGCACAGATCGTCAATGCCTTTGTGAAAGTGGGCGTCACCTACTATGCCAGGCAGGGCCGCATCTACAGAGCCTTTGGCACAGAGACGGCTACGCCCGGATATGCGCTGCTCAGCGCGGGCGTGGGTGCAGGCTTTGCCAATAAAAAAGGCAAAACTATCATGAGCCTCTATGTGCTGGGATCTAACCTACTCAATACCGCCTATCAGGACCATCTGAGCCGACTCAAGTATTTTGAACCCTATCCGGGCAACTATACCGGCCGCAATGGTATCTATAACATGGGTGCGAACGTAAACATAAAGGTGGTTTTCCCGCTGGACTTCAGGATATAGGTCCTTGTGTTTTCTCTCCGGAAATCTGGCATTGGCCGGAAAAATCAATGTTGCGGATGTCATAAAAGGCAATAATTCTGCCATCATGCGTTTGAAGAGCAGGTGTACAGGCGGGGAGGCGGCCTGTTAGCTTGTGAATAGGAGAAGGTGATATATTAAGTATTTTTAAACCGGAAGATGAATAAGAAGATCGTCATAATACTGAGCGTGATATCGCTGCTGATGGCCGGGCTGTACTCCTGCAAAACGGATGCGCCGCTCACTACCAATGAGTATATCTCCCGCGTAGATGTGATCGCTATTGACCAGACGGACCAGCATGCTGATACCTTCGGGTATATCAACTTCCGCGAGGCGGAGGGAGGCCCGGCTACGATGATAGACACCATCCGGCTGAAAGGGAGCAGATCCTACGACGTGCAGCTCAGGATACTGGACGAGGCTAATAATCCGATACTGGACCTCACGGATAGTATCACTCATATGGCGGATAAGCATCTGATGGTGTATACCATAGACCCTGTATCAGGCCTGATCCAAAACAAGATACAGGACAAAGACTCACATGGCCTGCCACTCGGCCTCGTGAGCACCTGGCAGACCGGAGATAGCGGCACAGCAGGCTACCTGCGCCTGATACTCTACCACCAGCCGGTAGGCAAAAATGGCACACCTACGCCAGGCAATGTAGATTTTGAGGCGGACTATCCTGTTATCGTAAAATAGAATCTTCCGATACTTACTAAAATGAAAAGGGCTGCGGTGACGCAGCCCTTTTCTGTATTATGCAGGATAGCTTATTGTGCATTCCTCCTGTGGCCTACCCACACGAAGCGCTTATTGACGTACTCCGGATTGGTAAAGCTGGCATTACCCGCAGGGTTGCCGCCGGTCACGTGAAAGTCGCTGAAGGTAGCATGCTGATTTACAAAGATACCACCTGTCAGGTTGAATGACACAGGTGTGAAGACAGACTCCATCTCCTCTTCTATCAGCTTGATGGTATCCTCATTGGTAGAGTAGGCGGCGCAGGTGATGGCACCGTGCTTGCCTGCCATCTCCTTGGCCAGCTCGACAGACTGGGCCGTGTTCTTGGTCTTGATCACGAGTACGATCGGGCCGAAGAGCTCATTCTCATAGATGCCAAAGTCCTTGGCTGCTACCTCCAGTACGATAGGAGAGGAGGTGCGCGCATCAGGGTATTCTGCATTGGCCACCTTGCCTGGTGCGAGGAGCTGTGTGGCGATATCGCTCACAGAGTCCACACGCTTCAGCGTAGCATCGCTCTGTATGGCACCAAGTGTGCCTGGGCCCATAGCAGGATGCTTCGCTATACCGCTGATCGCATCTACGAGTGCCTTTACAGTATCCTCATAGCTTACAGGGGCGCCACCACTACTTACGCCGCCTTCAGGTATGAAGAAGTTTTGCGGTGCTGTACACATCTGGCCGGAGTAGAGTGACACGGAGAATGCGAGATTCTGTGCCACTGCTGCGAGATCAGTCACAGAGTCTATGATCACAGAGTTGACACCAGCCTTCTCGGTGAAGGTCGTCTTGCCCGGCAGGCTCTCTACATATTTGCCGAAGGCAGAGCCGCCGGTATAGTCTATCAGCTTCACGAGCGGATGCTCGGCCAGTTTCTTGGTGATTAGATTGTCAGAAGCGTCCACTGCCAGCTGGCAGATATTGATGTCGTGGCCCTTTTGCTGCAGGGCATTTTGTATCTCGGCTACTACGATAGCTATCGCGTAGACAGACTTAGGGTGTGGCTTTACGATAGCTGTATTGCCGGTGATCAGCGTGGCGAAGAGGCCAGGCACTGTATTCCATGTAGGAAAAGTGGAGCAGCCGATGATCAGGCCGACACCCTTTGGTACTGCATGGTATTCTTTCTGGAGTTTTAGCGTTGCTTTGCCGGCAGGCTTCTCCCAGGTGATAGACTCAGGGAAGCGCTTCAGCTCCTCCCAGCCCATAGCCAGTGCCTCCAGCGCGCGGTCGCTGGCGTGAGGCCCCGATGCCTGGAAGCTCATCACAAACGACTGGCCCGTCGTATGCTGCGTAGCATAGGCTATCTCAAAGAACTTATTCTTGATCCGCTCCAGTGCATCTACCAGTACCTCGGCACGCTCATCTGCAGAGACCTTCTTCCACTCGCCAAAGGCGCGGCCGGCACGTACCAGCAGGGTATCTACCTCAAATGTAGGATAGGTGATACCCAGTGGCTTCATGGTGTATGGAGATACCTCCTCACCCACCCAGCCGGCAGGGTTCTGCTGCTTCAGCAGTTCAAACTTTTTGCCGAGCTGCTCATTGTATAGCTTCAGGCCCTCAGTAGAGGCCTCCTCTCCATAGGCTTTAGGAGACTCCGGATATTGTGCAAAGAAAGCGCGGGAGTGGATAGCCTTGACGGCGTTTTCTACGATCTCGCGGTTAGACTGGCTTAGTGACATATCTTGTGTTTTACTGTTTTAAAAGTATGAGGGTTGAAAGTAAGGGATTTTGACAGAAAAGGAAAAATAGCTGAGGATCGCAGTAGGGACAGGTCGCGACCTGCCCCTACCTACTAGCGGGCTATGCAGCCAGTTCCCCCAGCTTCTCCATGATCCAGCTTTTGTCCGCCAGTTGTTTTACTTTATTGATATCCTGTGTGAGTTGTGCGATCTTTTTGCGGTCCTTCACATCTGCGCGGAATAGCTTGAGCGTATAGCGCACAAAATTGCCATACACCGCCCGCTGTGTATCTGAGATGAGCCGCTTACGGCTGAGCAGTATGCGGAAGCTCTCACTGAGCGACTGCAGCGGCTGGTACTCTCCCAGCTCGTAGTAGGTCTTCATGAGTGTCGTTTTGGCATCGAGCTGATAGAAGACATCATTATAGTCTACCGAGCCGAGCAGCTCCAGCACCCGGTCATATTTGCCTGCGGCAAAAGCATAGCGTGCCATGTTGAACGTATAGGCGTTGTCCCTGTCGCGCTCAGGTATATACGGCGTATACGTTTCTATGAAATCGGTAACCCATTTTAGCTCTTTGGCGCGGAGTGCGATGGTGACTATGTTTTTAAACTCCCATGGAGACATGGAGCCGCTATGCGTGAGCAGGCCATCACGCAGCTGCTGCTTGTAGAGTGAGAGTATCTTCTGTACGTAGCTGAGGTCACCCTGATTGATCATGCGGATACAGTAGTTCACGGCAAATGCATAGAGCTGCTCCGCCTCTGTGACCGGGAAAAGGTGTATATGCTGCGACAGGAGGCCACTTAGCAGCTCAAAGTTGGCATTGCCATCTCTCTCCTGTAGTGTATGGATGATGGCTACATAGATCTGAATGAGTGGCACATCCTTTATCGATGTGTGTGCCGCCATCGCCATCACCGCCTCCATGAAGTGTATCTCTGATGGTGTATTCAGAAACTTCTGGTAGTGCAGTGCAGAAGCATAATACTTCAGCTTTTGTATCACATAGTAGGTATCGAGGCTGCGCATGGTAGCCGTGAGGTGCTTCTCACTATCCCGGCGGTCCAGATTTTCTATGAAGGCATTCTGCAGCTCATCTGCTCTGTAGCGATCGATATAGTAGCCGGCATCGCGGAGCTCATTTTTACGTGCAGTTTCGTTTACAGCTTTGACCATAGGTGCTGCACAGGAGGGGAGGAGCCTGGTATTGTATATATCCAGCAATATGAGATTGCGCTCTGTATCGTGATCCGCCAGGTGCTCCAGCAGCAGAAAGCGCTCCAGCACTTTGGTCAGGTCTGATAGCAATCGGGCATAACGCAGCGCTACAAATCTCTTTTTACCAAAGGCTGCTTTCCAGATGTTTTCATTGCTCAGTGCTGCGGGTATGCGCTCCTTGTAGAAAGTGCGGATATACTCCCAGGTGGCCAGCACATAGTCATCAGCGTTGGCGCCTGGCATATAGCGGTCCAGGCGGTTAAGCTCATACTGTGAAAGAGAGCGGAGGATATGGTCTGGTTTAGTGTTGATCATGTCATTGTTGTCAATGAAGTTAAGGCTTTCTAAAAAAATATTGAGTATATAAAAATGAAATTAAGATTACTTATGGCCACTTATGATTAAATTTTATAAGTATATAAGCGGTTATTTGTACTTTTTATTAGGGCAGACTATTCGTTTTTTTGTATCGTCAATGAGAGGATTAAGGAGGAAGAGATTAAATTTTGGATAAAATCACATGAGATGAAAATGGCGAGAATAATAATGGCGGCCTTTCTGGTGCTTGGCATCAGCCTGCAGGCCATGGCACAGTCGGCGGGGCCGGATCAAACCATTTGCAAGTTTGTGCTGGTCACTATGGCGGCACAGGGCACAGGGACCTGGTCTGTAGCCGGGGCAAACCCAGCCGCTACGACTTTTGTCAACGCGACAGACCCCAGTACGGGGACTTTCGGTTTTTCGAACTCCGGTACCTATACTTTCGCATGGACCAGCGGTGGTGTACCGGACACGATGACTGTGACGGTGATCGATGCTGATATAGCATCTATCACAGCCTCTCCGGATAGTATCATTGCCACCGGGCAGAGCGCTACGCTTACTGCCCTGACTGATGTGCCGGGCGGCAGCTATCAGTGGAGCCCCCCGGCTTTCATTACTCCGGTGTCCGGCCATCCCGAGACTATCATCGGCACGCCCAATACTACGATGAGTTTCTGCCTGACCTATACAGTCAGTGGCTGCCAGACCACCAAGTGCCAGACTATATATGTACGGAGTGTATACGCAGGAGCCGACCAAACCGCCTGCCAGTATGATGTAGCTACGATGGCTGCCTCTGGTACCGGCACCTGGTCTGCGCTCACTGGTAATCCAGCAACAGCCGTTCTGAGCAATCCTTCTGATCCTAATACGACAGTTTCAAGCTTATCGATACCAGGGACATATTCTTTCATATGGACCAGCGGCAGCAACACGGATACGGCAGCGGTACACGTCAATGCTAAACCGAACGCAGGTCCGGATCAAACAGTCTTTTCTCCTTCGCTTCCCGGCGGCACTGCTACTATGGCGGCGACAGCTACGGGTACCTGGACTGCCGACCCAGGTAATCCTGGTACGGCTACTATCACCACGTCATCCAGTCCCACCACTACGATCACATCGTTTAGTGCGGCTGGCTCTTATGCCTTCATATGGACATCAAATGGCTGTACGGATACGGTGACTGTATCAGTACAGCTATCTTCACCTACCGACTCTGTATGGCCGGGCGATGCCGACCACAATGGTGTAGCAGACAATAATGACCTGCTGCCGATAGGAGTAGCCTATGGCCTCAATGGATTTGCCCGTGCGGACCAATCGATCATCTGGACAGCCCATTACACTCAGGACTGGGGAGTGCAGTTTCTGAATGGTACCAATACCAAACACGCCGACTGTAATGGAGACGGTGTCATCAACGCAGATGACACATTGGCTATCATTCAAAACTTCGGACTCACTCATGCTAAGACAAATAGTGCCAGTCCATGGAGATCGGGACTGGCTGGGCTGAAAACTGTATTGAGCGCTGATAGCCTGTATCAGGGAGATACTCTCACTGTGACATTTATATTGGGAGATGCCAGTATACCTGCAAACAACATCTATGGATTGGCATGGACCTATAATTTCGATCCGCTGGTGGTAGATTCTACCTTTACTACCATATCTTTCGGCAATTCATGGCTGGGAAGCACAGATAAGATATCTATCGGTAAGACGCTCAATAGTCAGGGCCATGTAAAGGCAGCTATCACACGCACCGATCACACCACACGCAGTGGCTACGGAGCTATCGCAAAAGTCAGCTTTAAGATCACCACAGACAATATCAGTGGCAAGGATCTGGTGTACTATACTAATACAGGATTTATAAGTGACCTCACCGCTATAAACGAGCACGGCACTCCTATCCCGCTCAACGCTGGTGCAGATACGAGTCAGGTAGGATATACCCCGACAAGTATCAACGAGATCGCAACGGAGAAAGTGTCTCTCCATCCTAATCCGGCGCAAAGTAAAGTGACTGTAGCAGCGGCCAGCATGATCACTGAGGTAGCTATCATCAATGTGGCAGGACAGGAGGTGCGCCACATAGCAGGCCTGAATAGCAAAATAGCCAACATAGACATAGCCACTCTGGAGGAGGGTATGTATTTCGTACAAATAAAAACAGATATTGGAGCTGGTACTACTAAACTATCTGTGGTGAGATGATCACTACGGCATACCTAAGTCACCCAGCTCTCAACCCATCACAAACAGTAAAAACTAAAATCGCATATATGAAAAATAAGCTCTTACTATTATTTGCAGTTTTGTGCCTCTATAGTGCTCATGCACAAAACTATACCTGGACGAGGAAAGCCGATCTGCCCGATCCAAACTATCAAGGTGCCAGCATGACGATCAATAACAAAGTATACGTGATAGGCGGTGTGATAGACCACATCAATACACCTGTCAATCTCAACAGGAAAGTATGGGAGTATGATCCTGTAGCCGATACCTGGACGCGCAAACAGGATGCTCCCGGCACGGCGGTATATGGCGCCAGCTACTTTGTGATAGGTGGCTATGGCTACATAGTAAACGGCTGGGACTCTACTAACTCTGGCGTAGGTCCATCGGACTGCTGGCGCTATGATCCGGCTACTGATTCCTGGGCAGCGATGGCGCACTTTCCAGGATCCATGCGCTATACCTGTACGGCGTTTGCCATGAATGGCAAAGGCTATGTCACCTGCGGTTTCCGTCCGTATACGAATGAGACATGGGAGTACGATCCCGCTACAAACGCATGGACAGCCAAAGCAGCTTTCCCGGGTACGCCACGACAGTCTATGACCAGCTTTGTGATAGGCAACTATGCCTATATGGGTGCCGGTATGCCAGCATCATACAATGGATGGGCATATATCAATAGTGATTACTACCGGTATGATGCTGCTAATGATACCTGGACCCAGATCAGCAGTTTCCCGGGTACACCGCAGACCACGGAGAGTACTTTCACGCTGGGAGGCAAGGCCTATGTGGTATGCGGCGTGACCGAAAATCAATATAACTATTCGAGCGGTGCATCTAAAGATATCTGGACCTATGACCCTGCCTCTGACCAGTGGAATATGTGGGGCATATTCCCTGATACAGGCATCGTAGGTGGCAACCACGTAGACTGCAATGGCGCGGGATATATAGGGCAGGGTGAACACTTTACGTTCGGCACCTATTCACGTGTCTGGTGGACTTTGGGCCCGGCTGCAGGACCATTCTCCTGTACAGCCACGGTTCACTCGTTTAAGATCAATAACTCTACATTCAACTTTCAGGCAAACGGTAGCTTTTCCCCTTCGGCTGTCCTGACATGGAATTTCGGAGATGGACACAGCGCTACAGGCACCTCTGTGACCCATACTTTCTCGACAGCAGGTACATATTCTGTATCGCTCAGTGTCACAGATACTGCTGGCAGTGGCTGCGGCGCTACGGCTTCTACGAGTGTCACCGTGGCCAACCTTTCAAACTGCTCAGTCTCTATAGCCAGCCAGCACATAGGGGTACAATACACCCTGTTTACCAATGCATCCGGAGGCGGTCCTTATACCTACTCATGGACCTGCGCGCAGGACAGCAGCTTTAGCTCTACCTCACCAGACCCGGCTGTGGTGCTGACCCCCAATGTACCTACCACGTACTGTGTCACCATCATGGATACCACCGGCTGCACTGCCTCATCCTGTACTACCATCACGTATGTACCCGGCGTAGACTCATGTTCCACATTCCTCTATATCTACCCTCAGGGCAATATACCTGGTGTGTATAATGCCTACATCTATCACTCAGGCGCTGCTCCTATGAGTTATTCATGGTCATTTGGCAATGGGGCATCATCTACTGTTCCGCTGCCGGTTTACACATATCCTGTTTCGGGTTTCTTTGATATCTGCCTTACTATAGTGGATTCCAATGGATGTGTATCCAGCTACTGTGATTCACTCTTTTATGCTTTCAAGACAGGTGGCGGCCCTATCCATGAGCTCAGGGTCATTTCGCGCAATACAGTAGGCATACAGGACGTGACCGAGGCTACGGTCTCTGTCTATCCTAATCCGGCTGAGGGCAAAATTACCATCACTGCTGAGGATCCGATCACCGCAGTGAGCATCACGGATGTAGCGGGTCAGGAGATGTATGAGCAGGCTGTCGCTCAAGTGAAGAGCATCGTAGCGGACTTGCCAGCTACTATGGCCAGTGGCATCTATTTCGTGCATGTCAAAACCACACGGTCTTCGGGTACAACAAAACTGTCGGTGATCAGGTAAACGTAACAAAGCTGCGGCTACCACTTTTGACCATCTGATTTATCCACATTTTGTGCTATATTCGCTAGGTGAAGAAATCCGTCCTGAGATAGGGGCGGATTTTTATATATTATAAAAACAGTGACAATAACTATATAAATGGGATGTGGATCGTGTGGTACAGCCACCGGAGGTGAGCAGGGCTGCCAGAGCAAAGGCGGCTGCTCTACAGGGGGCTGTAATAAGAATAGTGTTTACGACTGGCTGGCAGATATGCCCCTGTCTTTCAATGAGAATTTTAACATCATAGAGGTCGCTTTCAAGAAGGGCTCCCGCAAGGGGTTCTACCGCAATAGCGCTAACCTGAGCCTGACCAAAGGCCAGCTGATAGTGATAGAAGCGGCACAAGGGTATGATGTGGGCGAGGTGAGTCTGCAGGGTGAGCTGGTCAAGGCCCAGATGAAAAAGAACCGGGTGAGCGAGCGTGATGACACCATCCGGACTGTGCTACGTGTGGCTACGGAGCAGGATATCAATACCTATCTGGATGGCCGCAATAAAGAGCAGGACACCATGATCCGTGCCCGCGCCATAGCCAAGAGCATCAAGCTGGACATGAAGATAGGCGACGTAGAGTATCAAGGCGACGGCAAGAAAGCTACGATCTACTATACTGCCGATGACCGCGTGGACTTCCGCGAGCTGGTGAAGGTATATGCCCGTGACTTTAAGGTAAAGATAGAGATGCGCCAGATCGGTGCGCGCCAGGAGGCGGCCCGCATAGGCGGTATGGGTACCTGTGGCCGGGAGCTATGTTGCTCTACCTGGCTGGCAGACTTTAAGTCGGTGACCACCCAGGCGGTGCGCTACCAAAATCTCGCCATCAATACTGAGAAGATGAGCGGCCAGTGCGGCAGGCTGAAGTGCTGCCTCAACTATGAGCTGGATACCTACAATGACGCGCTCAAGAAGTTTCCTAAGAACCCGGATAAGATCGAGACAGAGGAAGGTACTGCCTACCTGCGCAAGACCGAGATCCTCAAGAAGCAGCTCTGGTATGCCTACGAGGGTCATGGTGGCACGCCATTCAAACTGGACGTAGAGACAGCCAATGAGCTGATCTGGATGAATAAGCAGGGTAAGAAACCCGCTGGCCTGGGCAACTATAATGTGGTAGAGGAGGTAGTAGAAGACGAGTCTAAGCATGACGACCTGGTAGGTCAGGTGAGCCTCTCTACACTGGAGGAGAAGGCCCGCAAGAACCGTAATAAGAGCCGCAACAAACGCAGTGGTGGCCGTGAGGGTGATGAGCGCCGTACACAGGGCAGGCAGCAAGGTGGCGACGAGAGCCCGCAAACCGAAGGCGGCCAGCAGCAAGAGCGCAAGCCTCAGCAGCAACGCAATCAAGGCGGCGGCAATCAAAACCGCCAGGGCGGTGACCGCAATAGACCACAGGGCGAGCGCAATCAGCAGCAAGGCCAGAAGCAGCAAGGCGAGCGCAACCAGCAGAACCGCAATCAAGGAGGCAATAACCAGAACCGTCAAGGTGGCGATAGGAATAAGCCGCAAGGAGACCGCAATCAGCCACAGGGTGAGCGTAACCAGCAGCAAGGCCAGAAGCCACAAGGTGAGCGCAATAACCAGAACCGCAACCAAGGTGGTAATAACCAAAACCGCCCGCAGGGAGACCGCAATAATCAGAACCGCCAGGCTGGTGACAGGAATAAGCCGCAAGGTGACAAACCGGCTGCGCCAAAGACTGATAATACCGAACCTAAATAGAATGATCGGTATGAAGCGCATATCTCTGACCATACTGGCCGCAGGAGCTATTTTGCTCACGGCGTGTGATGGCAATAAACTGATGGAGACCAATACTCCGGTAGCCGGAGAGAAGTGGGCGTATGCTGATATCAAGTCCTATACCGTAGAGGTCAAGGATACTGTGACCCGGTATAATATCTACATCAATCTGAGGCACTCCTTCCAGTTTGACTGGAGGAATGTGTATGTGCAGGTGGGCACGCAGCTGCCTGATGGCAAGAAGATGGAGAAGAGGGTGAACCTGCCCCTCTGTGAGCCTGATGGCAAGTGGTATGGCTCCTGCCTGGGAGACAACTGTGACGTGCCGGTGATGATACAGCACGATGCGAGGTTTCCCATGCCGGGCAAGTATACCTTCACACTACGTCAGGATATGCGGGTAGATCCGCTGGATAAGATCAAGAGCGTAGGCCTCAGGATAGAGAAGGCCAAACCTCTGCAAGGAACGAATCAATAGATCAAGACAATAAAGAAAGCCGGTATCAGCCGGCTTTCTTTTTATATATAGAAACCAGGTATTACCAAGGCAAGGTATCATTCAGGTGGAAGTAGCCGCCTGTAGGCCCGTCTGCCGGGAGCGTAGCCAGGCGTACTGAGGTTTTGGCACCATCAGGTATCTCCATAGGCGCAGCATCAGTACCCATGTCTGTCTTGACCCAGCCCGGGTGCGCAGAGTTGACTTTGATATTGGTATCCTTCAGCGCATGTGCCAGATGCACGGTAAACTGGTTCAGCGCGGTCTTTGACATGTCATAGGCGAATGCCTTGGAGTCATAGATAGGTGAGCCTGGTGTAGCGTGCAGATGCAGAGAGGCCAGGATGCTGGATAGATTGACTATGCGGCCGGCATCCGCTTTCTCTACGAGTGGTAGCAGCTTTTGTGTGAGGCCTATCAGGTTAAATACATTCACATCAAAGGTCTTGAGCAGGTCTGCATAGCTGGTAGTGGTCACTGTATTCTGACCCCAGCCTGCGGCTTCTGCTTGTATACCTGCATTATTCACGAGGATGTCCAGCTTGCCGTAGGCCTTGGCTATCTCATCATGTACTGCCTGAAAGTCTGCCGGCTGCTCGAGGTCTACCTTGATATAATGCGCATCGATACCCTCTGCGGCGAGCTGTGCGGCAGCTTCTTTGCCACGGCTCTCGTCGCGGGCGCCTATGAGTACGGTGATGCCCTGCTGACCCAGCTGGCGGGCTGTCTCGAGGCCTATGCCTTTGTTGGCGCCGGTGATCAGCGCTACTTTCTTGTTAGTTGACATTGTCTACTGTTTAATGGTTTAATTGTTTTTGAACTAAACATCCGCTATTCGGAATGTTTGTTCCAATTAGGACGGAGCACCTTTCAAAATATTTGGTGCAACAGCAGATTTTCGGTGAATATTTTTGGGAGGACTATTTGTATAAGGTGTGAAAAATCAAAAGGCGGGTTTTCCCCGCCTTTTGATAATGATATAATGAAGAATATTACTTCCTGTCTTTGATGCCTACAAATGGACGCTGTACAGCGCCAGTGTAGATCTGGCGAGGGCGACCGATATCTTCCTTGCGCTCGCGCATCTCCTTCCACTGAGAGATCCAGCCCGGCATACGGCCCAGAGCAAAGAGCACAGTGAACATAGGCGTAGGGAAGCCCAGCGCCTTGTAGATGATACCAGAGTAGAAGTCTACGTTAGGGTACAGCTTGCGCTCTGCAAAGTATGGATCCTTGAGGGCCACTTGCTCCAGCTCTTTAGCGATCTCGAGCAGCGGGTCATTGATACCCAGTTTGTTGAGGATATTGTCACATGCTACCTTGATGATCTTGGCGCGTGGGTCAAAGTTCTTGTACACGCGGTGACCGAAGCCGAAGAGGAGGCGCTTCTTGTCCTTGGCCTCGTCTACTACCTTGGCTACATTGCCACCATAGTTATTCTGGATGTCTTCCAGCATCTCGAGTACCTCCTGATTGGCACCGCCGTGGCGCGGACCCCAGAGGGCAGCCGCACCTGCAGCTACTGAGGCATACAGGTTAGCGTGAGAGGAGCCTACTATACGCACAGTAGAGGCAGAGCAGTTCTGCTCATGATCTGCGTGCAGTATGAGGAGCTTATTCATGGCATCTACGACCACAGGATCAGCTACGTACTCGCTGGTCACGTTGCCGAATGTCATATTGAGGAAGTTGGTCACATAGTCATACTTATTCTGCGGGTAGACTACCGGATGGCCTTTGCCTTTCTTCATGATCATAGATGTGATCGTAGGCATTTTGGCCAGCAGGCGGATGATGGTCATATTGGTTTCTTCCGGCTTGCTGTTTGGATTCAGCGACTCAGGGTAGAAAGATGACAGCGCAGAGAGGGCGGTCATCAGCTGGCCCATAGGGTGCGAGCGGGATGGGAATACTTCAAATACCTTGACCAGGTTCTCATGCACCAGTGTGTGCATGGTCAGGTCAGACTCAAATTTTTTGAGCTGCTCGGCTGTAGGCAGCTCACCATAGAGCAGCAGGTAGCTGACCTCAGTGAAGGTAGCCTTGTCGGCCAGGTCTTCTATATTATAGCCACGGTAGCGCAGGATACCCTGCTCACCATCCAGAAAGGTAATGGCAGACTGCGTGGCACCGGTATTCTTGTACCCTTCGTCATACGTCACGAGGCCTGACTGGCCGCGGAGCTTGGAGATGTCTATTGCACTTTCGTTTTCGGTACCAGTGATGACCGGCAGTTCGTACGATTTGCCATCGTAGGTGAGTGTAGCGTTATTAGCCATGGTATAAATTTTTTGAGCGCACCAAATGTAATTAAATCAAAACATTTGCATAGATTATTTTCGGTAGTTCCTATATAAATAATAACATATTAATGGATGTCTTTATTTTATTGGAAAATCAACCTCTTCCAACAATATAAGACGATCATCCCCGTCTACATATTTTCCAAAATGCTATTTTTAGCCGTTATGAATATCGACTTTACCGTATTTGCCCATACCTCGGCCTGGATCAGCCTGCTGACACTCACCTTTCTGGAGATCGTGCTGGGGGTAGACAATATCATCTTTATCTCCATCGTGACGCAGAAGCTGCCGGAGGAGAAGCGCAAGCTGGGCCAGAATATAGGCCTGCTGCTGGCCATGGCGCTGCGTATCATCCTCCTTTTCTTTCTGGGCTGGATACTGAGTCTGAAGGAAAACCTGCTACCGGCAAGCTGGGGTTTTGAGATCACGGGCAAGGGTATCATCCTGATAGCCGGTGGCCTCTTCCTGATCTATAAGTCTACGTCAGAGATCCACCACAAGCTGACCGGGGATGACGATGAGTTTCACGTGAGCAGCAGTGAGCGTAGCAATGCTTTTTTCTCCGTGCTGATACAGATCGCGGTGCTCAATATCGTATTCTCCTTTGACTCCATACTGACAGCAGTGGGTATAGCAGACCAGCTGGCGGTGATGATCATGGCGGTGATCCTGTCTATCGCTATCATGATGCTCTTTACCCAGCCGGTAGGCCGGCTGGTAGCCAAATATCCTACGATACAAATGCTGGCCTTGTCCTTTCTCATCATGATCGGTGTCACGCTGATCATGGAGGGCTTTGGCCGCGAGGTAGATAAGACCTTTGTCTATGTAGCCGTAGCCTTCTCTATAGCCGTAGAGGTGCTGAATATCCGCTTTCGCAAGAAGCAGGGGCTCTAATATCCTGCCGTCTCAGTCCTGCGCCTGTACTATGGGACGCAGGTAAAACGAGTCCAGTGCCTGATATACACTGCGCGCCATGAGCTCATAGCCCCGCGGATTGTGATGGCCGTCTACAGGCCAGTAATATTTGTGAGTCTCGTGGCCCGGAGTGGCAAACTCTGCGGTATAAAACGCCTGCTGATCATATACCCTCACTCCCGGTAGCTGCTGCAGCGCAGTGATGATGGGCGCCAGATCAAAGTCATGCTCATTGCACTGGATCACTACGATGAGCTCAGTACCCTGCTGATGAGCCAGGGCTGCATACTCCCGAAAGAGGGCGATGACCTTCTGATCCAGCTCCTTAGTTTTGGCCGGTGAGAAGGGGACCTTCTGGAGCAGATAGTTGTAGCCCAGAGCGTGTACTACGAGCCGCGATATGATGCTCACCGCATAGACCGGCTCCCATACAGGCGCGGGTGCGATGTGCAGCTGGCTCGCCGGGCCGAAGCGCTCCAGGCCTCCCTTGGTAGCGATATCTGTCGTGATGTCATTGCACGAGAGTGTCTGGATGATCACGTCAGGGTGGTATGCCACGAGGCGGTCACGATAGTTGACATAGTTCACACAGGGGTCATCTGCTGCGGTACCGGCATTCATCACGGTGACCTGTGGATAGCTGGAGGCCAGTATACGCACCAGAAAGCTGACATAGGTAGAGTCATACGGCGCGCCTATGCCCTCTGTCCATGAGTCTCCGAGGCAGAGGATGCGTTTTTCTCCCACTTGCTTTTGCAGGGGCCACTCATGGTCCGAATATCCCATCGCATTGACAGACCTGCTGTGCCGGAACTCGGGACGGTCAAACCAGACAGTAGTACCCGGGGTACGGGTGCGATAGTAGGTCTCGCCACGTGTACTATAGATGGAGCTATAGCCGTAGCCCATGCGCTCTGTATACACCGCTTGCACTCCTTCCAGGAGGAGGATGGCCTCGGCTGTCATCAGCGCGCCGCAGACAGCGGCTACCAGTAGCTGTGCCGATGCAGGCCGCCGCAGCGTAGCTGCCAGCAGGGTGCTGATGGCCAGCCAGAGGTAAAAGTATAGCGCCAGGTGTGTATGCCACCGGATCGCAGCGTAGCCGCTATGCCATATCCAGTACACCTCCCACAGCAGGTATGGCAGCCCGATCACGGCTAGTACGACCAGCCAGTGAGCCGAGTGTGCGAGACGTATATCCCAGTGCAGGCGGGCAGCGCCATCACTGTGGCTGATGCGTATGGGCAAGGCAAAATAGCTTTAAAGGGTCTCAACAAAAAAAGTGAGCGGGAAACGGGTCTCGAACCCGCGGCCTTCAGTTTGGGAAACTACAAAATCCCCTATTGCCTGACAAGGTTTTAGAGATATTTCAACTGAAAATTAGATTATTACGTTTTGTGTGATGTCATGTGATTTCATATGGAACGGCATTCTGCTTGTGCATGGCTTGTGCAAAATCACTTGTACAAAACATGCTTAATCATGAAGACAAACATCGTATTGGCACTTGATACAAGGCGCCCTCGGCAAGATAATACTTGCGCCGTATTGCTCCGTATCGTTCACTATCGTCTTTCTTCTCAAATCTCTACAGGTATATATATCCCAGAGAAGGATTGGGATGCAAAAGAAAGAAAGGTTAAATCGTCCTACAAAGGCACCGAGTCCGTTACAAGACTCAACAACCAGCTTCAAAAGAAGAAGACTGAAGCAATGGACATAATTACCAAACTCGATGAGCGCAAGCAGCTTGATTCTTTAAGTGTCTTAGAGATCAAAGAACTCATAGAAAAGAAGCATCAGCGTTATTCAGTCTACGAATATATTGAGGTACAGATTGCCTCAATGAAGGAAGCTCATCAATATGGGAATGCAGGGCTTTACAAAGCTGCAATTGGTCTGCTAAAAGGATTCAGCAAAAAGGATGCTCTAACCTTTCCTGAGATCAACCTTCAATTTCTAAAGAGATTCGAGACCGCCCATTTTGCAAAAGGAAATTCACCTGTAAGTCTTACAACCTATATGAGAACCTTTCGGGCTATATACAATCGCGCAATCAAAGACGGCATTGTTGATAAAGAGTTATACCCTTTTGAGCATTATGAGATCAAAGCTCCACGCACCCGAAAGCGTGCTATTAGCTTGGAGGCAATACATAAAATAGCGAACCTGTCTTTCGAGCCTGGATATGGATTATTTCATGCACGGAATTACTTTCTCTTGAGCTTTTATATGCGCGGTATGTCTTTCGCTGATCTAGCTTTTTTAAGAGTGAAAAACATAATTGATGGCCGAATATTCTATCAGCGACGTAAAACTGATAAACCATACAATATTAAAATTACTGCGGAAATTTGGTCTCTCATGGCACAATATATAGAAGGTAAGGAAAAGGAAGATTTCCTATTCCCAATCATTCATACTGTTACGCCGGAGAACCAATACAAAAGTATGCTGTGGGCACGAAATCGATATAACAAGAAACTCAAACGTATTGCGCAGCTCTGTGAGATAGAAGAAAATTTGACCAGCTATGTCAGTCGACACAGCTTTGCTACCGCAGCAAAGAATAAAGAGATACCAATAGCCGCAATATCAGAGATGATGGGTCACAGTGATATCAAGACAACTGAAATATACTTAGCATCATTGCCTAGTGATGTATTAGATCAATATCACGAAAAGATAATTAAATAAAACAAAAGTCATTCGTTTGAGCGAATGACTTTTTCATTGTTTAGACTTTTTAAAATCATCAAACGCTCCATCGATGTCAACTTCATATTTTGACTTAGTATCTTGGTTATCTAGATTAGTATCCGTGTAATCAAAAAGCTTACCTACTTTTTGAAGAATTAATTTCCTTTCAGCAGGACTCTTTCTTAAGTCAATGTCATAAAAGAAATGGACGATACTCATAATTGATGAAATAAGAAAATAAAAACTAACCTTGTTATTAGGATCCGCAACTAGATTACCTTTAACTTCGTAATCTTTACCTATTATAACCATTTCCCGTACATCTTTACTCTTTGCATCTAAACTTGCTGTTTGACGATGTTCATCAAACATTTCACTAACAGGTGGCAAGTATCGTCCAATGGCATGCGCCATATCCTCTGAATAGATGCCGTACCAAACGATGTATCTAGTAAGAGCTGAATCCTTTGACTTGACAACAAGATCAGGAGATTCAATTAAAATTAAAATCAGGAAAACGGCTAACTTAAGCGCTAACAATTCGTCTTCGAATGTATGGAGCTCTAAGTTTATCTTATTATTGATTGAAGCAAAAAGGATTATTCTTTGGTCTATAGACCGAACGAAAAATAGGGACAGCTTTTTGGTAAGTATTGCCAGTATATCGTTTAATACATACTTATCTATCAACCAAGTGGACTGTTCAATAGCAATCCCTAGAATACTATGCAGAAATGGAGCTTTTTCAAGGTTAGTTGCAAAAGTGATTAAGAATATTCTACAAAATTTCTTTGCCCTTTCTGATTCCAGAGTTTTACAATAGGCCAAAAAAGATAGAACTTCGGTTACAATATTATCAGATAAATCAGCTCTACTAACATAAGAGTCAAAAAGCTTTTCAAAGTCGGCTTCGGTGGCGTTGAAATTCGTTTCTGTAAGCAGTAAAAGTATATCTCCGTAGCGTAATGTTACGGTAGTGTTTTGAAGCAATTTGTAAAAGAGATCGTGTGCCTTTTCAGCATCGCCAAGATTATTGTATAGTCTAATCGCTTTTAAGAAATTACTTTGGTATGAATCTGAGTATTCTGTAATTTTTGCATAAAATTCAGCACTTGCAACTAAAGCCTCTGCCGCTTCTTCCTTCTTCCCTTGAAGTAGTAGTGTTTCATGTTTGGAATAGTAGGCATTACCTAAACCGTAGTAAAAGTTAACAGATGAAGAGGCTGAAATTGATTTGTTTGCAAATTCAATACTAGCAGTTAAATTATCTTCATCTCTAAATAGTGCTGACAAAATCCAATATATTCTGCCTTCCTCACGCTTTAGGTTATACTCTTTAACTAATACTAAAGCCTCATTGTAGATTTCTTTTGCCTTAGGCAGGTCGCCCTTATCGCGCAGGGTATTTCCATAATTAATGAGATTAAGAATAGTTTTATCCTTCATCTCATATTTCTGACATAATTTTATAGCCCTAAGATTATACTCCTCTGCTTTCTCATATTCTTCTTTTCCGCGATAAATGCTTGCAAGGGCGTTTAGGACAACAATTTCAATTCCAAAATCCGTGTCTTCATCTATTATTTTTAATATCTGTAACCCGTATTTTTCTGCATCGTCTTTATGTCCTTTAATCTGAGCTAAACATGTGACTAAGTTGACTAAACTTGACGTCATCCCGCCCTTGTCTTTCAGATCCGAAAAAATCTCAAAAGCTTCTTTACAAATAGCTGCCCCTTTTTCAAACTCTGATAGGTCAACATATAATTTTGATAACGAGATAGAAAGCAAAGCCTTTAATTCCTTATCATTAGGGTCAATACTTTCAAGAACCGTGTCGGCCAATTCATTTGCTTCGTTAACTTTTCCCCTTTCTAAGAGGTTTGTAGCTTTAGCCATCAAAGCACCTAGGTATAGTTTCTTCTCTTCAACATCGGTTAGAAGATTTACAGCCTCATCTATGCAATTAGTCGCCTTAATTTTGTTTCCTAGAAGATGCTCTACATGATATAGGTGATATAGAAGATATCCCTTCTCTAAATTAGTTTTAGCGGATTTTAGTTTGGTCTCAATGGCTTTGACTGCTAAACGTAGCTCTCCCCAAGAAATGAGGGAGGGAAATACGTTAAAAAGGAATTTTTCTACTTTCTCTGGGGAGACGTCGATAAGTAAGAAAGTGGCTTGTATAATGTCATTTTGTTCTAAAAAATAATCTCCAAATTTTTGTTGAAAGGTTAACAAGGCTCCCTTTTCACCGAGAGTATTAATTATAAACTCTTTGAAAGATGGATGAAAAATATTTAGAGTGCCTTTGTCATTTCGTACAAGAGTTGCAAGGCTATCTATTTCCTTGCCGATTTGAAGAATTGAAGGACTTTTCAGAAATTCTCCAAGATCATTAATAGTAACACTAAAGTAAGGGAGCGAAATAAAAGCAACGATTTCTTGTTGCCTGGCATCTAGCTGACTCCAAATTGCCTTTTGATATTCAAGAATGTTATCTGGTAGGGGGGCAATTTGAAAGTGAGAATAATAATACAAATACAGCGGATTCCCCTGGGACGCAACTAGGAGCCTGTTAAACTGTATAGTAGTAGTGATAATGTTACTTTGCTCTAAAAATTCCCTCACCTCAGCTTCTGTAAATGGCTTACACAAATAAGGTTTTATACCTATTGGTTCAAATGAAAGATTATCTCTAGTAGCATATAAAAAGCGCGAGGTGAACTTCTCTAAATAAATGATGCTTGAAACAGTTTTAGTGTCGTTTTCACAATCGTCTAGAATGATAAGGTGATTAGACTTTTGCAAGGAACTTTGAAGCCATGTAAGAGCTTCATCTAAAGTGCTTATTTCCACCAAATCTAGCCCATTAGAAAGCCGAATCTTGTTGATTAGATAGAGAAGAATACTTAAAGGCGATCTGCCTTTTACTGAAATGTAAATGACGTTTGACTCCTTTTGGGCTATTTGATAGATGAAAGTAGTTTTGCCAATCCCTGGTTCGCCATATAATAGCAGTTCCCGACTGTTATCTAAAGCCTGCTTTATTTCGAAGACCTGGGTACTTCGAGCAATTAGTTTTTTACTTTCATATGATCCATTGAGAATATCAATAAATGAAATGGAGTTAAGCTCTCTTAATTTAGCTTGCTTCTCAGTGAATAGATTTTCTGCGACCTCTGGAGAATTCTCTATTAGCAAATTCCCAGCTACATTGTAAATAGTGTTAGCCCTTTGATTATTAATGTTCATTGCGCATTAAAGATCTTTTTTAGGCTTGTAATCTCCTTGAATATTGAATATGTTTTTGCCTGCCGTTTGATTCCCGATATTGAACCCGCCTTGATTTTGAAATTCCATATTACCTGTCGATATAATGGCTTCTTTGTTTTCTTGAACCCATGTCTCAATTTCCTTATATAATCCGGCGTCAAATTTTTTTCCTGTTATCGCTTCAAATGTATCTTCAATATCTCTGTAAGGCTTACTTTGATTCTTTACCGGCGTATTACAAATTTTCTCCAAGTAGATTTCAGTTTCTTGATCATTGGCAAAATAATTCCTGATTCTGTTCTTTAGTGAATTAAAATCCAAAGTGGATTTGAGTCCTTCGTAGGTAGCATGGCCGATTATTGCTGAGGTTATTTCACCAGAATGGGAAATTATGAAATCGCAAGCGGCAGAGAATATAGTAATCATCTTTAAGGGTTTAAGTAGTTATTTAGCGTTTTATTATCGTTTTCAATTTGAGCTGTAATTCTACCCAGGGAGTAGAATTCATTTGGAGGGTAGTAACTATCAAAACTTTCATAGGTCGAAGTTAGATATTCTAGAATCTTTACTGAACTGTTTTCATTATTAAAATCTTTAATTAAACCAGGAACCTGTTTGATCCGCTCAAATATGGTCAAATTACATATTGCTTGTTTAATCAGAAAGGAATCATGCTTTTGATTTAGTCCTTCTTGAATAGCGCCGAGCCATAAATTGTCCAATTTGTGCATTGTAAAAGGTAATAACTCCTTTAACTCTGATATTCTCCTTAATGCAATTTCTTCCAGGGTGTCTTTAGTTGGTCTTGATATGTCTTGAGGTTTCGCTTCGGAAATATGTTTGGATGCCTTATATCCTGCAGCAATAGTATTTTTAGGGATTGTATTCTCTTGATAGAAGTTGAATTGCTTTTTAACGAAGAACTTTTTGCTATTTTTCAGAATACCAGAGGTGTCACCAATGACATAACCGACTCTAATCCCATCTACTACTTTTTTATAATTGGTTTTGAAATTGGAATAATTGTTTCCAAGAGTATCTATGTTTGTAAAATGTGTAGTAGTTATTGTTAAGGGTGTTACTCTATTTTTTAAATTAATCGGCACCATACGTTTTATTAAAGCGTCCATCTCAGGAGCTATTGCGACAGTATATCCACCTTCATTATTCTCTATAAACTCCATATCCACGGCATCACCATTTGTTGGGTCATCATTGATCCAATGAAAAAAAATATCAAATAGTTCTTCGGCCTCTTTTTCGTTCTGGAATATGAAGGATATTTGAACCGGAAACACATTTTCTTTATCACGGAAATATGCAATGCCATGGCATTTTGCCTTAACAAAGAGATCAGAGAAAGTAGGATCCGACAGATAAATAAAAGTCGGTCTTATTCCGAAATCGTAGCCCAAATGAGAAAAGTCAAAAGTCATTTTCCAATGTTTTTCAATGAGTATTACGCGCCTTTATTAATAACTTGTGAAGTATCATCAATGAATCCATTAGGTAAGATGTATTTGTTATAATAAAACATCCATCCTTCCCAAAGTCTATCATGTAAATTCTCAATTTTTTCTTTTAAGCCCTGGACTTCATTCGACTCAATATCCCCGAGAATTTGTAACAAGAATTCAGTACTCATTGTAAGTGCCATAAAAGATGGTACGAGACCAGCAAAGCGGTTGGGATTCTCGTTGTACCAAAATAAACCATTGTGCATTGGGTTATGACTTAGGGCAAGGTGATATTTAGCCATAGCTCTCCATTGCCCATGTGTAATTTCCGACTCTCTTTTATAACTCAAATAAAAATGGTTATCCTTACCCCATACCTCCTCTGCCATTTGGGCAATATTCAAGTCGAATATATCTCCTCTTTCGCTTGCAACATCAATTTCATTGACACCGGCTTTATCAATCGCATCCTTGACCATACGCTTTGCGTCTTCTCGCATGACATCGTTGACTGCTTGTGCTTGGATATATTCTCCAAAAAAACGTTCTCGTCCCGTACTAAAATCTCTAAACCTTTTATGTAGACTTATATCCTTTCTTTTCATAAGCCAACTTCCAACAATATAATTTTCAAGAACCGTACGAAATACCAATTCAGCTATCTCTCCCTTATGCAGTTTTTCAAGATCAACTATATCAAGGCTAAGATTACATATCCGAGAAATAAATCCCATATTGATTTCGGCTATGGCTTTTTCATAAATGGCCAAAAGACTTAAATTCTTAAACTCTCCATAAAGTTGTTTGAACTCTTGGGCGAACTCTTCAATTTTCATTTCTTTAAATCGTTCTTCTTCTATTTGTGATGAATCTGGCATCGGTATAAGAGGGGATTCGTGATAGTTAAACATCCAAATATCTCGACAAAATTCTATATCGAGGTTTTCTGACATTCCAATGGATGGTGGAAAACATGACATGACTGTTGATGTGTTTTCAATGATTTCTTCAGTTGTATTCAAGCTAAAAATGCCCAATACATCGCGTCTACCGTGATGCTCGTACTGAAGCATTAAGTACTTGCAAAGTATCGCTGTCTCTGACCTACCTTTAAGGATTTGTCGAAAGCCTTGAATAAAGATTCGCGAATTGCATTCGATGTTATAACCCAACTCTATATTGATAAGCTCTCCATAAAAAACGAGTATGTGCTCAAATGCTTTCTTAAATGTTGTCTTTAAAATTTCATCAAGAATTGATCTATCTTCTTTGATTAACTTAAGCGAGTGTGACAGATTGAAATGAAATTTCTTTGTAAGTTTATGATTGGTGTTTACATACTCTCCAATACGATAAAAATCTGCTTTTACCGAATCATAATCATGATCAATGAGTGCTATTGAAACATGCAAAAACTCAGGGCTTCTATCTGACCATGAAAATGGCTGAATGAATTGCGGATGCGAATCGAATGTTTTCTGCCAAGCTGTTCTTGTTTGTCTAATTCTTCCTTTTCTTTTTGCCATAGGTTCTTTTTTTAGGAAATGCACTAGCTACTAGCTTAACTCCTCCGTATAAGGCCAGTGCCGTGCCTACAAATGACAAAAAGCCTCTCTTTCTTGGTTGCACCTCATATCTAATTATTGGTGCTGGCAAAGGTCTAATCTTAATACCTAAAGCATAATCGTGCTCTAAACGAGATTGGGGATTCAACAATATCTCCTTTGCCTCGGTTACTTGCTTAAATAACTGCTCCGCTAATGAACTTCCGTCATTTTTATCGGGATGGTATTCGAGCCATTTCTTCTTACAAGCCTTTTCGATCTCCTCGGATGAGGCAGATGGTTGAATACCTAAAAGTTTATAGCAGCTGAAGTAATGCTGTTCCATCAAGTTTTTTTGTTGTTACTCAACAAGTTTGCCACAAGTCAAAATGCCTAAATATTTCAGCCAACGACGATATTTATGGAGTTTTGACGAAGCGCGTTGTAACATATATGACATTTTGTCCAAGACATTAGCTGTTCTTGACTTAATTTGTCTTTTTGGCTATACTGTATCTACAGATGGGCACCCGCCTCGCCCTGTCCGCTAAAAACAGGGCAAATAAGAAGAAGCCACTAAAGCAGTGCTTTAATGGCTTCTTTTATTTTAAGAGCTTCCTGATGGGACAGAATACCCATTTTTTTCAATAACCGACGGCTATCTAACGCTCTTACTTGCGATATGAGCGCAACAGATCGTTTTCCCTGTAGGAATGATATAGGCACCTTATACTTGTTGCTCTTTCTGGTAGTCGATAACGGCACTCCCAGAAAGCCATAACGATTGAACTTCCTAAGTATAAAGACGGGTCTCGAAAATTCTTCGTTCTTACCGTCTATCTCGGTGCCAATATTTACGCCGCCTGAATGCCACCATATTTCTCGTTCCTCGAAATATACAATCTGCTCGTCGGGAATGCTGTCCTTTTGCTGTTTTAGCCTGCCCCAGGTTTCAAAGTCCTTTATCATAGATTACACTTAATACTTGTTAATCGCGTTCATCCATACCAATCCATCGACCGTAGCGATTGAATCCTCGCTTTTCAAGCTCGTTTTTTGCCAGTTTCCTTGCACTGACAGTACGATTCATGATCTGTACCAATAGCTCAAAGGATGCCGTGCTAAAAAACAATTCCGCATTTCTCTCATTATTGTCAGATGTATGATTTTCTTTCTTCATAGTGAAATAGTATATAGCTTATAATCAATTTGCCTAAAAGAGTAAGGCAACCATACTTTACTCAGGCAACATGAATTTTCCCTAAAGGCTTAAAGTCATTTTCTTTTGTAATTGTTTGCTTTGTTGTGCGTAGAAAATACGCATGTCATGAGTAGTTTTGACGCATGTTATATCTGCCCCCTGTAGAGACGGTATATGCAAGGCATAGTACAATCGTATCTTCCCCTTGCGTTCGGATGCACTAATGAGTTCCCTACCTGCGGAATCAAAGACCTTAATCAGTTGATATCGTCCCAACTGCTCTATCGCCTGCGAAATTGCTTTGCGCGAATAGCCAGTTTTCAAGCGAAGTTGCGATCCGCTAATCCAGTCTCGACTTTTGCGTCTTTGTGTACGTGTATCATACCAACCCCACGTTTGCCTAATTACCAGCAACAAAAGTGCAAGCTCCGTTGGTTTTAAGATCCGCATGTAGTAGTCGAAAATGACATTAGGGACAGGAGTAGACCTATAAGGAATCATTGCCCTCCTCTATTTGAATGCTTGGCAATTCTTCATCAGGCAACTGCTCATAGACGAAAAAGTCGGTATCGGGCTGATGGAATAATTGGAGGTACCAATGGCCGCTATCGGTCTGTTTTATAAGCCCAACTTTATGCCATAGGGTGGTTGGCGCTCCCTTTGTGGGAATGACCTTTTTCGTAAGCACGTTGAATACACGCATAGTTTGAATACATAGCTATTGATATGAGGCGTGTTATGTTCTGTTAGTTTGTGATGTATTCGACAATAAATGACATCATTAGTAAAGCTGTATCTTAAAATATTTTCTCCTTTGTTTAAAGCTCGTAAAACCTATATTCAATAGTGTTTTACGACAAGCTCTCATACAAGGGGGATTGTACGACATTCAAACAATCTTTTTAAACCCTGCTCTGAGGGGTTAAGGCTTGAATGCCGGGAAAATTATCTTACGACTGCCTTGCCTAATTGGAACTTAATCAAGGCTAACTATAATGCTAACAGAACAAGCGACGCCTTATTACTATTGTATTGGGCTAAGTGCTGGAACGCAATACTGAACTGTGGAAACTGCACTTTTTTCTTCTGATACTCCATGAAGATATTTAGAAGCCATAGATAGAAACTGCTTATGGTTCAAACGTAAATAATTCAAGCTCGATTCGGGATTTGCATGTCTTAGTACTGCTGCGACATCGCGTATATTCCCTCCATTGTTAAGGATATGATGTCCCTTGCCATGCCTAAAGCTGTGAACGGTTATACGGCTATCCACGTTGGCTGTCTTAACAATGTATTCTATCCAACGTTCAATAGTTCGTGTGGTAATTCTAGAACCCTCCACACGCTTCCTACCGATAAACAGCGCATCCGTGGGAGCATCGGTACAAAGACGAATACCGAGATATCTAGTCAACAAATCGTCCGTATCTTTACTCCACACAACGAGGTTGTACTTCATGGTCTTTCTTGTTCTAATAACAGCCGTTCTAACGCCGTACTCGGGATCGACATTTCCAATTTCCGAAAGGTTGAGATCACATAATTCTGATACGCGCATGCCGGTGTCCCACAAGAGATGCACTACTAGTTTTTTAAGCAAGTCATCAAAATACCGCTCGTCCAAAGAGGCACTCATTTTCTTAAAGTCCTCTAGCGTTACGATTCTTTTATTGGGATGAACATAGCGAGTTGTTCGTATCTCTTTATGGTTCACTTTAGATTCCCCCCTGCCTTGCCAAAACATGAAGAAGTTTTTAAGCACTCGACATGAATATGCCACTGTAGCAGGGCTGTATTCTTTCTGTAGTTTCCCTTTTTGGTACACAGCCTTTTGCATTTCTCGATGAAACTGGACCACGTTATCCCCTGTTATTGAATTTAACAATGTTGTCCTGCCTATATAATCCGCAAACTGAGTAAGACGTGTTTCGTATCGATTAGGTGCGAAACGAGCATGTGTATTTTTCCAATCTAAATAAATCGCTATTGCTTTCTCAAATGACATACCTAATATAAACGACCTGCTGAGGAAAACAGCAGGTCGTTTATACGGCCATGTAATTTACATAGGCCGATAACGACTCATTGTTTCCTCATTTCGCTTAACGAAATGTCCGGTTGCCCGGCAACAAGTCTTTCTTGATTAAGTTCCGATAATAGTTTAGCACAAGAGGAAATTAGTATGCAAGCACTCTCTTGTAAAGACTCTTAATGTGAGTAAAGCTGTGTAAGGAGTGGGTAAAACTTTTAGTGAATTTTTCCTGAAGGGCGGATATAAAATATTTCAACTCTTTATGAAAAGTGAACCTTGAAAATGTATAGACTCTAAAGGGCAATTCTACCTAATTGTCCAAGTCTACGAGTTTAGGTACAGTAATTTTCAATGCCGCCGCAATTTCCGTTAGCTGAAATAAAGTCGGATTTAGCTGCCCTTTCTCTATACGATAGATGTTTTGTCTATCCTTTCCCGTCAATCGAGCCAGATCAGATTGACTAAGTCCCTGCTCCTCGCGTAATTTCACGAGGCGTTTACCAAACTGTTTTAAAAGAATTTCTTTAACCATATACCGCCTATACAAAGGACAGGCAGTAACAATTAATTAATGTAATCGTATGCGGTTACATTTGATAGTTTTTTTATACCTTGCATTTTCAGCCATTGCCGAAAAGCTGTAACAGAGTAGGCATTACAATAAACCCATTACTATGAGAGAGATTTTTATAATGCTCTTAGGTCTTTGTTCTCTGCCATTATCCGCGCAACATTTTGACTGGATAAAGACATTAGGAGACATCAAAAGCGATTTTGCTTCTTACGCAGTACCCGCCCCTTCCGGCGGGCTCTATATTGCCGGCCATGCCATCGGCACATGCGATTTTGGAGGAAATACATTAGTGGGAACTTCCAACTTTGGCTACCTAGCCAGGTATGCGCCTGATGGCACCAATCTATGGGCAAAGAAGGTAACAACCATCGGCATTGAATATGCATTTGATATGCGCTCAAATGATCTTGGAGATGTAATTACTACCGGAGTAGATGCAAACTATAATTATTTCGTATTACGATACGACAGTAACGGCAATAACAGGTTTACGTATCAAATACCTGTAACAGCAGGTTACCGCGCACATTTTGAAAGTCTTTGCTTTCATGGAAGTGATGAATATTATGGAGTAGGTCTGTATAGCGGTTTCAGTCCGACAGTGCCGCTAATAGCTAAATTCAAGAGTCATCAGAACACAGATAGCTTGCTGTGGGATGTTGTAATGTTCCCAACCGATCAGAACACAAGCACTTTAACGGATGCGATACCGACTGCGGATAACGGTGTTATGGTTTTTGGACAGTTCTACAGTTCATTTACAGTCCGTGATAGGTTTGGTGATAGTTTGGTACTGACCGCATCGCAAGGTATTCTTGGAACAGATAGGATATGGCTCAAATACGATAGCAATGGGCATTTTGAATCTGCGAAACAATTTGCTGATCAGAGGGTTTATAGGCGTTACCTATTTGATAGTGCCACAAATGCCTACTATGCTTATACCGAGGATAACAACTTCAATGAAACAATGGTCAGGTTTGACACGGCCGGGCATCAGATATGGACTAAGTACATTGTAACTGGCTCTCCGCTCTTTTGGTGGCCTAAAGTTGGCATTCATAATGGCTACATTCACTTTGTTGCAAGTGGTATAGATTTGAATCCCTCATTTACCCAGACAACCCTCGGTTTCTTTGTTCTCAAACGCTTCGATATGGATGGTAATGTCATGGACTCCATGATCTCGCCTGCCACACCATATGTCTCTACGAGCAAAGTAATCCTTGGGGATATAGCATTCACCGACCAATCAACGTATCTAGTTGGCGGTTTTGATGGCGATGTATCCTGGGGAAATATGACGCTGCATAATCCTGATTCAACGGATAACATATTTGTGGCAAAGATTGACTACGATTCCCTGTTCCATAAGGACGTTGTAAACGGAATAAGTGGTGCATCTGATGAAGTCCTTGCGGTATATCCTAATCCGGCAACAGATAAGCTAACTGTCAATTCGCGTAGCCAGGGGGACATCCGCGTCGTTCTATGTGATATGCTTGGTAACGCAATCTTGAAGGAAATTATACAAGATAGTCCTAATTATATCGACATTAAAAATGTTCCAGCGGGATTCTATGTCGTAGAATTGAAAACGCGACAGTCCATATGCGTCAAAAGGATTTCGATAGTCCACTAATCAGAAAATGCAATCTCCGTCCAAGCTCTATACCCTTTTATGGGTATTTTATATATGAAGTAAAAAGCAGTGCTTTGTTTTCCCCACGTTCTTTGACTTAACCTGTGAATTTGTGTGCTGACTTTATTTGAATCACTCACAAAACAAACAAAATGAAAAGACCTATTCTCGTCCTCCTCATGGCATTCTTCTTTGTTAATGCCTATTCCCAAGAAAAACTAAAATCGCTTCTCGACCGCGTGAATAACGCCAGCTTCATCTTTGAAGGAAAAGTGATCAAGACCTATCCGTACTGGAACAAAGACAGCGACAAAATTTACACTTCAAACGTTATTCAGATATCGAGAATATTCAAGGGGGATCTCACCTGCGGTACAATCGAAGTAATCACTAATGGTGGAACGAAGGACGATAAGACCGAATGCAACTCCCATTACATTAATATGACCGAAGGGACAACCGGCATATTCATGTGCGGTCAAAACGAAAAGCAGTTGCCGCTTACGGCCTTCTTCAATTTTGACAACCCCGACAAGCTGACAATGATCTTTGAACAGCAGTCCCTCATTAAATACATCTTAGAGGGGCACGACTGGAAAGCGTACGATGTAACGCAGAAATTTGGGGATTTGGCAACGCTCTATGGGTATACGGACTATCTCACCCAACTCAATTATATTGATTGTGCCGAAGGAGAGTCGCTACTGAATATTCCAGCCTCAGTGCCTCAAGCAAACACTTATACCTTCCCTGTCTACAAGCGGAGCAAGTATGATACCCTGATGGCTCACCTCATGGAGAAGGTAGCCATTACACAAACACGGCCTCATACGCATCGTGCTTTTAAGACGCTGACCTATACAATTGAAAACCCAATAATCACGGGCACGACAACAAAGTATTTTGAGTTCGATATATATCTGGCTGACGACGCAAGCGGCTATTACCTAAATAGCGCGATGGCGCGGATATCTTATCCCTCATCAATCTTTGGCTCCAACCTCGTTGGTTCGAATAAAATAGCGATTACACGCGGAGCGCTCATTACAGACACAACCACATATGACGATCCTTCAACTGCCGACATTGCAAGCAACGAGATTGCTATACCAATTGGAATAAATGTAAGTAATCTTGGCAGTTTAAATCTATCTCCCCTCAATACAACACCTCAGCAGGCAGTTCACGTAAAAATGGAAATCCAAACCTGCGATCTTGTAGGAAGTGTTAGTTTTACCAATCAATCGATCATGCAGATCATTTCCTATTACGGCACATATTCAAATGATACATTCGGGACAAATTACGATAACATCGTAGCCACCGACAGCAAGTCCGTGCCGAAATGCCATGCAACAATTACTTCTGTAACTCCAACGACACTTAATGCTGGTATAGGAGAGCAAATTACATTGCGCGGATATCAATTTGGCCCCGTCAAGGGCAATGGGAGTATCATGATGCTTAATGCCGAGGATGGTGGTGCATCGCGCGTGCTTCTAAACTCCATTGATATGACCTGGAGCGACACGGCCATCGTTATTACCCTTCCGAGCTATAACGACACCAATATGACCTCTTTAGGACTTATCGGCCAGAATACAAGGTCGCGGGTAGGCTCTGGTAGAATTTGGCTCGTAACAGATGCTGGAGATAAGGACAGCACTAGCCCGGTAACGGTGTTTTACTCAATTACCAATAATCTATTGACGTATGGTACCGGAGTGAGGGTAAAGGTCGTGCAAAACATGATCAAAAAGGACGCTAACGGCGGATATACGTTTTCAGTAGATAGCATGATTTGGCATACTCCCGCAATAAAGGCATGCGTATATAAGGCGATTGCAGATTGGCATTGTTTGACCGGAGTAAGTTGGACGATAGATACCGTAGTGTACGGACTATCAGATACGCCACATCTTGATGGACGCAATATTATCCAGTTCGGCTACACAGGATATTCCCCACTTGGCGTTATAGATGCCAATACAGCATCACGAGTTGCAAACTGCGGAGCCGTTACCTATACCCAGGAGATCGATCAAGTCTTCAGCCGTTCAACCCCGTGGTGGTTTGATACCACGCGTACGGCCCCGGTCCCATCAGGTATGACAGACTTTTATGCAACAATTCTACACGAACTTGGACACGCGCATTCTTTAAATCACATCCTGGACCCTAATGCAGTAATGTATTGGGATCATGTGGATGGCCCGATACCTGCTGCATCGAGAAAGATCATTCTTTACAATGATGCTTCTTGCGAGTACGGAGGAAACAAAGTAATAGATTTGAGCGTAGTGGCAACCTATGCTGGATGTACAACGTTGCCGATTATACCGCAGTATATTTGTACCCCGTTTACCGGGATATTCAGGATAGATAATACGACCTTGCAACTGACGACATATCCTAATCCGTTCTCTGACCATATAACGGTAGACTACAGCATTGATAGGGATTGCATGATGGACATGTGTCTAATAGATATGCAAGGGAGGGTAATTCAAAGCTATCCCTATGAAGCAACACCGGCAGGAAAGCATGTAAAAGAGATAGACGTGCGTACCCTTTCGGATGGAGCGTATGTAATCTCTGGACATATAAATGGCAAAACGTTTTACAATAAACTAATGTGTATCCATTAAACGAGCAGTATGAGAGTAATACTATTAGCTGTCTTTATTTGGCTCTGTGCCTATACTCATGCAGGGCAATGTGATGTTTTTCATGTTAGCATCTTCCCCCATGCTAACGGCATAAAGCAAAACAACATCTTTCTGATTACGTATCGTGAGGCAGAGTATAGGCTCAGGGGCCACTTAAGCAATATGTCTTTCGAGGCCGTCAATCAAAGGAATGTAATTACCAAGATGAAGATCGCCGATACGGCATTTGGCGGAAACTATGGACAGCTTATATTAAAACCTTCCAAAAAGTTTCCGTTGCATGACACGATCACCATACGAATGAGTTGGATAGATACGTCAAAGAGGATGCCTAACGCCCAATATTTTCCCTCTGTCATTGGTAGGTATATAGTTGCCGAAAAGGCTGATCGGACTCCTCCCATGTGGTTAGAAGATACCGTGAGCGTTAGCACTAACTTTCAGTTTATGCAGTCCTCCGCACCTGGGTATTCGGTTACGTTAAAACTACCCGCTACAGATAATAAACACAAAGCACAGGGACCGCTGATGTATAAAGTCCACATTGGCTCATTATCGTTTTTCTATCAATCTACGGATATGACGATCTCCGACTGGAATGGGTTTTGCGAAGGTGATATTCCCCTGCAAACGAATACAAGCTATAAAGCTGATATCGTTGTATTTGATATGGCAGGAAATAAAAACAGAAAGACCAAAGCTATTTCCTTTTCAGTACCGAAGTATAGTGATGCTATTCATGTCGAGAAGGACTCTAATAAATAATTGAAAAGTTGCTATATTGCAGCACGTTTTCATAGGTTCAAAGTGGTCATTCCGAAAGGAGTGGCCATTTTTTATTTAAGGGGCAAATATCTTATGGGAGGTGAATATATCTTCGGCAATTTTGATAGTTTGATCGATTGCCTCTTTGGTTATACGCTCTGGTTCCCTGAGCTGCTGTTCTAACTTTTCCAAATCTGCATTTGATAATTGATCCCTGTATTTATTAATCCCAGTCCGCAATGCTTCTGTAACTATTCTCCAAATCCGTCTGCATTCTACTCGGTAGTCATATTCAAGGTCTTCAATAGGCTTGGTGCTTATTCGTATTCTCTTTTGCCTGATATTCTCTACATCCAAGAAATACGCGCGTTCGGAATATTCAAGTTTCCTGTATACATCGGCATCAGCCTCAGGCTTGCCCCGGCGTCCTACTTGATAAATGCGCCGTAGTAAATTTTCATATGCTAGTGCTTGCATTGCTATTTTTTTCAAAGCTAATATACTACTGCGCAATCAAACAGCGTAGTGTTTTTACTGACACGGGTCTACTATTGTAGATGCCTGCTAGGGTAGTGTATAAGGTACCTCGTTATCCACTACTCTAGGATTCTGGCTCTCCCTGTTATTGCAATTCGGGGAATCCAAAGGGCTTCCCTTTGGCAGGATAGCGTTAGATAAGGGTTCCCGTTAGGATAGAACACGTTCTAACGCAATCCTGCTATTGGCGGCTATGAAGCCTATATGATTGCCAATATGCCGTTGGCGTAGCCTCAAAAGAGCGCAAGGGTGTGTACAAGCGGAACGAATAAGACTATCAAGGCGACCGCCGCAAAAGCCAAAAGGCAGGGATCGAGGCCGCTGAGATCACAACTGTCCTTTTGCGAAGGGTCTAGGATGGCGAGGCTTATTCGTGTAGCGGTACACACTCTTGCTCAATATCTCCGCACGTACTGGGGCTTTGGGAATGGAGTGAAGCGAGGCATGAGCACAACGGAATGGACGAAGCTACTGTACGTGCGTTCCCGCATTGGCTGTTCCTGGCCGCGAAAGCCGGAAAATGAGCGCAAGGCGTATAGAGGTGATTGCATCTGAGTTATCAAGGCATCCATACACGAAAAAGCTGAGTATAATCCCCGAAGGGTACTCAGCTTTTTCGTATGAAATAAATGCAACTCGGATGTAATACTTCTATCGCCGATGCTCATTGCCGGTACGGGTGGTGTGGAATGGGAGAGGAGCGATCATGACACATCGCCCGCGAGATCGGGGTCAAGGGCCTATATCCAATTCGGTATCAAGTTCGGTAATTGTGTCGTCCTCTATCTCGGTTTGATCTTTTGTAGCTTCTGTACCGAACCGATCAAACAGCAAGTTCGAAAGTTCGTCGGACTTATCAATATCTTGGGACTTCTCGGCATCTTCTCGTTCTGCTCTAAATGCTTCAAGGTCTTTGGACACCGCCTCTCTAACCTCCAAGTCTTTTAGGTTTGGCTCATAGCCAAGTGTTATAAAGCGATACTTGCGGCTTTCGCTCTCTATCCCCTGCAACCTGCCATTGCGCGAATATGATTCTAATCCAGCCTCTGAAAGATGCCGCAAAAAGTCTTCCTTACTCAGCGACTTAGAGTAGCATGATTGAACAACCTGCGCGATGCGCTCTCGCTCTGAAATTGTTTTGGTGCGCTTGGTGGCTTGGTACTCATTTTCCTTTGTTATGCCCTTTTGCTTCTTTCCATGCTCGACGCTGCTTTGAGAAAGTATAGCGTACTTGGTTCTTTCGTATTCCTGGAATTGCTCTTTCACTTTAGCGAATTCCTCACGAGAAATGCGTGTAGCGTGACCAACTTCTATGGTCACGCCACTAATCATGACGTGGATATGTGGATGCTCAGTATTGAGATGTGGTATGGCTATTCCCATACTATAAGGCGCACGTAGCTCAAAATATTTTTGCGCTAAGTCCTCTAGCATCTTTTCCGTGACTTGGGACGGATTTACTTTAAGGCTAATAATTTCATGATATATACGCACAGCGTCATGTCTCTTAATTTGCCTGTTCTTCTCATTCGCCTCAAATGCACGAATGCACTGTTGTATGTTACCTTTCACATTGTGTCGAACTATGAGGTTTCTAGCTATCATGTTTCGTTTCTGCCCTCGTAGCATATAGTCCGCAAGCTGATTAAAACTGCTTGTTTTGCGTGTCATGCTTTTCACTATGGACATAATCTTTAAGAATTGATGTTACAAGCTCAATAGTGTTGGGATTGATTTCGATGTTTGCTCTAATGATCTGCTCTAAACTTCTATGCTCTTTTAGGTGGCGAATGATCTGTTGCTCCATCTGCTGTAAAATGACTTCAACATTTTCATAGGTGGCATTAAATGCAAATAGCCCTTTGCTCTCTTTCTGTTTGATTGCATCAAGTTTGCTGTAGCACAGGCGTAATGTTTGAAGTATCTCGGCGACACTTTCACTATGCGGTACAACTGCGATGTTCAACATATCGGCTCGGGTACAAGCTCGTATGTACTTCTGTATAGTCTTAAATCCTTTAGCTTTCGCGGTTGCTCGTACATGGGCGATTTCATCTAAGGGATATGACATGCTGAACTGCCTTTTTTGTCCATAACGAGTGCGTTGCATTCGCTGTCGTGCATACTCGGACCAGTATTTCTTCCTTGCTTTTTGGATTTCTTCTTCTGTACCATTTTCTAAAATGCCTAAGTCGTTCAAATACTTCCAAATGCTACTATGACGTTTCGGGTTGCGCATTAGCGGGTATATGGTATTTCTCCGGTTGACAGTGGACTTACCAAAACAGGCGGTGTCATGTTCATGCGTAGTTTCCAGTAAGGATGCTTGTATATTGGTGTAGTGTCTACAAGGATAGGTTGTGAGTTGCCATGAATAAATATGGCTTTGTCTTTGGGTAACGTGCGGATCTCATTCGGTAAAAGAAGCTCACGAACACGTTTTGTATTGGGGCTATGCTTCTCGCGGTACTCGTATTTCCCTAGTTGCGCGGACAAATTAACGGCGCTTGTGTGGGATATACCACTGAAAAATAGTTTGGAGTATGTATTGGCGACTATGGCGGTGCTTTGTGCCTGTCCATATATGTCTGTAATTTGTGATATGTCCTGACAGATAAGCATAAGTGAACCGCGATGCTTACGAATATTGGATATGATCGTGCCGATGGACTGAATATAGAGCGATGAGAACTCGTCTAAAATGAAGTAGATAGGGAGATCATTGGGCTTTGGTAACTTATCCATTACCTCTTTAGCTAGTTGCTCAAAGAGGATAGAAACTAACGAGCTATAGAAGGCTGCGTCTGCACTTGGGCATTGGATATAGATAGCGTGTGGCGTTCGCCTGAACTCGTCCATATCAAGTGTATCTTGCGACGTGACCTTAGAAACATACGGGTCTGCCCACAAGCTAATGGCTGCGCTAACAGTCGCAACAATGCTTTGTCTCAGCTTTATATCATTTGCAAGAAAACTGCTCTTGTATTCATTGATAAGCTGTATATCGGCAGTCTTTGCTATGAGAGCGTCGGCGGCTTTAGGGTCTGCACCTAATAGCTGCAAAACATTACGCACATTGGCGAAATGCTGATACTGTTTTGGCTGATGTTTAAGTGTACGGATTATGAGTGTCAAAAGTGAGGTAGCGGAAAGTGACCAAAAGGCATCGCCCTGATTTTTCAGAACGTTGCGAATAAGCATACTTGCAACTTTCTGTGCATCTGTTGAATGATGTATACGCTCGAAAGGATTATAACCGTCGCTGATAGATGGATTACCAAAGTGGATTACTTTTATGCGATACCCTTTGGATTTTAGATAGCCTGATGTGGCGTTATAAAGTTCCGTACTTGGGTCAACGATAATTTTAGTGCCGTGTACTTCCATGATCGAGTTCATTACGCACACGGTTGACTTTCCTGCACCGCTTTGTCCTGTGACAATGAGGTGCATGAGGTCGTCCTTAGAAGATTGCTTGCGCCGTCCGTCTATGACATAGCCATGATAAGAAGTAGAAAGCACATCTTGTCCATTTACAAATTCAGCTTTATATGAGTGGTCGCGCTCTTGAAATGACTGTATAACGGTATTGAGAATGCGCAATGCGAAGCTGATACATTCCTGTATGAAAGGTATAAGATGGTTAAGAGTAAACCACCTTATACCGTTATACATTCTATTCAATGTTTCTCTGAGTGAAGCCTGTTTTCTATCCATGATGCTATAAATTGAAGTATTGCAATTATGAGTTTTAATGCAATGAGCACAATGACAAGTAGTGCTTGTATTATCAGGCGCAACGTCTTTACAAGTAAATCCCCTATGATTTCCGGTAGATGGCTGCTCATTATGCATAGAATTAGTATGATGAAAGATTAGGACTAATGACTACGTGTGCCCCGTGCGCTTCAAACATTTGTTTCCAAAGTCCAGCCATAATGAGAAATCGGTTTTGGTCGTTCGGTGTCGGTGCATCGTAAATCAGGTAGACGGATATGCCTTTCAGGTCAGAAAGCGGCATCTCCTTTTCAAATAGGGCTTGTACCTTTTCTGGATGCTGTTGCAACAAAATCGAATCACTACTTCTATAAACACTGAACCCTGTCGGGGCATTAACCTGTAAGTCGGAAAATACTATGAGCTGCTTAGTATGCTCTCCACTAACGGCGAGGCGGTTTAATTCAGTCGCTACAGGATAATAGATAATTGATGCCGTCCGACCAGTATTTTCTTTAGCGAGGTCTGCGATCTCGGCAAGAATAGATTGATTGGATGCTTTCAGTGCTTTCTGCCGTGCGTATGGGTTAGCGGTCAAAGGAAATTGTGCGGATATGTCGAGCTCGGTTGCTTTGTTTTCTTTGAAGTCTGAGATTGGGAGAAAACGCAAATGCGTTTCTCCCCACTTGGAGGTGACACTCGAAATATGAGCGGGAACGTCTATTGTATCTTGTGCTGTCTGTATGGAATCTGTAACGTCATACATGATCGTAATTGATGCGCTGCTGTTTTGGAGATAGTAGAAATAACCACCTCCAACGGCAGCCGTAGCCATACCGGCTACGACCGCGAGTATCATATAGTTTTTCATGCGTTTGTACCGATTAATTGTTTAGGGTCTATTTGTGCATTCTCCCATTCTTCATATTGCGGTCGTTCTAGATCGGCAACCTCGACTGCAAAGCATTGTGGCGTTACATTGTCCGTTCTCGCTATGCGATTTTCATGCTTATATTCACTACATGCGTGTTTAAATAGCTTGTTAGTTCTATGGTATAGATCATCGGCCAATTGACGGAGCAACATGTGCACCTGAGCGCTATGGTTTATTTGCTCGTTATAGTCCTGTAATTGTTTTTGCAAATCGCCGAGTTCTTTCTCTTTTTCAGAAATGTCGTCCTGTAGCGCAATAGCTCTTTTCATAGCTTCCTTCTCTGCGTTGTCTGGGTAGTTATGATAGATGTAAAGTGCGATCACCGAGATAAGAAAGTATGAAATCAGTATAAAAATGAACGGAGCGAAAAGAGATTGAGCAAAGCCGTTTGAATCTTCTGCACGTACCGTCATGTATCGTAACAAACCTAACCCTGTCGCGACTAGTACAACTCCGCCCCACACAAGGCGCTTAGTTAGGACTGCGAGATTTGCACCCGCACCATCTCTAAGCCATAGGCAGATATACTTTATGCCTAGTGTCTGTCCCCCACCTATCAAGATGCCAAAAACAAAAGCTAGGAGGAAACTATCGCCTAGACTTAGAAAGGATAGTATGTACGAAAGAATCTCAATGCAGCTTACTACATTCAAAATCAAATTCAGCTTTTCATATTCTTTCCACGTCCTCTTACCTAGATACTTCTCACTATCTCGTTTCAATGCCTCGAGCTGATTAGTAAGGGTGTTTATTTTTAACTTGATCTCTCGAATCTTCTGACGCATCACAAATATGTCTAGCGATGCTAAGGATGTTCTTACCACGTTTGCTAGATGTAAGGCTGTATCGTTTAGTATTGCCCCAAATAGGGCGCGAATGAAGTCGATAAACGGTTCTAGGGAGGGAGCTCCGGCTTCGGGTAAATTTAAGGCTGCAAATTCGCGAGCGCGAGACTTGATAGTAGGTAGCAGCGAGTCATGTTTGCCGTCTATTACTTGTTTCAATTCTTCTGCGGTTATTTTAACGGTAATAACCGGAACCGTTGTATTGCTGTTTTCCATTTTGGAAGATTTTCTGTTATATAATTTTTAAAAAACTAGAAGGACTATGGAGGGCTAGGCGGTGGCTAGGCGTAGCTCTATAGAATCTATGCTAACATCGAACTAGTCAAAGGACAAGGATGTTATTTGCCGCCTGGGTCGAACTTACTTCCCTTGAGAAATCGCTTGTTGCGTTGCTGATTAAAACCTATTTCTGATATTTTTAGATATGTATTCACATGCTGATTTTCTACTATATAAAATTGTTTTTCTATTGAGTTTTGAGTATTTCAATTCGCCTTTCCATCTCATTTCGGCTATTGTGGTGCGGCTCCTTATACCGAGAATTTTCATCACCTCTTCGATGCTAATCCACTCATCATCCTTAGTATTAGAACTATTCATCCCTTCAACTATATAAGAAGCGAGAAGCTGTAGCTGATCGTCTCGTATAAACACTGTCTTTGAATCTTCTTGTTTCATAATGCTATTCCGTTTGTTTATTATCAATCTCTTTTTGATATTCATCATAAAGAGCTATCAACTGATGCTGCAGATTAATTTTTTCCGCTACCGCGCCTAAGGATTGCTCATTAGATTCTTTCAAGTTGTCTTCGGTAGATTCTATATGCTTTTGGATTTCCTGTAAGATTTTTTTGTCTGACATAGAATTGTGTTTATGGTGATGTATTATTTTTTAGAGCGCTTTGACTCAAGTAGTAGCTTGATATTTTCTTCATGTGGGATAATTAGAGAGGCCCCCTTGTACCGATGCCATTTGTACAAGGAGTTGAGCTGCCTCTGTAATTCCAGTATTACTATGTCCGTATCGGGATATACTATGCTATGCACGAGCATATCAAGGGCAATAAAATCTTGGCATGCATATTCCAGAGACTCTTTAAGCTCTGCATCCGTATGTAATCGGATTAATTGGAGTGCGCTTCTTTCCATCGTGTAAGGTTTTAGAAGCCCTTTTGAGTAAGGATCACGATAGAAAGTCTAACCTTGACAAATTATATGGTTTTAATATATAATAGTCACCGAGGTTAGGGTTCTTTACCATTCAATAGGGTTGTGGCCAAACAGGTCCCTATCTATGGTCTATCTTGAAACCTCACCGGGGGAGTTCCTACTCCTTCCGGTTTTTTTTGTACTTTTCAAATACATTAAACCAGAGTTGCCCCCCTGAGCTAGAACGAAGACGGCATGAACTATTCCATTATTGCTTCAGGCATCAGGCAAAAAGGCGATGGTTGATTTTTGCTTCTTTCTCTGTCTAATGCATTGACTATGAGCAATCAAAATAAAGCAGGAAGAAATAAGGAGGCTATTCATTCCCGAATACCAGAACCATTAAAGCAACAACTGCAAAAAGTTTCAGGATTGCCTTTTGATCAGATTGCTAACAGGGGCATGAAAATTAAAATTCTAGACTCCTTAAAAACCTTTATAAAGGACTTTGTTGATGGTTATAATATTGGCCAAGAAGAGGGCGACCAATTAATTGATATTGGACCTGACAATTTAGATAGAGCTGTATTCAACAGGGAGCCTAAAGGTTTTACTCGACCAACAGCCGAAACGTTAACTCGATACGCTTTCAATGGTGAAAAGGGATGGGATGAATTTATTGCTAAATACACTCAGGAGAATCCTGATGATCGTAAGTTATATCTATTTCCAAATGAAATTTTAGACTCCAGTGAAATACAAATCAGTGATCACTTAGATAATCAGAAGGATTCCCTTTTAGATGAATATATAAATAGGCTCACGGCACAATTCAAATATGTTTCCTTAGGATTTGAGAATGATATAACGAAAGTCAGTATTGATAGTCTGAAAGCTCCTTTCTTAGGGAAAAGGCAACGTGTTGAGAATTTGAGAGAGAATTATTACGAAACTTCTGCTGAGAAATTCTCGTGGGAACAAATCTTAGAGACAGATAATGAAACCCTAATTGTCGGACCATGTGGAGCTGGTAAGACGACTTTGTGCAAAATGATGTTCTGCACTTATGCCGCAAGATACAAACAAGGCGAAAAGATTTTTCCGCTATATATCAATCTTGAGGATTTTACTGATATAGAAGCATGTTTGCGCAACATTTGTCCTTCAGGAAATATCAAGCCCCATTTAGAAAATTACCATATAATTTACATATGCGATGGCTTAAATTCCATTAAGCACGATCTTTTACTAAGAATTGAAGAGATTCTCCAAATTAGAAGGACATTTAATTCATATAAGCTCGTTATAACATCCCGCGACGGTAATCTAATTAGAAGTTTCCTGAATGTTGGAATGCCTTGTTATAAGCTTGAGGGTAATACAGAATATTTACCTCTGCTTTTATTAAAGGAAAGCGCACAGATAGAAAAATTTTCGGAATGGAAATATCAAAAATCGTATGTGTCTGGAATGGATGGAAATTATTTGTACACTACCTCTCTTATATTAATCTATCTGCAAGAAAGAAATAATTTACCTCTAACTCACTCTAGAATACTAAAAAAAATATACGAGGAAATCTTTTTTAGAACTTGGAGAAAAAAAGATATTAAAGAAGAATTTTTGACCACTTTCAAAATTCGAGATTCGGATATATTAAATCTACTATCAATAGTTGCTATCGTTGATCAGGAGCGATCGTTGTTTCACTCAAAGGAAAATCGAAAATATTATGTCGATGAAATAATGGTTCGCGATGTTGCGGGTATTACTTGGGAATGCATGCAAAATATTATTCAAAAGAGCCTTTCATGCAATGAGGAAGTAGCTGATCAGATCATTTCCGTACTTGTCGAAAGTGGATTGCTATGGTTGAGTCATAGAGGTTTTTACCAACTAGAAAATTTCTTGATTCAGAATTATTTTCATGCTAAAGGAAGCATGCTGATCTGTTTTGAGAATCAATCTTTGATCTTCGGTAAACGATTTCAAAAAAAAATAATAAAAAAGTTTTTCAAAAGATATAGCATCTATTCTTTTGAACTTGTTGCAGGTCTCTTGGAGCATCCCGCTCTTGTTTTAAAAATTTGGCAAGCCGAATTGAGCCCTTCATTACATTGGACACTTTATTTTAGAAGTGAGCATCAGAATAAATTGATATTTTATGGAGTGACCATTTCACTATTAAAGGAAAAATTTCACAGAGAATACAAATCAGTAATTGACCAATTGAAATATATCTTAGAGATCAGTTTCACGACTAAAAACAACTCAATTATTTCTTTCATGGCAGGATATTTAGATACTCGTCATTTATTCGATAAGGATGCATTCGTACTATGTATTTTTGAAGATAATTGGTTGGACATCGCGCTAACGGTTTTCGATACTTGTGAGCCATATTCCTTTTGGGATGCCCGAAGTGTTAGCTATGCTATGTCATTAGGCGGAACTCATATTACATTCGTTTATCCTAAACACCGATTTAATTATTTGAAAAAAAGCGACCCCAAAAAATTACTTGTTAATTTGTGGAATTTCTTTTCAAACACTCACGAATACTCATGCTTCTTAGAAGAAATTACGCCTTCAAATCGCATCAATGAAATTTGTGCTGAGTTTTGGCGAGCATTTGAAAATTTCTCCGAACTTAAACCGGAGATAGATAAGCTTGCGAACTTGCTCTTAGATTGTTATCTGAGCAATCGATTTTTTGAGACGTATTTAGCTGAGAGGTTTCTGATTTCATCTGAAGCAAGAGTTATCAATGAATTGCTTCGCACCAAGGTTGCGAGTTTGATTCAGACCAGTAACTCTAATCTAAAGTCGAAATATGAGGCTTTAATGGCGCTAATAAAGGTGCCTGAATAGCATATTCTATTGTAGAGTTATGCTATAATGTAAAACATATAGCTATCTTAGTTTTCTAGTTCTTTTCTTTTCAAAACATCAAGTGCTTGTGCAAACAGAAAAGCCGCTAAGAGAACTACTCATAACGGCTTGATAATCTGAGAGCGGGAAACGTGTCTCGAACCCGCGGCCTTCAGTTTGGGAAAGCGGTTTTATAATCCTTGTACCTATCAGCTCCCCTGTCATTTAGTATAATAAATCAATCATTTATCGCTCACTGGGTTTCATATCTATCCCTATGGAACGATATTTTGTATGTGCAAACTCACTTAAATCTTTAGGCATGAAAACAAACGTATCACTTGCCCTCGACAATAGACGATCTCGGCGAGTAATACCTTGTCGTACCGTTGCATATTGTTTCGTACCTGGAATATTTGTATTACTTTTAGATACCACCAAAAGCTGCAAAAATGAATTTGCTGAAACACATTGTTTTGCTTGGACTATGTTTGGCCTTAACAAATATTGCCGTTTCCCAAAGTTTCTACGAAACTCCGAACGATACCGTAGAACTTACGGGCATGAAGGAGGACCTCCAATCTCTTATGATTTCGCAATTAAACACTTCTGCCGATACTATAAGAGTGAAATGGCAAAAGGTAAGCGAAGCTGTTCCCTCCAATTGGGACGCTACGATATGCGATAACTCCATTTGCTATGCCTCTCTTGTCGACAGCGGCAGAATGATACCGACGGCTCCCGGAGCCACGAGTTTTCTGCTCCTGCACGTCACAGCGCATGTTAACTTCGGCACAGCGATAGTCCGCTACGCGGTCTGGGACGAAACCACACCTGCCCAGCGGGACACATTGACATTCATTGTACATATAACAGCCACGGCAGGAATCACAGGCGCGAATGACGCTTCTGGTATCAGAATATATCCCAATCCGGTAACCAACATCTTGCAGATCCGCTCTGACCTGGGGACTGACATTACCTTTCGCGTTACTGATCTTTCCGGCAAGGAGGTGCAAAGGGGCTCTATGATATCATCAGTTTCGGTTTCTACAGACGGCTTACCCAGCGGCTGTTACTTCGTTACATTTCTAGACCGAAGCAAAATCCTCAGTACTCACAAAATCATCAAAGAATGAAACAACTCTTACTGGTAGTTTTTGTATTAGCAGTTACCTTCGCATCCGCTCTGAGCGGTATTACGTGGAATGCAGGCGCGAACATCGCCGCAAACAGCTACAGCAACATGCACCCGCGCATTGCATTAGACCGCTCGGGTAACCCTCTCGTGATTTGGGGACGCATGAATGATGAATCCGTTTGGTTCTCCAGATGGAGCGGTACGATGTTCACGACTCCTGTAAAATTAAATCCCACTGGTGTAACCGTCGCAACTGCCTCTTGGATGGGCCCGGACATCGCGTCTAAGGGCGATACGGTATACGTCGTATATAGACAAACACCGGAATCAATGGATACCAGTAAGCACATTTATATACTGAGCTCTTTCAACGGTGGTATGTCATTTTCTTCACCTGTCAGAATAGATAACATTGGAGATAGCGTTACAAGATTCCCTACGATAGCTATTGATTCAAATGGTAATCCGATTGTAGCCTTTATGAAGTTTGACAACATGTTTATGAATGCCAGGTGGGCGGTTACAAGATCTTCGGACCATGGAAATACTTTTTCGACCGACGTTAAAGTAAGTGGATGGAGCGGGTCAAATTCTGAAGTCTGCGATTGCTGCCCTGGTGTCATCGTATCGGCCGGCAGCACATCAGCGATGGTATATAGAGACAATCTAAGCAACCTGCGTGACATGTGGACAGGCATTTCTTCCGACAACGGGGCTACGTTCGGCAGAGGTTTTGATGTAGACAATACGAATTGGGGTATCAACTTCTGCCCGTCAAGCGGACCTGATGCCGTGATAATCGGCGATAGCCTCTATACGGTGTTTATGAGTGGGGGAAGCGGTGCCTATAGGACATACTTGACCAAATCTTCCATCACAACTGGAACCATACTGTCTAAATGGAACCTTTCAGACACTACAATCCCCGGCTTGGGACAGCAGAACTATCCACGTATCGCTTCCGATGGAAAAGCTACTGCCATAGTATGGAAGCAGAACGTAAGCGGCAATGCCCAACTGCCGATGCTTTTCACGAATAATGTCGCAAAGGGATTTCCTGCAACATACGATACTGTCGATCTTGGAGACATTACCAATGCAGATGTAGCAGTAGCCAATGGCAAAGTGTTTGTGGTCTGGGAGGATGACAATTCAGGCACAGTAAAGTATCGTTCAGGTTCATTTACTCCCGATACAGTGGCTATAATCCCTAACTCGATCAATGAGATACAAGAGACATGGGTTACTGTCTATCCTAATCCTGCGACTGATGTACTTAACATTATAGCGCCATCCAATGAAAAGATTTCGGCAAGCATATTCAATACGCTCGGCGAAGAAATCTATACAACTGAGTCGCTCACGAACAATCAAATCCCCATCACTTCGCTTACAAAGGGCATTTACGTTGTCCAACTGAGCACAATGGGAAAATCGCATGTAGCTAAGTTCGTCAAAGAATAAGGAATAACTTGTGCCTAATAAGTTATCGTTAGTCCCGCTCCCAATCCCATATCGCTGTCATAGTGCGTTGATACCGATACGTATTTATGGAGGATATATCTTAGACCTATCGCATATTCCTTGTCCGTATTGAGCATAATATTAAATCTCAACCTTTTGGTCAGCGGAACATCCTCTCTGCTGAGTTGAACACGAACCTTGCCGTTTAAATCAACGCGGAGTTCGGCAATGATAAGCATAGGCAGAGTATACTGTACCCCTATGGTGGCAGTATGACGGTTATTCTTGTCGCTGATCTGCCCAAACATGTTGCGGTATTCATTGCCGAATATATTGGGGCCGATGAAATAATCCATAGGTTCTTTTTTCATTCCGCTCATCGGCGTTTTGTAATGGTAATCAAACCCGACGAAGACATACCACCATTGCATCTTGCCAAAGTATCTGCCTATTGAAGTCTCGCTCTCATATCCGTGAGCGGGATGAATGCCCAAGTGCCACATGGTCGCGAATTTCCATCTCGTGTTTGCAAGCATCGCTTCGCCGTCCGTGCCATTACTCTCTAGACCCACACGGATCATAGGGTGGAATTCTCGGTCGTCACTGAAAAGCTTTCGCTGCGCCGCTCTTTTGTTTGGCAGTTCGGTATTGACCGGCGAGTTGGCATAGCTGAATATCCTACCCATGCCACTCATCATGTGATAGAGAATATGGCAGTGGAAAAACCAGTCACCCGTTTCAGTACCCGCAAATTCTATGGTGTCGCTCTCCATCGGCATGATGTCGAGGATATTTTTTAGCGGTGCATACTCACCCTGTCCGTTTATGACGCGGAAATCGTGTCCGTGCAAATGCATGGGGTGGCGCATCATAGTATTGTTGTATAAAATGATGCGAATATTTTCACCTCGATGGATCAATATTTTGTCCGCCTCTGATACGGTCTTGTTGCCAATGGTCCAGACGTAGCGGTTCATATTTCCCGTCAGTTCAAAGTAAAGCGTCCTTGTAGGCCAATTCGGAAGAGTGGTCTTGTGAGGCGAACGGAGCATATCGTAGTTCAGGGTTACGATATTGGAATTGCCTTGGTCCATATCCATACCTTCCATCGATGACATCTCGTGCGCTTTAAGCTGCGCCTGCGTACTATCCTTTTTTAGGGATTTCCGATGGCGCTTCTTTTCTTCTCCTGTTATCTCTGGATACATCACCGTATTCATGTCCATGATCTGGTTCTTCATCTCCATTCCCTCCATTTTTTTCATGTTGCCACTCATAGCCATCATGTCATTCATCATCTTCATGCCCTCAAAATATTTAAGCTTTCCGACAGGGTTTGCGAATCGCCTTGTTCCGCTACCTAGCCAAAGTGATGCGTGTTTCGTCCTGTCTTCAGGGGTGACGAGTAATTCATAACTGCCATTATCAGGTATGCTCACGATGACATCATAGGTTTCAGCTACCGCTATGATGAGCCGGTCCACCTCTACGGGTTCCACGTCGTTTCCGTCGTTTGCCACTACGGTGATCTTGCCACCGGCCCATTGCAGCCAGAAATAGGAGGATGCCCCGCCGTTGACCACCCTGAGTTTTACTTTGTCGCCAGCTTTATACTGTTCCTGCACATTCTCAGACTGACCATTGATGAGAAAACGATCATACGCCACGTCACTTACGTCCATAGCGGTCATGCGCTTCCATTCATTCAATAACTTTGTTTTAAGCTGCCCTTTCACCATAGCCTCGCCATAGCTTTGGACGGAATTTTTCCGAATACTAAACCAATCTGTCTGATTGTGTAGGCTCCGGTCTATCTCGGTTGGCTTTATGTCAGCCCAATCGCTGAGGACTAAAGGCAGTTGTCTGATGTCGGGTTCTTCTCTCTTATAGAAGATCAACGCTCCATACATCCCACTCTGCTCTTGAACTTTCGTATGAGAGTGATACCAGTACGTTCCATTCTGCACGATAGGAAATTTGAAAAGATGTGTCTTGCCGGCCTTAATGGGTGCAGTAGTTAGGTAAGGCACGCCGTCAAACTGGTTTGGCAGGATAACGCCATGCCAGTGGATGGAGGTTTCGTGTCGCATCTTATTATGCACGTAAATCTCCGCCGTATCTCCTTCGGTGAAGTACAGGGTCGGCGCGGGAATCGAACCATTTATAGCGATGGCATGCTTTTTCTTTCCTGTGTAATTCACGATGGTATCGTTGACGTATAGGTCATATCTGATGGTCCGAGGTGATCCCGCCTTTATCGTCTTTCCCAGAGGGTCGGAAGTAACCGTCTTTTCCTCGCGCTTGGTTTCCTCTCGGATCGGTAGCGTGTTCGTCGAATCTTTGAATTTTGAACTGTCAGTCGCTACCATAGTCATTCCTTTTGACTCATGCACAGTATGGTGCGAAGATGCCTTATTGGGTTTCCTTTTAGCGGGCTTGGAGGCTTTTGATGGTCCGCCCATGTCCATTTGGCCATGAACTCCGATGGAAAAAAGCATCAACGCCAGGACTAAAATCCTTCCCATAGCTGGAATTTTTAAATGCAGTGTAGGGAATTATTTAAGTGTTGCTGTAACCTTACCGCAGGTAAGCATTTGGCTGCCATAGTAGGGATTCTTTATGGCTTCATCCTTGCTTATCCATGTAGCCTTTTGCATAGGACAGTATTGTTGGTAGGCGACGCCGTTGTTAGCCTTAAACGCTTTGACCAGTGTCCATACATTATTTGAGAATGGGCCAAAATGCTCCCTCATGTGATCAATGTTAGACGCTGTCCTGATATGCTGTGCATCGTAGGCAAGTTTCTCTTGCAGCGGCGTATAGAAGGTGTGCTCAAGCGGAGTCATTTTTTTCATATCCACCGCATCCAAAGCGGTCTCGAACTCCTTTGCCTTTGCAGATGCGAGTTTTGCGTTACCGCTTACTAAAGCATCCTTTATCTGGTAATAGGTCGAGAGGACATTACTGATTTGCTGTTTTACTGTGCTATCGGTGGACGAAAATTCTGTGGAAGCGGAATTTTTGCCTTGGGCAGATGATGAGAGTGTTGAGGCAAATACCGCCAGTATAATGATGAGACTTTTCATGTTGCTTATTTTTTAAACTAGATTAAATTCAATTGGAATATGAGCTTGTATGTCATATAAACGCCTTGCTACCATTTATGGTAGCGAAAATTGGAATGAAATCAGATAAGCAATCGCCTGTTGGCGATGTAAAGCCGACGAGAGAGAAAATCAGGTGGATCGCCTGTTGCGTGCTCGTTGTTTAAGGTAATTGGAAAACAGCGTTCAATCTGCTCCTCGACAGGTGCAGTGACATAAGAACTATCAGCCTTGGCTGAACCGGCCATAACCACCTTCGTCTGTGTCTGGTCCGAACTTTTACATTTGAGAAACACATCCTTGCAGCACCCATTTGGCTTTTCCATCTTGTTGCAGCACCCGGCTTTGTGGAATTGGGCGAGCGTGACAGATTTAAGGTGACCTCCACAAAAGTGCAAATTGTAACCTAAGCATACAAAGGAGCAGCTATACACAAAAAGCAATAATATGGAGAGCAGCTTCTTCACGATGTAAAATTGGATGAAAAATGTGTACCCGTTTTATTTAATCGCATTATTTAACAAAAATAGCACAACAATATCTATGACAGCCTAAGTCTGATTAACCTGTACTTTTTCAGGATGTCGATCTCACCCGCAACAGTTTGGCATTGATGGCCACAATGATCGTGCTGAGGCTCATCAATACTGCACCCGCTGCCGGACTGAGCATGATCCCCCATTTGTACAATACACCCGCAGCGAGGGGCAGGGCCACTACGTTGTACCCGGTAGCCCAAATTAAATTTTGAATCATCTTCTTATGTGTAGCCTTGCCAAAAAGGATAAGATTAGCCACATCTTTAGGATTGCTGTTTACCAAAATGATTCCAGCTGTTTCGGCAGCTATGTCACTTCCGCTTCCTACCGCTAGACCTACATCAGCTTGTGCCAGGGCTGGTGCATCATTTATCCCATCTCCGGTCATGGCTACAAATTCTCCCTTGTCCTGCAGTTCCTTAATTTTTGTCAGTTTCTGATCGGGCAAGACCTCAGCAAAGTATCCGTCCATCTTTAATTCGTCGCTTACGCTTTTCGCAACAGTGGAATTATCTCCGGTCAGTAGTATGGATTTGATTCCGCTTTCACGGAGGATGCGGATAGCCTCATGCGATTCGGGGCGGATTTTATCTGCTAATGAAATATAACCTGTGAGCGCATTGTCTACGATAACGAATACCACTGTTTCTGCCTTGCTATTCACATAGTCTTCTGGCAACGTCATGGTCTTTTCCTTTAAATACCCCGGACTTACTACTTTGATATTTTTACCCTCCACCTCGGCTTCGACACCGACACCGGAGATCGCATTAAAGTTACTTACTGCGGGGACGGCGACTGAAAGTTCCTTTGCCCTGGACATGATCCCTGTCGCTATCGGATGTTCAGAATTTTGTTCAAGTGCCGATGCTAATCGGATAATCTCCTTTTCATCTGCTGACGATACCAAAGACCTAACTTTCGCCACCTCAAATTTGCCTACGGTAAGAGTCCCCGTTTTGTCAAAAAGAATGGTCGTTATTTTTCTGGAGTTCTCAAAGGCAGTTCGGTTTTTGATGAGAAGTCCATGCTTAGCTGCAAGTGAAGTCGATATTGCCACAACCAACGGGACCGCCAGACCAAGGGCATGAGGACAACAAATCACAACGACTGTCACCATTCTTTCTATGGCAAATACGATAGGTACCTTTGCTACCAACCACCAAAAGAAAAACGTGGAGAATCCTGCACTTAAGGCCACGATGGTAAGGATAAGCGCGGCTTTGTCCGCGAGTAATTGGGTGTTTGATTTTGTTTTCTGCGCGTCATCCACCAATTTTATAACCTTGGACAGATACGAATCTTTGGAAGCATGACTGACAGTTACCTTTAATGAGCCATTTCCATTGATCGACCCGGCAATTACCTTGTCCCCCATTTGCTTTTGGACAGGAACGGATTCACCCGTAAGCATAGATTCATTCAGGTAGCTTTCTCCTTCTAGGATAGCTCCGTCCGCTGCGATCTTTTCTCCCGGTTTGATTAGAATGACATCTCCCTCTTTGAGGGAGTCGATTTTCACATCGTGTACCATAGCTCCCATCACCATGTGCGCATCGGAAGGCATTAATTGCACCAATAGTTCAAGTTCACGGGAAGCACCGGCAATGGACTTCATTTCAATCCAATGTCCCAAGAGCATGATAAGGATAAGCGTACATAGTTCCCAGAAGAAATCCATTCCTTGTAATCCAAAGACAGTGGCAACGCTATAAACATACGCGACCGTAATTGCGATCGCAATGAGCGTCATCATTCCTGGCTTCCACTTCTTCATTTCTCCAACAAAGCCGGTGAGGAACGGATAGCCGCCGTAAGCAAAAACGACAGATGACAGTCCGAACAAAATATAGTTGGAACCAGCAAAACCCCACTGGACACCCATCCATAGCTGTATCATAGGAGATAAAAGCATGACGGGGATGGTCAGGACCAGCACTACGATGAACCTTCTGCGGAAGTCGTCAATCATTGCGCCGTGGTCATGTCCTCCATGAGTGGACATGTCCTTTGCCGACATATCATGATCGTGAGCGTGATGATAATTCATATTAATTATGTTTAGTATAACACTTTGAATGCTTTCACATGTAAAAGTATAACCAAGACATACATTGTATGTTACATAATTATGGGAAAGAATTATATAATTTCCAGATGACCTTTATCATTTTTCTGCCTTACAAAAATGAATATGGGTGACTTGGTTATCCGTACTCTTAACTGACAAGAAATATGAACCTTGCGGAAGCGCGGAAGTGTTTATTGGTAAACCTGCATGATATATTTGTGAGGTACTGATCAGTGTGCGTCCCTCCACGTCGGTTATTTTCACCTCCTCTATTAAATTCTCCGAAGTTATTTCAAGGATGTTCTGGGCTGGATTTGGGAAAACCCTGACGGTCCCTCTTTGGGCAACTTCTCCAACGCCGTTTGCGTTTTGATTCCACACAAGGAAGCTACCCATCATCCCGTCGTCCTCGTGGTGCAATAGATGACAGTGGTACATGTAAGGCACAACTGGATTTGAGAATGTCTCGAACTTCGTGATGAACTTAACGCTGTCCTGCGGCATGACCAGTACAACGTCTTTCCATCCTTTCTCAGATGCCGATGGTAGACTGCCGCTTTTCTCTATGACATTAAACTGCACATCATGAATGTGGAATGGATGCGCCACGAGAGTATTGTTTACGAGTACCCATGTTTCCGTAGCATTAAGAAGGACGGTTTCATCTACGCTGTCCATGCTAAAACTCCGGCTGTTAATGCCAAACGGGCCATCGGCACGGTTGGGCCGATCAAGAGGCAAGGAGCGGAGCGTATCAAAGACCAAATACCTCGTAACGCTTACGGAATCCTTATTATATGCATTGAAGGGAACAAGCACTGCCGGAATGGTTGTAACAGGACTGGCAGTGGGGTTAGTTACGCTTATTTTCAGAATTTTAAAGTCCGCACCATTAAGAAAATTCTGATTGTAGCCCTCTATGGTATCTTGTTGCGTTCCAATCATAGCAGAGCCGAAAATGCCCAGAGGCATTTGTGAAGCGTAGCTCATCAGGTTTAGTGCCTGGCCGCTCATCCCTTGAAAATCCACCAATATTTCCGCCCTCTCACCGGGAGAGAGCAACAGGCGCGTCAAAGCAACCGGCGTATCTTTCAATCCTCCATCGGTAGCTATCTGATAAAAAATCTGACCGTTTGAAAAGCCAAAATTATATGATCGCATACTACTTCCATTAAGCAATCGAAATCGGAGAACCTGCGCTGGCGCAGAAAGTGCCGGGTCAACTGTACCGTTTACAAAAATGGCAGTATCCATTTCAGTCGAAATAGCGATTTGCTGTAAGACATCAAATGCCTTGCTCTGGACAATAAGCGGTATATCATCCACTCCGTAAGTACGCGGGAGTGTAAGGGAATTTTCAGCGCTATCGTGTATGATGATCATTCCTGCCAGTCCTTTAGATACCTGAGGATCGGTCTGCCCTGCGCCGTGCGGATGGTACCAATAGGTGCCAGCTTGATTTCTCACGACGAATGAGGGATTCCAAGACGCGCCCGGCGAAATAATTTGGTGCGGACCGCCATCATTTTGTGGTGCTACATGCAGGCCGTGCCAGTGCATGGTGGTAGGAACAGATAGTGTGTTATGAACGGCAAGGGAAATGCTGTCTCCTTTATAGACTATCAGTGTGGGTGCTAACAGCGAACCATTCACCCCGTAGGTCGGCGTTGACGTGCCGGTATAGAATACTGTAGAACCATTTTGCACGGTCAGTTGAAAGTTCGGCCCCGTAAGCTGAGGTGGGATGTTTAGTACATTCTGTCCGTGGCAAAAAGAAGCCCAAAGCAATAGAACAAATAATGTATAACCTGCGTTTGACCTTTTCATGTTATCTCTATTAGTTGGGTCTGGTATAAATCAAAAACGAACACTTGCCCTTGCACGGCGAGTGTTCGTTTACTAATAGCCTGGTACTAATGTGTTACTGTTAGTTTTTGCGATATGCTCTTGTTATTTACCATTAGGCGGATCACATACGTCCCGGCTGAAAGCTGTCTAGTATTGAATGGGACCACAGTATGGCCGTTGATGCTCTGGCCATTCATCACCACCGCTACTTGCTTGCCGGTGACATCGGCTATGTCTATGGATACATTTCCCGATTCAGTAAGAGCAAGGTCTATGCTGATATTGTCCACCGCTGGATTTGGGAATACCTTGAACGATGAAACGCCTTTTGGCAACTCATTGATCGCGGTGGTACTCATTAGCCCCATTATGCTATCCTTGATAGCTGATGTATCAGCACTGGAAAATGACTGCGACACAAACAATACCCTATGGTCCATTCCTCCCAATACCACAACTGTAGGCATGCCAAATCCGCCGTAATTGGCCACTCCTGCCGCACCGCTATCCATTGGAGTATAGATTGTGGAAAGTCCATTGCTTGATACCCAAGTAGCAGAATAGGAGCACGTCGTGCTGTTATTATATGGGAACGCATACCCCTTTACCATTCCCGGATGCATAGCATTGATGCCGTTCGCCATGTTTTGGAGAACCCTTGCTGGAGGAGGGCATGATCCGCAATTCGGCATGAAGAAATGTAACAGCACCGCCTTACCCGAATCGAGATCTGCAAACAAGTGGTGCGTATCCGTACCGTTGCAATCCATTTTGTTAAAGTCCATCGCTGTATATTGGGCTTTAGCTAAGAGTGAAGAGAAAACAAGGACCAGTATAACTATTGATTTTGAATAAACGCTTTTCATTTATTTAGTTTTTTGAGTTAATAATAAAACAGGAGAGAAGCTGAAATAATTCAGCAATAAAAAAACTATTTGAGAATTCTAAATTCTAAACACCCTATTAAGAAGATAAAGGTTTCCGGGACTTAATCCGGGCGGAGGATCGGTCCACGCGAGAATATGACCCATCAGCTGGCTCGACAGGAACGGAGATTTGAAGATTGAAGCCTTTATGACTGAGAAGTTGGAAAACTTAAAAGAAGAATAAACGATGCTCTTTTGAATATTCTGTTCCTGTGAAGTTTTGACTAAGATGACTTTGTCTTTGCAGCAACCCTTCTTCATTGCTCTTTTGCCACAGAGACAATGGGTATTTTTAGTGGAAAGTACAGAAACGGAAGTTACTTTCCCTCCACAGTAATGCGTACTGACTGACAGCCCCAGACAAGGTATCAGGTAACATGCAAATAGCAAAATCGCAACTATTCTCCTCATTATCAATTTAAAGGAACGAAAAATTGACTAAAAACGAAAATCTCCTTTTGTTTTCCTTAAAACAACTGTTCTATTCATATATCATTAACGACCTGAGCGACTATCTAACGGAACAAGGCAATATCTGAGTTTATTAAAGGGATACCCAAAAGAATTTTGGCACTCTAATGAAATGTTAGAGTATATTCGGGAATCTCGGAAATCTGCACCTTAGAAGTCAACTTAGTATTCTCTTTTGCAGCTATTTTTGATATACTATTGACTATATAGTCATCTTAGTTTTTTAGAAGTTCTTTCAAAACATCAAGTGCTTGTGCAATGCTTGTGCAAACAGAAAAGCCATCGGAGATAAAACTCGCAATGGCTTGATAATCTGAGAGCGGGAAACGGGTCTCGAACCCGCGGCCTTCAGTTTGGGAAACTGACGCTCTACCCCTGAGCTACTCCCGCTGGCAGGATGAAGATAACAATCCTGCCAGACAAAAGTACCTCAGGTGCTCAGCCTGCTATCTGACCGGGTACCTCCATCTGCGACTCGAGCGGCCAGTAGAGGTCCTCGGCAAACTTGATAAAGCGGCCGCGCACGGGCACTTTGGCGGTATACATGTGCGGGTACTGACGTGCGTCGGCGCGGAGGTCGGTCAGGCTGCCATCGTCTGTATCGCGCGGGCTGAAGTCCTTGTAGGCGGGGTCGAGGATATAGTCCAGCTCCTCCTGAGTATAAGGCGGTTTCTCATTAGTCTTTTTTGATTTTGAACCGGAGCGGGGTTTTTCATTTTGCGGTGCGGGTGGGGCCGGGGCTGCAAACTCGGCGCTTAGATGCGAGGGTAGTTCGCTTTCGCCTTTGGTGTTGTAGCCATAGTTGTGCCGCAGGATGAAATGGCAGGTGGAGGCATTCATACGTTTGAAAAGGGCACCTTCTTCGAGCTTGTTTATAAAGACCTGCTCGATGTAGTAGATCTGGTCCATGATCTCTTCATCGTGTTCCCATTTCTTTTTCCAGTAGCTCCAGAGCTGCTTGTAGCAGCGGACGCGGAGGAGGGCCTGGGATAGGGTGAGGATGATGGAGAACTCGTCAGTGGCGATGGCCTCGATCTGGATGAGGAGGGCGAGGGTTTTCTCGCGGGTCCATCTGGTGGCGTTGGTATTGCCGGTAGGTGCGGACATAGGTGTTTTATTTTGAGTGAAAGAATACTTTTTTACCGCAGAGGCGGAGAGACGGAGAGGGAATTTTCAATACAACCCTCCAACCTCCCTAAAGGGAGGCTTTAAATACAGAATGCAATTGTCTGAATCAGAATTTACAGGATTTTAGAATTTTCAGAATGAATACAAGTACATTTTTGAACCACATAGAACACATAGAGACATAGAAATGCAATACAATTTCTGAAGCTGAATTTTTAGAATGGTTTGAATAACTCAGAATGAATACAAAAGCATTTTTGAACCACATAGAAACATAGAGACATAGAAATGCAGTACAATTTCTGAAGCTGAATTTTCAGAATGGTTTGAATAACTCAGAATGAATACAAAAGCATTTTTGAACCACATAGAACACATAGAGACATAGAAATACAGGGGCAGTGTGCTGCCCTCCAGACCTCTCCCGACTGCATCGGGATCTGCTACCTGCAGGGAGGCTTTAATATAAAAGAACCACAGAGATATTCATAGGTATGGCAGCGGATGAATGGCTGCGTGGTGGTGGGTGCAAAGGTGTGCAAAATGGGCGACTTTTTGCGGAGGAGATATTCACAAAAGGTGGAGGCGGAGGTGTAATTGCTCACAAAACAGATGGCGTGCAGGAGCGGAAGGATAAACGGTGGGCTATGGATATTCTGAGCGTGTAGCCTGCACGGATCATAGCGCTTTGGTGCGTGGCTGATGGGGTGGTAGAGATGGATTAGGGGATTGAAGCAGAATGATGTAAGTTTGAGAGGATACAGCTATAGATGAGTGTAAAGCAACTACTGGAGAATGCCTACAACAGGGCACTGGCAGAGACGAGCGGACTGATGCGGAGGTCGGATGTATTCTGCATGGCGCCGTGGATACAGCTGCATGCCCAGACAAATGGCAAGGTGTCTCCCTGCTGTATGAGCTCTGTCTATAGCAGCAATGAGATAGGCGACCTGCGCCAGAATCCACGGCTGGAAGACGCGTGGAACTCGTCCAACATGAAGCAGCTACGCCTCAATATGCTGAAGGGGGAGAAGAGCACCCTCTGCGGCCACTGCTACAAATATGAGGCACTGGGCCGCTATAGCGAGCGCAAGCAATATAACCGCGACTACAAGCGCTACTATGACCGTGTACGCGCTACCAATACTGATGGCAGCCTGGACATAAAGGAAGTACCTATCATAGACATCCGCTTCTCTAATAAATGCAACTATAAGTGCCGGATATGCAATAGTGAGTTCAGCTCGCTGTGGTATGAGGAGGAGCGCCAGCTGGGCAAGGGCCGGCCAGCAGAAGACCAGCCCAAGGAGATGCGTGCAGCTGAGGAGGAAGCGGCCTTCTGGGAGTCGTACAAGAGCCTGCTGCCGTATGTGCGGAGGCTGCACTTTGCGGGTGGTGAGCCGCTCTTTATGGATGAGCACTATGAGACGCTGGACCATCTCATAGAGATAGGCAATACGGAAGTGACACTCAGCTACAATACAAATTTCTCTACGCTGCGCTATAAGAAGTACGACGTGCTGGATATGTGGAGCCGGTTCAAAAATGTAGATATATGGGCCAGCCTGGACGGCATGGGTGCCAAAGGAGACTACCAGCGCAAAGGCCAGAAATGGGAAAAAATAGAGGAGAATCTGCGTGAGCTGCAAAAGAAATGCCCTCATGCAGCACTAGGAGTGAATGTGACCGTGAGCATGCTGAATGTACTGGATGTGCCGGAGTTCATACGCTATATGATAGACCAGCAGCTGGTCAAGCCCGAGCGGCTGAATCTATACCTGCTCTTCTACCCGGAGCATTTCAGCGTGGTAAATCTATCGCCAGAGCTGAAGCAAAAGGCGGTAGCGCAGTTTGAGGCACTGGAGCGGGACTATATCTCAAAGCTGGAGGCTCCTGACAATATCCGAAACCATATCAAGACCGTAGTGACCTATATGATGGGAGAAGAAGGAGAGCGGCAAGAGATATTTCGCAATACGATCAGGGAAGTGGATGCGATCAGGGGAGAGGACTTCCTGGCGCTGTATCCGGAGTTTGCACACATGATGAATTCAGACGGGGTATGAAGCTGTTTTGCAAATTGCCCTTTGGCAGGATATCTATAGATGATGATGGCAATATATGGCCATCGTGCTGCCCGGACTGGGTCCAGTTTCCGATGGGAAACGTCTTTGAGCAAGAGTGGGAGGAGATATGGTATGGCGAGGCAGCGCAGAAGCTGCGCGAGTCGATGTTTGACGGATCGCTGCGCTACTGCAAAAGGAACTGGTGCCCCAATGTGGCCGATGCCGAAGCCGGCCTATACAACTATCACGTGATACCCCTGGAGCAGGCTCCCAAGACGTGGCAACCTGCACCACCCGTACATATCAACCTGAACTATGACCAGACCTGCAACCTCCGCTGCCCGTCATGCAGGGCGGACTTCATCCACTACAAAGGCGACAAGCTCAAAAAGGTAGAATATATACAAGCCTATGTAGAGGAGAAGATACTGCCGGGTGTGGAGTCTATCGCACTCACAGGCGTAGGAGATCCTTTTTACAGCCCGGTATTCCGGAAGTTTCTGCAGGACTTTGATGCCAAGAAATATCCGCAGCTGAAGACGATACATTTCCATACCAATGGCCAGCTGTTTGATGAGCGGATGTACAACCGTATGCCCGGCCTGCACCACCTCAGGCTCTCTACAGATATCTCTATAGACGCGGCCTCGGCAGAGGTCTATGGCAAGGTAAGGCCACCGGGAGACTGGGACAAGCTGATGAAGAACCTCGACTTCATCAAGCGGCTGGATAACCTGGTACTGCTGGGTATCAGCATGGTGGTGCAGCAGGACAACTACCGGGATATGATGAAATTTGTAGAGCTGGGTGAGTCTCTCACGTATCGGTCACGGCCTACGTTTATAGAGTTTAAGCGGATGCGCCATGACCCGCACCTGACAGCGGCCCAGTATGCCACGATGGGCCTGGAGGGTATGAGTGCAGTACAACATCAGGAGTTTCTGGATATCCTCAATCAGGTAGAGTACAAGAGGATGTATAATGCCGTGAACCACCTGCAGCCTGAGGTCAGGCACAACCTGCATGAGTTTGTGACAGAGCGGCCTGTAGTGCGGCCATCGCGCCTCATACAGCTCTCCTCACTGGTGCGCCGCAAGGTAGATAGCCTGCTGCGCTAGTGTGACCTCTACCTGCTGCTCAGCTTTATAATAGGCACGATCATCTCCTCCAGAGAGATGCCGCCGTGCTGGAAGGTATTCTTGAAGTAAGAAACAAAGTGATTATAGTTATTGGGATAGACCAGGTACTTGTCAGTCTTGGCAAAGATGTATGTGGATGTCAGGTTAGACTTAGGCAGCATGATCTCCTCAGGGTTGCGTACCGCGAAAACATCTTTCTCTTCATATTGCAGATTGCGGCCGGTCTTGTAGCGGATATTGGTAGTGGTCTGGCGGTCGCCTATGCACTTTGAGGGGTCCTTTACATTCACGGTACCGTGGTCTGTGGTGATCACAAGGTTGATGTCTTTGCCGGCCAGTTTCTTCAGCGCATTGAAGAGTGGTGAGTGCTCAAACCATGATGCAGAGAGGGAGCGGTAGGCAGCCTCGTCATTGGCCAGTTCTTTCAGCACCTCCATCTCCGTGCGGGCGTGAGAGAGCATATCTACGAAATTGTAGACGATCACGTTCAGTCGGTTATTGAGATAGTTCAGTATATTCTCCTCCAGCAGCAGGCCATCGCGGTGGTTAGTGATCTTGGTGTATTGCGTCTTGATCGGCTCGCGGAAAGTCTTCTTGACCAGCGCCTCCAGAAACTCGCCCTCATGCATATTCTTGCCGCCCTCATCATCATCATTCAGCCATTTGCCGGGAAAGTTCTTCTGGATATCTGCAGGCATCATGCCGCTGAATATTGCATTGCGGCTGTACTGTGTGGCAGTAGGCAGGATGGCATAGAAAGTATCCTCATCATCTATACGGAAGTAAGGTGTGATGAGAGACTGGATGGTCCGCCACTGGTCAAAACGGAGATTGTCTATCAGTATCACAAAGGTGGGCTTAGGCTGCTTGATCAGGTCAAATACTTTGCTCTTCAGCAGGGTATGTGACATGATCGGTGCGTCTTTGCCGGGTTCGCCCTTGATCCAGTTCTTATAGTTCTTGATCACAAATTTATTGAACTCATTATTGGCCTCGCTTTTCTGCATCTCAAAGACATCCTGCATCTCTACGGTCTTGGAGCGATCCAGCTCGATCTCCCAATAGATGAGGTCCTTGTACAGCTCAGCCCACTCCTGGTAGCTGAGGTTGTCCTGTATGCGGGTGAAGAGCTGCTGAAATTTACCCCTGTAGTCTGAGACCGTTTTCTCGCTGACCAGCTCTGTTTTATTGATGATCTTTTTGAGCGTGGAGAGTATCTGCTGTGGCTTCACAGGTTTGATCAGGTAGTCTGCTATCTGGGAGCCGATGGCGTCTTCCATCAGGTTCTCTTCTTCATTTTTGGTGATCATGACTACCGGCAGCTGGCTATTGTAGCCCTTGATCTGTGTGAGGGCCTGCAGGCCATTGAGACCGGGCATAGACTCATCCAGAAATACCACATCCACGGCATTTTTCTTCACTTCATCTACTGCATCTTTGCCATTGGTCACGGTGATGACATCGTAGCCTTTATCCTTGAGGAAAAGTATCTGTGGTTTGAGCAGGTCTATCTCGTCGTCAGCCCAGAGGATGGTAGTTTTAGCCATGTATGATGTTTAAGCGTTAGGTTGGGTAAAAGGAAAAAATCATGCCACCTGTGCAGGTAGCCTACATTCACAAACTGAAAGTACGGATTCTTATTTTGGATGAATGAAGAAATTAACAAATATTGAGCGCATCAAATACGGTCAACCGCAAAAACGCTAAAGCGCAAAAAAGCATTCATTATCGCTGTCAGAAAAGCAGCTAGCTTTTATAGACTATTACTTCTTTACATAAAGCACCTTCTCCTGACCCTCCAGGTCTACGGTCAGCTTCATGATAGCATCTGATATCTTGACGGCCAGCTTCATCTGGCCACCGGGTACAAACTCCCCCTTGGCACTCCAGTAGCGGGTGGGCTGGCCATCAGGCTGCTCGGCAAATTCACCCTTGGTGCTGAAGTGCGTAGAATCTTTCATCACTACATAAAACAGGTAATGCACCGTGTCCGTATTCTGATAGAAGTTTATCCTGTCCGGCTTATTGCCGGGTTTCAGCAGCCATTCGCGCTCTTTAGCATCTTGTTTGGCATAGCTGCCGTAGTATTCAGGATTGACCTGTATGGTTGTTTTGTCTTTGCCAAGGAGGAAGAAGGGGAGGAGGGCGATAGTGGCGAACTTCATGACAGCGTGATTTAGTGCTATCGAAATTATCAATCTTTCGGTACATTCATCATATGGCTACTGCTGCTAAACCGAAGGACAACAAAGTGCGCTGTGCATGGTGCACGGGCGATGAGCTCTATATAGACTATCATGACAAAGAATGGGGCAGGCCGGTGCATGAGGATGCCGTGTTTTTTGAGTTCCTGATACTGGAGAGCTTTCAGGCGGGGCTGAGCTGGCTCACGATATTGCGCAAGCGTGAGAACTTCCGCAAAGCCTTCGCCGGTTTTGATGTGAAGAAGGTGGCAAAGTTTGATGAAAAGAAGAAGGCTGCACTGATGCTGGATGAAGGTATCATACGCAACAGGCTGAAGATAGAAGCAGCAGTGAACAATGCGCAACGCTTTATCGAAGTGCAAAAAGAGTTTGGCTCTTTTGATAAATATATCTGGAGCTTCACCGGTGGCAAGCCTGTGGTGAACAGGCCCGCTACGCTACGCGATGTGCCGCCTATCACGGACCTGTCTAAGAAGATCACGAAAGACCTGCAAAAGCGGGGTTTCAAGTTTCTGGGAGGGACGATCTGCTATGCCTTTATGCAGGCTACGGGTATCGTAGATGATCACACTGCGGACTGCTGGCGGGCGAAGAAGTGACAACTTATTTTGCGCTCAATTTGCGTAGGGCGATGCCCTAGGCTGGAGGCGGTCCGCCCCTTTGGGGCTTCATAAAAGCAGCGATGCCATCCCTGTGAGGGATGGCATCGCGGTATTCTAAGTAGTTCTGCTTATTTATTCAGCACGACTTTCTTAGTTGTATGTACACCATCTTTCAGCAGGTCTATGGTGTAGACACCACCGGTGAGGGCGTTCATGTCGAGTTTGATCGCACCAGCTTGTGCTATGGCATTTACAGCCATGGCCTCACCGAGCATATTGTATACCGTCACAGCAGTCGCTGCATCTGAGTGGTCAGCGTAGCGCACGTATACCATACCGGTGGTAGGGTTAGGATAGATAGATACTGTGCTGGCAGAAGCCTGAGACAGGCCGAGCGGGTAGGACTTGGTAGCGAGGGTAGGACGGTTGACCTCGAGTGTATTCTGCATGAGGGCAGCCTGGCCTTTGGTGAAGAGGTTCATGCACTCCTCAGCTGAGTAGTCCATATAGTTTTGTACCATATCAGGAGCATTGGCACCGTAGTAGGCCTCTACCTGAGTACAGGTATTGCGTGTCGTATCGCAGTCAAAGTTAGATTGCGTATTGGCAAACGGGGTATCATCTATACCATCGCTCTGCTGGCAGTCGTTGGTGCCGAAGGTAGCTCCATCGCCCCAGATGTGGCGGAGGCCGAGGTAGTGGCCTACCTCATGTGTGCCGGTACGGCCGCGGATCACCAGGTTCATACCACTAAAGTTGATGGGATTGGGATTATTGGCACCTACAGTACGGTAGTCCAGCACTACACCATCGTAGCCCGGCTGAGGTGCGGCAGATGACTGGCCGGCAGGCCAGTTGGTCAGGCCATCCGGCGGATAGGAGTAGCCTAGCAGCTGGCCGAAAAGTGACGGCTGCAGGTTTACGATCCATATATTGAGGTAATGGTCAGGATCTATGGCATCATCACCACCGGCAGCGCTAAACTTGATCAGAGAGTCCGGCAGGCCGGTGAATAGATCCAGGGTAAACTGATTGCTGGTCTGTACGCGCACCGTGCTGTGCAGCGTGAACTGTATATGCGTATCTGCCCCTACGCTATCAAAGTAGGAGATGGTATTCACCGCATCGGCATTGGTACGGCTATAGTCAGCATTTAGTACCGCTATCTCAGACTGCAGGACACTATCGTCCAGATTCTCCGCCGCTGCACCATATACTACGTGAAAGATGATAGGTATGGTGTAGGTCACTCCATTGGTAGCGCGGCTGGCGCTATGGTTCTTGGCGCGGTCAAAGGCCTGCTGCACGGCAGCCTTGTAGCCCGGGTGGCGCTGCTCAGTGAGGTCGAGGAGGTATTCATTGCCGCAGGCGATACGGTGCTGCGACTGCGCCACAGCGGCCAGGCTCATGGCCATGAGGCAGAGGGTAAAGAGTTTTTTCATTTATGTGTTTATTGTATTATCAAAAATGGGATATTTCACCTGATTTCAAAATTTTGTACAATGAACGCATAGGTGGTATCGGTCAAGGGTACCTCACCCATCTGCCTTCGGCATCTTCCCTCTCCAAAAGAGAGGGAAAAACCATCGGGCTTATACTGTACTTTTCATATCAGGCCGGCATCTGTCAATCAAAATGGAACTACAAGGAGACTACAGGGATCAGTTGCCAAAAAATCTTATAAACGGGGCTTTTGGCCGCAGGCCGGAGGGGCTGACCACGGTGACCTTTGTGTACCCGCCAAATTGGCTATATTTGCCCACTTTCGTATAATTGTTAAAAGTAGCCCAGGCCCGAGCGGTATCAAAATATTTTGACCGAACGGCGTTTAATGCAAAGCCCAGATGAGCCTCAAAGACTCAATAGACCAGACGCGACTCCCGCAGCACATAGCCATCATCATGGATGGCAATGGCCGTTGGGCCAAGTCTCAGGGCAAGAACCGCCTCTTCGGCCACAGCAGTGGCGTGACGGCCGTGCGTGAGGTAGCAGAGGGCTGTGCGGAGCTGGGGGTCAAGTACCTGACGCTCTATGCATTCTCTACAGAAAACTGGAACCGCCCTATACTGGAGGTGACAGGCCTGATGGACCTGCTGCTGAAGACGATAAAAATAGAGATCAAAACCCTGCAGAAGAATAACATCCGGCTCAGGGCCATAGGCAATATAGATGCCCTGCCTGCCAGCACGGCACGTGAGCTGCGCAGCGCTATAGCAGAGACAGCGGGCAATAGCCGCATGGACCTGATACTGGCGCTGAACTATAGTGGCAAGGCGGAGATCGTAAATGCTATCAGGCAGATAGCGGAGGCCGCAGCCAAGGGTACCCTGAAAGCGGCAGAGGTGAATGAGCAAATGGTGACAGACCACCTGTATACCACAGGCATACCTGACCCGGAGCTGATGATCCGCACCAGCGGCGAGCAGCGCATCAGCAACTTCCTGCTGTGGCAGCTGGCCTATGCAGAGTTTTACTTTACGGAGAAATTCTGGCCGGAGTTTGACCGGGAGGAGCTGTACCAGGCTATCCTGACCTACCAGAACCGGGAGCGAAGGTTTGGCAAGACGACAGAGCAGGTGAAAGAAGAAGGGAAATAAGCATTAAAGAGAGACAGTAAAGCATACAAGTGAATCAAGGCAGCATAGCAAGATATATACATGGTCATCTGGGTCGTTTGGCATGCCTGCTCGTAGCTGCCTGTATGATGGCTGCCACTACTGCCACTGCGCAGGCAGATACCATCACCAATGTGACCCTGGACTATGCCCAGCCACGTGAGTACACCATAGCCCATATCAGTGTAAAGGGCACTGAAAACCTGGATAAGTCCATACTCGTATCCCTCTCCGGCCTGCGTCAGGGGGAGAAGATCAAGATACCGGGAGAGGAAATATCAAAAGCGATCAAAAACCTGTGGAAGCAGCGCCTATTCACTGATGTATCTGTAGATATAGAGAAGGTGGTGGGAGATGAGATCTTTCTGCAGATCAATGTGCAGGACAGGCCGCGTATAGGCTCCTACTCTCTAAAGGGCATCAAAAATGCAGATGTAGATGAGCTGAAGAAGAAGCTGGATCTGCGTGCGGGCATCATATTCAGTGACAACCTGCGCAAGAAATCTATAGAAGTGATCCGCAACTACTATATAGATAAGGGCTTCCTGAATGTGGCTGTAGCGGTGAAAGAAACACCCGATACCACACGCAGTGTATCCCGCAGGAATTCTACCCTGGTAAACTTCTACATAGATAAAGGCACGGCGGTCAAGATCAGGTCTATCAACTTTGAAGGAGTGACAGCCTTCACAGAGCCGATGCTGAAGCATAAAATGAAGGAGACAAAGGAGCGCGTCAAGTTTCAGATGGACAGCATCCTGCAGTTTCGCCGCAACTTCAAAAAATTTGGCTACCACCCTAAGTGGTACACAGTGCCGGGCAGCCTCTCTCCGGTCAGCTGGTACTACTACCTGGAGCACTTTGTGAACCTCAACTTGTTTAAGGCATCAAAATTCCGCCGCAAGGAATTTGAAGATGACAAGAAAAAGGTCATTGAGTTTTACAATACCAAGGGCTACCGCGATGCGCGCATCGTATATGATACCGTATACCGCGAGGATCCGCAAAACCTCGTGATCAATATCAAGATAGATGAGGGCCGCAAGTACTACTTCCGCAATATCCTCTTCAACGGTAATACGAAGTACCCTGACTCCCTGCTGGCCAAGATCATCAACATACACCGCGGCGAGGTATACAATGCGCACGCGCTGGAGGAGAAGCTTTTCTCCAATCCTAACGGTGGTGACGTCAGCTCCCTGTATATGGATGATGGCTACCTCTTCTTCTCAGTGACACCTGCAGAGGTGCGTGTAGACGGAGACTCTATAGATGTGGAGCTGCGTATCAGTGAGGGGCCGCAGGCTACGATCAATGAGGTACGTATCATGGGCAATACCAAGACCAATGAGAAAGTGATACGCCGTGAGCTGCGTACCCTGCCGGGCAATAAATTCAGCCGGTCAGACCTGATCAGGTCGCAGCGCGAGATCATCAACCTCGGCTACTTTGACCCGCAGCAGCTGGACGTAGTGCCGATACCTAATGCAGAGAATGGTACAGTGGATATAGAATACCGTGTGACGGAGAAGCCATCTGACCAGCTGGAGCTCTCGGCAGGCTATGGCGGCTCTAACTATGGTCTGACGGGTACACTGGGTGTGACCTTTACCAACTTCTCCCTGCGCAATATCATCAACAAGAAAGCCTGGAACCCACTGCCTAGCGGTGATGGCCAGCGCCTCAGTGTGCGTATACAGTCGGGAGGCAAGATGAGCCAGTTTTACACGCTCTCCTTTACCGAGCCATGGCTGGGAGGCAAGAAGCCAAACTCACTGACGTTTGCCTTTAACCGTACGAATATCTACTCCTATGATAATGGCCTGACGTACGCCTCTACGGGTCACTACTTCTCTACCGGTGGTACCGTATCATGGGCTACGCGCCTGAAGAAGCCGGATGACTTCTTCACCTTTGAGGCGGCGCTGACATACCAGTATTACCAGATCGTAAACTCGTCATACCTGCCTATCTTCTCCTATGATGGCGGTACCGGCGCGGGCAACTCTCACAACCTGAACCTCTCCCTGATCCTGAGCCGCAACTCTCTGGACCAGGTGCTGTATCCTAAGCATGGCTCCAGCTTTATGTTCTCCGTGACAGGTACGCTACCGTACTCCAAGATGTTTCCGGGACGGATGAAGCTGAACTATGGTGACACCAGTGTGACGCCGGAGCAGCGCTATAAGTATATCGAGTTCTTTAAGGTCAAGTTCTTTGCTGACTGGTATACTACTATCTACCAGAACCTCGTATTCCGTGCGTCTGCCAAGTTTGGCTTCCTCGGTACATACAATTCTCAACTGGGCCTGTCTCCGTTTGAGCGATTTGAGGTGGGTGGCGATGGTATCAGCACCTACTCGATCCTGGGCAAGGAGATCGTGCGCCTCCGTGGCTATGATGTGATCAGCCCTACCTCACCACCGGCTACGATAGCGGGTGCGGCTATCTTCAATAAGTTTACCGCAGAGATACGCTACCCTATATCACTCAATCCATCTGCTACGATCTTTGCCCTGGCCTTCCTGGAGGGTGGCAATACCTGGCAGAATATAAAGGACTACCGTCCGTATATGCTCAATAAGTCTGTAGGTATCGGTGTGCGTGTGTTCCTGCCTATGTTTGGCCTGCTGGGTCTGGACTATGGATTCCCGCTGGACAAGGTGATCTACAGCAGCGGCAGCAAAGCCAATGCTAACGGCCGTATCAATATCGTACTGGGCCAGGAGCCGGAGTAGGAATTCGACAAGAGTCAAGAATCGAGAACCAAGAGCCAAGATTCAAGAATCGCGAGTCGAGAATCCTGGAGGTAGGTGGAAATCTGATCACTAGCCCGGATCTTATACACTGCTTTTTTTAGTATGCTTTGAAAGCAGGTGATGTGCTAAGCCTGGCCTATGGCCCGTGTAGGTGTGCAATGCCTCATCCAGGATATACCTTCCATCTAAGTTTAAGCCACTATATAATGGCCTCAGGGTACGGGGTCATAGCCGTGACCGCCCCAGGGGTGGCAGGACAAGATGCGTTTGATAGTGAGATAGCTGCCTTTGAGAGGGCCGTGCTTTTGCAGGGCCTCTATGCCGTACTGGCTGCAGGTAGGAGTGTAGCGACAGGTGCGGGGCAGGTGTGGTGATATGAGCAGTTGGTATCCCCTGATGAGGTATACGAATAGCTGGGAAAATAACCTGCCGATAGCGGATAGCATAACGCTAATATAAGACGAAATGAGGAGCTGCTTATTGCAGCCCGGTACTACAGCCCGTTGAAAGAGATGCCGAGGGACCATTCATTGGCCTGCGGGCCTCGTCCCTGCTTGAAGACATTCAATAATCCGTAGTAGCCCACTATATTGAAGCTGCTGTAGCCTATGCGCAGGGTAGGGCCCATGCGAAAGAGGTTGAAGTCGCCATATGGCTTTTCTTTCAGGTTATAATGTGGATTTTTGAATACCACCTTGGTGTATGCATCTACGCGCACGCCAAATTTGAAGCCCACGTTAAACTTCCACACCTGGTCCAGTTTGTCCCTATTGGTACGGATACGGAGCTCGAGTGGCACATCTATCCAGGTCTCGGTCAGTTTATTGATCTTGATCGAGTCGTGGTAGTTTGCCTTGGGATATGGGTGAAAGCGTGCTCCTGAGCCTGCAGAGTCTGTGAGGCGGGAGTTGGTATATATATTGACCCAGCTGATACCCGCACCGATAGCAAAGCTGACGCGGGACTTCTTGATCTGGAGGTCGTACATGGCGTAGAGGTTGAGGCCGCGGGAGTAAAACTGCGTCTTCATACCGTTCTCATTCTTGTGGATCCAGTTGGTCGCATTGAGGTCGAGCACCAGGCGGTCCTTAGGCACATTCATCACATAGGGCTTCTTTTCGCGCTTGGTCTGCGCGGGAGCAGGTGCAGAGACTGCCGTGCTGTCTACCTCTGCCCATGCAGTAGCTACAGACATGACCATAATAAGAACCGCGAGTACTTTCTTCATCAAAAACCAGTTTTTGGGTGCGCTAAAGTAACACAATTAACGAAAATGCCCGATGGGCACCGCGTCTAACGCGAAATGACTCCGGTGATTGTATTTCCTTAACAGATTTTGATAGCCATAGACAGCGTTTGATTCATTTCCCTGTCTTTGTGCTACTTTCGCCGCAGTACATGAGATATCTTGCTTTTACGCTGCTGCTGCTCGTGGCTCAGGCTGCTGCCGGCTCGCGCCTCTCGCACCTGACCATCTACAGCCGTGCGCACTACCGCTTTACGGTATACCTGGATGGCGAGCGGCGAAATCTGCAGCCCTCAGACAGCGTGCGTGTGCTGAACCTGACGCGGGAGTTTTACCACCTGCGGATCGAGTTTGAGGATAGTACGCTGAAGGCGATAGATAAGAAGAGCCTCCAGATGACCGATGCCACCGGGCGCTCTGTAGACGCACTCTATGAGCTCAGGCGCAATAAGAAAGGCGAGATGGTACTCAGCTTCATAGCTCAGACCGTCTGGCCAGTATGGATAGATCCGACCAGACCGGAGCCGAAGCCGTTTCCCGGATCTATAGAGGCTGCGGTGCAGCAGCGCAAGGCCAATAAGCAAAAGCAAGAAGCAGCGGCTGCACCACAGAGCCTGCCCGCTACCCCGGAGAAAATATGCAAAGACTCTACCCTGACGGATGCCGACTACAGGGAGGCGCTGTCTGCTATCTCTGCCAGTGCAGATGAGGATGGCCGTATGACCACGGCCCGCCAGATCATAGCGTCTAACTGTATCACGGTAAATGAGCTCACAGGTATACTGCACCTGCTGTATACTGATGAGCGCAAGATAGACCTGGCTGCTGCGGCCTATACGCGGGTGGTGAATAAGGGACTATTCTTCAAAGTAAAGCAGGAGCTAAAGAGCGATGCCAGTTTTGAAAAGCTGATGAAGGCGCTGCCTAAGTAACGATGATCAGCCGAGATATCGGCCCTCTATAGGCATACGGCGCCCCATACCAAAGGCCTTGGGCGATACGCGCAGGATAGGTGGTGCCTGGTAGCGCTTCCACTCATTCATATTGACCATGCGCAGGATGCGGTCCACGAGCGCCTTGTCAAAACCTTGTGCGACGAGTTCTTTAGGTCCCTGGCGCAGCTCTATGTATTGGTACAGCACTTTATCCAGTATATCGTATTCGGGGAGGGAGTCGGAGTCCTTCTGGCCAGGGCGCAGCTCTGCACTTGGCGCTTTGGTGATGATATTCTCGGGTATCACTTCCCCATTCCTATTGATATAGCGGGCCAGCTCGTACACCTGTGTTTTGTAGACATCTCCCAGCACAGCCAGGCCACCGCACATATCGCCATAGAGCGTGCCGTAGCCTACGGCAGCTTCACTCTTATTGGTCGTATTGAGCAGTATGTAGCCAAATTTATTGCTCATGGCCATGAGCAGGGTGCCGCGCACACGTGCCTGGAGGTTTTCTTCTGCCACATTGGGCGGCAGGTCTTGGAAGAATGGATGCAGTGTCTTCAGGTAGGTCTGAAACGGCTCTTCTATCCCTATGATCTCATGCGGGGAGCCGAGGTTTTTGACCAGTACCAACGAGTCATCTACAGAGTGGCCGCTGGAGTAGGCCGATGGCAGCAGCACAGAGAGCACATTGTCTCTGCCCAGCGCCTCTGCGGCCAGGCATAGTACCAGTGCGGAGTCTATACCGCCACTGAGGCCGAGTATGGCCTTCTTGAAGCCCAGCTTGGCAAAGTAATCACGGATGCCCAGGACCAGTGCATCATGTATGAGTGCTATAGGGGCAGGCAGTTCAAACTGTGCAGGGCTTTGTACATCATCTACCTCTACTACACTTACCCCTTCTGCAAAGAATGGCAACTGGGCCACCAGCTCGCCACCTGCGCCCACTACCACAGAGCCACCGTCAAATATCAGCTCCGTCTGCGCGCCTACCTGATTGACATAGACCATGGGCAGTTTGTACCGCTCGCAGTTGGAGCGTACGGTGTTCATCCGTTCATGATATTGCTTATAGCTGAAGGGGGAGGCTGAGAGATTGACCATCAGGTCCGGCTTCAGTTTGATCAGCTCATCCATCGGGCAGGCTACGTAGAGCGGGTTTTCATTGCCCACATTCCAGATGTCCTCACAGATGGTGATGGCCAGTTTGCGGCCTTTGAATGCTACTAATTCAAAAACAGTATTAGGCTCGAAATACCTGTATTCATCAAAGATGTCATAGGTAGGCAGCAGCGTCTTGTGGATCACTTTTTGAACCTTGCCCTCATACAGAAACCAGGCTGAGTTGAAGAGGTCTTTGCCTTCTATGCGCGGATTGCGCGCGGGGGCACCTACTACTGCCGCCACGGTGCCGGTGTGCAGGGCTATCTCCTCTACTGCCTCGCGGCATTTGTCTATATAGTCGTCAAACTCCAGAAAATCGCGCGATGGGTAGCCACAGACTCCCAGCTCGCTAAACACAACCAGCTCCGCACCCTGTGCTTCTGCTGTCTTGATGGCTGCTATGATCTTGTCCGTATTTGCACGGAAATTGCCCACATGGATATTGAGCTGGGCGAGTCCTACTTTCATATACTATCATTAAAACATAGCGCCTATGCTCAGGAGCACATTGCGCACTACTACGGCGTCTTTCTTGGGGTTCACAGAGGTATCCTTCATCTGGTTTACAAAGCCATTGTGATAATGCAGGGCGAAGAAGACAGATGTCTTATCATTGATCACATATTCCATGCCACCTCCTACGCTGAGGCGGAAGTCAAATACCTGATAGCGGAAATCCGGTATCAGTTTCTGCACTTCATTGCCATTTTGCAGGACGTTCTCTTTGGCGATGCTCACTACTGAGGATGGTATGCCGGCGGTATTCACTCCATCACTATAGTTGGCCCGGGCAGTGACATTGAAAACAAAAGAGCCACCCAGCTCACCAAAGAGGATGAACTTATCTTTAAAGGCATTGGTCTTGAGCTTCAGGTAGAGCGGGAGCATGACATAGTTGGTCTTGTAGCGCTCCAGCACAGACTTGCCGCCAGAGAGCACGGTGAAGGTGTCACGACCACGCACACCACCCATATCCATACCACCATAGAGGCCGGTGGCGAGGGCATAGTTCTGATCCTTGAAGTAGTACTCTACTTTGAGGCCATAGGTCATGCCAAAGCCTGCGACCCCTTTATCGATGTCTTTGCCCATAGGCTTCATCCAGGAGGCACCGGGCGCCGCAAAGAGCCCGAGTTTTACCTTGTCGCTGATGCTGAAGGCATGCGTAGCCATAGAGACGATGGCGATGAGGAGGACTATTTTCTTCATAGAGGAGGCTGGTTTAGCTATGTAAAGTTGCTGTTTTTATCCGAATAAAACCATATCACAGATATGCTGCTACTGTCATCCCCCGCTGTATGATATAAGCATGCCATAGCAGGAAGGCGGCCACCGTGCGGTAGGGCTGCCAGTTATTGGCCATGAGCGCCAGTGCCTCACGGCTGGTGGTGGCCGGGAGTTGCTTTACAGTTTTCATACTATTGACCAGCGCTATATCTCCCAGCGGAAAGAGGTCACACCTGTGCAATACCATCATGAGGTATACATCTGCGGTCCACCGGCCTATGCCTTTCACGGCGGTCAGCTCGCGGTGTATCTCCTCATTGGACAGTCGGTGAAATGAATCCAGCTGCAGGCGCCCATCCATCACATGCGCGGCGAGGTCGCGTACGTAGATCATTTTCTGCCGGCTGAAGTAGCAGGCTTTCAATTCTTCATCTGTGAGTGCCAGTATTTTCTGCGGAGTGATGGCGCCTATTTTTTCTACCAGTTTATCCAGTGCGGCGCGCGCAGAGGCCAGGGACACCTGCTGCTCCAGTATGATATGCACCAGCGTAGCAAAGCCCTCCCGGCGTGACCACAGCGGCGGGTAGCCATGCCGGCGTATGATGCCGCCCAGGTCATGGTCCATCTGCCCCAGCCGGTCACAGATCTCATGAAAATCAGCCTCAGAGAATGATGCATCTTTCATAACATAAGATTAATAAATGTGCGTAGCCTGACCATATAATGTGCATATCTCCCGTGTTAATGATTGCTTAACCTTCCCGAAACGATTTGGCCTTTTGCGGGGAATATTTTCGCGGCCAATAATCTACCTGATATGCTAAGAAGATCGATACTCGCACTGGTCCTGCTCTGTAGCTGCACCATCCATGCCCTGGCGGCAGGCACACTCTCCGGCCATATCATAGATGACAAGAAGCAGGCTGTGATAGGCGCCATAGTGATGATAGACAGCAATACTACCTATGCTGCGCAGACAGACTATGATGGCAACTACACGATAGAAAACATACCTGCCGGCAGGCATGTGATCAGGATCAGCTATGTATCCTACACTACCATCACACAGGAGCTGCTGATCTCAGATGGGGCCAATACCAAGGATGTAGCGCTGGAGCCTGAGGCCCAGAAGATCAAAGAAGTGACCGTGCAGGAGGTACGCCGCAGGAATACGGAGAACGCCGTGAATATGGAGATACGCAAGGCCAACAGCATCGTAAGCGGCATCTCATCTGCACAGATACAAAAGACGCAGGACCGCAGTGCAGCGGATGTGGTGAAGCGCATACCCGGTGTGACGATCATAGATGGCCGCTTCATCAATATACGCGGGCTGAGTGACAGGTACAATAATGTTTTCCTCAATGATGCGGGTGCGCCCAGCTCAGAGGCAGACAGGAGGGCCTTCTCCTTTGATGTGATACCGAGTGGCATGATAGAGCGCATCCTGATCTACAAGACGCCATCTGCCGAGCTGCCGGGAGATTTTGCCGGAGGCATGGTGAAGATATACACGCCTGCTATGCCGGAGAAAAACTCCGTGACGGTGAGCTACACGACCTCTTTTCGTGAGGGCAGTACTTTTCAGCCTTTCTACAGCACAGCAGGCAGCAAGACGGATATGCTCGGATTTGATAACGGATACAGAAATATGCCGGGCGGTACGCCATCGTATATTCAGAAAAATGATCCTAATATCAGCTCCATCACCAAAGGATTCAGGAATGACTGGGGCATCAGCAGGGGGCAAGCTATACCCGACCAGCGTGCGGCCTTTACGCTGCAGCGCGTGGTGAAAAAGGGCAAATTCCAGTTTGGCAATACGACAGCGATCACCTATACCAATACGCAGTCTACCTACCTGGTAAAGCGGGCCGACTATGACTCTGTGGGCAAGAATATGGATCAGTCTGATACGGTGAGTACCCGCACGGTATATGCCGGTATCATGGAGAATATGGCATTCAAGTGGGGCGGGCATCAGATAGAGATCAAGGCGCTGCTAAACCAGATGGGCGTCTCTCAGACCACCCTACGCAATGATACCTTTAATGGTAAGAATGAGCGCTTCTATGCAGAGTATTATCAGCAGCGCACCACTGCGCTGACACAGCTGGCCGGCGGGCACAACTTTAATAATGAGGCGACAGTCTACAACTGGAACCTGAGCTATGCCTACAGTGCCCGCAAGGAGCCTGATTTTAAGCGAATCAAGTTTGCGTACAATCCATTTGACTCGGTATACAAAGCGCAGATCGCAAACGTGGTGGACCCTGTGAATGGCGGCGGGCGATTCTATTCGGACCTGAAGGAGCACGTCTTTTCTTTCAATCACGGTATCAGGCAGCAAGTCAAGACACGCGGCTACAGCTTCGAGCTCTCTGCAGGCAACTATGTAGAGTACAAGATGCGCAGTTTTGCGGCAAGGCTGATAGGCTATACTATCAAGCCGAGCGCTACGGCGCAACACCTGCTGGAGCAGCCGCTGGCTAGCATCTTTGACCCCACAGCAGTAGGCGAGCCGACCAACTTCCGCCTGGATGAGATAACCAGTCCGTCAGATGCCTACAAGGCGCAGAACCTGCAGGTAGCTACCTACGTCAATTTTGTTTTCCCTGTCAGGAATATCGTGAAGATCATAGTGGGCGTGCGCCATGAGTACAATAAGCAATCCCTGCAGAGCCATGTGAACCTGGATAGTGTGAGTCCGAGCATCGTGACGCACTTTGTACTGCCATCGCTCAATGCGGCCTTTAACGTGCACAAAAATATGCTGATGCGAGCGGCCTACGGCATGACGGTGAACAGGCCGGAGTTTCGCGAGTGGTCTCCGTTTTACTTCTACGACTTCCAGATGAGCGCGGGCAACTATGGCTCCTTGTTCCCTACGGTGTTTTCACCTAATGGTACAGTGCTAAATGTAGCCAAGATACAGAATGTGGACCTGCGCTATGAGTACTATCCATCTCCCGGAGATATGGTGCATGTGGGCGGATTCTTCAAATACTTTAAGGATCCTATCCAGCAGGTGATCACGCCTACGGGTGGTACGGATAGCAAGGGTTTCACCTATATCAATGGTGACCATGCATATACAGGAGGCGTGGAGGTGGACATACGCAAGAACCTCGGCTTCCTGCAGTCCTCACGCCACAAAGGCCTGGAGAGTTATGACCTCGATACCCGCCACAACGTGATGGCAGATTTCAACCTCGTATTTAATGCTGCCTACATTTACTCACGCCTCTACCTGCCTGACCTGCCATCTCTGAGTCGTACTACACAGCTGCAGGGCCAGTCGCCATATATAGTCAATGCCGGTATCTACTATCAGAATGACAGTATAGGCCTGCAGGCGTCGCTGCTGTACAATGTATCAGGCCCACGCATCTATGCCATAGGCAATAAGTTTTATCCGAATATAGGAGAGATGCCTAAGCACAGCCTGGATCTTACTTTGTCCTATACTATCCTGAAGCACCTGACCTTTATGGTAGCCATACAGGATATAGTGGGCCAGCCATCGCGTCTGGTACTGGATATAGACCGCAATGGTAAGTTTGATACAAAGCATGGACTGGACCGCGACATCCGCAGCTATGTGATGAACAGGTACTACTCTGTAGGAGTCAGGGCGCGGTTCTGATGCGTGCGGCTGTGGTCATACTGCTGTGTGGCCTGATGGTGGCGGCAGGCTGTACCAGAGACAGAGCGATAGTCCTGCAGCCAGTGCATATAGTATGTGATAGTACCTCGCCGGGCTATCATAGTTGTATCCGGCCGATCTTTGAGGTACACTGCTATGGATGCCACTCAGATTCAGCTACGGCACATGGCAGCCTGGGCTTTGATATAGAAGACTTCTCTCAGCTGAAAAACTATCTCACCTACTACTATCATAATGATAGTGTGTACGGGTCTAAATTTATGAGGGCCATAGCACATGGATCAGGTGTTTTGGTAATGCCGCCATCATATAGGATGCCTGATTCATCCATCTCTCTGATACGCAGCTGGATCAGCCGTGGCGCGCCTGATAGCTAGGTATAGCGTGTGTATAACTGTGCAGCGCTGCACCTAATCTTAATCGGGCGGTAAACATTTGATAACATCTACACGGGACTTTTGCCGGCACAAAACTAAGCATAATGAAAAACATTTATCAGAAACTCACTACCTGCCTGATGGCGCTCGGACTGACCGGTGCAGTGTCTGCGCAGTCATTTACCAAGGTGACGGTACAGGATAGCATCGCTACAGATACACACTGGACCAATGACCGCCAGTACCTGCTGAAAGGATACGTATATGTGACCAATGGTCATACGCTGACCATAGATCCGGGTACGGTGATACGCGGTGACAAGCAGACCAAAGGTGCGCTCATAGTAGAGCGTGGCGCTAAGATCATGGCGATGGGTACTGCCGCTCAGCCGATCGTGTTTACATCTAATGAAGCTATAGGAAACCGCTCATACGGCGACTGGGGTGGCGTGATACTCTGTGGCAAATCTCCCAACAACTGGGCCTCAGGTACGGCGCAGGTAGAGGGCGGTCCTCGCTCACTCTACGGCGGCACAGATCCTCATGACAACTCCGGCGAGATGCACTATGTACGTATCGAGTTTCCGGGTATCGCCTTCTCTCCAAACAATGAGGTGAATGGCCTTACCTTCTGCTCTGTAGGTGATGCTACACAGATAGACCACATACAGGTGTCATACTCCGGCGATGACTCCTATGAGTGGTTTGGTGGCAATGTGAATACCAAGTACCTCGTGGCACTGGGTACATGGGATGATGACTTTGACAATGACTGTGGCTATGCAGGCTACAATCAGTATGGTATCTCTCTGCGCGATCCATATGCGGCTGACAACTCCGGCTCAAAGGCATGGGAGTCTGACAGCTACCAGAATGGTACCCACACCGGCCTGAATGGTGATGTGATGCCTACACATCCGGTGTTTACAAACTATACGGTAGTAGGCCCGCTGGTGCAGCCTGGCTCTACTGCATATGATCCGCAGTTTGTAGCTGGTGTGCACATGCGCCGCGGCAGCTCTATGAGCCTGCTGAATAGCGTAGTGGTAGGATATCCTGCCGGCCTGCTGATCGATGAGTCTGACTCTACCGCATTTGGCTCTACTATCGCAAACCTGGTGAGCGGCGCAGCAGAGTTTAAGAATAATGCGATAGCTGGTATCCAGACAAATGGCGTAGGTGGTGGCAAAGAAGTAGTGCTGGTATATAACGGAGCCCGCTCTCTGACCCCTACCAACCTGGCCAGCCCTGATACTACAGGTAGCGGCATATTTTCTTTCGCACCATGGTCCGGCCCCTGGGCATTTATCAAGGATGCAGCTAATAAAGATAAGATCTATGCAAATGAGCAAAATGGCCTGCGTATCCAGAATCCATTTAACCTCACTAATCCGGATTTCACTCCGACCAGCACGTCTCCTATATCATACAACTCTACAGCCCTCCCATCATATGTGACCGCGGGTGGTACACTGGACCCATTCAGCAATGGCAAACTGTATCCATATGATCCTACCAAGCCGATCAATACGGATACCACTGGCCTTTTCATCAACTACAATGCTCCTAACCTACTGCCAAACCTGACCAGCAGCAAACTGAGCAGCAGCTTCTTTACCCCGGAGAATCACATCGGCGCGCAGAACTACAATACCGCCAAGTGGACAGCAGGATGGACCAACTGGGATCCGAATAACACAGACTACGATAGCCGCTCTGCCTCTACTGGTATCGCTAACTATAATGAAGAGAAACTCTACCTGCAGGTATCTCCAAACCCGGCTCAGAACGAAGCCGTACTCGGATACGCGCTGGCTGCAAACTCAGATCTGAACATCACTATCTACGATATGATGGGCCAGCAGGTGAAAACGATCCTCGACGAGAAAAATGTAGCTGCAGGCAAGTATGCTTTCAAATTTGAAACTGCTGACCTGAGCACAGGTGTATACATCATCAATGTGACAACAGAGTCCGCACACGCCGCTATCAGGCTGGCTGTGAAGTAAGAATACGATTTGATCTCTCTCCTTCAGCCCTTGCCCCGAAAAGGCAGGGGCTTTTTACTATATAGCAGGAGGGTGGGGGTTTGGGAAAAATCAATACTTTTGAATACAAATAAGCAGACATGGCAGAAGCTATCAGACTAGGCCGTATGACGGACACAATGGAGGAAGGATTTGTGGCGGAGATCAATGTGAAGGTAGGCGATACCGTAAAGGTAGGCGACGCAGTAGCCGATATAGAGACAGACAAGGCGACACTCCCGCTGGAGTCATATTACAATGGCACGATACTGCACATAGCAGTAAAGAAGGGCGATACACTGCCTCTCAACTCGCTGGTGGCCATAGTGGGCAAACCGGGAGAAGACTTCTCCGCACTGCTCAGTGATGCAGGTGCCTCTGCCCCTAAGAAGGAAGAAAAGACCGACGCACCATCACAGCAGGCCGCTGAGAGCAAAACGCCTGCACAGCAGGCCACTACTGCCGCATCGGTACAGCAGCCTTCGGCTACTGCACCGACGGTCACACCGGAGGACGGTCGTGTGAAAGCATCTCCACTGGCCAAGGCGATAGCAAAAGAAAAAGGTATAGACCTCGCTAAGGTAAGTGGCTCAGGAGAGGAAGGGCGTATAGTAAAGAAAGACCTGGAGAATGTGAGTGCCACTCCTGCAGTAGCGGCACCGGCGGCCAGTGTATATACCGGCCAGGAATCTTATACTGATACCAAGGTATCTCAGATGCGCAAGAGCATAGCTAAGCGCCTGACGCAATCCAAGAATGACAATCCGCACTTCTACCTCTCCGTAGATGTCAATATGGACAAGGCCGTGGCCCTGCGCACAGAGCTGAATAATCTGCTGCCTGCCAAGGTCTCTTTTAATGACTTTGTGATCAAGGCGGTGGCCCTGAGCCTGCGCCAGCATCCGGCTGTGAATAGCTCATGGCTCGGAGATACGATCCGCCGCTATAGCCACATCCATATCGGTATGGCGGTGGCTGTAGACGAGGGCCTGCTGGTGCCAGTCATTAAGTTTGCGAATAATAAGAGCATCTCTGATATAGCAGCCGAGGCGAAGGCATGGGGCGAGAAGGCCAAGAGCAAGAAACTGCTCCCGGCAGACATGGAAGGCAGCACCTTTACCATCTCTAACCTGGGTATGTTTGGCATAGAGGAGTTCACAGCGATCATCAATGAGCCTAATGCCTGCATCCTGGCAGTAGGTGCCATACGCCAGACACCGATAGTGGTAAATGGTGAGATCAAGGTAGGCAATATGATGAAGCTCACGCTCTCATCTGATCACCGCGCTGTAGATGGAGCTGTAGGCGCCAAATTTATGCAGACGCTGAAGCAGATGCTGGAGGAGCCTATGAGGATCTTCATCTGATCACTCAGAAGATACGAAAACAAAAAAGCGGCTGAGTAGCCGCTTTTTTTATACTTGCTAATGAAAAGTCTTTAGTCGAGTATGATGTCTACTACAGAGTTGATCGGGATGAAGACACCACCGCGCAGCACGATAAACTTATCGGTACGGGCCCACACGCGTGATACGATCTCGCTCTGGCCTTCTTCCGTATTGAATATGATGCGGACATTATTGTAATAGTTATTGCCCATCAGCATCGCCATATATAGTTTCTGGTCTTTCATTTTGATCCTCTCCTGTGTGTGTGAATTTGTTTCGTTTTTAAAAGTCACCTTCAGCAGGTCGTTTGTCTCTATTCTTTTAGCAGCACCCATTGTAATACTTTTTGCGGCCATACGGCCTACAGTTAATAAAATTCTTCTATCAAGGGTGATATCTCGGGAGAGTTATAGGGGGTATGCTTTCTTATACGCAGCGGTGCGGAAAAGGTTCGAAGATAGCCTCAGAAAATTTTGAAAACCATTGCTATAACAAGGTTTGCCCTGTCTGGCTATCATGGCCGGAAATTAGTTAGATTCATGCCGGATGGTATTCAATTCGATAGCATTTGCCTTTTTTTTGCCGTTGGTCTTCTGCGGCTATTGGTTCATATCCAGGCGTAGCGTCAGATGGCAAAACGCATTCCTGATAGCGGCCAGTTATTTCTTTTATGGATGGTGGGATTGGCGCTTTTTGATCTTACTGGCATTCACCTCACTTGTAGATTTCAGTGTGGGCTATAGGCTCAACCGGTCAGAAAATCCAATACACCGCCGACTGCTCCTCGGGGTCACGCTGGTATCTAATCTATCTGTCTTATTCTTCTTCAAGTATTTTAACTTCTTTGCGGATTCGGCACGTGAGCTCATGACTGCATGTGGCTGGAGAGCAGACTTTGTGACCATCAAAGTCTTACTGCCGGTGGGTATCAGCTTCTATACTTTTCAGTCACTTAGCTATACCATAGATGTGTATCAGCGCAAGATGAAAGGCTCTGAAAACCTGATAGACTTTCTTGCTTTTGTGAGTTTCTTCCCGCAGCTGGTAGCGGGGCCTATAGAGCGCGCGCCTCACATGTTGCCCCAGTTTGCCCGGCAGCGGGAGTTTGACTATCACCGGGCAGTGATGGGTGTGCGACGTATCCTTTATGGCCTTTTCAAAAAGATGGTGATAGCTGATAATCTTGCTATACTGGCAGATCAGGTCTTTGATCAAGCAGGAGCATTTCATGGTATATCGTCTGCAATAGGCATCCTGGCATTCACTTTTCAGATATACTGTGATTTTTCCGGTTATTCAGATATCGCACTTGGCACTGCGCGGCTGTTTGGCTTTGAATTAATGGAGAATTTCCGCGCACCCTATTTTTCTATCACTCTCCGTGAATTCTGGAGAAGGTGGCATATTTCTCTGTCTACCTGGTTTCGCGACTATGTCTATATCCCACTCGGCGGCAATAAGGTCAGCACGCCGCGCAGGATATATAACCTGTTTGTCACTTTCATTTTATCTGGTTTATGGCATGGCGCACAGTGGACGTTTGTGATATGGGGATTCATACATTGGCTTTTTCTGGCAGTGGAGGAGCTCATGCCGGGCGCACCTGAGTCCTTTATCAGCAGGAATGCTCGCAGGGTGCTGACCTTTATTATTGTTTGTATCGCATGGGTTTTCTTTCGTGCGCGTACCCTGCAGGAGGCACTACAAATGCTGTATCATACCGCTACGAGACCAGCTGGCGGCGAAAGTATATCAGCGCTGATGCGCGCTACCTATCATACGGAGTTGTTTGCGGTATATTTCCTCTGCGTTTTTATTCTCTTCTGCATTTTGGAGTGGCTGATGCGTAAAGAGACATTTGATCTGGTTATGAACAGGATGCCGACCTTGGCCAGGCGTAGCTCTTATCTGGTGTTAGTGATACTCATCATATTTTGGGGATTCAAAGACAGTGCCCCGGTTTTTATCTATTTTAAATTCTGACGGTGAAGAGGTTCTTGATAAAGACATTTGTATTCGTCGCGCTGGCATCTCTGATACCTGCGGCTATCCTCCTGTGGCCGGTGAGTAAGCGATACCAGTATGCCTTTGTGAGAAATGACTGCGCTGCCAAGTCTAACTATATCTACCATCGCCTATACGAAGATACCACACCTATCGACATCGCTTTTATAGGGACTTCGCATACGATGTGTGGTGTGAGCGATTCTATAGTAAACAGTGTCCTGAGGCAGCAAGGTATGCATGCCAGAGTAGCTAATCTCGCTATCTGCCGCGTGGGACGCAACATGGACTATGTGGTCATAAAGGATCTCCTGAAGACGAAAAGACATCCCAAGCTGATAGTGCTGGAGGTGAAGCAGGAAGAGCCAGATCTTAGCCATCCCGATTTCGGATATAGAGCAGAGATAGGAGATGTGTTGCTCCCGCAGTCACCGGTAGATGTGCAATATTTCAAGGATCTGGCTGCTGCATTCAATGTCAGATTAAACTACCTGCGTGATGAGATGACGGGTAGGGAGTGTGATGGAGAATATGAAGCCCCTTCGCTGGGCATATACCGGCAGCAAGGCATAGCAGATACTGCAGTACTCTATCAGGGAGCGCTCCGCCGCTGGGAGCGCTACTACAGCCAGCCACGTGCTGCGTGGCTAGACAGCCTGATGCTCAGATACCCTAAGGCCTATATGTCTGAGATCATGCAAATGGCCAGAGAGGTACATACAAAGGTCGTCTTGCTCTATATACCCAACTATGGCTATCCGTGGCACAAACCACGAGAGCTGGCTTACTATCGCGGGCTAGCAGATGTCTACCTGATGCCAGATAGCTTTTATGATAATAAGGGCAACTGGATAGAAGACGAACACCTCAATGCTGACGGTGCTGCGATACTGAGTGACTCTGTGGCGCACTATATAGCACGACAGCTACGCTGATCACTCCCTGAGCAGTACCTGTATGGTCTGGCGGGAGATCTGGCGCAGCAGGATATCTTTATCCTTTGTGAGCCGGTCTATGATGCCTGTATTGTAGTGGCGTATGGTGAGCAGTGTCAGCTTCTCATTGCGCACTATCTGAAAGTCATCTTGCAGCTCCTCTATGATGTTTTCTATCTTCTCCTTCTTGGTATCCACGCAGATGGAGAAGCTGATCGCTGCGTTCTGCATCATATTGATACGCAGGCGGTGTGCGGCAAATACTGAGAATACTTTGGACAAGTGGTCTTCTGCGATAAAGGAAAAATCCTTTGCCGAGAAGGAGAGGAGCGTCTGTTCACGCTTCAGGATGATGACCGGTGGCAGGAAGCTCGTATTGGCAGTGGCCGATATCACGCTGCCTCGTTTGGTAGAGTCCACAAAGGAGCGCACCTCCAGCGGGATATTCTTATTCTGTAGCGGCTTGATCGTCTTGGGGTGGATCACGCTGGCACCATAGTAGGTCATCTCTATGGCCTCGAGGTAGCTGATCTCGCTGAGAAATTGCGCATCGGGAAACTCCTTAGGGTCGCCATTCATCACGCCTGCTACGTCCTTCCACACGGTCATGCGCTCGGCATCCAGGCAGAAGGAGAAGATAGCGGCGGTATAGTCAGAACCCTCGCGTCCCAATGTAGTAGTGAATCCCTCCGGCGTACAGCCCACAAAGCCTTGGGTGATCACAAAGGCATCCTTGGTCAGTACCGGTATCACGGTTTGTATCGCTTTCTCGGTTTTCTTCCAGTCTATCTTGCCCTCGGTATAGGCATTGTCAGTGTGGATGCACTCCTTGGCATCGAGGAAATGATTGGTGATGCCTTGTGCATTGCAGTAGGCGCTCACGATGGCTGTAGAGATATACTCGCCCAGTGATACTACCTGATCGTAGATAAAGTTATAGTTGTGTGTCTGATTGGCCAGCAGAAAGGTGCGCACTTTTTCGATCAGTGCTTTGACTGTAGCTTCTGCCGATTCGCTTTTGCCATCAAAAAGCTCATGGATGATGGGCAGGTGCTTGTCATATACACCATCCAGCGCAGCCTGCCATGCGGCATCCTTTGCATCATAGAGATTGACTACCTTCTCCAGATCGTTAGTAGTCTTACCCATAGCAGAGATCACTACTACTTTTTCTTTAGAGTGGTACTCACGGAGTATCGCCGCTACATTCCTGACTGCGGGAGCATCCTTCACCGATGCGCCGCCAAACTTATAAACCTGCATGTACGCAAATTAAGTCGTAATAGCGAATATTTAAAAGCGAAAAAATTATAATCTATGAAACTGCGGATGATACCTATTCAAACCTGTCTTTCAGCTTTAAAATCTGCCTTTCAAATGTGTACCAGCTGACCGAGGCGAGGGCTATGGTCACCATAAATAATATGGCAAAGTGTGAATGTGGCGGAAACTGTACGCCTGCTCTTTGGAGTACATCGGGTATGAAGGGGTGAATGAGATAGATGCAATAACTGATGGTGCCGATGTATCTCAGAAACCTATTGTCAAGAATATATCCCGCCACTCCATCAAATGAAAACACCGCTCTGCCAATGATCCAGGCACACAGCAGCGCATAGCAGAGACCGTCCAGGATGAAATAGGGTATCTGTTTGGCCAGGCTACCGGCTATAGCTATGGCAAAGACGGCCAGGCCTGCATATGGTTTATAAAGGAGTTCATGAAGCCGATCCCTATGAAAACTATAAAAGTATGACAGCAGCGCACCCACAGCCAGAAAATCCAAAGCTGCTAAAGGGTGCATATAGCCATACCACCAGGGATAATCCGCTAATGCCCAATATTGTTTCGTTGCTTCGCTCAGTATGATAGCGAAAACTATAACATATGGCAGCAGCCTGTCTGATACAAAGAGGATAATAAATGGCCAGATCAGATAAAACTGCTCCTCTACTGCCAGTGACCAGAGGTGCCCCGCTCCACCCCATTTTTCATAGTGGATGCTATAGAAATTACTGACATAAAACACATTCCACCATAGGTTATCTCCCATCTTGGACGGATCCAGGAGCTTTATAGCCAGGATCGTAAGATAGTAAATGGGGAATATCCTAAGTGACCGGCGTATATAGAACCTGGACAAAGATATGGCTGTAGACTGGCTGCTCCGGCGTGATCCTAGCAGACCAAGCGTGATTAGGAAACCGCTGATCACAAAGAACATTTGAACACCTCTATCGCCGGTCACTACTTTCCCCAATATGAAGGAATGATCAGCTCCCCAGTGCACAAATAATACCGGCAGCACTGCGAAAAACCGCAAAGCATCCAGTTGCTTAAACTTCCCTGTTTCTTGTTTCAATGCGTTCCTGTTATTGGGGTAGTTATTACTGATTTCTATAGATGATCTTGCAGTCTATCCACTCATTGTCCATCAGTACTTCGTACTTCTTGTAGAAATTGATCGCCGGTTCATTCCAGTGCAGTACTTGCCATTTCACCAGATTGGCGCCGCGCTCCTTTGCATCCGCCAGAAATGCATCCAGTAGTTGCTTTCCAATACCGTGGCCCCGCACTTTTTCTTTCACATAGAGGTCATCCAGAAACATGTATTTCCCCTTCCACGTGGAGTAGGCCCAATGATAGACGGCCATGCCCACTATCTCACCATCGGCGGCCTCTGCTACAAAGGCGTAAAAATACGGATGCTCACCAAAGCCTTCTTCGATTATCTCTGCTTCAGTGTTCCATACGGCTTCCGGCGCTTTCTCAAAGAGTGCCAGCTCGCGGATGAGGCCCAGGATATGTGGCGCGTCTGATAGTTGTGCTTTGCGGATGGTAGTCATGTAGTAGCTTTTAAAAGGGATAGCAATAATACCAACTAATTATTGCTTCTATAGCGAGCATTGCATCACGCTCTGTGGGGCAGGTCGCGACCTGCTCCTACCAGTAAGCGAACAGAAAAAAAGCCCCTCCAAACGGAAGGGCTTCAATTATTATTTAGAAAGCACTTTACGCCACTTTCAGCCTATTGATATTCGTCTTATTGATCTTCTCCTCTGCGTACTCCAGAGATATCTCAAACTGCTTTTCACCCTTTTGAGATGGCATCTCAAACATGGCATCCGTCATGATGGCCTCGCAGATAGAGCGCAGGCCACGGGCACCGAGCTGAAACTCCAGCGCCTTGGTCACGATATAGTCCATGGCCTCATCGGTAAAGGTCAGCTCTATACCTTCTGATTTGAAGATCTTCTTGTATTGCTTTACGAGTGCATTCTTTGGCTCTACGAGGATGGAGAGCAGTGTCTCCTTGTCCAGTGGATCGAGGTGTACCAGTACCGGGAGACGTCCTATCAGCTCCGGTATCAGGCCAAAGGTGCGCAGGTCAGATGGGCTGATATACTTGAGATAATTCTCGTTATCCACCTTGTCCTTATCCTTGCCCTTCTTAAATCCGATCTTGGCCTGATTCATACGCTGGGCTATCAGCTTGTCTATACCCTCAAATGCGCCGCCGCAGATGAAGAGGATATTGCTCGTATCTACCTTCACCATCTTGGCCTCGGGGTGCTTGCGGCCGCCCTGTGGTGGCACGAGTACCTCGGTACCCTCCAGCAGCTTCAGCATGGCCTGCTGTACGCCCTCGCCGGATACGTCACGTGTGATAGACGGATTGTCGCTCTTGCGGCTGATCTTATCTATTTCATCTATGTAGATGATACCATGCTCTGCAGCTTTCACATCATAGTTGCATACCTGTAGCAGGCGCGAGAGGATGCTCTCCACGTCCTCGCCCACATAGCCCGCCTCGGTAAATACCGTAGCATCTACGATGGCAAAAGGCACATTGAGGTATTTGGCTATGGTCCGCGCCAGGAGCGTCTTGCCGGTACCGGTCTGGCCGGCCATGATGATGTTAGACTTTTCTATCTCCACATCATCATCCTTGCGCTGGTTCAGCCTCTTGTAGTGGTTGTACACCGCTACAGATAGGTACTTCTTGGCCTCGTCCTGGCCTATCACATACTGATCCAGAAAGGCAGCGATATCCTTTGGCTTCACGCCATTAGGCAGCGAATATTGAAACTTCTTAGCTTTCTGAAAGAGTTCCTCATCTATGATCTGCTGGGCCTGTGCCACGCACTGATCGCAGATCTGACCCTCTATGCCTGAGATCAGGATCTGAGTCTCACGCTTTTTCCTCCCGCAGAAAGAACACGACTGTTCGGCTTCTTTTTTCATATTATACTACAAATATACGGAAATACCCCCTGAAATGTTGGATAGACACCTCAAGGGGGTACTTATTACGCCTTGTAAAAGGCTGGAATTAGTCTTTTTTATTATTGCGGATCAGCACTTCATCTATCATGCCGTACTCCTTGGCCTCCTGGGCGCGCATCCAGTAGTCGCGGTCGCTATCCTTCTTCACTTTATCCAGCGGCTGGCCGGAGTGCTCAGAGATGATGTCGTACAGCTCGTCCTTGATCTTCTTCATCTCATTCACAGAGATGAGGATATCTGCGGTCTTGCCGCCTATGCCGCCCAGTGGCTGGTGTATCATCACACGGGCATGCTTCAGCGCGGTACGCTTACCCTTCTCACCTGCGCAGAGCAGTACAGCTGCCATAGAGGCCGCCATACCGGTGCAGATGGTCGCTACGTCCATATTGACATACTGCATGGTATCATAGATACCCAGACCGGAGTATACCTCACCGCCAGGGGAGTGGATGTAGATCTGCACATCAGAGCGCGCGTCAGAGCTCTCCAGAAAGAGGAGCTGCGCCTGTATGATGCTCGCGATATAGTCATTGACCTCGGTGCCGAGGAATATGATACGGTCCATCATCAGGCGGCTGAATACGTCTACCTCGCGGAATGGCATCTGGCGCTCCTCGATCACGGTGCGTGTCAGGTTCTGGATGCCGCTCTGGGCGGTAGCGTTCATATATTTCTCGAGGTGCATGCTGCTCATACCATGATGCTTCACCGCGTAGTTCTTAAAGTCCTGTGCTTCCTTCAAATTCATAACCTATTGTATCTCGATTTTTGTCAAAGTTTGATAAATAATTCCAATAAAACCAGCCTGCCCTCTCCACATGACCACACTGACGGGCGGGATTGTACATAAGGACGGACTCAGATCGTTTTTATTGTCTCTAAAGACTATGCCAATCAGCCACCTATGACAGAATGGCTGAATGCTTCGGACCAGTTGCAATTTCCCTCCCGCCGGCGCGTCTTTAAACATAAATCAGTACCTTAGACCCTCTAAAGAGATTTAAAAATGGAAAACAACAATAACATCAACGACCTGCTCAATGACGGCAAGAAGCACCTCTCAAACCTGCAGGCCGAGCTGGAGAAACTGGCCAATACTGCCGGCAAAATAGCAGACATCAAGGCCAACGAAATATCTGAGAAGGCAGAGGTCCTCATCAACGAGACCCGCACGCAGGTAGAGGCCAAAACAAAAGAGATACGTGATTCTGATGACTTTAAGAACCTGGAGGCTGAGGGCAAGAAGGCACTCGAAGATATCGAAGGAACACTCAATGACCTCTCTGTGCAGCTCAATGAAAAATTTAAAAACCTCTTCGGACCTAAATAGTCTCGAGGCACAAATATGTTATAACAGAAACAGCCGCTGATCAAGCGGCTGTTTCTGTTATCTAGGATTGTCTATTTTTTAGATACTCGTTGAGATAATAAAATGGATAATAATAAGTCTCTTGGTTGACTTCTATAAATCCAAAGGGAATTGCAAGTTTGTCTGTAACGTATGGTTTTCTATTCTTGTCATATTTGATTGGCTCAGACACTTCATGGAAACCTAACAACCGTTCTGGGTTGTAAAAATAAACTGGTGTTTTTAGTGTTTCAGGATCTTCATTTTGGGGTACTTGCCCAAGAATTTTCATATACATTTCTTCGGTGGTTATAGTTCCTTGCGCCTGGCACCAATTAACAATTCTTGCAATTAATTCTTCATTAAAGGCCTGTCCTCTCTCAATTTGACCCAGCTTCACTGGAAAATTCTTGCTGACGATATATTCGCCTATTTTTTGAGGAGGATTTAAGTAATCAGATAACTCCAGTTTTGGTAAAACAACACTGTTACAAGAATCAAGCAAATAGGAATAGAAATGAAATAATGCATCTTCTTTAAAAGCGATATAGGTGGGAATACAATTATCGTTTATGTTTGACGATAAAATATTTTTGCCAAATTTTTTGTCGGTGTGATAGATGATTCCAGCACCTAATACACAAATGAGATTAGGCCAGAATAGTGACGGGTTTTTATCCTCCCATTCTTTGAGGTTTATAGTCAACGATTCCAATGAATTATCGCCCAACGAATACGCAAAAATAAATCCAAATGGCATCGGTCTTAAATAGGATTGTTGAAACCCAAGATTCTTTTGAACAACCGTATCCCTAGGAGTTATCTCCTTTACGGATTTTATATTTTCAAGAGATTCAATCAACTTTGTTTTAGATAATTGAGATTTCACCTCAATTATCCCATAAACGCAGTCAATAGGATATACCTGAACTTTTTCATCATAAAGCAAAGGTATGCTGTTGAGCTGGTCAAAAATGATTAAATCACTTTGTCTGGATACCTCGCTTATTTTTCCAACAATTTCTCCATTCCCAACTCCATATCGCATAGGCAGCCTTCCTGTTTTCAGGAATTCTTTCAGTCGATTTTCTCGAAAATCTCCTGTGCTAGCATTGTGCCTTATTTGCCTAGATATTTCAAAATCAGTATAAAGTTGTTTGGAAATACCTCTAAAAACTTCTTGGACATTCATAGATAAAGAGTGAGTTGTAAATCTTACTTCGCCCGCATCTTATTCCCCTTAGGGTCGTGAGTCACCTCTGCCAGGCTCAGTGCCTCCATGAGTGGTGGTATATACATACCAAAGCGGCCGCGCAGTCCTTTCTTCAGCCCATACCAGCCGCCTACTGGATTAGCTTCTGACCGTCCCCATGCCTCTACTGTACCGTCCTTGGCTGGCTTCTGCTCATCTGCACTACCCAGCTCCATCCAGTCGCCATGTTTTTTTAGCATGGCGTGCAGGTCGTCCAGGGCGCGGGCGTCATAGTGCAGCACTGTTTTGCCTACGGTACAGACGAGTATCTCTCTGCCATCTTTCTCGTCTGTGTGCATGGTGTACTCAGAGGTGAGCGATGGCGTTTTGAGCGCCATTGGTTTTTCCTTGGTACCGATCTTGTGTTTCATCTCTGATGGTTAAATGCTGCCTAAGCTATTTATTATTCTTTTCTAATTCCAGCAGCCGCCTTTCCAGTTCTTCATTTTTCTTTTGCAGCTTGTCTATCATAGTTTGTTGTTCCTGCACCGCCTTGACCAGTGGTACTACAAACTGCTGATAGCTGAGCGAATAGTTGTCAGTCACATTGGTCGGTTTGTATACCGCATCATCAAAGCCTGTAAACCCTGATTCTTTTACAGCACGCTCCACATCCTGCGCTATAAAACCTGTCACGCGCTTTGTGCTCAGTTCCTGTAGCCTGCTGCGCACATCATCGGGCAGGGCCTTGTGATTGAACTGCCGGACATGATCCTCGTACCTGAGATGGTCAAAGGTATAGGTCACAGGTTTGAGCCTCATGATAAAGTCAATGCCTTGTACATCATCTTGCACATTATCCTTAAACCTGCCGTCTGACACCGTATAGGCACTGCCGCCCTCTACTATGATGCCGGCATTGCCCAGCCTGATCTTATTACTGGCATTGACAATGGTAAAGGTACCGATCGCAGTGGCATAGCTGAGATTGTTTTGAGACACGTCGGCGCTGGCTCCCAGTGCAGAGTTGCCGGTACCCGCAGTGTCTACGGTGAGGGCGCTGTTTCCTACAGCGGTACCATTATTGCCTGTCCGCAGGTTGCCCATACTGAAAACTCCCACAGCTGTATTACCGCTGCCCGAGTTAGACGGCATCGCAAATGTACCCAAGGCTATATTATTGGTTCCGGAGTTCGTACCCAGCGCCCAGTTGCCCACGCCCGTGTTATTTGCAAATCCTGTATTGTTATTAAGCGCCATGCTGCCTACGGCTACAGCATTGCCTATAGCGCCGGTATTGGTAGCGAGCGCACCGTAGCCTATACCGGTACCATTGAGTGCTGTGCTATTTGCACCCGCATTGGCGCCAAAGAAAACCTGATTGTTGCTCAGATAGCCCACCTGGACGCTTGATTTGAATATGATAGGCTGGGCATCTGTAGTGCCTATGAAGTTTGTGCCTGGCGTCGTACCTGCATTGCCAGTCAGGCCCCATGCGTTGGCAGCTCCCGATGGACCTGTAGGCCCCGCTGCACCTGCAGGTCCCGTCCCACCCTGGGCTCCGGTAGGCCCGGTGGCGCCATCGCTGCCATTAGATCCGGCATTGCCTGTGGGTCCTGTAGGCCCGGCTGCTCCCGCAGGCCCCGTAGGGCCTGTAGCTCCACCGGAGGCGATCGGTGTCTGCCAGCTCGCATTGCCTGCGCCATCACTGGTCAGTACTTTGCCAGCACCCTCTGTACCATCTACTAGTTTGAATGCAGGGGAGGTGGTGCTGTTTTCTATATCCAGTTTTACAGATGGAGTAGCAGTGCCGATGCCTACATACCCGGCAGCTGTAAGTGACATAATACGGCCCGAACTGGTAGAAAGATCCATACGCGATGGAACTGTGGATCCCGACGGTGCTCCGGCAGCCCAGAAATCTATGCCTCCGACTGTGGCGTACCCGCCACCCGTATAGGCCTGCGCCTGAAAAGCAGCAAGGTAGTCTCCGCTTTGTACTGCTAGCGGAGTGGCCAGTGTACCACGCGCATGCTGGAAGATGAATCCCGGAGCATAACCTCCACTGTTTACTGCATTGCGTACCAGTAAATCGCTATTCACCGTACCCTCAGATGCCAGCTCCAGCAGAGCAGATCCATATGTCTGATTAGTAGTAGTGATGCCTATACCTACTGAGCCATCGTCTTGCACGGTGACGCGTGGCAGATTGTTTGTCCGTATGCTCAGGTTTACATTATCCGTAGTTCCCAGGAAATTTGTTCCTGCTACCGTACCACTATTTCCAGTCAAGCCCCATGCATTGGCTGCCCCTGATGGCCCTGTAGGTCCGGTAGCACCCTGAGCGCCTGTAGGTCCGGCGCTACCGTCAGCACCAGATGGTCCTGTGGCGCCATTGCTGCCATTACTACCCGTGGGTCCTGTCGGCCCCTGTGCACCAGCACTGCCCGCAGGGCCTGTAGGGCCCGCTGCGCCTGCTGCGCCATCCGCACCGGATGGACCGGTCGCCCCGGCCAGGCCACTGGCACCAGTAGGCCCGGTACTCCCCTGAGTCCCGGCGGAACCCGTAGGCCCGGCGGCACCTGTAGGTCCCTGTACACCTACGGATCCTGTAGCGCCGTCTGCACCAGCAGGTCCGGTAGGCCCGGTCGCCCCGCCACCTGCACCAGTAGCACCGGTTGGTCCCGTAGGACCTACTGCGCCATCGACACCGGTTGCGCCAGTCGTACCGTTGAGACCATTAGCACCTGTAGGTCCGGTTATGCCCTGTATTCCCGTAGATCCCGCTGCGCCATCAGCACCGGATGGACCTGTAGCGCCGTTTGTACCGTTCGCACCCGTTGGTCCTGTTATGCCTTGCGCCCCGGTAGCACCAGCTGCGCCATCATTGCCTGATGGTCCGGTGGGTCCTGTGGCACCGCCACCTACACCCGTAGCACCTGTGGGTCCGGTAGGTCCTGCTGCGCCGTCTGCACCGGATGGTCCTGTCGCTCCGTTGAGCCCGTTTGTACCAGTTGGGCCTGTTATACCTTGCACGCCGGTAGTACCTGCCGCGCCATCTATACCCGATGGCCCGGTGGGTCCTGTAGCACCGCCACCTACACCAGTAGCGCCTGTGGGTCCGGTAGGTCCTGCTGCGCCATCTGCACCGGATGGTCCTGTAGCTCCGTTACTTCCATTAGCTCCTGTGGGACCTGTTATGCCTTGTGCTCCAGTAGCACCCGCTGCGCCGTCATTGCCAGATGGTCCGGTAGGTCCTGTGGCACCGCCACCTACACCAGTAGCACCTGTGGGTCCGGTAGGTCCTGCTGCGCCGTCTGCACCGGATGGTCCTGTCACACCATTACTTCCATTAGCTCCTGTGGGACCTGTTATGCCTTGTGCTCCTGTAGCACCAGCCGAGCCGTCATTGCCTGATGGTCCAGTCGGTCCTGTGGCACCCCCACCTACACCAGTAGCGCCTGTGGGTCCGGTAGGTCCAGTAGCCCCTCCCAAGGTAGGCAGTAGCTGCCAGGAGGCTAAACCACTTGGATCACTCGTCAAAACCTTGTTAGGACCTTCCGTCCCATCTACTATTTTTAGTTGACCGGTTATTTCTACTAAAGTCTGCACACCAGACAATCCTGATTCAAATAATGTTCTAGCGCCAGTACCAAACCCTGGATTTATTCTTAAAAGCCCTGCACCTGCTGTACCAATGCCAATTGTATAATCATTATTAGCTGTTTGACGAGCAAATAAAAATCCTCCTCCTGTAGTCAATTCTGAAGTTACTGTCCATCCCCATTCGGAAAAGTCTCGTTGTTTGATAGATAATCGCCTTTGATAAACATATATATCCGGACTACCAATTAAAACGTGTCCATCGGCAGTCACTGTCATGCGTAATAGATTGTTCGTTCTTATAGCTAAATCAGTAGAATCTAAGGTTCCTAAAAAATTATTACTAAAATTAGTACCGGAGTTTCCACTTAACCCCCAAGCATTTTGTGCTCCGTCGGCTCCTGATGGTCCTGTCGGTCCTGTAGCACCGCCACCTACACCCGTAGCGCCTGTGGGTCCCGTAGGTCCCGCTGCGCCATCTGCACCGGATGGTCCTGTAGTTCCGTTCAGTCCATTAGCACCAGTAGGTCCTGTGATACCTTGCGCGCCGGTTGCACCTGCCGCGCCGTCATTGCCAGATGGTCCGGTGGGTCCTGTGGCGCCGCCACCTACACCAGTAGCACCTGTGGGTCCGGTAGGTCCTGCTGCGCCGTCTGCACCGGATGGTCCTGTCACGCCATTACTTCCATTAGCTCCTGTGGGACCTGTTATGCCTTGTGCTCCTGTAGCACCAGCCGAGCCGTCATTGCCAGATGGTCCGGTCGGTCCTGTGGCACCGCCACCCACGCCAGTAGCGCCTGTGGGTCCGGTAGGTCCTGCTGTGCCGTCTGCACCGGATGGTCCTGTAGTTCCGTTCAGTCCATTAGCACCAGTAGGTCCTGTGATACCTTGGGCACCAGTGACACCAGCCGCACCATCTATGCCTGATGGTCCGGTAGGCCCTGTAGCGCCGCCGCCAGATCCTGTGGGACCAGTAGGTCCTGTGGCTCCAGTTGCGCCTCCTCCCGTGCCCGTCGGTCCGGTGGGGCCTGCTATTCCATCTATGCCTGATGCTCCTGTAGCACCCTGCGCTCCGGTAGGTCCGGCCACACCATCAGCACCGGTAGGTCCGGTGATACCTTGCGCTCCTGTGACACCCGCCGCACCATCTATACCTGATGGCCCTGTCGGCCCTGTAGCGCCGCCGCCAGATCCTGTAGGACCAGTAGGTCCTGTGGCTCCAGTCGCTCCTCCTCCCGTGCCCGTCGGTCCGGTAGGACCTGCTATTCCATCTATGCCTGATGCTCCTGTAGCACCCTGCGCTCCGGTAGGCCCGGCCACACCGTCAGCACCGGTAGGTCCGGTGACACCTTGCGCTCCTGTAGCACCCGCCGCACCATCTATACCTGACGGCCCGGTAGGCCCTGTCGCGCCACCGCCAGATCCTGTAGGACCAGTAGGTCCTGTGGCTCCAGTCGCGCCACCTCCTGTGCCCGTCGGTCCGGTAGGGCCTGCTATGCCATCAGCTCCGGCGGAACCTGTAGTGCCCGGGATACCTGTAGCGCCATCTGCGCCAGAGGGTCCTGTAGGTCCTGTAGATCCATCAGCTCCGGTGGGTCCTGTGGCTCCTCCGCCTGACCCGGCTGGTCCTGTCGGGCCAGTGGCTCCATCTATGCCATTATTTCCTGTCGGTCCGGTTATGCCCTGCGCACCTGTGGCGCCAGCACCACCAGATGGTCCGGTGGCACCTTGAGCACCCGTGGCTCCGGCACTGCCTGCCTGCCCCGTCGCTCCATCATTGCCAGTAGGCCCGGTAGGACCGGTATTACCTTGCGCTCCTGTCGCGCCATTATTTCCTGTAGCACCTGTAGGCCCTTGTGCGCCTGCAGCGCCTGTACTTCCCGCCGGCCCTGTGGGTCCGGTGGCGCCACCACCAGCACCGGTAGCACCGGTAGGTCCTGTACTACCTATACCGCCTGTGGCACCCGTGACTCCCCGGGGGCCTGTAGCACCCGTAGCGCCACCGCCGCCATTGCCAGCATAGAGTGCATAGGGTACACTCATCAGCTGATTGGTACCCATGTCTGTATAGCTGCTGCCACCGTTTACATCTACCTCTACCTGCAGGAACTTAGGCCCGCTGCCCCAGGCTACGCTGCCCAGATTGCCACCGCCGGTGCCGATCACTGCATTGAAAAGGCCAAACTGATTCGTATTCTGCGCGTGTGTCTCCTGAAAGACCACCGTGCCGCTAGCTGTCTGATCGTGGATCGTAAAGCGGATCGCTACATGTGTATTGGCTACGATAGAGCCGGCCGCATTCCGCACCACAGCCTGATAGCTGATGCCTTGTGGCGGGGCCTGAGCGATGGATATTAAGGACAAGAAAATGGCATAGAGAAGTATAGGTACTTTCTTCATAAAAGGGGTTTCTGATCTTAAAGATAGGCTTTTAACAATGGTCCGAGGGATAGATTTCTGCGTCACCAAACTGACGCAGGAGAGATAAACAGTCACCAATGTATTTGATGCAAGCTGTACATTTTGCTAATAACATTTAAAAACAGCACCACTCACCGAAAACACGCATCAGGTTACCTCCCAAAGCACTTTCTTCGGTTTTAGATTCTTCTGTTTTTGATAACTTTTTAAAACGTGTTTTTATGAAAACCTTGCCAGTCTTTTGCCTCCTGATTTTTAGTCTTTTCTTGATATCTGCTACCGCACAGAGTGCTTTTGTTACTACAGATCCCACCTGGGCACCTGTCCATCATCACAAGTCCTCGCGTGCTAGTCAGGAAGTGTTGATCTCATCTGCCAGCTATCAGGCAGGGAGCTCGCTTCCTGTAGCATATGACTCTGCTACCTATGTATACGCCGATCCAGCAGCCCCTTTCACAGCCACAGGTGCATTCGCATGGACGGAATCTGACCAGGTACAGCTCAATAATGCTACTAGGACTTTTTTCAATTCAAACAGGATGACAAGGACGCTGGATGCTCAGGGCACTGAACTGAGCGTTGTTCTTGAACAATACGACACCTTTTCAAATTCGTATCAGAATTCCTTGCAATGGACCACGACTTATGATGCTGCCAATAACAAGCAGTCGGTTACAGTTCAGACCTGGAATACGGCAAGCAATGCATGGGTAAACAGTACTCGCACGCTATACAGCTATAATAGTACCCATCACCGCACCGGCAGCATCACAGAGGTGTGGCCACCAACAGCCACCGCCTGGCAAGCTAACAGCAGTGACACGTTCTTCCTCAATGCTGCGGGAGATGACACGCTGTGGATCAACCGCCGGTGGGATAGCGCTTCTCATGTCTGGATAAACGCTATTGAATACATATCTACCTATAGCCCATCAGGCAATAAGGTACAAAGACTCTCCTACCTATGGAGTGGATCCGCATGGAACAGTATGCCTGATGCGCGGATCAACTGGGCATTCGATACTGATAATAATCAAATATTTCAAGCCAATCTGAGCTGGAATGCCAATACCTCAGCATGGGACTCCATCTACAGATTTACGTGGAGCTATGATAGCTATGGCAATCAGGACATTAGTACGCAACATTCCTGGCTGGGCACCGGCCAGTATGACAATGTCCATCGCTATCACTACCAGCTGGTGGCTACGGGCATTGAAGACCAGTCCGCAGGTAGCGCGCGCATCTATCCCAATCCTGCTACAGATCATATTTTTATCTCATCGCCTGTCGCTGCTGATATAGAGATTTACAATACAGTAGGCGACCTGATCCGGTCTGCCGCCGTCTCAGATAGTCGGGCTATGGACATCAATACATCAGCACTACCTGCAGGCCTTTATATCGCCCATGTAAAATACGAGGATAGCACCTCGACCATCTCAAAGTTTATCAAGAACTGATACACTAAAAACAAAGCCGCCACCTGACAGACAGATGGCGGCACTTTATCGAGAACAATCAAAGACTTACCCTATGTTGATGCGGCTCACATCTACATTGTGTTTTTCTATCAGCTTGCGCAGGTTGATCAGGGCATAGCGCATACGGCCCAGTGAGGTGTTGATGCTTACATTGGTGTACTCGGCTATTTCTTTGAAGCTGAAGTCGAAATAATGGCGGAGCATCACCACTTCTTTTTGCTCCTCCGGCAGCATCTCGATCAGGTCTTTCAGTTTGTTTTCGCCCTTCATCACATCCAGATGCACGTCATGAGGCACTTCGTCAAACTTCATGTACTTAAAGATATCGTCACCCTCACTGGTCACGATGCCGGGGCCGCGCTTTACCTTGCGGAAGTAGTCGATGCACAGGTTATACGCAATACGCATCACCCACTGGATAAATTTGCCCTCGTCATTATACTTGCCCGAGCGCAGCGTGTCGATCACTTTGATGTATGTCTCCTGGAATATATCCTCAGCCAGATAGGCATCTTTCACCATCATGTAGATAGAAGTGTAGACCTTGTCTTTGTGGCGGGCTACAAGGCGTTCGAAAGCCGTTTCGTTGCCAGCGAGGTACTGCTTGAGCAGCTCCTGGTCAGTCATGAGTGGTGTGCGCATAGACGTACTGTTTTTAAGTGGTGTGATCTAAAAAAGTAGAGTCTATGTGCTGATAGGCAACTGATTTTTTTGAGTAATGAGTAGTTCGTATTAAGTATTAAGGCAAAGCAGAATACCGATACAGCTACTGACTAAATATGATTGTAAAAACGAATTATAAAAGGCGCGCAGACACTCTATTCACTGATTCCTTGCGGTCTGCATTACTGATAGTAGAAGATTACTCTATAGCCCTTTGTGTTTTGGATATATCCAAAGCTATGGAGGTATTCCGGTATTTCCAAATAATTGTAAAAATTATTTTTCGGGTTAAAATTTCCAGCACCCAGCTTCGTATTAATCAGTGCTGGTAGCTCTAGAGAAACCCCTTCGCGCCGTCCTGTCTATGCGGTCTAAGGGCTGTTAAAGTCTCCCTTCAGGGAGATTTAGAGGGTCGGTTCACTTGCATATTGACTTGTCTTCCCAAACAACTCCCCAAATCTTCTTAACATATTCTTGTCTCCTGGGGTATGTAATATAGATGCGCCTCAAAACCCTTATCTTCGCAGCTTGCCTCCGGGCGCAAAAAGCATAAATATTTCTGATGCCTACCACCAGCACTAAAAAAGGTACCGACCTCCCTATAAAGAAACAAGCCGACACCAAGATCATCATCAAGGGCGCCCGCGTACACAATCTCAAGAATGTGGACCTCGAGCTGCCTAAGAATCAGTTTATCGTCTTCACCGGCGTCTCTGGCTCGGGCAAGTCGTCGCTCTCCATAGACACGCTCTATGCCGAAGGCCAGCGCCGCTATGTAGAGAGCCTCACGTCATACGCGCGCCAGTTTCTCAGCCGCATGGACAAACCGGACGTAGACTACATCAAGGGTCTCTGTCCCGCCATCGCCATCGAGCAGAAAGTCTCTACACGTACTACACGATCTACTGTGGGCTCCCTTACGGAGATCTATGACTACCTGCGCCTCCTTTTCGCGCGCCTGGGCAAAACATACTCGCCCATCTCAGGCCAGCTCGTGACCAAGCATGAGGTAGTAGACGTGGTAGATTATATCTTCTCCCTCGCAGATGGTACCAAGGCTTTCATCTACTACGATGCACCCGTCAAGGCAAAGCTCAACGAAGAGCTGAAACTGCTGCTGCAAAAGGGTTTCACACGTATGAAATGGGATGGTAATGTGGCCAAAATAGAAGACCTGATAGATAAACCGGAGATCGCAAAAGCGAAGGATAAGGCAGTTAAAGTGCTCGTAGACCGTATCATCGTAAAGCAGGAAGAAGAGCTGAAATCACGCGTGGCTGACTCCGTGCTCACAGCCTTCAATGAAGGTGGCAACGAATGCTACGTAGAAACACAAGCAGCAGATAGCGACAAGGTAAAAGGCCTTGTCTTCAACAATAAATTTGAAGCAGACGGCATGAGCTTTGAGCTGCCGTCACAAAACCTCTTCAACTTCAATAATCCCTACGGCGCCTGCAAAAACTGCGAAGGGTTCGGCTCAGTGATAGGTATAGATGAGGACCTGATCATTCCGGATAAAGGGCTCTCACTGTATGAAGGTGCCATAGCCCCATGGCGCGGCGAGAAGATGAGCGAGTGGCTAGAGCCGATATTGAAGAAAGGCATCTACTTTGATTTCCCTATCCACCGCGCGTACAAGGACCTGACTACAGAGGAGAAAAAGCTGCTCTGGACGGGTAATGAATACTTCCAAGGGTTAACCTATTTCTTCCAGTATCTGGAGGAGAAAAGCTACAAGATACAATACCGCGTCATGCTCTCGCGCTATCGCGGCAAGACTACCTGCCCTGAGTGCCACGGCTCCCGCATCCGCAAGGACGCGCAATATGTCAAGATAGCTGAAAAGGATATCTCCGAGCTGCTTATGACACCTATCAAGGATCTCTATGCATGGTTCAAAGAGATCAAACTCGGCACAGAGGATAAAAAAGTAGCAGATCGAATTTTACTCGAAGTCAATAGCCGCCTGCAGACCATGATGGACGTGGGCCTAGGCTACCTCACGCTGAATCGTCTCAGCAATACGCTCAGCGGTGGCGAGACGCAGCGTATCAATCTGACCCGCTCCATAGGTAGCAACCTCACCTCCTCCATGTACATCCTGGATGAGCCGAGTATCGGCCTCCATCAGCGCGACACAGCGCGCCTCATAGATGTACTGAAGAATCTACGTGACCTGGGCAATACTGTGATCGTAGTGGAGCATGATGAGGACATCATGAAGGCCTGCGACCACATAGTAGATATGGGCCCCGAGGCGGGCATACACGGCGGCGAGGTGGTCTACAATGGCCCCGCCAAAGACATCACAAAAGATAAGCATAGCCTGACCGGCAAATACCTGAAAGGCGACCTCAACATAGACTACGACCGCATCCGCCGCCGCACGGCCAACTCTATCTCCATCATCGGTGCCACACAGCACAATCTGAAAGATGTAGATGCAAAGTTCCCGCTGAACTCACTCGTGGTAGTGACAGGCGTGAGTGGCTCCGGCAAGACAACGCTCATCAAGAAGATACTCTACCCTGCCCTCATGCGCCAGTTCGATGGGGGAGGGGAGAAGCCCGGCTCCTATCGTGAGCTGCGTGGTGATATGAAGAAGATCACCGGCGTGGAGATGATAGACCAGAATCCTCTCGGCCGCAGCTCCCGCTCCAATCCTGTCACGTATGTCAAGGCATACGATTCTATCCGCGAGCTATTTGCCCGCCAGCAGCTGTCAAAGATCCGTGGCTACACTGCGGGGACTTTCTCTTTTAATATCGAGGGAGGCCGCTGTGAGAACTGCAAAGGCGAGGGCGAAGTGATCGTAGAGATGCAGTTCCTCGCAGATGTACACCTGAAGTGTGAGGTCTGCAATGGCCGCAAGTTCAAAGAAGATGTGCTGGAGGTGATGTACAAAGACAAGAATGTCTACGATGTACTAGAGATGAGTATAGACGAGGCGCTGGAGTTTTTCTCCGAGCAAAATGACATCGTGCAGCGCATCGCGCCACTGCGCAATGTGGGCCTGGGCTATGTCAAGCTCGGTCAGTCATCCTCCACGCTCTCCGGCGGCGAGGCGCAGCGTGTCAAGCTGGCATCATTCCTGACCAAGGGCGCTACCACGCAGCCGCTGCTCTTCATCTTTGACGAGCCTACTACCGGCCTACACTTTCACGATATCAAGAAGCTCATGTCATCCTTCCAGCAGCTCATAGAGGTGGGCCACAGCGTAGTGGTCATAGAGCATAACATGGATGTGATCAAATGCGCTGACTGGGTAGTAGACCTCGGCCCCGACGGCGGCGATGAGGGAGGCCACCTGGTCTATCAGGGTACACCTGAGGGACTGGTCAAGGTGAAGGAATCACATACCGGCTACTACCTCAGGGAGAAACTGGAAGAGGATAATCAGAATTAAAAGACAGCTAATATTATCCTTTGCGTTCTCCGCGTTCTTAGCGGTTATAGTTTACGACCGCAAGGTTGTATTACGTAATTCTGTAAATCCCTACATATACGCATGGTCTTTGCCATCCGCCATGTACTGCTTCTCTATCTTCTTTTTCACCAGGCTCGCTACCCACTTTTTGAATGGAGTAAGGTCCTTTAGCTTCGGATTCTCTCCATGCTTTTTAAACCTGTCAAAAAATGCCTTGGTAGACAGCACTGCAAAAGCCGCACAGGTATTGTGGTCCAGGTGGTCAGAGAGATTGAGCAGCTTGATATCCTTTTTTCCCGCTTTGGTCATCTTATCATATGCCACTTCGGAGTTCTTGTAGTTCACCTCGCGGTCACCCTTGCAGTAGCAGAGCTGTACCGGTGCCTCTGGCGCCCATTCTGTCAGGTTGTTTTCCTTCAGGCGTTTGAGAAAGATAAAGTTGGAATCGTTTCTAAACTGTTCTACCAGTTCAGGCTTCACTACATCGCTAGGTATAGCAGGCATTACCTTGTCCAGGTCGTCATAAGTCTTATCACGCACCTCGCCAAAGAAGCCTTTCAGCAGCGTGTCATATGGCGTGCGGAAGGCATTGTAGACATTCGGGTCATTGAAGATGTGGTAGGCCAGTTGGTATGAAATGATCAGGTACGGCAGGTAGAATGGCCTCGGATATTTCACGAACATATACTTGGCCTGCTCTCCGGTCATGTCATACGCACCCGACATAGGAGATGTAGCCGTCACCTTAAAGCGCGGATCATGCAGCGACTCTATATACTTCTGCGCGGCGAAGGATGAGTGACCTCCCTGCGAGTAGCCCGTCAGGAAGAGCTGCCCGTTTGTCTCATAGTGCAGTTGCTTTTTCAGCTCCTCTACGGCATAGAGCATATACACGTATGACATCGCCTCGCTCCATGCATGCTGGTACAGATGGTGGCCGTCGCCCTTGCCCATACCATAGTAGTCAGGATAGAGGCCCAGGTAGCCGTCTGTGGCGAAGCCCAGGCAGACGCCCTGCTGCGAGTCCTCATCCGTGATATCGCGTGCCTTGCTGATCTGCGTACCGTGGCCAAACATAAAGGTCGGTACCTTCTTGCCCTTCGTTTTAGGTACATAGGCTATACCGGAGCAGTTGATCCAGGTAGAGCTGTCTATCCATGGCGCCTTGTAGATCACCTCATAGATATCTACGTCGTAGCGTATCGGCAGCGCTATGGTCGGTATATGGTGGCGCTTCCACAGTTCGTGCAGTGTTTTCTTGGTGTGGCTTTTCACCAGTGTGGCGCTGACCAGGTAGGCCTGCGGCACATTGCTGAAGGATGCAAAACTGCTACAGGAGATCAGCAGTATGATTGCGAGAGAGGCAAAACGTTTCATTCTCGTGATTTTGGTGAGCATATTTACGCTTAATAGGTTAACAAAAGTGTGCTGATAGACTTAAATTGAACGAACTGATAGATAATGGCGGTGAACGAAATGCAGGCCTGGAGGACGCCCGGATCCGGCCTGTGTCCAAAATTGACACACTGCACATTCCCGTCAGGGCAAAATAGCAGACCTGCAGCCCGGCTCAGTGGCTTAAAAGCGTACTTTTATGCTGACAGGGTATGGGCCAAAAACTTTATGGCCATCCTTGCGTAAAACCATTGTGATACATAGACCCGTGCCCGTTTTGACAAAGTACTACGCCCTTCTCATGCTCTTTCTTTGCTCCGCTCTGGGGGCAGAGGCGCAAGGCCTGTTGGGCAAGATCACAGACAATGACAGCTCCGCCACGGTGCTTTTTCAGGCCGAGGTCACCCAGTATCAGGATGGCAAGCTGGTAGGCACCTACAAGACCTTCTACGACGGCACCTATCGCATCAAGGTGAAGCCCAGCCAGACCTATGAGATCAAGGCCACCTATCCCGGCCGGTCAGATACTACTGTCACCATCACTACAGACAAGTTTGGAACCTTGGCCACCGGCACCCTCCATATCTCGCTGCGCAAAAATGGACTGCGCCTCATGGGCTATATCATGGATAGGGAAGATGACATCCCGATCAAGGACGTCGGCATCATTATCCGCAACGTGATGACGCGCAAGGAGGACCGTTACTTCACTGACGTCAATGGCTACTACAATGTGAAGATGGATTTTGAGACAAATTATACGTTCAAGATCGATAAGCGCTCACCTGGTATCATGAATAAGTTTCAGGATACCAGTTTCAATATTTCCACCATCGGGTTCAATCAGCCTTTGGACTTCCGCCTCGATATACGGCTGGGGCCCTCTACTGAGTTTGTCAAGGCGCGGCCGGAGTATGATCCATATGCCCGCCCGGAAAACAAGAACCTCAAACCCGTGGTACAGGTCATGGGCAAAAAGGACTCGGCCCGCCTGCGCGAGCAGACCGCAGCTCTGGAAGAGCTGGACCGCAAGCTGGGCAGCAAGGACTCTGCCATAGCCTCTATAGACAAGAAGCTGAAAGCCATAGATGCGGTCAAGCAGGATGAAAAGCAAGCACTCAATACGGACAAGGAGCAGAAAGCAAAAGAAGCTGCCGAGCGCCAGCGCATAGAGACCGAGCGCAAAGTGCAGGCTGAGCAAAAGAAACGCGAGGCCGAAAAGGCGGAGGCCGATCTGAAGGCCAGGCAGGCAGCCGATGCTGAGGCTAAGAAGAAAGAGCGCGAGGCCGCAGAGGCCAGGCGTAAAGAAGAACTCCGTGCCGCTGCAGAGCTCAAGGCCCGGCAGGAGGCAGATGAAGCCCGTGCCCGTCAGGAGGCAAAGGAAAAAGAAGATGCTGCCAATAGGAGCAAGGCTGAGCAGCAGCGCATAGCGCGTGAGGAGCAGGCCCTGGCCCGTGCAGATAGCGCGCTGGCAGCAGCCGAGGCCCGCCGCATACAGAGTGGCAAGCCACGCCCTGAGGCCAGGAGGGAAGATAAGAAGCCGGAAGTAAGGAAACCACTCACCCAGGAGGAGAAAGAAGCGCAGGCGCTGGCTCGCGCAGATAGCGCCATAGCTGCGGCCAGGGAGAAGAAAGCGAAAAAGGAAGAGCCAACTGTAGCCCGCACCGATCAGGCGCCTGCCAATGATAAAAAGTCCGGGCAGAAAGAGGCTGCAGCAGGCAAGATCACATACGCAGTAGTGCCATCTGATAGTGCGATGACCGATAGGGAGCGTCGTGAGCAGAAAGAGCAGGACCTGGCCAAAATGAAAAAAGCCCGCTCAGACGCGGAGGCTAAAATACTAGCCGAAAGACGCGAAAATGAGGCCAAAGAAAAAGCGGCTAAAAAGGAAAGCAAACGCTTGGCCCGCGAGCTGGCCGAAAAAGAAAAGCAGGATAAGCGCCATAGAGAGGATGACCTGAGGCATGCTGAAGATGCGGCCCGCATGGCTGCCAAAAAATCTGAGGCAGAGCGCCAGCAGCGCGAGCTGGAGGCCCGCAGGGCACAGGAGGAGGAGGAGCGCCGCAAGCTGGTCAGCCAGCGGGACAAGCTGCTCAGCAATCAGCAGGTGGCGGTAGTAAAGAATACAGAACCCAAAGATAATAGCCCTGTAGTAAGCAAGACGGCACCGGTACGTGATCAGGCGCGCATAGATACCGCACGCGTGGTGGTGCTCAATAGCAATGCGCAGGCAGCAGGCAGGACGGTGGTCACCCGTGGCCAGGTCAAAAACGGCCAGACCGAAGAGCCCGTGGCTGGTGTCTCTATCAATATCCGCAGGCTCAATGGCCTCGTATCTCAGGAGGTGACTACAGACTCACTAGGTGCTTATACCTTCGTCGTAGACAGTGGTTACTTCTACCTTGTTTCATATTTCCGGGAGGGCTATGAGATCAGCAAGCAGATACTCGATCTCACCTCCTACCGCAGGCCGCAGTACACCATGCTCATCCAGTACCTCAAGGAGCATGATGAGTTTGACCCGGCAGCACGCATGCCATTTATACAGTTTGTAAAGAATAGCTCTAAGGTGCCATCAGACCTCTGGGGCGAGCTGGAGCCGATCGTGAAGATGATGCAAGATATACCGCAGCTGAAGATGAAGATCTACGGCATGGCCTCTGCTGACGAGGACTACCCGATGGAGCTCTCTGTGACACGCGCCCGTATGGTGGCAGACGTGATGATGGAGGCCGGCATCAAGCCGCTGCGCCTGCGTATCAATGGCCTCGGTGACCTGCGCCCACGCTCAGGCTGTGTAGAGGGCAAAGAATGCACACAGGATCAGTACCGCCAGGACCGCATGGTCATGTACAAGGTAGTGAAGGAGTAACTCCGATAGCCTTGGCAAGAATCTTCTCGGATTTACAGGTTACTTTGTAGTCTATTAAGCACATTCATTACATTACCACATTAGCACATTCACAATGATCACCAAAGAATTTGCACAGCATTTTGCCACAGAGTGGGTCGCCTCGTGGAATAGTCACGACCTGGCCCGCGTGCTCAGCCACTATACAGACGACTTTGAGATGAGTACACCCTTCATCGTCACGCTCATGAATGAACCGACCGGTACACTCAAAGGGAAAGACAAGGTCGGCGCCTACTGGGGTGCAGCCCTGGAGAAGTACACTGACCTCCGCTTTGAGCTGATAGACGTGCTCTATGGTGTAGATACGGTAGTGATCTACTACCACTCCATCCTTGGCAAAAAAGCCGCCGAGTTCTTTTGGTTCGATGCCTCCGGCAAAGTCTGGAAGGCCATGGCGCACTACGACCATTGACCAGCCTGATCCGCCGCCTTTATATTCCTCTCAGTGTTCTATGTGGCTAAAAATGTATTCCCTATTAAAGTCTTCCTTTAGGTCGTAGATCCCAATGTGCTCGGGAGAGATTTAAAGGGCCGCTGTTTGTATTTGATTCTGTTTATCGGCCGCATTTCTATGTCTCTCAGTGTTCTATATGGCTAAAATGTATTCAAATCTCTCTTTAGGAGAATTTAGAGGGCGGCTGTTAGACACTCGCTATTCCCCTGCATTTCCTATCTTTGCCCCACACAAAACACAGCTCCACGCCATGCAAAAGGGACGCGACCTCGCAGGATTTCTGCACGAGACAGCAGCAGCAGATATAGCCAAACTCATCACCGCCATAGCCGAAGGCACCAAAGAACTCTCCCACGCCGTGCGCAATCTCGGCGCGATGGGCCTCGGCGGCTCTATGGACGTGACAAACGTGCAGGGCGAAACCGTACAGAAGCTCGATGACCACAGCAATAATGTGATGATGAAGGTCTGCAAGGATAGCGGCGTATGTGCAGGCTACCTCAGCGAGGAGAATGAAGATATAGTGACCCTCAATACACATGGCAAATACATCGTCTCTATAGATCCGCTGGATGGCTCGTCCAATATCGATATCGCGGCACCTGTAGGCACTATCTTCTCCGTGCTGGAGCGCATCTCCCCGGCCGGCAGTGATGTGACACGTGAGGACTTTCTCCAGCATGGGTATAAGACGGTAGCGGCAGGCTATGCTCTCTACGGCAGCTCTACCATGCTCGTCTTTAGCACAGGTGGTGGTACGCATATCTTTGCGCTGAGCAGTGATGACAATGGCTACTACCAGACTCACCTCCGTATGTTCATCCCCGGCGGTGGCAGGATATACTCCCTCAATCAGGGCAACCTCGGCAAGTTTGAGTCCGTGGCCGGCCAGTTTGTAGAATGGTGCATCTCGCATGAGAAAGGACCATACTCCCTGCGCTACATCGGCTCTATGGTAGGTGATATGCACCGCACCTTTATCAAGGGCGGCATTTTCCTCTATCCCGCTGCCCGGGGTGAGAAGCGTGGCAAACTGCGCCTCCTATACGAGTGCATCCCTATGGCCTTTATCACCGAGCATGCCGGTGGCCGCGCCATCAATGGTGCCGAGCGTATCCTGGATATACAGCCTACAGAGCTGCATGAGCGCTGTGCCATCATCATCGGCTGCAAGGACCTGGTGAGCAAGTACGAGGAGTTTGCACAGGCGGTAGCGGTATAGTATCACATCCCTTTATACCTTTATGAAAACACTTTTCCTTTTCTCTGCTACCCTGCTCATGGCGGTATCTGCACAGGCTCAGCTCGTAGCCACGGTAGAGCTAAAGCAGCCTATCACCGGTATATGTAATAATAAAGAGATCTATGCGCTTTTTGCCAGCTTCACGGGGCAGATGCCAGCTGTATGCCCGGTCTCAAACGCCGGCATAGAGGCCCGGCTCAATGATGTACCCTTCATCAAAGCAAACCCAAAGTATAAAGCCAAAGGCAGCGTCGACGTTTTTATCAATTGTAAAGGCGAGATGGTAAAGTCCGAAATGGGCACCCCTACCAAAAGCAAAGAACTGGATGACCAGATCGCGGCCGTTTTCAGCGCACTGGGCCAGTGGCAGGCCGGCACGCTGGATGGCCGTGCGGTAGATAGCGAGCGGATGTATAGCTTCCGCATACGGGGCGGCAGGATCACCCTGGAGTGATAGTGTCATGGCCGTGTCACGATCTGTGACCACCCCTGCCTGTTTTGCCAGCTGTTATTATTTTCTATTATCTTGTGTCTCAATACCAAAGACGTGGTGCAGTTGCCTGTCTGCAGCAGTGCCATTTTATGAAAACCAACTATGAAACTAAATCCTATACCTACGTACCTCAGGCACCGGCCTGCGGGACAGCACACAGCATTATTTATCTCTGATCTCATGCACTGCTCCGTGAGTGGCAGGAGGATGCTACTCACGCTGGTGGCTGTCATCCTGAGCCTGTGCGCATCTGCCCAGCTCACGCTGGATACCAATGCTACAGCTTCTATCCTCGCCAATAGGCTCGTAGGGTCCGGCGTCACCGTGAGCAATCCTGTGCTCAACTGCCCCATAGGCGCCAGCGCCACATTCACAGGTGGTAGCGCTACGCACGTGGGCGTATCTGACGGCATCTTCCTGTGCAACGGGCAGGCTGAGCTGATAAACCTCTATCATGACTCACTGGCCAATGTTTCCTTTTTTGAGCCGGGCGATAATGACCTCGGCGTATTGCTATACAATCTCGGTGTGACCGATACCACTACTATGGATGCCTGCGTACTTGAGTTTGACGTGCGGCCCGTGGGTGATACACTTTCTTTCAAGTACGTATTTGCCTCAGACGAGTATGACTCCTTTACCTGCTCCACATACACGGATATGTTTGGGTTCTTTATCACCGGGCCTAACCCTGCAGGTGGCACCTACAATACACAAAATATAGCCCTGATACCCGGTACCACTTTGCCCGTAGCTATCAATACGGTGAACGGAGGCTCAGCCACCGGCCAGAATTTCGGCAGTGACTGCATATCGCTGGCGTATAGCCAGTACTTCCGGCGCGATACTACGATCTGCTACGGAGGGTCTACTATACCACTGAATGCGGTGGTAGCCGTGCGACGATGTCAGAACTACCACCTCAAGCTGGCCGTATCTGATGTCGGGGATTCTTTTCTGGATTCGGGAGTTTTCATACAGGGAGGTAGCCTCAGTAGCAACGGAGCCCCGGAGATCAAGGATGTGATAGTAGACCATCAGCTGGAGGATCCCGTGCGTGGGTGTGCCGGTGCTACGATAGAGATCGTGCAGTCCAGGCCATCGGCTACCACTACTACCGTCCACTATCAGATCCGCGGCACAGCGGTGAATGGCACAGATTATACCCATATCGCAGACTCAGTCGTCTTTGCCCCGCATGATACCATAGCACACGTGTATATCAATCCACTGATGTATGCAGGCGCTCAGTCCGGCCGCACCGTGATCCTGTATCTCTATGACAATGCCTGCGGCCTCACTCCGTACGACAGTGTGGCAGTGACCATACAGGACTCTATACACTTCTCTATATCCGCACCATCAGTAGCCTGCCTGGGCAGTACGATCCACCTCTACGCTACCGGCGTACCATCATGTGTATGGCATCCCGGCGCAGGGCTATCAGACAGTACCGTCGCCTCTCCTACAGCCAGGATGGACTCCTCTGTGACCTACATAGCCACCTTCTCTACAGGCACATGTACCGTATCAGATACGGTGCACATCACGGTGGGAGCGGCCATACAGATGGCAGACTCCATCACGCTGTGTATGGGCGGCAGTTATACCTTTGGCGGCAGTACACTCACTGCACCGGGTGTGTATCACCATACTTTCACCTCTCTGGGCGGCTGCGATAGTATCGTCACGCTGACGCTCCGCGTAGATACACCTGTCAATCTTTCTTTCAGCAGGCAGCTATGCGCAGGTGATAGCTTCCTCTTTGCCGGGCACTACAGGCACACTACCGGTACATACCGCGATACTGTGGTGCTGGGGCCTTTGTGCTATGATATCACTACACTCACGCTATCTGTAGTGCCATACCTCCATACCACGCTCACGGCCACCCTCTGTCCTGGCGCCTCGGTGGTCTTTGCCGGGCAGACCATCACTACACCCGGCGTGTACAGTGACAGCCTGGTCAGTGTGAGCGGCTGCGACAGTATAGTCACTATGACCGTAGATACGGCTCCTGTGTGGCATGTAGCTGCCAGCGCAGTGGTGTGCAGCGGGCGGGCGCTGCAGTTCGGCGGGCTGGCTATCACCGCTCCGGGTACGTATATAGATACATTCTCCTCCCGGTATGGCTGTGACAGCATCGTGACGCTCACCGTAGATACGGCATCATCTACTGCTGCGGCCGTAGCAGAGACCCTGTGCGAGGGTGCCATACTGCACTACCATCACCTCACCATCACCGTAGCCGGCACCTACATGGATACGCTGGTCAATGCCAGCGGCTGCGACAGCGTAGTGACGCTGACCGTCACACTGCTGCCGCGCGCGGTAGATACCATAGCTGCCGTGGTCTGCTCAGGCGGTAGCTATACCTTTGGCGGGCGCACGCTCACCGCCTCCGGCACCTACAGAGATACCGCTACAGCGGTCAATGGCTGTGATAGTATCACCATACTACAGCTGGACCTGCAGCAGTCTCCCATGGCAGGGTTTGTGATACAGCCGGCAGGCCCGTCTGTAGAGCTGGGTCCCATCTATGTCACAGACCACTCTCAGCGTGCCGACTCGCTGCTATGGCTGCTCAATGACCAGTTCATCTCCCTGCGTAGCGGTGGTCGCCTGCCGGTGGCCGGGGCGGGCACCTACTGCCTCCGCCTGGTAGCTATCACTGACGCAGGATGCCGCGATACATCTACAGAGTGCATCACAGTATTTGACAGTGACCTCTTCATGCCCAATGCCTTCACGCCCAATGGTGATGGTATCAATGATGTGGTAGAGCTGTATGGCTCACGCGCGGGTATCAAACTTCTGTCGGTCAATGTCTTTGACCGCTGGGGCGAGAAGGTATTTGAATCCAATGACCTCAATTTCCGCTGGGATGGCACCTACAGGAGCGTACTACAGGAGCCCGGTATATTTGTCTATATGCTGAACGTCACCTTTCAGAATGGCCGTGATGTAAAGACCAAAGGCAGCATCATGCTGATACGCTGAGTGGGCGATCGAGCTGCTGGTACAGAGAGGAAAGCCTGCTACCACGAAAACAAAAGCAGGCGTAGACAAGCGCTATCCGTAGTAGCTACTGCTCCATCCTGACCAGTGCATGCGGATAGTCTATCGTGACGCGAAAGTAGCGCAGCGCCGAGCCTCCTATTGCACCTTTCACCACTCTATCCATGCTGCTGATCATACCCATAGACCAGACTGCGTCTTCCCGGCCGGCAAAGGCTACCGGGCCAGTATCATGCCCGCAGAGGTGCACCGATGGTACGATGATCACGTCCCCGGCCAGGTCAGCCTGAGGGTAGTAGGCCCACTCCGGATGTTTCTGATGCCACTGAGCCAGCACAGACCTGGCTATGAAGGAGCCCGCCATAGTGGGCCGCTCAGTATGCAGCAGCTGATGTCCCGTATCAGACAGCACGATACTCGCACCGGTGTCAAACAGTACGGGGATCGTATCGCCATCTACTATCATCGTCATACTGGGATGCCCATAGACAGCCTCACCATTGGCATCCCGCGCAAATCCCACCGGCTGCACGTCCGGCCCGGAGGTGGTGACAGGCGTATTGACGTAGAGCTCATGATGCAGATAGTCCAGCGTCCACGCGCGACCCATAAAGAAGTTTTGCCCCAGAAAGATATCTGCCTTCATAGTACGGCGAAAGAGCTTCATCTCCTCATCATCCGGTGGTATCAGTAGCGCGGGCTCGCGCAGCAGCGCAAAGGGAGTGTGCACCAGCCTGTCCCGTATAGGCATGGGAGCGGGCTGCGTATTATCAGCTGCTATATCACTATAGAGCACATATCGCATGGGCATCATGCCTTTCAGCATACCCAGGCGGGTATTTTCAGTCAGGATCCTGGGCATGCGATCATGCGGCATCACCATAGATACACCACCACCAGTGTCGCCCAGCCCTAGTATCGTATCTCCATTGCGGTCTACTATCTGCAGGTACACCCGGTCATCTATGAATGCTGCCGGCAGGCGGCGAGATGCTGCCATGCTTTCTTTGGGCCGGTATAGTGCTGTATCCTGTGCAGCATCCCTGTCCATTTTCCGCACAGCGAAAATATATCCTGCTGCACATGAGAGGACCAAAAACAGGGCAGACAATACGAGGAGAAAGGTTTTTTTCATGAGACCGGTCTTTGCGTAAAGCTACAATTCAGCCTCGATACGAAATAATGACAACACATGCTATTATCCACAAAAGAGGTACTCCGAATAAAATGCTCGATTGGCTCTGATTATATGTGCATTTACCTTTTTTCATATACCCATTTCTAGGTGTGTCTTATTGTCCGGATTCAGAGTAAGATATACTTTAGATCATCACCTCTGACGACTATCTCTATTTTATTTGCTGCAAGTCATTTCTTGCCATTACTTTTTATTTATCAAACTTGTACATCTATGAAAAAGCTTTTATTGCTTTCATTTATTGTTCTTTTGGGTTCTTCCTCTTTTGCCCAAAATCCTTTTCTGATCGACTCTAGTGGTGCCACCGTTCCCGCAAATCATATCATACAAACAGATGATGGATCGATAGGTATCGGTACGGATTATCTGGCACCAGCACAGGGCGAGATCCTACGGGTGACTAATCATACCTCATACCCATCAGCAAATACGCCGTATATAATATCCCTGGTAGCAAATGAGATCGCATCAGGTAGCTGGCCTACCGCCAATACGCCGTATAGTTTTGCTGTAGCGCGGGTACCACAATCGGTCAGCGGACCAGATGGCCCCGTAGATTTTATGGTAGATGGATATGGCAATACGGGCATAGGCATTATGGATCCCGCATCAAAACTGCATATATTCAATGATCCAAGGGCTAGTGGATATTATCCTAATTCTTTTCAGGTAGACAGGCCTATCCTGGCCTCAGTAGGATACGGACCATCCGTGGTAGTAGCTATTCGCAATGATATGATGATATCTGCCGATGGCCTCACAGGTATCGGTGTAGCTGCACCGGCTGCTCACCTGGATATCGCAGATCAGAATAATGATGGGCAGCCGCTGCTACGCGCTACCGCCCATGGCGGCACAGATGCAGCCCTGCATATCGCTGCCAATGGGGTAGTGACAGTAGGAGGCAGCACTACTACCAGCCCGGGCCTGTCAGGCACAGTCTTCAAAATAAAGGGCGCCGGCTACTGCGAGGGCAATATGTGGGTGAATGGTACCACAGCTACTACACACCTGTGGCTATCTGCTGGCGCGGCCTCCGGCTACGTGCTGCAGAGCGATGCGCTGGGCAATGCGAGTTGGGTAGATCCTGGTACGCTGGGTTCATCATTATGGGCCAGCTCGGGCAGTGATATATACAATGTAAACTCCGGACTGGTGCGTATGGGAGCAGCTACTGCTTTTCCCACCTACAGCAAGCTGATGATACAAAGCAGCGGCGCCATAGACCTGGTCAATCCTGGCTCTACAGGCTGGGGTAGCATCATCCAGTTTTATGACAATGCTGGCACTGTACGCCACCGAATATATGATGACTTTGGCCCTACCAGCGGCACCAGCAGTACCAATGGTGATCTGGTGATAGAACCCGGTAGTGGCAAACTGTGGGTAAATGGCGGTGTTAAAATAGGCAACCTTCCTGCCATTACTTCCGGAATGGATAATAAATATATGCTCTACGTTGAGAAAGGCATCTTGACAGAGAAAGTCAAGGTGGCTTTGACTGCGGCAGGCAATTGGTCAGATTATGTATTTGATAAAGGATATAAACTGCGTAAATTAGAGGATGTACAGGCATATATAAAGGATCATCATCATCTGCCGGACGTACCGAGTGCAAAGGACGTATACACTGATGGAATAGATATGGCACAAATGGATGCCACACTACTGCGTAAAATAGAAGAACTAACCCTCTACGTGCTAGATCTGAAAAAGGAAAACGAGGAGATCAAAAAGCAACTGAAACAGTCCAAGTAAAATTAACATAATGAAAAGAATCCTGATTATACTTTGTTGTTTTTCTCTATTATGCTTTGTAGCATGCAAGAAGGATAATAGCAGGGTAGCTCCAGCTATAAATGCACACTATATGTTTAAAACTGGCACCTATTGGGTATATGTTAGCGGAAATTACATAGATAGTGAATATGTCACTAATACTGGCAGTAAGAATGACTATCCATATATGCAAATCAATAGGATTGTCAAGAATGCTGTAACAGATAGCGTTTACTACAATAAAGAAATTTATATAGGAGTCGGATCAGCCATTAACCAACTTCGGATTTGGGGCTACAACATGGCAGGAGGTGATGAACCCCAGGTGATTTTTGAAGCTGATACGCCTAACCTTGGCAAGGTTGTAGCTCAAGGATGTTTCTTCGCAGGTATTGTAAATATGAGTTCACAGATACCTCATGGTGTCTCAGGTACACCAGTCGCTTATAGCATTGACTATCCCAATTCTAATAAAAATCAAGAGTATAGTTACATTACTTACTACTTCTATCCCGACTTTGGTATAGTGCAAAAAAACGAGCGCAATACCCCGTTGGGAGATTTCTACTGGAATCTTTTGCGTTCACATATAAATCAGTGAAATGGCATACCGCTTAATCGTTTTTCTAGGACTGCTCGTGTTTTTTACTGGATGTAAAAGGCCATGCAGGGATGTAGTTACTTATCGTAGGATATACACAGAGATACCTGATTATTTTTATAATGTAGGCAGCTACTGGGTATATCGGGATAGTGCTTCAGGTGTCACAGATAGCCAGTTTGTATATAAATTCAATCAACGCACTCATTATCGTGACCCTAAAGATACGCCCGAACGTTTTTACAGTCAGTTATCTCCAGGTGGAGTTTTATCTACAGATTATTGTGGCCCATATTTTTTAGATGACATAAAAATGAATATTGCATCATATCAAAATGGAAACGTCTACGACACATTTACTTTTCATGGAGTGGGCTCAGAAAGTAACACTGCGGCTATTAATATTTGGAATCACGAATCTTATAACTCATCTACATCAGTCACGGGCATTTTTCTTAATCCGTATAAAGTGGGTTTCCTTGATTGCTGCTTTACCTTGACTCGGGATGGCGGTAGTTACGATACGACAGGAGAATGGTACAGGGGTAAACTTGCTTCCGTTAGATCGGGGGGATATACGTTTAATAATGTTGCAATATGGACGGTCCAGATTGGTGATGGGACGTCACGATATTTTCGATATCCTACAGATATTTATATAACAAAAGAGAACGGAATTATTAAAATTATACAGCATCGACTTTCCGGAGATATAGTTTGGCATCTCATCAACTATAGAATTAGAAAATGATATGAAAAATACTATATTCTTGGTTCTTATATTTTTTTGGGATCAGTGTTTTGCTCAGTGCCCCGCCTTTAATCATAAGTTGACTGGCCCATTTCAAACAGTAGCCTTAACCGCTGGGCAGCATGACAATACTTCTTATGAAGAAGAAAACCTATGTGATTTTGATGGCTATCTATTAGTATTTAAAGACGACTTTGATGGAAACCAAATAAATGATGCTGTATGGCAAAGTGCCTGGTGCAATCAAGTACCAGAGCAAGGGGGTAATAATTGTGTGCCTTTTAATACGGCACCATGGTACGTAGTAAATAATGGGTCACTCTTCTTAACTTCCAACTATAATCAAGATTCAGTAACCACCAATGTCCCTTCTCTGAGAACGAAGCGTCAATTCCCCGCGGGTCGTTTTATAGTGAAAGCTAAAATGCCACCGCTGCCAGATCAGCCACTTGATATAGCGCCCCTTTGGATGCGGACGGATTTCGACTACTATGACCATGACTCTTTGGGGAATAATGTAGTTTCAGGATTACGAAAGCAATATGCGAAGGAGATAGATATGGAGTTCTTCAAAGATACAAGAAGTACTGGCACATTTACACTCCATAGCGGCTGTGGTCATTGTTATGCCGGAGAATCAAGTAATAGTGATCAGAATTCGAATACTAATGGAGATAGCCAGTCATCAGATTGTTATTCTGGTACTGTGACGGATGGCAATTGGCATTTGTTCGAGATTGAATGGGATATGTGGCATGTGCGATGGAAGCTTGATAATGTAATAGTAAACTCTTTAGCCCGAACTTACGAAGCGGTTTATCCGCAGGGGCAAGGAATTTGGCTTCCGATACCCGTTCCTATGTATTACACTCAGGTAGATGAATGTAGTGGTGCGCCTACGACTAATTTTGACTATGTTGAGGATTGGATGTTTCCCTTGTTTGCTAATATGCCTATAACTATTGGAGGGCTAGGTAATTTCGGTGATGATCAGAACCATAATCATCTTCAGATTGATCCGCAATATTTACCTTACACAATGGAAATAGATTATGTGGAGGTATACAGAAGGATAAAGTGTGATAAAAGCGTTTATTTACCACCATTAGATTTAAATCCAGATGGCGGTTACCGGTCAGCAGGTGGTATTCTATGTGATAGGAGTGGTGGTGACCAAGTCCCCCCGACGGTAGATAATCAAACCCCTTCAATCATCACCGGAGGAATGATAACTGTAGCTGGTTCTAATGACTATATTTTCCGCAGGGATGATTACAATTATTCGGTCCAGCAGAATCTAGACTTGTTAGCTACTGAGAGCGTTACATTATTGCCCGGCTTTGAAACGGATTTACTATACCAGGCTAACGGTCCATGTGGTCCCCACTACTATGATGATGGTGTTAATACTCCAACTGCTTATGGAAATAACTGGACTATTCAAGATGTTTTTACAGCATCGATTGCAAGCTGCCCTATGGCTAAAACCAACGAAGAGCCTTTACCTACCCTACAGCCACAAAAGGAAACAATAATGATGCGTAAAAATTTTGCTTTTCTGCTATATCCCAATCCCGCTTCGGAACACTGCCAGGCAGCATTCAATATTCCTGACGATGCCGAAGCAGACATTAGTATCTATGATATGACAGGCAGAATTGTGAAACAGATCACTCATCAATTCTATTACGGAGGTCAGTCCAGAGTTGATTTCAGTACTGAAGATCTTAGCTCAGGCGTATATATTGTCAGATACGGAGATAGCCGAGGAAACGTCAACACCACGCATCTGGTGGTAGATCATTCGAATAAAAATTAGGTTCCACATTTTTGGGATAGCCTTATCATAATCTTGCACAAGAACTACGCTTTCTTTTCAGGCATATAGTCCGGCACCTTCCTCCATCTTTCATTTTCATAGCCATCTCAGCCTAAAAGCCGCCGTGCGTCCGACTGCTAGGTAGTGACATACTATACTCTATTGGACCGGGATCATCCGTTAAAGTTCCGATTTCCCTAAGATTTTACGTTCGGAGCTATCGTGTCAGGAGGCCATTTTTACAGCATCTTATCATTCAAACATCCCAAGTGAAAAAAGCAATCATTCTTTGCCATTTAGCCGCGGCTATCGGTATTCTCTTCAGCGCCTGCTCCGGCGCGCCCCGGTCTTTTGATGAACCGTGCCATGAAGAGCGCGCTATAGTATTGATCAATAACAGCGCAGAGCCTTTGACCTTTTATGCACTGGACACAGGGGGCACTACCCTCCGGGCAGAAGTACCTGCACACACCACCCGCAGGGAATGGCTGCGTACGGGAGCGTGGAAGTTTCTCGTAGACAATAAAGACAAACAGACCATCAATGAATACCCGGGTATAGAAGCCTACCTACAGCGCGACAGCGGCAAGCTGAACATGGACATCTATGATACGGTACAGACCGTATCCAGCACCTGGATACTCTGGCGGGTAGATACCCTGGCCGGCTACTATGACCCCACCATATGGTATGATATGACTGCCAGCCACAATTACGCAGCCTCTCCTGTAGACTTTATGTATGGTGATGACAAGGGCAAAGATGAGGCCTGGTATGCCAGGCAGCTGGCGCACATCACACCGCTCTTCTACTCCGGCCGCAAGCCATTTGTAGTCTATCAGAGATCTACTGCCAATATCAAGGTCTTCACACCCGAGGAGCTGCTGCCGGCCAAGGTGACCTCCTACAAGCGCCACATGTGCCTGACCAGCCTGGATACAATGCTGGGCCGCAGCCGGGATGAAGTGACTGCCCGAGTGATAGCAGATATCATGAGCCGCGGCACCACGAGCGATCGGGTAGACTATGGCAATACCCGCAGGCATATAGGCGCAGCCTGCAAGTGACATCCCATTTCATCAGATAGATATTCCCTACATGCAAAACTTCTTATTGATCTTTGGCGCTATACTGCTGGTAGGTGCCGGTGGCAGGGCATTATTCCAGCTCATATTTCTCGTGCTCGGAGCCGCTGGCCAGGCAGGCACCAGTATCTCCAGAAATCTCCGAAACGATGAACGATCCACTCAGGAGGCAGACGAAAATCTGACCCGCATCAAAGCCTTCAATCAGGCGCGTCTCCGCAGGCTGCTGGTACTGGCCGCCATCGGTGCCGTGGGCGGACTGATGATGTATGCCTCAGGATACATGGGGAAATAGGGGAGTGGATCGTGATACAGTAAGGTTCAGGCGGTTTTGGGCAGAATGGCGCAGGTAGTATTGCCTACCATTGCATCATTAGTCAAATCCAAAAAATTAATAGCATGAAAAAGTCACTTTTTGTCCTCTCCGTAGCCGTGGTATCTATGATCCTCATCTCCTCCTGCACCAAGCGGACCACCGACCCAAGGGCTACCTGCACCATCACTTTCAATGACACCATCACCCGCACGGCCGACTCCATCCACTGGGATATGTACAATGGTACCACCCCGCGCATGCAGGCCTTTATAGGCCAGGTAGCCGTCATCACACTCTGGCCGGGCTCTACCACTACCCACACCCAGGCGCTCAGCAGGCAGTACCTATACTGGATCGTAGCGTCTCCCGCGGTATACTCTGTAGACGGCTCCGGCGGTACACTCAGTCTGACCAATGACAATGATCTGCTGAGCGGTACCCTCTCAGCTACCGGCACAGTCTGGAGCAACGGTAGTGCATCCACCCCCGCCACCAGCACCGTCACCGCCACCTTTGCCAATGTGAAAGAACTAGGCCATTAAACTGCCGCCGGTAGGTTTTCTACACGATCAGCATTCATGGTCAGGCAGGTAGGCAAGGGTGGTAGGAGCACCCTTATCTACCTGCCTGATTTTCTTATGCTATGCCGGTACCGCAGCCTTTCATTAGCTCTCCTCCACCCACACCTCCTATCCGCTGCCCCCCTCTCGTAGCAACGCTTCTATAGTCGAAAAACTTGCATTGCGGAGGCCATATAGTGATCGTCTGAGAGTACGACATAGGTCGCCAGCCACAGGCTGAAAGCCTCTGGCAGCAATAGCCATCCAGTCGAAAAACTTGCTTGAAAGGGCCTAGATCGCCAGCAACTGGTCTGCTATGCGGCGGTCATTGCTCAGGCGGGGTACCTTGTTCTGCCCACCCAGCTTGCCCAGGCTCTTCATATACGCCACAAAGGCACCCTGAGGCAGCACCCTGATCCTCAGCTGATGGAGGATGTTGCCCTCGCGGAGGTCGGCGTAGTAGACGTTCTTCTCCTGCATGTAGCGGTCTACGCGCTCCTCCAGTGCAGCCACATCTCCTGCCTCCCCGGCGAACTCTACCAGCCACTCGTGGTACGGTAGCTCCCCATCCGCCACAGTGACCTGCGGCGCTACGGTAAACTCGGTAATGGCCACACCCATCTCAGCGGCAGCCTTCATCAGTGCATACTCTACCTCCTCGCCTATCACATGTTCCCCAAAGGCCGAGATGTAGTGCGAGATACGACCCGTCACGACTATACGGTACGGTGCCAGCGAGACAAAGCGGACCGTATCACCTATGCTGTAGCCCCACAGGCCAGCATCAGTATTGAGGATCACGGCATAGTTGACACCCAGCTCTACCTCAGCCAGGGAGACACGCCTCATCGGGTCGCGGTCTATATCCTCCGGCCTGATAAACTCATAGAAGATGCCCCCATTGATATTGAGCAGCAGACCCTGCTCACGCTGTGAGTCCTGGTAGGCTATGAAGCCCTCACTGGCAGGGTAGGTCTCTATGCTGGCTATCTTGGTACCGATGAGCTGCTCTATACGGGCACGATAGGGCTCATAGTTCACCCCGCCATAGGCGAAGACCGCGAAGTCCGGGAAGAGGTCCTTGATATGCTTCTTGCCAGACAGCTCCAGCAGCTTCTCAAAGTACATGACCACCCATGGCGGTATGCCGCTGATCAGTGACATGCGCTCAGGCATTGTCTCCTTTGCGATAGCCTCTACCTTCTTCTCCCAGTCCTCTATACAGTTGGTCTCATAGCTGGGCATACGGTTGCGTGTCAGGTAGGCGGGCACGTGATGGTATACTATACCACTCAGGCGGCCAGAGGGTATCACGCCATGCTTATCCAGCACAGGCGAGCCCTGCAGGAAGATCATCTTCTGGTCAAAGAAGTCTGCCTGTCCTGTCTCATGCACATACATCAGGAGCGAGTTGCGGGCGGCTATGATCTGGGCATTGATAGATGGTTTGGTCAGGGGGATATACTTCACGCCGGAGGTAGTACCAGATGACTTGCAGAAGTAGAGCGGCCTGCCTGGCCAGAGTACGTCTTCCTTGCCATCTGCTATCAGCTCTATGTAGTGGCGTATACCCTCATAGTCGCGGATAGGGACTGAGGCCTTAAAGTCTTTGTAGGATCTGATACCGCCAAAGTCATGCTCCCTGCCAAACTGTGTCCTCGCTCCCTGCTCTATGAGCCTGCGAAACACACGCTGCTGTACTGCCACACCATCCCGATGCTCCCGGTATATGCGGGGTACGATCAGTGCTGCCGCCCAGCGGGCTATGGTGCCTTTCCATCCCATGCCGGCGAAGATATAACAAATACATACAGGCAAAAGCAAGCAGCAGAGCTGGTTATACTCAATTATAATTAAGAGTGTCTTAAATCTAAATATTAGTGATTTTAATTATCTTGTATGTACTAAATCCCTTCCTTATGAAACGACTTCTTTTACTTATCACACTTATCTATTTTGCCCTATGGCTACCTGCACAGGGGCTATGGTCTGCCAAGGCTATAAGCTACTATGGCCTCACCAGTCAGTTTAACCCCAGCATCGTCATACAAGGCATTGCTTACTCATATACCGGGGACTCGATTCATAATTTCTACGCCTATGATGCTACTACCGACACCTGGACGGAGAAGGCTGCCTTTCCCGGCCTGAGCCGCAACTATGCAGCGGGGTTTGCCACAGATAGCTTTGGCTATGTAGGTACGGGCTACAGGTACAATCAGATCACAAAGCGCCTCAATGATTTCTACCGCTATAATCCGGCCACGGACAGTTGGTCAGCTATTGCACATTATCCTGATAGCATCTATGGCTGCCTGGCCTTTGGCATCAGCAATACGGGCTATGTGACCGGAGGTAGCGTAGATACCGGTATAGTACGCAGGACATGGGCATACAGCGCTGCTACAAACTCCTGGGTAGCCAAGGCATCACTGCCTATTACACTTATGAAAGGTTTTGCTGCTGCGACGAATGGAAAAGGCTATGTGGGGTGTGGCATATCAGAGGGTATCTTCAGCCTTACCTACCGTGCAGATTCTGTATTCCAATACACTCCTGGTACTAATAGCTGGGCTATCAGAGCCAGTATGCACGTGCCCAATGGTACCTACACAGATGGCCTGTACAGCTTTGCTATCAATAATAAGATATACATAGCCGATGATCAGGCCCTCTCTACACCCATACATGGCGGCATGCATGTGTATGACATACCATCTAATACCTGGTCAGTGATCAATGCGCCCCCATATAGCGGCAATTGCCACTTCACTACTTTCTCACCGCGTGCTGCATTTACTGTCAATGGCAAAGGATACCTCAAGACGACTGGCTCCTGCCTCAACTTTGGTCCGACCAATTTCTGGCAGTTTGATACAGCACATTACTTCTCCGTCTCTTCTTTCTCTCCTGCAGATACGATATGCGAGGGTGCCCCTTTGACCGTCACTATCAGTTCAAACCTTACGTTTGGCAGTGGCAATGTATTCCGTCTGGCTATAGGCAGTGACGATACTGCCACCAGTGCTCCAGTAGCGGGCAGTAGCAATGGTACTTATACCTTCTATGTACCATATGGCACAGTGGGGGGATATGGTGGCAAGATGAATGTAAACATACTATCGTCAGACCCACCTGCGGAGTCTGGCTATCTGGCCACCAGGATATGGGTGATACCTGCACCCAGGCCTACTCACCGGCAGGATACTACGATAGCCTGCATCGGTGATACGCTAAAGCTACAGGCTGCGACCGGCGCAGGATCATGCTCCTGGACTATATTTCCCGGTGGCGCTACCACTTACGGTACAACATTCAAACTACTTCCGGTAAGTCCGGTGGCCGTATTCCTTTACAGCCATCTGAATACGTGTTTCTATATGGATACTACACTGGTTACTCTCGCACCTCATCCATTACTAGGCATTACCGATTCGTCTTTCCATATCTGTCCCGGCAGCACAGCTACTATAGGTGGTGTACCAGTGCCTCGCGCAGCCTATACTTGGTCGGGGTCTGGCCTCTCCTCATCGCTGCCGGATCCAGTGGTATCACCATCGGCCAGCAGCACTTATACTGTAGTGGTGCGAGACACCGTATCAGGATGTACTGTGAGCGGGCACACTACCGTCTCAGTCAGCCAGGCACCTTATCAGCCTATCTGTTTTGTCACTGTAGACTCTACGTCTACCCACTCAGTGATAGTCTGGGAAAAGACAAACAGGGAGGCTACTGACAGTTTTCACATATACCGGGAGACTGCTACGAATGTCTATACTGAGATAGGTGCCGTGCACGGTGACTCACTGAGTGAATACCACGACTACGCCGCAGATCCCAACCTGACAGCATACAGGTATAAGATAGGTACACGTGACACCTGCCACAATGCAGGGATGCTAAGCCACTACCACAATACGATCCACCTGCAATACCTGGGCACCGGCAATCTGCTATGGAATGTCTACCAGATAGATAGTGAGACCACTCCGGTCACCTCCTTTGATGTCTACAGGGATAGCCTGTCAGGCGGACACTGGGACGTATTGACTACTGTGCCCGGCACACAGTATACTACTACAGATGTCAACTTTAGCAGGCATCCGTATGCCAGATACAGGATCGTGGCCAACTTTGCCTACTCCTGCACTGCTGCACGAAGTACCTCTCGGGTCTTATCCAATATACTGGCAATAGGTATCAATGGGATACCTGATGTGTCAGAAGCCGCAGTCACTATCTATCCCAATCCTGCAAAGGATGAACTGCTGCTGCTCGCCCCAGATCGTAACGTACAGGAGGTGACCCTCACTGCCATAGATGGCAAGGTGCTGAAACGCATCACGGAGCCAGCTTCCAATCGAGTGGACGTAAGCTACCTCGCGCCAGGGGTATATATAGCTGAGATCAGGATCAACGATAAGGTAAGCAGGACCAAGTGGATCAAAATGTGATCTCTCCTGCTGATGAAATAAAAAAGCCCTCTGGTAATACCGGAGGGCTTTGATTTTATAGAGGTAGCCGGAGTTACTTAGCTCCTTCTACGAGTACTATTACCTTATTCTTCAGGCACTCTGCGAAGCCACCGCTGATGGTCAGGGTCTTGGTTTCGTTTCCTACCTTATACTTTACGATACCCGCACCGAGTGCAGAGATGATAGGAGCGTGCCTGTTGAGCAGCTGAAAAGTACCGTCTACGCCCGGCAGGGTCACGCTGGTGGCCTCGCCGCTGTAGAGCTTCTTCTCTGGTGTCAGTATTTCTAGTGTCATTCTTCTTTAGTATTGCGTATTGAGTATTGCGTATTGAGACAATCAAAGTGGTATTGAACTTGTATTCGTCTCAATACTCACTACTAACTACTCACTACTATTTCGCTGCGTCAGCCAGGAGTTTCTCACCCTTAGCGATAGCGTCTTCTATATTACCTACCAGGTTGAATGCTGCCTCAGGATACTTGTCTACCTCACCAGCCAGGATCATGTTGAAGCCCTTGATGGTCTCGTCGATAGATACCAGTACACCCTTCAGACCGGTGAACTGCTCTGCCACGTGGAATGGCTGAGAGAGGAAACGCTGTACACGGCGTGCGCGGTGTACTACCAGCTTGTCCTCCTCGCTGAGCTCGTCCATACCCAGGATGGCGATGATATCTTGCAGCTCCTTGTAGCGCTGCAGGATCTCCTTCACACGCATAGCGCAGCCATAGTGCTGGTCGCCCAGTACTGCAGCGCTGAGGATACGTGATGTAGAGTCCAGTGGATCCACCGCAGGGTAGATACCGAGCTCGGCGATCTTACGGCTGAGTACTGTAGTAGCATCGAGGTGGGCGAACGTAGTAGCCGGAGCCGGGTCAGTAAGGTCATCTGCCGGTACGTATACCGCCTGTACGGAGGTGATAGATCCCCTCTTGGTAGAGGTGATACGCTCCTGCATCAGACCCATCTCCGTAGCCAGGGTAGGCTGGTAGCCCACCGCAGATGGCATACGGCCGAGGAGGGCCGATACTTCAGATCCCGCCTGTGTAAAGCGGAAGATATTGTCGATGAAGAAGAGGATATCCTTGCCTCCCTTCGGGTCATTCTTGTCTCCGTCACGGAAGTACTCAGCGATGGTCAGACCGGAGAGGGCCACACGGGCACGTGCTCCAGGTGGCTCATTCATCTGGCCGAATACGAGGGTAGCCTGAGACTGTGCGAGCTGCGCAGGGTCTACCTTAGAGAGGTCCCAGCCACCAGCTTCCATGCTGTGCTTGAATTCTTCACCATACTTTACTACGTTAGACTCGATCATCTCACGGAGCAGGTCATTGCCCTCACGGGTACGCTCACCTACACCAGCGAATACTGAGAGACCAGCGTATGCCTTTGCGATATTATTGATCAGCTCCATGATGAGAACTGTCTTGCCTACACCTGCACCACCGAAGAGGCCGATCTTGCCACCCTTGGCATATGGCTCCAGGAGGTCGATCACCTTGATACCGGTGAAGAGTACGTCAGCGTCAGTAGCCAGATCCTCGTATGCTGGCGGCATACGGTGGATAGGGTAGCCACCTTCCTTGGATACCGGCACGTTGATACCGTCGATAGCGTCACCTATTACGTTGAAGAGGCGGCCCTTGATACTCTCGCCCACCGGCATGGTGATCGGAGCACCCTGGTCTACCACATCCATACCGCGGCGGAGGCCGTCAGTAGAGTCCATCGCTACGGTACGTACACCGTCCTCACCCAGGTGCTGCTGCACCTCGAGGATCACTGTTTGTCCATTGTCACGAGTCACCATGAGGGCGTTCATGATCTCAGGGAGTATGCCACCCTGCTCAAAGCTCACGTCCACTACCGGGCCGATGATCTGCTTTATTTTACCAACGTTTGCCATGCTAGCTATTGATTGATTTTAAGTGTTTTAATGCATCTGCCAAGGAATGGGCAAAACCCACTATCAGCCGATTTCGGGTGCGAAAATAGGCTTTTTGGGGAGATTTAAAAGGGGAATTTTGGGCCTGTGCGTAACTAGGCCACATCAGCATCCGCCAGACCGCAAGCCCTGGTGACAGAGCGTTTTAGCGCACCGTGTATTCTATATAGAGCTGATCCTTATCCGTTTTATTCTTTTTGACCACTTTGAGCCCGGCCGGTCCCGAGCTGATAAACTTATACTTACTGCCCTTGATCGGTTTATTCTGATAAATAGTATCGGTGCGTACTATCCGTCCGTGAGCCTTGCGGTTATACCCCAGGAGCATATCTTTTTTCCCCATAGCAAATCCGTACTTGGTAGAAATCTTCTCATTCAGCGGGATCATGATCATCAGTTCCTTTTCATTCATCAGTTCCAGACCCTTACTTAGTGTGGCATTGTGGCTGGAGTGGTGACCGGCCTTGTACAGCACTGTACGGGATAATAGGTCCTCTGCCGTGACATCGCTGCCTTTAAATTTCACATCAAACCAGCTTTTCCAATTTCCGATCTGGGCATCACCTACAAATAAGAGGACTTTGCCAGTCTCTACCAGCTCAAACGCCAGCACCAGACTGGTATTATTGGTGAGGTTGTCCATGTGCAGCGCGAGCCTGCCTATGCTATTGAGCCAATCATAATCTATGCGCCTCCAGTTCTGGTCTGGCTGCTGGTAGAGTGCTCCCGGGGTTTTCTTTCCATTTTGTTTTGGCGATACCCTGGCCGGGGCCGGCATACGTGATACATACTTCTGAGCAAATGGAAAGTCCGTCTTAAATCCATGGCTGGTGCTTCTGCTCAGCGCACCCAGCATAAAATCTGATGCTGCTCCAAATTCATTTATTGCAGCCAGGCCATCTACGGCCTCGCCGTTTTTGGGGTTCATGCTCTTGAGCATATTAAAGTCTGTGGGCGGCCCCAGTACATATACATGGACTTTGCCTTCCATTCCTTTCAGGTCAAAGTGGTCCCCAGGTTTGAGGAATCGGGGTTTTTTGGCCCATTCCAGGAGATTGGATACGGCCTGGCCTCCCTGCTGCTGCTCTGCAAAAAGGTCGAGTCCCTTTTTAGCATCGAGCATTGCCTTTACCGCTTTGCTCTTGGCTCCTTTCTTTGCTGCGAGGGTATTTATCTGGCCATTTTTATTCCAGTATTTTTCTGATACATCCCTTATGGCCTGGCCCGCAGGACTATTAGGGTCATCCAGAAAGGAAAGCCATAGCTCAGGCACCTTCAGCCCCGCGAGTATTTCTGACGCACTATCAAAACCACTCAGGTGGTCCTTGTGCTGGTGGGTGAGCACCATGACAAGGTCCTGTGTACCTACTTTATCTAATATATCTTTTGCTATGACAGCTTCGCGGGCCTGATTGCCCGATTGATAGGACCCAAAATCTATCATGATCCATGACTGCTGGTCACCATCGGAGAAATCTAACAGGAAGCAATCTCCCAGGTTCTGCTGGTTATACATTTTCACTGTAGCTGATACACTCATACGTCAGGGATTTAATGGTTGTGAATAGCGCAGAACGGCTCATCCTCCTGCATGAGGAGGGCAGCAGTAGCTGATGCAGATTGATTGTTCTTGAGGTTTTCGAGTTGCTTTTTGAGACGAGCAGAGCTGGATACGGACTTGATCACTGCGTACCTGATATCATATGTAGATAGGTCTACGATGAGTGTACATCCTCCATTGAAGGCAAACCGGCTGGTATCGGTGGGCATGTAGTCGGCATAGGTGGAGTCTGATACATCTACATATACTTTCTGTATAAAGGAGATGATCAACTGACGTGTCATATCCCGGCCATTGGCTTTTGTACGGATAAATGGCCTGCACCTGTGTATCTGAAATTTATTTCGAGCCTGTGTTGAGAAATTGAGTTTTGCGCCACCATCTGTAATAAACGAATAAGGTATAGATCCAAAATCCATCCCCAGCAGCCGCTCTATACCAGGATAGGTGTTGGTCATTTTCAGGTTTAGCATCTCGTGGATAGCTGCTGAAAGTGAACGGGTATCATCATAGGCGCTCTCGCGTGCACTTTTGCCATCTGTAGGAGCCTCCCGGAGTATGCGGTCTATGCAGGCACTGATATTAGGGCGGTTGAGCACGTTGCGCAGGGCCGTTTTGAGATTGTCCAGCAGCTTGTGCTGTTTGCCCACTCGGTATTCATCTACCGTGCTCCAGATCAGGGACCTGAGAGAATAGCTGGAGACACCCTCCGGCACTATACCCCAGGCTCTAAACGACTCCATGAGCGCATACCTCAGGCCATCGTCATCTTCGGGATTGTGCTCCACATCTGCGGTGATGAGTGAGCGCAGGTAGTCACTAAAGGTGATGTCTACCGGAGGGCAATAGTCCAGTGCCCGTATACAGATCAGGGAGAGTTTATCTGCTATATGGCAGGCCTCCGTACTGAGCCGGCCTGCCAGGTCAGGGTCTATAGCACCCGGTGTCAGTATGCCTGTACCATCTGATGCTATACGGATCAGGTCTGCCACCCTATAGTTGTACAATCGGGCGAATGCATCAAACACTGTAGCTACCAATACGGCTCCCCGGTCATGTGCCTCATCTGCGTCACGGTAGAGGGCAGGGTCTGGCTTTTTGATGATCGTATTGCCGTTACTATCCTTGTCTACGAGGTAGCTGCGCAGGGCGCGCCTATTGCCAGGCAGCGCCTGGCCAAACTGGAAGGCCAGATCTCCGAGCAGATTATCAGGAGAGTACAGATCACCGCGGGAGTTGTTGATCTGCTCTCGCACTACACCGGTATAGGTGAACCGCTGCAACAGGGCTATGATATCTGCAAATGCCTCATGAAACCCCAGCACATCCGGATTGGTAGCGCGGTTGAGGTAGGGTAGCATGCTGTCCAGCAGGGCATGTGTACACTCATGAGCTACTATATCCGGCGACAGGCAGGTGAAAATAGTCGTGCCCGGTACATTACGACCGTCCCAACTGGCACTCGCCTTAAAATACCCAAAAAGCAGGGCCAGTTTGTCCGGAGAATAATATGCATTGGCATCAAAAAAGGCGTGCGGATAGATGCGGAGCCGGGCTACAAACTCATGACCGTAGGTCACTTTGCCGTCTTCGCCCTCTTTCTCTATGAGACGTGAGAATATGATCTTGCGCCCCAGCGCTGCCTCAAACCTGTCTATGACACTCATAGCCACAGCATAAACCTGCTGCTGATGAAACCTGGGATCCTCCTCAGATGGTGGTAGTCCGTGGGTAGCCAGGATATAGGGGTCATTCAGGTCTATACCGGTGTATAGGGTGTCATGCGGCGGGTCATAGTCTACCACCTCTATATACTCTCCTATGGGGCCCGGCAGGAGTTTATCCTCCCATTTCACCTTATACAGGACCTGATTGGTCAGGCGCCGGTCCAGAATATAGGCAAAGGATGGGTCAAATGCATACCCTTGGAGAGGGCGGTAGACGGGTTTGTCTTTGTGCTGTGATCCCGGCATAAGGATGAATTTTACTTCAATATCGCCGCTATTTCCGGCGCTGCCTACAGCTAGGAGCTACGACTACCCATTTCTAGGTATGCATCTTCAACAAATGCAACTCTTTTGATATCAAACAGAATGTTAAATTATTATTTCTCATACCTATTTAGGGGTACTCAGCAGCTACCCACACCCGTTCATAATCCTTTTGAAGCTTTCGGGAATAAGGGCTATTTTTGCAGCCACAAGTGATGGAGCAGACAGAACTGATAAGCAAGATCGAGGCCTCTCTCGATACCATGCGTCCCTATCTGGGTAGCGATGGTGGTGGTGTGGAACTGATAGACATCACAGATGATATGACCGTGCGCTTGCGCCTGACCGGTGCCTGCAAGACCTGTCCACAGAGCTTTATGACCATGAAGGCCGGTATAGAGACCGCCATCAAGCAGGCTATACCTGAGGTGAAAAGCGTGATCGCTATAGACCTGGAGCCCGCGCTCTGATTCCCTTTTATTATTTATCGCAATGCCATGTCCTGCCGCAGGGTAGTGAGGCAGTGGAACAAACCGCTATACATGACACTAGACCATCTCACCACACTCATCCGCCGCAAAAAGTCTATGCTCTGCGTGGGCCTGGACACAGATCTGAAACTCATACCGCAGCACCTGCTGGCAGAGGAAGACCCCGTTTTTGAATTCAATAAAGCAATCATAGATGCTACGCTGGATATAGCCGTGGCGTATAAGCCTAATATCGCCTTCTATGAGGCGATGGGTATCAAAGGCTGGCAATCGCTGGAGAAGACCATTCAATACCTCAATCAGTTTAAGGACGAAGCCTTCACCATAGCAGATGCCAAGCGCGGCGATATAGGCAATACATCGAAGATGTATGCGAAGTCGTTTTTCGAGTGGCTGGACTTTGACTCGGTCACAGTAGCTCCCTACATGGGCGAGGATTCGGTCACACCATTTCTGGAGTATAAGGATAAGTGGGTGATACTGCTCGGTCTGACCTCCAATAGGGGTTCCAAGGATTTCCAGTTTACAGAGAGTGGGGGCAGGAGGCTCTATGAGCGCGTGATACTCAAGGCGCAGGAGTGGGGTGGCCCGGACAGGCTGATGTATGTAGTGGGCGCCACGCATCCTGCCGAGCTGAAGGCAATACGTGCGCTGGCTCCCGACCATTTCTTTCTCGTGCCGGGTGTGGGTGCCCAGGGGGGCGATGTGCGTGAGATATGTGAGGCCGGGGTCAATAAATACGGTGGCCTACTGATCAACTCTGCCCGTCAGATCATCTACGCATCCGGAGGCACTGATTTTGCCGAAAAGGCACGTGAGATGGCCCTGGCTACCCGCGAGCCTATGATGCCATACATCAGCTAAGGCTTTGGGAAAAAACTATATATTCGTCCACCTAACAACTAACCTAACATGAAGAAGATACTCCTCACAGCGCTGATAGCTGTAGCCGTGATGACCACCACTGTGCGTGCACAGGATGCCTTTGCCACACAGATGAAGGTGTATGGCACTGCGCTGCACTACTATGACCTGCAGACTGCTACCACGGCCCTCTACAACGCGATGGCACTAAAGCCTGAGCGCAAGGACCTGCGCGACTCACTGGCCAATATCTACTTTCTGGGAGAGCGCTATGGCCAGGCCTATACAGTAGGTGAGGAGATACTGAAAGAAGACCCTAAGCGTGACGATATACTCGCTATCGTAGCCGTATCAAAGCAATCTCTGGGCTTTGCCAAGGAGGCGCTGGAAGACTATGAGAAGCTGTATAAGGACTCCAAGCAGATATTTTACCTCTATCAGATAGCCTCTCTGCAGCATACTCTGAAGAGGGTGGGGGAGTGCCTCGGCTCTCTGGACCAGATCATAGCTGATGATGCCTCTACCAAGCAGATGGTGAGCCTGCGCAATGGCAATGGCGGCTCGCAGAATGTGCCTATGAAGGCGGCAGCTATGAACCTGAAGGGCATCATTACCCTGGAGCTCAACCAATCTGCCAATGCACGCTATCTCTTCAATGAAGCGATCAAGATGTTCCCGGACTTTGAGGCGGCCAAGAGCAATATAGCGATCATGGACCAGCAGGATGCAGCAGCAGCTGCACAGGCCAAAGGTGCCGCCGGTGCAGCGCCAAAAGCCACTCCGGCTCCCAAGCCAGCAGGCAAATAAGACAAGTTAATATTACATAAAGACGGGAGGCACCGAGCATATGCTATGGTGTCTCCCGTCTGGCTTTTAGGCGCTTGGGGGTTTTTTCCTAGATTTGCCGCCTGTATTTTTACTGAAATCTATATTTAATGGCTGTATTACAATTACTCCTCGGCCTGTCACTACTGGTGGCGCTGCATGAGTTAGGTCACTTCCTCGCGGCGCGCGCCTTCAAGACCAGGGTCGAGAAGTTTTACCTCTTTTTTGACTTCCTCTTCCCGCTGCCCACGGTGATGAACTTTGCCCTCTTCAAAAAGAAGATCGGCGATACGGAGTATGGCATCGGCTGGTTTCCACTGGGGGGCTATGTGAAAATAGCCGGTATGATGGACGAGAGCATGGACGAAGAGCAGATGAAGCTCCCGCCTAAGGACGATGAATACCGTAGTAAGAAGAACTGGCAGAAGCTGATCATCATGCTGGGTGGTATCATAATGAATGTACTCGTAGCATGGGTCATTTATTCGCAGTTACTGTTTTGGGGTGGAGAGGCACGTATACCTACAGATGGTACCAAGTACGGTATCCACTGTGATACGCTGGCGCTCATAGCGGGTTTTCAGGAGGGGGATGTGGTACTGAGCCACGACGGCGGCAAGAAGTTTGAAAGCTTCACCAATATCCCGCGCGAAATGCTGCTGGACGAGATCAAAACTGTAGAGGTAAGGCGTGACGGCAAAGAGGTAAGCTTCAATGTACCGTCAGATTTCAAAGCCAGAGCAGTAGCTATGGGTGCCAAAGTCAAAGGGTTTATAGAGCCGCGTATGATCTGTGTGGTAGATACCTTCAGCCCCGGTAGTGTGGTGGCGGACAAGTTTAAGAAGGGCGACCGCGTGATCAGTATCAATGACCATGCGATCAACTATTTTCAGGATGCACCACCGGTAGTTTCTTCTTTGAAAAATCAGGATGCTCATGTGGTCTTCCTGCGTGGTGCTGATACGATGAGTTTCACAGTGCGCGTGCCTGAGACGGGGCTCCTGGGTTTCTCTCCTGAGAGGGACTCTACGGCTATCGGCTATACGGAGGTGCATTACTCATTTATATCGTCTTTCGGCGCGGGCGCCAAGAGGACGGTCAAGGAACTCCGGGACTACCTGAAGCAGCTCAAGCTGATCTTTAGCCCTACTATCAAAGGCTATAAGCAACTGGGCGGGATAGGCTCTATGGCATCTATGTACAGCTCAGGAGGCGAGGGCTGGAATTGGTTCCGGTTCTGGGCTACGACTGCTATGATATCTGTAGTACTGGCTATCATGAATCTGCTGCCTATACCAATGTTGGATGGTGGCTACGTGATCATCCTGCTCATAGAGATGGCGCTGGGGCGCCCGCTCAATGAGAAGGTACTGGAGAATATACAGCGTGTAGGATTTATCCTCATCATATCACTGATGCTGTATGCCAATGGTAATGACCTGTACAGGTTTATCATGACCAAATTTGCTCATCAATAAGTAATAGTGCAATGACTGCGACTGTGGATCAGATCAAGACAATAGCTGTGGCCGGTGCCGGTGCTATGGGCGCGGGTATCGCACAGGTGTTTGCGCAGGCCGGATATAGCGTACTGGTGTATGACCTGTCTGCCGCGCAGCTGGACAAAGCAAAGGCGGGTATCTCAGACAATCTAACAAAGGCTGTCGCGAAAGGCAAGCTGGCAGAGGCCGATAAGAGTGCTGCGCTGGCCCGCATACAATATACAGCTGAGCTATCCACGCTAAAGGCGGACCTCATCATAGAGGCTATAGTGGAAAAGCTGGAGGTCAAGAAAGAGCTCTTCTCAAAGCTAGCCGAGATCAATGGTGCCGCTACTATCCTGGCATCTAATACCTCCTCACTACCTATCACACAGATAGCACGCGGTATACCGCAGCCGGGGCGTGTGGTGGGTATGCACTTCTTCAACCCGGCGCATATCATGCAGCTGGTAGAGGTGATATCCGGTGCGGAGACCTCTGCTGATGTACTCGAAGTAATGAAGGCGCTCACCGTCAAGATCGGAAAGGCACTGGTCGTTGCCAAGGATTCTCCCGGCTTTATCGTAAACCGGGTGGCACGCCACTACTATGTGGAGAGCCTGAAGGCGATGGAAGAGCGTGTGACCACTATGGAGAATGTGGATGCGCTTATGGAGTCTGCGGGATTTAAGATGGGACCATTTCGCCTGATGGATGCACTGGGTAATGATGTGAACTTTGCAGTGACATCGTCACTGTATGATTCGTTTCACCAGGACCCTAAGTTCCGTCCATCGCGCATACAGCAGCAGAAGGTAGATGCGGGCCATCTGGGCCGCAAGACCGGTCGCGGGTTTTACTCTTACGAGTAATGTCCACTGTCGGCAGTCAACAGTCAACTAAAAGGCGCTGATTGAATTATACGTGGACTGTGGACCACTGCAGCGCGGCAGCAACTGGTACACTTTTAGCTTTGCTACCGGCGGCCAAAACCGGCCACCTTGCTGTATCGCTGAGATTTTATACATTCGCTTTAAATATTTATCGTACAAATGACTTTAGCAGAAATCGTATCAGTGACGGGGCTGCCGGGCCTCTACAAGACCTCCGGCAAAAGGACAGATGGACTCATCGCTACCTCTCTGGTAGATGGTTCTACTAAGTTTGTATCGGGCAGGACCCATCTTTTCAGCACGCTGGATAATATCACCATCTATACACAAGAGGGCAGCAAGGAGCTGAAAGAAGTGCTCGCCTCTATGAAAGAAAAGGAAAAATCTAACTCCCCTCTGGAGCTGAAAGGTGATGACGCACTGAAGGCATATTTTGAGGTAGTACTGCCGGATTATGACAAGGAAAAATTCTATGCCAGCCACATGAAGAAGCTGGTGAGCTGGTATAACATACTGAATGCAAAGGGCCTGATAGAAGAGCTGATAGCAGACAAACCAGCAGACGAAGTGACTGACAAATCTGAAGCCGCTGCAGAAGGTGAAACAGAAAAGCCAGCTAAGAAGGCTGCAAAAGCTGACAAGGGCGAAAAAGCTGCCAAGCCCGCTAAGGAAAGCAAGCCACGCGCAGAGAAGACGACCACAAAAGCATCTAGCAAGCCTGCAGCAGGTGGCGCCCGCAAGGCCGTGACACCGAGGAAGGCTTCTTAAACAAGATAAGAGACGCTAGACAATAGACGTTAGAAAATACAACAAAGGCGCTTTAGGGCGCCTTTTGTGTTTTAGGTGGATTGGCTGTGCTATGATGGCGCTTTGTTGTATGCGGCTTGATATTAAATCGATAATTATTACTTTTAGCACATATGCTCGATCTCGCCTTTCGCAATCTGGGCCGAACCAGAGAAATACTTGGGATCCTCATCAAGTGGGGATTTGAAGATGTAATCATCAACTCTACTCTCCGCAATCTCGTGCCTGAGTCTACCCGCCTCAGCTGGATGCGAGATGAGAAGCCAGTGATGGAGCATACGCGCTATGAGCGCATCCGTATGGCGGCGGCAGATCTGGGCCCGACATTCGTCAAGCTGGCACAGATCCTGAGCAACAGGCCGGACATCATACCGGAGGGCTTGGTCAAGGAGTTTGAAAAGCTACAGGACCGTGTACCACCATTTGATACTGACCTGGCCAAGCGCATCATAGAGAAGGAGCTGGGACAAAAGATCGAGGACATTTTTGAAGTTTTCGAAGATAAGCCACTGGCATCTGCCTCCATCGGCCAGGTGCACAAGGCAAAGCTCAAGACCGGTGAGCAGGTAGTGATCAAAGTGCAGCGACCAGAGGTAGCTGAGATCATAGACCGCGATATGCAGATCATAAAGGATGTGGTACAGCGTGCTGACCGCTACCTGAAGAAGCAAGGTATCCTGCAGGCTGATGAGGTGGTGCGCACCTTTGAGCGCAGTATCCTGAAGGAGCTGGACTATCGCAATGAGGCGCGCAATATAGAGCGCTTCCGCTCTACTTATAAGGAGCGGACGGACTTTTACATCCCTATGGTTTACCGTGCCTACTCCACAGACAAGGTGCTGGTGATGGAGTATGTAGAGGGCTGCAAGATCACTGACATGGATCAGCTGCGCAAGTGGGGTATAGACCCGCGCGTGATAGTAGAGCGCGGCATGGAGATCTACCTGACGCAGATATTTGAGTTTGGCTACTTTCACGGTGATCCGCATCCGGGCAATATCCTGGTGCGTGAGGATGGTACCATCATCCTGCTGGACTTTGGTATGATAGGCCAGCTGATGAAGAAAGACAAGTATGCCTTTGCCGGCATCTTCATAGCCATGGCGCGTGGAGATGCACGTGAGATGGCTACCAATATGATCAAACTGGCAGTGGAGCACAATATCACTGATATGCGCCAGTTCATCTATGACCTCAATGACCTGATAGAGGACTATGCCTACCTGGATGTGAGCGAGAGCAGCATACAGGATGTGATACAGCGCCTGCAGAAGATCATGTATGAGTATCACATCACGGTGCCGGGAGGGATATTTATCGTCTTCCGCGCCTTTGCGATACTGGAGGGTATAGGCAAGAAGATGCACCCTGAGTTTAAGACCTATGATTTCATCAAGCCATACGGCATGCGGCTGGTCACCGAGCAGCTGAAGCCGGAAAACCTGGCGGAAGAAGCAAATAACCGGTTTTCTACTTTCTCCTCCTTCCTCGGTACGCTGCCGGCAGAGCTGCGCGGCATCATGCAGAAGACCTCACGCGGCAAACTGCACTTTGAGATAGAACTGCAGGGCTACGGATATGCACTGAAGAAGTGGGATAGTGTGACCAACAGGATGTCTATCACCTACATCATCTGTGCGCTGATGCTATCATCATCTATCGCCCTGCTGGGAAACTATCCGGAGGAGATGAAGTTCTACTATGGTATCAATAAGTGGAGCTTCGCGGGCTACTGTATAGCCGGGGTGATGTTTGTGGTACTAATGTACACCATCATCCGCCGCCGCATCTACAAATAAAAAAGGGCCGGATGAACCGGCCCCTTTATCAGATTATCTTATTCAGATCATTTTACTGTAAACTGGCGAACCGCGTTGCCATTTGCAGTGTGGATCATCAGTACGTATACACCTGCTGATACGTTGCCCAGATCCAGTGCTACCTGCCTGGTACCTGTCACGTCGAGTGCTTCTGTATGGATAGAGCGGCCGAGAGCGTCTACTACAGAGAGATCGCCAGTGATGCGGTCATCTGCAGAGATAGTCACGTTGAAAGAGCCCTGGTTAGGGTTAGGGAATACCTTCAGGTCTACACCATTCAGTATGTCCTGGATACCTGCCGGATATGCTACAGTGAGCTTGTATGGATATACACGGTTAAAGTTGAAAGCTTGGCACTGAGTGTATGACTGACCGTTATAGTTGATGTGACCGCAGCCAGTACCAGATATAGTGAGGTTATAGTCACCTGCTGCTACCGTGCTACCGTTCACAGTACCGGAGAAAGTGGTGCATGACCACTGTCCGTGCTGCAGCCATGTGCCCTGTGCAGGCAGCGTAGCCGTAGTGATACCGCCTGGCATACCGGAGATAGTGGTGATCTGGATAGAATCGATATAACCCTTGGCATAGCCAGCAGGGATCTGCGATACGAAATAGTTAGCATCGAGGCTGTCTGGCACCTGCAGGGTCACAGTACCGGAAAAAGACTGGCCGGTAATGATATCAGGCAGAGAAGCTGGGTACACTTTAGTAGTATTAGAAAAGTGGGTGGTGTCAGGTGTGCACTGTGCAGATGCACCATACGAGAAACCAGCTACGAGGGCCAGCGCAAGTAATGTTTTTTTCATTGTAATTGTTGTGTTTTTGTTTTTAGTGATTGCTTTCAAAAGTAGTGAAAGTCTAGTGTTCTCGCTATGATTTTGCAAAAAATATACCCCGATATCCTGTGGATACGCCGTGTGAATGTTTCTTTTGGCAGAAAGTTTAGCAGGTAAACTGCTGATATGAGAAATATCAGTGTATATGGACTTTGATAAAGTGTTGGATCCTCAGGGCTGCTGCTGATCGGCTACACCTTTGGCAGCATCCAGGTCAAACTGGGCCCGCATCGGATCGCCCTGAGCCATATAGAGTTGTGCGCGGATATTGTAGTATTCCGGTTTGGTCTGACCCATTTCTATTACCATGCTGATATTAGCCAGCATCCCCTGTTTATCCCCCAGCTCTTTGTAGACCTCATATAATTTGAGGTGTTGTTTCCAGTCATTGGTGCCATAGATACTGGCTAGCTGGAGCAGTTTGGCTACATCTGTGTAGTCGTGCTTCTTTACTTTGACGGTGGCCAGGTAGAAATAGGCGTCTGAATGCGTTTTAGCTATGCGCGTATACCGGGTCAGGCATGACTCGGCAGAGTCCCACTGATTGTGCTTGTAGTATATCAACCCGAGGTAGAAATTGGTTTTGTCCAGGTCCTCCTTGAGTGCGCGGGCAGACTCGAGCATATTCTGCGCCCCGGCAAAATCCTGCGCCTCATAGCGCAATACACCTAGCTCATAATAGGCCTCAGCTATGGGCCTCATATTATTACACTGCTGGAAATCATTTGTAGCCTCGGCTTTATGACCCAGAAACTTGTGCGCCAACCCACGGTGATAGTAAAAATAGATGCGGGTAGGATCGAGGCCTATAGCGAGATTGTAGTTCTTGATAGCCTGCTCATAGTTGCCTGCATTGGCTGAGGCAAAGCCTACCTGAAAGAAATCGTTGGCCGTTTTAGGCTCGCCCTGGACCAGCGCAGACCGGACCAGCACACCTGCAGAGGCCGAAAAGGCCAGGCAAAGGAAGAGGATAACGATGGAGAGGTATCTCATGCCTAGTGGCATACGAGAAAACCATCTGAGAGGTTACAACAAAGAGCTTTTACTTTCTATATGACTCGAAGAAGCTGCGCCACTCTATCTTGAGTACGCCGCCTATGCCCTCGCGGATGATATTGCCACTCATCTTAGATACACCTTCTACGCGCTCGGTGAATATGATAGGAACCTCAGCTATCCTGAAGCCAAGGCGGCGGGTAGCAAATTTCATCTCTATCTGGAAGGCATAACCGACAAATCGGATCTTGTCGAGGTCTATGGTCTCCAGCACCTTGCGGCGGAAGCATACGAAGCCGGCAGTAGGGTCCTTGATGCCTATACGGGTCACCAGGTTTACATATACAGAGGCGCCGCGGGAGAGGAAGATGCGGTCCTTTGGCCAGTTTACAAATCCACCACCATCTACGTAGCGTGATCCTATGGCCAGGTCTGCTCCGTTATTAGCACACTCATCATGGAGGCGGATCAGATCATCCGGATTGTGAGAAAAGTCACAATCCATCTCAAAGATATACTCATAGGCACGCTCCAGTGCCCAGCGGAATCCTGCGATATAGGCTGTGCCCAGACCCAGTTTGCCGCGGCGCTCCAGCAGGTGCAGGCGGCCTTCATACTCCTTTTGGAGCGTTTTGACCACATCTGCAGTACCATCGGGAGAGCCATCATCTATGATGAGCAAATGAAAATCATGCGGCAGCGAAAAGACTTTTCGCACCATACGCTCAATGTTGCCCAGCTCATTGTAGGTGGGGATAATTATAAGGCTATCTGCCATCGGGCTGCAAATATAGAAGAATACAACATAGCGGCAATCTAAACGACGGCGGATTTGTTTTTTTGGCAATTGGCTGGCGGTGGCTAGTTTTGCGAGGCGCTACATGAAACTTTTTACTAAAATACTACTGAGGCTATGGTCCGTATGGTGCATAATGGTCTTCATCGTATTATGCTTGTTACTATTTCCCCTGCTGGTGATAGCTGTCCTATCCCGGAGCCGCAGGCTGATATACCTGGCGCATTTTGTCCCTACGCGCATGGCGCGTGTCTGCCTGTTCCTCTTTGGTATCCGGCTGGATGTCAGAAATAAAGAATATGTAGATCCGAGGGGGCAGTATATTTTTATCAGCAATCACCGCTCCCTGATAGACGCTGTCGTAGCCGGGGCAGTGATACCTAATTACGTCAAGTTTCTGGGTAAGGCTGAGATGCTGAAGTGGCCCGTGCTGGGATACCTGCTGGATAAGTTTTATGTACCAGTGGAGCGGGAGAATAAAGAAGACCGCGGCAAAAGCATACTGGCAGTGCAAGATAAACTGAGCTCCGGCGCATCATTTTTTATTTGCCCGGAGGGCACGTGCAATAAATCAGACGAGTTTTTTGGCCGTTTCTACAATGGTGCATTTCGGATCTCTGCGGATACCGGTATACCTGTGTTGCCGCTCACTTTTGTAGGATCGGGGGAGCGCTGGCCGCGAGGAGAGAGTTATATCTATCCGGGTCGGCTCATCGTATATTATCATGCACCTATACCTGCTGCAGCCTTTCGGGGGGACGGGATGGATGAGGGCAAACAGCACGTGATAGAAATAATGCGCAAGGATCTGATGGAGCATTATCCATCGGGAGACTACAGGCATCCCGGTTTATTATAGCTTTTACTTTCCTGTCAGGACCTTCTCACAGCACAGCCACAGCAGCGAGGCGGTGCGATCCCAGGTGAAGAGGCGGGAGCGTATAGCACCCCTGGCTATCATCTCTGCACGCAGGCCTGGATCATCCCAGAGTGTAGATATGGCCTCGCCGATCGCGGCCGGGTCTAGCGGGTCTGCATACAGTGCGCCCTCACCGCTGATCTCCGGCAGTGATGATACCGGAGAGGTGATAGCAGGCACATGAGACTGCATGGCCTCTAGTGGTGGCACCCCGAATCCCTCAAATACTGATACATACATCAGTGTGAAGGCTCCGGCTATCAGCCGTGCCAGGTCCTCTACCGACTGCCGGCCCAGAAAGATCACATCCTCCCTGTACGACATGCTTTCTATCACCTGCTTCAGCTCACTATTTTGCCAGCCGAAAGCGCCGGCCACTATGAAGCGCAGCCTCGACTCCGGCCGGGCGCGGCGGTGCTGCTCAAATCCCAGGAGCATATTTTTGAGGTTCTTGCGCGGGTGGATGGAGCCGACAAAGATCAGGTATGGTGCGCCACCTGCGTACTCCTCGCGAGTCGTGGCTATTTCCCTCTCAGTAGAAGGCCGGAAGATGTCCTTGGCGGCGCTGTAGACCACATCGATCTTATCTGGAGATGTATGATAGTAGCTGGCGATATCTTTTTTGCTATACTCGGATACGGTGGCTATCCTGCTGGAGTGAGCGGCATAGCGCGGCATGAAGTACTGGTAGTAGCGCCGTACCATACCCGGCACGAAATCAGGATAGTGCTCATAGGCTATATCATGCATCACTGCCACAGTGGGTGTGTCTGCCCTCAGGCTGCAGTAGCCATCAGGAGAGAGAAAGAGGTCAAAATCATGCCGGCGCAAGTAAGATGCGACTGACCAATCAAACCAGAGGTACCAGAGGATAGGATGCCGCGCCTGTGGATGCAGTACGACAGGTACTACATTATCTGCAAATGCAAACATAGGATCTGGTGAACGGTCAAAGAGGAAATGGAATTCTATATCAGGGTGCCATCGCACTATCCGCTGCATTGTTTCGTATGTGAAATAGCCGATACCATCCATCTTGTCGCGGAGGAGGAGGCGGGTGTTTACTGCTATTTTATATCGGTACGACATTTGCTACTGCTCTAAAATACTTGCTTTTATATACTGATTGGGGTGTATAATCCCCAGTTTTTTAATCCTCTATTTTTATTCTTTCAGATCGCGTGTTGTCACTATCAAGTTTCTTATTTTTCGTCACTAGCCGCTATGATACTGATAGTAGATGACAAGTCCGAAAATATCATTTCTCTTCGAAAGACCTTAGAGTATAATGGTTTTGAAGTAGATACTGCCGCCTCTGGCGAGGAGGCGCTGCGCCGGGTGCTGAAGACCACCTATGATCTCATCATACTGGATGTCCAGATGCCGGATATGGACGGCTTTGAGGTAGCGGAAAATATACTGGGCAGCAGCAAGTCGAAAGATATCCCGATCATATTTCTCTCAGCAGTCAATACTGATAAACGCTTTGTAAAGAAGGGCTATGCCTCAGGAGCTATAGACTACCTGGTGAAGCCCGTAGACGTAGATATACTCCTGATGAAGGTGCGTATCCTGTCTATGCTCGGAGAGCGTACGCGCCAGCTCAAGCATGCCGAGGCAGAGCTGCGCGAGCGCAATCATCAACTACACGCCACGCTGCAGGCACTGCCGCAGATAGCCTACAGCGCTACAGCATACGGTAAGCTGGAGTATGTCAATATGAAATGGTACGAGTATGCTACTGATGAAGACACCTGGCCAGAGGGTAGCTGTGATGGACTGGATATCTCTCAGGCATGGGTCCGGCTGATGAGGAGACAGCAGGCATTTGAGAAAGAAGTACTGATATCTGACCTGCGCACGGGAGAGCAGCGGCACCACCTGTGGCGTGCTGTGCCTATGATAGTGGATCAGCATGTGAGCCACTGGGTAGGCACCTTCACAGACATACAGGAGCAGAAGGTTGCAAATGAGCTGCTCGAGCAAAATGTCTCTGTACGTACGCATCAGCTTTCTGAAAAGAACAAGCAACTGGAGGCCGCCAACCTCGAGCTCCAGCAGTTTACCACCGTGGCCTCGCATGACCTGAAGGAACCACTGCGCAAAGTGCAGATGTTTGTGGATATGATCCGTCAGAAAAACCTGGCGGACGATATGCCTGAGCTCAATGACTATCTGCAGAAGATAAACCGCTCTACCGTCCGTATGATGGGCCTGCTGGATAACCTGCTGCAATACTCCCGCCTCTCGGGAGATGAGCAGCTGATAGATACAGACCTCAATGTAGTACTGTCAGAGGTGCTGGACGATCTTGAGTTTAGCAAAGCTGAAAAGTCTGCTATGATCCTATATGATCAGCTGCCGGCGATCAAAAGCCTACCCGGTCAGATGCGCCAGGTCTTTCAGAATATCATCAGCAACAGCCTGAAATTTTCGCGTACAGGTGTCACGCCTGAGATAAGGGTCACTGCTACACTCAAAGAGGAGTGCCCCTTTATCAATCCGGTGGTCAACGCTGGTCCGTACGTCCGGATAGATATCTCTGACAATGGGATCGGATTTGACGAAAAATACCTGAACAAGATCTTTGTCCTCTTTCAGCGGCTCAATACCCGCGATAAATATGAGGGCACCGGCATAGGACTGGCCGTGACCAAGAAGATCATAGAAAATCACCATGGCTACATTTTCGCTACCAGCCGGGAGGGCGAGGGCACCACTTTCACCATGATACTATCCATAAACGGACCTCAAAAGAAATAACCTTAGATGAGCACTATTACCAATCCTATCATACGCCGGCTACAGGTCGTTTTTGCAGTATCCGTCTTGCTGCTGCTGGCCAGCTCGTATGCGTCCTATTACAGTATATCCAAGTTGGTAGACCGCTCCTACTGGGTCAATCATACCTACAATGTGATCTCTGCCAACCAAAAGGTACTGATAGCCGTGCAAAATGCCGAAAATGCACAGCGAGGCTATCTGCTGACCAAGGATCCGTCCAGCCTTGAAGTTTTCAAATGGGCGGTAGATTCTTCATACAATCAGTTTGCAACGCTGAAGCGGATAACAGGAGATAATGTAGCACAACAGGCAAACCTGGATGCATTTAAAACTATCATGGACCAGCGTATAGGGCACCTGCAGAAACTATTGCATCAGGATAGTGCCTTGTCAGCTACACTGGGAGTCCGTACGGAGGCGATCAAGGTCGGCACACAACTGATGTGGAAACTGCGCGCACAATCTGCATTGATAGACAGGGAGGAGGAAAAGCTATTGGCATCGCGAGTATCGGATCAAACCAGATACTCTACATATACACCCATCCTGATCCTTATCGCGTCATTTTTATCTGTATTGATCACTATGTCGAGTTACTTCCGTATCAAATCTGACCTGGATGCACGCATGGCGCTACAGGCAGAGGTAGAGCGCAAGTACCATGAGACAGCGGGTAGGATCACGACCATAGAAGGGGTGACACGCCAGATAGCGGCCGGTGACTACACGGTACGCAGCCAAGATACTATAGATGATGACCTGGGCCGTATATCTCATGCATTGAATGCTATGGTCTGGTCGCTGCAAAAGAACTTCACAGAGATAGGAGAGCGCTCGTGGCTGCAGGCAGGCACTGTAGAGGTGAGCGAAGCAGTAAGAGGGCAGATGGAGATCCATCTGCTTTCTGATAAAGTAGTAAGCAAACTGGCCCGGTATATCAATGCCAGGGCGGCGGCGGCATACGTGATGGACGAGAGCGGTACGTACCGCCTATCCGGATCATACGCTACCGGTCATGTGCCGGGAGAGATAACCGAGGGCCAGGGTCTGGCAGGGCAGGCCATAAGAGACCGTATGGTCAAGCTAGTGAAAGGTCTGCCCGCGGGCTACCTGTCTGTATCATCTTCTCTGGGTAGTGCTGATCCTACCTTCCTGATCATGATGCCGCTCATACATGGCGATAGGGTGATCGGTCTTATAGAGTTTGGATTTACAGAGAAACCATCTGAGCTGATACTGCAGCTGATCGAGTCTATACGTGAGACCGTATCTATAGCTGTGAATGCCGCTATTAATTTTAAGAAACTACAAGAGCTGCTGAATAAAACCCAGGCCCAATCTGAGGAGCTGCAGGCACAGCACTCAGAGCTGGAGAGCATCAATAATGAACTGGAAGAACAAACACAAAAGCTGCAGGCCTCTGAAGAAGAACTGAAAGTACAACAAGAGGAACTGCTGCAGACCAATCAGGAGCTGGAGGAGCGGTCAAAGCTGATAGAGGAGAAGAGCCAGCTGATCATAGAGCGCAATATAGAGATACAAAAGAAGGCCGAGGAGCTGGCCCTCAGTACAAAGTACAAATCGGAGTTTCTCGCCAATATGTCTCACGAGCTGCGCACGCCGCTGAACTCTATCCTGCTCCTCTCTCGCCTCATGTCAGAAAATACAGAGCAGAACCTGACTGCAGACCAGATAGAATATGCACGCGTGATACAGGCATCGGGCAGCAGCCTGCTGAGCCTGATAGATGAGATACTGGACCTGTCTAAGATAGAGTCGGGCAAGATGACCATTGAGTTTACACCTGTCACCATTGAGTCTATAGTAGAGGATATCAAGCCGCTCTTTGCACCGGTAGCACGTGAGCGCAATCTGCTCTTTGATGTCAAAGTGCAGGAAGGGGTATCTCCATTCATAGAGACAGATCAGATACGCCTGGAGCAGATATTGAAAAACCTGATCTCCAATGCGCTGAAGTTTACAGCACAGGGCAGCGTGACACTACAGATAGCTAAAGCAGAGCGACCGGGCTATATGTTATTTGCCGTAGCAGATACGGGAGTGGGCATACCGTCAGATAAGCTGGACCTGATCTTTGAAGCTTTCCAGCAGGCAGATGGCACTACACGGCGCAAGTACGGTGGCACAGGCCTGGGCCTGTCTATCAGCCGTGAGCTGGCCAGGCTGCTGGGTGGCACCATCACAGTGACCAGCCAGCCGGGGCAGGGCAGTACCTTTACACTCACAGTGCCGGTACACAGGCAAAGCGAAGAGCAGGAAACTGCGGCTGCAGAGGTGAGTGCACCAGTGGCAGAGCCTGTGCGTCAGATGCCGGAGCGTAAGCGCTATATCTCTGAATCCCGACCTGAGTCGATACCGGATGACAGAAAGGATATCAGCCTCAAAGACCGCGTGATCCTGATCATAGAAGATGATACAAAGTTTGCTACTGCGCTGCTCAGCTATACCCGCCAGCAGGGCTACAAGGGAGTGGTGGCCGTGAGCGGTGATGAGGGTGTAGAGCTGGCGGAGTCTCTGCTGCCGGTAGGTATCCTGCTGGATATACAGCTACCGGTGAAAGATGGCTGGGAGGTGATGGAAGAGCTGAAATCCAGCCCCGCTACCCGCCATATACCGGTACACATCATGTCATCACATCAGATGCGCAAGGAGAGCCTGATGAGCGGTGCCGTAGATTTTATCAATAAGCCGGTCGCCTTTGAGCAGATGCCGGAGATATTCCGCAAGCTGGAGGATGTATTAAAAAAGAAGGATAAGAAGGTCCTGATCATAGAGGAGAATAACAAACACGCGATGGCGCTTTCTTATTTCCTCCAGTCCTATAGTGTACACTCGGAGATAAAAAACAATGTAGATGAAAGTGTAAGGGCGCTGAAGCAGGATGGAGTAGACTGTGTGATACTCGATATGGGGGTGCCTGATGCCAAGGCCTATAAGATGCTGGAAGAGGTCAAGAAAAATCCGGGCCTGGAAAACCTGCCTATCATCGTTTTCACAGGCAAGAGCCTCTCTAAGGGAGAAGAGCAGCGGATCAAGACCTATGCTGACTCTATCGTGGTAAAGACGGCACATAGCTACCAGCGTATACTGGATGAGGTATCTATCTTCCTGCATCTCATAGAGACAAATGGCAAGAAGGCTAATGCGTCAAAGTACAAGCAGCTGGGAGCGCTCAGCGAGGTGCTGCGGGATAAGAAAATACTGGTGGTAGATGACGATATCCGCAATATCTACTCCCTGACCCACTCTCTGGAGCAGTACAAAGTACAAGTGCTCAGTGCCACAGATGGCAAAGAAGCCCTGGAGGTGCTGCGCCAGAATCCTGATACCAATATCGTATTGATGGATATCATGATGCCCGAGATGGATGGCTATGAAGCGATCAGGAGGATACGCAGTGACATGAAGATGAAAACCCTGCCAGTGATAGCAGTGACGGCCAAAGCCATGATAGGTGACCGTGAGAAATGTATACAAGCGGGCGCCTCTGACTATATATCCAAACCGATAGATATAGACCAGCTCATGTCACTGCTGCGGGTCTGGCTATACGAACATTAAGTGATGCCAATGAAAAGAGGGAAGAAAATATTAATCATAGATGATGATGCGCGCAATATTTTTGCGCTGACAGCTGTGCTGCGGGCCAAGGGGTTTGCATCTGTATCCTCGCCATCAGCTGGTGAGGGCATAGACCGGCTCAGGAGCGATCTGGAGATAGGCATTGTCTTTATGGATATGATGATGCCGGATATGGACGGCTATGCCGCTATATCTCAGATACGTGGTGATGCCGCACTGGCGTCAGTCCCCGTCATCTCGGTCACGGCTCAGGCCATGGCGGGAGACAGGGAGAAATGCCTCTCTGCGGGGGCTAATGACTACCTCTCTAAGCCTATAGATCAGGATGCTATGTTGCGATTACTACACTCATACCTGGGCTGATGCAACTAGAGCTGACAGAGGAGCAACTGGATACACTCATCGGAGATGTACAGTCTCTCTATGGCTATGACTTTGGCGACTATGCCAGAGCGTCCCTGCACCGGCGTATAGCCCGGCTCATGACGGTAGACAGGTTTGTCTCCTTTGCCGAGCTGAGGTACAAGATCAATTCTGACAAAGACTATCTCGCCAGGTTTATAGATATGGTGAGTGTGAATGTGACGGAGATGTTCCGCGATCCGGCATTCTACCGCGCGCTGCGCAGTCAGGTTTTCCCTGTGCTGGCCACCTATCCGCTCATACGTATATGGCACGCTGGCTGTGCCAGTGGCGAGGAGGTCTACTCCATGGCCATCATGCTAAAGGAGAGCAAGCTACTGGACAGGTCTATCATCTATGCCACAGATATCAATCCGACCGCACTGGGTGTAGCGCGGGCAGGTATCTATCCACTATCCCAGATGCAGAAATACTCAGAGAACTATATGGCAGCAGGCGGCAGCGAGGAGTTTTCCGGCTATTATACCGCGCAATATGATATGGCAAAGATCGATGGTGCACTGTCTAAAAGGATTGTGTACTCTACACACAATCTGGCTACAGACAGCTCGTTCAATGAATTTCAGCTTATCATCTGCCGCAATGTACTCATCTACTTCAATCAGGTTTTGCAAGACCGTGTATTCCGCCTCTTTGACGATAGTCTGGAGGGACTGGGATTTATCGGTCTGGGTAGCAAAGAGTCCCTGCGTTTCTCCACGGTAGCAGAATCCTATCATCAGATCAATGCGAAAGAAAAAATATGGCGCAAGGGGAGAAAATAGAAACCAGGCAGAGGATCGTACTCATAGGCGGGTCTGCCGGCAGCCTGGCTGTGCTGCTGGTTGTTTTGCCGCTCCTGCCCAGAGACCTGGCTGCGCCTGTGATACTGGTCACACATAGGCACTCCGGTTCGGATGTACTACTGGAGTCCCTGCTATCTGCCCGGGCCAGCCTGCCCGTCAGGGATATAGAGGAGAAGGAAATGCCTCAGCCGGGAGTCATCTATATAGCTCCGGCAGACTATCATCTGCTCTTTGAGCCGGACGGCAGTTTTGCGCTGGATAGCTCAGAGAAGGTCAACTATAGCAGGCCTAGCATAGATGTGACCTTTGAGTCGGCTGCACGCGCCTATGGGGCCAGGGCTATAGGGATACTGCTATCCGGAGCTAATGCGGATGGTGCCCAAGGGCTATATGACATGCAGCAGCATGGCGGCACCACTATAGTGCAGGACCCTGCTACAGCAGAGGTAGACTATATGCCACGCTGCGCGCTGCAGCTCTTCTCTCCGGCTCATATAGCCAGGCCTGCAGACATGGCCCAGCTGATCAGCAGTGAGGTGAGCAAAATGCAGGCTCCAAACTGATTTAGAGGCTAAATCCTATCTTAGCCGCACCGCTATGCGCAAAAAATTTGCAGGCAACCTGCTGCTACTCATTTTCGCCAATGTCCTTGTAAAGCCTTTCTGGATATTTGGGATAGACCGCGTCGTGCAAAACCGCGCTGCACCCGGCGAGTATGGCACCTACTTTGCCTTGATGAACTTCTCCTTCCTCTTTGGCATCCTCCTGGACTTTGGCCTGAACAACTTTAACAACCGAGCTATAGCCCGGCATCCGTCACGTCTGGCGTCCTACTTCCCAAATCTGATGGTGGTCAAGGTCTCTTTATCGCTATTGTATTTCGCGGTGGCTTTTCTCTCCGCTATGCTCACTGGCTACTCTGCACTGCAGATCAGGATGCTGATGGCGCTCGCGCTAAATCAGGTGCTCCTATCCTATATCCTGTACCTACGGTCCAATCTGACGGCACTACACCTATTCCGGATAGACTCCTTTATTTCAATATTAGACAGGCTGCTGGCTATTATCTTTTGTGCTTCGCTACTATATCTGCCGGCGTTTGCTTCACGCCATTTTGATATCAATTACTTTATCTTTTCGCAGACGGCTGCGCTAGGTATCACGGCGGTAGTAGCTTTCATCTTCTTGCGCGGCAGGCAGCGGTTTGATTATGATCTATGGCGCTGGCGCTATGTCCGGTCCATCCTGATGAAGTCAGCTCCATTTGCCCTGCTGGGACTGCTCATGACTATTTACTACCGTATAGATGCTATCATGCTGGAGCGGATGTACAGTGCGCTGGAGAATGATATTTATGCTAAATCCTATCGCCTGCTCGATGCGGTCAATCAGTTTGGGTACCTCTTCGGCGTACCACTACTGCCGCTATTTGCTAATATGATCCGCAAACGGGAGGATATCCAGGAGTTGTTGCGCTTCAGCGCTATACTGATGTTTGTTTTTGCTACCACGGTGGCTATCCTGTGTGGCTTTTATGCAGATGAGATCATGGGGCTGCTATATACCGGTAGCGATCCATATGTGGCCAGCATTTTCCGGCTGCTTATGATCTCATTTATCCCTATATCCAGTGTCTATATTTTTGGCACTCTGCTTACTGCCCAGGGCACCATGAGCATCCTCAATATGATAGCTGTAGGCGGTATCATAGTAAATGTAGCGCTCAATCTGGCACTCATACCGCCATATGGCGCGCTGGGTACTACAGTAGCTACGCTAGCTACGCAGGTGGTGGTGGCCGTGCTGCATATATGGGTGGTCACTACACTATTCAAGGTGAAATGGCAGTGGGGGCTGCTGGTCAGGATCATCGCCTTTGTAGTCGTGGGTGTGGCAGTGTCGTGGGCCTGTCTGTATATCCCTACCGGCTGGATGATGAGAATCACTCTCAATGGCCTGCTCCTGGCTGCTCTGGTACTGGTACTACAGTTGGTGCCGCTTCGCCTTGTATCCCTGCTGAAGGGGGAAGCAGGGGAGTAGCGCAAAATAATCCGGCCCGGGTGGCGTTTGATGATCCGGCAGACAGCCGGAGGCATTTAGAGGCTTTGTGGCTAGTACAGGGCTATCACTAGGTGGGAATTTTTATATTTGACCGCTAAATAATAGGGAATGGATAATGAATATAATATGCTCGGTGCCATCCGGGTACTGATACGCTGGAAAAAGCAGATCATCATCGCTACTGTAGTGGCTACGCTTTTTGCGGCAGCATATTCGTGGTTTTTTATGAAAGACTACTACCTCAGCTATGCTACTCTATATCCGATCAATCTGGCCTACAATGACCGGTCCGCCATATTCAACCTGGAGCATATAGACTACTATGGTAGCAAAGAGGACGTGAACCGCGTGCTGACCATAGCCCAGTCAAAGCCGATAGAAAGCTACATCATCAATGGCTATGACCTGGCGGGCCACTATGAGATCAATAAGGACAAGAAATACTACAAGACCAAGACTCAAAAAGAGTTTGAGAGCAACTATAAGGTCATAAAGACCGATCAGGGCGCTGTAGAGATCAGTCTGTATGATACTGATCCAAAGCTGGCCAGGGATATAGTAAATGATGTGATAGAAAAAACCGATTCTATATTTCGCGCCAGCCTGATGGGGTCAAAAAAGCAGCAGCTCGCTACCTTTACCAAGCAGCTGGCTGAGCGTGAGCTGGCTATCAAAGAGTATGGAGACACCCTGGCCATACTGGGCAAAAAATACGGCGTCTCGGTCAAAGCCGGATTTGACAAGACAGATATCGTAGAAGGAAATGACCTGCAGGGTGTACAGATATACAAGGCGATCTATGCCCGCCAAAAGAATGCGATAATCGAGTACAACGAAAACTCAAACATCAAGGAGCAGATAGAAAACTCCCTGGAGAATGATGCCCGCTCACTGGCCGTGATAGATGCGCCTACCATAGCTGAGAAAAAAGAGAAGCCTGTACGCTCTCTCATCGTACTTACTACTTTCCTGCTCACTTTCGTCTTCTCCGTCTTTGGTGCCCTGCTCGTAGATCAGGTGCAGGAGATACGCCAGCGTCTATGATCGCATCGCGACATATCAGCAAAACCGAGTATGCGCTCTTCTACGGATTTGCAGCAGCTACGGTGGCCTCGGTACTCGCAGCCTACAAGACAGAAACGACCTTTCTGCTGGCTGTACCGGGACTACTGCTGATCGTCTTCTTTACGATCCTGAACTATAAGGCGATGTATTTTGCCCTGATGGCTATGCTGCCATGCTCTATAGAGTATTACTTTCCCAATGGACTGGCTACAGATCTTCCTACCGAGCCACTGATGGTAGGCCTGACCCTGGTCACGGTCACATTGCTGGCTTTTCGCAAGGACCTGCTGCCAAAAGGATTTATGAGCAATCCACTCATAGTGGTACTGCTGCTGCACCTTTTCTGGATACTGATCTGCGCCATCAACTCTGACCTGCCCGTATATTCGTACAAGATACTGGCAGCCAAGATCTGGTATTTTGCCCCCTTTACCCTGCTCACAGCTATCGTGCTGCGTACCCGGCAGGATATGAAGCGGTGGTTTTGGCTCATCTTCACTCCGCTCACTGTCCTCATCATCATCTCACTACTGCGCCATGGGCTGATCTACCAGTTCTCTTTTTCTGATGTCAATCGTTGTGTGACTCCATACTTCAGAAACCATGTGAACTATGCCGCTATGATCAGCATCTTCTTTCCATTCATACTATGGGCGGCTAGCTGGTATGGCAAGAATACCTTCATCCACAAACTACTGCTCGCATGTATAGTGCTGTATGTAGCTGCGATATACCTTTCTTTTACACGCACCGCTATGCTGGCCGTACTGGGTATGATCCCGTTTTACTTTATGGTAAAATGGAGGCTGACCCGTATGGCGATCGCTGGTTTTGCAGTGGTGGCGGGTATGGGCATAGGATGGTTGTTTTATGACAATCACTACCTGCGTTTTGCACCTAACTATGAGGAGACCATCTATCACGATGAGTTTGGCGCGCACCTCACCTCTACTTTTCAGGGCAAGGATGTCTCCAGTATGGAGCGGGTATACCGCTGGGTGGCCGCTGCACGCATGGCAGATGACAGGCCATGGATGGGAGTAGGCTCCGGCAATTTCTATAATTTTTATCGCTCCTACACAGTGACTGATTTTGAAACATATATCAGTGACAATGAGGAGCGCTCTACGGTACACAACTACTACCTGCTGATGCTCTCCGAGCAGGGCTGGCCCGGACTCATCATATTCGTACTGGTCACGTTTGTCGCTTTTATCTACGGGGAGTATATCTACTACAAGATGAAATCGCGCGAAAACAGGCGCGCCGTCATGACACTGCTACTGGTGATGTTCTCTATCATCATCAACCTGATCCTCAGTGATATGCTGGAATCCGACAAGGTCGGGCCGTTCTTCTTTATGGTACTCGCTATACTGGCACTGTTTGATACAGGTGCTCTGTCAATGGAAGCGGACAGTCAATAACGTAAGGTCATCATCAAAGTCCTCGCTGCCTTTAAACTCATTGATATGCTCCACCAGATTTGCGTTGAACATATTGAGCGGATGTGAATAGTGGCCGGCTATGTAGGCCATCAGCCCCTCTACTTCAAAAAGCTCTCCCATTTCATTTGTAGCTTCTGTGAGGCCATCAGTATAGTTGATCAGTAGTGCCCCCGGCTCGATCCTCACCTCACCCGTATTGATAAATGGCAGGAGATCAAACATACCTAGGATAGTGCATCCCTTGTCTAGCAGCTCTACGCCAGATGCGCTGTGGAGGATAGATGGATTGTGGCCGGCATTGACATACTCCAGCATACGCGTCTTCATGTTGTACTTAGCTATGAAGAGGGTGATGAATTTCTCGCCTTTAGTGATCTCGCCTACCTTTCTATTGAGCAGGTCTACAACGGTATCGAGTGAATAGTTTCGGGCTACGATCGCTCTGAGATTGGCCTGGAAGTTTGCCATCAGGAGTGCCGCAGGCACACCCTTGCCCGATATGTCACTGATGCAAAAAACAAATTCCTCCTCCGAGATCTTGATGAAATCATAATAGTCGCCGCCTATGTCTTTATGCGGCTTGTAGAAGGCTGCGGTTTCGATATGCTCATTGCTGATCATGGTAGTTGGCACCAGCATATTTTGCATGTCAGCAGCCAGCTTCAGTTCTTTCTCCAATATCGCCTTGTCCATCTGGCTTTTGAAGAGGCGTTTATTCTCATTGGCTACGAGAATGATGTTAGTGATGGTCTGCGTAAACTTCAGTTTCTCCTCTTTGGTATCCAGCTCCTCACCGGCGCGAAAATCGCCCAGGAAGGCGAGCCCGATCACATTCTTTTTATGGGCTACGGGTATCACAAACTCAAACTCAGGCAGCTCATAGCCGCTCACTGTAGAGACAGTAGTGAGGTCGTGAAACTTCTCGGCAAACTGATTGTAATCTAACTGCTGAAACGCGGTATCTGCTCCTGTGTAGGATATGCATTCCCATTTATTGCCATCACCTTTGACCAGCAGGGCTATCTTCTGTATGCCGAGCTGTGCTATGAGGATAGACTCATACACGCGCACCAGCGCATTGATGGGCCAGTTATTATTTACCGCTTCGGTGATCTCGAGCAGCGAGTTGATCTGCTGCTGCTTCAGCGCAAAAAGCGGCTCCAGCTTTGAGAGCCTTGATTTGTAAAAATCTATCTCGGTCAGAGCCATGTTGGATTGAGATTAAGCTCCAAAATAGTAATTTGATTTTATATTGATACCTGCAAATAAGAAAGGAGCGTATCTATTCTGGTTTTCCTTTTACATCCAGTGCATCCCTGAGGCCATTGCCCACGAGGTTGAATGCTAAAACCAGTATCATAATAGCAATACCCGGAGCCAGAGCCAGAAAGGCCTTGTCCGAGTCGATAAAATTCTTGTATTCGCTCAGCATGCCACCCCAGCTGGGCGTCGGTGGCTGTACACCCAGCCCGATATAGCTGAGACCAGACTCTATCAATATGGCACTGGCAAAATTTGCACAAGCCACCACTATCACAGGACCGATTATATTGGGCAGTATATGCCGAAAAATTGTCCGGGCGTTACCAAAGCCAAGGCTTTGGGCGGCTGTCACGTATTCAAACTCCCGAAGTAGAATAAATTGTCCGCGCACAATACGCGCTACCTCTACCCACATGGTCAGGCCTACGGCTATGAAGATCAGGAGCAGCTTGGACTCTATCAGAGTGCCAGCGCCGACGTACAGGCCCATGGCCAGTAGGATAGTGGGGATGGACCAGAATACATTGATGACCCACAGGATCACCTCATCTACCCAGCCGCGATAGTAACCTGCCAGGGCGCCGGCTACCACGCCTATCAGCAGCGATATGAGTACAGCTACCAGTCCTACGAAAAGCGACACCCGCGTACCGATAATGAGTCTGCTAAGTATATCCCGGCCAAAGCGGTCCGTGCCAAGCCAGAATGTTTTTTGCGGCAGCATACTTTTAAATACGCGGTCGCGTGTCTTCTTATAAAATCTGGCATGCAGGGCCGTGCCACTATCGAGAGAGGCGACAGGTATGCGCATCTGGTGATCGTCGTAGACAGAGTCGATATGCAGCATATCGGTGTAGTAGAGCCGACGGGTTTCCATAGGCCTTGTTTTGCCGCGGTATATATCTACGTAGATGTGGTCATACTTCATGCGAAAGGCCGTGATGGGCCATGACTCATAGTGCGATGGCTGTCCCATAAAGAACCCACTCAGGGCAGATACCTGCGCTGGCTGGACCGGTTTCATTACTTGTATGAATCGGACACGTGAGCCCGGTGGCATCATCTCTATTGCCAGGGTTTGTTCATTGGCATCGGGAGTATCATCAGGCGCTATCTCGTAGGCAAAGACAGCAATGAAGAATGTAACAATGATAACCACCAGACCCGCCACGGCAGCCTTATTGCGCCGGAAGCGCCTCCATGCTTTATGATTCAGGCTGTTTGGGTCTGTCATGCGTATCTGCTATAGCTCGCTGCAAGTGTCAGGATATTTTCCTTTCCTTCCAGGTGTACTTGCCACTCAGGCCTAGCACACCGATGCATACAATATAGATAATATGCAGCGGTTCGAAAACTGGCAGTAGCAGTAGCAATATCCTGCGCTTGAAAAAACCTGTAGCACATATATTAAAGATAAGGTCAAAGAAGAATTTAGTGCCAAACGCTACAGCCAGCGGCAGCCAGGCCAGCTCAAATGCCTGAAAGGAGATAGGGATGAAAACAAGGATAAGTAGATTGAATAAATAGGCAAATGTAAGCAGCAGGGTCACCGATTTTTTCTGAAAGGCTGTAGACTTGCTGGTCCACCGTACGCGCTGCGCCAGAAAGTCGCTAAAGCGCTGCTCAGGCTGTGAGTAGACGCAGGCGTCCATATCCCTCACAAATCCGATGGAATCGGGATGTGCCATTTCGATCTTCTGCATCAGAAAGATGTCGTCTCCAGTGGGGATATCAGTGTTGCCCTTGTAGCCATCTACCTCCAGGAATGCTTTTTTCTCATAGAGCAGATTAGCTCCATTGCACATGGTCGGATTGCCGTTGGCTATGGTGCCGCCCGTGATACCCAGCAGGCTGATCACATCTATCTGCTGGAAGAGCGTGAGCAAGTTCTTGGCCGGGCGCAGCAGCACAGGGCCGGTGATAAATTTATAAGAATGATCACGATAGAATGTCACCATGGTCTCCAGCCAGCGCTCGCTCATCAGGCAGTCACCGTCCGTGGTCACTATCAGCTGGCCTTTGGCATTTTTGATACCGATAGTGAGTGCCTTCTTTTTGTTCGGTATTTTTTCTGAGGCATCACCAAAGTACTTTGACAGATCCAGCACCGTGATATTGTCAGCCTCGACCTCTCGTGCCAGGCGGTAGGTAGGGTCCGTACTATAGTCATCTACCACTATAACCTCGTAGAGGTGCTGAGGGTAGGTCTGTGCCAGTATGGCGCGCAGGCACTCCTGTATGTGCTCAGATTCATTTCGTACCGGTACGATGATAGAAACAAATGGAAGGGTAGTAGACTTAGCCTGTTTCTCCTGCATTATCCCCTTCAGCTTTATCCAGCCTACCAGAAAGTACAGAATAAGCCATGCATACAAAGCAGAAAAAACAATACTGACAACGAGGAAGGGAGACATGCGAGGCTGATACCAGGTTTATGTACCTGCAAGTCTAAACAAAAAGGCCAAGAGTTTTAGTGGAGTATTTCCACGTGGCGGGATGCCTTGGTAGCAGCAGCCTGTACAGTCAGTATATACATACCGTCACAGACATGAGCGGTAGAGATATCCAGCTCGCGCATGTCTGAAACAGTCTGCGTCAGTATATGCTGGCCGATCATGTCTGTGAGCGTCACAGATGTGGCCCCGGCAGGTACAGTCACATGCAGATGATCAGTGGCGGGATTGGGGTATACCTCAAATGAGAGTACTGCGTCAGCCTCTCCTAGGCCCAGTGCACTACAGGCACTCGTACACTGGCAGAAGGTAACGCCGGTGGTAGTCCCCGTATTGCCGTCCAGCCCAAAGGTAGGATGGCCTGCATCGCAGATATCTACGTGGCCTGAGGCACCGATAGTGCCTGTATTAAGCGATTGGCCGGTGATATTGAAACCACCGCAGCCCGTAGCAGGACCATTGATAGTACCTGTATTGTACCAGTCACGCTGGACAGCTACCATGCATGAGGTAGTGAATGTAGCGCCGGTACTATTGTAAAAATCCTGTCCTACAAATACCCGACCGGTATTGTTGAAGCTAGCGCCATATCCTTGAGCCAGATCATAAGTGGCAGTGAAGCTGCCTTCATTGACGATCGTACAGGTCGAGTCACCGAATACGCTAAAGGCTATAGAACCTGTATTGTGCAGCGTGCCCCCTGACGTAACGGCCAGTCTATCATCTGTGATAGAGCCGGAGTTGTTCAATACGGCATTTGATCCACTCACCAGGAGGCTATCTGACATGATCATGCCATAGTTATCCAGCTGGCCACCGGCAGATACCCAGATATTAGTATTGTGAATGTGCCCCTGATTGCAGACTTTGCCACCTGATGATACCAGGATGCGTCCTGTAGCCATAGCGCCGGGCTGCACACAGAGTGTCTGCCCCAGTCCTACTGCATGATCTGCGGGGTCTGTGCCTGTTATATTGATAGTACAAGAGGAGCATTGGGCAAATGCCACAGCACTGATCAGCAAAGTGGATAGCGATACTAAAATGCTTTTCATAACGATTGGGTTTAGGCTGATGTATTTTTAGTCCTTTGCCAGGAATGGATACCTGTAGTCAGTAGGTGGTACCAGGGTCTCCTTGATCGTGCGTGGCTGTACCCAGCGGAGCAGGTTGATCATAGAGCCTGCCTTATCATTGGTACCTGAGCCGCGGGCACCGCCAAATGGCTGCTGGCCTACTACAGCGCCGGTTGGTTTGTCATTGATGTAGAAATTGCCTGCGGCATTGCTGAGTTTCTGCGTAGCTACCTCTATAGCGTAGCGGTCCTGCGCGATGATAGAGCCCGTCAGCGCATAGATAGCAGTCGTATCTACCAGTCTGATCGTTTCCTCATACGCCTCGTCGTCATATACATATACAGAGAGTACCGGCCCAAAGAGCTCCTCCTTCATAGAAATGTAGTGAGGGTCTTTCACCTGAATAATAGTAGGCTCGATAAAGTAGCCTTTAGATTTATCATAGGTGCCGCCCAGAATCACTTCTGCGTCTTTACTGCTCCTGGCATCTTCTATAGCGCCAGCCAGTTTGTCAAAGGACTTTTCATCTATTACAGCATTGATAAAGTTGCTGAAATCTTCTACCGGGCCCATCTTCATATCCTTCAGGTCAGCTGTGATCAGTTTCAGTACTTCTGGCCAAAGGCTCTTAGGGATATATGCGCGCGAAGCAGCAGAACATTTCTGACCCTGGTATTCAAATGCACCACGAGAAAGCGCTACAGATACGATCCTTGGGTCAGCAGATTTGTGCGCCAGCACAAAGTCTTTGCCGCCGGTCTCGCCCACTATACGCGGATAGGAGCGGTAGAGATGAATATTATTGCCTATAGATTTCCATATATCTTGAAATACACCTGTAGAACCTGTGAAGTGGATACCGGCAAAGTCTTTGTGCCTGAATACTACATCTGCAGCGTCAGGGCCTGATGGGTAGATCAGGTTGATGACACCCGCAGGCACGCCTGCTGCGCGAAATACTTTCATCAGTACATGTGCCGCGTATACCTGTGTATTGCTTGGCTTCCATACTACGACATTGCCCATCATGGCGCAGGAGCTAGGCAGGTTGCCTGCTATAGCGGTAAAGTTAAACGGCGTCAGTGCATATACGAAACCCTCCAGTGGCCTCCACTCGAGACGGTTCCACATGCCCGGATTAGAGTCTGGCTGTATAGCGTAGATCTCAGTCATGTATTTCACATTGAAACGCAGGAAGTCTATGATCTCACAGGCTGAATCTATCTCGGCCTGATAGGCATTTTTAGATTGCCCCAGCATGGTGGCTGCATTCAGCTCTGCACGGTATGGACCTGCTATGAGATCAGCAGCTTTCAGAAAGATAGATGCACGGTGCTCCCATGTCAGGGACTGCCACTGCTCATGCGCCGCCAGAGCTGCCTCTATGGCCTGCGTCACATGCGCCTTATCACTTTTATAAAAGTGCCCGAGCAGGTGGTTGCGATCATGAGGAGGGCGCAGTTCTATCTTTTGTCCATCGCGTACTTCTTTATCACCGATATACATCGGGATGTCGCGCACTTCGCTGCGCATCTCCTTGAGTTTCTCTTGCAGTTCTTTGCGCTCAGGTGTGCCCGGAGCATAGGTCTTTACAGGTTCATTATGAGGGGTAGGTACTTTGAAAAATCCAGTAGCCATATGTTTTATTTTGTTGGAGTTAGACGAATTTACCAATGCATAATTACAAAAGATCAGGAATAGCCCAAAAGGCCTCTTATTTGCTCAGGATCAGGCCTCCCAAACCGCTGAGAGTAGCACTTTTGCCAGTAGCTCCATCGCCGGGATGCAGACTGTATACTTTGTGAAATTGATCCGGGATCGGGATCGTTTTTGCCTTCCTGGAAAAATTAAGAATGACCAATAATTCCTCATCACCTTTCTGGCGTGTGTATGCCAGTATTCCTTTCGGTTGCTTGGGTAGTATTTCAAGCCAGCCATCGTGCATCGCCTTATTGCTTCTGTGCAGATGGAGCAGTGTACTGACTTCATTTAATAGGGAGGAGCTGTCTTTCTTTTCTGTCACTACATTGATCGTGTCATGATTGGGATGTACAGGCAGCCATGTCTTACCGCCCGTGGAGAAGCCTGCATTCTTTCCGCTCGTCCACTGCATGGGTGTACGCAGGTCGTCCCGGTTTAGCGTCTCATCTGCCAGCTCCGTGAGCCAGCGTGGTACTTTCTTATATTTCTGCCCTATCGGGTCCAGGGCAGTTTTATACGGGAGGGCCAGATCGCTCATGCCTATCTCCTCGCCATAGTACATACAGGATACACCACGTGTAGTGAGCTGGTAAAACTGCAGCAGCCTGGCCTTTGCCATATCATCATCGAGGCGCTTCATACTACGGCGGCGGTCATGATTGCTGAATACATATACGGGTGCAAAAGGCTGCGGGAAGTCACGCTCCAGATGCTCAGTCAGCTTACGGAAATAGGCAGCTTTGTATTTGAAGCGGAGCATTTCAAAATTAAACACTAAGCCGAGCCCATTATTCTTATTGCCCCCCAGAAACTCCCTTACGATAGGGTGTGTGCCGTACACTTCGCCCAATAACATACGGTCTCCAAAAGAATCGCAGAGAGCACGGAGTTCTTTAGCAAACTGAAAAGTCTCCGGCTGATTGAGGTAGCCTTTCACAGTATGAATGAATTGGCCGGAACCCGGGGCATGACGGACAGCCCTGCGCGAGGCAGCATTATTTCGCAGCAGGGAGTCTTTGTAGATCGAGTTGATCATATCCAGGCGGAAGCCATCCACACCCTGTGCCAGCCAGTAGCGGCATGCATCAAACATCGCCTTTTTCACCTGTGGGTTGCGGTAGTTCAGATCGGGCTGAAAGGGCAAGAAGCTGGCCCAATAGTATTGATTGCGTTCTTTGCAATAGTGCCATCCGGCACCACCCACTACACTATGCCAGTGGTTTGGCTTGTCTGTCCAGATATACCAGTCCGCCTTAGGATTATTCCGGGAGCTTCTGGATTCTTTAAACCATGGGTGCTCATCAGAGGTATGATTCATCACCATGTCAAAGACGATCTTCATACCCCGCTTGTGCGTCTCCGCTATCAGCTGCTGCGCATCTGCGAGTGTACCATACTCCGGTGCTATAGCCAGGTAGTCAGATATGTCATACCCAAAGTCACGCTGCGGGCTCGCATAGAAAGGGGAGAACCAAACAGTCTCATAGCCGAGCGACTGGATATAATCCAGTTTCTGTATGATGCCCTGCAGGTCGCCAATGCCGTCACCATTGCTATCATAATAGGAGCGGGGATATATCTGGTAGATAGTGGTACTGTGATACCAGGGCTGAGTGCCCTGACCCAGACAGGCACCAAAGGCAAATACCAGGGCCAGAAGGAGAGTAGAATGCAGTTTCAAAATATGGGCTTTTCACAAAGCTAAAAAACAAAACAGGCCCGCAAAGGGGCCTGTTCACTTACGTCTCAGCGGGCGGCGTTACTCTACTACTTCGCCTTTGATTGTTAGTATGACATTGCTCTCATCTGCATTGGAGCTGACCGTGATGGTCTTGACAAAAGTGCCCAGATTACGAGCGTTGTAGCCAGCCTTTATAAATTCTTTATGCCCCGGCTGGATGGCCCCGGTGGGAGAGTGGGGGACAGTGCAGCTGCAGGACGGATGAGCCGAAGTGATGATCAGCGGCGCGGTACCTGTATTGGTGAAAGGGAACTCTTTCTCCACCGGCTGGTCTTTTTTGATCTTGCCAAAATCAATTGTGGTGGTCTCAAAAGAGATGTGGGCTTTGCTATCATTTACCGCGAGTGCCGCGATGGTCTTGACAGGCTGCTGGGCAAAGACGGACAGGCAAAAGCTGAAAGCAATAAAAAAGATCGTGTTTTTCATGTTGATGATTTTTTTGTGGTGATCAATGCTGCAAACCTACGGGCGTCAAATGCTAAAGCCTGTTAAACGCTGTGTAATATTTTCCTAATGAAGTGTTAATGATCAGCCCACGGCAGAAGTCAGTAGTAGCTTTGCTCTATGAGCAATAGATCGCTGCGCTTATTTCTTGTTTTATCAGGCATAGTACTGTCCTCTATTATCGTGCTGCAGGGATACTGGCTGTACCGTGCGTGGCAGCTTTCTGCTCATAATTTTGACAGGCGTGTAGCGGCATCACTGCGCGTGGTCAATACGCGCATCAACCAGTTTTACAAACTGGATAATAATACCACACAGCCTGTAAGGCGCATTGCATCAAACTACTATGTGGTAGATATACCCTCTACTATCGATGCGGTGATACTAGGGGAGTATATCAAGCAGGAGTTTCAGCGCAATGATATCCGCTCTGATTTTGAGTTCGGCATTTACGATTGTGCCACAGATCAGCTGCGGTATGGCGGCTATGTCTGCTACGCTGACGGCTGCAATGGAAAGACTGTGCAGTATAAGTTCCCAGGAGTGAACCACAATAGCTACTACTTCGGAGTGTATTTTCCATCAGTGTCACTGGCAGGCAGCAGTATGAATATGTGGCTCCTTTCATCAGGCGCCATTCTCATTTTGATCGCTATTTTCTGTGTCGCTATTTATATCGCCTTACGGCAAAAGCGTCTTTCCGAGATACAGAAGGACTTTGTAAATAATATCACGCATGAGTTTAAGACGCCTGTGGCTACCATCAGCCTGTCAGCAGAGGCCCTGCAGATGCCTGCGGTGCTCACGTCACCCGAGCGTGCCGCCATGTACGCAGGTATCATCAGGCAGGAGAGTGACAGGCTGCGGCAGCATACGGAGCGGATACTGCAGGCGGAACTGATGTCTGACCGCGATCAGATAGATATCAGGCCTATAGATGTCAATGCCACTATCCATAGGCTGGTAGACAATATAACGCCACAGTTATCACAGCGCGGTGCTACGGTCCGGCTCGACCTCAGTGATAAGGCACCGATGCTCATGACGGACGAGTTCCACTTTACCAATATCATCTACAATCTGGTAGACAATGCACTAAAGTATTGTGATGGTACGCCACAGGTAGTGATCACAACGGTGGCTGACCACCGCCATATCACAGTCTCCGTGCGCGACAATGGGCTGGGGATATCCAGCCAGGAGCAAAAAAATATTTTCAAGCGCTTCTACCGGGTACCTACGGGCAATACCCACAATGTCCGTGGTTTCGGCCTCGGGCTATATTATGTCAAAACGATCCTGAAGCGGCTACGTGGAGAGATACGCGTGGTCAGTGAGTATGGTGCAGGTAGCGATTTCTCCATCATTTTCAATGCTTAAAAACCGGTGCATGAAACAAAAGATACTCCTCGTGGAAGATGATGTCAACCTGGCCTTCGTAGTGAAGGATACGCTGGCGACACGCGACTATGATGTCATCCATGCCCTGGATGGGCAGGCGGCCTTGCGTGCTGTTTCCGGGGGCTGCTACGATATCATCCTGATGGATGTCATGCTGCCGGGTATGGATGGCTTCACTATATCACAGCAGCTGCGCAGGCAGCGTGATCAGACTCCTATATTGTTTCTCACGGCGCGTGGCCAGCAGGAGGATCGTATCCGGGGCTTTGAGTCAGGAGGAGATGATTATCTCACCAAGCCGTTTAGCATAGAGGAACTCACGCTGCGCATAAAGGCGATACTCCGCCGTACGCAGCGGGAAGATGAGCGGCCATTGTCCTTCCCATTGGGCAGTTATAGTTTTGACTATGACACATTCACACTATCCCATATCATGGGAGACGTGACGATGACCAGGCGGGAGGCTGACCTTCTGGTGTTTTTCTATCAGCATTGCAATAAAACTGTGACACGCGAGCAGCTGCTCGTAGCACTCTGGGGCGAAAATGATTATTTCAAGGGGCGTAGTATGGACGTATTTATCACCCGGCTACGGAAATACTTTCAACAGGATGATTCGGTAAGGATCACCAATATTCACGGAGTAGGATTCCGTCTGGAAACGTCATAGTTACAGCGCCGACTCAAACTGTTTCAGCAGCCTCACATCATTCTCAAAGAAGAGGCGGAGGTCATTGATCTGGTACTTCAGCATAGTGATACGCTCTATACCCATACCAAAGGCAAAGCCGCTATATTTTGCCGGATCCAGTTTGCAGTTCTCCAATACCAAAGGGTCTACCATACCGCAGCCACCTATCTCTACCCAGCCGCTATGTTTGCATACTGCGCAGCCACTGCCGCCACAGATGAAGCAGGAGATATCCATCTCTGCACTAGGCTCTGTGAATGGGAAGAAGGAAGGGCGGAAACGTATCTGCGTATCACGGCCAAACATCTCCTGGGCGAAATAGAACATGGTCTGTTTCAGGTCTGCAAAAGAGACATTCTCATCTATATAGAGGCCCTCTACCTGGTGAAAGGTGCAGTGAGCACGGGCGCTGATAGTTTCATTGCGGTATACGCGACCCGGCATGATCATACGCAGTGGTGGCTTCTGAGCCTCCATCATACGTATCTGCACAGATGAGGTTTGTGTGCGCAGCATCCACTGTTTATCCTCCGTGAGGAAGAATGTATCCTGCATGTCACGCGCAGGGTGATCTTGTGGCGTGCCCAGGGCTGTAAAGTTATGCCAGTCGTCCTCTATTTCTGGCCCCTCGGCTACAGTGAATCCGATACGCGCAAAGATGTCGATCATCTTATTTTTTACGATAGAGATCGGATGGCGTGTACCCAGTGGCAGGCTATAGCCCGGGGCTGAGAGGTCAGGCACATCGACTTTCTGCTGTGTAGCACCGCCACTGTTTTTCTGCTCTTCATATTTGGCCTCTGCCGCTGCCTTCAGCGTATTCATCAGCTGGCCATATTCTTTCTTGCGGTCACCCGGTAGCTGCGCCATGGCACCGAAGAGGTCTTTCAGCACATTCTTGCTGCCCAGGTACTGTATACGAAAAGCCTCCAGCTCCTCTGCTGTGGCTGGTTTAGCATCGTTGATAGCCGCCAGTACGGCGTTTGCTTTGTCAAAAATCTCCTGCATATCCCGCGAAGATAAAAAATCTGCCCGAGGCACTCTGTATCAGGAATATCTTAGTTTTATCCTTGGCAAGTATGGGATACCTGCCTCGTAATATGGAGCAACTACAAAACTACATAGGCGGCCGGCTGCAACCCGCGCTCTCGGCTCAATGGCTGGATAATTATGAGCCGGCTACAGGTCAGGTTTATTCGCACATTCCTGACTCCGATGCCTCAGACGTAGAGCTGGCAGTCACTGCGGCCAGAGCGGCGTTCCCTGCCTGGAGCGCTACGCCGCTGGAGGAGCGCATGATGACCCTTTTGCGCATCGCAGACGGCATCGAGCGCCGTATGGATGAATTTGTGATAGCAGAGAGCAGGGACAATGGTAAGCCACGCAAACTGGCCCGCGCCGTAGATATACCTCGCGCGGTTTCTAACTTCCGCTTCTTTGCCAGCGGTCTCCAGCATTTCGCATCAGAGTCGCATCAGATGCCGGGGGTGGGGGTCAACTATACCCTCCGCCAGCCTATCGGTGTGGTAGGCTGCATCTCTCCCTGGAATCTCCCGATCTATCTCTTCACCTGGAAAATAGTGCCCGCACTCGCTACTGGCAACTGTGTCGTAGCCAAACCAAGCGAGGTGACACCGTACACTGCTTACCTTCTATCACAGGTATGTATAGAGGCTGGTCTTCCTGCTGGTGTGCTCAATATCGTCCATGGCCTCGGCGGCAAAACGGGCCAGGCTATCATAGAGCATCCTGAGATCAAAGCGATCTCCTTTACCGGAGGTACGGAGACTGGCAAGCGCATAGCAGCTACTGCAGCCCCTATGTTCAAAAAACTATCACTGGAGCTGGGGGGCAAGAATCCTACGGTCGTTTTTGCTGATTGTGATTTTGAGGAGACGGTAAAACAAGTCGTTACCTCTTCCTTCAGCAATCAGGGAGAAATATGCCTTTGTGGCTCCCGTATTTTTATTGAGAGGAGCATTTATGAGAAATTCAAAAGCGCATTTGTAGGGAAAGTGAAGGCGCTGCGCGTAGGTGATCCCGATGAGGATGCATCCAACCTTGGCGCTATCGTATCGCGACCGCACAAGGAGAAAATACTCTCGTACATAAAGCTAGCGAAAGAAGAGGGCGGCACCATAGTCACGGGAGGTAATGAAGTAAAGCTAACCGGCAGATGCGCAGGAGGCTATTTTATCGAGCCGACCGTCATAGAGGGGCTGGACTATATGTGCCGGACCAATCAGGAAGAAATATTCGGCCCGGTGGTCACGCTGATGCCTTTTGACTCAGAGACAGAAGTGCTCACTATGGCCAACTCGGTCAAATACGGCTTGGCCTCATCCATCTGGACCACCGACCTGAAGCGCGCGCACCGTATAGCAGAAAAAATAGAGGCCGGCATCGTCTGGATCAACTGCTGGCTGCTGCGTGACCTGCGCACTCCCTTTGGTGGTGTCAAAGCCTCCGGCGTAGGCCGCGAGGGCGGCTGGGAGGCCATGCGTTTCTTCACAGAAGCCAAGAATGTCTGCGTGAGATACTAAGGGTATTAAGTAGTTAGTATTAAGTATTTGGTAAATGCAAGAACTGACTACAGCTTACTAATTTTGTGTTGTCTAAATACTAACTACTAAATACTTGCTATTTGCATTATGAGCAATCTTCCTAAACCAATGGGTCTCTACCCGATGACCCGCAAAGCCGGTGGTCTTATCTTCGTAAGTGGCATGGGGCCTCGTGAAGCTGGCAGTGATAACATCCCCGGACTAGAGCTGGATAAGTACGGCAATTACAAGAGCTTTGACTTTGAGGAGCAGGTGCATTCTGTTTTCCGGAACGTGAAGACTGCCCTGGAAGAGGCCGGCAGCTCCTGGGAGAAGATCGTGGATGTGACAGTCTTCCTCACCAATATGAAGCGTGACTTTGCCACGTACAATCGCATCTATGCAGAGTATTTCAAGGAGAATCAACCGTGCCGGACTACAGTGGAGATCACTTCTCTGCCATCGCCTATAGCGATTGAATTGAAGGTAATAGCGGAGGCGTAATAATCACGGATCCACATCCACACTGATCCATACACTTTTTAGTTCCTTATCTGCCCGTAGCATATCGAGGCAATCTTTGATGGCCAGTTTAAATGTTTGCAGGTCATTGGTGCGGTGATCTGTTTTGATGATGATGTCTCGCAGATAGTAGTTGCGCACTTTTGAGATGAGGGGCGTGGTAGGTCCGAGGGTTTCACCTATTTGTTTTTTGCGCAGGTTGTTAGCCAGGAATAGAATAGCTTTCTCTACCATTGGCAGCTCTTTGTGCCGCAGTGTGATATGCACCATACGCGAATACGGCGGATAGTGAAACTGCTGCCGCTCCTGCATCTCAGCCCGGTAGAAAGAAGCGAAATCGTGCTCCACTACCTGCTTGATGATGCGGTGCTGCGGAGTGCTGGTCTGGATGATCACCTTGCCCTGCTTCTGCTTGCGCCCTGCGCGGCCACCCACCTGCATCATCACCTGAAAGGCCCGCTCATTGCTCCTGAATCCGGGGAAGTACAGCGCATGGTCTGCATTCACGATGCCCACCAGGCTCACATGCTCAAAATCGAGTCCTTTGGTCACCATCTGCGTGCCTACCAGTATGTCTATTTCACGATTTTCAAACGAAGCTATCACGGTGCTATGGCCATGCTTGCCACGCGTAGTGTCGAGGTCCAGCCTTCCTACTTTAGCCTCAGGAAATAGCTCCGCTATCTCTTCTTCTATACGCTCGGTACCCATGCCCACTATATCGAGATCTATCGTTCCGCAGCTTTTGCAGGCGCGGCCTACGGGCTCAGTATAGCCGCAGTAGTGGCATACCAGTTTATTTTGAAACTTGTGATAGGTCAGGCTCACATCACAGTTGCGGCATTTATATACAAAGCCGCAGGTGCGGCAGGTCTGATACTGCGAGAATCCTCGGCGATTAATGAACAAAATAGCCTGTTCCTTATTGGCCAGTACCTCCTGTATAGCCACTGTGAGTGTCTGTGTAAAGGAGTGATGCATGGTCATCTTCCTGCGCTCCCGCTTGATATCTTCTACTACTATCTGCGGCAGTGATACATTGCCATAGCGTTTGGTCATTTCTACCAGTCCGTACTTGCCCCGCTCAGCATTCTGATAGCTCTCCAGAGATGGAGTAGCAGAGCCCAGGATCACCTTGGCATCAAAGTAGCGCGCCAGTACGATCGATATATCCCGCGCATTATAGCGAGGGTTAGGGTCCATTTGCTTGAAGGAGTTGTCATGCTCCTCATCCACTATCACCAGGCCGAGATCGCGGAATGGGAGAAACAATCCCGATCGTGCAGAGACTACTAGTTTATACTCGCCATTCAGCACCTTATTCCATATCTCCACCCGCTCATTCTGGTTAAACTTGGAGTGATAGATGCCGATCTGATTGCCAAAATATTTGCGGAGCCTGTTGATGATCTGTGCGGTGAGCGCGATCTCCGGCAGCATATACAGCACCTGTTTGCCCTCGCGGATCACCTCTGCCATTTTCTCTATATAAACCTGTGTCTTGCCACTGGATGTCACACCGTGCAGCAGTACTGTACTTTTATCCTGAAAGTGTACGTCTATTTCATTTATAGCCCGTTGCTGATCCTCACTCAGGTTTGCAGTATTGATATCCTCATCGTGAAAAGTGCCCAGGCGGGACACTTCCACTTTATACTCCTGGAATACTTTTTTTTCTACCAGTCTTTTCAGCGTGGCCGTATCGCTCTGGCTCAATGCCAGCAGCTCATTCTTTTTTACGAAGCGGTTCTTGAGGTTGAGCTGGTTGAATGCCAGGAGGATTTGTAGCTGCTTTGGTGCGCGCTCCAGGTCGCCGTAGAGTTGCTTCAGGTTTTCTTCATCCTGATATGTCTCGTACAGCCGCAAATAGGTCTCCGTCTTAGGTTTAAATTTCTCTATGACCTCCTCTGAGGATAGTGCGATGCCCAGATTGAATAGCGTACGCAGGTATGGATACACATTCCTGCGCTGCAGCATATCCTGTATCTGAGGTACAGTAGTCTCCCGCTGCTCCCGCAGCGCCTGCACTATCAGAAATTCTTCATTATTCAGGCTATCATAGTCCCCTTCATAAAATTCATTGAGGATGATCTTGGTCTCGCTGGATAGCTTCAGTCCGGCTGGTAGTGCAGCCTGCATCACCTCTCCTTCGGTGCAGAGGTAGTAGTCCGACATCCACTTCCAGAGGCGGAGTTGATTTTCTGTCACGATGGGATGCTCATCTGCCAGAGACTCCAGCAGCTTTGGCTCAAAGACCGGCTTCTCATTGTGTATCCGCTTTACTATTGCAGTATAAAACTTATTCTTGCCAAACTGCACGATGATCCTGTGCCCCGTTTTGACAAAGGGTACCAAGTCAAATGGGATGACGTAAGTGTAGTTTTGCGGCAGTGCTAACGGCAATAATACGTCAGCATATGTGGTCTGAGAAGACATGGATCAGCAAATCTAATGCAAAAGAAATTGACAGCCTATCAGTGGCCAGAGTAGTAATCGTATCCTTGCTCCGCCCAGTAGTCGGCAGGTTTGTCATTTTTAAAATAGATAGTGCCGATACGTTTTAGATGTTTGATGCCGTATTTGACGGGTATGATGAGGCGCAGCGGGTATCCCTGATCCAAAGGCAGGGGCTTGCCGTTCATCTCATAGCAGAGTAGCGTCTGAGGATGTATCATGCTCTCTCGGTCTATTCCTACATAATAAGCCTTATCAGGCGTTATCAGCCCCGTATAGTTCATATTGGCTTCCGTATCGAGATCATACTTGTGGATGAAATCACTGAAGCGCACACCAGCCCAATGCGTGACCTGGCTCCATCCCTCTATGCACTTGAAATCAAAAACGATCTCAGTCTTCGGAAGGGCTTTGATCTCATCTAATGTCAGAAAGAGGGTATCTCCATTACTTTTTAAGACGCGTAGCTTCCATTTAGCAGCGTCAAAATCGCTACTCATGCCTATATTCCCATTTACTCTGACTTTTTTCACAGCCTTAGATACAGGATATGTTTTGACTAAATGACCTGTGTCAGATAATGAGCTGAATATTTTCTCATTTACATTAGAAACAATACGTAAGGGGCGCTTCATAGATCGATCTTCAGGCGCGTGTGAGATGCCATACATGATCACACAGCCAGCGAGCACACAGCATGTGAATACGCTGAAAGACAAAACTGTCCTTCGTACTGTTTCTTGCTTTATATCAGCTCGCTTTTTAAATATGAATTGCCATATTTTCTTCATGATGGCTTACTTTCTTCTATATCAAATCCTGCCACCATGCTACGGAAATTTCGCCAGCCAGCCAGGATGACCTGCACTATGTGAATGATAAAAAACAATACGTATCCGATGGTCAGGGCAAAATGGATGATACGGGCAGCTTCATAGCCGCCGCACAGCGTGCATAGCCAGCCAAATTGTACTGGCTTATAAATAGCTAATCCGGTGACGAGAGAGCCAAATCCCATCACGATGATCGCAGAGTAGGCTATTCGTTGGGCTCCGTTGTATTTGCCCTGAGGGGGCATTGTTTTGCGGATGTGCAAATCATGCAGGACTACTGCCCATGCATCTTTAAAGGAATGCCTGTCTGGTAAAAGCTGCCGCCACTCACCGGATACGCAGGTATAAGTGACATATAGGAGACCATTGATGAAAAAAAGCCACATAAAGCAGAAGTGCCACGCCATCCCGTCCGCCAGGTGGAAAGGGACGTGCAAGGCTTTATAAAATGAGTCCGGAAAGAACTTCAGGATAGTGCGATCTCCCCAGCCGATACGATAGACATCGTTGGCCCAGTAGATCAGTAGTCCACTCCAGACCATCACTCCCAGCACCGGAAAATTGATCCAGTGAAACCAGCGGATGGCAAGGGGATGTTTCTCAACGATTGTTTTCACTAACAATGCAGGCATACGGTTATTGACAGGTCTGCCTACCTAAATATCGTCATTTTTCTGGCAATGGTCAGATATGATCAGTACAGCGGAAACTGCTTCATGTACTCATTCACCTCAGCTTTCACCTTGGCTATGTTGCTTTCATTCTCTATATCTACCACCAGACGGTCTATCCATGTCGCGATCTGCGCCATGTCATTTTCCTTCATACCACGGGTAGTGATAGCAGGCGTACCGAGGCGGATGCCAGAGGTGACAAATGGCGACTTGTCATCATACGGCACCATGTTCTTGTTGGCAGTGATATCGGCTTTCACCAGCGCATTCTCGGCTTGCTTGCCGGATATATTCTTATTGCGCAGGTCTATCAGCATCATATGGTTGTCCGTACCACCGGAGATGATCTTGTAGTCCTTTGCCAGCATGGCATCGGCCAGTGCTTTGGCGTTTTTCTGCACCTGCACCTGATATTGCTTAAACTCATCCGTCAGCGCCTCGCCAAAAGCCACCGCCTTTGCGGCTATCACATGCTCCAGCGGGCCACCCTGCGTACCAGGGAATACAGCCGCATCCAGCACCGCAGACAGAGATTTCAGCTCTCCCTTCGGCGTTTTTTCTCCAAACGGATTATCGCCGTCCTTGCCTATCATGATCAGGCCGCCGCGTGGTCCACGCAGGGTCTTGTGTGTGGTAGTAGTGATGATGTGGCAGTGAGGTATCGGGTCATTCAGCAGTTTTGCTGCTATGAGGCCGGCCGGGTGTGCGATGTCTGCCAGCAGGATGGCGCCCACCTCGTCTGCTATAGCGCGGAAGGTCGCATAATCCCAGTCACGGCTGTAGGCAGATGCGCCGCAGATGATCAGCTTTGGGCGTTCCTTTTGAGCTATCTCGCGCACTTTATTCATATCTACGCGGCCGGTATCCGGCTCTACATTATAGTGTGTAGCGTGGTATATTTTCCCGGAGAGATTGACCGGGGAGCCATGGCTGAGGTGGCCACCGTGAGAGAGGTTAAAGCCTAGTAGTTTGTCTCCCGGCTTGAGGCATGCCAGCATCACTGCTGCATTGGCCTGTGCCCCTGAGTGCGGCTGCACATTGGCCCAGGCAGCGCCAAATAGCTGCTTGATCCGCTCTATAGCCAGTGTCTCCACTTCATCTACCACCTGGCAGCCGCCGTAGTAGCGCTTGCCGGGCAGGCCTTCTGCATATTTATTGGTCAGGCAGCTACCCATGGCCTCTATGACCTGCGCCGAGGTGAAGTTTTCGGATGCTATCAGCTCTATACCTTCGCGCTGGCGGTGGAGTTCCTTATTGATCAGGTCAAAAATGGCGGTATCTCTCTGCATATATTGTCGTTTTGTGTGCCCAAATGTATATCAAACGATGGCAGGTTTCCAAGAATTATTTATACAGCAGGGGGGACGAGGGGGGCTGTATAATATCACCTCCCGCTTCGGCATAAAATCTTAAATTTATACCCCAAACGCAGCACTATGCAAGCTATCATCCCGGTGGCGGGAGCAGGAACACGACTCAGGCCTCTCACATATACACAGCCCAAAGCGCTGATCTCAGTAGCCGGCAAACCTATCCTCGGCTATATCATAGAGAACCTCCTTGAAAACGGCGTCACTGATTTCATCTTTGTGATCGGCTATCTGGGTGAGAAGATCCGCGAGTACGTGGAGGCCAACTATCCGGATATCAAGTCCAGTTTTGTGACCCAGGAGGAGAGAAGTGGCCTGGGCCATGCTATCTACACAGCAAAAAGCTACGTAGATCAGGACAAGCCGCTCATCATACAACTGGGCGATACGATCCTGGATGCCGATATCAAGACGATCCTTTCTTTTGAATACTCGACGCTTTGTATCAAGAAAGTAGAAGACCCACGTGCCTTTGGCGTAGCAGAGCTGGATAACGAGGGCTTTATCAAAAACCTGGTAGAGAAACCCAACATACCAAAGTCTAATATGGCATTGGTAGGCTTCTATTTCATACGTGATACCAAAGCGCTATTCAAAGCGCTGGATAGCATCGTGCAGAATAATGAGCGCACAAACAATGAATTTTACCTGACCAATGCGCTGCAGCACATGATAGCCGATGGCGTACGGTTCAAAAGTTATAAAGTAGAGCACTGGTTTGATGTAGGCAAAAAGGATATCCTCCTCGAGACCAATGCTATCCTCCTGCGCAAAAACGGAGATAAGACTGGCACAGAGAGCGTGAAGGACAACAGTATTTTCATTTCTCCCTACCATATCTCCAAAGGCGCCAAGATCCGCAACTCGATCATAGGCCCCTATGTCACTATAGGAGAAAACTCAGAGGTGAATAATTCTCTGATCAAAAATTCTGTCATCGGGAGCTTCTCAAAGCTGGAGAGTGTCACACTGCAAAACTCCCTGATAGGAAGCGATACCACGATACACGGCAATACGCAAAGCCTTAACATAGGCGATAATACTGAGATAGACCTGAGAGGGGAAGGAGTGAAATAGCAGCATGGAAAACAGGATCACCAAACTATTTGGCATACAATATCCCATCATACAGGCTGGCATGATCTGGTGCAGTGGCTGGCGTCTGGCCGCAGCCGTGAGCAATGCAGGAGGCCTGGGCCAGATAGGCTCCGGCTCTATGTATCCTGACGTGCTGCGCGAGCATATTCAGAAGTGCAAAGCGCATACCGATAAGCCATTTGCCGTTAATGTGCCATTGCTTTACCCCGATATTGAGAAGCATATTCAAATCATCATAGAGGAGCGGGTACCGGTGGTATTCACGTCAGCGGGGTCTCCTAAGGTCTGGACAAAAACACTGCAGGAGAAGGGCATCAAAGTAGTACACGTCACGGCCAGCTCGGTGCTGGCAAAGAAGTGCGAAGATGCGGGCGTAGATGCCATCATAGCTGAGGGATTTGAGGCCGGCGGGCACAATGGCCGCGAGGAGACCACTACACTATGCCTGATACCATCAGTGCGTGAGGCGGTGCAGCTGCCCGTGATAGCAGCAGGAGGCATAGCCTCCGGCAAAGCCATGCTCGCAGCTATGGCCCTCGGTGCAGATGGGGTGCAGATAGGTACTCGGTTCGTATGTAGCGAGGAGTCATCCGCTCATCCTGCTTTCAAGGATAAAGTGGCTAGCCTAAAAGAGGGTGATACCAAGCTCTCTATGAAAAAGGTAGTGCCCGTACGTCTCATCAAAAATGAATTCTACAAACTAGTGCAGCAGGCGGAGGATAAAGGCGCAGATGCCAGTGACCTGATGGAGCTACTGGGCCGTGCCCGTGCCAAGAAAGGCATGTTTGAAGGAGATATGATAGAGGGCGAGCTGGAGATAGGCCAGATAGCTGCTACGATACGGCAGGTCATGCCGGCTGCAGATATTGTGAATGAGATATGGACAGAGTTTCTCGATACTAAAAATAAAATGGCAGCGCTGTGATCAGACAGTGTGCAGCCAATACCACTCACTAGAATGACGAAAAATAAAACCACCTCTTACCCCAAAGACAAGATCAGAATACTGCTGCTGGAAAACATTAGTGACGCGGCTGTAGAAGAAATGAAAGATGCCGGTTATGCCACCATCAAGAAGTTATCCGGTGCGATCAGCGAGAAGGAACTGATGGCGGAGATCAAAGGGGTGCACCTGCTAGGTATCCGCTCCAAGACACAAGTCACCGAGAAGGTGTTATCCAAGGCAGACAAGCTCCTCGCTATTGGCTGCTACTGCATAGGCATCAATCAGGTAGATCTGCTGGCCGCGACCAGGAAGGGTGTAGCAGTTTTCAATGCCCCTTTCTCCAATACACGCTCAGTGGCGGAACTGGTCATCGGCTCATCTATCATGCTGATACGCCGCATACCGGACAAGAATAAAGCGGCCCACGAGGGCACCTGGCAGAAGGACGCCAAGGGCAGCTACGAGATGCGTGGCAAGACCATGGGCATAGTAGGCTATGGCAATATAGGCTCGCAGGTATCAGTGCTGGCAGAGGCACTGGGCATGGATGTGCTATACTATGACCTTGAGCCCAAACTGCCACATGGCAATGCCAAGCAGGTACGCTCTCTGCGGGAGCTGCTGAAGAAGGCTGATATCGTGACGCTGCACGTACCGAGCGATGCAGGAACCCGTAATATGATCAATGAGCAGACGCTATCTTATCTGAAAAAAGGTACGATACTCATAAACTACAGTCGCGGAGATGTAGTAGATCTGGATGCACTAAGGGCATTTATCAAAAATGGCACAGTGACGGGTGCCGCTGTAGATGTATTCCCTGAGGAGCCGGAAAAGAACGGAGAGAAGTTTCATACAGTGCTGCAAGGCCTGCCTAACGTGATCCTGACCCCACATGTCGGGGGGTCTACCGAGGAGGCTCAGCTCAATATCGGCCTGGATGTGACCTCCAAGCTGCTGAACTATCTCGAGCGTGGCGCCTCCAATGGATCTCATACCGTACCACAGCTCAATCTGCCACTGCAGGCCCGCACTCACCGTATCTTACATATCCACAGTAACGTACCGGGTGTCCTGGGTGAGATAAACTCTAAGCTTTTCTCTCACGGAATCAATATCTTAGGTCAATACCTCAAGACCAATGACAGCATAGGCTATGTGGTTCTGGACATTGATACGCGCCTTTCTGACGAGGCTTTTGCACTGCTCAAGGGTGTGAAAAATACTATCAAGGCCCGGATATTATACTAACATGAAAAACAAATTTGCCTGATTGGACAACATTCCATAGTTTTAGACTCCTAAACCACAACCATAATATCATGAAGAAAGCATTACTCGCAGTTATAGTTTTCGCGGCAATACACGCAGCGAATGCACAAACGCTCTCTCCGACTGTCATAGCTACAGCCGGAAATTACTCTACCGGATCCAACGGATACAGCCTCTCCTCTACAGTAGGTGAGCCGGTCATCACTACCCTCACTCAGGGCAATACAATCCTCACACAGGGTTTCCAGCAGCCTAATGACGTCGTAAACGGCCTCCTCGATATCGAGAAAGAAGCTGACGGCGCATTCAGCGTATATCCTAACCCTACTAACGCTAAACTCTGGTTCGGCTATGAGTTTAACCAGACTGGCAAGGTAGAAGTAGCCCTCTACGACATCGTAGGCCAGAAGCTCGACTACACACTGAGCGAGTCTTATGTAGACGGCAAGCAGATCCACAGCTTTGACTGCTCTTCATACGCTGCGGGCAACTATGTCCTGAGTGTGAAGCTCATCCCATCTGCGGGCAAGGAGGTAGTACTCAGCAAGAAATTCCAGGTAATCAACTAATCGACCGCTCTGGCGGACCGGCAATGCGGTGGGCATAGGCTCACTGCATTGTCGTCTCTATATCTTTCGCATTAATTTTTTAATAAACCCTATACACTTTAAAAAACAACCCCCTTAAGCATGAAGGCAATTAAACAACTATTGACGGCTCTCGCAGTGTTTATCACGCTGGGGCTGACAGCTCAGGTACCGCAGTACATCAATTATCAAGCGGTAGTGAGAAACGCAGCCGGTACACCTGTAGCAGGTGGCACCGCAGTCAAATTCCGCTTTACCATCCTCGATGGTTCTTCTACCGGTACTCCCGTATACACGGAAGTGTCAAACTCCCTGACCTCCAATCCATCTGGTCTGGTCAATACCGCTATCGGTATCAACTCTTCTCTCAGCTCTGTGACCTGGGGTACAGGTAGCAAGTGGCTGAAAGTAGAGGCTGATGTAAATAATACAGGTAGCTATACCGATATGGGTACGCAGCAGCTGGTGAGCGTTCCTTTCGCTCTCTATGCAGCTAACTCTCCGGCCGGTGCTCCGGGTGCTACAGGTCCTACCGGTCCTGCTGGTGCCAATGGAGCTAACGGTAGCAACGGTACTAATGGTGTAGCCGGCCCAGCCGGTACTACAGGTGCTACTGGTCCTGCCGGTCCTACAGGTGTTGGTGTGACTGGCCCTACTGGTCCTACCGGCTCCGCTGGTACTGCCGGTGGTGCTACTGGCCCTACAGGCCCTACTGGCCCTACTGGTACAGGTGGTGGCGCTACAGGTGCTACAGGTCCTGCCGGTATAGCTGGTCCTACAGGCCCTGCCGGTACTGCCGGTGCTAACGGTCTGAATGGTACAAACGGACTGAATGGTAACACTGGTCCTACTGGCCCTACAGGTGCAGCTGGTACAGCAGGTGCAGCTGGTCCTGCCGGCCCTACAGGCGTAGGTATCACTGGTCCTACCGGCCCTGCGGGCTCCGGTGGTGTGAGCGGTACTACTAACTATATCCCTAAATTTGCTACAGCTACTACGCTGGGCAACTCACAGCTGTTTGACAACGGTACAAACGTAGGTGTCGGTACAGCTTCCGCAAGGGGTAAGATCTACCTGCGCACAGCGCTGTCTGCAGCTACTGCCAATGGTATCTGGGATTCAGTTACAGGTCCAAGCAGCACCACAGCTTCTTACAACGCTTTTGTAGGTTCTATCAGCGGCCTCGGTGCCGGCAATACTGGTGTACTCGGTCTCTCTTCTGGTGCTGCTACTACAGCTCAGAATGATGGTGGTGATTTCATCGCGCTCAATGCAGCCTTCAATATAGGCGTCAATGCAGCAGCGGTAGGCAATACTGCCTCTAACTATGGTGTATACTCCGTAGCTACAGGCCGCAATACCGGTACTACAGGCAATGAAAACATCGGTGTATACGGTCAGGCAGATCGCAGCTCAGCCAATAACTATGGTGTGTACGGTGTAGTTGACTCTGCATACGGCAATGGTTTTGGCGTATTCGGCGATGCTGGTTCATGCGCTACTTGCCAGGCCTTGAATTGGGCTGGTTATTTCAACGGTGACCTCGGTGTGACTCACAATGCATACATCGATAGCAACGTAGTAGTAGGCGGCGGTGTAGGCGTAGCTGGTACACTCACAGCAGGCGTCAAGAACTTTATGATCGACCACCCAATGGATCCGGCTAACAAATACCTCATCCACAGTGTGATCGAGAGCAATGATATGATGAACATGTACAATGGCAACGTCACAACTAATGCCAACGGCGAAGCAATCGTATCTCTGCCATCATACTTCCAGGCTGAGAATAAGGACTTCAAATATCAGCTGACAGTTATCGGTGTTTTCGCTCAGGCTATCGTAGCTCAGGAGGTGAAGGATAACAAGTTTGTGATCAAGACCAACCAGCCTAACGTAAAGGTGAGCTGGCAGGTAGCAGGTGTAAGGCAAGATGCTTATGCACTCGCAAATCCAATGGTAGTAGAGAAGGACAAGGCAGCAGCTGACAAGGGTAAATACCTGTATCCTGCAGCTTACGGCCTGCCAGCATCCAGCGGCATCTATCACCGTACTACAGCTACCGGCATCCAGACCAAGGTAGTAAACCACAATATTCCTACCACTAAGTAATCTTTAGCTGGTCACGATAATAGGCCCCTTCGGATTCGGAGGGGCTTTTTTATGTCCATTTGTTTCTTGGTATATTTATTGCATGATTGCTCGTATTCCCCTGGTTATCCTCACTTCTGCTTCGCTCTTCCTTTTATCATCCTGCCAGAACCGCGGCCCGGCCATAGATACTTTCGGTCAGCTGGATAGTGCACAGGTAGCAGCCGATACCACCATGCAGGTCAATATGGACCGCTCCTACGAGTATCAAAAAGCACTACCTGAAAACGACACTGTAGTCTATGACTTCCTGGCATATGACAAGCCTAAGGGCTCCAGCAATCCGGAGTGGGAGTCGAAGTTTATTGTGATCAGGAGGACGTCATCTTTTCAGGATACGATCATCAAGGATCACCGGGCAGGCGTTGTGCAGCATGTATCATTATGCGATCTCGATCAGAATGGCAAGCCCGAGATCATGTTTTACGAGTACCCCACGTTTCGGATGAAAGGAGCTGCACCATGTGAGCTATTTCTCTATGAAACTAACGGCAGGGCCAAGGGCACAAAGACTCCTGTCACATTACAAAATACCGCCTTAGCGCAGCACTACAAAGGCAAAGATAGTTTTCAGATAGCTGCAAATACGCTGGTCAGGATCATACCATATTATGCGCAGCCTTCTGACAGCCTCCCATCTTCTCAGCTTTCTCAGGTTTACAAGCTCAAAGACCATAGATTGGTCTATACCGGACTGGGTCATGATCATTGATACTATAGCAGGTGAAATGGTGCATTTTACCGGAGCATAAGTGACATAGGACAAGCCTGTGTTATTATGTGTAAAAGCACTTATGATATGAGGGAGCTTTGACTAATTTTGCCATGGTACCTACCATTTTATTAACCTTCTAATTTTTTTTCAGACATGAGTCAGATAGCAGCAGTGCATGCACGCCAGATCCTGGATAGCCGGGGCAACCCCACAGTAGAAGTAGATGTGATCACCACCAATGGAGAGCTCGGCAGGGCCGCGGTACCGTCGGGGGCATCTACAGGCAAGCATGAAGCTGTAGAGCTGCGCGATGGCAAGAAGAGTGAATGGATGGGCAAAGGTGTATCTAAGGCGGTAAAGAATATCAACGATATCATAGCCAAGGAGATCACAGGTATCATGGTAGATGAGCAGAACCTGATAGACGCCGTCATGATCAAACTGGACGGTACACCCAATAAGGCAAAGCTCGGCGCCAATGCCATACTCGGTGTGTCAATGGCTGTAGCCAAGGCCGCTGCCCAGGCATCTGACATGAGCCTGTACCGCTATATCGGTGGGGTCAATGCCAATACGCTGCCCGTGCCCCTGATGAATATCCTCAATGGTGGCGCACATGCAGACAATAAGATCGATTTCCAGGAGTTTATGATCGTGCCTACCGGCGCTGATACTTTTGGCCGTGCGCTGCAGATGGGTACAGAGGTATTTCACCACCTCAAAGCAGTGCTCAAAAAGAAGGGCTACTCTACCAATGTAGGTGATGAGGGCGGCTTCGCTCCCAATATCGCCAGCAACGAAGAAGCGATCGAGACGGTCCTCACTGCTATCGAGGCAGCAGGATTCAAGCCGGGCAAGGATATCTATATCGCCATGGATGCTGCGGCTACGGAGTTCTACGATGAGAAGAATAAGGTCTATCACTTCCATAAATCAAATGGAAAGAAGCTCAGCTCTGACGAGATGGTAGCATATTGGGCCAGCTGGTGCAAGAAATATCCTATCGTATCCATAGAGGATGGTATGTCTGAAGACGACTGGACAGGCTGGAAGAAGCTCACCGACAAGCTGGGAGATAAAGTGCAGCTGGTAGGCGATGACCTCTTTGTGACGAATGTGAACCGCCTGGCCAAGGGTATCGATACCGGCGTGGCAAACTCTATACTGGTCAAGGTGAACCAGATAGGTACTATCACTGAGACCATCAATGCCGTCAACCTGGCTAAAAACAACTCCTATACCTCCGTCATGAGCCACCGCTCAGGAGAGACAGAGGATACTACTATAGCTGACCTCGCCGTAGCGCTGAACTGTGGTCAGATCAAGACTGGCTCTGCCTCCCGCACAGACAGGATAGCCAAGTATAACCAACTGCTCCGGATAGAGGAGGAGCTGGGTGTGATGGCACACTATCCTGGCAGAAACTTTAAGTACAAATAATCGTTTAAGGAAGTGAAGCTGTGCCCGTCTGATCGGGTATCGGCAGATTTTTGTGACGGAAATGACATTATGACCCGGAGGATCATTCTTTTAGTTTTGCTATGCTCTGCCCTGCGCGCAGTAGCGGGCGAATTTACCGGCAATAAGCTGCTGGAAGTGCTCGGCGAGGACCGCAATGGTGCCGTATGTGCCAAGTTGAAAACAGAATACCTGCTGGACAAGGCAATGAAGAACCCCGAGCTGGGTATCAAGCTGACGGTCACGCATGACTCTGTCAGTGTGATCACAGCGCTCACGCTCACATCCGGTGGTCACGAGATCAATGAGATAAAGTACAAGGAGTTTAATCGCGAGTTACCCTTTGGGATATCCTTTGATGATGGAGAGGAAACGCTCATCCAGAAACTAGGGGAGGCCAAAAGTGGTGGCGATGACCGCCTGAAATTTAAGAAGGATGGCATCACTATCAATGTCTATTTCAAATCATCAGCCAGGAAAAAGATCGCCTTCCTGAAGTTCACACAGAATATAGGAATGGTAGGACCATATCGCATGGATGGTAGCCATCATGCTCCTGTAGTAGCAGCCGCTCCCGTGCCGGCCAAGGCCGATGCCTCTACCCGCGACTCCCGCATAGCAGCAGCCAAGGCTGCCACTGACAATACTGCAAAACCAGCCGCCAATCCATCTAAAACCGTATCGTCCCTGCCTGCTCCCGCCGCTGCTGGCAAGACCAGCGTCGCTACCGCAGCAGCCAATAAGAGCAAATTTTATCAGGCTATCATGAGCGTGATAGAGTCCGGAGAGGAGGAGATGTTTAAAGACATACAGAAAACCCCTAGCGCGCGATCTAACTTCTGGAACTATAAATACACTTATGGAACATCTATAGCCATACCGGGAGAGAAGTATAATATGCTTTATAGCTTCCCGTTCCAGAAGTCACAATTGGATTTCGTGTCAGTACTGGAGGAAACAGATGGTGCCAGCGCATCTATCGGCACCAAGTACCTGGAGATAGAGACGACATTGAAGCATGACTTCCCTAACTCTGAGGGCTGGATATATCACTATACCGTAAATCCAGAGGATCCGAAGGGGCCAAAAGATTTTGAGCTGAAAAATGCCAAGCTCGGCAGTATCGTACTAGATCACTCCGTGAATCCATACGGCAAGCATGTACTCTACCTACGCTTCCTGCTGCAGTACGATTGATCACATCGCTCGTACTCCATCACAGGCCTGCGTGGTATAGATCTCACACTGTAGTCCTGTCACTGTCTCATATCTTCTGCTCAGTATATCGGTGAAGGATGGTATCGCACTCTCACGCACCAGTGCTATAGCACAGCCGCCAAAGCCACCACCTGTCATACGCGCACCGAGGCAGCCATCTATATTTTGTGCAGTCACGGCCAGCGTGTCCATCTCCTGGCCCGTCACTTCGTAGTCATCTTTCATAGAGGTGTGAGATGCCGTCATCAGTCGCCCGAATGTATGCAGGTCTCCCATCCTGAGTGCGTTCGCTGCATGCTTTACGCGCAGGTGCTCTGATACTACATGGCGCGCCCGCCTGCGTATCACCTCATCACTGATGCCCGCCACAGACTCCATAGTGGCATCTACCAGGTATTGGCCTTCGGCCAAAACTCCCTTAGCCCTTAGTATAGATACTGCAGCATCGCTTTCTGCTTTGCGTTCGTTGTAGGCTGATTTGATCAGGCTGCGTGGTTTCATGCTATTGATCACCAGCAGTGCATAGTCATCCAGCTCAAAGGGGATGTGTTCATGCTTCAGTGTATTGCAGTCCAGCAGCAGCGCATGATCTTTCTTGCAGTTAGCCACAGCAAACTGATCCATGATGCCACATTTCACTCCTATGAATTCGTTTTCTACTTTCTGTGAGAAAGTCGCTATTTCAGGTAAGCTGGATGGCATCCCGTATTCACTTCTCAAAATAAAAGCAGTAAGTACCTCGATAGCTGCTGATGAAGAGAGCCCAGACCCTTCTGGCAAATTACTGTCATAGAAAAGATCAAAACCGTTTATAGGTACTCCTACGGCTAGTAGGTGTCTGATCACACCCAGAGGATAATTGCCCCATTTATAGTCTGGTGTGTATTTACCCGGCAGCTCACTCAGAGGGAGATTGATAGGTTTCTTGTGGGTCGTAGAGTAAAGGCATATCCTGTCATCCTCCCTTTTTTTGAATAGCCCCCTGATCCCAGGATTGATAGCGATGGGTAGCACAAGCCCCCCATTGTAGTCTATGTGCTCACCTATGAGGTTGACTCTGCCGGGAGCAAAGTAGATGCGATTGCCGTGATCCGAGCTAAAACCCGGTGAAAAATCAAAGTCAGCCTCGCCAAACATTTCTACGAGTCCTTGCAAAAAATTTGAAATATCATCCACATCCATAGCTATTTGATCTTATCTCTTAGTATCGCTGCACACTCATCCACATCCAGCGGATTGGCCGCAGCTCCTGCACCCATCTCACTACCGGCATACCACTTGATCTTATCTTTTGCCCGCAGCGGCGGATAGAACTCTATGTGAAAAGCAAAATAGTCGGCAGCGTCTTTATAAGCCGGACTATTGACCGGGCTCTGATGGATAGCCATGATGTATGGAAACGGCCGGTCATATATCTTGTCAAACCCCTTTACTACTTGCTTGAGCATCACGGCCAGGTCCTTCTTCTCATTGAGTGTAAACTCAGTGAAGTTCTGTTTCAGTTTCTTATTGACTATAAAAAGCCCGAAAGGATAATCTGTGAAGTATGGGATATAGGCTATGAAGGATTTATTCTCCAGCACCACGCGCTTCTTATATTTTTTCTCCGCAGCATTCAGGTCTTTGAAGAGATTGCTGCCATGTAGCTTGTAGTATTTCTTGCAGTTGTTCAGCTCGGCGCGTACTTTGTCCGGTATCCATGAGTAGGCATAGAGCTGACCGTGTGGATGCAGCATGGTCACACCTACCTCTTCACCTCGATTTTCAAACTCATAGATGTATTTGATCTTCTTGTCCCGGCTCAGCTCGCGGTAACGGTCTGTCCATAGCTCCACGATCTTCAGGACGTGATCATCGCTCAGCTCGTAGATTTTCTGTGTATGGCGGGAGGAGTACAGTATCACCTCACATTTGCCATAGGCTTCTTTTGCTACAAAACTTTTATTGGTCTTTCCCTTATCTACCGCTTCAGGCTTTTGGCTCAGTACCGGGAAGTCATTTGTATATGCGTATACATCGTATGAGGCAGGAACTGTCTTGCCCTCCCCAGGGCAGAACGCACAATAGTCAGCAGAGAGGTGGGGACGGTTCTGGCGGTTGGTAGCTACCATCGTCCAGGTATCGAGCAGGGGATTGTAGCGTAGCTCCGGCATCAGAAGTCGTATTTGCGCTGGGCCAGATTCATACGCACGCCGAGGCCAAAGTAGAACGTATTCTCGCGAAATGCAGCCTGTTCGCTGCTCTTATTCCTGTAGAATGTCTCGAGGTCTACATATATATTATGCCATGGCTGGTAGCTCACGCGCAGGTTGATATAGGATATCAGGCCGCGAGCACCCTGGCCTATTTTATTGCCAAACTCCTTGGTAGCAGCGTCCTGGCGCAGTATGTCTCCACCATAGTTTGCGAGGGCACCGGTAGATGCCAGCACAGTGTCCTGACCTACGCGTGCTTCTATATTACGCAGCGTGAGTGTCCAGCGTGGGGCAGGCTGATAGCGTAGCTGTGTGATAAACTCCGCGAAGTTGGCTCCCAGTGGGTGAGCCAGTGCCTGATTGTAGTTAGTATAGCTGAGAGCCCCGTCATGCGTATAGGTGAAGGGGCGCACCGCGTTAAACTCAAACTGTCCGTCCAGGTGCTTGATGATGTCGATATATTTCACTCCCAGCTGTACGCCATATTTATTGGCACGCCAGCCGTTAGACTTGATCATGTTCTTTACATTAAACTCGTCCAGCATCAACTGTCCGTAGATCTGCATATGGTTAAATGCATTGGCCTTGAAGTCTGCCCCTACGAATACATTGTCCGGGCTACCCAGTGCATGCTCTACAGCGCGGTAGAAGATGATCGGATTGAGGTACGATGGATCGAGGTTATTGCCACTGCGGCGCGATATCACACCCTCAAACAGCCCCAGGTCCAGCCATCGTGTCACCTTGATATTGAGGTGGTGAAATGCGCCATACTTCTGGAGATAGGTACCATCCACACTACCGCCGCTGGTGCGGTCAGGATTGGTGAGCTGCGTGATCATACTCACATATTCAAAGCGCCAGAAGGTCAGCTTGTATTTCAGGAAGAGATACGGAGCCGAGTTGTCGGACAGGTACAGGGAGCGGATACCATTACCCCAGAAATGTTTATCACGGCCAAAGGTGATATTGAGGTAGTTCAGCACATTGATATTGACATAGCCACGTGCATCAAACCAGTTTGTCCCATCCTTAAACTTGAATATAGAAGAGGAGTAACCTTTGTAATAAGCAAAGCCATACACATAGCCTTGCGAGGTAAAGGCCTTATCTGCGGCATAGGATGGAGCACGCTCAGCGCCACCGGTAGCCTGCAGGTAGAAGCTCAGTACCTTTTTGATATTGCCACGAAACTCTACACCAAAACTCCTGTAGAAATTGAACCGGCCACCGCCACCTGACTCGCCGCCTACGTGCACATCCACTACCGGGTTGAATCGAAGGTCAAACAGGCCTTTTTTCTTGGACGATACATGGGCAAAGCTGGCAGGCTCACGATAGAGTTTTTTCAGGAATGGGCGGCGTGTTTTGCTCGTCACGCTATCCAGCCACTCCGCATTGTCATCCATCAGGTACTGTATCTGAAACTCATTGACTTTATCCTGTTTCAGGTTAGAGAAGTGCATCTTCTCTGCCATAGCACCCACCTCGCCGCGTATGAATGGTTTATCTCCCGTATGGATCATAGGCAGGATACGGCCATACTTGATATCCAGGCGGTCCACGTAGTCATAGGTATCTCCTCCTACCGGTACATAGGTGCCCTGCGCGATACTCATCACGCTCACTGCGATACCTGCTGCCAGGAGTAGTACTTTCTTCATGCCAGATCTTTACGTAGCCAAGATAGAATTTTTGCCCTAAAAGTGGCAGTATCACTCCTCATCTGCAAAGAGGTCTGAAGCTATCCTGTCTGCATAGTGCCGCCCCGCCTGTGTGAGGCGGAGCACATCGCCCTCCAGCCTGTAGTGCTCTGCCGCTACATCAGACAGGGCTCTGAGTATCTGATCTCTATAGGCCGCCACTTCAGGCCGCGTCAGGTCGCAGCCCCACATCGTGCGCAGGGAGGTCATGATATATTCGTTGGCCCGCTGGGTAGCGGTGAGGTGTTCTATTTTATATGGTAGCTTGCCCTCACCTATGCTTTTTATATAGGTGTTGTTATTGGCCACGTTCCAGCGGCGTGAGCTGCCGTCATAGGAGTGTGCGGAGGGACCCAGGCCCAGGTACTTTTTGCCACGCCAGTAGTTTGTATTATGGATAGCGTAATGGCCGGGCAGGGCAAAGTTGCTGATCTCATACTGGTCATAGCCGTGTGCCGCCATCTCCTCCATCAGTATGTCAAACTGCCTTGAGCTCTGCGCTTCATCCACTGGTACGGCGCGGCCTGTACGGATGTTTTTGTCCAGATAGGTCTTTGGCTCTACGGTCAGTGCATAGGATGATATATGTGGTATGCCCAGCGCAAATGCCTGCCGGATATTGCTACGCCAGGCCTCATCACTCATAGTCGGCGTACCATATATCAGGTCTATGGTCAGGTTTTGAAATCCGGCCTCCTGCGCACGCTGTATCGCCGCTACAGCTTCCAGAGCATTATGCGCCCTGTTCATATATACCAGGTCCGCCTCGTGAAAGGACTGCACCCCTATAGACAACCGATTCAATCCAATAGACCGCAGCTCGGCCAGCTCGGCTACCCGCTCCGTGGTCAGGTCGTCAGGATTGGCCTCTATGGTCAGCTCCTGCAGGCGGACCCTTGGGTGAGTCCGGTAGATGGATTCGGTTATCTGCCTGAGCTGATCTGTGCGCAGCATGGTGGGGGTGCCCCCGCCGTAGTAGATCGTCTCTATCTCCTCACCACTCAGGTAGTCTCGCGTCAGCTCTACCTCCCGGATGATCGCGTCTACCAGCTCATCGCGGCGGGCAGCAGAGGTGGTAAAGTAAAAATTGCAGTAGTGGCAGGCCTGCCGGCAAAAGGGGATATGGATGTAGATGCCTGCCATGCCCCAAAAATCAAGAATCTTATTGCCAATGCCAAAATCTAAATCCATCTTTAGCGTTATCTTTAGCTGATCGGATGAAAGGATGGTTTTTATTGCTGGCCGTAGTATGGCTAAAGGTAGCATACGCTCAGGAGCCCTGGCACCTGGAGGTAGTATGCCATGACAAGCCGGCAGCATTTTTCACCAAGAAGCTTTCGTACAGGACTACCTTCTCTGATTCTATCAAGCAGCGCAAGGAGATAGACTACCTCTACACCCAGATCCGAAATCAGGGCTACCTCACCGCATCTATGGATAGCATAGTCAACCTCGGGCATACCACCTTTGCATATATATATGTAGGAGACCGGTTTGAGACCATTACTATATATAATGGTAATATCCCTTCAGACTTCCTGCCGGATATAGGATTGAAAAAGCTGGGCGATGGCAAAGTGATACCCGCAGATGGCACCATGCTATTCAAGGAGAAGATCATCCAGTCATGTGAGAATATAGGTTACCCATTTGCAGAGGTGTGGCTGGATAGCTTTGACATGAATAGCGGTCATATATCTGCCAAAGTCTATTTGCAGCTGCACGACCTATTCCACTACGATACGCTGAAGATACAGGGCAAAACCAAAGTGCGTCCTCTCTTCCTGCGAAACTATCTCGGCATCAAACCCGGCAAGGTATATAATGAAGCGAGTGTGCGCCGCATCACCCAGCGGCTCAGTGATCTGCAATTTGCAGAGGTCATCAAACCTCACACGGTAGAGTTTCGTGCTGAGAAGGCGCGTATCAATGTCTTCCTGAAAGATAAGAAGGCGAGCCAGTTTGATTTGCTTATCGGAGTGCTGCCGGGCAGTTCCGGGCAGAAGGTACTGATCACCGGCGATGTCAAGATACATCTCGTAGCACCATTCGGGGCAGGAGAGGACCTGTACATCCAGTGGCAGAAGCTCCAGCCTAAGACACAAACGCTGAATGTCAAACTGGTCTATCCCTACCTGCTGGGCCTGCCGCTAGGCATCAATGCCAACTTTCAATTGTACAAGAAAGATACATCCTACCTGCAGATAGACGGCGACTATGGCGTACAGTACCAGCTATCCGGCAATGATTACCTAAAGGCGTCATACCGCCAAAAGGTTTCCATCATCCTCGATCCTGATACTAACTATGTCAAGATAAACCGCGCCCTGCCACCCAATCTGGACCTGAGCACAAATGAATTTGCCCTGGAGTTTTACATGCAGAAGCTCAACTACCGGTTCAACCCCGTTTCAGGCTTTGTACTGCAGACGAGTATCGCTGCCGGTGCGCGGACTATCAAGAAGAACACAACCATCGCTAGCCTCTATGATCAGGTAGAGGGCAAAACTTTTGTAAGCCTCTATGATACTACCAGGCTCACCACCTTTCAGCTGCACCTCGCGCTGATGGTAGACAAGTTCTGGAAGATCAATAACCGCATGACCATACGCACTATGTTTGAGGGCAAATACTTTTTTGCAGACCGCATACTGGATAATGAGCAGTACCAGATAGGTGGTGTCGCTTCTCTCAGGGGATTTGATGACCGGTCCATTTTCACCCCATACTATGCTATGGGCGATCTGGAGTACCGCTACCTGATCTCAAAAAATTCCTATTTCTTCGCCTTCTTCAATGCTGCACTGGTGAGGGAGCCCGGACACTATATCAATAAACCTTTCGACTTTCCATTTGGGTTTGGCGCAGGTACTACCTTTGAGACCAAGATCGGTCTCTTTGGCCTGACCTATGCCATGGGCAAGCAACTGGACAATGCTCTTTCATTCAAGAACGGCAAGATACACTTCGGCTATATAAACTATTTCTAGTGCGCGCTATCATCCTCATATTATGCCTGGTCCTGTCTGTGCGGCTATCTGCGCAGGATGATACACTGAGCGTAGCGACAGACTCTACCGCAGTGCCGGATAGTACTGAGCAGGTCATCGTTATAGATACAGCTGCGGTGCAGCACGCAGATAGCGTAGCAGCATACAGATCATCACTCACAGTAGGTGAGCGGCCACTCTGGTACGATATAGAGCAGGAGCGCCGCATGCCTGACAATACGTTTATGTTTCTCCTCCTGGTAGCACTGCTAGTCGTGCTCACCACGCTCAAACTGGCATTCAGCAATGATTTCACTGATCTCTTCCGCTCTGTGGCTAGCTCTAATATCGCATCGCAGATCGTGCGTACATCACGAGAGGATCTATCTCTCTCATCGTTTCTGATGAATGGAATTTTTGTGGTCGCAATATCTATCTACACGCGATTTGTGTTATTGCATTTCTTTCCTTATTCTGCATTGTCCGACAATTTTTCAATAGTCAAGCTCATCATTTTATTCACATTTTTTTTCGTCGCAAAGTTTGCGACGTTGCGCTACATCGGAAATCTTTTTGAACTGCGCGCATCAGTAGATGAGTACTTGTTTAATCTCTCTGCTATCGTCAGAACCATTGGTATTGCAATGATTCCAATACTATTCATGCTGTATGCATCATCAGAAAAATATTTTCTTTTCATCTTCATTGCATCGCTTGTGATATTGAGCGCGGGTGGCATCATGATCATCGTGCGAGGTTTATCCACATCGTATAAAGTGATGTACAGCAGTCTGTATCATTTTTTAATATACATTTGTGTTGGAGAAATATTACCAGTATTTCTATTTATTAAATTGTTAACCAAAACAGCTATTTAACATGGCAACAAAGTCAACAGCAAAGAAAGCTGCCCCAAAGAAAGCTGCTAAGAAAGCTGCCCCTAAGAAGGCTGCTAAGAAAGCTGCTGCTCCTAAGAAGGCTGCAAAGAAGGCTGCCCCTAAGAAGGCCGCTAAGAAAGCTGCTGCCCCTAAGAAGGCTGCTGCTCCTAAGAAAGCTGCCCCTAAGAAGGCTGCAGCTCCTAAGAAGGCTGCTGCCCCTAAAAAAAAAGCGTAAGCTCGGGCAAGCAATCAAGATCTAACAGCAGTAGCACTTCCGGTCGCAAGATGGCTGATGAGAAATCAACTAAACCGAGTGCTACTGCTTTTATTTTGAAAAGCAGTAAGACAAAAAAGCCATCGTTAAATAAAGCCTCTGTGTCCTCTAAGAAAGTAGTAAAGCCGGCACCTAAAGCTCCGGCCGTCCCAGTCAAGAAAGCTCCGGCTAAATCTCCAGCCAAATCCCCTGCTACTCCTGTACAAAAATCTCCCGCAGCTACTGTAGCTCCCATAGCATCTACCGAAGAAAAGAAGAAGCCTGTCAGGCTCTCTGAGATACTGAAACCTAAAAACGAGAAGAACTATAGCGAGTTTCTGAGTACTGATGCGAAAACGCGTCTCAAGAATATCATCGTGGCACAGCCACAACCCGAAGGGATCAAATCTCCATACTATGATCTGGAGTCAAAATATAAAGTCAAGTTTCAATTCACTCCATTTGTCACAGTAGAGGGAGTACTTGGCAAAGACTTCCGCAAGCAGCGCATCTCTCTGAATGATTTTAGCGGTATCATCTTTACCAGCCGCAATGCGATAGATCACTTCTTCCGCATATGTGAGGAGCTGCGTGTCAAGATGAGCCAGGAGACAAAGTACTTTTGCACTTCAGAGGCTATTGCTCTATATCTCCAGAAATACACTCAATACCGCAAGCGCAAAGTATTCTTTAGTGATACTAATAGCAATAAGGAAATGCGCGCGCTGATTCTCAAGCACCGCGATACGACCAAATTCCTCTATATAGGACCGGAGGTGCGTAGCAAGGATGAGATCACCTCGTTTATGTCTGACCAGAATATCCCGTTCACTGAGGCTGTGATGTACCGCACAGTACCGAGCGACCTGCGCAAGCTGGACCTCGGCAAGTACGATATGATGATACTCTTCAGCCCTTCGGCTATTCACTCTCTTTTCCAGAGCTTCCCGGGATTCAAGCCTGGCAACCTCAAGATAGGAGTGTATGGCAAGATAACAGCTGATGCAGTGCTGGATACCAACTGGCAGATACATCTCATGGCTCCGCTGGATGGCGCACCATCCATCATAGCTGCACTGGATGGCTATCTGAAAGTATCTAATAAGTAGTAGCGGAGGATCTGCGGCGGATGTAGCAGTCTTTTATCCTATCAGAAATATACAGTAGCGTTTGTGAAGGCCGGGTACCTCCCTGCGCCAGTCTGACACTTTTTTTGTCGCGATATACTCTGTAGGCAGGGTCAGGTCGCAGGCTACACATAGTTTAGTATCTCCGTTCAGGTGCTGTAGCGTATCGCGCATCAGCGCATCATTGCGGAAGGGTGTCTCCATAAAGATCTGTGTGCCACCTCTACGCGCCGTATCTTCCAGTTGCTTCAGTTTTTTAGCGCGGTCTGCAGTCTGTATGGGCAGATAGCCATGAAAGGAAAACTGCTGCCCACCAAATCCCGATGCCACCAGCGCCAGCAGGATAGAGCTGGGCCCCACCAGCGGTGATACCTGGTAGCCCCGTATATGCGCATAGCTCACGATCTCATATCCCGGGTCTGCTATACATGGATTGCCCGCCTCACTGATGATACCTATATCATGTCCACCTTCTATAGGTGCCAGCAGCTGTTTAGCATGGTTTGCTCCGTGCTTATCCAGCTCTTGTATCGTGACCTCCGTGTCAAAGTTTTTCTTGTAGCCTATCGCCCTGAGGTAGCGGCGCGCCGTACGGGCATCTTCTACTATGAAGTGATTTAACCCCGCCACTACATTCCTCACCTGATCGGGGATGATCGTATTATCATTCTCTCCGAGAAAGGATGGGATGAGATACAGGCGTCCTGGCTTTCTTGGGTCGCTCATTATTCTGGTTTGCTATTTTCTATGGAGTCCATGTGCACTACTGAGCAATCAAAATTAATGTCCAGCGTACTATCGGCCGGGTGCGGAAAACCAGCGTTCATATTCAGTTTCAGTTTGTAGTCACCGTACGCTCTGTTCAGAAACTTGCCTACCACCGGCATAGCTGCCGCAGCGCCGGTACCTGACGATGCAAAGTGCACACTGGGCTGCTCAAATCCTACCCAGCAGCCGGCCACTATATCCGGTGTCATACCTATAAACCATGCATCGGCATTTGCCTGCGTGGTGCCTGTCTTGCCTGCCAGCGCCAGGCTGGGCAGGCCATAGTGTGCGCGGATCGAGGCTGCAGTACCACGGTTCACTACTCCTTTCATCATCTCTACTGTGGTATAGGCTACATTAGGTGAGATGGCTGCAGAGTGCTCCTGATTGAATGTGGCCAGTACATTGCCCTTCTTATCCGTGATCTTGGTGATGTAAAATGGCTTGCAGTATTCACCCAGATTGGCCAGTGTTAGATACGCGCCGACCATCTCCGTGAGTGATATGTCAGATACACCGAGGCATAGGGCTGGTACCCTGTCCAGCTCACTTTCTATATGGAGTTTACGGGCCATATCTATCAGTGCCTGCGGGCCAAAGTCGCACATCAGGTTTGCGGTCATCCTATTGTCCGAGTACCAGAGTCCCTGCTGCATAGGCACGAGGTCACCGTCTTTAAATTTTTTGCTGCCAGCTGGGTTCCACCCATTTTCACCGCAGGTCGGCGGTATGTATTCTATCTGGTGGCATGGCTCATATCCACGCTCTATTGCCACTGCGTATTGCAGCGGTTTCATAGTAGAGCCTACCTGGCGCTTGGTAGATTTCTTCACATGGTCCAGCTGAAAGTACTTCATATTAGGGCCTCCTACCCATGCCTTGATCTCACCTGTATGTACATCTACCGCGAGGAAACCACACTGGATGATCTGCAGATAGTAGCGCAGGGAATCCGCCACGCTCATAGATGTATCCTTGTCATACGATCCATGCTCACCATCATACGAGAAGATCGTCATGTCCGTTTTCTGATTGAATAGTTTTCTGATCTCTGCATCAGACTTACCCTGTGCTCTGAGGTCCTGGTAGTGCTGGCTCTGTGCTATAGATTTATCCAGCAGGTCAGGCTTGGCGCGCTCACCGGATTTCCATGGCTCCTTGCCGTGCCATTCTTTGAAGTAAGACTCCTGTAGATACTTTAGGTGTTCTTTGATCGCATCCTCAGCGTAGCGCTGCATACGGGAGTCGATAGTAGTATACACCTGTAGGCCATCTGTATAGATATCATACTTACTGCCGTCTTGCTTTTTATGTTTTTCGCACCATGCCTTCAGTTCTTGTCTTAGATTTTCGCGCAGGTATGTGGCCAGCCCCTCACGGTAGTCGGCACTATGAAAGTTGAGCTTGATCTGCTTTTTGCTCAGCGTATCAAAAGCTGCCTGATCTATGATCTTGGCCTCTACCATACGTTTTAGTACGAGGTTGCGTCGTTCCTCGGCCTTATCGGGATGCCTGCGAGGATTAAACTTTGCAGGAGCATTCACCAGGCCTACGAGTACTGCTGCTTCATTTGGTTTCAGATCTTTAGGCGATCTGCCATAGTAGGTAAAGGAGGCAGTCCTGATGCCGTATGACTGATTGCCAAACTCGACCGTATTAAAATACAGGGTTATGATCTCCTCCTTGCTAAACATCCGCTCGATCTTTGCCGCCAGGATCCACTCCTTCAGTTTCTGCTTTGCCCGCTGTATCCTCCCGGCTTTATGAAAGCCCTGATGGAAAAGATTCTTTGCAAGCTGCTGTGTGATAGTAGAGGCACCACCACGGTCGCGGCCTAGCAGCGGACCCACCACCGCACCAAACAAGCCGGTCATGTCTATGCCGGAGTGATCGTAGAATCGCTTATCTTCTGTAGCCACCAGCGCCTTGACCAGATAGGGAGAGAGGTCATCGTATCCTACCTCTATGCGGTTCTCATTATAGTAGCTGCCCAGTACCTCGCCATCTGCTGAGTATACAGTGGTAGAGACATCGTTATTGGGGTTTTGTATAGCCTCCAGGTCGGGCATCTCTCCCAGCAGGCCTGCATTGACACCTACGAAGAAGAGAAAGATCAACAGGATACAGGACCAGAGAGCGATCTGTACCAGCTTGAAGACATCCCAGAAATTATTGAAATTGATTTTCTTTAGTTTGAACTTCATCTGCTGTTATCGTTTGCGCATCTGAGCGTAATAGGCCTCCAGTATATTATAAAACTCCTCTCCATACTTGCGCAGCAGCGCATCTTTCACAAAACGGAAAACCGGTACTTTTAGTTTGTTGCCATTCTTGCAGGCCGCCTTGCAGATACTCCAGCGTTCATAGTTGACTGCTTCAAATGATTTATACTCTGTGATCCGGATAGGGTAGAGGTGGCAGGATACAGGTTTTTTGAAATCTACCTTACCCGCCAGGTATGCTTTCTCTATGCCACACACGGCTATGCCATTATCATAGTTGATCCACGCACATGGGCCATCTTTGATCAGTGGTGTCTTCCACTTCTGATCTTCCTCCTCCCACATATACTTCTTCTTCTCCAGCACGGCTATGCCCTCTGCAGTGAGAAAGGGCTTCACCGTCTCATATATATCATCCAGTATTTTCAGCTCCTCCTGATCCAGTGGCGCACCTGTATCACCTTCCACGCAGCATGCGCCCTTGCAGGCATTGAGGTCGCAGACGAAGTGTTCCTCCAGGATATCCTCGCTGACTATTTTATTGTCTATTGATAGCACTTATTTCTATTTTCGATTTATGGCCTTATCTCCAAAAGTACGCATATCCTACCGCTCATCCCAATCTGTGTTTTGCCTCATCGTAGCGTTGATTGTGTCTTTTAGTGTATCAGCTCAGTACCACTCCCTGTGCTGGAAGGTCACAGGCCCCGGCCTCCGGCAGCCATCCTACCTGTTTGGTACCATGCACGTATCAGACAAAAGGGTTTTCAATTTTGGGGAGAAGGTGATGAAAGCTTTTGATGGCAGCAAGGCCTACGCCATGGAGCTGGATCCCGACAAGGCACTGAACCCCGCCGTGGCATTGTCTCTCGTCATGAAGGACGGCAGCCGTATCAGCCAGATGCTGCCGGATTCGGACTATAGGTTTGCAGACTCACTGATCAAATCAGCTACAGGTTTTGGACTTGCATTATTGGATAAAGTAGAACCAGTGCTGATCACAGCCATACTGGAGGAAGGCGGCATGGGTATGACCACCAGCGATACCAGCAATATGCCCGAGGCGATGGACCTGTATTTCTACCAGAAAGCAAAGAGCCAGAAGAAAAAGCAAATAGGCATCGAAACGGTAGATGAGCAGATCGCTGCACTGCATACGCTTACCTATCAGGAGCAGGCAGATCAGCTCCGCTCTGCTATCAAGGAGATCCGCCAGCCCAGTGGCGCCGGAGAAGGTGATCTGCTGAAATACTACATCGCCCAAAATCTGGATAGCCTCCTATCTATGAGTGATGAATCACAGATGCCCGAGAAGTTTTACAAAGCACTGGTCACAGACAGGAATATACGCATGGCAGACCGCATCGCAGTGTTCATAAAGAAGCAGCCCACCTTTATCGCTATCGGCGCACTGCACCTGCCAGGACAGGGTGGCGTCATAGAGCTGCTGCGGAGGAAAGGCTACACAGTAGAGGAGTGGCGCTGACGAGCTAAATCAATACTATGAAATCTAAGATGTCGCTTCGCAAAAAGATACTGCTGATCGCCGTAGCAGGATTTATCCTCCTTAATGCGCTCGCCGCCGCACACGCCTACAAGTTCACTCATTTCTCCAACGGGGGCGAAAAGACAAAAGGCGCAGAGAAACTATCTGCACTGGAGAAACTAAAGACCGTCATATTCGGCATCAACCATCCGCGCCCGGTCAATACTCTTATGCCCGAGCAACCTTATGATACAGTTTATATCCAGAGCAATGTAAAACTACAATGCTGGCATATACGCAGTGATAGTTCGCGCGGTACAGTGCTGCTATTTCACGGTTATAGCTCAGATAAATCTAAACTGCTCAACCGGTCTGATGCCTTTCTGGAGATGGGATATGACGTTCTGTTGGTTGACTTTATGGGATCCGGAGGCTCAGTGGGTAATGAAACGACCATAGGCTACAAGGAGGCGCAGAATGTCTATGACTGCTACAACTATATCGCGAGTAGAGATAAGCGCCCTGTTTACCTTTTCGGCAATTCTATGGGCTCTGCAGCTATTCTCAAAAGCATTCATGATTACAATTTTCAGCCAGCAGGTATCATTATAGAATGCCCCTTTGGCTCGATGTATAAGACCACTTGCGCCCGGTTTAAAGAGATGCACGTCCCGGCATTTCCTATGGCGGGTCTGCTCATGTTTTGGGGTGGCGCAGAGTGCGGCTTCTGGCCCTTCAGTCACAATCCGCAGGACTATGCTACTAATGTCGCGTGTCCTACCTTGCTGATGGCTGGCGGTAGCGATGAGAAGGTAAGCAAAGAAGAGACAGACCTGATCTATGCACATCTCAAAGGACCTAAACGATTGGTGATCTTTCCTATGGCGCGTCATGAAGATTACTTTAAGCAATACAAGTCTGATTGGATAAATGACGTTTCTATGTTCTTGAAATAGTCTGCTGGCTGCTTACATTTTTCGTATTTTCCATCAGCAATGGAACAACAGCAATCTCTCAGTAAAACACTGACACCACTCCTGCTCTGGGGGCTCGGCGTAGGCTATGTGATCTCCGGTATGTATGTAGGCTGGAACCTCGGCCTGGAGAAAGGAGGCACGCTGGGTATGGCCGTGGCTACGGTCTTTGCCATCGTGATGTATAGCGCTTTCAGTTTTTCCTATTCTGAGCTTGCCTGTGCCATTCCTAAGGCAGGAGGAGCATTCGACTACGCGCGTAGGGCATTGGGCAAGGATGTAGCTTTTGTGACGGGCCTGGCGCAGATCATAGAGTTTGTCTTTGCACCACCTGCTATTGCGATCGGTATCGGTACCTATCTTCATCTGGAGTTTCCCTCGCTGGATATCAAGACCGCGGCCATCAGCGTATACGTGCTTTTCACCGCGCTGAATATTTACGGTGTGAAAGCTGCCGCCACCTTTGAGTTGATCATTACGGTGCTGGCCGTGGGTGAGCTGTTATTGTTTGCAGGTGTGACCTTGCCGCACTTTCATTCAGAAAACCTGACCCACAATCCGCTGCCTAATGGCTGGGCCGGGGCTTTTGCGGCACTACCATTTGCCATCTGGTTCTTCCTCGGCATAGAGGGCGTAGCCAATGTAGCAGAGGAGACGAAGAACCCGCAGAAGGACATCCTAAAAGGCTTCGGCTGGGCCCTGATCACACTGGTAGTGCTGTGCATACTCACCTTTATAGCCGCAGTAGGTGTAGCAGGCTGGGAGAGCGTGGTCTATCCCGACCTGGCTAATACGGGTGTGACGTCAGACTCACCCCTGCCACTCGCCATGGGCCGGGTCATAGCCCATGACAATATCCTCTACACGACACTGATCCGCATCGGACTCTGCGGGCTGGTAGCATCCTTTCATGGATTGATACTCGCCTCCGGTCGTGCTACGTTTGAGTTTGGCCGTGTGGGTTTTGCGCCGCGGTTTCTGGGGCAGATCAGCAGCCGATTTCAGACTCCGGCCGTAGCACTTATATTCAACTCTTGCATCGGCATCGCAGCTCTGCTCGCGGGTAGGACCAATGAGATCATTACCTTCTCTGTGCTGGGGGCTCTCATACTATACTCCGTCTCTATGGTATCGGTCATCCGCCTGCGCCGCTCAGAGCCGGGGCTGGAGCGTCCTTTTGCAGTGCCGTTCTTTCCTGCTACACCGCTCATCGCGCTCGTGATAGCCGCTGTGTCGTTTGTGGCAGTCGTTTGGTATAATTTGCTGCTGTCTGCCATATTTCTAGGGATTATTTTGGTGGCTTATTTTATATTTAGGCTTTTCAAGCCGCAGGTGCTGGAGCACTAGACTCCGCAGCGGTCACAGTCTAAACCAACCAGTATAATGACCACGAAAGAGATCCTAAGCTATGTCAAGAACCACCCATCCGGCAAAGTCAAACTCGCGATAGCAGATATAGATGGTATCCTACGCGGCAAGTACGTATCGACAGAGAAATTTCTAGGTATAGCTGATAGTAACTTTGGTTTCTGTGATGTGGTCTTTGGCTGGGATGCGGGTGATGTAGCGTATGACAATACGAACTATACCGGCTGGCACAGTGGCTATCCTGATGCCAAGGCAACCATAGACCTCAGCACCTTCCGCAAGATACCGTGGGAAAATGATGTGCCTTTCTTCCTCGGTGAGTTTATAGATCATAAGAATGATGCGCTCTATGTCTGCCCGCGCCAGGTGCTCAAGAAGGTGATAGGCCAAGCCGAGAAGGAAGGCTTCAAGCCATATTTCTCTCAGGAGTTTGAATGGTTCAATTTTGAAGAGACACCGCAGTCTGCTACAGCCAAAGGCTTCCGCGATCTGCAGCCGCTGACTCCGGGTATGTTTGGCTACTCTATATTGAGGTCCACACTGCGTACAGATTACTTCACAGCACTCTTTGATCAGCTCAAAAAATTTGATGTGCCGATAGAAGGGCTGCATACAGAGACTGGCCCCGGTGTGTATGAGGTGGCGCTGCTCTATGGTGATATACTCACTGCGGCAGACCGCGCTGTACTTTTCAAAACGGCAGTGAAGGAGATAGCCTATAAGCATGGCATCCTCGCTACCTTTATGGCTAAGATCAATGAGAACCTGCCGGGCTGTAGCGGTCACGTGCATCAGTCTCTATGGGATAGCAAGTCATCTAAGAATCTTTTTCATAGTGATAAAGACAAGTCTGGCATGAGTGAGCTGATGAAAAGCTACATCGCCGGCCAGCTCTATTGTCTGCCACATATCCTGCCGATGGTAGCGCCTACGATCAACTCCTACAAGCGCCTCGTAGAGGGCGCATGGGCACCGACCACTGTGACATGGGCTGTAGACAACCGCACCGTAGCACTTCGTGCACTGCCTGCGGGTAGCAAATCTACCCGCCTCGAAACGCGCGTAGTAGGTAGCGATACCAATCCATACCTGGCTATGGCGGCATGCCTGGCAGCAGGCCTCTACGGCATCCGCAAGAAACTCAAACTGGAGCAGCCTGCCACAGTAGGCAATGGCTACCGCGATGAGTCTAATGGCCGATTCCCTAAGAACCTGCATGATGCGACTGTAGCCATGCGGGACTCACCGGTAGCTAAAGAACTCTTTGGTGAGAAGTTTGTCGAGCACTTCACCCAGACGCGTGAGTGGGAGTGGAGGCAGTTTAGCCGCGTAGTGACTGACTGGGAGACCAAGAGGTATTTTGAGATCATCTAGTTTGAGACGTTAGATATTAGACCATAGACAATGCTGGCTGGCGATGTATAAGAAAGTTTTGCGCTTTTATCTGTGGGCATCACTCGGTCTCTGTACGGAGATATTCTTTACGGCCTTTACCGACCTGTTCAATGCTATCTCTGAGCATCGCGCTCCGGACTGGAGCCTCACGGGCCATACCTATGTGTGGATGATCTTTATCTATGGTGCCGGCTCTATCATCTTTCCTTTTGGGCATCACCACCTGAAGGGCTTTCATCTCTTGCTGCGCATCTTTCTGGTAGCCATAGGGATCTTTACCATAGAGTTTACCAGTGGCTTTATTTTGGATAAAATACTCGGGCGCTGTCCGTGGGAGTACTCTGGGCCATTCAGCATACTCGGCTATATACGCCTCGACTACCTGCCTGCGTGGATGATCTTTGCCTATATGATAGAGCGCGCAGATGAGGTGTTTGATAAGATGGCCGGCACGTTTGAAGACTAGCACTTCACCCATCAGCCTTCGGTAGCTCCCTCTCCCAAGGAGAGGCAAGCACCTACAGTTTTAGAGTAGGTGGGTTAAACTGTTTCTCTAAGAACCCCTCCTATTGTTTATACGCCCAGCTCTTCAAATTTCTCTCTCAGCCAGCCGGCATCTGCTATCTGGGTCGTTTTCTCAAAGTCCTTTTTGAGTTCTTCCAGGGCTTTTTTATCTCTTGTATCTACGCGTGACAGGTCATTGATGAAGTTAAGCAGATTGATATAGTTGCGCCGGTGGGCGTCAGATATGGTCCGCTTCCTGCGCAGCAGCGCACGGAAACTGGATATGAGCGAATGTAGCGCTGCATACTCATCCATCTCATAGTAGGTTTTGATGAGGAGCGTCTTTGAGTCCAGTAGGTAGAATACATCGTCATACTCTACCTTCTGCAGTAGCTTGAGCACATCATCATAGCGGCGTATGTAGAAATAGAACTTAGCCAGATTGAAAGTATAAGCATTGCTGCGATTTTCTTTTGGCAGCTTATCACGATAGTCTTTGATGAACTTCTCTGTCCATGACTGTTCCTTCAGTCGCAGGCCGAGGGTCACGAGGTTCTTATAGTCCCATGGTGAGAGCTCATTCTTGTCAAACAAAATATCCTTTTGCAAAGCGATATTATATAGGTCAAACACTTCACGCAGGTAGTCCAACTGGCCTCGGTTGATCTGCTTTACGCAGAAGTTGATACTGAAGATATAGGCGTCTCGCTCAGTGGCAGCCGGTATGTCGCCGGTGTTATTCAGCAGTTCTTTGAGGTGCTGATAGTGCGGCGTGCCGTCCTTCTCGCGCAGCATGTAGTAGATGTGCCGGTAGGCAGCGATAGGCGCTATGGCTGCAAAGGTTTCCTTCTGGCTCAGCGCCAGCACCGCATCTATCATGTCTACCTCCTGCTCCATGTGCAGCACATTGCGATAGTGCTCTATGGCGCAGGCGTAGCGCAGTGTCGTGATACAGTAGAAAGCATTGAGATGAAAGAGTACATTGCTGATGTTCTTCTCTTGTGTACGTTCTTTCTTCAGCTCGATATATTGATTTAGCTCAGCCTCCAGCAGAAACTCATTATAGTAGTAGCCTGCATCTTTATTCTTAGAGCGGCCCTGCACTGTTTTAGCCAGAGAGTAGTTGACCTCAAAGTGGCGTGTGAGCCCTCGTGTATTGATAGCATGTAGTGTGTCTGACAGCTGGTGGGCATGGTCCTCCCGATACTTTTCATAGGCCAGGAAGTCCTCTGCCAGTTTGAGCAGATCAGAGATGGCGCGACGCATTTTGACATCGTTGTAGCGCCCTTTATCCAGAGACGAATATAGCACTGCTTTATTGGGATATAGCCCGTCGGAATCTACGGCCTTGATGAGGACATTCAATAGCTTTAACGGCTTATCATCTGTATTGAAATAAGGAGATATGACGAACTGATGAAGCCTTTTGCGCTCGGGTGGCGTCAGGCTTTGCAATAGCGCGACAAGCTTGCTATCTTGTATCAGGGATTGTTTTTCGACTGGAGGCATTATTTTGGTGTGTCGTACAAAATATTTGGTAAATAATTGAAAATTAATTTATTGCATTTATTTGATAGTTAATATTAGGGTACAATATACAAATAATAGACTTGTTTTCAGTATGGATGGTTTGTTCTTTTGTACCATCAAATAGTATCTACATGCAAACACAACCTACTACCAAAACAAAACATAGCGGCTGGGTCGCTTCCTCCTTATTGTGCCTGTCATTATTGCTTTGTACTAATGCTGTGCTGGCTGGATCGAGTTATTATACCGCCTGTCAGTTTGGCTCGGTGGCCATCAGCTCGTCTGGCGGTACAGGCAGCTGGACCCATTTTCCGGGCAACCCTGGCAACAGTTTTATTTTAAATGCCGGTAGTGATACCACTACTGTGACGTCTTTTACGAATGCAGGAGTATATGCCTATATCTGGACTGGAAGCAATATAGATACGGCGTATGTGACAGTCAATGCTGTGCCGGTAGCTAATGCAGGCTCCGACCAAACTATCTGTATAGGGACCACCGTGGCTATAGGTAGTAATCCCACTGCCACCGGTGGCTCCGGCAGCTATCAGTATATGTGGTCTCCGGCTACCGGACTCTCCAGCGCTACAGTGTCAAATCCGGTCATCTCGCCGCTGGCCGCTACCACCTATACCGTCACTGTAGTAGATGCTGTATCCGGATGCAGCGCTACTGATAATGTGACTATCTCTATCAGTGCTGTACCACAGATCACTATGACGACCAGCCCTGTATCCTGCTATGGCGGAACTGACGGTAGTCTCTGCGCAAACGTGACAGGCGGCACAGCACCATATACGTACATATGGAATAGTATACCCGCTACGACTGCTTCCTGCGCAAATGGTTTGGCATATGGGACCTACACCATTACGGTCACATCCAGCAACGGCTGTACCGCTGCAGATGCCGGTATAGTATCTCAGCCTGCCAGTGCCTTATCAATCTCAGACACTGTAGTAAATATATCCTGCTATGGTGGCGGAGACGGACAGATATATGTCACAGCGACGGGTGGTACGCCGCCGTATATGTACAATTGGTCAAACGGCTCGATACAGCCCACGGTACTGCCTCTGCCGGCTGGCCCGTATACGCTCACTGTGACTGATGCCGGTGGCTGTACTGCCACACTGACACGCACTATCACCGAGCCGACACTGGTATCCCTCGCTGTAGTGAGCGTGACTGATGCCAGCTGCTATGGTAGCAATGATGGCTCGGCCTGCGTAGCAGCTAATGGCGGGGCAGGTGGGTATGCATACACCTGGGCGCCAGCCATGATCACTACGCCATGCATGAACGGCGCTCCGGCTGGTACCTATGCGGTATCTGTGACAGATATGAATGGATGCAGCGCCAGTACAGCGGTGTCTATAACGCAGCCGGCGACGCTCACTTTGGTATTGCAATCGCTTGACGTGTCTTGCTTTGGCGGCAATGATGGGAGTGCATTAGCCTTCGTAACCGGAGGAACTACACCGTATAGCTACCAGTGGTCTGGAGCGGCATCTAGTACCAATACAGCCTCCAGTCTAGCTGCCGGCTATTATTACGTTTTTGTAACCGATAATGCTGGCTGTCAAATGACGGATAGTATTTTGGTCACTGAACCTAGTCCCCTCAGTTCTAATCCTGCAGTGACCAATACATCTTGCGGAGCAAGTGATGGGATAGTTTGTATCAATGCATCAGGTGGTACTCAACCCTATTATACCGACCTGAATGGTACCCGCTATGTTACAAACTGTATCAGCAATCTAACACCTGGAAGTTATCTAATGACACTAACAGATGCAAATGGCTGCACGGAGAATATCGCTGCGACGGTGATAGACGGCGCTGGCTGTGTCTGGCCTGGCGATGCAGATGCCAATCTGCTGGTGGATAATAATGATCTGCTGCCGATCGGCCTGGGCTATGATAGTACAGGACCTGCGCGGACTGTCACATCTATAGTCTGGCAGGGAAGTACCGCCAGTGACTGGTCGCAGTCATTCAGCAGCTATACACCTGTCTTGAACTATAAGTATGCTGACTGCAACGGCGATGGTGTGATCGATGCTACAGATACGACTGCTATCACGCAAAACTTTGGCCTGACACACAGCAAGACCATCAACCGCAAACCGTGGAGGTCAGGTGATCCTGTCATCTATCCACTCCTGAGCAAGGACACTGTGACCAATGGCGATACCCTCACTGTAGACATCCATCTGGGAGACGTGTCGCTCACAGCTACTAATGTCTATGGCCTGGCCTATACGATCAACTATGACCCGGCGGTGCTGGATACTACCAAGACGACTTTCGAGTACGGCAGCTCATGGCTGGGCAGCGCTGCAGATATGATATCTATCAGCAAGGACCTCCGTGCGCAGGGTATGGTAAAAACAGCTGTGACACGCATAGACCATACTACCCGCTCCGGCTCCGGTGTCATAGCACAGATGCGGGCTATAGTGACTACTGACAATATAGATGGCAAAGACCTCTCTTACTATCCCGTGCAGATCATCATCTCTGACGTGAGAGCTATAGATCAGCAGGGGAGTGTGCTGCAGGTCAATGAAGGCGCTGACTCTACAGATGTGGCCTATACGCCGCTGGGTGTGCGCGATGTAGATGCCGGAGCCGATATATCTATGTATCCTAACCCTGCCAATAGCCTCCTGCACATCACATCGTCTCATACCGTAGCGCAGTCTGCAGAGGTGATCAATACACTCGGCGAGGTAGTGAGCAGCTATGCCTGGGGCGATACACATACGGATCATACCGCAGACCTGAGCAGCCTGCCGGCTGGTATCTATTATATCCGCCTGCACACGCGCGCTGGTGTGGCCGTGCGGAAGTTCTCGGTGGCACATTGATATTTCTCATATTACAAATGTCTCACAGCGGCCCTCGTGGCCGCTTTTTTTATTCATATCAATCGCGTATTTTCACGCCGCTATGCAATATAAAAGGATACTCCTCAAGCTCAGCGGCGAATCTCTGATGGGCTCCCAGCAATACGGTATAGATACGACAGTGGTGATGCAGTATGCCAGAGAGATCAAGGCGCTGGTGGAGAAGGGCGTAGAAGTAGCCATCGTGATAGGTGGCGGCAATATATACCGTGGCATACAGGCCACAGCCACCGGCATAGACCGCGTACAGGGCGACTATATGGGCATGCTGGCCACCGTGATCAATAGCATGGCACTGCAGAGTGCGCTGGAGAAAGAAGGCGTACACACCCGCCTGCTCACCGCCCTGGAGATACGCCAGGTAGCTGAGCCATTTATCAAGCGCCGTGCGGTAAGGCATCTGGAGAAAGGCCGCGTGGTGATACTGGGTGCAGGTACCGGCAATCCATACTTCACCACTGATAGTGCGGCTGCACTGCGAGCTACAGAGATAGATGCAGATGTAGTGCTGAAAGGTACGCGCGTGGATGGTATCTATGACAGCGACCCGGAGAAAAACCCTAACGCCAAGAAGTATACGACCCTGAGCTATGTAGATGCGATAGCGCAAAAACTGAATGTGATGGATCAGACAGCCTTTACACTCTGCCAGGAGAATAAGATCCCGATCATCGTGTTTGATATGAATACGCCGGGCAACCTGATGAAGGTGGTAAACGGTGAAGGCATAGGCACACTCGTACAATAATAAAAGCAAGACCGAAATAAAAAACAATAGCCATGACAGATGCAGATGTAAAGACACTCCTCGATGACGTAAAATCTCAGATGCACAAAGCGCTCGAGCATTACGAATATGAGCTGAGCAAGATACGCGCCGGCAAGGCCAGCCCTATGGTGCTGGAGGGAATCAATGCAGACGCATATGGCGCCATGACCCCGATCAACCAGCTGGCAAATGTGACGACGCCTGACGCGCGCACGATCAGCATACAGCCGTGGGATAGCTCCGTACTGGCTCCGATAGAGAAGGCGATCCTGATGGCCAATATCGGCCTCACGCCTCAGAATGATGGCAAGATCATACGCCTCAACATACCACCACTCACAGAGGAGCGCCGCAAGGAGCTGGTAAAGCAGGTGAAGAACGAGGCAGAGGACTGCCGAATATCGCTACGCAGCGCCCGCCGCGAGGCCAATGAGAAGATCAAGAAAATGCAGAAGGACGGCCTGGCGGAAGACAGTGCCAAGGACGCAGAGACACAAGTGCAGAATATCCTGAATGACTACTCTGCCCGCGTGGACAAGCATATAGAGGTAAAGGAGAAAGAGATCATGACCGTATAATCCGTCAAGACTTTTTATCATACTGACTGGCCTGCTATGCGGGCCAGTTTTATTTTGTGCATAGCTGGAGAGGGTGGTTACTGTTTTTGCGATAAATAATATGGAGATTTACCAATGTAAAGTAATGACATGGAAAGTAACCTGAAGTACGACAAGCATATCTTCATCTGTACCAATCAGCGGGTCAATAGCGAGCGGCCCAGCTGCGGTGAGGCACACGGCATGGAGCTGGTGCAGGCTTTCAAAAAAGAGATCAAGGACCGCGGCCTGAATGTCAATATGCGCGCGCAGAAGACCGGCTGCCTCGATATCTGCGAGCAGGGCCCGAGTGTAGTGGTCTATCCGGAGGGTGTCTTTTATGGCAATGTGCAGCTCAGTGATGTGCAGGAGATAGTAGAGGAGCACCTGGTCCATGGCAGGCCTGTGGCCCGCCTGAGGTTGAAATTTGAAAGGCCCGCCTGATGAAAATGATGCAACATATCCTGGCAGCTATCATAGCGCTGCCGCTGATGCTTTCTGCGCAGCAGCAGGATGCCTCTGCGCTATATGGTGAGGGAGTCCGTGCTTTTTATGACCAGGACTACCAGACCGCCATTATCAAATATACCAACGCACTGGCGCTGAAGCCTAATACTGTGGGCTACCTGTACAACAGGGGGCTGGCCTATCAGAAAGTAAATAACAGCAGAGCAGCGGGAGCGGACTTTCATGATGTGCTGGCTCTGGACAGCCTGTATCTGGATGCCTGGTACGAGCTGGGCAGTATAGAGATGGATGCCAAGCGCTATGACAGCGCCAATATCCTGTTTCGCCGTGCCCTGCAGATCAGTGGTGAGGATACCCGGTCGCTGCACCAGCTGGCCGTACTCTGCTACTACAAGAGGAATAACAAAGGCGCCATAGAGATCTATAACCGGATACTGTCTATCAATCCCAAAGATGAGCAGGCCCTGTATAAAAGAGGGCTGGCAAAGTCCAATTCTTCCGACTTCACAGGCGCGATCCGTGATTTTAACATACTGGTAGGTCTCAATCCCCGGCATACGCAGGCTATGGAGGAGCGCGCCACATGCTACATGAGGATCAATGACTTAGACAATGCCTGCCGGGACTTTCAGAAACTCATGGACCTGGGCAATCCCCGCGCCAAAGAAAATATCATGAAATATTGTGTCAAACACTGACACCCTATCCTCTAATTGACGTATATTCATTGTGTTGCAACATGCATTAATGTTAAAGTTAATGTATAGTGAAACAACCTCGACCTTGTAATCGTAGTGCCTATACCGAATTTCTTTTATCTTCAGTAAGCACGCATGAAGAAAAACTACGCACCCTTAATATGTTTGATCGTCCTGCTTTTTACCGCATATGCCGGAAAAGCTAATGGTGACGAGCAGTCTAAAGTCAATGAGCTGATAGAGGTCTCGACCGCCTACCGCTTTTCTGACATCCACAAATCACTAACGACTATAGATGAGGCGCTGGCTATAGCGCAAAAAATAGACTACAAACAGGGCATAGCCAGGTGCTATCTCAAAAAGGGCCAATATCTGTCCAATGCCGGAGTACTGAAGGAAAGCGGGGAAAACCTGGAGAAAGCAGCGGCCCTCTTCAAAAGTATAGACAAGCGCAATGAATACGCCATATGCCTCAAGGAGCTGGCGGACTACAAAAGATCTACAGGCGATCCTGAGAAGGCAGAGGAGCTGATCAAAGAGTCCACAGCTATAGCTACAGAGCTACAGGACAAGCAGCTGCTGGCCGAGTGCGAGATAGCCAGCGGTATCATAGATATGAAGACGGGTGAGTTTGCCGATGCTACAGCGCACTTGCTCAGCGCACTCCGGACTGCAGAAGCGATCAAAAATGATGAGATCATCATGAATAGCTGCCGCGAGCTCGGCAATATCAACTCCCTGGAAGAAAATATACCGCGCTCCAATGAATACTTTGAGCGGGCACTGAGCATCAGCAAGAAGATAGGCAATAAACTGGGTGTGGCAGATGCATATTGCAACATAGCTTCTAACTATCTGACCATAGGCGACCTGGATAATGCGGCGGTCAATATCGCAAAGTCTATGGAGCTCAGCCGCCAGCTGAACTATAAGCCTACCCTCGCACTCGACCTGCTCAATATGGGCTACTGCCTCACCTATCAGAATAAATACAAAGAGGCTGATAAGCAACTGGCGGAAGCTGAGCGTGTGTTTGGCGAGCTAGGAGATAAGCACGGACAGGCCGAGGTACTCAATGCCAAGGGCTACCTGGCTGCCAAAACACATAATCTGGACGAGGCCGAGAAGAACTACGTAGCCAGCGCCACTGCGGCCAAGCCCATCAAAGCAAACGACCAGCTGAAGGCCTCCTACGATGGCCTGGCATATATCTACGAGCAGAAGAAGGACTACGAGGGTGCTTATCATTTCCAGAAACTCTCGCAGGAGATCAGCAGCCAGGTATTCAACACCAGCAATGCGCGCGCAGTGACCAAGCTGCAGCTCAGCTATGACTTTGAGAAAGTAAAAGAACAGCAGCGCCGCGAGCAGGAGCTGAAAGATAAGGTAACCGCCGCCGATCGTACCCGCGAGCGCTGGTTCAACTATTTCCTCGTAGTGGTAGGGCTCATGGCTGCCATCATAGCTGCGCTCACCTACATGGCCTATCGCAATAGCCGCAGGGCCAAGGACCTCCTCTTTGAAAAGAATATCCTGATCACAAAAGAGAAGGAGACAGCAGAGCGCCTCCTCAGTGATATCATCCCTGCAGAGATAGAGACCCGTATCAAGGCGTCAGGCATCACGGAGATAGAGAACTTTGCTACCGTGATGTTCATAGATTTTGATGACTTTACGAGTGTAGAGCAGCAGTTCAGCCCTATAGAGCTGATGGATGAGCTGGACCTTGTATTCAAGGGTATGGATGATGTGTGCAAGAAATTCCGCCTGGAGACACTCAAGACCCTGAGCGATGGCTACCTCTGCATAGGTGGCTTGGCCAATAGCCGGGACTGCAAGCCAGAGGATGTGGTGAATGCCGCGATCAAGATCCAGCTCTATATGGAGGATATCCGCATGAGGCATATGAAGGAGGGCAAGGCTTTCTTCCAGATGCGTATCGGTATCCATACCGGGCAGATATCAGGTGGTATAGTGGGTGTGCGTACCATAGCCGCAGATATCTGGGGTGAGACTGTACAGGCTGCATCAGGCATCGAGAAGATGGCGGCGGCCGGTGGCATCAGGATATCTGACGCTACATTCCAGCTGGTGAAAAATAAGTTTGAGACGATCTACACGGGCCAGTCTAAAGTGGCCTCCCGTGAAATGAAAGTCTATGAGATCACCAACTTCAAGGCCGAATATAGCAAGCTGTCTGTGTCAGAAACCGTCACAGACCTGATCATCAAGCTGGAGAATTAACTCCTTTAGAATCTTACATTGATCCCCCCCATTACGTTAAATCCTGCCTGCGGGTAGTAATAGTTGTAGCTCACCGGATCTGTCACGGAGCCATCAGGGTTTTGATAGCGCTCGCGATAGGTGTAGCCATTGCTCTCATACAGCCGGTTAAAGATATTATTGAACAGCATGGTGAATCTCACCTCTGCACGATTCTTCACCTTCACCAGGTAGCTCACACGTACATTGCTGTACCAGTAGCGGCGCAGGCTGCGCTCATCGCTCTGTGTATTGTCCAGGTACTGCTTGCCTATAAATTTAAAGGCCCAGGCTATCTCGAGGTTTTTCACAGCCATTGTATTCAGCTCTATGAATCCTACCCAGCGCGGGGAAAAGGCGATATCTGTATTGGGATAGATGGTGGTTTTATTTAGCGCAGGGACATTGGTGTAGGTCGGGTCATAGCCCGGTACTATCTCTGTATAGTTTTTGATCTTGGAGAGATTGTAGGAGACACTATAGCATACGCCCAAGAGTTTGGTCATAGACTCCGGCCTGTGAAAGTTGATCTCAGCCAGCAGCTCTGCGCCCGCACGGAAGCTCTGCGGTACATTCACACGTAGTGGGTCTCCTACATCATTCAGCGCGCCGGTCAGTACCAGCTGGTCCACATAGTACATGTAGTAGCCATTCAGATGCACCGGGAAGTTGACCCATACCCTTGGCGACTTGATCATGGCATTAGTGATGTCTATGCCAGCCTCCACATCATGCAGCCGCTCTGCGCGTGGTGTCACGCTGCTCAGGTTTTGGATGATATCGCCGCGGGTAGGCTCGCGGTGCGCGAGGGCATACGAGGCATAGACGCGGCCTATCTTGCCGGTCTTGATAGAGATGCCGCCCTTAGGATTGAAGAAGTGATAGGTATGCGAAAAGTCTACCGCCATCTGCCTGTCATCCAGTCCATGTGCCCCCATCTCTACGAAGCGATATTGCAGGTCTGCGTAGAGGCTGAGTACTTTTACGGGGCTATAGTTTGCACGCGCGTAGATGTTCGCTTCGTTTTTGTGAAACTGATTCAGGTAGTAGTTTCTATTCGGATCAAAGCTGGTAAGGCCCTGTACCCAGGTCACATTGCCAAAGTTATTGCCGGCAAAGTTGGCATACATGCCGCCGATGGTAGCGTCTACGTTTTTATTGTTGTTATAGTTGAAAGAAAAGACGCCACCTGCATAGCGGTTCTTCAGCCATTTGTGGCGCAGCAGGTTGGCATTGGTCACTGCGCTGTCTATGATACCATAGCCTGCCAACGCGTCATTTACTTTATACTCTTCATAGTAGCCTTTGCCGAGGGTGAGAAATGCTACAGCATTCATATTCCAGTTGTGTCCGAGTCTCTGATTGAGTATGAGCTGGAAGTATTGCTTCTGGTAGATGTCTACCTGATTGTACCAGGGTATGGCAGATGCGCCGTAGTCGGTGCCGGAGACATTGTAGGTTCTATTGGTAGCCAGTGAATCTTGTGACACACCATTCCAGGCCTGGTAGGTGCGCTCATGCCCGTTGAAGTGAACGAAGCGCAGCATCGTTTTATTTTTCACGATACCCGCCTGTACGAAGTAGGACCACAGATTGGCAGAGGCTCGGTCTACATAGCCATCACTAGCCACGTACGAGCCTCGCGCTTCCACGAAGAAGATATTTTTGATCAGACCTGAGCCACCCTTTGCACTAAACTTTCTGGTATTGAAGGAGCCATACGAAGCGCTCACCTCACCAAATGGCTTCAGCGAAAAGGCATCCGTTTTCATATTCACAGATCCGCCGAATGCACCACTACCATTGGTCGATGTACCTACACCGCGCTGTATCTGTATGCTCTCTACGGAGGTAGCAATATCGGGCATATCTACCCAGTAGACACTTTGGTCATCTGGCTCATTCATAGGTACGCCGTTCACGGTCACATTGATACGGGTGGCATCTGTACCACGGATGCGCATACCTGTGTAGCCTACACCGCCACCCGCATCTGAGGTAGTGACCAGAGAGGGGGTGAGGTCCAGCATGTATGGCAGGTCCTGGCCCAGGTTATTTTTCTGTATATCCTGTGCAGAGATATTCTGGAATGTGGTCGGATCATTGGCCCCGGCGCGGGTGCCGGTGATGGTCACCTCTTGTGTGGTGACATTTTTCAGGGTATCAGTCTGTGCTATGGCACCGCCTGCTGCGAAAAGTAAATAAGCTGTGGTAAATAAACCTCTCATGGTGTTGTTTTTTTGCTGCTTTCCGGCTAGCAATAGAAAACGTGAGAGGCTACAATAGCGGATGCTAATTGAGCTATTCACTCCCTGCGCAGGCATTATCCTGATCAAGTTCGAAGGGTACTTCTCAGATCTCGCTGTATGGCGAGAACGCCCCCGGAAAACGGGGGCAAAGTAAGAACATTAAAATCTGAATTTCAAAATTTAAGTTGCGGCGCTACTTCATATCAGGCGCATTGACCAGCTCTTTGATGTCGCGTGGTTTCTCTTTCAGCACGATGTCATCTACCTCTGAGCGCATCACTATCTCATTCATTTTGAGGTGCAGCTGGCGGTCTACTACTTTGGCGGTAGTAGAGTAGACGAGGTTCTGGTGGCTGCCAAATAATTTTCCGCTGGCATAGGTAGACTGCTGTATGTAGTCCAGCACATATTTGCCATCCACTTTTGCAAAGGCGATTTTGGCATTCACATTCAGCGTATCCATCTTGGCCACCAGCATGTAGCGCTCCGGTTTTTCATTGTACACATGCAGCTCTATGTAGCGGATGCCTTTATCTTTCTTATTGATATAGACATAGCCATTGCCGCGCACTGACTTGTCTTTCTTCTGCGGTATGCGGCGGAAGTTGATCACATCGTATTCTTCGCCATCTAGCACGGCAGTGGATGATACAAAGGAGAAATCGTTTTCCTTCATCCGCTCTTCGCTGAATAGTTTTTCGGGGTACATGATCTTTAGCAGTACGGTAGGCGGTATCTGCACATGAAACATGGCACCTTTCTGCTCATACACCTCGTGCTTGTGGTCTACGGTGTAGATACGCGGGCTATCCTTCGCCAGGTAGCTGGGCAGATACATGTCAAAGTCAAAATAATTGTAATGATTCTTTTCGCCAGATACCACACTGTAGTCTTTGAAGATGATATGGTTCTTGGTAAACTCTGCCGGATAGTTGTCAGCTATATGAGACAGGGCATCGCGCAGCATCCCTTTGGCATCGGTAGGCTGTACTACTACCTCCTGCAGGCCATAGTTTTTTGCCTTCATCACGATAGGTTCTTTGCGCTCCTTTAGCTGGGCTATGGTCAGGCGCACCTCCTCATAGCCTATATGGCTGAAAGTGATAAGCGTGGTATCTGCGGCATCTTTAGGGTCAAAGGAAAAAATACCGCTCTCGCTGGTGTAGCCGCCTATCTGGGTGCGCACATTGGAGAAGGTAGTAAAGGACAGGGAGTGTCCCTCTGCATCCAGCACCGTGCCTATCACGGTCTGCGCGCCGGCAGTGAGGCAAAGGAAAATGAAGCACAGGAATGCAAGGTGTTTCATGCGGTGACAGTGGTTTAGGTATGATAAACGGCGGGGAGCTTTCGCTATTGCCCTACTAAGGTACGATTTGCTTCAGCCTTTCCAATACATAATAAACAGCCGGGCAGATAGTTGTGTTCAGGTGCGTGGTGTTAATGTATTCAAAAAAGTCTCCGGAGTCGGTATATGGGTATTTGCGGCAGTCGCCGGGGCGCGCATCATAGATCGAGCAGTAGTTGTCAGCCCCGAGGAATGGGCAGGGGCTCTTCTGCACCACATAGTCTCCGTCCTCATCCAGGCGCAGGTAGCGCTCTATCAGCTGAGACTCCTTGATGCGGAGGTATTTGGCTATGCGGGATATATCCGGGGTTTTAAACCGGGGGGAGATATTCTTGCAGCAGCCGGCGCAGGTCAGGCAGTCTATCTTTGAGAATGCCTCCTCGTGCAGCTCCGGCAGCTCCTTCTCTATGCCACGCTTTTTGGCCGCGCGCTTGAGGTACTCACGGTTTTCCTTGCGCTTGTCGGTCGCTTTTTTCTTCCAATTATCCAGGAGGTCTGCCAAATGCTTGATTTAAAGGATGCTGAATTGCCGCCATGAAAATAGGCAAAAGCGGACGATATACACCGTTAGCCATAGATTTCAACATTGCTGCGGGATTGTGCTTTGAAAAAACTATTTTTGCGTTCCGATAATCAAAATCGGCAATGAGCAAAAGCTTCACGCAGGCACCCGCCCTCCTCGTACTGGCAGACGGTACAGTTTTCAAAGGAAAATCACTTGGCAAGATCGGCACCACCACCGGCGAATTATGCTTTAATACAGGCATGACTGGCTATCAGGAGGTCTTCACCGATCCATCCTACTACGGCCAGGTGCTGATCATGACCAGCGACCATATAGGCAACTATGGCGTGAAGCAGGACGAGGTAGAGTCAAAGTCTATCAAGATAGCGGGCATGATCTGCAAAAAATATGCAGGCAACAACTTCTCCCGCCTGAGTGGCAGCCAGTCCCTGCAGGACTACTTTGAGATCAATAACCTGGTAGGCATCAGCGATATTGATACCCGCGCACTCACCGTGCATGTGCGCCAGGCAGGCGCCATGAACTGTATCATCAGCTCTGAGACAGAGGATGTAGAGGCGCTGAAAAAGCAACTGGCCGCCGTACCTGATATGAACGGCCTGGACCTGGCTGAGAAAGTATCTACTAAAGAATCCTACTACTACGGCGATCCGAGCGCAAAGCTGAAAGTAGCCGTCCTCGACTGCGGTATCAAGGAGAATATCTTGAAGTGCCTGACGGATCGTGGCCTCTATGCCAAGGTCTTCAATTGCCGCACCTCCTTTGCCGAGATGGAAAAGTGGGCGCCAGATGGCTACTTTATCTCCAATGGCCCCGGAGATCCGGCGCCGATGGACTATGCTATCAAGACAGTGCAGGACGTGATAGCAGCAGATAAGCCGCTCTTCGGCATCTGCCTCGGCCACCAGCTGCTCGCACTGGCTGAGGGAGTCAATACCTATAAGATGCACCACGGCCACCGTGGCCTCAATCATCCCGTCAAAAACCTCGTGACAGGCCGCTCTGAGATCACGTCACAGAATCACGGCTTTGAGGTCAGCGCTGCTGATATCAAGAAGAGCCCACGCGTAGAGATCACCCACGTCAACCTGAATGATGAGACCATAGAAGGCATCCGTGTGAAAGGCAAGAAAGCATTCTCTGTACAATACCACCCTGAGTCCAGCCCGGGGCCGCATGATTCGCGGTATCTGTTTGATGAGTTTATCGCGATGATGAATTGATAGCCGATTTCCTTAGATTTGAGGTAAACGAGCTGTTATGATCCACAAAACATTAGTGCCGGATAGCAAAACAGTGACGGTCTCACTCAAGGTTCCGGCGAAATATGTCGGAAAGAAAATTGAGATAGTTGCTTTTGCCAAAAATGAAGTGCAGGATAGTAAAAACCTATCACCAGCGCTGCCCGGCGATCCTATGAGTATCAGACAATTCAAAGAGTGGGTGAAGCAAGGTGAATCAAGTAATTCCGTTTCTCTGGATGAAGCTAAGAACCGATGGGAAAGCCAAAGAAGGAAACTCCGCCAACTTACGAAGTAAGGCTTTCTGAAAATGCTATAAGAAATATTGACGAGATAGCCGGGTATATAGCCTTCGTCAATCATCAACCAATTAATGCAGAAAAAGTAGTTGATAGCATCTTTGAAGTAGTCAACCGCATAAAGCAGAATCCTTATGCTTTTAAAGAGTGCTCCTTACTGGCAACAAAGGGAAAATTGTATCGTCAAGCCGTTTGTCATAAATGGCTCATCATTTACCGGGTAGTTAAAAACAATGTACTTGTTCTCGGGATAGTTCATGGATCAAGGAGGCCTTCAGAAATAAGAGCGCTTAAAAAAGTCCAATAGCATTAAGCTTCAAATTAATTCGGTTCAAGCGAGGACGCTTGAACTAGCGATTGGGACTAGCCGCCTAGAATGAATTAAGCTCCAAACTTCTCCTTCAGCAATTTCTGCATCGCCTGCATCTCATCGCGCAGCTTGGCAGCGGTGAGGAAGTCTGTATCCTTAGCCGCCTGCAGCATTTGCTTGCGTGCATCGTCTATCGCTTTGTGCAGCTGCTCGGCAGTCATTTGAGCTACTACTGGCTCCGCTACCATGCTGTACTCACCCTCCTGCTCTATGTACGGCTGCGGCTCAGGTTTGCGTATCTCCAGTACAGAGGTCTGCTTCATGATCTCCTCCTTCGTCTTGAAGACTGTGGTCGGAGTGATATCATTCTCCGCATTGTATTTGATCTGCTTCTCGCGGCGGCGGCTGGTCTCATCTATGGTCTGCTGCATAGAGTCCGTGATCTTATCTGCATACATGATCACGAGGCCGTTTGAGTTTCGCGCAGCGCGGCCGGCGGTCTGTATCAGAGAGCGCTTGTTACGCAGGAAGCCTTCCTTGTCCGCATCCAGTATGGCCACCAGAGATACCTCCGGCAGGTCCAGTCCCTCACGCAGCAGGTTCACACCTATCAGCACGTCAAATTTACCCAGGCGCAGGTCGCGGATGATCTCTATACGGTCCAGCGTGGTGACCTCTGAGTGGATGTAGCGACATTTGACATGCAGGCGGGAGAGGTATTTGTCCAGCTCCTCTGCCATGCGCTTGGTCAGGGTGGTCACCAGTACGCGCTCTTGTTTCTTCACGCGCTCGTCTATCTCGTCCATCAGGTCGTCTATCTGATTCAGGCTCGGGCGCACCTCTATAGGCGGGTCCAGCAGGCCGGTAGGGCGCACGATCTGCTCTACTACCACGCCCTGCACTTTCTCCAGCTCATACTCGCCCGGTGTCGCACTCACAAAGATCGCCTGCGGCACCAGCGACTCAAACTCCTGGAAGTTCAGTGGCCTGTTGTCCATAGCAGATGGCAGGCGGAAGCCATAGTCCACGAGGTTGATCTTTCGTGCGCGGTCACCGCCATACATACCGCCTATCTGTGGGATGGTCTGGTGGCTCTCATCTATCACAAGCAGGAAATCCTCAGGGAAATAATCCAGCAAACAGAAAGGCCGCGTACCCGGTGCCCTGCGGTCAAAGAAACGGGAGTAGTTCTCTATACCTGAGCAGTAGCCCAGCTCACGCATCATCTCTACGTCAAACTCTACACGCTCTTTCAGTCGCGCTGCTTCGATGTGTTTGCCGATGCTGCGGAAGTATTCGAGCTGCGCATTCAGTTCTAATAGGATGCGGTCTATAGCGTGCTTCACCAGTTCCTTTGAGGTCACATACATATTGGCCGGGAAGATGGCTACGCTGCCATGCGTCTGCAGCGTACGTCCTGACGATGGCTCAAAGGACTGTATCTCCTCTATCTCATCACCAAAGAACGACACGCGGTAAGCATAGTCGAGATAAGGAAGTACGATCTCTACGGTATCGCCCTTCACGCGGAAAGTACCCCGCGCCAGTTCTGCATCAGAGCGCGAGTAGAGGCACTCTACCAGCTGATAGAGGAAGGCATTGCGGCTCAGGTTCTGGCCGGTATGGATACGGGTAATGCTATCGTGGTATTGCTCAGGATTACCGAGGCCGTAGATGCAGGAGACGGACGCCACTACTATCACATCGCGACGGCCTGATGCCAGTGCAGAGGTAGTGGAGAGGCGTAGCTTTTCTATTTCCGCATTGATAGAGAGGTCTTTCTCGATAAAGGTATCCGTATTCACGATATAGGCCTCTGGCTGGTAGTAGTCATAGTAGGAGACAAAGTACTCGACTGCATTGTCCGGAAAGAACTGCTTGAACTCTCCGTAGAGTTGCGATACCAGCGTTTTATTATGTGTCAGGATCAGGGTCGGCTTCTTTACCTCCTGTATCACATTGGCTACGGTAAATGTCTTGCCCGAGCCGGTCACGCCGAGCAGCACCTGGTGCTTGTCGTCGCGATTCACGCCTTCTACTAGTTGTCTGATAGCCTCCGGCTGGTCTCCGGTAGGTACGTACTTAGATGTGATATTAAATTCCATGGCAGCCTGCAAAGATAAATAATGAATCTCTATCAGACGGATAGGTCTGCGGTTACTTATCCTCAAAAGAAGAAATAACTCAGATGGCGCAAAATTGTTGTTATCCATGATAACGAGCAGATTATCATCTGCTATACTCTGAGTAAGCAGATCTATGGACCGAAGCGTAAAATTTCCAACCCGAAGGCCCGTCATAAAACGTAACCAAAACACTCAATTCCCTCTGTGGCATTTGCTGCAGTGCGCTATTTGTTTTCACCCAACCCAACAAACAGCTCATGGGAAAGAAGAAGATACTCTTCATTGTAGGATCTGCCAATCAGACCAGCCAGATGCACCAGATATCGGAGTATCTGAAGGATGACTACGACTGCTGGTTCAGCCAGTTCATGCCGGATACCTGGTATGAGCGCTGGGCACTACGCAAAGGCTGGATAGACTTCACTATACTAGGAGGCCAGTTCAAAAAAAATGCCGACGCCTACATAGCCAGGCATGGCCTGCAAAATGACTACCTTGCCCAAAAGAACAAGTATGATATGGTCGTATTCTGCACGGACCTGATCGTGCCCCGCAAATTGAGAAAGTCTAAGATGGTGTGGGTGCAGGAGGGCATGGTAGACAAGGTGACCTGGTGGTCGAAATTTGTGCTGTGGTCGCGTATGATACCCCGCTACTTTGCCATGGGTACCTCCCTGAATGGCAGCTCCGATATCTGTGATATTTATTGCGTAGCCTCTGAGGGGTACAAGGATTTCTACAGCAGCATGGGCACGGACCGGCGTAAGATAGCCGTGACGGGCATCCCAAACTTTGACAACATCAGGTCACTGCTCCAAAACGATTTTCCTCACCGCGACTATGTGCTGGTCGCCACCTCAGATATCCGCGAGTGCAAAGGGGAAGATGATCGCATAGGCTTTCTGAAAAAATGCATGGATATAGCTGCCGGTAGGCGTATCATTTTCAAGTTGCATCCCAATGAAGTAGTGGACCGAGCCGTAGCAGAGATCCGGCAGGTAGCCGGCCCCGATGCAGATATATATACCACCGGCAATGCCGAGCACATGGTGGCCAACTGCCAGGAGCTGATCACGCAGTATTCGACGCTGGTATACGTAGGCATGGGCCTGGGCAAAAAGGTGCATTCTTACTTTGACCTGAGCCAGCTGCACCGCCTCATGCCCGATCAGAATGATGGTACGTCAGCACGAAACATTGCCGCGATATGCAAGGGTTATATGGAGTATGAAGGCTGTGGTAAGGAATACCTGGCCCAACGCAAGATCCAGAGATCATCACCGGTGCCTGAGTATGTACCGCTGATACCGCCATTGCCGCTGGCCGTCACGGAAGAAAAGCCGGAGGTCATCCTGGAGTGGGCCACGTCATCATGACGCTGTATCTATTTTTTCAATAAGCCCTCTATCGGCCTGCCTACACAGCCGCTTGGCTCCTGTATGTGCAGCAGCGCCGCCAGAGTCGCAGCGATATCCGTCATGTAGGTAGGAGAGTAGTCGTAGCCTTTTTTCACGCCCCAGCCATACCAGAGCAGGGGGATGTGTGAGTCGTAGGAGTACACGCTCCCGTGCGTAGTACCCTTGGTATAGCCCTCCAGGTAGCCGGGCTCAAACACCACCTGCACATCACCGGAGCGCTTAGGGTAGTAGCCGTTGATAAACATCTCCTTGTAGTCCTTCTGTAGTGGCTCTGCGCCCAGCGCCGCCAGGTCAAATGCCTTGGCTACGTTCTTCTGCGTGAGCAGATATTCTACGACTGTTTTCTTGACGGTAGTCAGATCGAGAGACGCGGCTGCCAGTTTATTGTGATCCAGGTAGAGCTGCATATTGGTCACGCGTTCTACCAGGTTGTCCTGGCCGTATTTTGCTTTCAGGTATTCGTTGCAGTATTTGATCAGCGTATCGTTTTTGTACACACCAGAGAGCAGGTGGTGCTTCTGATTGAATCCACTAGAGTGCGAGGCACCGTGATCTGCAGAGAGGAAGACCGTGTAGTTGCCCGCGCCATATTGCTTATCCAGAAAAGAAAGAAAATCAGACAGGTCCCGGTCAAAACGGATATAGCAGTCTTCTGTCTCTATCGAGTTTGGCCCAAAGGTATGGCCAATGTAGTCAGTAGAGGAGCAGCTCATAGCCAGGAAATCTGTATTGCCACTCATGCCCATCTTCTCGCCCAGCAGTGTCGCCTTGGCGAAATCAAACACCAGTGTATTGCCCCATGGTGTGGCGATCAAAGCGCCCGGATGTGATACGACCTCATCGTATACCATATGCGGGAAGACCGGTTTTTTCTCTTTGCCAAAAGGCCTCTCGTAGTCCTCGTCATCGTCTGAGCTTTCTGTGTATTTATTCAGCTCCAGTACTGTCTTCCAGTTGTCTTTCACATAGGCAGCGGGCAGCTTCTTTGCGTTGAATGCAGTGGCCCATGCCGGCAGTGAATCCATGTAGTAGCTCGATGTTACAAAGTTGCCCGAATTGCCGTCAAAGAAATAGGCTGCATTGGCCGCATGGCCTGCAGGTAGTATGGCGCCACGGTCTTTTGCAGAGATGCCGATCACCTTTGAGCGAAAATTTGTAGCCAGTCTCAGCTCATCTGTGATCGTAGTGGCCAGCATACGATTGGGAGATACCATACCCTCGGGGCCATTGGCTCCTACGGTGTGGTAGTTGCTATCTCCTACATTCGTCACCACTTGTCTGGCATCGCGGTCATACCAGTCATTACCTATGATGCCGTGTATAGACGGTACAGAGCCGGTATAGATACAGGTATGCCCCGGGGCGGTATAGGTAGGCACGTAGGGTATGTGGGTATTCTCGCAGTTGTAGCCGCTCTGCAGTCGCTTGAGTCCCGTCGCTGTATACTTATCCGCATAGCGGTACAGGTAGTCCCAGCGCATCTGGTCTACCACGATACCGATCACGATCCTGGGTTTTGTGGCAGGTGTGGGATTGGTAGTATTTTGAGCTGACAGAGCTAGCGCAGATGCTGCAAGGAACAGGGCAAAAAGGAGCTTCATGAAAATATAATTGAGGCCGTAAATCTAATCGGACAAAACTAATTAAACGTTACCTCGCCGGGATAATCATTTAACTTTTCGGCGTATCGGATAAAATTATATTTGTCGCATTACAAAAAATCAAATTCAACTCTTATGAAAAATGTGCCTTACGTCCTCTTCATCATCGCTGTGACCTTCCTTATTGCCTCGTGCAAGAAAACAGATACATCCGGCACTCACGGCAGCTGGTCTATGAAGGGTATAAACTATTCAGTGAAAAGCTGCGGCTTTGTAGACGATGTGATGTATGCCACAGACGGCACTACAGATACGTTGTTTATCGTTTTCGCCAATAATGTACGACCTACTGCTACCGGTGACTATCAGATGCAGCTTACTAATCCTGGTGCCGGTGAGGCGTCAGTGCAGATTTATTTTCACGGGCAATACTACCTGCCTGATAATGCCACGGAGTATATACGCGCTACGGTAGCAAATGGTAAAGTGAGCGCCACGGGCACTAATATCCATGTGGCAGACCCTAGTACTCCTTATGACGTAGCCACCGTGGTATTCAATATCACGCAATAGGGGAGCTACTTGTCTGCACATTTACCGGTCAGCCCCTTTTTTAACAAATACCACAGGGCTAATCGTTAAAATTCGGCTATTTTAGTAAAGCGATAATGAAGTTTACTCTTTACATCATGGTATGGATGGCGGTGTCGGTAGGTGTGGCCTTTGGCCAGTCTGAGCCCCAGTATAGCCATTACATGTACAACCGGCAATTGTTTAACCCTGCATATGCGGGCTCCGGAGATGGTGTAGAGTTCAATGCGCTGTACCGCACCCAGTACGTAGGCCTGTCCAACCGGTCTACCTCCACACAGTATTTCGGCTTCAACATGCAACTGGACCCTATCAGCAGTGGCATAGGCCTGCAGGTCACCAATGACATGATAGGCTACCTGCGTACCACCAGTGTAGCGATCAACTATGATTACCGCAAGAAATTCAGGAGTTTCTCCCTGGCCGTAGGCATCGGAGCAGGCATCGTACAGACAGGCCTGCAGGGAGACAAACTGGTGACGCCAGAGGGCATCTATACCGGCGGCTCTATAGACCACCGGGACAACTATGTGCCCGCCAGCCTGGCCAATGGCCTCTCGCCGGACTTTTCGGCCGGCATTTACCTGAACAATGAAAAATGGTTTGCCGGTGTGGCCGTAGATCACATCTACACCATCACAAAGCTGCAAAATACCAGCCTCGGCTATGCCCGAAACCTGCTGGTCATGGGCGGTTACGACTTCACTTTGGGGAAACATTTCAACATGATGCCATCGGCGCTGGTCAAGTCGGATCTGCGTCAGGTACAGGCCGAACTGAGCCTGACCATGCGCATTTATGACAATATCCTGACAGGAATAGCGTTCAGAGGATACAGCCAGCGTAGCCTGGATGCAGCAGTGATCTATGCCGGATTCAGGTACAAGGGCTTCCGCCTGGTCTATTCGTATGATATAAATGCGTCATATCTCAGTGGTTTCAATACCGGTAGCCATGAGATCAGTGCCGCGTATCTATTTGGGCTGAAGAAACGTACAAAGACGGGTTATTATTACTTTAACTCGAGGTTTTTGTAAGAATATTTGTGGACAAAGGCACCTGACGTGTGGAAACAAAGTCGGGTTGCATGCGTAAAATAATTTTGGTTAACTATATTTGGCATTTAGAGTATTTATTTATTACATTTACGACCTTCAAAATTTTATCGAAAATCAATCTAACTCTGAGAAAAATGAAAAAAATCAAAAGCATCTTGTGCATCGCTTCTGCTGCCATAGCTCTCTTCCTGGCAGGATGCAGCGGCGGATACAACGGGCAGCTGCTCGGTGAGCAAGATAGGCCTCGGTGGAACCCGGTGACGCCATACGGTATGGTGTTCGTACCATCAGGTGTCCTCCACATTGGCCCGAGCGATCAGGACGTGAATAGCGCCCATGTAGCCAAGGCTAAGCAGGTCTCCATAGTTGGTTTTTACATGGATGACACAGAGATCACAAATAACGAATACCGCCAGTTTGTAAACTACGTGCGTGACTCCGTAGCTCACGTCATGCTGGAGCACACCAAAGAAGATGCCAATAGTGGCAAATCCCAGATAGACTGGAATCAGAAGATAGATTGGAAGAAGACTGAAGGCAATGAGCAACTGGAAGAGATCTTTGTACCTGAGGCCCAGCGCTTCTGGGGTATCAAGGAGATCGATGTCAATAAGCTCTGGTACGTATACGACTGGATAGACTTCAAGGAGGCTGCCAAGTCTAAGAACCGCAACACTGAGCGTAGCAAGTACATCCGCCACGAGAAGTGCCAGGTTTACCCTGATACACTGGTATGGGTACGTGACTTCACATACTCTTACAATGAGCCAATGACCCGCAACTACTTCCACCACCCTGCGTTTGACGACTATCCTGTGATAGGCGTGACCTGGCCTCAGGCTAATGCATTCTGCGCATGGAGGACCCGCCTCTGGATGGACTACAATACTGTACGCGGTATCCCTCTGATGGACAACTTCCGCCTGCCTACAGAAGGTGAGTGGGAATATGCAGCACGCGGTGGCAAGAAACTCGCTCCATACCCATGGGGTGGTCCATATGTGCGCAACTCTAAGGGCTGCGTACTCGCAAACTTCAAGCCTGGCCGTGGCAACTATCCTGAGGATGGTGGCTTCTACACTGTACGTGCTGACGCATACTGGCCAAATGACTACGGTCTGTACAATATGGCCGGCAACGCAGCTGAGTGGACCTCATCTGCCTACTATGAGAATGCTTACTCCTTTATCCATGACCTGAACCCTGATATCCGCTACGATGCTGACAAGGCTGAGTCTGAGACGCTGAAGCGCAAGGTGATCCGCGGTGGCTCATGGAAGGATATCGGCTACTACATAGAGACAGGTACCCGCCACTGGGAATATGCAGATTCGGCCAAGTCTTATATCGGCTTCCGCTGCATCACTACATTCCTCGGCAGGGATATATCTGACCACTAAAACCAACACGGATTATTTCAGATAAAAAGTGACTTTTAGTTATTAATCTGGTTTTCATATTATCAACCATATCAATCTTTAAATTAACCCTCAAAAAAATCGTAAAAAATGGCTGGACAACCAAAATCTTTCTTCCTCACCAAAAGCGGTAAGACAATTCTTAACTACGCATACTCTGGCGGTGCGGCAGTCGTAATCATGGGTGCACTCTTCAAGATCATGCACTGGCCAGGTGCCAACCAAATGCTGATCGCAGGTATGGGTACTGAGGTTGTGATCTTCCTCATCTCTGCTTTCGAGCCTCAGTTTGATACACATCTCGAGTACGAGTGGGAGAGGGTATATCCTGAGCTCCTGTCTACAGAGCCTGTAGCCAAGAAGTCTGACAAGCCACTCACACAGCAGCTCGACAAGATGCTGTCTGACGCCAAGGTAGGCCCGGATCTGATCAATAGCCTGGGCAAGGGTCTCTCTAGCCTCGCTGACAGCACTGGCAAACTGAACGACCTCACTGAAGCTTCTGTAGCTGTAAATGACTTCGCTAAGAACGCCAAGAGCGCTTCTGGTAATATCGTAAACTTCGCTTCTGCTGCCGCTACTGCTACAAATGCTGTAGGCGAAATAGGCAAGGGTGCTGAAAACACTAAGCAGTACCATGAGCAAGTACAGAACATGGTGAAGAACCTCGGTCAGCTCAATACTATCTATGAGCTCGAGCTCCAGGACTCAAACAACCACCTGAAGGCTATGAACAAGTTCTTTGGCAACCTGAACAATGCAGCTCAGGCCCTGTCTGAGACAGCTACTGACGCTACTAAGTACAAGGAGCAACTGTCTACTCTGAATAAGAACCTGACTGCGCTGAATAATGTATACGGTAATATGCTTTCTGCAATGAGGGCTACGCAAGCGTAATTTTTAATTAATAACGATTCGTTTAACCCTTTAAACTGATAATAAAAAATGGCAGGAGGTAAACTAACGCCACGGCAGAAGATGATCAACATGATGTACCTCGTGTTGACAGCGCTTCTCGCTATGAACGTTTCTGCAGAGATCTTGAACGCCTTTAAAACCGTGAATGGCTCTATCACTAACTCAAACGGGATGATAGACACTAAAAACGAGAAGGTAATCAAGGGCCTGGAAGCAGAGCGCAAAAATCAACCTGAAAAGGTAGCAGAGCTCATGAAGCTCGTAGAAGAGATAAAGACCAAGTCAAATGAGACAGCTGGCTATATAGAGGGCCTGGAGAAGGAACTCAATAAAGCTGAAGCCGATGCGGATCTGGAGGTAGGCACACACCTGCTCGCAGAGGGCAAAGACGGTGAACTGCTCAAGACAAAGCTGGAAACCTACTCATCTGATATCAATAAGATCATGACCAAGTATCCGCTGCCATCAGCCATACCTGTAGACGTGACTCCTCCTAAGGGCGGAGAGAGCGGCCAGAAGCTGGAGTGGAGGCAGGCATACTTTCACATGGTACCAAAGGTAGCAGCGCTGACTATCCTCAATAAGTTTAAGAATGACGTAAAGACTACAGAAGCTATGTGTCTGGATCGTCTGGCTAAAGAGGCGGTATCTGTGGAGGTAACACTCGACAAGTTCGAACCACTCGTGAGCGCAAAGTCTTCTTATGTGCTCGTGGGTGACAAGTATGAGGCTACTATCGGTCTCGGTGCCTACAGCACAGCTATCGTACCTGAGGTATACGTAGGCGGTAGCCGCGTAGAAGTGAAGGATGGCAAGGCTACATATACAGTAAACGCAAGTTCAGCTGGTAGCTTTACGGTTCCTACCCTCGTGAAGATCCCTAAGAGGTCTGGTGGCTTTGAGGAGGCTAAGGGTGAGCTGAAGTATGAGGTAGGTGTACCTGCCGGTGCTGCGGTGATGCTCGACAAGATGAACGTGGTATACATCGGTGTGGACAACCCGATCACTGTATCATCTGGCTCTGGTGCTGAAAAGACCAGCGTGATCCCATCTGGTGGTGGTATCTCTGTAGCGAAAGGTGCAGGCCCTGGCAAGTATGTGATCAAGGCTACTACACCTGACCTGAAGGCTAACCTCAAGGTGGCTGTGACTGGTGGCAAGGCGACTGACTTCCCTATCCGTGTCAAGAGGATCCCGGATCCGGTGCCTACCCTCGGTGGCAAGCTGCGCGGTGGTAATGCACAGCCAGGTACACTGAAGGCTCAGACAGGTATCGTACCGGTACTGGACAACTTCGACTTTGAGGCTCGCTTCAATGTAGAAAGCTATGACATGGTGTTCGCATCTAAGGGTGAGATCTTCCGTGCCACTGCATCTGGTCCGCTCTTCAGCCCTCAGATGCTCACATTCATCAGCCGTGCCAAGCCTAAGGATGTGATCTACCTGGAGGAGATCAAGGTAAGAGGTCCGGACGGTACACCACGTAAGATCGGTCAGATCGTATTCACTGTACAATAAAAAGAAACAAGCAAAGCAAGCATAATATGTTCAAAGCAGGAAAAATACTGGCAGCAGTGGGGCTGATGATCTCAGCCGGCTCACTCTTCGCACAGGAGCCACTCGATGGCGCCTATCAGAAGACGGTGACCAAGGAGAAAGAGATCATCCCATACGACTATCTGCGCGAGGCTGATATCTTCTGGCAGAAGCGTATCTGGAGAGTGATAGACACACGGGAGAAAATGAACCTCCCATTCGCCTATCCGCAGCAGCCGCTCATAGAGATCGTACACACAGCTGCCAAAAATGGCGAGCTCACAGTATATGACAATGCCGTAGAAAACGGTGACCAGTTTAAGGCTGTACTCGCTGTAGATGAGGTCAAGAAGATCGGCTCTAAGGAAGATACGATCACTAGTATCAACCCGGTCACTCTCGAGGAGGAAACCAAAGTGGTAAAGAACGAACTCACATGGGATCGCGTTACCAAGTTCCGTCTGAAAGAAGACTGGCTCTTTGATGAGGAGACATCTACTATGATGTGCCGTATCATCGGCCTGGCTCCGGTCATGGAGGACAAGGATGCCGATGGCAACTATCGTGGTGACCTCGTGATGTACTGGTGCTACTATCCTGACCTGCGTCCGATACTCGCAAAGTATGAGGTGTACAACCCTAAGAACGATGCGGTAAGGATCAGCTGGGAAGACCTCTTTGAGGCACGTATGTTTGAGAGCTATATCTACAAAGAGTCAAACGTATATGACCGCCAGATCAAGGAGTACGCTACAGGTGTAGACCTCCTGCTGGAGTCAGATCGTATCAAGAACGATATGTTTGTATTCGAGCACGATCTCTGGAACTATTAAGATCCAGACAAAATATACCGGAAAAGGGGAGCACACGCTCCCCTTTTTCATTTTATAAAAGCTAAGCGATTATCAGCTTATTATTCTTCCTATATATATGTATTAATTCCTGAAAGGGTGCCACGCTTCCAGAGTGGGGCATCGCTCTACGACAAAGCCCGTTGCTACAAAGAATATCAGGCTTGAAAAATGGACAATACACAATACCGGTTCACAAGCCCGTTTAATTAATAGCTCTTTTTCACGGAATTTTGAAGCGATGCTAGACAAGCTCAAGTCATATCTCCTGCGCCTCCCGGCCCTGTTTCGCAATGTCTTCTTCCTGACAGGAGTGGTCTTTGCGGTATGGATGCTCTTCTTTGATGAGAATAATATGATGGTGCAGTACCACCGCCGCCACCAGCTGTCAGAGCTGCGGCGCAAGACGCAGTACTACCAGCAGGAGATAGCGCGCGTAGATGGCCAGATAGATGAGCTCACCACAGACGGAGCTACACAGGAGCGCTTCGCCCGGGAGAACTATATGATGAAAAAGGATAGTGAAGACGTCTTTGTCATCGTGCAGCGCTGATTCCCATTTTTCCCCATAAGGTATTGGCATTATTTTATTTGTATCAGCCGTACGGGCACTTTGCCCCTTTCAGCCGATCTTATTTCCTTGCTATGCCTATTATGACTTTATTTACACCCGCAAATCTAAATCAGTAGCATATAGATGAGTCTTAGTCTAAACCATCTCAAAACCCTGGAGTCAGAGGCGATCTACGTGATCCGCGAGGCCGCTGCCCAGTTTCAGAATCCATGCATCCTTTTCAGCGGTGGCAAAGATTCCATCGCCGTCACATATCTGGCGAAGAAAGCCTTTTATCCTGCGCCCATACCTTTTCCGCTGGTGCATGTAGACACAGGTCACAATTTCCCTGAGACCATAGCCTATCGCGATCAGCTGGTGGCCAAACTGGGCGTGCGCCTCATAGTAGGCTCCGTGCAGGAGTCTATAGACAAAGCCCGCGTAGCAGAAGAGAAGGGGTTCAACGCATCCCGTATCCGCCTGCAGACCACTACGCTGCTCGATACCATAGAGGAGTTCAAGTTTGACTGTGCGCTGGGTGGTGCACGGCGCGATGAGGAGAAAGCACGCGCCAAGGAGCGCTTCTTCTCGCACCGTGATGAGTTTGGCCAGTGGGATCCCAAAAACCAGCGTCCTGAGCTATGGAACCTCTTCAATGGCCGCAAGCATGTAGGCGAGCACTTCCGCGTATTCCCTATCTCAAACTGGACAGAGCTGGATGTATGGCAGTATATGGCCATGGAGGGCATCGACCTGCCTACGCTTTATTATGCGCACAAGCGCAAAGTATTCGAGCGTGATGGCGTGCTGCTGGCAGAGAGTGAGCACATTCCTATGAAGCCAAATGAAAAGCCTGAGGAGCGCCTGATACGGTTCCGCACCATCGGAGATATCACCTCTACCGGGGCTACTGTGAGTGTCGCAGCTACGATAGATGAGATCATACAGGAGGTAGCGTCTACGCGCATCACAGAGCGCGGTGGCCGCGCTGATGACAAGCGGAGCGAAACCAGCATGGAGGATCGCAAAAAGGAAGGTTATTTCTAAAGAGAAACGGGCTGTATTTGTATTCATCCAGATACTTAATACTAACTACTTAATACCAGTGCTCTACAGCACTACTCAATAACATAGAAGAATGTTTGACAGCAATAGTTATCTGAATATGGAGCTGATGCGCTTCACTACCGCCGGTAGTGTAGACGATGGCAAATCTACCCTCATAGGCCGCCTGCTGTATGATAGCAAGTCGATCTTTGAAGACCAGCTGGAAAATATAAGGGCCACTAGCGAGCGCCGTGGTGAGAACTATGTCAATCTCGCGCTACTCACAGATGGCCTGCGTGCAGAGCGCGAGCAGGGCATCACCATAGATGTGGCTTATCGTTACTTCTCTACGCCCAAAAGGAAATTTATCATAGCAGATACGCCCGGCCATATACAGTACACGCGCAATATGGTGACCGGTGCCTCCACTGCCAATCTGGCCATCATACTCATAGACGCGCGCAATGGTGTGGTAGAGCAGACGCGCCGCCACTCGCTCATAGCCTCACTGCTAGGTATACCGCACATCGCGGTTTGCATCAATAAAATGGACCTCGTAGACTACTCACAGGAGCAGTATGACAAGATCGTAAAAGACTATCGCGATTTCGCTGCCAGGCTCAAGGTGAAGGACATCCACTTCCTGCCTATATCTGCACTGAATGGTGACAATGTGGTGACTCGCTCTACTAAAATGCCATGGTACGAAGGCGTGACGCTCCTGTATCTGCTGGAGACTGTACACATAGCCGGCGATACCAATCATATCGATGCGCGCTTTCCCGTACAGTACGTGATCCGGCCATACAATGACGAGTTTCATGACTACCGTGGCTATGCCGGACGGCTGTCCAGTGGAGTTTTGAGGCCGGGGGATAGGGTCACGATATTGCCATCCGGCCTGCAGAGTTCCATCAAGGCGATAGAGATGGATGGGAAAGAATTGCAGGAAGCATTTGCTCCTATGTCAGTTACAGTATTACTCAATGATGACATAGATATCAGCCGTGGCGATATGATCGTGCGCGACAATAATAAACCACAGGTGGAGCAGGACATAGAGGCCATGATCTGCTGGATGGGAGACCAACCCCTGCGCCCTGATGGCAAATATGCCCTGAAGCATACCACGCGCGATGCCCGTGCTGTGGTCAAGGATATCAAGTACAAACTGGACATCAGCAGCCTGCACCGTATCACCGATAACCCTGTCATCTCTGCTAATGATATAGGCCGCATCAGCATACGCACTACCGCGCCGCTGATGTATGACCCATACACGCGCAATAGGGAGACAGGATCATTCATCCTCATAGACGAGGGCACCAATGTGACCGTAGGCGCCGGTATCATACTGGATTGATCTCATTTCGTATCTTTAGATAAATACTGAAACATGAAAGAAAAGACCGTAGCAGAGCTCAAGGCAATGATGGATAAAGGCGAAGATTTTCAGCTCATAGATGTCCGCGAGCCACATGAGGCTGAGATATGCCAGATAGGCGGCATACTGATCCCTATGAATACAGTGCCTGACCACATAGACGAGATAGCAAAGGACAAGCCTGTAGTGATCCACTGCCGCAGTGGTGCCCGCAGCGGCCGTATAGTAGAGTACCTCGAGTCGCAGGGCTATGACAATCTGTACAACCTCAAAGGAGGCATACTCGCCTGGGCTGATGAGATAGACCCGGCTATGGCCAAATACTGATAAGAGCCGCTCCGCAGCCTACCCTGCCGACCTACGATACTTTTGTATCTTAATGCTATAAACCCACGCACTATGAAAAAGTATTTCTACGCCCTCTGCTTAATGGTGTTCTTTACCACTCCTTTCAGCAGCCGCGCCTCTCATGCGCAGGGTGCAGACCTGTGGTATAAATTTGTGAGCTACGACACAGTCACGCATAATACGCAATACCTCGTCACTGCTACATTTTACCGGGATTGTGCTGGTATTGCCGCGCCCTCTACTATTGCTCTGAGTGTCACAGATACGCTGTGCACAGGTGGTACCTATGCTATGACAGCTACCATGCAGATGGTCACAGGCTTGCCGTGCCCTTTGGGAGGGGTATCTGGTGGTACCGGCTGCGAGGTATCGCATCTCTGCCCTACCGCATTGAGTTTGAGCACCTGTGCCGGTGGCTCCCAGTATCCCGGTATGCAGAAATATGTCTATCAGGTTTACATCACGATACCGGGCAATATCTCCGCCTACAATTGCGATAAATGGTATATCTCCATTGCCGAAAATGCACGTAATAGTTCTGACAATGTCACAGGTGGTGGTAGTGCAGACCTCTACGTAGAGGCTGTGATCAATAACGCTATAGACCCGCACACAGGCCGTCCATACGCCAATAGTTCACCTACCTTTCTCAATGATCCGGTGCCATTCTTCTGCATGGACAATGCCGCGCCGCTTACTTACAATAACGGAACACTTGAGACCGATGGCGACTCTGTGGTCTATGCGCTCCAGGCTCCCCTGCAGAGTCACAATAATCCGCTGATATTTAATAGTGGATTTAGCATGACACAGCCTATCGTCAGTTCCTTCCCTTGTATCTTTGATCCCGCCACAGGTATACTCACCTTTGATCCTACACAGGTGAATACAGATGTCCTCGCTTATCGCATCACCGAGTTTCGCCATGGCGTGATGGTGGGTGCTGTGATGCGTGATGTACAGGTCAAGATACTCAACTGCCGGGAGACGCCACCCGTCTTTGGCACACCTGTAGTGCAGGGAGGTATTTTGCAGAATGCTGATCTGGTCACAGGCTGTCAGGGAGACAGGCTGTCTGTAGATATTCCGGTCACCTCTACAGGTATCATAGCATCTCTGGAGAGCAATATCTCTACCTACGCCTCTTACTTCCCAGGTATGACTTTCACGCCATCCGGCTCGGGCAGTAGTATGAATGCGCACATAGAGTGGAGCAGCGTAGATACCGGCTGCCACTATGTATATATCAAGGCCACTTCTGATGACTGCCCCGTAGAGGCTGCCAGCTACCTCGGCCTGCGTCTCTGCCCTGATCATCGTGTGGTCATATCTCCGCGTGACGGTATCTACTGTGGCCGCCCTGTGCATCTGACAGTATCAGGTGGCAGTAGTCCCGTGTGGTCACCGGCTGTAGCTATCTCCGGCACCACAGGTACCGCAGCAGATGTCTATCCTGCAGTGTCTACCTGGTACAGCGTGCATACAGGCTGCGGCGCAGATTCGGTACTGGTGCGTACCGCTCCCGCATTCTCCGCTTCCATTTCACATGACACTACTATCTGCAATGGCAATGCACTCCAGCTACATGATATAGTCAGCGGCCCGGGGCTATATAGCTATACCTGGTCACCGGCTGCAGATCTCTATACAGCATCAGGCCTGCCTGGTGCGCATAGCAGCTTCCCTGTGCTGCGTACAGCTCAGTCGGGTACATATACCTGTGTAGTCACTGATACCAGCGGCTGCCAGATCACAGACTCTGTACATGTCATAGTCCGTGGTCCTGGTCTGCTATCTGTCACAGGCGATACCCTCGTGGCCCCATCTACAGTAGCCCACCTGCAGGCCTCTGTCATGAACTATCTGCCGGGTTGTACCACTATAGCAGACAGTAGTGTCAGCCAGGTAGCTGAGGTGCGCATAGGCCTGGATACTGCCATACAGGTTATCACAGGATTTGGCTATCCATGTCCTTTTGGCAACTACTACAAATCCGCGCGCCATCAGATCCTGTTCAAAGCAGCGGAGCTACAGGCGGCATTGGGAAGCTCACGCGTTTTGTCCAGTATCAGCCTCCAGATAGGCACGCTGTATAGTACAAGCGCGGTGACCAATTTTACGGTGAAGATAGCCTGCGTACATGCAGATAGCCTGACTGGCTATATAGGTGGCAGTGATCTGAAAACGGTGGTGAGTCCCATCACCTTCACTCCGCAGTATGATTGGAACAGGCTGGTATTTGACCATCCCTATGTATGGGATGGTGTATCGGATCTGGTAGTAGATATGTGCTTTCTCAATACTACCGCTGGCAATATCAACTCCCGCTTCCGCTACTCTGCCACACCCTATAGGTCTATCTACTGCACCTATAGCAATGATCCCGCAGGGCAGTGTGGCTATACTGGCTTCCAGCAAAACGCACAGGTAGCATACAGCCGCTACTTCCAGCGCCTCAATGTCAAATTTGGTACAGCCATCTATCACGGCAATAGCACAAGTGTCCAGTGGCAGCCCGCTGCGGGTATCAATGCTGTAGACAGCATATACACTGCCCACACCACAGCTCATCCGCAGTCAGACCAATGGTACACAGCATTCATAGCTGATTCTGTCTGCCCGCAGGCCGACTCCACACTAGTGCGCGTCACTACTCACGGCATACATACCCCGCAGAATGTCTCCATCTGCGCCGGAGATTCAGTACTCCTTCTGGCATCCAATGCTGCTACCTATGCCTGGAGCGATAGCTCTGGTCTGCTATCTACAGCAGCTTCTTTTTACTACTACCCGTCCCAGAGCAGTGACGTCATACTGGTCATGGTAGATAATGGTGGCCAGGTGTATACCGATACCTCGCACATCACTGTACTATCCGAGACTGTCTGGCCCGGAGATGTCAATCGCGACCATGTGGTCAATCACAATGACCTCCTGTATCTCGGCATCGCATATGGCCATTATGGACCGCCTCGCCCCGCAGCCTCTATCGTCTGGACTCCGCAGTGTGCGCAGCGGTGGGGTTATCATTTCATCTTTGGCGGTGACTATGCCTATGCAGACTGCGATGGTGATGGCCTGATAGCCTACGCAGACACACTCGCGATCTCGCAAAACTGGGGTCTCACACATCCCAAGACAGAGGAGGCAGCCCGCGCAGGCACCTCATTTCTCTCCATCACCACAGACGCTGCGGTCTATCACCTGCATGATACTATCCGGGCTACTATATCGCTCGGAGATAACAATATGCCTGTGCAGCAGCTCTATGGTGTCGCATTGCGCGTGGACTATGGCGGTACAGGCACAGCGCGTGTAGTGCACATGGACCAGTCACTGTCATGGACTGGCCAGCAGCTCAGCATGGCGCGCGTCGCAGGGCCGGGCGGTGCCGCCTATCTGGCGCAGACTCGCATAGACCATCGCGACACGGCGGGTCATGGCGCTATAGCGCAGGTGTGGTATGTGGTAGATGCTGCTACAGCGCAGCTCCAGTCCGTCAGCCTCTTCGCATCGCCTATGCTGGCGCTCACCAGCACAGGAGATACAGTGCTCATCAATGGTGACTCACATTCCTTTACACTGGATGCCCGTCCGCTTGGTATAGAGCAGCAGGATCGTACCGCATCCATCACCATCGCTCCCAATCCTACTACTGGACACATCCGCATCCTCATGTCAGAGCCAGGCCGCACAGCTATGACCATCAGTGATGCCATAGGGCGTGAGGTCTATCAGGGCACACTGAGTGAGGAAAGTACGGACCTGGATCTCAGTGCACTGCCTGTAGGCGCCTACACCATGCATTTCATTTCATCAGGAGGGCAGGACAGCAGGAGGCTCATCATAGCCAGGTAGGCTCTTTATAGAGGAAAAACTGCCTTTAACGAAATAAATCCCCGGCGTATTAAACTATTCCGTAATCTCATGATCTTATTATGACAATGAGAGGCAAATGGAGGTACGCTGCAGCGCTGGCAATAGCTGTCTGCACGATCATAGCTGGCCATGCGCAGGCTCGTGACAGCGTACAGGTATACATATTCCTGGCAGAGACCTGTCCTATCTGCCGCAGTACTACTATTGAGATGAAAAGCCTTTATAATTCGTATCATAACAAAGGCATAAGTTTCACAGGCGTATTTCCTGGCGCAAAGATGAGCAGCGACCAGACCCGCGCTGACTTTGCAAAGAAATACAGCATACCCTATGCACTGACTGGTGATGCGGGACAGCGTCTCACAAAGAAATACGCCGCCACCATCACGCCCGAGATAGTAGTAGTGAGGATCAAGGATGACAAGGTACTCTACCGCGGCAAAGTGGACAATAGCTATGAGGCCATAGGCCGCAGGAGAGAGGTGGTCACTGAGCACTACCTGCATGACGCACTGGAGAGCATCCTTCACGGCAAAAAGATCGGAACGACTAAAACAGAACCCGTAGGTTGCTTCATAGAAAAAACATAAACTCCCAAAATGATAAAAGGTTTTCTCACCACCATGATGGTAGCCATACTCGGCACAGCCATAGCCCAGACCGCTTCGGTCAACTATAGCGAGCATATAGCGCCCATCATTTACAGCCATTGCACCACCTGCCACCGGGCGGGAGAGATCGCGCCCTTTCCGCTCACCAGCTATGCAGAGGTGGCGGCATACGCACAGAGTATCCAGCATGCCACGAGCATCCTGTATATGCCACCCTGGAAGGCCGACCCTACCTACCAGCACTACCTGAAGGAAAACTACCTCAGCCCTGCACAGATACAGCTCATCAGTGACTGGGTCACTGCCGGTACCCCGCAGGGCAATCCTGCCCTGGAGCCACCACTGCCTGTATTCCCTACCGGATCGCAGATAGGTATGCCTGATACCGTCATTGCCTTTCATCAGACCTACACACACCTGGGCAATAACACAGATGAGTACCGCTATTTCGCTATCCCTACGGGCCTCACTCAGGACCGTGACCTGATAGCACTCGAGGTGCGCCCCGGCAATAAATCTATCGTACACCATGCCCTCTTCTGGGAGGATACCACAGGACAGTCAGCGGCTTCAGATTCTGCCGCGCCGGGCTATGGCTGGACCGGCAGTCTCAACTCTATCTTCAGCCAGATAGACAATCAGCTCCCGAGCTATGTACCCGGTCAGAAGACCACTGTACTCAGCAATGGGATGGCCTATCGCCTTCATGCCGGCGGCTACCTCAAGGCGCAGTTTCACTATGCACCTGCCCCTACAGACGAGACTGACTCTTCATCTTTCAACCTCTTCTTTGCCCACGCACCTGCCACGCGCTATGTCAAAAGCCACGTCATGGTGCCACTGCCCGGTGTATTGATCAACGGGCCTTTCATCATCCCTGCCAATCAGGTCAAGGAGTTTCATGGCACCTATACCATGCCGGAGGATGCCAGCATGCTCTCTACCATGCCGCACATGCACAAACTCGGCACTCACTGGTATGTCTTTGCTATCAAGCCTACTGGCGATACAGTACCACTCATCAGGATCAATTCATGGGATTTCAACTGGCAGGGAAATTTTGATTTCAAGAACCTCATCCACCTGCCTCAGGGTACAGTGATACATGCACTCGCAGGCTATGACAATACGACCAACAACGTAAACAATCCACACAATCCTCCGCAGCAGATAGGCTGGGGCGAAAACACCAGTGATGAGATGTACTATCTCCCGCTGCAGTGGGTCAGCTACCGCAGTGGCGATGAGACCCTCGAGCTCGACAGCACCGGTACCGTGAATACAGGCATCTCAGATCCGCATATCTCCTACATAGGTGATCGCCTTTATCCTGTAGCGCCAAACCCTGCCAGTGGCAAGGTAAAGATAGGCTTCACCCTCGGCAATAGCGGCACCACCAGCCTCCGGCTCTACGACCTGCAGGGTCGCACCGTGGCCACAGTCACAGATAATAAATACTGCATAGAGGGCTGGCATCAGGCCGATCTAGACCTCAGTGGCATGGCAGCAGGAGAGTACATGCTCACACTACAGGCCCATGACAAAACCTACCAGCAGCGCGTGGTCGTAGCAAAGTAAAAACACAAGTAAAACCCATCATACATAGCCCGGCTCGTCCGGGCTATTTGCATTTTGATTCAAGCTAATTAAAGATCCCTCTGTATTTTCTATGTCTCTATGTGATCTATGTGGTTCAAAATTGCATTCTGCATTCGAGTCTCCCTTTAGGGAGATTTAGAGGGTTGCATTTTGTGTTATCCCTCACCCACCTCCTTATTACGCTGTGAGTTTTCCCTGTTCACCTCTTTCTGTGTCTCCGCCTGCACATCGCGGTTGCGCTTCACATTTCCCATGTCCATGCCACGCGCCAGCATGATCTTGCCTGTGCCGTACTTATTCTTTACGCTGTCTATGGCGGAGTATAGCTTCGTCTCTTCTTCCTTATCATCAAAGAGGGAATACTGCGTACCCGTATAGATCAGGCTGCTGAAGCGCACTCCTATCAGGCGTACAGGCCGCCCCTTTTCATATAGCTGGTGAAATAGTTTGGTCGCTTCCTCTATCAGGTATTTAGACGAGAGAGAGTAGTCTACCGTATGCTGTTTTGATGTCGTCACAAATCCCTCATACCTGATCTTCACCGTCACACAGCCGGTCATCCGGTTCAGCTTCCGCAGATCGTAGGATAGTTTCTCTGAGAGTACAAATAGCACCGACAGCAGAAACTCATCATCAGCACTATCACTATCAAATGTCCGCTCTACAGACACAGACTTCTCCTCGCGAAAGTTTGCCACAGGAGAGTCGCTATACCCGCGTGCGCGGTTCCAGAGTGCTGTGCCTGTTTTGCCATATATACTCAGGAGGTTTTCGAGTGGCATCTGCCGCAGGTCGTAGATGGTGCGTATACCCATTTTATTGAGAGACTCTTCCAGCTTTTCTCCTACGAATGGGATCTTGCCCACTGGCTTCGGATCCAGAAATTCTTGTTCCTTGCCCCGCTCTATCATCAGCTGTCCGTTTGGCTTCGCATCATTGGTTGCCATCTTGGCCAGCATCTTATTTACCGACAGGCCAAAGGAGATAGGCAGCCCGGTCTCTGTCATGATCCGCTGCCGCAGCTCAGACGCCCACCTGTAGGCACCAAAGAATTTATCCATCCCCGTCAGGTCCACATAAAATTCATCGATAGATGCCTTCTCAAAGAGTGGTGCTGCATCTGCTATGATCTGCGTCACGCGCCTTGAGTAGTCAGAGTAGGCCGCGTAGTCTCCCGGCAGGAAGATACCGTGCGGGCAGAGCTTATGCGCCTGCCCTCCGGGCATGGCAGAGTGTACGCCGTATTTTCGCGCCTCATAGCTGCAGGAGCTCACCACGCCACGCGCACCTACGCCACCCACTATCACAGGCTTGCCATTCAGAGATGGGTCCTTCATGCGCTCTACAGATACGAAGAACGAATCCAGGTCCATGTGCATGATCGTACGCGGGTCAGACATCACTTAGTTATTGCCTTTAAAATTAGTATTTTGTTACTAAAAAAATTAGCTTTGTGCAAAATACTGCGTGATGGATTTCATTCATACCAATATCAAGTTTCTGCGCAAGCAGAAGGGCTGGACCCAGGAGCAACTCGCCACTGAGCTCAATATCAAGCGCTCCCTCATAGGCTCCTATGAGGAGGGCCGCGCCAAGCCAAACTATGAGGTGCTGGCAGATATAGCCAAGGCTTTCAAGCACTCTATAGACAACCTCATCACGCGCGACCTGCGCCTTACCGAGAAGGTCCCCATCTTCTCCACCGAGCAGATGGATGAGGCCAGCAAGAACCTCCGCGTCCTGGCCATCACGGTGGACAAGGAGGACAAAGAAAACATCGAGATGGTGCCGGTCAAAGCAGCCGCTGGCTACCTCAATGGCTATGGAGACCCTACCTTCCTCAAGGAGCTGAACCGCTTCCGCCTGCCGTTTCTGCCTGTAGGCACCTATCGCGCTTTTGAGATCAAGGGTGACTCCATGCTGCCGATGCTCCCCGGCTCTATAGTAGTAGGAGAGTATGTAGACAACTGGCGCAATATAAAAGACGGCAATACCTACGTAGTCCTTTCAAAGAACGAAGGCATCGTGTACAAACGCATCTTCAATCAGGTAGAGGAAAACGGCACACTGGTGCTCCGCTCTGACAATACAGCCTACCCGGCATACTCTATCAAGATCGATGAAGTACTAGAGGTCTGGAAAGCCGTCCTCCATATCAGCCACATGAATAAAGGCAACGAACTCTCCTATCAAAATATCCTCCACCTCATGCAAGAACTCAAAAAGGACGTAGACGAGCTGAAAGGAAACTAGGAGTAAGTGCGTTCAAAGTCGCCTTTTAAGTCAAGCGTCCCGATATAGTCGGTAGAACTATAGAGGGGTGGCTGTTCAGAAAATGAAAGAACATTTGCGAGAGAAATTCCTTTAAAAAAATAATAGTGCGATTTCTCGAAGCAATCTTCCTTTTAATGAATGATGTAGCTGCCAAGTGATATTGACCATACCAGTATTTAACTCAGCCGCTCTGTATTCTATGTGGCTTAAAATGTATTCTGTATCGAAGCTGAAATTTGATTGGTCCTTTTAAGCTGCATTCTATGTCTCTATGTGTTCTATGTGGCTAAAATGTATTCTGTATTAACATCCCTCTGCTTCGGAGAGGGATTTAGAAAAAGGCTATGACCTACCAAAGTTACCTCGACTCACCCCTCGGCCCAGTACTCATCACAGCAGATGAGGTAGCTATTCACGCAGTATCTATCCGCGATAGCCGCCAGCACATAGAGGACACAGAGACCCCACTTATCCGCCAGTGCAAGCAGCAACTACAGGAGTACTTTGACGGCAAGAGGAAAGTCTTCGACCTGCCGCTCGCGCCCGAGGGTACCCCCTTCCAGCAGAAAGTCTGGCAGCAGCTCACCACTATTCCCTACGGACAGACCATCACCTATATGCAGCTCGCCAAAGCCCTCGGCGATCCGAAGTGTATCCGCGCTGCGGGCACCGCCAATGGCAAGAACAAACTCTGGATCATCGTACCCTGCCACCGCGTAGTAGGCACCGATGGCAAACTGGTAGGCTACGCCGGCGGCCTCCACCGCAAAAAGTGGCTACTGGACTTTGAGGCGCGCAGCAGCGGTGCGCTTACTCTAGGGCTATAACGAGAGCCGAAATTAATTCTGGCAATTCTCAAATTCTGTAAATTCTGATTCTGACAATACTAAAGCCGATTCAAGCGGCCTCGCTTGAACGACTGTCGCGCGATTGTATCGCGTGACCACTCTGTGCAGCGTTTACAACGCGCCTGCGCGACCCTCCAACAGGAGTACCCAACAAAAAGTATGACTCTCGACTTTGAGGCACGCACCAACAGTGCCCTGATACTTGGCTTTTAATTTTATCCGCAAAAAAGGTGAATAAGTAAAACCGCCAATAATGTTGTGGCCGTTTTCTCAGATCACTACTTTAGCAGAACAGATTGAACCTAATACTATCCCCAAGTAGTTTTTCATCGGTCTGAAGCTTCCCATGCATATCTATATGTATGGCTCTAATTTTTGTACATTCTACTCCCTCTATTCTCTGGCCATCAAGAGACCGGCCATCTCATTATGATGTCTTCTATTTTGTTTACCAATGAATTTTTAACCATGAAGAAAATTATTTTCAGCCTTATTATTACTTTTTTCATCAGTGCTTATGGTGTAGCGGAACAGACAACTTCTACTTTTTCCGTCAATGGATGGACGCCAGGGAATACTACTCCGTTATCGCTTAATTACGGCAGTTCCTTAACTACTATTTTAAATTTTACTCCTTGCTGGAGCGGGGGGCAGGTCGATCATGATAATCCAGATGATGTCTGGCTTGATTACTACTACACACTTTATTTAACCCCGGTAGGTTCGTCATTCTCTACCACCACGTCCATACCGATAGGGAATCATCACATTCATATTATTGGCATTACGAGGGTATTGGTACAGAGCCACCCGTAGATTTGTATATCGATAATATAGCTCAGAGCGCACCAACCAACTGTCTGAATTCTTTGACAACCAATATCGGGAGTCCTTACTCAATAGTCGATCACTTTTGTGGATATGTTCCAAGTGGTTCATATCAGGTGGATGTGCTAATGACTGAGTATACTTATTCAGTCCAACAAGCTACTATTGGGTATGCCGTCTGGCAAGGCTATACCAATAACACCACTACGCTGACATCTATAAATGATCAGGGTCAATACGGTCCCTTGAGTCCGGCGTCCAATTTTCTACTATCCAAAATAGCATTGGTCAACTTCTCCTCTTCATCCACGCCCATTACACTTAGCGTTCCCTCACCCATCCGTGTTTGTTCCAATAACAAGGCATCTGCTACGGTCACAGCAAACGTAGCTACCGGTTGTGCCTTGACATATTTGTGGTCAGATGCTTCACATCAGACCACAGCTACAGCTACTAATCTATCACCCGGTACATATACTGTAACTGTGACAGCACCATCTGGTACGACGGCCACGGCTTCTACTACTATTAACACTGGAGCTGTCACTGCCACAGCTAGTTCTTCTCCTGCCACAGGTTGTGTGGGTACTGCCTTGACTTTGACTGCTAATCCTTCCAACGGTAATTCACCGTATACATATAGTTGGAGCGCGGGAACCCCATCTGGCAATACGGATATAGTAACACCATCCTCGGCGGGTACGCCTAGCTATACTGTGACCGTAACCGATGCAAATGGTTGCGTAACTACAGCTAGTAAATCTGTTACCGTATACAGTAATCCTGTAGCATCAGTTAATCATAACCCAGCCTTTGTAGGGTTATGTACGGGCCTGGATATTACTGCTTCTGGCGGTACGTCATATTCATGGAGCAATGGCTCTACAACTGCGACAAGTCACCTATGCTATAATGTCCCAATCACATGCACATGGTATTCCAGTGTATCGGTTAATGTAATGGCCAATGGTTGTACTACTACTATAACTATACCTGTATCGTATGCTCAACATTGTACCAATCCTAAATCTGGAGATGTAGCAATGGATAAGGATATTTCATTTAATTTCTATCCCAATCCTGCTCAAGGAACACTTAATATCGCTTTAGAAGGTGATGCTGTGTCAGAGGCTACTCTTTTTCTGACGGATATGATCGGTCGTAAAGTATTAGAGAGAACTTACGACATTGTCCCAAGTTTTGTGGCGCCAATTGATGTTGCCGGCATTGCAAAAGGAGAATACATAGCAACTATTAAAATGGATGGCCAGATATATTTTAGAAAGATATCTATACAGTAAAATATTTCGATGGCTTAAAAAGAGAACGGGATACTTACGTATCCCGTTCTTCCTACTGTCGCGCGATTGCATCGCGTGACCACCCTGTGCAGCGTTTGCAACGCCACTATGCGAAGCACAACCCGGCAGGAATACCCAACAAAAAAAGGATGTCGAGAGGCATCCTTTTTCTTAATATTATCCCAGTCAGCTATTACTCCGACTTAGTGAATTTCCTTGTAGCGATCACCTTACCGCCATCAGATATGCGTGCTATGTACAGGCCAGCATCCAGAGCTGATAGATCTACTTCTTTATCTCCACGTACAGCCCCGCTATATACACGGCTACCGAGCAGGTTGTAGATATCTATCTGGCCATTGTCCAGTGTACCTGGTATAGACAGGTGTGCCATATCGCGTACCGGATTAGGATAGAGCTCGATCTTGCCGGCCTCTATAGTGCTGATGCCTGTAGCACAGGTCACACTCTGATTCAGGCGGGCAGTGTACGGTATGGTCAGCACAGTGCCTGCGCTATCAGCTGCATCCCAGAGGCGCAGGATAGCATGTCCTGAGCCTGCAGCACAGTGGCCCAGTATCTCCAGTTTCATGATACCGCTTTCACCTGCATTCAGGTTAAAGCCATGCACCACGCCCAGGTTGAGCACATAGCAGAGGTTTTTATCGCAAAAGCCCGGATACTCCCACGCGCTCGGACCGACAGACTCTACCACAGTCCAGTTTACCGTCATAGCCGCATTGCTATTATTATGGCAGTTTCCTATCAGGTCATTCTCATTGCTGGCAGAGGTCGTACCTACATAGCTCACTGTATCATGGTCAAAGGTCAGGCTCTGAGCCTTGACTACAGTCAGGCCGGCAAAGAGTACAAAGGCAAGCGTAAAGAGTTTCTTCATCGTTTGGTATTTAAAAAAAGAGGAGCAACCTTATCGGGTTGCTCCTCTGTAAGGTCTAGTAAAAGTACTCAAATTAATGAGCCACTACAAATCTTTTAACCGTTTTTTGGTTGTTGCTGGTTATCACTACGTTGTAGATACCGGCAGCGAGGTCGCTTACATTGGCATCTACCTTATTGATACCTTGGCCCATAGCGCCGTTAGCTACCATCTTTACAGTCTCACCGAGCGTATTGATGATCGTGATATCAAACTGTGCAGCCTGAGTCACACCGAGCTCGATGCTCACTTGGTCATTAGCCGGAGCAGGATATACACTTACTGTATTCAGAGTAGGTACCTCATGGATACCGATATTCATATCAGCATTGATGTTGATCTGATCTACAAACATGTTATCACCGTAGTCAGATGTAGCGTGGAAACGAACCCATACGTTGTTTTGACCAGCGTAGTTATTCATATTGATGGTATCACCTACCCAGTCAGCTGCTGCTGTAGGATAGAAGCCTGGTACGTTACGTTGGTTGTCAGCAGGTACGGTCGCGAGAGCTGCACCGGCCTTATTCCACAGGCTGGTCCATGTAGTACCGCAGTCTGTAGATACCTGTACTTCCAGTTGATCGTTGGTCGAATTGTCGTACTGGCTATATGCATGCTTGAATGTGAATTCTGCAGTAGTCTTGCCTGTAAAGTTAGCCTTCTCCAGGTAGTAGTCACCTATGCCGCCAGCTTGTACATTCCATGCCCAGAACCAGATGCTCTGATCATCATCAGAGCCCAGGAAGGTACGGTCAGGATCTGTACCGAGATAGTTCTCAGTCAGGACAGGTACATACCAGCTAGGGAACCAGATCTGGTCGCCGTTGGTAGCCTCATAGTTCTGAGGGAATACAGTACTGTCGCTGAAAGTCTGCACGATAGGCGCAGGGTATGAAGCACCAAAGATCTGATGCTGAGTCTTCACAGTATCAAAGATAGATACAGAGTAGTTGCTCAGGCCGTTAGGGCTGCTCAGTACGAATGTGATCGTAGGGTAGCCATTACCTACAGGTACAGCTATCGGACCACCATCTATCATCACTGTAGCTCCCGGAGCGATCGGTGTATTGTAGGTGAAGTTGTTGAGGCTTGTAGCACCTGACAGTACATTTACGTTCAGCGTATTGATGGTTACGTTACCAGTGTTGATCACTGTCACATACGCACCGATGCTGGATGTGCTTGTGTTTGTACAAGAGATATCTGGCACTGAGTCGTGGTCTGCTACCAGCTCTACCAGGTTGGTCGGAGCTACCAGCTGGCTGATACCAGACTGCTTTACGTCCTTATTGTTGTCGTCCTGTACCCATGCTACGAAGCGCAGCTGAGCCTTAGAGCGTACGTAGTTAGGTATCTTTACCGCAAAGCGGAAAGTATCAGTACGGCCTGCCAGCAGAGTATCTACCAGCTGAGAGCCACCCGCGTTAGGGTACATGCCCCTTACTACCTGCGCAAAGTGAGTTTCACCGTTAGTACCAGGAGCATTTACGTAGTCCAGGCTGTTTTCTACCATCGCTACGCGAAACTTCAGGCTATTGTGTGTACCGGCGTTAAAGTTGTCGGTAGTATTCAGTACTGCTACTGCATATACAGAGTCATTATTAGCCGAGTAGCTGTGAGTCACAGTGATAGCGCATGGAGACATGACTGCATGGCGCGCTGTGAAGCTCGGAGAGTATGGGGTAGAGGCAGCAATGCCATTAGGCGTACCGTAGACGCTGCTTTCATAGTGGATAGACAGTGTGTCAAACCAGAATGGTACAAAGTTCTGTACGCTGTTGGTACCGGTGGTAGGCCCCTGGATAGGAGAGTACCCACCGCCGTCTTGCCAGCCAGATGGTGCGAAGTTCACACCATAGTATGTCATACGGGTATTGGTCACGGTCTTGTAGGCATTGTAGATAGGGCCTGCAGATGGGATCGGGCTCTGGTATGCTATATGCACCAGAGAGTCAGTAGTGTGCGTCTGGAGGTACTTGTCCAGGTATGGATTGATACCCGCGCATGGACCGCAGTTTTCGCCCGTGAATTCCTCAAAGAGGACCACCCGCGGCGTAGACTGCGCACTCACAGTCAGCGAGGCAGAGAGAAGTGCGCCTGCGAAAAGCGCGTAAATTTTTTTCATTGCCGTTTGATTTTTGTTTTAAGTAAAGAATAACGTGATGTGAATATCACAATATTTTTTAGAAACAAAACATTTTATCGGCGGAAAATGGAGGGCAAAAAACACCCTCCCAATCTATTGAAAATGAAGTAAATATTAAACTGCTTGGCTTTCCGGACAACCCCGCAAAAAACCTTTTACACACCCCTTATTGCAGTACCTCGCGGAGCTTATCCTCCAGCTGGTCGCCGCGCAGGTTCTTGGCTATGATCTTGCCCTCCTTATCCAGTAGAAACTGCGCCGGTATGGAGTTGACCCCATAGGTGCGCGCAGCGGCACTCTGCCAGCCCGCCAGGTCGCTCACATGGTATGGCCATATCAGGCCGTCCTGAGAGATAGCGTTTTTCCACTTCTCGCCATCCTGGTCCAGTGACACACTGTAGATCGTAAAGCCCTTGTCCTTAAACTTATTGTAGGCTGCTACCACATTCGGGTTTTCCCTCCTGCACGGGCCGCACCAGCTGGCCCAGAAGTCCAGCAGCACCACCTTGCCCCGCAGGCTGCTCAGCTTCACCTCCTTGCCACTCGGATCTTTGAATGCCAGCTCCGGCGCCTGTGCACCGACAGCCGTCTGCGCCTGGCTCTGCTCCGCCATTTGCTGCTGCTTCAGCTGCGTCTCCATATTGGTGATCTGGGTGCGCATTTCTTTGGCATAGCTCGATCCCGGCAGTTCCTTTTCCAGGCGCTCCACTATGGCCTTATTCTCAGCAGGGTAGTGGTCCATGCGCAGGAAGCTCGTATAGTACAGCGCCACCAGCACATCCTTGGTCGCGGCAGCTTTTTGCTTCATGGTGTTTTCCAGCTGCATGCCGGCTGCCTGTATGGCCGTAGCCATCTTCTGCAGGGTATCCATGCCCGCACCGGCATTCTGCGCCATCTGAAACTGATTATTCATCACCTGTAGCTTCTGCTGCTGGTCATTGATCGTCCTGATCGCCTCCTGAAACTCCGTATTCGCCTCGCTACCCTTGGTGAACTTAGCCCCCGTGCCCGGTGTATTGTAGTCTATGTCTACTTTGTATGGCTTATTCTCCAGCAGCACCAGCCACGAGTGCTGGTTGTCTATCCGCAGGCGGTAGAATCCCTTCTCTGCCGTGCTCGACATGTGAAAGTCCCCACCCGCAGCGATCCTGGCCGAATCTATCACCGTGATCTGGCTCAGGTTCAGCCGCTCCAGGTAGATCGTACCGCTGCCGCCCTTCACAGCGCCGTCTATGGTATATTTGGTGCCATCGCCCGCGCTATTGCACGAGGTCATAGCCACCAGTATCAGTATCACGAGAGATGTCAGTCTTTTCATTGTTTTATTTTTCTGTATCGTTTTCATCAGCTATGCGAAAGTATTTATAATTAACTCTTTTGCGTTTCCGCTTTTTGGGGTCACCCCCGCATTCCTATGTGATCTATGTGTTCTATGTGGTTCAAAATGTATTCCTCTGCGTCTCCGCGCCTCTGCGGTTAAACTGTATTTCTATGTCTCTATGTTTCTATGTGGTTCAAAAACTGTATTCCTTTTTTGCGCCTCTGCGCTTTTGCGGTCAAACTGTATTCTGTATTAATTCCGAGTTATTCAAAGCATTCTGAAAATTCTGCTTCAGACCATCTACGCCAGCAATTCCCCCATGATCTTATTCACCAGCTTAGGATCTGCCTTGCCTTGCGACCCCTTGATCACCTCACCTACAAATAGCCCCATCAGACCCTTCTGTCCACCCTTATACGCAGCCACCTTCTCAGGGTACTTCGCCAGCACAGCCACCGCTAGGTCCTTGATCATACCCTCGTCACTGCTTTGCAGCAGATTGAGGCGCTCCAGTACCGCCAGCGGAGACTCTGTAGGATTGGCCACCAGCTCCGGCAGCACCCGCTGCGACGCCACGGCAAAGTTCGTCTTGCCCGCATCTATCAGCGCTATCAGGTCGGCTATAGTCTGTGGTTTCACGGTCAGCTCCGCTATCTCCAGCGCATTCTCATTGAGGTAACTTTTGATCGGCCCTAGCAGCCAGTTAGACGCCGCCTTGTAGTTCTTCGTCAGCGCCAGCAGGTCATTGAGGTAGAAGGCCGTATCCTTATCATCCGTGATCACGCGCGCATCATACTCCGGCAGGCCGTAGGTAGTGGTATACTCCAGTATCAGGTCGCGGCTCAGCTTTGGCATCGCCGCGCGCACGGCGTCTACATACTCATCGGTCACGATCACCGGCGGCAGGTCCGGCTCGGGAAAGTACCTATAGTCATGCGCCATCTCCTTGCTACGCTGCGAGAGGGTGATCCCCTTCAGCGCATCATAGCCGCGCGTCTCCTGCGTCAGCCGCTCACCGCGCTCCATCAGCTCCACCTGGCGCTCAAATTCATATTCTATCGCCCTCTTCACATTGCGCATCGAGTTCATGTTCTTCACCTCCACGCGCGCGTTCAGCTTCGTATCGCCCTTCAGGCGGATCGAGATATTCGCATCGCAGCGCATAGATCCCTCCTCCATATTGCCATCGCAGATATCCAGGTAGCGCACCAGCTTCCGCACCTCAGTCAGGTACTGGTAGGCCTCATCACTGCTGCGTATGTCCGGGCGGCTCACTATCTCTATCAGCGGCACACCCGCACGGTTCAGGTCTACGAGGGTAAAGTACGGGTCCAGGTCATGCGTGCTCTTGCCCGCGTCCTCCTCCATGTGGATACGCTCCAGGCCCACGCGCTTCTTCTCGCCGCTCACCTCAAACTCTATAAAGCCACCCTCACAGATCGGCGTCTTGTCCTGCGTGATCTGGTAGCCCTTCGGCAGGTCCGCGTAGAAGTAGTTCTTCCTCGCGAACTGATTCTCCCGCCTGATCGTGCAGCCCGTAGCCAGGCCTATCTTCACGGCATACTCTATCGCCTTGCGATTCACCCGTGGCAAGGTGCCCGGATGCCCCAGCGAGATCGGGCTCACCTGCGTATTGGGCGCAGCGCCAAAGGCCGCAGAGTCCCCGCAGTACATCTTACTCTGGGTACTGAGCTGCGCATGCACCTCCAGCCCCACTATCACCTCATATTTATCTGAAACAGCTGACATAATGGTCTATAGACTAAGCCGTCAAAGTAAAGCAATTTCCAGCGGCTGCCAAACCGCAAGGCAGCGGAGGGTAATGGGTTGGGAAAAATTGAGGAAATACGTGCAGACTTTACCTTTTTTCTCACCGCAAAGCACACCTCTGGTCGTATCTTATCACTGACCACCGCGCAAGTAGGCCGTGGGGGAAGTGATTATAAGTGTAAAGTTCGATCTTATTGTTTTGAAAGCGAGAAAATCGCCCAAGGGTGAAATGACAACAATAGATCTAATGTTTTTTAAATAATAAACTATATTTAATAAAAATATAAGCAATGATCCGTCAAAAGGCAAACAGGATTATGCACTTGTTAGCTACGAAGTGGTAGCAGATGACCCCAATGTTGCAAGGGAAAATGAAGACCGCATTCAGCAAAAATTTTCTGAGTTAACAGGTCATCCAGTCAGATTACTACATAGAAGTTTGGTAATTCAAACGAAAGCTTCTCTAGATCAAACTGATACTAAAACTGAAAAAACTGCGTACCAAATATTCATTTCTGACAAAAAAATATGTTTAGCTGCCGATTTTATGGGCTATTTGGAGAAACAGTAATTCTCGCTAACCTATCATATAAATCCCTTTAGCCTTCAACCTTATGTGACGTTTCCGAGCGAAGGATCCCGAATGCACTAGCGCTGGTAAAACAACTACTGAGCGGCACCTGTGGTCGTGTGTTATCACCGACCACTAAACTATGGACGATCAAAAGAAAACAGTGCTAGTTCTTATTGAGAGTAAAGTGGGATGCTCAATGTTGTGGTACGGTCATAACACCGACACAGGGGAAACAGGCGAGGGTAGGAAGTGTCACACCGGTCACCGGTAGAATTAGGTTACCACACATTCTAGATAAGGTACCAAGGCATTATGAATTCTGAAGCGCTTTGAGTTTAACTTCTGCGCTATTTTCTTTATTTTTTTTGACTTATCGACATCATATTCATACTCAAAGATGCCCTCTTTTACTTCGCGACCAATTATTGTTAGATCAACCAAATGATCTATGAATGACTCGATTGCTTGAGGCGTATCTGCATTAATCGAGGCTATTTTCATTTTTTCAATTATTTCATCCTCAGTTAAAATAATTGTTGATGCCATTAGTTCATACATGAAATTTTCCATTTGCGTAATGGTTATTCCATTTTCAACAATAATTGATTTAAAGACCCAAGACGAATATTCTTTATGAGCGCTATTTATATCATCATCCTGAATCAACAAATGACCTCTAGAAACTGCAAAGTTTTTAGCCGATTTGAAAAAATATATAATATCTCTAGGCCTAGGGAAAATCAAATCCATTATATATTCCTTCACAGGAATGTTTCTAACGTCTTTAACGATAAAACGTTCCCATAAATCTTGAACTCTGTAGTTCTTTTCATTTAATTCCACAAAGCGCTCTTCAATTATTCGAAAGAGTAGATCTTTATCATCCCATTGTAATCTAGTAACCTCGATTTTGTCTGGTTCCCTAGCATTGGATGTTATATACTTGAAAATATCGCTACGCAAAAATATTGTTAAGTGAAATGAAATTTCGGTTTGTGCAGACTTAATAACGGACAATTCATTTACTATTCGACCAGATACTCCGAGCAGTCCTAGAATGTATTTGCTTAGGATATTAATTTTCGAGCTCGCCCTCCAAGATTTATCTAGGTTATCTATTAAAACTATCAGCTTATGTTGTTTTGGAATCAATTTAGCAAAGTGATCTTTTAGTATGCTAATTGTCCCCTGATGAAGGTATTCTGAAATCTTTAAACGGTATTCTTGATTATTGCCATTACCAATTTCTGAAATATTATTCTGCTTTAATACTTTAATTTGCTCTTCCAATCGAGTACTAAAATCAGTTAGAAATATGCTGGATTTAGTATTGATATATTTAATAAATTCAAAATCATTTTTGGTCTTGGCATAATCTGGCTTTGAATCAATATCTTCAAAAAGTGTTTTGGCAATTTCAGTATAGATGAGAAACTTCCAAATGCATTCGACCAAAAACCCTTTTTCAAATTCATTATTAGCGGCTTCCATTAATGAGATCAACCCATCTATTTCAAAATTTATGGGTTTAATTACGACAATATGATTTCGTTTGTCCCTTTTTAACTCACTATTAAGGTAATATAGAGTTGCGGTTTTACCTGTGCCCTTGCGGCCAACAACAATATTGTGTTCGCCTTTGATTAAAGTATTTATATTAGAACTTTCAACAAAGTATTGATAAAGTTCTTGGCTTTCATGCTCGGCTATGGCTTCACCAAAACTTATGTTTTGTAACTCACTTCTTTTATGCTTGATTTCTTTTATAGTTTCCTGCCTTACATAAAGCTCACCAATATCTTTTTGTACTTCTTCAAAAAAGCTGCTAACAATATCAATGCATTCATTTCGATTGTTAAATTTTTTTAATACCTCTTTTAAATCTAATGGCGATTCATAAGGAGTTTCAGCAATCATTTTGATTCGCTTATCCCTTCCTAAGGCCAAACCCGATATCAATGAACATTTTGCGTTATGAACCTCATGACCAATTCTGTGAGAAGAGGATAGTTGGGATAATAAACATGGTACAAGAGATAATTGTTGAACATACCAAGTAAGAGGCTCAACCTTACTCTCAGCGGGATCATCTAAAATGTAGGGAAGTTTAAATTGTTTTGCTAGATTAATTATATCCTGATTATAGTTAGTATTGACTTGCCCATTCATTATCAAAAAGGAGGCTCGGGATTCTTTACCTTCAATAGTATCAGCAAGGGTATCCCATAAGCATTTTTTGACTTGATTATAAGGTTGTTCTTTGTAAAATTTACTGATAATATCACGAGTATTTGTATAAGTCGAATATCCAACTGTATCCAATAGACCAAGTTCTTTTTGCCTTTTTACGGAATTATCATACGATCTGTCGTTGATTATAAATAATGGCTTCTTCTTAGCAATAGCATATCCTAATTCAAAAAGTACATTATCATTCAAGCCCGTAAGGTCAGCGCAGAAAAAATCGCATTCGTCAATTTCTTCAAGGATTTTAGAAATGATTAATTGCCAGAGTTTTTTAGGTCTTTCCAAGATATTATCTCAGCTTCTGAGCTTTTATTAATTTCCAGTATTGCTTCCTCTATCGCTTCGCCACATGATGTTGGGTTTGAACCGTACGCAAAAAAACCTTTAGCTTTCATATTTGCATCGTGCTTTTTGACGAAAATAATTTTTGAATTATTCAAATATAACTATTTGATAGTTATTCGTAGACCAATCCCAGCCCGCTGTTCCAATTTTAGCCCCGCTGTTCCAGGTTTAGCGTAGCGTAACTTGGAGCAGGGAATAACTTCAAGTCTCAGACTTGAGGCGTAGTACAGGTCTTAGCGTCTTTGCGCCTTTGCATGAAACAGCATTCCACGGCTGCGCCCTTCGAGCCCTTACAGCATTCCCTTCAGGCTGTTCTTAGCGTCCTTCGTGTGAAAACGCATTTGTATTCTTTAGCATTTTCGCGTTTTTGCGAGCCATAAAGCATCTGGCTGTTCCACCAACTGGCGCGGAACTTAGTTCCGTGCCGAAGCTAGGCCCTCCACTGGTCTAAGCTTCCAGCTTAGCCCTACCCATCCGTTAAGCTTTTAGCTTAATAGTCTTTACTGTTCTTAGCGCCCTTCAAGCCCTTTGCGTGAAAAGCATTTACATTCTTTCGCGCTTTCGCGTTTTCGCGAGCCATAAAGCATCTGGCTGTTCCTTCTGCATTTACTTAAACCCTTTGCGCCTTTGCGAGAGATCACTCTCCCCCCAAAAAAGCCGCTAAAACTCAGCCCGCAAAAAATACCCATCCTCAAAGACGATAGCCGGCAGGTACGCCGGCGCCTTCCCGTCAAAGTACGCGATAGGCGGCACCAGCGCCTTGTCAGGATGCAGCTGGTTATACCGGAAGAGCTTCTCCCGCGTCACGTTCTGCGCCTTGGCAGGCTTCGTAGCCGCAGGCCCATCAGCAGGCAGCGTAGCAGCAGCCTCCTCCTCCGCAGGCCGCGCAGGCACCTCCGCCACAGGCTGCGGAGGTGGGTCCGGCTGCGCATCTATCTGCGCCAGGTGGCTCACATCCGGCTCAGCGGGCACCACACCCGGCTCGCGGTTCCACCCATAGTGGTGCCGCAGCATAAACATCCCAAACTGCACCGGGCACTTGCCATTCATCGTCTTGTCCACGATCCGCGCCTCAAAGCGCTGCTGTATCACCCGCATCAGGTGTATGATCTCCGCGTTGCCGCGCCACTTGCGCCGCCAGTACGCCCACACATCGTCGTATACATTGGCCAGGCTCAGCGCATGGCCCAGGTACGTACAGTCCGGGCTGTAGGAGAAGTTCTCGATCTGCCGTAGCGTCTCCATCGTACGCTCCAGCGTCCATTTCACGGCATTCGTATTGCCATCAGGTGCTGCCATAGGTTGTTGTTTTAAGTTTTAGGTAATAGGTAATAGGTAATAGGGAATAAGGAATAGAGAATAATGAATAGAGAATAATGATTAGGGAATAGCGAATGCATGGAACTACGTACACAAACTACCACATCAAGCATTTAATCATCACACAAAGCCCAAAATGTTGAAACTCCCCCTTCCTAAAGGGGGACAAAGGGGGATTTGACACACTCACCCCATCAAGCACACCACCACCCACAAAAACACCACATTGCTGAAATTCCCCCTTTAGAAAGGGGGACAAAGGGGGATTTGGCAATCGCGCCGCAAGAGCCACTAAAATTCCTCGCAAAAAAACTCCTGTATTCCTTCCGGCTGTTCTTAGCTCCTTTGAGTGAAAAAGCAATTCTATTCTTTCGCGTTTTCGCGCTTTTGCGGTTAATATGCGTTGCTAATATATGCAAAATCAGCCAATATCGCACACAAACCTATCCACAAAACTGAGGACAACTCTCACCTCAAAAACTTGCAAAACCCAACCCCCGCAGACCCACACAAACACAACCAACTACACATGCAACAAGCACGCATATCACCCACCCTCCAGTCGAAAAACAACTATGAAAACAGCATCTCCAGCACCTCCGGCGACCGCAGCCCCGTGAACCCATCCAGGTGCATATTGTAGTACCGCAGCAGCGTATGCATCAGCTCCTGCCGCTGCCCGCGGTGCAGCCGCAGGTCAGGCACCTGCAGCATACTCGTAGTAGACAGCACACTGATCCACCGGCTCATCTCACGCCCCAGCACCAGCCCGCTCACACTCTCACGGGCAGTATACCCACCCTCCTGCATGTCAAAGAAAGGCGCCTCCTCCGTCCACACCCCATGCGGCGGGAAACCCAGGTACACCGCATAGTACACGAGGAACTGCAGGTGATAGTCATGGTTCACCACCACCATCTCATCCAGATGCACGAAGCAGGCATACACAAAGTGAAACATCTCCTCATTCGCATCATGCTCCTTCAGAGACTTACTCACCACCTCCAATATAAAGAGCCCCATAGCCGTCCTCACAGTATCAAAGGGGAGTGTCCTGTACGTATAGGCACGGCGGTACTCCTTGATGCGTTGCAGGTTCTTATTGTCCCTGTGCGTGATGTCCAGGTCGAGCAGCGTGAGTGGCTGCATCATAGCGGCCTTGGCCGTAGAGCGGCTGCTGCGCACGCCATTCACTATATAGCTCACCAGGCCTAGGCGCTCTGTATACATCCGCACTATGACAGATGTCTCAGAGTACTTCACCGTATGTAGCACTATGCCTTTGGTCTTGATGTCCATCAGTGTATCACTATGCGCTAAAATAGGGCCGCCTTTGCTATCTTCATCCCCCGGCACGCCCCGCTAAAATGCAAAGACTTACGCAAATAGCCACACGACCTGCCATATGGATGGTAGCAGTACTGGTAGCCGCCTACTGGCAGGTAGCCCTGTGCCAGTACACCCTGCAATGGGATATGACAGATCAGGCCTTTGTCTGGCACCGGTTCATCAGTGAGTGCTTCCATAGCGGCATCATACCCCTATGGGCGCCCTACAGCAAGCTGGGCTACCCCTTCTACGCTGACCCGCAGAGTGGTCTATTCTACCCTATAGTATGGCTCCTGGCCCTCGCAAGCCGCTACTCTCTATATAGTAATAATATAGAGCTCTTCATCCATATCGTGCTGGCTGCACTGGGCATGAGATATCTGCTGCGCACGCTGCGTATCAGCGAGGGTGCAGCAGCCATCTTTGGACTCGTCTATGCTATGTCGGGGCCTGCCACCGGCCACGCTACCCACTCTACGTTGATAGCCAGTATGTGCTGGCTGCCGTGGCTCATGGGCAGCTATATCAGAGTGCTGCAGCGCCACCGCATGGCAGATCTGTTGCTCACGGTGGGCTTCGTGCTCATGCAGCTCACCGGTGGCTATGCAGGCATGACCATCATCCTGCTGTATGTCATGGCAGGCCTGCTGGTCTACTATATACTGGTGCACACCTCAGAGCGGAGAGGAGCCCTGCTGCGCGTAGTGCAGATGCACCTGTGTCTGGGAGCGCTGGTACTCATGGTCAGCGGCGGCTATCTCTACGCAGTAGCGCAAGGGCAACCCTACATAGACCGGGGTGAGGGAGTGACCCGGGCTTCAGTGGGCAATGTACCCTTCAGTCCGCGGTGTCTGGTCACGCTGCTGTACCCGCAGCTGGTAGGGGCTGGTGAGGTTGCATATGATACGGATATCACTATGCAGAGTCTCTACATGGGTATCATACCACTGGTGCTGGTACTGCTGTCATTGATACAGGCCCGGAGGCGCTCTACGTACATCATAGCCATAAGCGCTACCCTTATGCTGCTGGCAGCTATGGGAGATCATACACCACTACGGGGCTGGCTATACGACTATATCCCCCTCATGAAGTTCTTCCGCCATGCGGGTATATTCCGGCTATATGCGTGCATAGGGTGGATCATATTGGCGGCGCGCGGCTATGACGCCATGGAGGGTGCGCAGAGCTACCATCTGCGCTCGGTATACCGCTACCTTATCATTGTGCTGCTGCTACTGTCAGTCTCTCTATGGATATCCGCATCGGTGATACCCGTAGTCCATCATCTGGTACGAGCGCTGGCCACGCATAGTATGCCTATAGCACTGTGTGCGCTGACGGCCGTGGCCATCATACTCATACCGGGGCTGACCGCAGAGCGGAGAAGGATATTACTAGGCATACTCATACTGTCAGATCTCGGTCTGTCTGTACAGGCTGTCATGACCAGGACCATCATATCAGACCGGCAAGTAAGTGTCATACAGAAGCGCATAGATCACTATCCGCAGGGATTCCCCATGCCAGATAATGTTCCCATCACGTCGTTCAATCAATGGAATGACACCACTATAGCACCACCCGTCTGGCAAAATGCAGGCTTCATCAGGAAGCAGCTATCATTTGAAGGTTACAATGGATTCAAGCTGAAGAGCTACAATCTTATTCATGACAGGCCGGACTTCTTTGACACATATCGTCATCAGAATCTCGTGTCTGCCGATAGCGGAGCGATCATCCACATCACCAGCTTTGACCCTGATCATATCGGGCTGGATATAGAGACTGACCATGCGCAGCATGTGGTGCTCGGGCAGGTATATTTCCCCGGGTGGATATGTAGTGTAGACCATGCGGCTACTACAGCTGCAGAGGAGAGCCCAGATCATTTTGTATCATCTGCCATACCTAAGGGCAGGCATACAGTGCAGCTGGAGTTTGTACCGAGGGGAGGACGCCTTGCTTTCTGGTATAGCATCATCACCTTCACCGTGTTGATCTCCGCTACAGCAGTGGTGATGCGGAGGTCTAGTGTATGAATACCACCTTGCCTACATTGTGCTCCTTGCCCAGGTCAGTAGCAGCGTAGACGAAGTACACACCGGTCTCTACACGGGAGCCATTGTAGCCTTTGCCATCCCATATCATCTGCCCACCATTGGCGCGGCCCTGATAGACCAGTATGCCGCCTGCGTCCAATATCTTGACGTAAGCATTATCCACCAGGCCTTTGATAGCTATAGGGCCGGTATAGTCGGGGCGCACAGGATTAGGATAGACGAGTGGCTTGCCTTTGGTCGCATCGCCCAGTATAGCATCTCCCTGGTAGCTGACCAGGCCGAGATCTGTACCGATGAATACCTCACCGCTTTTCTCACATACCGTGATGCTGGTGATATTGTTTGAAGGCAGAGGGCTATTGTCAGATGTGAAATGCAGTAGCTGCTTGGTGCCATCATCACTGATCAGCCATACGCCATTGGTACTGCCTATCCACTTGCGGTTAGCGCCATCTACGGCTATAGCCTGCACGATCTCTGTGGAGAAAAGATAACCGATAAAACCACCCTGGTCTACCTTGATGCGGGTAGCGTCACAGCCATAGCTAGAGGTAGCACTGCCCGCGCAGTAGAAGGTGCCGATACCTACATCAGTACCCACCCAGATATCGCCGTTTTTATCTTTTGCTATGGACCATACGTTGGTATTGGGCAGTCCGCCGGAGCCTGTAGCATTGGTCAGGGCGGCGTATGAATCGTCAGACGGGTCTTCCACCTTGTAGCCGGGGTTGTACACCACCATATTATTGCCGCGGCCTCCGATCCATATCTGTCCATAGTCATCAGCTACCATCTGGCGCGCTGTGGTCACATCATATGGTACAGAAAAGTTTGCCCATGTGCCGCCGGCAGTCTTCACTACCAGGGATCGTGGGGTACCGGTATTGCTCATCCATAGATTGCCATTGCCATCTACGCAGAGTGCGCTCACCTTGATCACACTGGCATCGCCTTGCTGCGGCTGTAGTATACCATTCGTATTGGTATTATCATAGGCTGTCACTTCGCCGTTCTTTCTGTTATATTCTACTATTCCACCGCGTAGTGATGCGTAGTATACCTTGTCATGGATCTCATCTACAGCTATGTCTACGAGGTCATAGGCATTGGATATCTGACCATAGAAGTTGATGTTGTAGCTTTTCCAGTTTGTGTGATCAAACACTACCGGTCCTGTCCTGTCATAGTTGTAAGTGATATAGGATCCATTGGTACCCCCGGCGGCGAGGTAGAGTGTATTGTCACTGCCGGCTGCCATGCGAAATACTCCAGAGCTAGGTGGACCTGAGAGGCTGATATGCTCGCTCAGCACAGTATCTCTGTAGTGTAGCAGGCTGCCCCAGGTGTCCGCTATGTATTGGTCGGTACCTGATGTGACGATCTGATTGGGACGCGGCGCATCAGCAAAGTAAACCTCAGCTATAGTACCATCAGGACTGATACGCAGTGTCTTTGCACCGGAGCCATTATCCCAGAGGAAGGCATACATATAAGTACCAGTAGAGCTAAAAGAATGATAAGAAAAGCCTGCGTCGTACCTGATACCGGTGAAAGTGCCTCCACTGAGCACATAGAGGCTATCTGCCACTACTGCATAGAAGCGTCCGCCTATCTGCCCTACGAGGGAGGCTGCGCCGCGGGGCAGGCCATTGGCCGGAAGGTAGATGGTCCAGTTAGTATAGTTCTGCAGATTGCTGGAGGAGAGGGGAGCTGACTTGACGCCCTGGTCCGTAGCGGCGAAGATGGTAGTGCCGTCAGAAGTGATGCTGTATACCTTCACCGACTGGCCGGTATCGCCTATGATATAGTTTTCCTTTATCTCCTTTTTATCCAGGTCCAGCACAGAGATACCGAGATCTGTAGCCAGGTAGGCATACTGACCTATGATCTCCACATCATTGATCGTCTTGGAGCTGCCTACGTTAGTGTTTTTGATGTCAGGTATATTGTAGAGATCAGTGCCGTTCACCAGCAGGTCTATATTGCTGGTATTGTATGTGATCACCAGGGTATTCTTGGCCGCGTGATAGGCGAGATGCGTGGGTTTGGTATCGCTTAGTCCTGTCGTCTTGGTGAGCGGTGTCGTGCTGCCATCTGCTTTGTCCACATAAAAGACGGAGTACTCCGCCGCACAGTATATCCTGTCATCGCTCTGCACTACCTGCAGGGCGCTATTGTACGGAGGGAAGCTCTCCCAGGTGCCGAGTGGGCGCTGCTGGGCCATGAGGCCGGAGGCCAGCAGCAGGGAGAAACCAAAACTCAAAAGGGTCTTCTTCATGTGACTAAAGTATCTAAAAATCCCGTCTCTAACGGTGATTCGCCACCGATAGTATATGCCGGGCTATAATATTGGCAGTACAGACGTTAGCCACGGGCAGAGGGCGGGTAGCGGCACGGTATATAGCCTGTACAGGTACAGGATTTTTGCCTATTTTTGGCGGCCATAAAAGGCGGTCAGCCCCAGCGGGCTGGCTGTTTTATTCATATCACACAGCGATCATATTTATCTCAAAATGAAACCCAAAAACACTGACAGCCCCGGCTATCCTGAGTACTCCCAGCTCCACCTCCCATCTATGGAGAAGGATATTCAGCTGTTTTGGGAGCACAATAAGATATTTGAAAAGAGCGTGACATCCCGCTCTGAGGACAAGCGCTTTATCTTCTACGAAGGCCCACCCTCTGCCAATGGCAAGCCGGGTATCCACCACGTGATGGGCCGGACTATCAAGGATCTCTTCTGCCGGTTCAAGACGCTGCAGGGCTACCGTGTAGAGCGCAAGGCCGGCTGGGATACGCACGGCCTGCCTATAGAGCTGAATGTAGAGAAGGAACTCGGCATCACAAAGAAGGACATAGGCACCAAGATATCTGTAGCGGAGTACAATAAGCACTGCCGCGCAGATGTACTGAAATACACGGATATATGGCAGGACCTCACCGCCAAGATGGGCTACTGGGTAGATATGGAGCATCCGTATGTGACCTGTGATGATACCTATATCGAGTCACTCTGGGCGCTGCTCAAGATACTTTACGAAAAGGGCCTCCTGTACAAAGGCTTTACCATACAGCCATACTCGCCAGCGGCGGGCACGGGTCTGAGCGCAGCGGAGCTCAATCAACCTGGCTGCTACCGCGATGTGAAGGATATCACCGCAGTAGGTATGTGGAAGGTAGTGAAGGATGACAAGTCTGCTTCACTCTTTGACAGCGCCGATGAGGATGTACGCATACTGGCATGGACCACTACACCGTGGACACTGCCGTCTAATGTGGCACTGGCCGTAGGGCCGGGCGTGAAATATGTCAAGGTCAAAACTGTCAATTTCTACAGCAAGCAGGAGGTGAGTGTGATACTCGCCGCTGATCTGGTAGAGAAAGTTTTCTCATGGAATAACCTGGAAATACGAGACCGCAAAGATGTAGGTACAGGCGCTGACCTGGTAGGTGTGAAGTATGAGCAGCTCTTCCCGTTCTCGCAGCCCAAGGGTGATGCATTCCGCGTGATAGCGGGAGACTTTGTGACCACTACAGATGGTACAGGTGTGGTACATATCTCGCCGGTACACGGTGCAGATGATATGCGTGTGGCAAAGCAAAACGGCATCGTGACAGACTTCCTGCTGGTCAATGAGCAGGGACGTTTTACGGATGGCGTGGGTGAGTTCTCTGGTGAGTTTGTGAAAGAAGGCTACCTGTCTGAAGAAGAGAAGGCAATGGAGGCGCAAAAGCAACGCCGGGATACCTACCTCAATGTAGACATCCGCTTGGTAGATAAACTGAAAAAGGACAACAAACTCTTCAAATCAGAAAAGTACGAGCATACCTATCCGCACTGCTGGCGCACGGACAAGCCGGTGATATACTACCCGCTCGATAGCTGGTTTATCAAGACCACTGCTATCAAGGACCGCCTGATAGAGCTGAATAAAACGATCAATTGGAAGCCTGCCTATACAGGTGAGGGCCGATTTGGCCAGTGGCTGGAGAACCTCGTAGACTGGAACCTCTCCCGCTCGCGCTACTGGGGCACACCGCTGCCTATCTGGCGCACACGAGATGGCAAAGAGGAAAAGTGCATAGGCTCTATAGAAGAGCTGAAAAAGGAAGTGGAAAAGGCAATAGCTGCCGGCATCAAGACGCCGGATGGCAAAGAGCAGAACACCGACCTCGCAGACCTGCACAAGCCGCACGTAGATGAGATGGTGCTGCTATCTGACAGCGGCCAGCCTATGTACCGCGAGGCTGACCTGATAGATGTGTGGTTTGACTCGGGTGCTATGCCGTATGCGCAGTGGCACTGGCCATTTGGCCCCCTGACCCCCAAAGGGGGAACTGACCCCGAGACCGATGAAGCAAATGCGGCCAGCAGGTGGAAAACGGCTAACCCTCATTCCTACAAAATCCTGAAAGAGCGTGCCTCTTCAAACCGCAATCAGCCTACAGACGCAGAGGAAATCCTTTGGACTCAACTCAGTGGCAAAAAACTAAGCGGTTATAAGTTTAGGAGGCAACATATCATACAGGAGTCTATTGTTGATTTTGTATGTATAGGGAAGAAACTTGTAATAGAGGTAGATGGTGGCTATCATAATGATCCCGATCAGATCGAATTTGATAAGGCCCGTACAGGTCTTCTTAAGAACCTTGGCTACAAAGTCGTACGATTTACCAATGAAGAAGTCATCGGCGGGATCGATGGTGTATTGAGTACGATTTCAAAAGAACTCGCTCAAAGGCCGACCCTACCTAAGGTGGGCGCCTCTGAAGCCCCCTTTGGGGGTATGGGGGCCGGCGGCTTCCCGGCCGACTTCATAGCAGAGGGCGTGGACCAGACACGTGGCTGGTTCTTTACCCTGCATGTGCTCGGTGTGGCACTGTTTGACTCAGTGGCATACAAGAATGTAGTGTCAAACGGCCTGCTGCTGGACAAGAATGGCGTAAAGATGAGCAAGCGCCTGGGCAATATCGTAGAGCCATTTGAGACGATAGAGAAATACAGCGCCGATGCTACGCGCTGGTACATGATACGCAATAGCGATCCATGGGATAACCTCAAGTTTGACCTCAAGGGGATAGAGGAGGTGACGCGTGCGCACTTTGGTACGCTGTATAATACGTATGGCTTCTTTGCGCTGTATGCTAATATCGATGGCTTCAAAGTAGACCGCGCCCAGCTCGTGCCCATGACAGAGCGTACGGAGCTGGACCGCTGGATCATATCCAAGCTGCAGTCTCTGGTGAAAGAGGTGACGGGTTACTACGAGGACTACGAGCCTACACGTGCCGCACGTGCTATAGAAGCATTCGTAGATGCGCACCTGTCAAACTGGTATGTGCGCCTCTCACGCCGCCGCTTCTGGAAGGGCGAGATGGGCCGCGACAAACAGGCAGCCTATGAGACGCTGCATGAGTGCCTCTATGTAGTGGCGCAGCTCATGAGCCCGGTGTCGCCGTTCTTTAGCGACTGGCTGTATAGGAATGTGACCGGGGATCATCAGATCGAATCCGTGCACCTCACCCTGCTGGCCAAAGCTGATGAAAGCCTCGTAGACAAAGACCTGGAGGAGCGTATGGAGCTGGCGCAGCGATTCACATCACTCATCCTGTCACTCCGCAAAAAAGTGCTCATCAAGGTGCGTCAGCCACTCAGCAAAGTGCTGATACCGGTACTGGACCTCAAGATGAAAGCGCAGCTGGAGAAAGTAGAAAGCTACATCCTGAGCGAAGTGAACGTGAAGGAGATACAATATGTGACCGATACCGTAGGCATCGTAAAGAAGAAGGCAAAGCCAAACTTCAAATCACTGGGCAAGAAAGCCGGGGCAAAGATGAAACTGGTGCAGGAGGCTATCGTAGCTTTCACGCAAGATGACATCGCCCGGTTTGAAACGGATAAGGCATACCAGCTGACGCTGGATGGCCAGTCATTTGACCTGACAGCGGAGGATGTGGAGATTATATCAGAAGACATACCAGGCTGGCTCGTGGCCAATGACGGCCCGCTGACCGTAGCGCTCGATGTCAATATCACCGACGACCTGCGCAATGAAGGTGTGGCCCGCGAGTTTGTCAATAAGGTGCAGAACATCAGGAAGGACAAAGACTTTCAGGTGCTGGACCGCATACGTGTGTCAGTGGTGCGGGAGCCATCTCTGGAGGCTGCACTGGCCCGGTATCATGACTATATAGCCAATGAGATACTGGCCAATAAGATCGAGCTGGTGGAGACACTGGCCGACTATGATGAAATAGAATTCAATGACTCTACGCTGAAGGTAAGCGTGCAACTCAACTAAGCATGAACAAGACAAGCAGAAATGCCATTATCATAGTAGTACTACTCGTTTTTCTGGATCAGCTGGTCAAGGTAATCATCAAGACACATATGATAGAGGGGGAGGAGATACTCGTAGCTGGGCGCTGGTTTCGCATCCACTTTATAGAAAACTCTGGTATGGCATTCAGCATGGAGCTGCCATCTCAGTATGGCAAGCTGCTGCTGTCACTCTTCCGCCTGGTAGCTATCGGCTTTATCATCTATATGCTGCGCAGCCTGATCAAAGAGAAATACCATCCGGGCCTGATCTACAGTGGCGCTATGATACTGGCGGGGGCGATAGGCAATATGGTAGACAGCGCCTTTTATGGCCTGATCTTTACAGATAGTGTGGGCCGTGTGGCAGAGCTCTTCCCAAAGGGCGGCGGCTACGCAGGCTTCCTGCGTGGCAATGTGGTAGACATGCTATGGTTTCCGGTGATACATGGTGTATTCCCTGATTGGTTTCCTATATGGAGGGGTGAGTTTTACGAGTTCTTCCGCCCGATCTTTAATATAGCTGATGCTGCTATCACGATAGGGGTGGCGATCATTATCATCTTCCATCGTACCTTCTTCCAGCATCCTGTAGGGGAGAGTACTATAGATGGAAATACTGTGACTGTGGAGCAGGCTCCTGATGTGACAGGACCGGATGCAGAGGGCCACATCTCTGCAGCTACTGAATAGTCAGGCCGGTATCAGATACCTACGAAGCCGCGGACAAAATCAGCCATCTTGGCATTGTGAGACTGGTCTGCCATAAACTTATTGATGTCCACTATCTGGTACTCTTTGGACACTTCAAAGAGCTTTGACTCCGGGTCCATCTTGATAGCTACCATAGTAGTGCTGCTGATCTTTGCTGTTTTGCGGTTGGTCACTTTGCTCTGCAGGATCACATTATTGCCATCCTCTGCCTGACCCCAGAAACCCGCCAGCCGCAGGACAGGTATGAGGCGCTGCATATTGATCTTGATATCGGCAGTCTTGATCTCATAGAAGAAACTATCGCTGGTCGCTTTTTTGACAGTAGTGGTTTGATCGCCTATCTTCTCTGTGGCTCCGGTATTGTGGTAGGCCTGTGTATTGTGCACTTTGTATCCGGGTACGTAGCCATTCTTCTCATACAGCGGCAGTACTTTGTCTATATCAAATACCACTGCGGTTTTATTGCCCTGGTCATTGAGGCAGGAGAGGCTGTGATTGGTCAGATCCAGGATATAGGCGGCATACCTGGCTCCGCCGGTTACTTTGCGGATATAGCATTTGCCTCCTTTCACAAAGATCTCGGCGTTATTCTGCCTGCCGTTTTCGTCTTTGTACTCAGTGCGGAGGGCGCCTGTGTAGTCCTGCCCGTGGAGGATGACTGTGATAGCTATAAGCGGGAGTAATGCAAGAAACTTCTTCATATGAATGGCAAATATTTTTTAAAGATAAGGAAAGCGATGAGTGCTGCAGCTATAGCGGTGACGAGCACCGCACCGGCGGCTATGTCTTTTATTTTGCCGGCCAGGTGGTGATGGCCGGGTGAGATGAAATTGACCAGGTCCTCTATGGCAGAGTTGAATAGCTCTGCGCACAGCACCATACCAAAGCAGAGGATGATCCAGCACCACTCCTGCACCGGTATATGCCAGTACCAGCCGGCTATGCACACACAGATGATGGCCAGCCAGTGTATCTTGATATTAAGCTGCTCACGCGTGGCCACCACTATGCCCTGCCAGGCATAGCCAAAGCTCTTGATCAGCTTGATGGCTCTTTGATAGATCATTTCAGCAATTTGAGGATGGCGGTTTCCAGTACGTCATTTTCATAATTGGCACTCTTGAATCCGCTGTAGAGCTTCACCTTGCCCAGCGCGCGGCCCAGGTGAAAGTCGCGCTGCTCCCTATAGAGTGCGATGCCGCGCTTCTCCAGCTCCCGTGCCAGGTAGACCTGCTCGGTCTGGCCCGGTGTAGGTACAAATATCGCGCTTTTGCCCAGGCGTGCGAGGTCCATGATAGTACTATAGCCTGAGCGGCACACCACGAGGCCGGTCTGCTGTAGTGCCAGGTTCAGCTGGTCGGAGCCGAGGTAGTCTACCTCACTGTGCCGCCCCTCGGTCCGGATCTCACTGGTGCCGTCAGGCTTGCCGCGTACCAGCAGGGAGGTGCCGGTATACTCCTGCAGCTGGGCACGGAGGATGTCTTCAAATTTTGAGCGCTGGGGCTCCGGTCCGGATATCAGTGCCATGATATCGTACCGCTGCTCCACTCCCGGTAGCTCATGCATACGGGAGAGCTGACCTATGTAGCGCCTGTCTATACTACCGGATGCGGAGAGTGCACCGGTCAGGTTGCGCCCATCTTTGAAATCCGGCACCCAGACGCGGTAAAAATTCTTGATCTGCTGACGGTTGTAATAGTTGACAAAGGCGCCGAGAAAGTCCAGCATATCCGGCATCTGTATAGTGAGCTGATGCGTGATGAGGATACTTTTGACACGATGAGAATAACAGCCGTAGCGATTGTCACTGATCACGATGTCGATCCGTTTCTCACGGATCAGCCGCTCTACTATCACATGCTCCTGACGGATCGCCTTTGAGAACTTTGGGATCTGGGAGATCATCTTGGGCAGCATGCCGCTCTCGCCGCTCTGGTACACAGGGTCGTAGGCAGGCAGTACGCAGTACTCTATATCCGGAAACTCGCGGCGCAGCAGCGCCAGTGCATCTCCATCGCTGGCCAGGTAGACAGTCTGGCCGTAGCGGCGCAGCAGCTGTATGACGGGGATCATGCGGCTGGCGTGGCCTATACCCCAGTTTAGCACACAGATCAGGAATTTTTTATGCTTGATGTTTTCTTCCAACGGATAATTAAATTTGCCGGGCCGCGTTTACACTACAGACGTGCTAAAGTAACTAAAACCAATCTTTACTCCTTATGTCTGCACCTCGTTTTTGCACCCGTGCCCTGATAGTGGCTATCGCTGCGATCCTGCTCACTGCTACTGCTGCTACCAGTACAGGCTGCGCTGCCAATAAGTGCGACTGCCCCAAGTTTGGCGGGCACAGGCTGAAGCACTGATCCGGCTGTGGAAAAACCCACTATTGACAAAGGTGATCGGAGCTACTATCTTACCAGTGTTAGACCCCTTACACCTAAGTTATTAAGACATGAGACCCTTATCCGACCTGCTCCGCGGGGAGTTTGGCTATATCGTAGACCTGACCGACAAGCACTTGATCGAACAATTGTTTGACGCGGGCTGCTTCCCGGGTGACCTGATCCGCGTGATAGACAATGATCCCGAGCGGACCTTTATCACCTTTCGCCTGCGCCGGCAAGTGTTTCACCTGGACCGCGCCAAGGCCAGCACCATACTGACCAATCCTGTCAGCTACTACTTCTGTCTGAATTAACACTTAATTTTTATAGCTCCTGAGGCATCTATTTGTGCCGCCACCCGTATCCATAGGGGTGTATACTGTGATTTTGACAGTATTGGGATAATTGCAATCTTGCAGGTGTACACGTACTACTATGGGCATCAAGATATTTATCACCGGCGGCACCTTTGACAAGGAATATGACGAGATCAACGGACGGCTGTACTTCAATGATACACACCTGCCGGAGATACTCGAGCTGGGCCGCTGCGGGCTGGATGTGAGCATCCGCACCCTCATGATGATAGACAGCCTGGAGATGACCGATCAGGACCGCGAGCTGATAGTCAATGCCTGCCAGAAGTGCGAGGAGAAGAGCATCGTGATCACCCACGGTACAGATACCATGGAGGTGACCGCACGGGCGCTGGGACAGGTGGTCAAGGATAAGACCATCGTACTGACAGGGGCTATGATCCCCTATAAATTTGGCAGCTCAGATGGCCTATTCAACCTGGGCACTGCGCTGGCCTTTGTACAGTCGCTGCCGCCTGGTGTCTATGTGGCTATGAATGGTAAATACTTCACCTGGGATAATGTGAGGAAAAACAAAAGCAAAGGAAGCTTTGAGGAAGTCGGGCAATGAGCTATATTTACCCAGAAGCAAGGGATTATTTATATTTTTAAGAATATCTTAGCTAAAACCAATACATAATCAAGGATGAAGAAGGCATTTTGGATACTGGCCGGCGCATTGCTGCTCGTGGGCTGCTCCCATCAGACGGAGTATGTCAATGACCTGACAGGCAAGTGGTTTATCTACAAGATCACCCGTGATAACGTGGACCAGACGCACCTGGTGGGAGATTCATTCCAAAACTACAGCATCACCTTCACCGGAGATGGCAAGTACCTGGAGATGAATCCGCAGGGTATAGACTCTAATATAAAGACGGGTACCTGGGCATTTCAGAATAGCTACGGCCAGCTGGTGCTGACGGATACAGCTCAGAAAGCCTCGACGTATACGATCTTTAACCTGACAGGCAATCACGTAGAGCTGTTTAAGGACAAGGAAGGCCGCTATCTCAGGAAATTTCAATAATCAGCCACTACTGCGACTCAAGCATGAAAAAAACGATAGTCATCCTCTCTGCGGTGCTCTCACTGGCCATCATGGGCTGCAATGAGAAAAAACTGGTCAATGACATAACAGGCAACTGGCATGTGTCAAAATATGTGGTAGACGGCAGGGACCAGACCCGTACCTTTGATACTACTCACACGATCTTCCAATGGAACTTTACCGCTGATGGTAAATACCATAAGACATGGACAGATAATCGTATCGGTACGGTCACTACCGTAGATAGCATACAGCATTTTGACTCCACTACCATGACCATCGTATTTGACAGTACGATCACGACCAGCGCGATAGTACCATTCGTACACTATAATGATGTGAGAGGTGCCTGGGTACTGATCAATGGTAACAAATACCTCCAGACCAATGACTCCCTGGATGCAGTACAGTACGAGATAAAAGAGCACTCTGCCAAAAATCTGCACCTCTACAGCGGTAGCGAGGACTGGTACCTGGCGCAATAAAAAACTTCTTGATAATCAGAATATTGCTATCTTAGCATTACGTTTTCATAGGTTCAAAAGTGGTCGCTACCGAAAGGTGCGGCCATTTTTTTTGTGTATCATTGTATGGCACATTAGTGCATGCGATATATAGCTTGAATAAGTTCTACCAACATTCCTATCTATACCAGTACCTGGAGCCTCGCGATCTGGTGCTCGCACCGCTGTTTATCCTTCTGGTATACGCTCTGGCTAATAGTTTTGTAAAAGGCAGGATACGCAAAGACCTGCGTAAGTATTTTATCCCGGCACTGACGCTGAAGATGTTTGGTGCGATAGCCTCGGGCCTGGTGTACCAGTATTACTACCGTGGTGGTGATACGATGGAGTTTTATACCTCGGCCAGCTTTATCTATTCCGTATTCCGCAGCCATCCTCTGGATGGTATACATCTGCTCAGTGCCATGCCGGTCTGGATCTACCCGGAATTGGTACAGTATGACTTCCTCCCATTCATCTATGACCCCACTACATGGACCATAGTCCGGATCACATCTTTTGTCAATCTATTTTCATTTGACTCCTATCCAGTGATCTCAATTTACTTCAGCATTTTTTCCCTCTATAGTAGCTGGAAGTTTTTCACGCTGCTCGCTGATATATACCCTGATGACAAACTGATAAAACGCTTTTCTTATTGTCTATTCTATATTCCGTCTGTGTTCTTCTGGGGTAGTGGTGTTTTCAAAGACACTTTGACACTGGGAGGGCTATTTCTGGTGACGTATCACATCTACCAGATATTTATCCTGCGCAAACTAGGTATAGGACAATTTTTATGGCTCTTCTTAGGATTGTACCTCATGTACAGCATCCGGTTATTCTTCCTGATCATTCTCATTCCGTGCCTGGGGTTCTGGCTTTTTGCCGAGTTTCGGGACCGTATCATCAAAAGTGATACGATCAAGGCTATTTCATTCCCTTTCTTGCTGGCTATCTCTACGACAGTGATCATCCTGGGGGTAGGCCGTGTAATGAGTACAGATGAGAAGCTGAGTGCGGAGGCACTACAGCAAAAGGCTGAAGGATTTCAGAGCTGGCATGGATCACTGGGCGGCTCGGCCTACGACCTCGGCATCACAGACTATAGTACTGCGAGCCTTATAAAGGTTTTCCCGAAGGCTATCAACGTTACTCTTTTCAGGCCATACCTGACAGAGGCGCACTCCGGGTTTCAGCTTATTACTGCTTTGCAGAGCCTCTTTTTTCTGATCTACCTGGTTTATACGCTGGTCAAGGCAAGATTGAGTGGTATATCGGCCATCACCAAGGATCCCCTGATCCTTTTCTCTCTTACATTCAGTTTGTTTTATTCGTTTGTAGCGGGATTTACGAGCTACAACTTTGGTGCACTGGATAGGTACAAGATACCGGCACTTCCTTTTTTCATGCTCGCATTAGTACTCGCCAACTATCATGCTGCGCATGATAGCCCTAAGTCCCGGAGAGGATTAGCTAAATAGGTTTAGAAAATTTCTTGTGTTGCTCCTTACGGAGTAGTTTTCTTCTATCCGGCTGCGTGCTGCAGCTCCTGCGCGTATGCGCTGGCCCGCATCTGCCAGGTAGGTGGTGATAGCCCGCTCCCAGTCCTGGTCTGTAGCACAGATCATCCCATTCACATGATCGTCTACTATCTGCGTATTGACACCTACGGGTGATACGAGCGCCGGTATGCCGAGGCTCATGTATTGCAGCGCCTTAAAGCCGCATTTGCCGCGTGCCCACTGGTCATCTGTGAGAGGCATGAGTCCTATATTGAACTGCAGGAGGTCGGCTATCTCAGTGTCCTTATTCCAATGTTTATAGTGTAGTGAGCGCAGATCAGCTTTTAGTTTGCGGTTTGAGATGACCATAAAGGTAAAATCATACTGCTGCTCCAGGCGGGCGAGTATAGGTATGATGTGGTCCAGGTACTGCGCCGTAGAGTGGGTGCCCGTCCAGCCTATCACTATACGGTCGGTGTGCTGGTCTTTCACCTGGTTGTGCAGGTGCTCTGTGTCTATAGTCGTTGGGTTGACCACTACGCGGCTGTTATACTGCCGGGCATAGTCTGCCAGGTAGTCATTGCCACAGGATACGCGCCATGCCCAGCGGCATATGGAGGCTACCTTGCTATGCCACTTGAGACCAGCCGCTATTTTATTGTGTGCAGATGTATTGGAGAGCCAGATGGCATCGTCGTAGTCGTATATTATTTTCTTGCCTAGTATCTTAGCTATGATCCATTCAAATACGGGCGGGCCGATAGGAGTAGCCTCACGGTGTATGAAGACAAAGTCATATCCCGGTATGCGCAGCAGGTCACCGCAGCGGCGCCAGAGTCCCCTCAGTATACCGAGTACTTTGGCAGCAGTATGCCCCTGCCTGTACAGGATATGCCACGTGTCATGATCCAGAAAGGCGCTGATATGAAAAGAGAAGCTATGGGCCGAGAGCGCTGTATAGTACTGCTCAAAGCGGAAGCGCTGTGACGGGGCTTCCCCATGGGGATATGGCACTATAAAGTAAATCTTCTTCATACCACTGTATCCTTCAGCTTATCGTATACTGCCTTATATCTCTTCACGCCTTCGGCTAATGCATAATAGCGGTAGCCGCCCTGCTGTATGTGCTCGTGATCAATAGCCAGCAGGCGATCTATCTGGGAGGCTGCATAGCTATAGTCTGATGCAGTGAAACCATCCAGTGCGATACCAGCCTGCGTATCTTCTATGATGTGGTCTACGTCTCCTACTCCCTTATTGCAGATCAGGGGTATACCCATGGCCATCAGTTCACCTTGCTTGGTAGGAGAGGAGGCTTTTTTGGAGTAGGCAGGTTTAATAAAGAATATAGCGATCTGTGACAGGCTGAGGAAAGTGGCCACCTGGTCGTAGGGGCTTTCTCTTACGATGATCCTGTCTGCCGGGATATCCTTCTTTTGAGCTTTTTCATAGACTAAGGATGGTGCATCTGCTGTGATAAAGAGGAACTTCAAATGAGGGCGCGCAGTGAGCGCTGCAGCGAAAAGATCCAGCATCTCGTCCAGCATATACCAGGTGCCAAGTGATCCGAGATAGGACATCACGATGTCCTGGTCATCAATACCGAGTTCGGCCTTTAATGCCTGCCGGCGGGATTCATCTATTTTCTTCGGGTCAAATTTACTAAGGTCTGTGCAACAGGGTATGACAGTAATGGGAAGTAGTGCAGTGCGTAGTTTCCAGCCTTGCATCTCCTGGCGTGCATTGTCAGTGAGGCTGATGACCTGGTCTGCGGTGAGCAGGTATTCCTTTTCTTTTTTCTTGAAAAACTCGTAGATGGTTTTGTACGGCTGCTTATCTCTCGGCCAGATGCCGCCGTCTATGCGCTCATCTGCCCAGAAGCCACGCATATCAAAGATCATTTTCACTCCGTATTTCTTCTTGAGCCAGAGGCCGACCAGTGCACTGATATAGCTGCGGCAGTGCACTATGTCATACGGCTCACGCTCATACTCCAGTACTGCAACGCGGCGCATCTGCCATATGTCCCAAAGGGTAGATAGGATAGGAGGCCTCTTGGTATAATGCTGTGGCAGCCACCTGATATTATGAGCCTGTAGCAGATCAGCTATCGCCTTGCTTCCTTTGTCGTAGCGCTCTGGCTTCTCAAAGCTCATCAATGAAAAACGGATACCTGTAGCAGACAGGCCGATGAGGTAAGGTATGACCTGTGACCTGCCCAATGGGTCAGTCATGCCATCATAAGAGATATAGAGTGCCTTCTGGTCTGCCATGATGCATTTGATTTATTGCGCCCACTTGTGCAGGAGCATCAGTGCCCAGAGACGGTTATAGAGATAGTCTTCACCCGCCTCAAATCTGTGTAGCAGTGCAGCTACAGGTTCATATTTTACAAATCCGGCCTGTTCCACGTTTGCCTTGGAGAGATATTTGTCCAGCAGGTATTTCAGGTCCTTGTGTAGCCAGCGGATGAGCGGGATGGAAAAGCCCTTTTTAGGCCTCGCGAAATATTCTCTCGGCACATAATCGTAAAGTAATTCTTTAAGGAGGAATTTACTTATTCCGTTATTTACTTTGAGATGTTCATCCAGATTGAGCGCAAACTCTACTACTCTGTAATCCAGAAATGGTGTACGCGCTTCGAGCGAAAACTGCATACTGGCCACGTCCACTTTGACCAGCAGGTCATCTTTCAGGTAATATTTAATATCAAAAAGCGCCTGCTCTTCTTTTGCAGACAGCTTTCGAGGGAGATCACTTAGATCTTCGTCGAAAATGAGTGGCTGAATATGGCCCGGCTGCATGAGCTGATGGAGCTCTTTTTCAGAAAAGAGATACTGCTCCTGGGAAAAGATATGGCTCTTGATATGGGCTTCATCTTTGTAGTCAAATATGCCTGCTGCCCGCTTGTAGCGATTGCTCATCAGGCTCAGCGCTGCACGGATAGGCTGGCGCAGCGTGCGTACACCTGGCATGGCTAGCCGCTCTGCCCATGCATGGGCACCATAGCCCATAAAGAGCTCGTCACCTCCATCTCCGCTCAGCGTCATAGTGACATGCTGGCGCGCCAGGCGCGATACGAGCATAGTAGGGATAGCAGATGAGTCTGCATATGGCTCATCATATGCGGTGAGTATCCGGTCTACCAGCTCGAGGGATTCTTTCTCAGATACTATAAACTCGTAATGTTCGGTACCGAGATGCTCTGATACGCGGCGCGCATAGGCGGACTCGTCCATCTTATCATCCTTGACTCCTATGGAGAAAGTCTTGATGGTTTCTTCTGACACACTCTGTGCGATAGCAGCTACAGTACTGGAGTCTATGCCTCCACTGAGAAATACGCCAAAAGGCACATCACTGATCATACGGTACTTTACCGAGCTGCTGAGCAGTTCATTCAGCATGCCTTTGGCTGTCTGAAAGTCGCTGACCTTAGTTGCTGTGATCTTTTCTTCGGGCTGCCAATAACTTTTGACGGTCATCTTGCCTCCTTTCACTACAGCATAACTGCCGGAGGGTAGCCGGGAGATATTTGTATAAACGGTATTTGGGCCCGGGATGTATCCTGCGTAAAGGAAATTGTATACACTCTGGTGGTCGGTGCGCTTGCTTTGGCTGACCTGATCCAGGCGAAGGAGCGCTTTGATCTCTGAGGCGAATGCAAAATGTCCGTCCTGCGCATAATAGTAGATAGGCTTCACGCCCAGGCGGTCTCTAAACAGATATAGCGCGTGCTCCTGTGTATCATATATAGCTATGGCAAACATGCCATTCAGCAAGTGTACAAAGTCAGGGCCGCGCAGTGCGAAAGCCTCCAGGATAACCTCTGTATCTGAGGTGGTATGCGTCTGAATACTGAGCTGATGAGCTATCTCGCGGTAGTTATATACTTCCCCGTTGAAGCAGATCTGGTACCGGCCGCTTTGCGATGGCATGGGCTGATTGGCTGCTGTGCTGAGGTCCAGGATACTGAGCCTGCGATGGCCCAGCCCCAATCCCTGCTCACGATCCAGATAGAAACCATCGGCATCCGGCCCCCGGTGAGAGAGGCAGTCGGTCATACTCCGCAGGTCTGCCTCAGACCATGTTTTATGAATAGAAAAAAAGCCGGCTATACCGCACATGAGTGATCTCGCTACTTATGAATGAAAAGGGTGGGGCGCCTGCTCCTGCGCTGCAAATGGGTGATAGTCTCCCTGCAGCCCTATAGGTGCCTGATGGCGGATATCATGTACTATCTGTATAGATGGCAGTGCCTCCATGAGCCCAAATCCGTCTCCACTCAGTATCTGCTCGTAGCTGCGGGTGTGCAGGTCTGTGAATCCATCACTGAATTCTATCTCACGACCCTCTATCTTCATAGAGCGGTAGGTACGCTTGCCGGCGGCCTGCAGCTCAGCGGGTATCGTATCAGAGTTGATACTCAGAAACCACCTGACACGCGCGCGGTCAAACTCCAGATAGCCAGCCGCACGGTCATGCGTATGCACGTGTACGATGTTTCTTTTCACCTCACCGAATATCCATGACAGCATATCATAGAAGTGCACACCGATATTGGTAGCTATACCTCCGGACTTGGATACGTCCCCTTTCCAGCTGGTATAGTACCAGTGGCCCCGTGAGGTGATATAGGTCAGGTCAAATTCATAGATCTTGTCTTTAGGAGCATTGGCCACCTCCTCACGCAGCGCTATGATAGCGGGGTGCAGGCGGAGCTGGAGGATATTGTAAACCTTTTTGCCTGTCTCCTTTTCATATTCTCTGAGGCCATCTATATTCCATGGATTGAGCACCAGCGGCTTTTCGCATATCACATCTGCACCACTCCGCAGGCCGAATCTGATATGTGCATCATGCAGGTAGTTTGGCGTGCAGACAGAGACATAGTCTACAGGAGTTTTGTCCCTCCGCAGCTTATCTACGTAACGGTCAAAACGCTCAAACTCTACAAAGAAATCAGCATCCGGGAAAAAACTATCCATGATCCCCACGCTGTCAAATTTATCCAGTGCGGCCACGAGTGTGTTTCCGGTGTCTTTGATAGCCTTCAGGTGGCGGGAGGCGATATATCCGGCGGCGCCTATGAGCGCAAATCTCTTGTTGGACATTTCTGAAAAATTCGGACTATTGAGTAATAAACTTAGTAAAATAAAGCTAGTATTCGACAGTAATCGCGCCAGCTATGGTTTCCCGGTATACGATCTATCATCCTGTCACCTCATCCAGTATCTTTGCCAGTCTTCCGGCCTGGTTCTCACGTGAGTAGAAAGCGACCCTGTCAGGCCTCATGGCTACGGAGATAGGCTGCCCATCTTTAAACTTCTGGTACATATCGCTGAGCAGCTCGGCTGTCTCATCCGGTGTGCTGGTTATAAAACCTGCATTGGTATCCTGCATCAGTTCGTGCATCACATCATGATCATCAGGACAGAGTATCACAGGCCTGCCCATAGCGAGGTATTCAAATATCTTGCTGGAGTGGTGGCCCTTGACCCCCTGCGTGCCGATGAGCAGGTAGAGATGTGCCGATGACATGATCCGGATCAGCTCGTCTTTGGGTATGCGGGGCGTGGTCTGGTAGTAGCGCTCGTAGCCTGCCATGGCCTGACGGATACGGTGGCCTTCAGCAGGATCATTATCTACTCCCGGGAAAAGTAACTGCACCCTGGCACCCGGGTGAGTATCGATAAATTTCTTGTAGCCCTCCAGAAAGATCTCAGTAGGCTGCGATGAGTAGACTGTGCCATTGTGTACGATGGTCATAGCCTCTGCCGATGGCTGCTGCCCTCGCTGAGCCATCAGGTTATCCTCATAGCCATTGAGCACTACCCGTCCGGGGCGACCGATATAGCTGCTGATCTGCGTGACCCAGTTATCCGAGCAGGTAGTGAAAAGTGACGCTGTACGCAGCCATTTTTTCTCGGCGCGGGACTCCAGCATCCTGATGATGCGGCGTGAGAGAGATTCATCCAGTAGCCACTGGTGCGTATTCCACTCATCGCGGTAATCTGCTATCCATTTGATCCCCGTTTTGCGGTGTAGCAGATATCCAAACTTGAATAACTGAAAGGGCCGTCCGGACAGGATCACGCACCGGATGTCCTTCTCCTTTTGCAAAAGCTCCAGCGCGAAGTCATAAAGATTGTGATAAGGTATGGCTGCATTGATGAAGTTCTGTAAGATCAGCTCCATCAGTGTAAGTGCCTTCCGCAGTATCACAAACCTTGAGTCTCCATATTTTGTGTGCAGGCGGTCCCTCAGGTTATTGTGGTATGGTATACGGTATACCTCATGCGTATCATACCGCTCGTGACGAAACGTATTGTCCTCCACCTGGCTGGTGGTAGTAGTCTGGTCAGTATTCCAGCAGCGGGTAATGATAATGGGGTAATACCCAAATTTATGCAGGTGGCGCGCCCAGGAGCCTACGCGGTACGACCCGGCAAAATTGGCCGGAGGGAAGAAATATGCCAGTATGATGATCTTTTTGAGGGGCATATGGGGTTATCCTTTTTTTTGATTCCTATCGGCCCAGCGGTTTAGCACATATAGTATCCATATCCTGTGGGTATGATCCCGTGTGCCCTGCTGGTGCTCTGCCCAGATGCGGTTTATGTAGGCAGCATCCAGCTGTATGTATGGATTGCGCGTATGGATCACCTCGGCTATGTGTGCTTTCCATTCGCCGCGCATCCACTGCCCTATCGGTATGCTGAATCCCATTTTGGGCCGGTGTATAAACTCGCGTGAGAAATACTTCTCCGCTATCTTTTTAGTAATGTATTTATTGACCCCATCGTGGATCAGGTAGTCTGCAGGTAAAGATGAAACGAAATCCAGCAGCGGCCTATCCAGGAAAGGCGTGCGCAGCTCCAGTGATGTAAACATAGAAGCACGGTCTGTTTTGACCAGGTAGTCATTGACCAGGCGTGTCTTGATACTGGCGTATAGGATAGTGTCAAAGATAGTGCCTGCATGAGCCAGCCCCTCACTGATAGCTGCCGTATTGACCCTGGCCGCTGCCTCTGCTACTGCCTTATCATCCCGCACGAGCAGGTGCATATCCGCCGGACTGAATCCCATGCTCCTGTAGAGTGCAGATGCGAGTGTGACAGGATCTCTGCCCATGACACCAGCCAGATAGGCACCCTTTGATACGCCCATGGCCGCCGCCGCCTGCATGATGGGGCGCAGAGCCCGCCGGTGGTACCACTGCTGCATACGCAGGCCCTGGTTATAGGTCTTGTACCCGGCAAATATCTCATCGCCTCCATCGCCGCCCAGCGTTACTTTGACCATAGAGGAGGCAAACTTTGATACATAGTAGGTAGGTATCTGAGAGGAGTCTGCAAATGGCTCTCCATACTCTGTGAGCAGTGCATCTGCTATATGGAGGTCATTGGGATTGATGATGATCTCGTGGTGATCTGAGCCTACGATGTCGGCCACCTGGCGCGCGTATGGCAGCTCGTTGAAGCTTTCGTATTCAAATCCTACGGAGAATGTCTGAATGCGCTGATGGTAATTTTGCGCGGCAAACAGTGTGACCAGCGATGAGTCTATACCTCCACTGAGGAAGCAGCCCACAGGTGTATCTGCCACGAGGCGCCGCCTGATAGAGGCTACCAGCAGCTCCTCAGAGCGCTCCACTGCCTCTGACAGGCTGATGGATATTTTATGGCGGTAGTCGGGTTGCCAGTAGTTTTTGATATCCAGGCCGGCAGTGCTGAATGTGATATAGTGTGCAGGGGGCAGCTTTCTGATCTCCTGCCAGATGCTGCGGTCTATGGGGGTGCACATCTCTGAGAGGTAGTAGCCGAGCGCCTCTTGATCTATGGTCCTGCTACCAGGTATCGCATCAAAGGAGCGGATATCAGAGCTGAAGGCCAGCCTCTGGCCCTGATGCATATAGTAGAGAGGCTTCTCTCCAAACCGGTCACGGGCTATGATGAGAGCAGTGGTCTGGTGGTCATACAGGGCAAAAGCAAACATACCCTCCAGTGCATCGAGTGTCCGATCTATACCCCAGGCCTGATACGCCGCCAGTATCACCTCTGTATCAGATGTGGTGCGAAAGCGACAACCCTCCTGAGATAGTTTGGCTTTCAGCTCCAGGTAGTTGTATATCTCGCCATTAAAAATGATGGTGACTCTGGAGTCGGCGCTATGCATAGGCTGGCGGCCGTTTTCACTGAGGTCGATGATGCTGAGACGCTTGTGCGCGAGGCCGAGCTGGCAGGAGCCATCTTTATGTACAAAAAAGCCCTCCTGATCAGGCCCGCGATAGCGCAACGGGAAAGACATGTCCCTCAGCAGCGCCTCGCTGATATCCAGGGATGTACTATGGTCTATGATGCCTGCTATTCCGCACATGGTCTATGACTCTAAGGGTATCTGCACTGCAGGGACTGCGAGGCTGGTATGGCTGCACAGGCTACTGCCATGCCAGCGTGCTGTAGATCTGCGGTCCACTATCGTGCGTATAAATCTAACAATTTTGAAACATAGGGGGCTATGTCATACTGCTGGCATACCTCCAGCGCACCCTGGCAGAGGCCGGAGTAGTGGTCATCACTGCTGGCTACAATGACCCTGTCAGCAAAGGCCTCAGGGTCCTGTGTCCGGAGCATGTACCCATTTCGGCCATCATGTACCAGCTCTGCATTGCCCCCGCCATCCAGAGATATGACGGGCAGACCCGCAGCCATGGCCTCTATGAGCACCAGCCCAAAGCCCTCTGCCAGCGAGGTATGCAGAAAGAGTGTATGCCGGGCCAGCTCTGCCGGCACGTCAGATATAGCGCCGCCCAGTGTCACATGCTCCTGTAGTCCGAGTGTATCGATCCGCGCCTGCAGCATGTCGCGGCTGGGACCATCGCCATAGATATCCAGGTGAAAAGCTATACCCCTGTCCCGTAGTACCCGCGCTATCTCTATCTGGAGCACCTGGTTTTTGCCGGCATTCAGCAGGCCTACGGACATGATCCGTATAGGATGGGCAGGCAGGGGAGGTGTGCCGGCCGGCCTGCGGAATGCAGCCAGGTTTACTGCATTGGGCAGGTAGTGTACATTATCTCTCAGCTCGGGCAGATTGGTTTTGTAAAAATCATTTACGTTTTGAGAGATAGCGATGAATTGATTGTCATATCGCTGGTATAGGCGCATGATATACCAGTATACGCGCCAGTCTATGATCTGCTGTCTGCTGATCGGTATGAGCGGTGGCCGTTTCAGCTCTTTGGTATTCCAGTGGCAGTGCGAAAACCACCTGGCACCATGATAGATAAGGCTACGGCTCACCAGGTCGGGTATAAACAAGTGGCTATGGATGATCTGGGGGGCGAAATCATCTACATATCTCTGCAGAGCAGCAATGTCATAGCTAGCACCGCGCAGCACAGATAGCGATACCGAAGCGGGAATGATGTGTATCAGCTCCTGTATATCGCGGGTATCATACTCCACTCTATCCTCGAGTAGTACCAGCCGCACGATGATACCCGGGCGGAGATGCAGCTCACGCACTATATCTATTGCGATACGTTCGGCGCCGCCTTTGCGCAGATTTGTGATGATATGGAGTACCTTCATGATGTGAGAGGGCCTGCTTATTGCTTACTTGCCGCTATGGCATCTTTTATCTTTTGAGAATAGTCTATGTGGTCCATACGCACTGCCGGTACACCCATGGCCTCGCTCTCGTAGGCCACCAGGCCCCATGATTCGGAGTAGGACATGTACAGGTTCACAGTCATAGCGCCGAGCACACTTAGAAATTTTTCTTTGGGCATATGGGTGCCGTGGCCTACGATGCGGTCTCCGAGGCCCAGGTATTCAAACTTGCTCCCGTCCAGAACGTGAACCACCGTATCCGGGATCATCAGCGCATAGATCACCTGATTGTGCAGGTTCTTATTGAATGTATCACCACCAAAGACGCCTATGTGCACCTTGCTGCGGTCTAGCGCTATCGGTACTATACCTGCCGGGATCTCTGGTGTGCGGAGCGGTATGTGTGTAGCATGGAGACCATATAGCCGGATAAAAACCTCCTCCAATCCACTCCTGACGAAGGACAGCTCCTGCACCTTGCCGGCACGTGCATAGGAGATCAGCTGACGCATGAAATGCTGCTGCGCCTGATCGTGCAGCTCGCTGATGGTACCATGATAGATGGTCTGCAGCTCACAGTGGCCACTCAGCCTGTCTATGATCTGAAAGAAATAGGCTGCAAAGCCACTGATGATGACGCGACGAAATTTTAATGCGATGATCTGGTCACAGATCCGGCCCAGCTGCTCCGGGCTGAATACCGGATTGGAATAAGACTGGGCGATCTCCAGGGCAGCGCCGCCGTATAGCCCCTGTGTAGCATTGGCTATGCCGAGCCAGTGCGGGCCTGTGGGTGAGCCATAGAGGGCTACTATATCGCTCTGAGTCCGTATGCCCTTGAGCCGGTCATGGACTGCATCAAATTTCTGAGCGATCTCCTTGCCACGAAACAGTCTATTTCTGATTTTTTGGATCATATTTCAAATATGGCCTGCCCGCAGGTTTTGAGAAATAATACTGCTTTAATATAGGGAAAAAGTACTGACTAAAGACATGGTACTGCTCCAGCTCTGCGCTCAACTCTGCAGTGTGTCCCGCACGGCGCAGGAGGTATATATTCATCACATGATTGAGACCGAGCACCAAGCCATATAGCAGGTAGGCCAGGATACCGTGTGCCTTCAGGTAATAGAGGTACGCGGATATCTGCATCTGGGCCATCTTGGCTGGCGAGAAGCCTGTACTGGCAGAGTTGACATGATAGACCTCCATCTGGGCGCAGAAGTAGTTTCTATACCCGGCTTTTTTTATCCTATGGGCCCAATCTACATCCTCTGAATAGAGGAAGAAATCTTCGTCAAAAAATAACTTCCCGTTTACCAATTTGTCTCTTCGTATCATCACGGATGCGCCACTCACAAAGTCTATCTCATGATCCGTATAGTGCATTTTATATGGATCATAGAATGCTGTCTTGTCTTTTGCGTTTTTTCGATGAAAGTAGATGTAGACGGGATTGGCTCTTATGATCTTGGCCAGTGAGGGGAAGCCCCTGCCACTGCCTATCAGCAATGAACCGTCTACACTCGAAATGATGCGACAGCCTAGCAAGCCGAGGCCATTATCTTTATCGAGTGCCTGATAGGCTGATAAGAATTGTCTCAGGAAATCTCCTTTGATCTCCGTGTCAGGATTGAGTATCAGCAGATAGTCGCCAGTGGCCTGCATGATACCAATATTATTTGCCCTGCTGAATCCGGCATTGTATCCGGCGTTTATCCACTTTACATCCGGGTGCCGGGCCATGATGGGCTCCTGAGATATATCGTCTGTATCATTATTGACCACTATGACCTCTATGGCCACGTCACCATGGTGTGCATAGAGGGAGTCTATACATCTGGCCAGCAGTTCGGGTATCTTATACTGCACTATGATGATGGAGAGCTCAGGACGCATCAGAAAGTATCGTTATCGGACAGGGTAAATTTAAGCCGCTCTATAGGTATACTATTTGTAAAGTTGACCCCTCCTATGGGATAGGTTTTATTGAAAAGTGTACCATGCCTCTTAAAACCTGCTTCGTGATAGGCACCACGGCTGCACTGAAAGCGCAAATGCGGGATGCCCATGAGGCGTGCTGTATTTTTGAGGGCGGACAGTGCGCGGTCAAAAGTGGCCTCATCGCAGCGCTCCATATCTCCGATGTACAGGAAATTTTCATCCGCCTTCACCCAGACATTGACTCCGGCTACCTGTAGCAGCCAGGCCTGACCATAAGACTTGTATGCGAAAAAATCTGTGCTATGGTCGATACCACCTATGCCGGACTCTATCACCGAGTTGGCAAAGGGGCTACCTGCAGTGTGCCGGCCCGCTATAAACCGTGCCCAGCGCTGGCGCGCAGCAGTGCTCAGTCCCAATAGCTTTTTTAACCTTGTCCATGGCAATGTGTAGACGCGGACCAGATATATCTGAAAGTCGTCAAAATGCTGCCAGGACAGATTACGAGTAAATCCGGGGTAGGAGTTTTCATTTGGGAAGCCAAACACAAGATGCACACCCACCTCGCGGCAGTACTCGTAGGTTTTCAGCGCCAGCTGGGTGAATAGGCCCTTGCCCCGATGATTGCTATGCGTCATGGTATCACCAGATTGGGCCGCTAGGTATTTCTGGCCGTCTAGCGATAGCAGGCAAGGGAACACACCATAAAATGCCGCCGGCTCACCAGACTCTGAGTAGGCTATGTATCCTACGAATGAGGGGCCAAATGCAGAGGTGTCCTGCTTGTGATAGATATAGCTGCGGTCTACCTCTGAGCCGAATGCATCACGATAAATAAAAATGAGGTCATCGATATGGTCAGGGCTGATCTTTTCGTAGCGGTAGGCCATGTACTAGGATTTTGCAGCTTCAGAGATAGTAGCCGAAGTAGTTTTTTCTTTCTGGAAAAAATCCCTGATGAGGCTGGTGATAAGCTCTACCTGTGAGAGCTCAAGATCATAGTAGAATGGCATCCGTATCAGACACTCTGTGTACTGGTCGCTAAAAGGTAGCTCACGGCCATCATGCTTGCTCGCATAAAATTCACTTTTGTGCAGGCTCAGGTAGTGGAATACCGACAATATATTATGCTGCTTCAGCCAGGCTATCAGGGCTGTGCGTGTAGCCAGATCCTGCGTCACTATGAAAAACATGTGCGCATTATTAGTAGCATGAGCGTGGATGTCCGGCAGCGTGATCACTCCCTGCAGCGGAGCCAGGCCCTCATAGTACTTTTGCCAGATGGCTTTCCGTTTATCTTGTATTTTATCCAGGTTTTCCAGCTGGGCAAAGAGGAATGCAGCTATGATCTCTGACGGCAGGAAAGACGATCCGATGTCTACCCAGCCATACTTATCTACTTCTCCACGGTAAAATTTACTGCGGTTTGTACCTTTTTCGCGTATGATCTCAGCGCGCTCATTAAATCTGGCATCATTGATCACGAGCATACCACCCTCACCGGAGATGATATTCTTGGTCTCATGAAATGAGAATGCAGCCAGGTGACCTATGCTACCTAACGGACGTCCATTGTAAAAGGAGTCAATAGCCTGAGCGGCATCTTCTATCACATAGAGGCCATGCTGCTCGGCCAGGGCCATGATGCCATCCATATCACACGCTACCCCGGCATAGTGCACAGGTACGATCGCCTTGGTACGCGGTGTGATCAGCGATGCGATCTTTGATACATCGATATTGGGGAAGCCCGCCTCTGAGTCTGCAAAGACTATTTTAGCACCCCTGAGTACAAATGCATTGACTGTACTGACAAAGGTGAATGATGGAATAATAACCTCATCTCCCGGCTCAATATTGATGAGGATGGCAGCCATCTCCAAGGCATCGGTACATGATGTGGTCAGCAGGCACTTTTGAAAACCATAGCGCTCTTCAAAATACTTGTGACATTTTTTAGTGAATTGCCCATCACCGGAGATTTTGCCGGAGGTCACCGCCTGAGTGATATACTCGGTCTCCGCACCGGAGAGGTAGGGCTTATTAAAAGGAATGGAGATCCAATCGCCTATTGGCTCCTTGGTCTTAGGCTTCGCCTGATCATCTTCTGTACTCATATACCACTTTGCGGTAAGGTAATAATTTATCCGGAGGTTTGCCAGCGTAATGTAGGTCGCACCACACCGTTTATTTTGCCCAGGTATGCGTAGTCACGGCTCTTATCTATGATCTCAAAATTAAGCATATCCTTCAGCAGCAGCAGATGAGTCATCTCATCTGTAAACATGTAAAACCAGATAGAATAGATGTCGTCATTCAGGAAATTGCCCGGTATAGTGCATTGGGCTGTGCCGACAGCTTTCTCGTCTATAGTAATATATGTAGCAGTGCTAAAAACTATTTGTTCATTAGCATTGACCAGGTCAAAGGCTACTTTCAGCTTTTTGAAGCGAGTGAGGTTCAGCAGCTCAAAGGAGATGGTGATCGTATCGTCCACTGAGATGACCTCGGGTGTGACCTCTGCGCGTAGCACTTTTATTTTATCATTGCCCGGAGCAGCTTCTTCGCCTTTATATTCTATGCGCCGTGTCAGGTGCTCTGCGTTTAGCTTCACATACTGCGTCACTATACTATTGGTCTCACCGATATCCTTGACCGTACCCTGAGACATGAGGACAGAGCGGCTACATAGGGTTTTGACCGCAGCCAGATTGTGACTGACAAAAAGGACCGTGCGGCCATCATTTGTACTCACGTCTTTCATTTTGCCCAGGCACTTTTTCTGAAACTCAGCATCACCCACAGCGAGTACTTCATCTACTATGAGTATCTCTGGCTCTAGGTGGGCAGCCACGGCAAAGGCAAGGCGCACATACATACCGCTGCTATACCGTTTTACAGGAGTGTCAATATATTTAGCTACTCCGGCAAAGTCTACTATCTCGTCAAATTTGCGCGTGATCTCACGCCTTGTCATACCGAGGATAGCGCCATTCTGGTAAATGTTTTCGCGGCCTGTAAGGTCGGGGTGAAATCCAGTGCCGACCTCCAGGAGACTCGCTATACGGCCTCTGGCAGAGATAGTACCTTCTGTCGGCAGGGTGGTGCGGCTTAGTATTTTCAGTAGCGTACTCTTGCCGGCGCCATTGCGGCCTATGATGCCCAGGACTTCGCCCTGTTTTACATCAAAGGATACATCTTTTAGCGCCCATACAAACTGGCTATTGGTCACCGTGGTACGGTCATTGACATCCGCTATTTTGCTGTTAGGGTCTTCCTTGCCACGTACACGGGCCCACCAGCTATTCAGGTCGTGGGTCAGGGTGCCTGTGCCTACCTCACCGAGACGGTACATCTTGGACACATGGTCTATCTGGATCACTGTACTCATACCGTATCTATGAAGGATTTTTCTGCTTTATTGAATATTACAAAACCTACTGCCAGCAGTACACATGATACTACAAATGAATATAGGAGCATACCCCAGTCTACCGTGCCTCCGAGGAGCGCTGCACGGAATGTCTCTATGACAGCAGTCACCGGATTGAGCTTCAAAAGAAGAAGAAGGTTGCCACCGAAGCGGCTGATGGGATATATCACTGGTGCTGCATACATGAGTAGCTGTACACCGAAGGCTACAAGATACTGGAGGTCGCGATACTTGATAGTAAGCGAGGTCACTATCATACCCAGGCCGAGGCCGAGATTGGCCATGATAAGAATGAGTAAAGGTAGCGTGATGATGTATCCATTGACTTCAAAAGTGTAAAGGCCCAGTGCGATATAGACCGCATACGCTATGGCCAGTAGTAGCATCTGGATGCCCATCTTGACCATGGTAGAGATCACTTTGGCCAGCGGCAGGATGACACGCGGAAAGTATACCTTGCCAAAGACTGCGGCATTGGTCGTGAACGTACTGGAAGTGGATACCAGGCACTCTGCAAAATAGGTCCATAGCACGGTACCCGTCAAATAAAACAGGAGCCTGGGTTTGTGGTCCGTACCGATATTGGCAATATTGCCAAAGACGATGATGTAGACCAATGTAGTGAGGAGCGGCTGGATAAAGAACCATACTGGACCAAGTATGGTCTGCTTGTAAACTGCCATCAAGTCCCTGCGGACGAAAATGTAGAGCAGGTCTCGATACTGGATCAGTTCCTTGAAATTAATATCAAAGAGGCCGGACTGAGGCTTGATCACAATGGTCCAGTCCTCATTACTTTCTTTCACGTATTGGGTTAAATTTATTTCCTTAGCACCAAATGTAGCAAAATAAAAGAATGTCCTCTGCATTTGCGCCATCATAGCCGCATGGCTGATTTTTATATATGTATACATTAGTAATGGTATTAATGCTTTAAGAAATTTATATAAACAGGATAGATATATGAAAAGGGTAGTCATAAGGGCTGGAGATGGTGACATGTATGCAGCCGAGTTGCAACGTGCATATGATCTGATACGGTCTCTGGATGAAACCGTAGAAGCATATGATGTAGCGCAGCTGGATGCAGCCCTGCTCGATGAGACACAGGCAGATGTGGTGATCTCCTGTGGCCTTAGCACTGCGCATTATGACCTGTTATCCGGGCAAAGAATCGTATCTATTACTTTCGGTAAGTTGAATACATATACGGGTATGGCTGATATAGTGATAGATCATCTAGCCAATGATGCCTCTGCCCACTATGGCACTGCGGCCTGCTCTATGGAGAATCCAGCGTTTGACTTTGATACACTATCCCGTATAGTAAAGAAGCTGCCGTGGGACACAGAGTTCTGGGGCTTTGGGATCGGCAATATCAAAGCTAAAACCATTTCGCCAAACATTGCCTACAGGGCAGAAGCATATGCACGTAAGAACGGTATAAAGTTTCTCGAGTACCTCTGTGACTGCGAGGACCAGAAGCACCTCGTGGCCGCTGAGAAGGAGGGATTTCACCTCACCGATATCAGAATAGACTTTGACATAAAGGGTAAGGTACTGCCGCTGGACCCACTGCCGGAAGGCATGACCTATGGTGTGGCAGATGAAAGGCATATACCAGAGCTGCACAATATCAGTAAAGACCTCTATAAGATCAGCCGTTATTATTACGACGGAGGATTTGACCGAGCCAGGGTGAGCGATTTCTACCGCACTTGGGTGGAAAAGGCAGTACGGGGAACATTCGATCATATCTGTTATTGCATATTTCTGGGGGATACTCCTGTTGGCTTTGCTACCTTCAGGTACCTGGAGAATGGCGAAGCCATGTTTGGTTTAGGAGCATTCAATGAGAAATTTCAGGGCGGCGGCCTTGGCCGAAAGCTTTTTCGCCATGTGATCAATATAAACGTGCAGGAGAGGGGGATACGCCGCGTGACATCAGCTACGCAGGGCCGTAATATCATGACCCAGCGGATGCACCAGTCTATTGACTTTCGTACTGCGTCAGTAGAGCTGTGGTTTCACAAATGGCTGTCCTGACCTTCAGAGCAATTGCCTTATATTTTTGATGAGGGCAGGATCTGTCCAGTTATCAGGATTGACCTGGTCGTAGACCTTTTTGCCGGAAGCATCATAGATATAATTAGTAGGATAGGTATAGATACCGATATCATGCAGGCTGGCTGCATGTAGAAATATAAGTCTGTCTCCATAGATAGCCTGGAGTGTTTGGAGCTTCTCTACCGGATCATCAGAGATACAAATGATAGTCAGATTTTTGTCGTACAGGGTATCGTGTAGCGCTGCCAGCTCAGGCATCTCTCTCATACATGGACCGCACCAGGTAGCAAAGAACGAGAGGAAGAGCGGCCGTCCATTATAGGCTTCCAGTGATACAGCCTGCCCGCGGAGATCACTGACGGCTATAGAGGGTATATCGACATGCGGAGGCACATGGTACCTTTTATAAAAAAAGGCAATGACAACTAGCACTGTCAGCACAAGTGCCACGGGTATGAAACGCTTCAGCACGTCAATCTACATCTATATATTTGTGCCGATAGTCGGCCTGGCTCCTGCGTATCACCTCAAATGCTTCTTCGCGGCCGTAGATCGCATCTATCTGTACCCGGTTTGCCTCTTCATTAGGATTTTTCTTGTAGGTCAGGAAGTAATGCTTTAGCCTGGTCAGGACCGCCTCATTCACATCGGAGATATCCTTCCAGCTGCCGTAGACCTCGTCTCCTTTCATGATAGCTATGATCTTGTCATCTGCCTGGTTTTGATCTATCATGCGGAAACCACCTATAGGCATAGCCTGTACCAGTATACCACCGCGTGCTATGATCTTCTCAGTGAGCACGATGATATCCAGAGGGTCCTGATCTCCTATCACGCCGGTGCGGCCGGTCTTCTCCATACAGTAGTTGCCTACCTCTATATCACAAAACGTCTGCGGGAGGAAACCATAGAGGGCGGGGAATACATTTGAGAACTGCTGGGGGCGATCCACTTTCAGTATGCCTGATGGTTTGTCTATCTCATATTTGATAGTATCTGTGGGTACTATTTCTATAAAGCAGGTACAGGTCTCGGGAGCTTTCTCTCCTATAGATACTCCATGCCATGGATGGAGTTGAAACTTTAAATGTTCATTCATGTCTGTGCAAAGATTTAATGCTACCAGCTACTGCCGGCTCCGCCACCACCGCTATCGCCACCACCAAAGCCACCAAAACCGCCGCTGCTACCTCCCCAGCTATCACCGCTGCTACTGCCGCCGCCACTGGTCAGCGCACCCAGCAGAAACCACGGTAGCGATGAGCCCGAGCTAGAGTATGTACGGCCATTATTGCCGCCGCCAAAGATGGAGAATAGGATAATGACAATGATGATAGCCAGAATGATCCAGCCTATACTGAATGAAGAGCCGGTATCCTGCGGCTCATCATTTTTAAATTCACCTTTGAGTGCTGCCTGTATATCATCTATGCCGGCATTGATACCGCCTACATAGTCGCCTTCTTTAAACTTTGGTTTGATCGTGTACTCCGTGATTCGTTTGCAGATGGCATCAGGCAGAGCGCCCTCTACTCCCCGCCCTGTACCGAGAAACATGCTGCGGTCCTCTTTGGCTATGAGTAGCAACACGCCGTTGTCTTTGTCTTTTTGACCTATGCCCCACGCGTGCATCAGCTCTGTGGCGTACTGAGCGCGATCAGCCCCGTCCAGCGTAGTGATGATGACTACCGCTATCTGGGTCGATGTCTCTTTCTCGTATTGTACCAGCCTATCCTCCAGTGCGCCGGCATCTGCACTGCTGAGCATACCTGCGTAGTCATTGACCAGGCGGGGTGGATCAGGGCGCTCCGGCAGCTTGATATCCTGAGCATATGCAGCATGACCCAGTACCAGCAATACTGCCAGGCACATAGCGGACCATGCGCGTCGGAGCATGGCAGTGATATGACCAGATGAGTGATTATCCTTCGCTGATGTCATTGCTCAGTTCATTTTTATCTCCGGCGTAGTAGGGGAAGTACTTAGTGAGTTGCCTGCCGGCCTCATCTATGCCATGCACTATGCCATCCACATATTTCTGCTCACGAAAGAGGTTTGTCATCTTTTCCACCGTACTATCCCAGAAATCTGCAGGTACGGCCTCGTTGATACCTTTATCTCCGATCACGGCCAGCTTGCGGTCCTCCCAGGCTACGTAGATCAATACGCCGTTTCGCAGAACGGTTTTTTGCATTTCCAGCTTGTGAAAGACATCGGCAGCACGGTCCAGCACTATGCCGGAGCACTTAGGCTCTACATGCACGCGGATCTCACCTGAGGTCAGTTTTTCTGCACGCGTGATAGCCTCTACTATCTGGCGGCGCTCTGACGAGGAAAAGAAGTGTTTTTTGAAAAGCACGGTAGCTTTTTTAGAATTTTACAGCAGGTGCTTTCTCACTGCCGGCCTCCGCCTGGAAGTAGCCCTTAGGAGTGAACCCAAACATCTTGGCAGTCAATACAGCAGGGAACTGGCCTATATATGCGTTGTAGTCATTTACAGATTCATTGAAGCGGTTGCGCTCTGTATTGATACGGTTCTCTGTACCTTCCAGCTGCGCCTGTAGCTCCATAAAGCCTTGATTGGCCTTCAGGTCAGGATACTGCTCTACAGTCACGAGCAGGCGCGATAGCGAGCCTTTCAGCTCATCCTGTGCTGCCTGAAATTTTTTGATATCCTCCTCAGACAGCTTGCTGGCATCTACCTGCACACTGGTGGCCTTGGCACGCGCCTCGATCACCTGTGTGAGCGTTTGCTGCTCAAAGTTGGCCTGTCCTTTCACCGTGTTGACCAGATTAGGTACCAGGTCTGCGCGGCGCTGATAGGCAGATTCTACATTGGCCCACTCACGGGATACAGCTTCACGTTTTTCTACCATAGAGTTGTAGCCACAGGATGAGAGGGACGCAGCTATGATCATGATACTCAGGAGCCTGATGATGCTTTTCATGGATATGTGTGTTTTTGGTTTGATGATGTAAAATAGCAAAATAAACCTGACAGATATTTATATGAATCGTGCAGGTGTGATATACCTCAGCCATTTGCGGGCTTCTTTATACATTAGCATATATCAGTGGACGAAACCCCAAAAAACTTATTGTATGTCAGAACTAGTAAAGGACTTTAATGACTATCGCACCAGGATGAATGAAGTGATCCTGGCAAAGGATAATCTGGTGCTCAAGCGCTTCTGGAGCCTGGACAATCAGGCCTATGCCGATGGAGCCCTACCATCCAAAACCAAAGAACTACTGGGCCTCGTGGCCTCTATGGTACTCCGCTGCGATGATTGTATCAAATATCATCTGGGCAAAAGCTATGAGGAAGGTGTGAGCACAGAGGAAATGTACGAGGTGTTTGCCATAGCCAATCTGGTGGGTGGCTCTATAGTGATACCGCACACCCGCCGCGCCGCCGAGTACTGGGAGGAGCTGATAAAAAAATAGCTTATAGAAATCCTCAGAATTTTTATATTTGCACTCCCCATTGCGGGACGGTCTTGTAGCTCAGACGGTTAGAGCATCTGACTCATAATCAGAGGGTCCCTGGTTCGATCCCAGGCGGGACCACCGAATAATAAAAACGGGTTGCGAATTTTTCGCAACCCGTTTTTGTTTTTTAGCCTCTGCTGATCTTTAAAACACAGATTTGGACAGAACTGTCGAGGAATATTCTCTGTAATCCATTCTATTTCACACGTCTATAATTCTTACGTTAAGTATTTCGGTACGGCCAACGCAGCAGTATTTTTTAGCGTCTCATTACAGAGGCAATCTGGGAAATCAGATGTGAAAAAAAATATCCGGCTATGATCTTATTCACTGGGGAGGGTGACATTTATTAGTTATATTTAGAAACTCGTTATTGTTTACTATTTAACAACCACTCATATATGTCATTTAAACATTTACTTGTTTTAAGTGTAAGTGTATTTTTCTTGCTGTTTTCGGGCACTTCTACGGCCCAAAACTACACAGTAATAAACGATGCCTCCAGCTATAGTGGCTGCAACTGCTACCGGCTCACCCCGGCAGTCAATAATCAGGGCGGCGGTGTGTATCAGAATAATACGATTAACCTAAACAACTCATTTGACTACACATTCAATGTGTTTCTGGGGTGCAACGGATCCGGTGGTGCGGATGGTATTGTATTTATCCTCACCAATAATATCACTGGCATCGGTGCTCAGGGTGGTGGCCTGGGCTATAGCGGTCTGTCCGGCAATTCATTTGCTGTAGAGTATGACACCTGGCAAAACTCACAGGACCCATCCTATGACCACATCGCATTTGAGGCAGGTGGCAGTGTAAATCACAACGTAGCCGGTCCGGTACCTGCCCTGGCCAGCCAGGCCATGATAGATGATTGCAACTGGCATACTACCGAGATCATATGGAATGTAAATACGCAGACCTATTCCGTTTACTTTGATGGTACGCTGCGTCTGACATATACAGGCAATATCGTCAATAACTTTTTTGGCGGCAACCCGATCGTAAACTGGGGCTGGAGCGGTAGTACCGGTGGGGGCAATAACGATCAGCGCTTCTGCGTGACACAGACATCCAGCTGGACTGCTGGTACTAACTATCAGTCCTGCAACCCTACCATGCAGTTTCGCGATATATCTACTACCAATGTCGGCTCGGTGCAAAGCTGGGCTTGGAACTTTGGCGATCCAGGATCAGGCGCCAGCAATACATCTACGTTACAAAATCCATCACATACTTTTTCTACCACGGGTACTTTCACTGTATCGCTCACGATCACAGACGTGACCGGCTGTACCAATACCTATAGCCACATAGTCACCATCAATCCTCCTATCAGCCTGTCAGCTACCCCGCAGTCTCCTACCTGCAACGGTGCTGCAAATGGTAATATACCTACTACGATCACAGGTGGCTTTGGAGCAGCTGCGGGATATGGCGGATATCAGTATATATGGAGCAACGGTGCTCAGACCTCCGGAGAGGTAGGCGTGACGGCAGGTACCTATACAGTCACTGTAAATGATGGTGTGTGCTCAGCTACAGCATCATATACCCTGACCCAACCAGCCGCGCTCACAGCCACCACCTCCCATACAGATGCCTCGTGCGGATCCAATAACGGCTCCGTGAGCATGACCATCACCGGTGGTACTCAGCCGTATACGGGAGTCAACTGGAACCTGGTACCGGCCAGCGGCAGCGGCAACGGGCCATATGTGCGCAATAACGTGCCGGCTGCCATCTACGTGGCGGACTTTCATGATGCCAATGGCTGCTCTGCACTCCTCACCTACAGGGAAACAGTGAATAGCCTGCCATGTGGATATAACATCTCTACATCCAGCACAAATGTAAACTGCTACGGACAGAGCACCGGATCTGTGACAGTGACTGTCACCGGTGGTACAGGCCCGAGCATATACTGGACCAATAGCGGAGGCACTAACGTAGGCAGCGGAGCTACCCTGTCTAATCTCCCTGCAGGGGCCTATACATACCACTATAGTGATGCTAACGGCCAGAACTTCACCGGCACTGTCACTGTCAATCAGCCGGGTGCTGCTATGGTGGCTACCCTGGCTACTACCAATGCCACCTGCTCCTATCTCAATAACGGATCAGCCGTAGCCTCAGTCACGGCCAATGGCAACTCGCCGTATAGTTATGCCTGGAGTGCATCCGGGCAGGGCAACTCGCCTAGCGCCAGCAATCTCAGTCAGGGTGCTATCTCAGTAGTCATCACGGACAATCTGGGCTGTACGGCCACGGCGTCGGGTACTATCTCAGGGCAGCCCGCCATAGTGCCCGGCACGGTCACGACCACCAGTACGAGCTGTCGGGGAGACTCGACCGGTAGCGCTGTGGTGAGTCCATCAGGAGGCGTCTCACCATATACCTATCTATGGAATAATAGCCCTACAGCCATCGGCGCGGGCGACTATGGGATACCGGCAGGAACATATACCGTCACGGTCACCGATCACAATGGATGTACAGCTCAGGCCTCGGGTACCGTAGGCCAGCCGGCTGCTGCATTTACAGTGACCCCGGCTCATACAGATGTAGCTTGCTTTGGCAATACTACGGGCACCATCACGCTGACGCAGGCAGGTGGTACTCCGGCATACGCCACGCCGCTATGGCTCGATGGCCCTACAGGTACTACCCGTAGCAATCTGGCAGCGGGCACTTATTACTTTGCTGACTCAGACTCACACGGCTGTCTGGTCATAGACTCTATCAAGATTTTACAGCCATCTTCTGCCTTTACGGTGACGGCTGCTCATACTAATGTAAACTGCTTTGGCGCAGCTACGGGTACTATCACACTGACCGAGACAGGTGGTACTACGCCATATGGTGCAGTGACCTGGAGCGGCGGCCTGAGCGGCACCAATCCTATCAACGTAGCAGCCGGTACATACAACTATACTGTGACCGATGCCAATAGCTGCCAGCAGACGGGCAGTGTGACGGTGACGCAGCCAGCTTCAGCTTTCACAGTGACAGCAGCTCATACCAATGTAAACTGCTTCGGAGCCTCTACGGGTACTATCACGCTGACAGAGACAGGTGGCACCACACCATATAGTGCAGTGACGTGGAGCGGCGGCCTGAGTGGCACCAATCCTATCAACGTGGCTGCAGGTACCTACAACTATACGGTGACCGATGCCAATAGCTGCCAGCAAACCGGCAGTGTGACGGTGACCCAGCCAGCGGCGGCTTTCACAGTGACAGCTACTCATACAGATGTAAACTGCTTTGGCGCAGCTACCGGTACTATCACGCTGACCGAAGCGGGTGGCACTACACCATATGGTGCAGTGACCTGGAGCGGCGGCCTGAGTGGTACCAATCCTATCAACGTAGCAGCCGGCACCTACAACTATACTGTGAGCGATGCCAATAGCTGCCAGCAGACGGGCAGTGTGACGGTGACACAGCCTGCCTCAGCTTTCACAGTGACGGCTGCTCATACTAATGTAAACTGTTTTGGCGCAGCTACAGGTACTATCACACTGACAGAGACAGGTGGTACTACACCATATGGTGCAGTGACGTGGAGCGGCGGCCTGAGCGGCACCAATCCTATCAACGTAGCAGCCGGTACATACAACTATACTGTGACCGATGCCAATAGCTGCCAGCAGACGGGCAGTGTGACGGTGACGCAGCCAGCTTCAGCTTTCACAGTGACAGCAGCTCATACCAATGTAAACTGCTTCGGAGCAGCTACGGGTACTATCACCCTAACAGAAACAGGTGGCACCACACCATATAGTGCTGTGACCTGGAGCGGTGGCCTGAGTGGCACCAATCCTATCAACGTAGCAGCCGGTACATACAACTATACTGTGACCGATGCCAATAGCTGCCAGCAAACCGGCAGTGTGACGGTGACACAGCCTGCAGCTGCGTTCACAGTGACAGCTACTCATACTGATGTAAACTGCTTTGGAGCCTCTACGGGTACTATCACGCTGACCGAGACTGGTGGTACTACACCATATGGTGCAGTGACGTGGAGCGGCGGCCTGAGTGGCACCAATCCTATCAACGTAGCAGCTGGCACGTACAATTATACAGTGACTGATGCCAATAGCTGCCAGCAGACCGGCAGTGTAACGGTGACTCAGCCAGCCTCAGCTTTCACAGTTACGGCTGCTCATACTAATGTAAACTGCTTCGGAGCCTCTACTGGTACTATCACGCTGACCGAGACGGGTGGTACTACACCATATGGTACAGTGACGTGGAGCGGCGGCCTGAGTGGCACCAATCCTATCAACGTGGCTGCGGGTACCTACAACTATACAGTGACTGACGCCAACAGCTGCCAGCAGACGGGCAGTGTGACGGTGACTCAGCCAGCCTCAGCTTTCACAGTGACGGCTGCTCATACCAATGTAAACTGCTTCGGAGCCTCTACGGGTACTATCACGCTGACCGAGACAGGTGGTACCACACCATATGGTGCAGTGACGTGGAGCGGCGGCCTGAGCGGCACCAATCCTATCAACGTGGCTGCGGGTACATATAACTATACGGTGACTGACGCCAATAGCTGCCAGCAGACGGGCAGTGTGACGGTGACCCAGCCAGCGGCGGCCTTCACAGTGACAGCTACTCATACAGATGTAAACTGCTTTGGAGCCTCTAGCGGTACTATCACGCTGACCGAAGCAGGAGGCACTACACCATATGGTGCAGTGACCTGGAGCGGTGGCCTGAGTGGTACCAATCCTATCAACGTAGCAGCCGGCACGTACAACTATACAGTGAGCGATGCCAATAGCTGCCAGCAGACGGGCAGTGTGACGGTGACACAGCCTGCAGCCGCCTTTACGGTAACCGCAGCGCATACTGATGTGCGGTGTAAGGGTGTACCGACGGGTACTATCACGCTGACCGAAGCGGGTGGTACTACACCGTACGGTGCAGTGACCTGGAGCGGCGGCCTGAGCGGTACCAATCCTATCAACGTAGCTGCCGGTACATACAACTATACAGTGACCGATGCCAATAGCTGCCAGCAGACGGGCAGTGTGACGGTGACCCAGCCAGCCTCAGCTTTCACAGTGACAGCTGCTCATACCAATGTAAACTGCTTTGGCGCAGCTACGGGTACTATCACGCTGACCGAGACAGGTGGTACCACACCATATAGCGCTGTGACGTGGAGCGGCGGCCTGAGCGGCACCAATCCTATCAACGTAGCTGCCGGCACGTACAACTATACAGTGACTGACGCCAATAGCTGCCAGCAGACGGGCAGTGTGACGGTGACCCAGCCAGCGGCGGCCTTCTCAGTGACAGCTACTCATACAGATGTAAACTGCTTTGGCGCAGCTACAGGTACTATCACGCTGACCGAGACAGGAGGCACTACACCATATGGTGCAGTGACCTGGAGCGGTGGCCTAAGTGGTACTAATCCTATCAACGTAGCAGCCGGCACGTACAACTATACAGTGAGCGATGCCAATAGCTGCCAGCAGACGGGCAGTGTGACGGTGACACAGCCTGCAGCCGCCTTTACGGTGACCGCAGCGCATACTGATGTGCGGTGCAAGGGTGTACCGACGGGTACTATCACGCTGACCGAAGCGGGTGGCACCACACCATATGGTGCAGTGACCTGGAGCGGCGGCCTGAGCGGTACCAATCCTATCAACGTACCGGCTGGTACCTACAACTATACCGTGACAGATGCCAATAGCTGCCAGCAGACCGGCACTGTGACAGTAGCAGAGCCGGCCAATGTTTTTGCAGTCACGTCGACGCATGTAGATGTCACCTGCTATGGCGCCTCTACCGGCAGCCTAACGCTGAGCCAGAGTGGTGGTAGCCCGGCATACGCCGCGCCTAGGTGGCTGGATGGCCCTACGGGAACTACCCGAAGCAATCTGCCTGTCGGCACCTATTACTTTGCTGACTCGGATTCTCATGGCTGTCTGGTCATAGACTCAGTGACCATACTCGGCCCGGCCAACGGTTTCATAGTGACAGCCACGCATACAGATGTACAGTGCTTTGGTGGCGCTACAGGTACCATCACACTCACGGAGACAGGTGGTACGACACCATATACGGCCGTGACCTGGACAGGTGGCCTCTCCGGCACCAGCCCTACCAATGTGCCTGCCGGTAGCTATACCTACTCCGTGTCAGATGCTGGTGGCTGCCAGCAGACCGCTACCGTGACCGTGACGCAGCCTGCTGCAGCATTTAGTGTGACAGCAGCTCATACAGACGTACTCTGCCGCGGCGGCTCATCAGGTACTATCACGCTGACCGAAGCGGGTGGTACTACACCGTACGGTGCAGTGACATGGAGCGGCGGCCTGAGCGGTACCAATCCTATCAACGTAGCAGCCGGTACATACAATTATACAGTGACTGACGCTAATAGTTGCCAGCAGACAGGCAGTGCGACAGTAGCTGAGCCGGCTTCCGTATTCTCGGTATCTGAGACACATGTAAACGTAGCTTGCTTTGGCAATAACACGGGATCCATCACACTGACAGGATCGGGGGGTACTACTCCATACGGCACTGCATGGTGGTCTGATGGCGCTACCGGAAATGTCCGTAGCAACCTCCTGGCCGGCACCTATAATTATACAGACAGCGATCACAACGGCTGTCTCGTGACCGGCTCTGTGACCATCACTCAGCCTGCTACCGGCGGTATGACCATTACTACTACAGAGACAGATGCCACCTGCAGCTACAATAGCAATGGCTCGGCTACTGCTACTGTGAGCGGTGGTGTATCTCCATACGGATTCTCATGGAGTGGCGGCTTCACACAAAACGATCCATCCACCTCTACTAATAGTAATCTCGCACCGGCCGCCTATACCGTGACCGTCACAGATGCTAACGGATGTACCGCCTCCGGCGCCACTACTGTCAATGCCCCTGCGCGTATCACCGCACAGCTGGCTGTGACCAATGTGACCTGCTTTGGAGGTATCAATGGTTCTGTCACTGTGACCTCCGGTGGCGGTACAGGTACCATAGGATATACATGGAGTGCCAATGCCGGCTCTCCTGGCAATTCACCTACAGCATCCAACCTGGCTGCAGGCACCTATCAGGTGACCCTCACAGATGCCAATGGCTGCCAGCTCGATACCTTTGCTACCGTAGGCCAGCCTGCCTCCGCACTTACATTCGCCACACCGGTCTTTGTCAAGAACGTATCCTGCAATGGTGGCAGTGATGGTGAGATCAGGTATACTGTCAGCGGAGGTACCGGTCCTTATGCCTACACATGGTCTGGCTCGGCAGCAGGATCTGGCAATGACGCCACAAACCTCGCCGCCGCCAGCTATGATGTGACCATCACAGATGCCAATGGCTGCTCGGTGACCAATACACAGGTAGTGACAGAGCCTACAGCCGTGACCATCACCACACAGTCGCAGACCAATGTGACCTGCAATGGTAATACAGACGGTACAGCTACACTCACAGCATCTGGCGGTACACCGGGAGGGGTATACACCTATGTGTGGAGTCCATCAGTCAGCTCAGGCAATACTGCTACGGGTCTGGCGGCGGGTCTCTATACTGTAGTAGTGAGTGACAATAACTCCTGCACTGTACAGACCACATTTACTATCACAGCGCCTCCGGCTATTTCAGCCTCGCTGGCACCGGTCAATGTACTCTGCCATGGGGACAATAACGGATCTATCACTGTTACGGCATCAGGTGGCACACCGGCAATAGCTGGATATGTCTACACATGGACGCCAAACGTAAGCACGACCAATACTGCTGGCAATCTCACCGCCGGCAGCTACAGCGTAGTGGTGTCAGACTCCCTGGGATGCAATGTGACCAGGTCTGCCACTATCACCGAGCCGGCTGCGCTGGTACTCACTGCAGCCTCAGTGGTCAGTGTATCCTGCAGCCGTGATAGCAATGGACAGATCACATTCGCTGCATCCGGAGGTACACCGGGCTATCAGTATGCTATCTCGCCTGATGGTGTTACATTCTCTTCGCCAAACGGGTCAGGTGTTTTCACCGACCTCAAGATAGGCACCTATACAGGCCAGGTGACTGATGCTAACGGATGTACCAGTACAGCCACAGCTACCATCACTGCTCCTGACTCTGTGACAGTGGCCATCAAGATTGATACAGTGAAGTGTTATGGTGAAAATAACGGTGCACTGACAGTGACCTCTACAGGTGGCACACCGGGATACACATATGACTTTAGCGGTGGTATATCCAACACTACGGGCATAGATCAGGGGCTCGTAGCTGGCAACTATGGTGTGACAGTCACAGACAGCAGGGGCTGTGCGCAGACCTACCAGGTAGCCGTGCCTCAGCCGGACTCTCTGCAGATCACTATCACACCGGAGCATCCTACGGTAAATCTCGGCGAGACCACAGTGATACAGGCTAGCTCAAACTCTCCGTATGAGGTCATCTACAACTGGAGCCCTGCAGAAGGACTGAGCAATACGACCGGCAGCAACGTGTCTGTCACTACCAATAACAGCATGCTCTACTCTGTCACCGCTTATATCAATCCGCATGGTGAGCACTGTACCGTAAACCTGCAGGTACCGGTCACCGTCACACCGATATACAATGTGTATGTGCCTAATGCATTTACTCCAAATGATGATGGAATCAATGATGTCTTTGAAATATATGGCAATAAGAAGACCTTCAAATTTGTAGAGGTATCTGTGTTTGACAGGTGGGGAGAGCGTGTATTCTTCTCTAATGATGTCAACTTCCAGTGGGATGGTATATACAATGGCGCGAAACTGGAGCCAGGCACCTTTGTATACCAGATATCCATCGTATTCATAGACGAGCATGCACAGCCTGACTACAAGGGCTCGCTGTTGCTCATAAGATAAGCTATCAGACCATTAACAGAAGACCCGCCCTATCAGGCGGGTCTTTTTATTTCCGGGCAAATAAAAAGGGGCCACCTATGACAGCAGCCCCACGTCAAAATCCAATAGGATCTATTTTGAAGGTAAATTAATTGCCGGTGCGTAGGGGAGAGGTGATGTCATCCCACAGGATCGGTTGGTCCGTCTGCATTTGTCTTGCAGTGGGCGGCGGCATACGTGTGCCCGACTCCAGGCTGTAGGAGTGCATACTACCGGCGGTAATGAATAGAAGCAGGAGCAAGACTTTCATACGGCAAATCTAAATTTCAGAGCTGCCGCTTTTTTGCCCAAAATAGTCGAAACCTTACCGTTTGAGCTTAGTGTACCTGTCTCATCCTGGATAATAGCATACCATAGATCGCGTAGCTGCCACTCTGATAGGTATCGTATATTTTCTGGAGGCGTGCTGGTAGGGTACCTGCGCCCCGGCGGTCAAAAAAGGCTTTGATAAGGCTGTAGTAGCCGGGGTAGCTACTGTTAGCACTGGTGTATCCGTTATTTCGCAGAAACTTGACATGCTTGCGGCAGTTCTCCAGGGCTACATCTTGCTGTCCGGACAGGTAGAAATAGGCCACCTGTAGATTCCGTAGTTCCAGTTCATACTGGAAATATGTAGCCTTGAAATTTTTCTCAAAGCCCAGCTGAATAAAATCAAAAGCTTTGTCATGATCACCTTTCAGCAAGCAGTATTTCACATAGGTGATCACGTCGCGCACCAGCATCAGCTCAGTGGTACGAGTACCATAGTCTGCAAACAGGCGCTCAAACACCGCCGCTGCAGCATCCATATGGCCGGTGATCATGGCCAGCTGCAGGTATTTGGTCTGGTGGTAATAAAATTCAGGGATCTCATGGGCTTCAGACGATGTCATGCGCTCATGGTAGCGCGCGAATGCTGCCTCAAACCTGCTCGCGAAATACATGAATTCATTTATCTTCAGCTCTAAGCGTAGCAATTCGCGACTGTTTTCCCCACTCGCGATACTTTGCACAAACTGATGAGCGCTTTGCGCTAGTGTCAGCCCTGCCTCATGCTCATAAGCTGCCTGATAAAAATAGAGCCATACTTTGTAGTATTCCAGTACAGATGTGATACTGTAGGTGTTGTCGGGTTTATCCAGCCGCTCTATCCTTTTCCTTATTTCTTCTTTACGGTCATTAAATTCAAGGGCGGCCAAGAGACGCTCCAGGTCATACAGCAGCAGTCTGCAGCTGGCAAAATAGTTGGCATCTTTTCGTGCCTCTCCGCTGTGCAGGGCTACGTACTTTGAGGTGAGCTCCTTTACCGTTTTTTCCTCCCGGTATACCAGCGGCATATTGACCTGTATCATATCCAGGCACTTTTTTATAAAAGTGATGTTGTGAGCAGTATCCTCCGTCTCAGATTTTATTTTCAGGTACCGGGGCAGAGCCGCATAGAAAAGCCTGTTCATCGATACACGGGAGCTCAGGTAGTCCAGCAGAACGATCTCATCCTCACCAAAGATGGCCTGATAGCAGCGCGCCAGTAGCTCTGAGGTGATCTTGTCCAGATGCGCAGTGGTGATGCCTGTCTCGTGCAGTATGGCTTGTTTGTCCAGCTCAGGCTGGGCCGCCTGTTCATTCATCAGGCGCCATACCTCTCCCATAGTACCTCTGGGTGCCAGGCTACTCAGTTTAGACCGCTCAGGATCTTTTACATTTTTGAGAAAAACAAAAAGCAGATTCATACTATCCGGGTCATGGCCTCCACAAGCAAGCCCCGACAGCTATTTACAAAAAAATAAGGACACCATCCATGCGGATCTGCCAAAGGCAAGTATATCAGATCACCTTGTTTTCATAGGCCCACTTGATCAGGCCTACGATAGTAGTAGTGTGCGTTTTTCTATAGATGTTTTTGCGGTGCGTCTCTACTGTACGCTCGCTGATACTGAGTTGCCTGCCTATATCTGCATTAGAGTATTCTTTGGCTATGAGGTCTATGATCTCGCGCTCACGGTCGGTGAGGTTCACGCGCTCTTCTTCTTCCTTGCGCCGTGAGTGGTCATTCATAGATCTTATGATCGTAGCTGCTATCTCATCTGAGAAATACTGCCCGCCGTTATTCACTTTCTCCAGCGCTTCTATCAGCTCTTTATTGCTTGCATTTTTGTAAATGTATCCTGAGGCACCCGCGTCTATCATTCCATTGATATGGGCAGTATCGCCATGCATAGACAGTGCTATGACCCGGGTGTGAGGATAGAGGCGTGTGATGGCGCGCGTCAGTTCTATGCCGTTCATCTCCGGCATGCTGATATCTGTGAGTACGATATCGGCCGGCTCCTTTTTTAGTAGCTCGAGCACCTGTACGCCATTTTTGGCCACACCTTTTACATGGATATGCGGGTGGGTATTGAGGATGGACATCAGGCCATCTATCATGATCTGATGATCGTCAGCTATGATCAGTTTCATCGTTTAGGGGTATTTCTACAGTCACAGTAGTACCTCTGCCGGGGGCCGAGTCAAAATTGACCGTGCCATGCAGGTAGTCTACGCGTGAGCTGATATTCTTCAATCCGATCCCGCTTTCATCGCTCATTATTTTTGTCACGTCAAAGCCCTTCCCATTGTCCTCCACCATCATTACCAGTTCACTCTCATGCCGGAGCAGCTGGATGGTCACATGATTGGCACCTGAGTGGCGGATAGTGTTTGTGATCACTTCCTGAAATATCCTGTACAGCACAGCCTCTACAGTACTATCCAGGCGGATATTCATGCCTGTAATATCCAGGTCTATCTTCAGGTTTGGCGCATGCATCTTATTGACGAAATCCCTGACGGCAGATACCAGTCCTGATTTGATCAGCACATTGGGCATCATGCTGTGGGATATGCTGCGCACCTCGCGCACAGAGTCATCCAGCAGCGCCATGGCACTGTGCAGCACATCCTGGCTGCGCGTATCACTCGCGGGCATAGTGGCCTGCAGTCCCGACAGGTTCAGCTTGGTGGCTGAGAGCAGCTGCCCTACACCGTCGTGCAGGTCACGCCCTATGCGCTGCCGCTCAGCCTCCTCTGCATCCAGTACTGCACGCGCCCGGATCTGCTGCTGGTGTAGTATCTCCTCTTGCAGCAGGGCTTTCTGGCGCATCTTATACCTGTTGTACCCCAGCCAGCCTATGATACCCGATAGGGCAAAAACGATACTAAGTACCGCCAATATGATATTGCGCCTGTTTAGCTCCAGGCTCTGTATACGCAGTTGCTGTTCTTTTTTCTCCGTATCATACTTGGTCTGCATCTCTGCTATCTGGCGGGAGCTTTCAGCATTGAATACGGAGTCCTTCACAGCTATAGACTCCTCTACATACATGGCAGCTTTGGCCAGGTCGCCTTTATGCTTGTATACCTGATAGAGAGACAGGCAGGTCAGGTAGAGCACGGGTTTCTGGTCCAGATCCTTGGCGGTCTGATAGGCGGTGAGCAGGTATGGCTCTGCCTTGTCATACTGCCCGTGTGTCTCATAGATGTTGCCTATGTTTTGTGAGTACATACCCACTGCAGCCTTGCTATGGATCTCATTGGCCAGTGCCAGTGCCTCTTCAAAGTAAACGAGTGACCTCGCCGAGTCGCCCCTGCGCTCATAGATAGATCCTATATTGCTCAGCGCCGATGCCCGTGAAAACTTATCACCTATCTGCCCGGCTATAGACACCACACTATCCAGCAGCAGGCGCGCGCTGTCATAATCCCTGAGTCCCATGTATGCACCTGAGAGTGTATTGTAGTTGGTCACCAGGCCATGCGCATTGGGCAGCCGGTAGTTGATGGTCAAAGCTTTTTGGGCATAGTCGATGGCCTTGCGGTAGTTTTTCTGATTGCTGTGTATGACGGCGATGTTATTATACGTCAGCGCTATATTCACCTGGTTGTTATTCTTCTCCTGTATGCGCAGGCACTCCAGCTGGTATTGCAGTGCTTTGTCCAGGTCGCCTTTTTTCTGGTAGAGCGCACCGAGGTTTCCCAGATTGGCACCTATACCTTTTTCATCGTTCAGTTTCCTGCGCAGGTCCAGTGCATGCAGGTAGTACTTTTCGCACACTGCGAAATCTCCCAGCCTGTACTTCACCACACCTGCATCTGAATAGGCTGTAGCTATATACTTGTCATCTCCGGAGTGCTCTGCATACGTGATGCCCAGTCCGGCTATAGAGTCTGCCAGTGCCGGCTCTCTCACCTGTATATCCCATACCGCATCTGAGAGCAGATGTGCGCGGGCTGTATCTGATGTAGCTTGCTGCATGGCAGCGTGGAGTTTCTCCAGCCTCTCTGCTGCCTGCGCGCCTGCCAGCATGGGTAGCAGGCTGAGTAGTGATAGTATATAGTATCTGCTAAAATGCATTCATAACTGGCTAATGATGGACAAGATAAGGGCCGCAGGGATAAAAAACAATAAAGCATCTTCCACAGGCCCGATGATATCAGTCAATAAAAAGCCCTGCTCAGAAATGAGCAAGGCTTTGATGATCTATATATCGTTTTATTACTTAGGCATCACAAAGGATACACTCTCCGGATTGTAGTTATCGTCAAGGACTCTAGCATTGTAGGATACAGGGAATGATGAGGCAGATGCGCCACCCGCACCCTGTATACCTATTGTCGCACTTTGACCGCATGCATTCGGATCAGTAGCGTAGTAGCGTATGTTTACCAGATTGGAAGACTCATGTATCTGCACCTGGAAGGTGATACCATAGGAGCCGGTAAAGGTCTGCGCTTCGTAATCTACCAGGAAGACGCGGTTAGGTGCTATACCCTGAGTAGTATACCGCACACCGTTGCCTGATATGATCAGGTCATCCCAGTAGGCACAGATGGTCGGATTGGTAAAGTTAGATGAAGGTACCTGAGCGTTATTATATTGATTGGTACCACCTGATCCAAACTGGAGGAAACCATTGCTGCAGATATCTATTGTAGAATAGTTCGCACCCTTCACCGTCACGGTGAAGCCCAGGGCTGCATTGGCCACGCCATCATCCGTACCAGCACCATGAGCAGTGGTCCAGCCTGATATATCATCACGACTGAAGGCGATATCTGCAGCACCTATGAAATCTACCGGACCTGTAGCTCCTGTAGCACCGGTGGCTCCAGTGGCACCGGTAGGCCCAGTAGCACCCGTAGCACCTGTGATACCGGTGATGCCCTGTGCGCCGGTAGGGCCGGTGATACCTTGTGCACCTACAGGGCCAGTGCTACCTGTAGCACCCTGTATGCCGGCAGTTCCCTGAGGACCTGTAGCTCCTATAGCTCCTGTCGCGCCTGTAGCACCTGTGGCTCCATCGGTACCATTGCTACCTGTAGCGCCCTGAGGACCTGTAGCGCCGGCAGCTCCTGTATTGCCATCCGCGCCATTGTTGCCTGCCGGACCTTGAGGGCCTGCCGGACCGGCAGCGCCATCTGCACCTGTCGGACCTGTAGCACCGTCTGTACCATTTGCACCTGCGGGGCCTTGTAGACCTGTAGCGCCATCTGCGCCGGCAGGGCCCGTCACACCATCAGCACCTGTGGCACCATCTGCACCTGCGGGTCCGGTAGCACCATCTGCACCGGTAGGGCCGGCTATACCGTCTGCTCCCGTAGCGCCCTGAGGACCAGTAGCTCCGTCCGAGCCGGTAGGGCCTGTGGGACCACCTCCGGGTCCTGTAGGACCATCCGCACCTACAGGGCCTGTAGCGCCGTCTGCACCCGTAGGACCTGTTACACCAGTATTACCGTCAGTACCGTCATTGCCTGCTACACCTTGTGGACCAGTAGGGCCTGCTATGCCATCTGCACCCGTAGCGCCGGTAGCGCCATCTACACCAGTAGGGCCGGTAGGGCCTACATCACCTGTAGGACCGGTAGGTCCGCCTCCGGGTCCTGTAGGGCCATCAGTACCCTGCGGTCCAGTAGGACCAGCAGCACCGTCAGCACCGGTAGGTCCGGCTGGGCCTGTAGCACCAGTATTTCCATCAGTACCATTATTACCTGCTACGCCTTGTGGACCCGTAGGACCGGCGGCACCGTCAGCACCGGTAGGTCCAGCCGGGCCGGTAGCGCCCGTATTTCCATCAGCACCATTATTGCCTGCCACGCCTTGCGGACCAGTAGGACCAGCGGCACCATCTGCACCGGTAGATCCCGCAGGACCAGTAGCGCCAGTATTTCCATCCGCACCATTATTGCCAGCTATGCCTTGTGGACCCGTAGGACCCGCAGCACCATCTGCACCGGTAGATCCCGCAGGACCAGTAGCGCCAGTATTTCCATCCGCACCATTATTGCCAGCTATGCCTTGTGGGCCCGTAGGACCCGCAGCACCAT
>DDEZ01000005.1:0-171 GCA_002336805.1 Bacteroidetes bacterium UBA1941
GGTCGCCTCCCAAAGAGTAACGGAGGCTTCCAAAGGTACCCTCAGCACGCTTAGTAACCGTGCGTAGAGTGCAATGGCACAAGGGTGCTTGACTGCAAGACCAACAAGTCGAGCAGGTACGAAAGTAGGGCATAGTGATCCGGTGGTTCCGCATGGAAGGGCCATCGCTCA
>DDEZ01000005.1:252-41584 GCA_002336805.1 Bacteroidetes bacterium UBA1941
AGACAGTTCGGTCCCTATCTGTTGTGGGCGTTAGAGATTTGAGAGGAGCTGGACCTAGTACGAGAGGACCGTTTCGGACTGACCTATGGTGTATCTGTTGTGGCGCCAGCTGCATTGCAGAGTAGCTATGTCGGGAAAGGATAAGCACTGAAAGCATCTAAGTGCGAAGCCTACCTCAAGATGAGATCTCTTTTAAGGGCCGTCGAAGACTACGACGTCGATAGGTCGCAGGTGTAAAGGTGGTAACATCACAGCCGAGCGATACTAATAGCCCGTTCGCTTTCTAAATTTTTTTGTGAAACTCGAATTGAGAATTAATTAACTACCAATTTTGTCAAGATATTTGGTCCATACGGACCGGGTTTCTGTAATAAAAACGTTCGGTACAGAAATACCTTAACTTAATGGTGACTATAGCGAGGGGGTCCACCTCTTCCCATTCCGAACAGAGAAGTTAAGCCCCTCCACGCTGATGGTACTAGGTTAAAACCCTGGGAGAGTAAGTAGTCGCCTTCTTATTTTTAAAGCCTCTTGGTTCATTCCAAGAGGCTTTTTTAGTTTTGCGTTATGACAATACCTAGAACAAAGTCTACTGATCATCAATTTACCGCATATCTCGGGTACTATTTACAATTTCAGAGTTACTTGGGAAGCTACAAGAGAGCTTTTGATATTCTAATCGCCAATATCTATGAGAGCGGTGCACATATAGATACAGTTGCTTATCCGGCATTATTCCTTGCTCGTCATTGTATAGAATTGGGATTGAAAGCTAACATCAGATATTTCGCAAAATACTCAGGTAAAAGCGACTATGTGAATGGAGGAGGGCATAATTTAAAAGGTTTGTTCGATGCCTTTAAATTGCATGTGTTAGAAACGATTGAAGCACTAAGGATAAATCATGGCATTAATGTAGAAGCGTCTGACGTAAAATCTTTTAATGAATTATGTTCTGAGGTAGAAAAGCTAAAAGATAGTTTCCATATTTTGGATCAAAGTTCGGATGCTTTCAGGTATCCAATAGATAGGAAGAAGAAGCCATCATTCGAACATAGTGACAAGATTAATTTGCTTGAAGTTAAAGAACTATTAGATAAGAGTATTTTATTATTTGTTCATACTGCTTCTGTCTTTGCAAAATACACTGACTATGCTGATATGATCGAAAAAAATTATGAAGATTTAATGAGTGAGCAGTATTAGTGAATTCCTGATACTTATCCTAGTTGCCCCTATGGCGCAAGAATGTAGGTAGGCTTGAGGTGGGCGTTCTTGTGCCAAGGACTCGGCGCTGATCGCTCTGTTGCGCGTTTCCAAACGCGTGACCACTCTGCTCTGCGTTTGTAACGCAGCCACCTTTCTATCAAACGGGAATCTTTTTGTTCTATATATTTAAACCTGCCTCGTGTCTTATCCCCAGCAGGTTCAAGCGTCCACGCTTGAACCTCTTCGCCGTCGTTGGTCGCCTGACCAACGACAAAACGCTAGGTTTTACTCCATGCTTAGAATTTGTAGTGCGGGAGGAAATATAGTATCTATCCTACTTCCACCACCCCAGCTGGTTCNNGAACCAGCTGGGGTGGTGGAAGTAGCACAACTTCGAACTCTGAATAGGCCGAAGGCTCAGACTTCGTAGATAGCCAGTAGCTTGGTGTCGCCAAACTCCCAGCTCCGGTTCAAATTCAAAAGATCGATCTATATAGCCATCACACCTACTTCCACCACTGACTCCGTTTCTTATCCCGCAGGTATTCCTCCAGGTGCTCCTTGGTAGAGGGTGGATTATTCCAGTAGTCCTTCCAGCCGTTCAGCATGTATTTGCGGTTTACGTAGAAGCTGCCTATGCCCACATCCAGATCGCCACAGCTGTCCACGCGGCCATCGCCCCAGTTGCATTGCTGGCGGGTCTGGTCCTTGTAGCTCGTCCAGGTACCGTTGAAGTGGTTATTGCCACCATTGTCTCCCTGTGTGGTCACATCATCATAGTGCACATGATAGTTGCGGTCTATATACACATCCGTATGAAACCGGCCCCGCATCACACCCGTACCGGCACTGCGGCGCTTCTCGCGCAGGTAGTATGTACCCCAGATACCTGCAGTGCGGATAGTATCACGACTCCAGAAGTCATACGCAGTATCATACAGCGCTACGCTATCTACGTGCAGTTCTCCCTCAAAGGAGTTAACATTGCTCCAAACCTTGGTACGGCCGGACACGAGATAGGTGTCAGGCTGCTTAGGGCTCGGAGCCACGTGTGTGAAATGTATCCGGAAGCGGGTGTAGCGGGCCCCTACGAAGCCTACCTGCACGAGGTCCGTATCTCCGCTCTGCCATAGCTGACTGAGGTTGATACCGGCAAAACGTGACTGAACCATCTTGTTCAGGCGGACATTGTCCAGCCGCTGCGCGCTGAGAGCGGCACATAGGAGCAGTAGGCAAAAGACGAGGGCGTTTCTCATACAAAATGAATACAATCGAAGATATAAAACAAACAATATCAATTGCTAATACTTCTTGCTGATGTTAAATATAGTTCTTGGCCCACAGGCAGAATATCGAACAGACCTCCCCGTCTTCGGTTCAAAAACAACCTTTTCTGTCGGCACTTTTCCTATTTTAGTACCTCACCAAAAAACGAGATCATATGAAATCAAACGCGCTCCTCACCTCGCTGTTCGTACTCCTTAGCACCCTGTCAGCCCTGGCCGGTGGTGACAAAGTCTTCAAAAACGCCGATAAATGGATACCGGCAGATTTTGATACCCGCAAGGGAGTACTGCTGGTAGAGAAGTGGCACGTAGGCCGCCAGCAAAAGATCATAGACAAAGTATACGGCCAGATGGATGGCAAAATGAAAGAGAGCTATCCGTACAAGTATGAGATGGTAGACTTTGCCGATCTGAAGGACGCTAAGTATAGTGACAAGGACCAATACAGGTACGTGATACGCTTTGCCAATAGCATGACTGATATGAGCAGCGGCGGCGGCGTCACATCTGCAGACAATGATTTCTATATCTACGACAGGAAGCAGGACAAAAAGTATCCGCTGACCATGCGCGGCACTGCCTATCCAAAGGATTGCTTTGACGGCATGATCAATACCATCGTAGCCAGGCTGAAAAGTCTCTGACGCTCGCCCGAAAAGAATGCGGTCCCTGCAGATGTGCCAGGGGGCCGCATTCTTTTGTATGGGAGTATCACTCTGCTTTAGACCGCTGCGCCGCCATTGCTACAGGCTTGGGCATCCCCATTCCTCACACAAAGGCACTATACCCCGTGATAGCCCTTCCCACGATCAGCGTATTGATCTCTTTGGTACCTTCATAGGAGTAGATAGCCTCCGCATCTGCTACGAAGCGGGCCACATCATGCTCCAGCAGGATACCATTGCCACCCATCACCTCGCGCGCCTTGCTCACGATATCACGCGTGCGCAGGCTGCAGAAAACCTTGGCCAGTGACGCATGCTCGTCAGTGATCGAGCCCTCCTGCTGTAGCTGCGAGAGGCGGTATACCATCGTCTGCATGGCAGTCAGGTTGCTCAGCATCTCCACCAGGTGGTTTTGTATCAGCTGAAAGGACGCTATCGGCCTGCCGAATTGGTGCCGCTCCCTCGTATAACGTAACGCGCTCTCATACGCGCCCCGGGCACAGCCCACAGCCTGCCAGGCCACGCCGGCACGCGTCATGCGCAGCACTGCGGCAGTATCCTTGTAGCTATTGGCCAGTGGCAGGCGGTCGGACTCTGCTACCACACAGTCGGTGAGCGTGATGATACCATTCTGCACGATGCGCAGCGCCATCTTGTCTTCTATCTTCTTCACTTGAAATCCCGGATTCCCTTTGCGCACCAGAAAGCCCTTCACCTGGTCATCTGCAGTATCCCGCGCCCAGATCACTATCACATCAGCAAAGGTCGCATTGCCTATCCATTTCTTTTGTCCCTGCAGTGTCCATTGATCCCCACTCCGCGTAGCGGTCATAGTGAGACCCGCTGCTACACCGGATCCTACCTCCGGCTCCGTGAGGCCAAAGGCTCCGATCTTCTCCATCCGCTGCATGGCCGGTAGCCATTCCTGCTTCTGCGCCTCAGACCCCAGCAGATAGATAGAGCCCATAGACAGCCCACTCTGCACACCAAAGAAGGTACAGACAGACGTATCTACCCGCGCTATCTCCATAGCGATGATGCCCTCCATAGTGGTAGACAGTGCAGGGCACCCGTAGCCCTGATACGTGCCACCGCAGATATTCAGCGCAGCCAGCTTTGGTATGATCTCAAAGGGAAACTCAGCCTTTAGCCAATGCTCATTGATGAGTGGCTTGATCTCAGTCTCCATCACGGCGCGTACACGCAGTTGTAGCTCGCGCTCCTCAGCTGTGAGCGCCAGGCCCAGGTGATAAAAATCCCCCTCTATAGGTGGTAGTACTTTCTTTTTATGCCGGGCACCGCCGAGGGTTTTCATGAGATGGGCGAGCTGCTTATCGTCCAGGTGGCCCAGGGAGTCCATCACTGCACTGAGGTCTACTTTGTTCGCTATACGCTCTAGCTGGGCGATGTCTACGTGTCGCAGCAGGGCGTAGGCCTGTCTGATCTTGCTGAATAAGGAAGCCATATAGTGAGATGTTTGGATGATGAATCATCTCTACAGTATCAAAGATGGTGCCGTGACAAGATCATGGTAGATCCGATTGTGGCAGGCATATCGAAATAGCTTTGGCCTCAAGGGCTTTTCGATAGAAGCTGATTTATGGGTGCGGTCACCCCAGATCCTCCAGACTTACGATATAGTCGTTTCGGATCATGATGGCACTGCACAGGTGTGAGAGAAAGAGAAAGGCCAGCGCGAGGACCAGCAGCAATACACCACATATCAGCTCAATCGCGATCAATATCTCAGCCTTGATTTCCTGATTGCCCGGGTCTACTGAGTGCAAAAAATTAATGCCCAGAAATGACGCAATGATCAGTCCCGTAGCCAGCACCATACAGACCCAGCCGGCTATGGTGCTCACCAGCCGGATACTCCCGTGAAAGAATGTGCTGCGTATGATACTAGGCCTGTCTTTCAATATTAGCAGGATCTTTTCTTTGCGGGTGCTGGCTATGGTTGTCATACAGATGTGATGGATTGAGCAGGCAATATACCATGTGGCAGGCGGATAGAAAATACCCAAATATGGGTATGATGAGGACCGCTGATCTGTAAAATCCTGCTACCCTGACCGTCTAAACTGAGAGGAGTATATACCAATGTGCATAGCCTATAGCAATCAGCTGGAGATCAATGGGCGGATATGCCCCTGATCATACATCAGCAAGATGAGGAGCGCTGGCTTGATCCCACACTCAGCGAGGAGGGTATCTCATTTATGCTCCGCAGCTATCCGGCAGAGCTGACATTTGGCTATACTGTCAGCAAAAAGCTGTCAGATAATAGCCTCTCAAAAGATATACCCGAGATACTGCATCCCTTTGACTACCGGCTGTCGTCTGTGCCGGTAGCCGTGCCCGCTCCCTGACACAAAAGAGAAGCACTACACACAGCATACGAAAACATAAAAGCCCGATACTGCGATGGTACCGGGCTTTTATGTTTATGTAAAGGACTTTTACTTCTTCATGTTATTTTCCGGAAGGTCATGGGGGCTGGTGATGTAGTCTATGCCACGCTCTGCCGGCTGGCCCCACTCTGCTGCATGCAGATAGTAGCCCTTCAGGTCGGCCTCTTTGGTCACCTCCGGTACTACACGGTGTGCATTGGCATAGCGGTCATGACGCACGCCGGTCACCTGCCAGCTCACCTCTACATTAGGCTGGCTGGTCTTGATCTTAAACTGATTGCCTGAGATCTTCTCTGCTACGATAGCCTGGGCGAAAACACCCATCACAGTGAGCTGATAGCGGAAGTCCTGATTCAGCGCCTCAAAGTAATCAGGCAGGGTCACAGTAGCTGTACCGCTGGCATCTGTAGTAGTGTTGCCGTTGTAGATATTCATCATATCCGGGCTTTCTACAAAGGAGTGATAGAGGTACTTATTGGCCGGATCCAGCGGATGGTCTATTTTAAATGTACCGGATCCCTTGGCTATAGAGCCTGTGATCTGCACATTGCCAGAGAAGTAGCCCGCATATGGAGATGTACCGCTGGCTGTACCATATACACCATAGTTGCGTGTAGTACCACCACTGGCACTGCCAAATACTCCGTAGTTGGTAGGTCCGAATCCCAAAGCTTCACCTTTCAGGCCATAACCATTGGTATAGCTGCTTCCTGTTTCCAGCCGGCCATGTACACCGATCGCATCTACACCAGTGCTCGATCCGATATTGCGGCCATATACGCCTCTCCAGCCAGACTCTCCGTATATAGCTGTGGCGCTGCCTGTGGTGCTGGCGCCAGATGATACCAGGCCTGCCTGATAGTACGGTGCTACACCGTAGACACCTACGCCTGATATCTCCAGCTTCGCCATAGGACTGGGCGTGGCAGTGCCTATACCTGAGCCGGTGCCATTCATCACTATCAGTCCATGCCCTGCCGTACTACCATCAAAGTAACCTCCCGTGCCGGTACCGGTAGCAAAGCCACCCACACCGTTTCCTGAGCCATTGGCTGTACCATACACGCCATAGTTGGCCGTGCCTCCTGTGCCTATATTTTCGCCTTTCACACCATATCCGGTACCGGTATAGGTACTGCCTTCTTGTTTGCCATATACACCCATGGCCTCTACACCAGTCAGAGTGCCCAGGTTATGGCCAAATACACCACGCCAGCCACCTGCAGCATATACACCGCTCGCACTGCCTGTAGTGGTGCCGTCTACTACCAGGCCGGCCTGATAGAATGGAGCGACACCATATGTGCCTACTCCTGATATCTCTACTTTGCCCATGGTGCTAGGCGTGGCTGTACCGATGCCTATCTGGCTGCCATTATCAAATATGCCGGAGTTGCCGATCGATGTTCCATTCGGCGTGAACTTGCCTACATAGTTTACCGTACCGCTCACTGAGCCAGGCCCTGTGGGACCGGCAGGACCGGCAGCACCCGCTGCGCCTGTAGGTCCGGTAGGTCCTGTAGCTCCGCCACCTACACCTGTAGGGCCGGTAGCGCCTGTAGGTCCGCTGCTGCCATTAGCACCCGCAGGTCCTGTAGGGCCTACTGGTCCGGTAGCACCTCCGCTGGCGCTGTTGGCAGCAAAGAGCGCATATGGCACACTATTCAGCTGCGTAGTGCCCATATCGGTATAGCTGCTGCCGCCCGCTGCATCTATTTCTATCTGGAGAAACTTGGCACCTGTACCCCAGTTGACACCGGCCATGGTGCCAGTGACCGGAGCGCCTGCTCCCATCGGTGCTGTGAATAGGCCAAACTGGTTGGTCGTGACATGATGGGTCTCCTGATATACCGTGGTACCTCCGGCGGTCAGGTCATGTATCGTAAATCTTACACTGATATTCTGATTAGGTAGTACGTTGCCATTAGTACTATTGCGCGCTACAGCCTGATAGGGTATCTGCTGCGGTACCTGCGCTATGGACATCGTGCAGACCATAGCAAAAAGCAAGAAGCTTGTAATAAATTTCATGATTGGGTGGTTTAGGTTATGAATAATGTATTGTAAAAATAACTAAATAATATCCAGATTATTTATGCGCCACTTCAGTCTTTTTTTACAGAAAAACTCGACACTCCTATCTATTTGATTGATCTATATATAGTTGTGTCACTTATAGTGCACCTCAACAACGCGTCATGAGATTCGTCACTCTGATGGTCCTGACGGTGATATCTCTTGGGTCGGAAAGGAACTATCACATCATGCCGGCTCAAAAGATAATCTGCAAAAGGAGCTGCCCTGTGTGTTGGTGCAGGCCATCGGAGGCTGATATCGGATAGACCGGTATTTTGACATGACGGATTTCATGCGGATCAGCTATGATATAGTCATGCTTTCATCCTGCTCATTAGTCTTTTAGTATTCTAGCCCGATTACTCTATATTGCTAGGATATCTTTTATGAAAAACGACAAGCTGCTCATACTATTCATTCTCCTGATAGCCGGTGCTATATATCTGAATGTGACCCACTATCACCTACCCTCAGGCTGGCCCTTGTCGCGCGCATACGTGGCACCTGCAGCTACAGGCCATGCAGCCGCCGGTAGCCTGGACAGCTATCCCGACGTGATGGTCAGGCTGGTCTTTGATAGCATACCACCTGATGCTGTACTGCATGATATCAATGCCTACAAGGGGCGCTATGCCGTCCGGTATAAAGCGTGGATCAGCGAGCTCGCGCTGGATAGTGCTTCTGGCCACTATCTGCTGGCCAGTGATTTTCAGTCCACCACCTATAGCCAGCAGATGATACAGGAGCTGACTGATAGCATATATGCTCTCACTGGGAGCAGGCTCCGCTATATACAGTATGAATAATGCTGCTGACAGAGCGGATCAGGTAATAACAACTTTGGACCCGATATTGATACAGGCTATTATCAGATAAAGTAGAGAGCTACAGTTTGCCATCGCTCTCAGAGACCCAGACTTTTGCTTCGTTCTCCTCTGCCGGCAGGAAGTACTTATAGTCTCCTGGCACTACCATATTGGCCATAGAGGTCATATTCTTTACCATGTGGGAATCAGACACCACAGCTACCCTGCCAAAGCGTGTCAGGTTTTGCAATCCGAGCAGCGCATCTTTCATCCACGCGCCTATGGTAAAATTAGAGAGGTTAGTATTGATCACCAGCATCAGATTGATACTGCCGCCGGCAGCTCTGGCCCGCTCCACTGCCGGGAAGATGATCGTGTCATAGGCTTCCTTTGTAATGTCTCCTGTGAGGGTAAATCCTACTGTATTGCCGGCCAGGCCTGCTATCTGAGTGATCATGGTGGTGTATTTTTGCCATCACCAGTCCAAAGCTCATGCCATGACTCAAAAGCAGACAAGCCAGAGGAAACTCCGGCTTGTCTTATGAGGAATAGAGGGATACTAATACCATGACATCCACCATCTACTACGCAAAGAAGTAAGTTGTGACGCTGAAAATGAATGACTCAGGTCATTTATTATTCTAATGGTGCTCAGCTCTCCATATCAAAAAAAAGGCTGCCGATCGGCAGCCTTCCATACGATTATCTATCAGATGTCACTCCTTTGCCATCTCCACTGTCTGCGTAGCTACATTCTCCAGGTGTGCATCGCTGAAAGCAGCGCCAAACTGGATATACATCTCAGCAAACTGCATGTCACCGTCAGACACCGGTACGTTCTTCCATACCAGTTTGAAATCATCCTTCTGTCCCTTGTCCAGTGTGAGTGGCCTGCCGTGGTGGCCATTGGCGTAGATCTTGCCGTTAGGCATTTTCAGAGATACTTTGCCGGGATCTACCAGGCCCAGCTTGCTGCCGGAGTAGTAGCAGTCAAATACGATCTCCGTCACATCTGTCTTGCGCACCTGCTTGGTCAGCGTGCATTTGAATCCGCCCGCGGTGAAATCATTAGACGATGCCGGCAGTTTAAAGTCAGGTACACGTACGGGACCGCCGTCGGTCTTTACTTTGTAGAGGCTACCTATGCGTACGCTGTATTTGTCTACGGTCATGCCGGGTCCTTCTACATTTACCACGCGGCTCTCCTCTGCACCGGGGCCTATGGTCAGCGGCTTCTCGGAGGCAGGCTTGTACTCTTTGCCATTGACTACAAAGACGATATCCTGCGCCTTGAGCACCATCGTCTCGCTGCCTTTATTGGCCACGCGTATCTTAAACTTGGTATAGGCGTCAGTAGCTACTGCATCTACTATGCGGATAGAGGCATCGCCCATTTCTGCAGATTGGTCTTTGTATTTTACTTTGTCGCCGCGTCCGTCAGCTATAGATGCGAGCGCGAGCAGTGAGGCGAGGATGTAGTACTTCATATGTTGTTTGGATTTAGATTTCTAAGGTAGATAAAAAAACAGAGCGGCAAACAAAATGCAAACCACATAGCTATGCTTTGCGGCCTACATAAACTGCATGGCCACTGCTGTTTAGTATGAGTGGGTCAGCAGCAGTTCCCTCTATCATATCAAATGTGTCCTGATAGCCGGCAGGATCGCGTTGTTGCAGAGAAAGTATACCGGCTTCCATGCCGTTGCCTAGTCCGCGGACCGAGCGAAGCAGCAGCTGCTCAAAACCCGTTCCCTGCATGTAGTTTTGCAAAATCTCCGACTTGAGATAGTGACCTTCTTGAAATCCCTGAGTTCCTGGATTGTGAAATATGCCGATATCGTACACTTCTTGTACAGTGCGGATATCTGCTTGCCCCTGCTGATATAGTGCCCGTGCCAGTACACTTTTCACTCCAGATAGCCACGGTATATATACCGCTATCAGAATGCCTGATGGTTTCAGGACCCTCTTTGATTCAGACAGACAGGCGCGGATTTCGTTTTCCGCAGTCAGGTGGTAGAGCGGACCGAAGAGTAGCACGGCATCAAAACTCTCCCTCTCATAGCCGCTCAGGTCACGTGCATCTGCTACACCTATGCTCTTGATAAAGGAAGCATCCCCATATTCTCTCAACTTGACTTTTGCAGTTTCTATTAGGTCCGGAGATAGATCTGCCAGATGCATATAATAGCCGAGCCGCGACAGTGCAGCTGTATAGCGTCCGGGACCACCACCCAGATCTAATATAGTGCTACCCTCAGGTACGTACTGCCGGATAAGGCTCAGCAATATTTCAAACTCAAATCTGCCTTCGGGATTATCTAGCCTCGACCATTCATCGAACTGGCTGTAGTAGGTCTTTATCCTTTTCTGATCTGTCATAGGGCGTTGCTTTTAGAAATAGTAAGGAATGAAAAAAATGACAATTCCCCCTCAAAAGATGACAATTGTTTTTAGGATAGGTCTTTAATGTTGCGGTACTTTGTATTCAGAAAAACTTATGCAATATGAAAACAAAATTACTTCTTGCCGCATCACTACTCCTCGCCGGCACCGCTCAGCTCTCAGCACGAAATGATGCCCCCGCACACAGGCCTGCCGTCTCCTACAAGACTGAAACAAACGACTGCAACCTGCCTACATCGCAGGCCGTACTGGATGTAAACAATGTGCGCGCCACGCTGCTGGATGCAGGAGACCTCTGGATGGATGTGCCTACCTCTGCCGCAGGCTACGAGGTGCCCAAGGGTTCACCCGGCGGGCAAAACCCCCAGGCTATCTACGCTGGAGCTATTTGGGTATCCGGTCTGGATGCCGGTAATAATCTAAAGATAGCTGCACTCATGTATCGCCAGAATGGTGGGTCAGACTACTACTCAGGCCCACTGGATAATACCGGACAGACCGCACTGGCTACCTGCAACTTGTGGGACCGCCACTTCCCTGTATGGGCGTCTCAGATCACGCCGCTGGTCACTGCCTATCAGGCTGCGCTAGCCGGCGGAGGCTCACCCGGTAGTATCACCCTGCCTATCACCTCCATCAGTGATAGTGTGAAATACTGGCCTGGCAAGGGCAACTCATATCTGGCCGCACTAGGCTATGATGTGAGTGGTCCGCTCGCTCCTTTTTATGATGCTAATGGTGATGGCAGCTATGACCCGGCGCATGGAGACTATCCTACTATCGTGCAGGGAGGCATCAGCCGCGCTGGTTTCGGTGCGGGCTGCGGTGCGCCTCTGGCAGACAGCCTGGCCTTCGCTCAGGCTACCAGCTATGCAGATCAGATGATCTACTGGGTATTCAATGACAAAGGCAATGCACATAATGGTACAGGCGGCGGGCAGCCGATAGGTGTACAGGTCAATGCTCTTGCGTTTGCCTTTCAGACCAATGATGCGATCAATGACATGACCTTCTATCGCTATCACCTGGTCAATAAGTCCGGGGCTGTGCTGAATCAGACCTGTATCTCACAGTATACCGATGTAGACCTCGGCTGCCCATTCAATGACCGGGTGGGCTGTGATACCAGCCGTGATCTGGCCTTCGTCTATAATGGTGTGCCACAAAACACGCCCAATACTACCGGGCTCAACTATGTGGCCGACCTCACAGGTGGCGCCACTTGTGCTGCAGGTACTATAGGATATGGCACCGATCTGCCTGTGCTGGGTATAGCCATGGTAGAGACCCCTACGGATACCAGCTCCTATTTCAACCCCGCCACTATGGCATATGACCTGCACAAGGAAATAGGCATGACTGGTTTCATCAGTATCACAAACAGTAACTCCGCTATCGGAGATCCTAATACGGCGGCAGAGTATAGAAACTATCAGACTGGCAAGTGGAAAGATGCTACACCACTCACCTATGGTGGTAATGGCTATCAGAATTCCAGCACCCAGACACCATTTATGTTTCCCGGCGATCCTGCCCAGGCTACACAGTGGTCTGAGTGCAATCCTCAGATAGGTAGCCCTATTTATGCAGGTGACCGCCGCATTATACAGACCACCGGGCCATTTACCTTCATGCCATGTGCGTCACAGTACATGACCATAGCGGTTACTTTCACCCGCCCGGTCAACTCTAACTGCCCGAGCCTCTCTGCATTCGCTGCAGCAGCGGACTCTGCTCAGCAGACATTCAACAATGCACGCCGCAGGGACCCTGCCACAGGCCTGGCTGAGATAGCAAGTGATATGTTTCGCCTATTCCCAAATCCTGTGTCTGCCCAGCTGACCATAGCAGGTACGGCTCATGGCGCAGATGGCATCACTGTCTGCGATCTGGCTGGCCGCATGGTGCAGTCTCAGCAGGGCTCGGATATACGCTCAGTAGATATGTCTGCACTCACAGAGGGCGTGTACATGGTGAGTATACATAGTGGCGGCCGCACTACTACTCAGAAGATAGTAAAGCGCTAAACTATTTTTTCATAGGAGCCTTGGCCATGGCCTTAGGCTTTACAGTTGGTTTGGCTGTAGTGACTACTGGCGGGCGGCCATCGCCCGCCAGTTTCTTTTTGATCAGTGTAGCGCGCAGGTCTGCTACATGGCCATAGATCTCACGATTGCTGTAGATGGCCAGCTTTTTCATTTCCTCCGGAAATCGCTGGCAATCTATCAGAGATTCTATCGTACCTACATCTTCACATGGTTTGCCTCCGCTGAAGTTGTAGATCGGAGCCTGCTTATAGTTGCCCGCGTCAAAGTGATAATACCGGATATTTGATACAGAGAGGATAGCTGCGGCGGGTTTTACTTCTACGCCTATGTCATATTTGAGGTACAGTAGCTTTAGTGAGCCGCCGCTGCTGTAGTATCGTATCACGCCCATGCCCTGCATCTTGTCAGCCGCAGGGTCCTGCATCTGCAGCGGCCTCGGATTGCCATACTGCTCCTCCACGGCTATTTTTTTCTTGTTGGGCTTCTTGAGTTTCATAGTATCCAGTGGTGCTACGAGATTGTAGTGCGTGAATCGCGATGAGTCGGCAAACCAGGTGGTGATAGCCGCATATACATCACTCGTTTTCACACCGGGTGCTAGCTTGACAGACTGGCGGTATACCACATGGTGTGCAGCGGAGTCATACGGGAAGGTGTTTTGCGCGCTCAGGTGTACGCCACAGGCCAGGAGGGCCACCAGCAGGGAGTATCTCATATCGGGTCGGGTTTAGCCTCGGCAAGATACTCTTTATATATATAAAATATCTTGCGGCACAGCTATTGTAGCACCATGTCAAATTCCAGCCATGAAAGAGCAGAACTACAGCAATCACATATTCTACTACTGGCCGCACCACTTCGTCTACTATGGCGCAGTCATAGCCGCCTATGCCCTCTGCGGCACAGGCATCTGGCGCTATCCTGACCAGTGGCCCCTGTGGGCTATGATAGCCATGCTGATCACACTCATTGTCGCACTCGCATTTATGACACGTCAGCACTATGCGCTCGGCCTGCAGGACCGCCTGGTGCGCCAGGAGCTACGGCTGAGGTACTATATCCTCACCGGCCGCCGCCTCGAGGAGATAGAAAAGCAGCTACCATTTAAAGTGATAGCTGCTTTACGTTTCGCTTCTGATGAGGAGCTGGAGGCCCTGATAGCCCGTGCTATGTCAGAGCGCCTCACACCAGATCAGGTCAAGCGGAGCATCCGCTCCTGGCTGCCTGATACGATGCGGGTATGATCATTTCATTTGCAGGATGCCCATTTTCTTGATCGTAGCGAAGGGAACCGCTACCAGTTTATTATCAGTCATGCACGGCACCCATACTGTTTTCGTCTTGCAGTCGCGGTAGATATCAGAGGGGCCACCGAGGCTTTTGCCTGTCTCTACTTCGTAGAATATCTTCTTGCACGGGCGGTATACCATCAGCTTGCCTTTCACTCCTGCGCTTCCTTCCTTGCGCTCCACCCAGTCTGTCACTACTACACGGCCACATACCTTTTGTATCCCATCATACACACCGCCTGATTCATATACCTTATACTTTTTGCTGCAGAGAGCTACCTTGCCAAAACTACCATCAGGTTTATCACCATGGCCATAGTTGGCTACATACAGGCCACAGCTAGCTTTATACAGCCCATTGGCGCCATCCAGGCTGCCCTTTACTCTGAGCTGTTTCACCTTGCCATTGCGGCATACTTTATAGACGGTATTCTTGTCTGTAGATGAGACGAAGATACTACCCAGGCCCCTTATGCTGATATCATTGGCATAGGTCACACCCTCCTTGCTCAGGTCAGCTTCCCATACCTTCTTCCGCGTTTTGAGGTCATAGGCCACTACGCGGTCTACATCAGCTACCAGCAGCTTGCCGTGTATGATCTTTATTCCCTTGGGAGAGTTGAGCCCGGATATAAATTTCTCTTCTACCATTTTGCCATCCTGGCGCCACAGCTGAGAGATGTAGCCATCGCCATCTTTGGCAGAGGGGTTTACAGTAGAGCCCATATTGCTCACATAGATATATTTACCACAGGCAGCTACGCTCTCCGGGCTCTGTAGTCCGCCAGATACTTCTCTGACGGTGGGTGTCTCGGCCTGTACCCATGCAGAGAGGCAGAGGGAGGCAGCGATGATGATCGATCTTTTCATGGATGTTTGTTTTGTTTAGCTGGATTCCCAAAACCATGCCCGCCGGCATACGGAGATAATATTCCACAGTCCGGTTCGCGGGTTTGATATGAAATATCTTATCTTGAAAATCTAAACTCGTATGATGGAAAACTCCGCACTAGCTCCCTATTTTGCCCTGCTGACGTCAGTATTCTTTAATGTACTGACCAATGTCGGCTTCAACCTCTCTGCACTCAACAAGGACACTCCGGTCAGATTCTGGGGTTACTTTGCCGGTGCGCTGGTGTTTGGATTGATCAATTCATACTTCTCTACTGTAGCGCTCAAGGATATGTCGCTGCAGGCATTCAGCGCCATCTTCTTCTCTCTCACTGTGGTCGGCCTGCTGATCTCATCTTTGTTCTTTGGAGAGCAGTTTACTATCAAAGCTGGCCTCGGCATGGCCTTTATCATAGCCGGTGTAGTGCTCGTATCTCTGGGCAATACCAGTAAGACAATACAATGACGCAGGTAGCGGATCACAGCTCATTTTGCGATGCATGGCTGGCAGCCTGGACTGGTAATAAGCCCGGTGAGCTGCTCCGGTACTATACTACAGATGCGTTCTATATAGACCCGGCCAATGCCGCAGGCCTCAGGGGCCACGAGCAGATGGCACCATACTTTAGCAAGCTCCTCAGCCGCAATCCTGATTGGCGGTGGGAGGCTGTAGAGGTATTTCCTACGGACAAAGGCTTTACGCTGAAGTGGCGTGCGACTATACCCTTTCGTGATCAGGAGCTCACATTCTACGGGCTTGATATAGTAGAGATGGCCGGAGACAAGATCAGCCGAAACGAGGTGTACTTTGACAGGATGCCATGGATGGACATGATGAAGCAATAAGTCACGATATAACTAAACACGTATGAAAACGAATGGGTGGCCGAGAGCTGCTGTTGCGATATTTTTCCTGATACTGGCGGCCTTCATTACCTATAAGGCCATATTTGTACCTATCACTTTTGATGAGAGTGCTGCAGCTATCTTCTATCCGCACTTTACGGTCACGGAGATCATCATGTTTCCCACCTACTGGCCTAGCAATCATATTCTCAATACACTCTGTATTAAGTTTTGTGAGTTCCTTTTTGGTACGGAGCCATGGAGTGTGCGCCTGCCCAATATGCTGGCATTCGTCCTATGTTACTTCATGGTATATCGCATAGCTGTCAGGTACTTTGATCGCTCCGGCTTTTTGTTCTGCCTTCCTTTCTTCGCGCTTTTCTGCAATCCGTTTTTGCTGGATTTCTTTGGCCTGGCGCGAGGCTATGGCATGTCCAATACGTTGATGGTATGCTCAGTTTATTTCCTGCTGCGGTATAGCGAGCGTACGGAGGTGCGATGGTATGTATATGCTATCATTTTTGCCATGCTGGCAGCTTATGCCAATTTTACTTTGCTCATATACTGGGTAGCTATACAGGGCCTGCTGATGCTCCTCCTCCTGGCAGCTTACATCAGGAAAGAGGCAACTATAAAGACGCTTCTGCTCACCGGATCGGGTACTATACTGGTAGCAGCCGCATTCATGGCGCTATGCTATACACCACTACACAAGATGCAATCGACAAATCAGTTTGTCTACTGGTCGCGCGAGGGCTTTTTCAAAAATACACTGCTGGACCAGATCACTAATTTCAGGAATGGTGTGCGGTACTGGGGTATCCCATCTGTGTACGTAGCATGGATAGTGGTAGTCTTTTTTGTGGGGGTATGCCTGTATGTGCTGCGCAAAGCGATACGCCAGGGCACACGTGCCCTGCAGGATCCTCTGGTAGTGGTCACCCTGCTGCTATGCTTGGTCTGGGGGGTCAATAAGATGCAGACTGTCCTGCTAGGCACCCCAAATCTGACCACCCGCACAGCGCTCAGCTACTATGTGCTGTTCATTTTTGTCTTAGTATTTCTCATCAGGGACCTGAGCCTGCACATACCCAGGATAGCGGTGGCGGTGCCGGCGGTGGTCGTGTCGCTTTTTGCCATACACCTGGGGTTTGCGTCAGATCGCAAGTGTGTGCGGGAGTGGTGGTTCAATGCTAATGATCATGACCTCATCGTGTATCTGGAGAAATACCGCAGGGACCACGGCGGCAAGGAAATAGACCTGAACTGTACCTGGCTCTTCAACCCTACCTTTTGCTTTTATAAGGAGACTGGCAAGGCAGAAGGTATCAAGCTCACAGATATTCACCATGAGGTGGACACACTCTCCCGGACACAGTTTTACTACGCCACCGGCGATGACGCCGTACTACTGCATCAGTATACACCCCTGCAGGTATTCTATCCTACACAGAATGTTTTGCTGATCCATAAATAGCCTCAGATACCTTATATTTGCAGCCTCAAAAAAGAAAGCAAATGGCTAAGGTAAAGATCGGGACGGTGCAGATGAGCTGCGTGGCAGATAAAGCTACCAATCTGCAGAAGGCTATAGAGCAGGTGCGCGTAGCAGCTGCCAAAGGCGCACAGATAGTGTGCCTGCAGGAGCTTTTCACCTCACTGTATTTCTGTGATGTAGAGGATCATGACAATTTTGCCCTGGCTGAGGCCATACCTGGCCCATCTACTGATGCGCTCGCTGCCGTGGCCAAAGAACTGAATGTGGTCATCATCGCCTCCCTCTTTGAGCGCCGCGCACAGGGCCTGTATCACAATACGACTGCCGTGCTCGATGCAGACGGCACCTATCTGGGCAAATACCGCAAGATGCACATCCCGGATGATCCGGGCTACTACGAGAAGTTCTACTTCACACCTGGCGATCTGGGTTATAAAGTTTTCAAAACGAAGTATGCTACTATCGGCATCCTGATCTGCTGGGACCAGTGGTACCCGGAGGCCAGCCGTATCACGGCGCTCATGGGTGCAGAGCTGATGTTTTACCCTACGGCTATCGGCTGGGCACACCGGCAGAATGACGAGACCAATGTGGAGCAGTACAATGCCTGGCAGACCATACAGCGCTCTCATGCAGTAGCCAATGGCGTACCGGTAGTGAGCGTAAACCGTGTAGGAGATGAGGCCGACATGAAATTCTGGGGCGGAAGCTTTATAGCCAATCCATTTGGCACCCTGCTCTACAAGGCTTCTCACGATGCGGAGGAGACTGTAGTGACCGAGGTAGATCTGGCCAATTCTGAGTACTACCGTACACACTGGCCATTTCTGCGTGACCGCCGCATAGACAGCTACCAGCCTATCACAAAGCGATTTATAGACAACGACTAAAGCCTCACCCCCAAATATCCGCCGCGGCGGAGACTTTAATACAATGAGCAAGACTCCAAAAGAACTCGGATATCATTTCCCTGCAGAGTGGCACAAGCATACTGCTACCTGGCTGAGCTGGCCGCACAAGGAGGCTAGCTGGCCGGGCAAGATACATACAGTGTATGGGCCGTATGCTAAGTTCATCAAAGCTGTAAGCGAGGGTGAGCTGGTCTGCATAAATGTAGCCGGCGCTGAGATGGAGGCCTTTGCCAAAGAGCAGCTGCTGAAAGAAGATGTGGATCTGACCCGTGTGAAATTTTACCATCAGCCTACTAATGATGCCTGGTGCCGCGACCACGGCCCCGCCTTCCTCATCAATGAGGATGCTGCTGACAAGAAAGTAATAGTAGACTGGGGCTACAATGCCTGGGGAGATAAATATCCTCCGTATGATCTGGATGATGTGATCCCGACACTGATAGGAGAGAAGTACGGTATCCCTGTGTTCCATCCCGGCATCGTGATGGAGGGCGGCTCGGTAGACTTCAACGGTGCCGGCGCTGTGCTGACCACCACTGCCTGTCTGCTCAATCAAAATCGCAACCCGCACCTCACCAGGGAGCAGATAGAGCAATACCTCATCAGCTACTACGGCGTAGAGCAGATCCTCTGGCTGGGCGATGGTATAGTGGGCGATGATACCGACGGCCATATAGACGACATCACCCGCTTCGTAAATGAGGACACTGTGGTGACTGTAGTAGAAGAGAATGAGGCTGATGAAAACTACCACCTGCTGCAGGAGAATCTCGCAGCGCTAAAGAAGATGCGCCTGCTCAATGGCAAACCGCTCAACATCATCGAGCTGCCTATGCCGGATCCGGTCATCTATGACGGCCAGCGCCTGCCGGCATCTTATGCCAATTTCTATATCGCCAATAGCTGTGTAGTTGTGCCGACTTTCCGCTGTGACAAGGACCAGCGCGCACTGGATATCATAGCGGGCTGCTTCCCGGATAGGAAGGTGATAGGTATAGATAGTACAGATGTGATCTGGGGCCTGGGTAGCTGGCACTGCCTGAGCCAGCAGGAGCCTGCGGTATAAGCTGTCTTCGCTTCATTTGAAGCGTCCCCAATATTTTGTATTGTATTTGAAGTGGCTGTTTACCGCGGCCTTGCGCAGTTTGCCGTGAAGAAACAACCGCATAGCATAGCAAGGTTGGCGGTCACTGTTTGAGCCATCTTACAGTAGAGCAGATGGACTGGTTATCCTTTTGAGTGGCAAATTCTCTCAGTACGCGGCGAGTTTGACCGGCAGCGGGTGGGCGGCGGTTGTTTTAGGCAAAGTGCGCAGAGCCATGATCTTTTGTTTCTTTTGGATCAAGCCAAAAGAAAGGGGGAGAATATGCCTTACTCGAAGTGGCTACTTGCCCGCAGCTTTGTCTCTTTCTGCCTTTTCCTTTTTGATACGCCGTATCTCTTTGCGGCTCAGGCCCGTCTCATCGCTGATCTCGCCTACAGACTTATCGCTATCCAGCATCTCCTCTACTTTTTCTTTGTAGTCCTTCTGTATGATCTGTGGCTTGACAGGGACTGTCTTGTCCAGCTTGGGTGCGGGGCGGGTAGTATCTATCGTAGTAATCGTATCCGGGGCAAAGACACTCGTGACCTTATGATAGGCCCAGGCGCCTCCGCCTATCAGTAGCAGCAGCACTATGGCGGTGATAGCCAGCTTGACCTGCCGGCGTTTCTTACTAGGTGTGCTGATGCCGCAGTACGGGCACTTCTCAGCCGCGTCGCTTACTTCTTTGCCACATTCTCTGCAGGGTACCAGTGCCATAGATCAGTTTTGATGGACTGCTAAAATAATCAATCTCACCCGCATCCGGCAATGTGCATCAGTCCTGCCTGCGCTGAGGGCGCTTCAGGCTGTCTGCCGGATAGGTGGCTTTCATCATATCCATGATGCCCTGCGCCCACTGTGTCAGGATAGTACGCTGCGCTGCCGTCATGATCGCGTCTTTGTGCACCAGGGTATATGACTCCAGCGGCATCTCCTTATCATCCACCATCTTGATCACCTCCTCCAGCTTGTGGTACTGGCGGCGCGGCCTGTAGGTGGCAAACTCAGAAAAGTTCAATTCTCCCTTGCCCTCATCCACATGGTGGCCCAGCCAGGAGGCTACAGGCTGTACATTGGCATACCAGGGATAGACCGTATAGTTGCTATGGCAGTCGTCACAGCTGGATTTGAGTATCTGCTTCACATTGTCTGGCACAGGATAGAGTGTGGAGATATGATGAGACTGGTCGTTAGACTGGTTTCGCGCAGGGTGGTAGAGCTGTATCGCTATGAGCACCACTACGATACCCACTATGATCTTGGTGGATTGTTTCATAAAATAAAGGTAGCCTTTTGCCCCGGTACTAAAACGACAAAGGCGGCCAATGAGCCGCCTTTGTAGATGTACGATATTGGGTTTTTAATTTTTTATGACTTTGTATGTCGCTGTATTGTTGCCGCTATGGAGGCGGATCAGGTAGATGCCGCTGGCCGTACCAGAGAGGTCTATAGACTGGCTACCGGAGAGAGTACCCTGTGTGTGCAGTGCACCTTCTACATTGTATACCTCATAGCTCAGGTCAGACAGGGCAGACTTCACATTTACCACTCCTGTAGTCACAGTAGGATATATGCGGATAGCGTTGGCCAGCGTCACATCATTGATACCATTAGGTACTACTACTGCCTCTGTGATGGTCAGTGGTGCAGCCTGCTGGGATCTGTCGCCAGACTCGTTGCCGTTGTTATTCACGGCCTGTATAGTACCGTAGAACATCACATCCCCTGTACCTGCTGCAGGAGCAGTCCATGAGATGGTCTCAGTGTATACGGTACCTGCGCCGCCTGTGCCGCTGGCTGGAGTGAGGTAGCCGGACTGCTCGATCACAGGGATGGTCAGGCCGGAGAGTGCAGTAGAGGTATTGCGCACGGTGGTAGGCAGGGTGCTGCTCCATGTGCCGGCTTGTACATTGCTGCCGCCACCAGCGCTGCCTGCAGTGATACTCACCATCTGAAATCCGAATTTAGAAAGAGTGAGACCGGTAGCGTTGGTCGCAGTGATCTTCACAGTATAGGAGCCACCAGGTACATAGCTGGCCACCGGTGTGCCGGCAGAGTCAAACTCGAGTGTAGTGCCGAGAGCCGAAGACAGGCTGCTATTGTGGCAGCCACCACCGCCACAGGCAGAGGTTCCACCGTCAGAGCCGGTAGTGTTGGTCTGGCCATCATGGGCCGCACCGGGACGATAGCTGCAAAGTACGAGGGCGAGGAAGGCAGAAAAGGTCAGCAGGGTAATTTTGTGCTTCATTGACGTAAATGTTTCGGTAAATAATTTTTTAGTTACCTGAAAATATGACAATTCAATGACACGATTTGTAAAAATATGACGCTAACGGCATATTTAACAAATAAGCGTTATAACGGATGCTTACACCTTTTCTATCCTAGTTAGCGGCCACCATCGGGGCGTCCAGGTCCACATCATACTGGCGATTTACCTGATTTTCGATCTTTGGCACCGTGCGCAGGTACTGCCAGATGGCGTGGACCTCATTGTCGGTCAGAGCGTTGTATGGCAGCATAGGAAATCGAAGGGCATGGCCGTCCTTATTCTTCTGCTCGTGCATAGCCCGGCGGAAGTCATCCTCCGTCCAGCTACCTATACCCGTTTTCTCATCCAGCGTGATATTGGCGGTGAAGATCTTGTTGCTCGCCAGGTTCAGCATGGTATTGCCACCGCCGCAGTAGCCGAGAGACTTCTCCGGACTGGCCATATCCAGCTTGGTAAAGTCTGCCGAGTGGCACGTGTAGCAGTCGTAGCGGCCAGTCACCAGGTATTTGCCATACTCGGTCACATTCGTAGTATCAGGTTGTGGTACCACAGCAGTAGGGTACGGGAGCGGTTTGAAAGCCACGAGGCATAGAAATTTGACCAGGAGGCTCGGCTGTGACGGTACTGTGGCCTCCTCAGTGGTAGCCAGCTGTGGGTCGTCAGAGCGCAGCCACACGATCACACTCTTCAGGTCCTCATCACTCAGATGGCCGAACTTAGGCATATAGATAGGTGCATACTGGCCATTCTTCCTGACGCCTGTCCGGAGAAAGTAGGCGAGCTCACTATCGGTCCAGCCGCCGATACCGTGATCCTTGCTATGCGTGATATTGGCGGAGAAGATGGTCCCAAATTCCTTTGGCAGCTCTGTCAGCTGCCTGCCTACCAGCTTGTTGTCTTTGCCCCGGTGGCATACCATGCACTGCACGCTGGCTATCTTGGTGCCCTGCACCAGGCGCTCCGGCGTCACTTCAGCCTTAAACTCAGGAATCTGTGGCGCGTCATACTTAGGTACGCCGCGGACCTGGAGGAAAGTCACAAAGCTACCGGCTAATACAATGATTAGCAAAAAGGTATACAGGAGTATACGCACTATCTTTTTCATGTTTGGGTTTTAGGATGACAAATCTATGACAATTGTCAGGTATATCAACTTTTACCCATATAAATAAATGCAGAATGTGAGTGAGTGGGAGTCATGGTTGTCGCTCAAAACGAGCCGGCACTGTACGATCAATGTCCCGATATAGCGGTGCAGGCATCAGGCGAGTGGTTGTAAAACTCTACCATCTCCGGCCAGTTCTTATACGTGTATTGGTTGGCTTCTATTTTCTGTACCAGGGCCGGGCAGTCTTTGAAGAAGCGTTTCATATCGTACTTAAAGTTGGCCCAGTCTACTATCACACGTGCTCCATCTGCTTTCTGCAGGAAGCACTTGGTCTTAAATCCACTCGTGCTTTGCGGAGACCCATCTGCTTGCTGAGTTTGTTGCTCAAAGCCATATACAGTGCACCGGCTACCGACCCTCAGCTCCTGCACAAAGATTTTGCCTCCCCGCCGCTTTGCATCTATGTCATTATTGGTAGAGATGAAATAGTCAAAAGGAGCATGGTCATTATATGGATACTTGTAGATATGCGTCCATAGCTTCAGGGATTTGACCTCGTTTGAGTCCACTACTAGGTTGGCATAGGCAGCCGGCAGAAAATTGAAGCACCTCAGTCCGTCAGGTCTGAAATTCATCTCACAGGTTTTTTCTGATACAAAGGGCAGGTAATAATCGTCAGCATTTAGCCTATCATAAGAAGTGCTGGGAGGAATCATTTTACCTCTTATAGTGTCCCCACCGTCCAGTACTATATATCCCTCAAACCAGGTCGGCGCATGGTAGCTCCGGATATTACAGGGTGTTTCAGGCAGCCTCAGATGTGCCTCATCTTGAGAAAAGATATTGATAGTCAATAAAATAGATAGAACCAAAAGCAGATGTGTTTTCATGATAGGTGCAATTTATAGCTAGCCGGGCGGCCAATGTAGAATTTAACAATTCCCCCAAAACTTTTTACCTACCAATCGTTTGGTAAGTAGAAAAAAGCTTTCTAGCTTCGTAGACCAATTAATAATTTATGCCTAAGCAAAAAGTAGACGAGCAGCTGATCATTATCGAGTCGCTCAAGCTATTTCGCAAGCAGAGCTACTACCATACATCCATGGCGGATATAGCTGCGGCATGTGGCCTGCAGAAGGGCTCCCTCTACCACTACTTTCCCAGCAAGGAAGACCTGATGAAAAAGGTCATCCGCACCGTACACGAATACTTCAAGAGCAAGGTCTTCGCCTTTGCCTATGACAAGAGCCTGACCCCTAACGACCGTTTGGAAAAACTCTTTGATGCCGCAGAGGAGATATTTCTCAATGAAGAGACTGGTTCCCTGATGGGCAATGTAGGAGTAGAGAGCGCTCTCATGGTACCTGAGTTTGCCGAGCTGGTGCGCCACTTCTTCACTGACTTCTTCCACGCCATCAAGACCATCTACCTGGACAAGTACCCGGAGGATATAGCTGACGAGCTGGCTGAGCGCAGTGTGGCAGAGATAGAGGGCAGCCTCATGTTCTCGCGTGTATTTAATGATCACTCGTACTTCAAGAACACTACTAAACGTATCCTGAACCGACTGGAGAAAAACAACGTGAACAAGAGGGTAGAAATGATAAATGGCTAACCTGCCGGTAATGTTTACCGGCTAATATGCTATAAGAAACAAAGGACATTTTCAATCAGTATAAAACCAAAAAAAATTCAAATAACAAACATGGATGCTGTAGCAACAGAAAAGAAGGCCGTGCAAGTCACGCCAGCGAAAGCAAGAAAGATCAAGAAGGTAGCCGTACTCGGCTCAGGTGTGATGGGATCACGTATCGCCATGCACTTTGCCAATATCGGCCTGCCGGTAGTACTCCTCGATATCGTACCGCGCGACGCGAGCGAAGAGGACCTGAAGAAGCCAGCCGTGCGCAATAAGATAGCTAACGACTCCCTGGCCTTTGCCCTGAAGTCTAATCCATCTCCTATATATGACAAGGCCTTCGCAGGCCGCGTCACTACGGGCAACTTTGACGACAACATGTCGTGGATCAAGGATTGCGACTGGGTGATAGAGGTAGTAGTAGAAAACCTCGACATCAAGAAGAAGGTATTTGAGCAAGTGGAGAAATACCGCAAGCCGGGTACACTCATCACATCCAATACCTCCGGTATACCTATCCACCTGATGGCAGAGGGCAGGAGCGCAGACTTCCAGGCGCACTTCTGCGGTACGCACTTCTTCAATCCGCCTCGCTACCTGAGGCTGCTCGAAGTGATCCCTACAGCGACTACTAATCAAGAGGTGATCGACTTCCTGATGAACTACGGCGACGTATTCCTCGGCAAGCAGACCGTACTTTGCAAAGACACTCCGGCGTTCATCGCAAATCGTGTAGGTGTCTTCTCCATAGCAGCAGTGATCAAGCTGATGCAGGAGATGGACATGACGGTAGATGAGGTAGACGCTATCACCGGCACCCTGATCGGCAAGCCTAAGTCTGCGACCTTCCGTACTACGGATGTGGTAGGCCTCGACACCATGATCAAGGTAATGAAGGGCGCCTATGACAACCTGCCAAACGACGAAATGCGTGATGTGATGCAGGTGCCATCATGGATCATGACCATGAACGAGAACAAATGGTGGGGCGACAAGTCCGGCCAGGGCTTCTTCAAAAAGACCAAGACTCCGGAAGGCAAGAAGTCATTCAGCACACTGGACTGGAAGACGCTGGAGTACAAGCCATCCGCCAAAACTAAGTCAGCTACTACTGAGCTGAAGAATATAGATGACCTCAAGAAGCGCCTCGTAGCTGTGTCTAAGTCTACTGACAAGCACGGCGAATTTCTCAAGAAGCTGACAGCATATGTCTCCGCATATGTATCTAATCGTATCCCTGAGATCTCTGATGAACTGTACCGCCTCGATGACGCGATGCGCGCCGGCTTCGGCTGGGAGCTCGGCCCATTTGAGCAGTGGGATGTGATAGGCGTAGAGAAGATCATAGCTGATGTAAAGGCGATGGGCTTCAAGCTCGGCGCATGGGTAGAGGAGATGCTGGCTGGCGGCTTCAAGACTTTCTACACAGTAGAGAACGGCGTACGCAAGTACTATGACGTGAAGTCTAAGAGCTACAAGGCTATCCCTGGCCGTGAGGCATTCATCATCATGGACAATGTGTTTACACAAAAGCCAGTGTGGAAGAATCAGGATGCCCGTATCGATGATATCGGTGACGGCGTACTGAATATCTCCTGGAATACTAAGATGAACTCCCTCGGCGGTGGCGTACTGGAAGGTATCAATAAGGCTATCGACATCGCAGAAGCACAAGGCTGGAAGGGTGTCGTACTCGGCCATGACAATCCTAACTTCTCTGCAGGGGCTAACCTCGCTATGATATTTATGATGGCTATCGAGCAGGACTATGATGAGCTGGACTTCGCTATCCGCGCGTTCCAGCACACTACTGGTCGCTGCCGTTACTCTTCTATCCCTGTCGTGGCTGCTCCTCACGGTTTGACCCTCGGCGGTGGCTGCGAGTTCACCATGCACGCTGATGCTGCGGCTGTAGCGGCTGAGACATACATCGGCCTCGTAGAGGTAGGTGTGGGCCTCATCCCGGGCGGTGGCGGTACCAAAGAAATGGCAATCCGCGCATCTGACGCTTACTATGCAGGTGACCCGATGATCCCTGTCCTCGCTGAGAAGTTCACCGCTATCGCTACCGCGAAAGTGGCTACCTCTGGTCAGGAAGGCTACTCAGTAGGTGTACTGGATAAGAAGAAGGACTTTATCGTAGTGAATCAATCACGCGTACTGGCTGAGGCGAAAGCCAAGGTACTCGAGCTCTACAATGACGGCTACGTGCAGAAGCCTATGCGCAATGATGTGACTGTACTGGGCCGTGCTGGACTGGCAGCCCTCTACGCAGGTGCAGCAGCATTCAACGTGGGCAAGTATGCCAGCGATCACGATATGCTCATCGCAAAGAAGATAGCCTACGTACTCTGCGGCGGCGATCTCTCTGCCGAGTCTAAGGTGACCGAGCAGTATCTGCTGGACCTGGAGCGTGAGGCATTCCTCTCTCTCTGCGGCGAGAAGAAGACACTGGAGCGTATCCAGTCAATATTGACTAGCGGCAAGCCATTGAGAAACTAATTTGTATTCGTCTAAATACTTAATACTAACTACTAAATACTAAACATAATGCAAGAAGCATATATAGTAGCAGGCTCACGCACTGCGATAGGAAAATCTAAGAGGGGTGGTTTTCGTTTCACCTCACCAGTTGATCTGGCTTACTATGCGATCACTGACCTTTTGACTAAAGTACCTGGCCTCGATCCAAAGCGTATCGACGACCTGATAGTGGGCAACGCTGTACCTGAGGCTGAGCAAGGCCTGCAGATGGCACGCTGGGTAGCTGTACGCTCACTGCCGATAGAAGTACCGGGTGTGACTGTAAACCGCTACTGCGGCTCCGGTATCGAGACCATCGCGCTCGCTACGGCCAAGATCCGCAGCGGCATGGCTGACTGTATCATAGCAGGTGGTACCGAGTCTATGTCACTCGTCCCGACTGTGGGCTACAAGACCGTACCTAACTACGAGATCGCTAAAACTAATCCTGAGTACTACATCGGCATGGGCCTCACAGGCGAGCTGGTGGCTGAGAAATACGGCATCAGCCGCGAGGCGATGGATGAGTTCTCATACAATTCTCACGTCAAGGCTTTCGCTGCTATCGAGGCGGGCAAGTTCAAGGACGAGATCGTACCGGTGGAAGTAGAGGAAACATACTTTGACGGTGCTAAGAAGAAGACACGCAAAGTAACTGTAGCGGCTGATGAAGGGCCACGTAAGGATACTTCTAAAGAAGGTCTCGCTGCGCTGAAGCCTGTATTCAAGGTAGGTGGTACCATTACAGCGGGCAACTCCTCTCAGACATCTGACGGAGCGGCATTCGTAGTCGTAATGAGCGAGAAGATGGTAAACGAACTCGGCCTGAAGCCGATCGCTCGCCTGATCACTGCTGCCTCTGTGGGCGTAGATCCTACCATCATGGGCATCGGCCCCGTAGCTGCAGTGCCTAAGGCGCTGAAGCAAGCCGGTCTGAAGCAAGATGACATCGACCTGATCGAGCTGAATGAGGCTTTCGCATCACAGTCACTCGCGGTGATCAATGAGCTCGGCCTCAACCCTGCCAAGATCAACGTGAATGGTGGCGCTATCGCCCTCGGTCACCCACTGGGCTGCACCGGCGCATGGCTCACCCAAAAGCTCTACAACGAAGCCCGCCGCACCGGCGCTAAATACGGCATGGCTACAGCCTGTATCGGTGGCGGCCAAGGCATCGCAGGCATCTACGAGTTTATCAGCTAATTAATATACGTTAGGGGAAACATCAGCTAAGATGTTTCCCCTAGCTTTTTAAGCCAGCGGCCATCAAAAGGTAAACCGCCGAAGGCCTAAAAAAAGCGAACATTTGCGAGAGAAATTCAATTAATATAATAGAAGCGATATTTCTCGAAGCAATCTTCAACTTAAGAAGAAGTAGAACCACAAGAAACCAAACCTAGGAAACCAAGAACCACAATGAACCCGTACTACGCTTACATTTTTACCAATGCAAGCAACAACGTTCTTTACACCGGTAGCACGGACAGTTTACATCGCAGATGGGAGGAGCATGTCATCAAGTTTTTTCCCAATGCCTTTACCGCAAGGTACAATGTAAACAAGCTGGTCTGGTACGAAGAATTCAAAACTGCTGAAGAAGCTGTGAATCGCGAATACCAGATCAAAGCCGGCTCACGCGCTAAGAAGATAGCGCTGATCACAGCAAAGAACCCGCAGTGGTATGATCTGGCGGAGAAAGATTTTGGCTGGATAGCGACCGATATTCAATATTCCTCGAAGCAATCTTCAAATTAAGTGAGAAAACAGAGCGAGGAATTGGAACCTATGTTGAAGCCGGATAGTAGAGATTCAAAGTTGAAGATTGCTTCGGCTTTATATCGCTGATGATTTTTTAAAATGGAATAAAGTCTCGCAAAGGACACTATATAAAACGAAGTAGACGTAAGTAATGAAACTGAAAAACATACTTATCGCACTCATGATGGTCATCGGTACTACGCTGATGGCACAGGATAAGTATGAGCAGGCGATAGTCTCTCAATGGATAGAAAGAAGTTCAAATTCATTGATTGTATCCATAGAGGGTAAAACATTTACCAAAACGGTCTTAAAACAATCTGCTTTAGAACTCGTGGATTATACGCCACTTCTTAACCAAATAGCTTTGATGAGAAATGAGGGTTGGGAAGTTTGGAACTCAGCAGTATCTATTAATGGGTTTTCATACTTCCTCCGCCGCAAACTCAAATAATAAAATACAAACAACTAAAAACATAACAACAACCATGTCTACATTGACCGAAAAAAAGACAGACCTCAAGGGAGGTGAGTTCCTGATCAAGGAATCTAACGCAGCTGATACCTACATCAAGGAGCAGATCACGGAGGAGCAATCCATGATCGCGCAGTCTACCTCAGACTTCATCGCAAACCGTGTACACCCGGTGATAAAGGAGATAGACAAGCAGCAGCCGGGCCTCGTGATCGGCCTCCTGCATGAGATAGCTGAGCTGGGCCTGCTGGGCGCGGCCATCCCTGAGGAGTACGGTGGCATGGGAGTTGACTTTGCTACAGATACGTTCATCAATATCGAGATGGGCAAGGGCCACTCTTTCTCTGCGGCATATGCGGCACACACGGGTATCGGTACGCTGCCTATCCTCTACTTCGGTACAGAGGAGCAGAAGAAGAAATACCTGCCGGGCCTCGGCGATAGCAGCATCAAGGCTTCTTACTGCCTTACAGAGCCGGGCTCTGGCTCTGATGCACTCGGTGCAAAGACCAAAGCGGTACTCAGCGAAGACGGCAAGCACTATATCATCAACGGCCAGAAGATGTGGATCACCAATGCGGGATTTGCAGACCTCTTCACCGTATTTGCCAAGATAGACGGCGAGAAGTTCACCGGCTTTATCATAGATGCGAAGACTGAGGGTATCTCCCTCGGCGCAGAGGAGGACAAGCTCGGCATCAAGGGCAGCTCTACCCGTCAGGTATTCTTCAACAATGTGAAGGTGCCGGTAGAGAACGTGCTCGGTGAGATAGGCAAGGGCCACAAGATCGCCTTCAACGTGCTGAACATAGGCCGCTACAAGCTGGGCGTACTCGCTCTCGGTGGCGCTAAAGAAACTACTACCACTGCAATCAAGTACGCAAATGAGCGTATCCAGTTCAACGTGCCGATCTCTTCTTTCGGAGCGATCAAGCACAAGCTGGCTGAGATGGCTATCAAGACTTACGCTACAGATGCAGCTACTTTCCGCACTGCGGGCCTGATACAGGACTATATAGATGCGGCAGTAGCCAAGGGTGTAGACAAGGTACAAGCCAAGCTGCAGGCTGCAGAGGAGTTCTCTGTAGAGTGCGCTATCCTCAAGGTGTTTGGCTCTGAGGTGCTCGACTATGTAGTGGATGAGGCTGTACAGGTGTTCGGCGGTACCGGCTTCTCTGAGGAGTATCCGGTAGCACGTGCGTACAGGGATTCTCGTATCAATCGTATCTTTGAAGGTACCAACGAGATCAACCGGCTCCTCTCTGTAGGCATGCTGGTGAAGAAAGCCATGAAGGGCGAACTCGACCTCTTCACACCAGCGATGGCTGTGCAAAAGGAACTGATGTCTGTGCCTGATTTCTCTACGCCTGATGCTGACGACGTATTTGGCAATGAGCGCAAGGCGCTGCTTAATGCAAAGAAGGCGATACTCATGACTGCCGGCGCGGCCGTACAGAAGTTCATGCAGAACCTGGAGAAAGAACAGGAAGTAATGATGGACATCGCAGACATGCTCATTGAGCTCTTCGTATGCGAGTCTACGCTCCTCAAGACTGAGAAGCTGATCAGCATCCGTGGTGCAGAAGCATGTGCACTGCAGATCGATATCACTAAGACTTACATCTCTGACTCACTGGAGCGTATCAACCTCTCTGGCAAGCACGCTATCGTTTCATTTAATGATGGTGACATGCTGCGCATCATGCTCATGGGCATCAAGCGCTTTACGAAGCTCGATCCGTTTAATACTGTTGCAGCACGTCGTCGTATTGCAGACAAGCTGATCGAAGAAGGACAATATTGTTTCTAAAGGAGGCGGTATTTAGTAGTTAGTATTTAGTATTAAGACAATGCAAATACAATAGCATGCACGACTATAAGCAATTGAAGGTTTGGAATAAAGCCATCGACCTTGTCGTGGATGTTTATAAAGCTACTGGAGACTTTCCCAAGGAGGAGAAATACGGATTGATTTCACAAATGAGAAGGTGCGCTGTATCCATTCCATCAAATATCGCAGAGGGAGCTGGCCGAAATTCTGATAAAGAGTTTTGCCACTTTCTATCGGTAGCGCATGGTTCATCCTATGAATTGGAAACACAACTTATCGTATCACAGAGATTGGAGCTTATCGATGGAAATACTTCTGATGAACTTTGCGCAAGGATCAATGAAGTGCAAAAGATGAGTTACAATCTGCAATCAAAACTAAACAGTCCGAACTAATTGCATTTATCTAAATACTTAATACTAATTACTAAATACTAAAAAAGAAGATGAGCACTTCAGCAGAAACTACAAAGAAGGCTGCCCTCAAGGGTGGTGAGTTCCTGATCAAGGACAGCAGCTGGGCGGATTGCTATATCCCCGAGCAGATCAACGAAGACCAGCAGATGATGCGCGACATGGTCAAGGACTTTCTCAAGACAGAGATAGACCCGGAGCTGGAGAAGCTCGACCATGACCCGATGCTCAGCGCAGGCAAGATCGAGAAAGCCGGCGAGCTCGGCCTCCTCTCCCTCGCTATCCCTGAGGAATACGAAGGCCTCGGCAAGGACCTCAACACTATATCTTACGTCACTGAGGTGATGGGTGGTGGCCACGGTTTCTCTGTAGCGTATGGCGCGCATACCGGTATCGGTACGCTGCCTATCGTGTACTTTGGCAATGAAGACCAGCGCAAGAAGTACCTGCCTAAGCTGGGTACCGGCGAGCTGAAGGCTGCCTACTGCCTCACTGAGCCATGGTCTGGCTCTGACGCCCTCGGCGCACGTACCAAGGCGGTACTGAGCGAAGACGGCAAGTACTATGTACTCAATGGCCAGAAGATGTGGATCACCAACGCTGGCTTTGCAGATATCTTCATCGTGTTTGCCAAGATAGATGGCGATGATAAGAAGTTCACAGGCTTCATCGTAGAGAAAGGCTACGAAGGTGTGAGCCTCGGCGCTGAGGAGAAGAAGATGGGTATCAAGGCTTCTTCTACCCGCCAGGTATTCCTCAATAATGTGAAGGTGCCTGTAGAGAACCTGCTCGGCGAAGCCGGCAAGGGTCACAAGATCGCCTTCCAGATCCTGAACATTGGCCGCTACAAGCTCTGTAACGGTGTACTCGGCGGCAGCAAGCGCGCCCTGGACCAGGCAGTGAAGTATGCTAACGAGCGTCAGCAGTTCAAGACGCCAATCTCCAACTTCGGTGCTATCAAGCACAAGCTGGGTGAGATGGCTATCCGCCTCTGGGTGGCTGAGTCTGCCTCATGGCGTGTGTGCGACATGATTGCGCAGAAGGAGCATGACCTGAAAGAGTCTGGTGCCTCTATGACGGAGTACCTGACAGGTGGTGCAGAAGAATACCAGATCGAGTGCGCCCTGCTGAAGTTCGTAGGGTCTGAGGTGCTCGACTTCGTAGTAGACGAGGCCCTGCAGATACATGGTGGCTACGGCTTCTCTGAGGAGTATCCGATGGCGCGCGCCTATCGCGATGCCCGTATCAACCGTATCTTCGAAGGTACGAATGAGATCAACCGTATGCTCTCTATCGACGCACTCCTGAAGTTTGCGATGAAGGGCAAGATCGACCTCTTCACACCGGCTATGGCTATCCAGAAGGAGCTCATGTCTGTGCCTGATTTCTCTGCACCAGATGCTGACGATATCTTTGGCGCTGAGCGCAAGGCGCTGAAGAATGCCAAGAAGGCATTCCTCCTGGTAGCAGGTGGCGCAGTGCAGAAGCTGATGCAGAAGCTGGAAAGCGAGCAGGAGATCCTGATGCACGCAGCTGATGTACTGGCTGATATCCTCCAGATGGAGTCTGCCCTGCTGCGCGCTGAGAAGCTCGTAAACCTGCACGGCCTCGAGGCTTCACAGCTCTACGTAGATATGGTGAAGTGCTTCTTCTTTGACGCCATGGACCGCATCAATGTAGCAGGCAAGTCTGGCCTCGCTGCTTTCGCCGAAGGCGATGAGCTGCGCATGATGGCGATGGGCCTGAAGAGGTTCACCAAGGTAGATTTCCTCAATACCAAGAATATCCGCCGCGCGGTAGCTGACAAGCTGATCGCTGAGAATGGCTACTGCTTCTGGGACTAATCCCGTGGCAGGCAATCTGATACAAAGGCGCACTATCCGGTGCGCCTTTTTTATTGGTCGGCAAAGATGTGTCATTGACTGAGCTGTTTTTGTTTTTATAAAAAGGACAGTAACTTAGTATCACTACTAAAACTAATATCATGAAGAGTATCCACCAGTGGCTCGACGAGTATGCTGAGAGCCATCAGAATCCTACCAATAAAATGGTACACTTCGTCTGTGTACCTGTCATTTACTTTACCGTGGTCGGCCTGCTGTATAGCATCAAGCTACCTGTAGAGATCACACCAGGCCTGCCGCTCACTGTGGCTGATATCGTGACGGTGCTCGTGGCTATCTATTACTTTACGCTGTCCTTCTCGCTGGCTATCGGCATGGTGCTGTATAGTGCGCTCTGCCTCGTGCTATGCGAGGTGATACAGCGCGCTACAGGCGGCTATCTCTGGGCGGTATCTCTGGCGCTTTTCGTAGCGGCATGGATCGCACAGTTCTGGGGCCACGGCATCGAGGGCAAGAAGCCTTCCTTTGCCAAGGATATCCAGTTCCTCATGATAGGGCCAGCCTGGATCATGAGCTTTATCTACAAGAAGATCGGGCTCTCTATCTAAGCATGATAGTAGCAATAGAATACATAGCGTCAGGCCTCGTGCCTGACGTTTTTGTTTTACATTGGTCCGGCACATAAACACAACAACATCCACTCATGTCAAACATAGACCTCATCATAGAAGAACGTCCAAGAGACATCGGCAATTTCCTCGTAGGGCGACTGCTGCCATTTCGTACTCGGCGCATGGTCGGGCCGTTCATCTTCATAGATCACATGGGCCCTGCGGCCATGGCTACGACGGAGAATATGGACATCCCGCCGCATCCGCATATCGGGCTGTCTACACTGACCTTCCTCTTTGATGGTAATATCATCCACAAAGACAGCCTGGGCACAGAGGTAGAGATCAAAGCCGGCCAGGTCAACTGGATGACGGCTGGCAAAGGTATCGTGCACTCTGAGCGTACGCCACAATACCTGCGCGGCAAAGAGAAGTCCCTGCACGGCCTGCAGATCTGGGTAGCACTACCCAAAGCGCAGGAGCAGATGGAACCTACCTTCTACCACGCAGATGCAGAGCAGCTGCCTGCATGGGAAGAAGATGGTGTCAGCTACAAGCTCATAGCCGGTGTCTTTGATCAGAAGGTATCTCCGGTGCCTGTTTATAGCCCGCTCTACTTTCTGGAGCTGAAGAGTAAGGAAAGAACGAAGGTCTCTATCGGTGCCAGGCTCTACGGAGAGTCAGGGCTGTACATCCTCAGCGGAGGTATAGAGAGTGATGACAATGTCTATGGACCCAAAGAACTACTGGTGGCCAAGGATAGCAGTATCTGTGAGTTTACTATGCTGCCGGATACTACGGTCTATTTCTTTGGCGGAGATGCGCTGCCGGAGCCGCGCCTGATCTACTGGAACTTTGTAGCGACTGATCAGAGCCTGATAGATGCTGCTAAGGCTAAATGGCTGGCGCAGGAGTTTCCACGTGTGCCGGGTGAGATGGAGTTTGTGCCGCTGCCACTACAGCACTAGTATGATCGCTCAATTAGTCTCTACGATAAAGATATAGTTCTTCCACGCCGCCGTCTTATCTGATAGTGACTTATCCTTGATGGTATTCGTGAGGTTGGGTACATCAAAATTCTCAATATTCTTCAGGAAGGTTTCCAGGTATCCAGCTTTGATAGCATAACCTGCGCTCTCTGCTACGGTACTCTTTGCATATATCACACCGATCAGGTTGCCTTGCTCGTCAATGAGTGGCCCGCCACTATTGCCGGGATTGACAGCTGCTGATATCTGAAACTTACTGATGTCTCCCTGCACACCGCTACGTGCACTGATGATGCCCTCTGTGATCTTGACCTCGGCACCCATGGCTGTAGCATTGGGGAATCCCAGCGCATATACTTTCTCTGCCTGTGCCACGCCGCTGCTGCGTATGGCTGTCGGAGGATTGTCAAACTTCAGGTTCTTATTCCCAAACTTGAGCAGAGCAAGGTCATTGCTGGCGTCTGTAGCTATGACGGTGACGCCATACTTGGTAGTGAAATCTCCATCTACTCCTTTTACTGTGATCTCCTTGGCGTTTTTGATGCAGTGATTATTGGTAATAAGATAGCCTGCTGATGAAATAAGAAAGCATGTGCCTTGTGCCTTGTCGGACTTATTGGCATTCTCCAGAGCAGTACTATTGATAGGGTTCCTTAAGTCCTCTTCATGAGGAATTACCTTAGAAGTATCCAGCATCTCCTTTGCCAGTTCTGCATTCTCGAGGATAATAAATGCTTTGTTTCTGATATCTAGTCTGATATAGTAATTCTTGCTTGATTCAATATTTAGATTTAACTCTCGTCCGGCCGCCGCGATGTTCATTCTCCCAGTCGAGTATAATTTAAAAGAGGATCCATCAAGGCTGACGCTAAAGAACTCCTGATTACCAACCCGAGTCTGGATCGGGGAGTTATTGGTGCCGGCGTATATGCCGTTCAATTTAGGCCGATAAAAGTATATCGTACTATAAACGCCATCATGTGCGGCACGCAGACCGGATGTGATCAATAAAATAAAGAGTAGTAGGTAAAAGTTTGTTTTCATAGTAGTGAGTGTGATCGTCGCTAGCCTTTTAGGATCTTGTCGTACTTGGTCCCGTTGGCGGGGTCGAGGCGTTTGAGGATGTTGATGGCTTCGGTCTTTTCGCTGGCCTCGGCGCCGGAGAAGATACTGACCAGCTCATCGCCCTTGGCCTGGAGGAAGAGGATTACGAGTACATTATTAGGGTAGTCTTTGAAGGTCTTGTCCAGTGTACGGAGCGACTGCAGTATACCTGCGCGGGCTACAGTAGGGTCTTCAAAGAAATTGTCCATGCCCAGCCTGTGGTACTCATAGATCACCTGCTTGAAGCCATCAAACTTGGCACCCATCAGGCTGCTGATGATATTGTAGCGGTTCTTATTGCCACTAACTGGATTATTGTCAAAGGCCTTCCAGCCCTTGCTCTCATTGCCATTGGGTGGCACTGCATTCATGATCTGCTCGGCCATGGTAAAGTACTTGGTGCCGCCACCTTTGGCCATGCTCTCATAGTCCAGCCCGATGATCAGGTAGGCATAGTAGGCCATGACCGAGGTGAGATTGGTCTGGTACTGGTTGATATTAAAGTCCAGTGGTGTATTGGGCGAGTAGGTGAAGACAAAGTCCAGATCGCGAAAGTTGAGCATCGGCGAGTTGTAGGTACTATTGAATGCAGGGCGCCCGGCCTGTATGGTGATAGAGCCGGTGTACTGGTCCTGATTTTCCACGCCATCCAGCTGTATGTAGAAAGAGCACTCTATGCGCTCCTCCGGAGAGAAGACATCCTGGGTCCAGGCGCGCTGATTCATAAAGTCTGTCATAGCCGCCTGCAGCGTCTGGAATACAGACGGGTCTACACCGGTTATCTTCTGTGAGTTGAGCTGTATGGTACACTTCAGCTCCTGTGCAGAGAGCTGCCAGGAGAGTAGTACGAGCGCTATCAAAAAGCCCAAAGGTCTTGCCATTTGCATTATAGCTTGGTTTCTATATAGTCTAAGATATCAGAGGCTACATCTGATTTTGCCTTCAGATCAAATGTAACGGTATTTCCCTTTTTATCCACTATCGTGATCTTATTGGTATCGTGCTGAAATCCCGCACCTTCGTCTTTCAGCGAGTTGAGCACGATCATGTCGAGGTTCTTCTTGTCCAGCTTTGACTTTGCATTGGCCAGTTCATTGTCCGTCTCCAGGGCAAAGCCTACGCAGACCTGTCCGTTTCTTTTGCTACGCCCCAGCTCGTAGGCTATGTCTTTGGTCTTGACCAGCTCCAGGGTAAACTCGCTCTCCTGCTTCTTGATCTTGGTGGCAGCGGGGTTCTTGGGTGTATAGTCTGCTACCGCTGCTGCGAATATGATAACATCGCTATCCGCGAAATATTGTGTACAGGCGGTATACATATCAGCGGCAGATACCACATCTACCACCGTGATGGCTGGTGATGTGATACGGGCTTGTGTGGGGCCTTTGACCAGTGTGACCGTGCCGCCCCGTGCTGTGCAGGCCTCGGCGAGGGCGATGCCCATCTTGCCGGTAGAGAAATTGCTGATGTACCTGACGGGGTCTATGGGCTCACGTGTGGGGCCTGCGGTGATCAGGATCTTTTTGCCGGATAGGAGCACGGTTATAGTTTTATCTGTGGGGCAAGTTAAGAAAAGCGGGGCAAAGCAGCTGCGGTGCGTATGGGTTATGCCACGGGGTTTAGTTCTTTTTATGCAACTTCGTTTTATGAAAGCTAAGCCGGATTTTGCGCTGATCGCATCTATAGCCCTGAGCGTGCTGCTGGGGGCAGTGTTCCTATACTCCGGCTATACGAAGCTCTATCCTATAGAGCCATTTGAGTACACCTTTGTAGACCTGGGCGTGGCCAGCTGGAATACGGCCCCCTTTGTAGCCCGGCTGCTGGTGGGGCTCGAGTTTGCCTGCGGGGGGCTTCTGATCCTGCACTTCCGCCTCAGGCGGCTCACCATACCGCTGGTGGCCTCGCTGCTGGTCATCTTCTGTATCTACCTGACGGGCATCCTGCTGACCAAAGGCAACAGTGGCAACTGTGGCTGTTTCGGCGAGTACCTGCCTATGACGCCGCTGCAGGCGATCATCAAAAATGTGGGCCTGCTGCTCATGTGCGGGCTGATCTACGCGATGACCCGCCCTGCAGAGTGGCGCTATATAAAGTATGTGGCCATCCTGATCTGCCTCACCGCGCTGGTACTACCCTATATACTGAACCCGGTAAACCTGGAAGACTCAAGGAACTTTCAGCCGCAGGCTGTCAACTACAAGGCGCCCCTGCACCTGCTATATGAGACGCGGAACCCCAAGAACTCGATGCCACCGATAGAGGTGAGGCAGGGCAAATTTGTCATCGCCTTCCTGAGCCTGACCTGCCCGCACTGCAAGATAGCTGCACAGAAGATACATGTGCTGCACAAGCAGAATCCTGCGATCCCATTCTACCTGGTGCTGAATGGCAAGCGGGAGCTGTATGAGCCCTATCTCAAGACCTATGGCCTGGAAGATATCCCGCATGAGCTCTTCTTTGGCGTGGATGAGTATGTGAAGATGGCGGGAGGCAACCTGCCACAGATACTCTGGGTCAATAACAGCATAGTGGAGAAGAAGGGGGGCTACTTTCAACTGACGCGGGCGGCACTGGAGGCATGGCTGGCGCAGCCTTCTGATACTACGCGGCGGTAGGGCTTTCTCTTCTTGATCTCTTCATACCCGTGGTGCTGCTGCAAATCCCCCTGGCCCCCTGTAAAAGGGGGAGTGTCAACATGGGGTCATTTTCTTATAGGCTGAGCGCTAAGATGTCTTTGATGTATGGCTGTGTCTGTGTAACTCAAACGGCTTTACTGAGTGCTGCTACGATGCGCTCCGGCTCTGCCATGCGGCCATCGCCTACGAGGCCGCTGGCCAGCTCACCATTCTCTACGGGGATCAGTGTATTGCCGTAGGATTGTAGCAGGTCTATATTCCTTTTGGTAGCCGGGTGCTGCCACATATCGAGGTCCATGGCCGGGGCAAAGTACACGGGGCACTTGGCAGAGAGATAAGTGGCTAATAGCATATTATCACACTGGCCGGTGGCCATTTTGGCTAAGGTATTGGCCGAGGCGGGGGCTATGACCATGAGGTCTGCCCAGAGGCCCAGCTCTACGTGATTATTCCAGGTGTGAGAGTCATTCTGCAGGTGGCTGATGACGGGGGCCTTGCTCAGGACTGAGAGGGTGAGCGGCGTGATGAAGTCTGCCGCTGCGGCTGTCATGATGACGCGTACCTCTGCGCCGGCCTTGACCAGCAGGCGGACGAGGGTGGCGCTCTTGTAGGCGGCTATACTGCCGGTGACGCCGAGGATGATCTTTTTGCCCGTGAGACTCATAGCGATTTGAGGATGAGGTGATCTGAAGATTTGAAAATGGCTCTAAAGGATCTAATGCTGAATACAATTTGGCCACATAGAACACATAGGTACATAGAATACAGAAATGCGGTGTGATGTCCCGATCTATCTAAGCGCAAAAAGCGCAAGGGCCGGTTTGAGTATGCGGTACTTGCGCTTTGCTATATCTTTTGTAGAGACTGATTACTGCTGCTCGGTGTAGCGATAGCTGACCTGGTCATCCTGAAACTCCTTCATAGCGAGGATGGTAGGATGAGGCAGCTTCTCGTAGAACTTTGAGATCTCGATCTGCTCCCTATTCTCATGGATCTCCTCCAGGGTATCAGTGTGAGAGGCAAAGTCCTCCAGCTTGCCGTGCAGTTCCATCTTGAGGTCTGCGCCGATCTGGTTTGCCCTTTTGGCTATGACAGCGATAGACTCATAGGTGTTTTGAGTCTTCTTGGCCAGCTTTTCGAGGTTTTGGGTCTCGATCAGTGGGCTGATCTGTGTCATTTTGATCTTCTTACTTTTGTCCATCTGTTGTTGCTTTTCCTATTTTTTCAGAAGCGAGCGCGTAGAGCTTCTCGGCTTCCTTGATGTATTTACCGTCTTTGTATTTATCCACAAAGTTATAATAACTTTTGATAGTGCGGTCATAATAGTCCCGCTTTTTGGCCTCGCGCTTCACCGCATTGGTATCCCCTACCTCCTCAGCCAGGTCATAGTTGGTCCGCACTATGCCGAGGTAGCACTTTTGTAGGGTCTCGTTGGTCTTCTTGATGCGGTCTGCCTCCTTGATATACGGGAGCTGCTCATTGCACTCACGGATGGCCACATTCAGGTGCTTCTCCCGCTCCTCCGGTATATAGGCGTAGGCCTTCTCATAAGCTGCCTCTGTAGCATAGTAGTGTGCATCGGTCTCATACTTAGAAGCCTCTGCCAGGTACTTGCTATTGGGAAACTTGTAGATGAAGTTCTTGTAAGACGAGATCACGGAGTGGTATCTGTCTACTTTTTTGAGCACGACGCTGTTTGAGGCATACTTGTCGTAAGATTTGACCACCATAAAGAGGATCCGCTCGGTATTCTCGATATCGGGAAACTGTATGAGCAGGTTCTCAAAGGAAACGGCAGCTGCCTTGTAGTTTTCGGTCTTGTAATAGAGCTCGGCGTTTGACCAGGCTTTTTTCTCCAGCTTGTGGCGCAGGAGGGTGATCATTTTATTGGCCGTGTCCATGCGGCCGCTCTGCGGATACTGGTTTATAAAAGACTGGAAGGCGTCTATGGCCTTGGTGGTGTAGGTCTGGTCCAGCTCGTAGCGCGGGGAGAGCTTCTCATTGCTCATAGCCGTCATAAATGCTGCCTCCTCGGCTTTCTCGGAGAGCGGGTAGGTGACCACAAAATTGTGAAAGTGATAGGCGGCTATCATGTAGTCGGCCTGCTTATAGTTGGCCATGCAGTACATGAAGTAGATATCCTCGGTAGAGCGCTGGCCCTTCATGAGGCCCATGAGCTCTTCAAATACGGGGATACACTTGAAGTATTGCTTCTTATTGTACCAGTCTGTGGCTACTTTGAGTTTGTAGTTGATATCCGGGCTTTTCATGACCTTCTCCGGCGTCTCGCAGGAGGTGAGGCCGAGGTATAGCACAGCGGGCAGCAGCCACAGCAGGTAGCGGCGGCGGGCGAGCGTCTGACGGATATTGTACAAGGACTGAGTGATCGACTTCATTAGCGGGAGGGCAAATATAAGGTTTTGGACTGCTTTGGACCGATAATAAATGCAAAATCAGGGGATTTATTGTAATACACCTCTGCCGAAGCGGGACTACGCCATATAGTTAGGCTCGGGGAGGGCTTTTAATACAAATGCGGCCCTCTAAATCTCTCCTGACTGTATCGGAGCTGCTACCTGAAGGGCAGAGTTGAATACAGAATGCAATTGTCTGAATCAGAATTTACAGGATTTTAGAATTTTCAGAATGAATGCAAATACATTTTGAACCACATAGAACACATAGATTTCTATGTTATAAAAC
>DDEZ01000011.1 GCA_002336805.1 Bacteroidetes bacterium UBA1941
CCAGTAGCACCAGTATTTCCATCCGCGCCATTATTGCCAGCTACTCCTTGTGGACCTGTAGGACCCGCAGCACCGTCTACACCCGTAGGTCCGGCAGGACCAGTAGCACCCGTATTTCCATCAGCGCCATTATTTCCTGCTACGCCTTGCGTGCCAGTAGGACCCGCAGCACCATCAGCACCGGTAGGTCCGGCTGGGCCAGTAGCACCAGTATTTCCATCAGTACCATTATTGCCTGCTACGCCTTGCGGGCCAGTAGGACCCGCAGCGCCATCTGCACCTGTAGATCCGTTAGGACCAGTAGCACCAGTATTTCCATCCGCACCATTATTTCCTGCTACTCCTTGTGGACCTGTAGGACCCGCAGCGCCATCTGCACCGGTAGATCCGGCTGGACCGGTAGCACCCGTATTTCCATTAGCACCATTATTTCCTGCTACACCTTGTGGACCTGTAGGACCCGCAGCACCATCTGCACCGGTAGATCCCGCAGGACCAGTAGCGCCAGTATTTCCATCAGCGCCATTATTTCCTGCTACGCCTTGCGGGCCAGTAGGACCCGCAGCACCATCTGCACCGGTAGATCCCGCAGGACCCGTAGCGCCAGTATTTCCATCAGCACCATTATTGCCTGCTATACCTTGTGGGCCAGTAGGACCGGCAGCGCCATCTGCACCTGTGGCACCGGTAGCACCATTGAGGCCATTGCTACCAGCAGCACCCGTAGCACCTGTATTTCCATCAGTACCATTTGTACCATTAGTACCGGCAGCACCTGTAGGGCCCGTAGCACCTGTCACACCTGCTGCACCGTTTGTTCCATTAGTACCAGCTGCACCAGTCGCACCTGTAGCGCCATTGAGACCATTAGTACCGGCCGCGCCAGTAGGGCCCGTAGCACCCGTCACACCTGCTGCACCGTTTGTTCCATTGATACCGGCAGCACCTGTGGCACCTGTAGCGCCATTGAGACCATTGGTACCGGCAGCACCTGTTGGACCAGTAGCACCTGTCACGCCTGCTGCTCCATTTGTACCGTTAGTACCGGCAGCTCCTGTGGCACCTGTAGCGCCATTGAGACCATTAGTACCGGCAGCACCCGCAGGGCCTGTAGCACCTGTCAGACCCGCTGCACCATTTGTACCGTTAGTACCGGCAGCTCCTGTGGCACCTGTAGCGCCATTGAGACCATTGGTACCGGCAGCACCAGTAGGGCCCGTAGCACCAGTCACACCTGTAGCACCGTTCGTTCCTGCTGCACCAGTCGCACCATTTGCTCCATTCGTACCTGGGGCACCGGCCGCACCCGTGGCACCATTTGCGCCGTTAGTACCGGCTGCTCCTGTCGCACCGGTGGCACCCGTGGCTCCTGTCACACCGGTGGCGCCTCGCGCACCGGTAGGACCGGCACTGCCATTGGCACCGGTCATCCCCTGCGGTCCTGTAGGTCCCGCAGTACCCGCCGGACCAGTGGCACCTGTAGGGCCGGGAGCGCCATTAGCTGCGTAGAGTGCGTATGGCACACTGAGCAGCTGGCTCGTACCGCTGATAGTGTAGGATGAACCACCCGTAGGATCTATCTCTACCTGCAGAAATTTCTCACCACCACCCCACGTGATACTTGTGAATGCACCACTCGTCACAGTGCCTGAGCCGATAGGATAAGTGAATAGGCCAAACTGATTGGTCACGAGGCCGCTCTTTACCTCCTGGTACTCTATGGTACCGGTAGGCGAGGCATCATGGATCGTAAACCGCGCACTGACAGCTTGATTGGCCAGTACGGCACCTGACGCATTGCGCGCTACGGCCTGATAGTTGATCCGCTGCGGTACCTGGGCGAAAACCGTAGCAGAGAGCATGCAGGCCAGCAGCAGTGTGAAGAGTTGAGTTTTTCTCATAATGATTGTATATGATTTAGGGATGTGGTTTATTATTAGTGAACGATCAGAAACTGTTTATTCAATATTTTGGGCGATGCAGACCCGCTGCTAAAGCTGGCAGAAAGGATATATTCACCAGCAGCATAGGCCGTACAGTCAAATGTGTGAATCACCTTGCCAGATGAGTATGCCTCGGTCATACTGTAGTCAAGTTTCTGACCGAGCATATTATAAAGTTCTACTGTTACCTTGCCCTGATCAGGAAATTCATATCCATACCACAGCTTATCTGTGGCCGGTACAGGGTAAACGCTGAACGCACCTGCAGCTTCTTTCTCGATATCCAGCAATCCATTAACGATGTCAGTGGGCTGCTGGAAACCCTGCGTGATAAAGTTGCCACCACCGGTGAGGGTAGGGGTCACAGTTTCACCTATCGTATAGGAAATGCTGCCGGCAGAGGAGGAGATAAAATTGCCACCGCTCGCTACCACCTGTGGTGATACACTCTGAGCCATCATCGCTGTGCCGGAGAGCAGCAATGCAAAAAGCAGGTAGATCTTTGTCAATGGGCTTGGGTTTTGATCTTGGTTAAAGCTACATTAAGTTATGATACGTGCGAAATACACTGTATCAATCCATTATACGGCACACAGTCGATAATGATACATATTATATGTTGTATGAATTAATTAGCTGATTATGAGTTGCATAGAAGCCTTTCAATGTGCGAAGTGTGTTTAAAAGTAATATTGCAATAGGAGTGCATGTCATGCTCATGCGGAGTTTAAGAGTGCGGTGTTTGATAGATGTGTTTTTCGATAAAACTCTCACGGTGCTGTGGGGGTGTCTATAGCTTCTGGCTGGTCGTAGACTCCAGTATATAGGTATAGAATGGCATCAAATAAAAAAACCCTCACATTTCTGTGAGGGTTTTGTGTCGGGGTACCAAGATTCGAACTTGGGACCCCCTGCTCCCAAAGCAAATCCAGCCCCACTATTGGTACGCCCTCAATGACATTCTGTCTTATTAATCAATGATTTACGGTACGCTTGAATCCATGTGAATACACATGGAACGGACTATTGTTTGTGCAGGGTTTGTGCAAACACAAACACGTATTCAAAATGAAAACCAATGTATTACTCGCTCTCGACAATCGCCGCCCTCGTCAGGATGGAACCTATGCCATCTTACTGAGGATTACTCACCATCGAACGTCTTCCCAAATCACTACAGGCATATTTATTCCTCTAAAGGATTGGGACGATAAAGAACGGAGAATACGACCTTCTTATAGAGGTACAGAATCCGTAACCCGCTTAAACAACCAACTTCAAAAGCGTAAAACAGAAGCAATTGATGTAATCACGAAGCTAGAGGAGATAGGGACGCTCGAGGCCTATTCTGTTACGCAGCTTAAAGCATTTTTAGAAAGGAAGTCTGACACGAGTTCTTTCTTTCAATATGCAGAGGCTGTAATTGCAGAGTTAGAAAAAGCTAACCGGATAGGAACAGCAAGAATATATAAGGACACAATCAATGTTCTGAAATCTTATGTAAGAAAGAAGCCGATAGCTTTTAAGGATATTAATCATGCATTCTTACTACGATTTGAGGCGGAACATTACAGCAAAGGAAATACTGCAAATGGTCTTTCAGTATATCTAAGAACAGTGAGGGCACTCTTTAATCGGGCAATTAAAGAGAATCTTATAACCCAAGAGCTGTACCCATTTAAGCAGTACCAAATTCCTTCTTCAAAGACTCGTAAGCGTGCAATATCGCCTGATGCTATCAAACGCATAGTTGAATTACAGCTTGATCCCAATCATACTCTCTTTCACACCCGCAATTATTTCCTACTAAGCTTCTACATGAGAGGAATGCCATTTGCGGATTTAGTTCAATTGAAGCTTGATAATATTATTGATGGCCGTATACACTACCAGCGTCAGAAAACAGATAAGCCTTACAGCATTAAGATCACAGCGGAGATAAAATTACTATTGGATGTATATCTCTTTGACAAGAAACTAGGGGGCTTCATATTTCCAGTTATTGATCGTAGTGATCCAGAGGGCCAGTATAAGGATGTTGTGTGGGCACGCAAACGGTATAACAAAAAGCTAAAAAAGCTTGCAGAACTTTGCGGAATACAGGAGCATCTCACAAGCTATGTAAGCAGACATAGTTTTGCGACGATAGCCAAGAATAAGAATATTCCAATCTCAGCAATTTCCGAGATGCTTGGGCATAATGACATCAAAACAACAGAAATCTATCTTGCATCACTACCAAGTGATGTAATAGATGAATATCACGAGAAAGTACTCAAATAACCACAGCACCTTTCGTAAGATTGGTGCTTTTATATTTCAACTTGTATCTCACCAGTTGGAACCTCAATCTGATTCGCAGCTCGTATAAGTTCATATAGAGGAATAGCACCTGACAACAGCTCAAAGCTTACAGCTATTGAATAAGGCACATCCTCAGAGAGATCATTTTCCCAACCTTTATGTCCTACAATCGCTAGATCGAAAACTTCTGGTAATCGGTATGATTTAATAACGCACCAAGACTTTTGAAGCGAGCTATCCTGGCGTTTTACATTTGAAATTCTGCTCCAATCTGTACGCTCTCTAATTACCCACTGTATTGAACGCTGATCATTTGTATCATCATCAGGTTGTTCCATATTTTGATGTATTCGAGCTAAAAATTGCTCATGAGTTTCTTCCAATTTACAGGAATGCCAATCGAGCCATGAAGATAGATATGAGTTGGTCCTTCGCCTCGTCCTTCTTGTTTTGGAGGTAAAGGATAAAGTTACCTCTATTAGAATATCAAAATCCTCTCCTTGATTTCTAAGTCTGTCTGGGATATTTATTGAATAAACATGAGCTTGTTTGGCAGCTATAGTTTCAGATGCTATGAAGGTTATGCGACGATCTGAGTTTTCTGTAGCACGATTTATATCTGGAATGCCATATCCGAACTGTCTTATGTGGTCAATGGTAGGATTTGCAAAAACAGCTTGAGGTAATCTTGCTGATTGTACTATAAGTGCTCTGTACATATTTGCAGATTCCGTTGGGTATAGACGTTGCAGCGTTGCAGCAATATGGCTTACTTTAGGCGCAGCAAAAGATGTTCCTACCTGATCAGATCCGACACCTGCACCACCGTTGTATGTTGATTTTACCAACTCTGGTGCTATAGAAGATTCGTAAGAAATATTTGGACCAGCCTTTTCTCTTGCTAAATCACCACCGTATTCAACTACGTCAGGTTTAATCATCCCCCAAATACCGAGTCCTGTTCGCGTAAATGGGGATGGATTATCTCTTTTTCCAAATGACTCTCGTAGGCCATCGTCGAACTCCTCATGACAAACTGAGCCAACACTTAATGCAAAGCAACTCTGTGCAGGATTAGCTATTCGGCTTGATTGTTCAAGTAAGAAGGATGGATAATCGCGTCCCGCTGCAATATGATCTGTTATTCCTGGCCTAAGTCTGCTCTCAGTCTGTTTAATATTACCAGCCGAAAGAACAAATAATATATTACGTTCATGCATCAATTGGTCGATTGAGGCAGCCCATTGTGACATGTGCGTCGTTTTGCATGCATTTGCAACATTAATAGACATGTTGAAAATTCTCGTCCTATCGAATCTCTCGACGATATCTTTCATAAGGGTGGGCGGGAAAAGGGACTCAGGCAAAACCGTCCTACCCCCAATCGCTGTCATGACCTTTGCGTTTTGTATAAAGCAAGGAAGCTGATAGTCACCGTTGCGAGGAATTTGTCTAGGATATAAGATTGCACCGGCCACTCTAGTACCATGCCCTCCCTGAGATGCTGTATCGGCTGTACTTGTGTCGTTAGGTATAAAAGATACGGAACTAGCAACGTCTACGGCAGGAGCAAGTAATCTGTGTTCTTGCTGAATGCCACTATCTATAACGCATACAGATGGGTAACCCTCGCCGGGTGCTAATAAATTTGGCGCAATATTTTGTATTTGGTTTGTATCAGAATCTGTTATCTCCAACGGGTCATATTCAGACACTTCAAAAAGATACTGATAGTTGAATACTAAGTCCTTTAAGCCCCGTCCTGACAATTTTATTCTACAAGAAAAGCTGTCTTCATAATCTGCGTAAGAACTAAGAAGTTCCCCAGAATAATTCTGTATAAGTGCTTCAAAATCGTTCTGTCTTTGAAAAGAAAGTTCGTCTCGAGCCTGATCCTGTTTCGCTTTCTTTGATGCCCATTTATTGAAGCGTTTATTGAATTTTTGGCTGCTATCAGTTTTTGACTTTGTCGGTTGCGGGGAAGTTTTGATATAACAAGCTATGCCAACATCGACGATAAGAACATCAGTATCTTGTATCTGATCCCATTTGTTTTGTAATTCGTCGGATACGATTTGTTCAAGTTTCCATTGCTTACCAGTATTTATGCTCCAAAGCTTTGAGGCTTGATTTTTTGATTTCCCTGTTTGAGTTAAGAACTGATTTATTTTCTCCTTTAGAGAAATAAAATCCATGGAAGAAGCTCCAATTATAAAACCATTCTCTTCCTCGGCAATAATTTCAACACCAAATCCCTTTAATGATTCTACATCAAGATCTTTCGCGTCGATTTGAAGGAATACAGGTGTAATATCCGGATTTGGCAAATCGGGAAGCTGATCTTCCTTTCGTTGTTTGATATTTGATTGCCAATACTCTGAAAGGTGATCAAGATTGTTTAAGAGAGTCTGACCATGCTGTTGACGATTCACAAGATTTACTCTTGTTTGTTCATTCAGTTCATTATCGCCACCACCTTTAGGCGGTTTATGCAATCCCTCAATTTTCTTGGGGAAAGGTAGGTGTGGGAAATCGGACATAGGTGGATTGGTAGGTAGGTTACTTGTTGTACTTTGTGTTCTCCGCTAGTGCATTATTTAGATGTTCTTTATCAACTATTTTATTTCCTTGTATCACTGCACTTTTTGCAGCATCATTAGCTATTTTGACTATTAGCGCCGCCGAAAATCCTTGCATCTTGTCTGAGAGGGTATTCCAGTTGACAGATTTAGAGACGTTGATCGATGAAAGCGTGGTTTGAAGAATTCGTAATATTTCTTGCTTACCAGGCTTAGGTATTTCAATAATATCATCGAAGCGTCTAAATAAAGCTCGATCAATAGTATCTTCAAGATTGGTTGTAGCTATAAGCAGTCCTGGCGCATCGTAGTCTTCAAGAAGATTCAAAAGAACATTAACTACGCGATGCATTTCACCTACGTCTTGACCTGATGCACGAGTCTTTGCAATAAAATCGAATTCATCTAAGAGCAATACACATGGAAATGTTCGTACCGATTCAAACAGGGCCTTTAGGTTAGTGGCAGATTCACCAAGATACGACGATATGATTGCCTCAAATCGAACTTTTAAAAAAGGGAGACCGATATTCCAAGCTATTCGCTCAGCACCCATGCTTTTACCACAACCAGGTGCACCGTGAAAAAGAACCTTTTTTCTCGGCTTTAATCCAAAGTGAGCTAAACGCTCTCGAGCAACATATTCCTTTTCGATACGCTGAAAGTGTGCCTCCAATTCATCAGAAAGAATCATTTCATGCCTAAGGTCGTCACGCTCAATGACTGTAGCCAGAGGTATATTGTATCTTTTATCCGTTGGGATGATCGTACCCTCCGGTAACAAAGTTCTGAGTTCCTTTTTGAAACTATTATGAGATGAAATATTCTTATCCAAAATTATTTGAAGACGTGAAGCTAGTTTGCCATGTCCCTTACCACGCTCATCCTCAATAATTTTATTGGCGACCTTAATAAGGGCGTCATCAGAATCACCTTCGATTGATTTAAAAAGTCTTAATAATAGTTCTTGATTCATGCTCATAGTGTTCGCGACTGTGCGCTACACACAGCCTAAAGTAGGGAATAATTCGAGACTAGAAAATTGTATCATAAATATAGTGAATTTATATGCATTTGAACCTATGAAAATGTAGTAATGGCATTGAAAGTTATCCTCAAAGAATTTCATAAGAAATCTACACAAATACGGATACTTGACAATTAATGTGATATATGATAAAATGAGGTAAATCTTTCAAAAAGTCGCAGTACTAGCCATAAGAGCTTAAGCAATTGAACTCTTATAACTAGTACTGCCATTGGGTGGTATGTATAGCAAATTAAGGAACTAAACTATCAAACAATGAAACAAATTAATGTACTCATAGCAACAAAAGATGAACTAGCTAGCGACATGATGAAATATGGAATTAAAAAATTCAATTCTGAAAGCGATAGTCACGAGTTTGTAGTTCAATGCGATTCCTGCAATTCAGAACATGCTTTTTCGTTTCTAAAAAATTCAATTGAAAATCCTATTCAATTAATTCTTTTGGATGATGAACTAGACGGCGAAATACAAACATTCGAAATCAGCAAAAGGTACCCGGACCGTGCATATATTATAATAACTCAAAAGAGAGATATCTTACGTATAATTTACGATGCCAAAAAAGAATGGAATGTAAATTATATGGCGCACATCACCGGCGGAGGCAATTACAACATAGAGCGTATCGTTATAGCTTTGAACGGCTATCTTTCGTTTGCTAAAATCTAAATTACAACCCGTACCATTTCTTATATGGTCGGGTTTTTTTGTAACTTACTAATATGAAACGTTTGATCCTATTTTTGGCAGCAATATCAATGCCTTTTGCATATGTTCAATCTCAGCAAATCGTTCCGATACCGGATCATGATTTCTGGGACGTTTCGTATACCAATTATAAATTCCATTTCGAAGAAAGAGACGCAAGCCATTTAGAAAAAAAGTATCCCTACGCCGCAGAACAATCATTTAGTGAAATCGCGAAAGAAGTTGATAGTTGCTTTTCTGGTCACTGCCGTTGGGGCAATAAAATACATATTACCGATACAAGCTTATCTACACTTCTGCCGAAAACATATGCCTTGTGGAAAAAGGTTTCAATCATTGATCGTGAATATGAGTTTACAGGCGATTCGCTGTACTCGAGCTTCTTGATTTTTGCTTACAACACGTCGATCCAAACGGATAGTAATCAGATGGAGTTCTTTTTACAAAAGGCAATAGATGCCTATAACAAAATACCTGATCGATACATGACTAAGGCCTTGAGTTATTTACAGCTCAACTACATTGGTCGGCATATCAGGAAAAAGGATTACATCCTTGATTTTAAACTTTTAGCAAATCTTGACTCTGTATCGCGTGATATTACGGGGGATAATTTTTATTCATACACTGAGTTGTCTAATTACAATGAATGCTTAGGAGATTATCAAGCAATGTATACTGTAATTGAATCATGGCTACCGAGCTATAAAAAGGCATTATACTTTGCTGAGAGGATTACTCCGTCATCTGAACGAACATTTGTAGTACAAAGAATTCGGGAAAAGCTAATCTCAGCCTTGATGTCCGTGAACGGTCAATTACGAAAGGATTTGAATACCGAGATTGCACAACAATTAGACAGTTTATATTCGCAATCGGAAAATGTCCAAGAGTTTAAATATCATAATAACCTTATTATAGCCGGCTTCAACAACTCCCTTGGTTTAGGCAAAAAATATGAGGATCGACTTATGCTCCAATCAGCAAAGTCACTATATGCTGATGGTCCCCACAGATTAGATATGGATGTGACTATGGCGTTGAGTAATTTTCAATTGATAGCTTATAACAACAAACTATACTCGCTTGCCAAAAAGGGAAATATTGCTGTTTTGAACGAATGCGTGTATAACAATTCCCTTAAGAAAATTAACTACTGGGGATGTTTATCTAATACCTTTCTCTGTTGTGTACTCAATGGTGATTATGAAGATGCCGGTTTGATAAACAAATATATTTTGTTGGATGCGGAAAGTCATGGTAGCTCTTATATACAGAATTATTTGACCAACATTGCATTGATTCTTACTTACCAGCATCAACTCGATAGTGCTCAGAAAGTTCTAACAAGGGTGACAGATACCATCGAAAATTTCAAAGACTATTCATGGTATATGGGTACTAAAGCGACGTCATACCTTATGCTACGGAATTTAGCAGCTCTGAGAAACGATGGAATCACTTGGAATCATTACGATTCGATCTATAAAACTATTGGAGTTAATACATCTCAAATATTGGCACATGTCACCAATGAAGACACAAAATTCAAAAGAGATATGATTGATGTAAGGTTGTACAACCAAATCGATTATTATCAAGCGTGGGGGAATGAAAATTTATTGAGGAAACTAGCCGTTGATTCGCTTCTAATTTTAGCCAACAGAAATGATTCATTGAATAAGAAAATCTTTTCAGATTCTCTTAATACTCAAAGAGCCATTACTGAATCGAAGGCTAGAGAAGTTGAATTGCAAAAAGGAAAGGCTCAACTTAACAAACAACTTGCTGAAGAAATTGCTCGGGACAAGGATAATCAGATGATCCGTGGTTTTCTAATATTCCTGGTGATAATGCTGGTGGTTGTATTCGCGATGCAATTCAGAAATAATGTAATAAAGAGAAGAAGTGTTGAATTCGAGCTTGACAGCTATAAAGGAGCCTTTTTCGGGCATGCTATCGAGAAAAGTTTTCAATCCATAGAAACTAAGATTCATAAAGGAATAATAACTGAAAGCAGAGCAGATCTTGAAATAGCAAAATCCATAACCAATGGACTATCCTCATTGTTTCATGAAGTAGCCAACGACCTTCCTGAAAGTTCAAATTTATACAGAGAGATTCAGTTGGGTTTGATATATGTCGCTACTATGTCGTTAGTATATAAAAACGAAGTTGAGGTTATACTGAATGTAGAGGAAAGTGTAGCCGAAAATATTGTTTTCCCCCAGAGACTATTAATTCATCTATTCGTAAATGCTCTTGAGCATGCGCAGTTGCGAACAAGAGAAAATTCAAAAATTATAATAACTCTATATCATAGCGAAATGGATAATGCATATATACTCACAATAATGGATAACGGCATCGGTTTTGAGAAGCCAGTAAGAAGAAGCCGAAAAGGACCGGGTGGATTATCTATTATGGAAAGAGGTTTTATGTATTTCAATCAAACGAAACAGAGATATTCAATACAATTTAGTTCTCATTCAGATGTTAAAAAGCTGCATGAAATTGGCGGCACTTTGGTAACTATTAAATTATTTAAAAATGATAAGTATTAACACTCTAATTGTTGATGATGACAAAGATTCGCGACTTATTATTGAGTCGGGTATTAAACTATATAATGAGCACAATACTAAATATCAAATTCTAGTTGTTGGGGTTGCAAGTAATTATGAGGAAGCGAAAGCGATTTTATTGATTAAAGATATCGGTCTTATTTTCTTGGACATAAATTTACCAGACAACCCTACTGGTCTGAAATTGTTTAGTGAAGTCAAAGACGTGTCATATATTATTGTTAGCAAGAATAGGGAGGCTTGGGAAATCATTTTTAGTGAAACGAATAATAGACCTCACGATTATATCAAGAAAATATCTGAGGGCAATTTTAATATTGATAGAGTTGTTAAGTCAATACAAAAGTATTTACAAGAAAAAGGTCCTAAGCTTCATAAAAGTATAATTAGGTACAATGGGTACGTTATAGATATGAATCAAACTCTCTGTATATCAAGGCCAGTTCTAAAAATTCAAGCAGTCAGTGACAAAGATATATTCGAAATTGTAAAAATTGGTAAGAATGAAGGATCAAATGATAATCATCACTTTTGTATTAACCGAGTCAAATCTTCACCATCTGAGCTTTCCTCACAAGTTTTAGATAGCATTAATATTTCAGATAATAATCCCATATTATCCCTTGATCACATTGTTGAAGCTTTTGAACTAGATGCAAATTCATTAATACGTATTTCGGATAGTATTATTCTCAATATTGCATTTGTAGAGAGATATGATACCAAGAAAAGGGAATTCTTGATCAAAATATCCAATTTTTCTGTTCCCAAACTAAATGTGCAACAGGAAATATCTGCTCTACTTAAAGGAAGCTCTAACCAAAAATATCTTACCCCTGATATTGAACAACGCATAATGGAATCCGTTAGCGCTAGATTTTATCGTCCATAGGACTATTTTATCGTGAAATTGTTGGTTTGGTCGGGATTCCTTTTACCTCGATTGGCTTAGTTGTTTTTTTGTATCGACAAACGATATAAACGGCAATGCCATGAAGAAGTCACTTACAACGCACCGGAATAAACCAGATACTCTTCAAACGGAGAAAGCATTTTACAAGCGTATTGAGCAAGATCTTTACGCAATTAAAAATGCTAGAAAAAGCGCGGCGAGTATACCTGCTCGCCAAATGGTCTCAAGTCGTATTGAACGAATTCAGTTTGCCATTCCTCTTACTAAGCATGTAACTAAAAAATTGCTAATGCTTCTCAAGCAATATGAGTTACTAGCTTTTGAAATTCAAAACAGCGTACTATGAATAGCTCTAATAATTCTATGCTTTTAGACGCATTGCAGATAGAAATAATAGCCGATTTAATTATGACTAGGTTGGAAAAGCGTTTGAGTCTAAACCAAGATAAGTGGCTTGACCTAGATCAAGTCAAATCTATGCTTCATATCAGTTCTTCAACCACAATTCAGGACTTAAGGGATAAAGGATTGATTCGATTTTCAAAGATTAATGCGCGCACAATTCTCTACGATAAAGAGTCCATCGTTGAATACATCGAACAACGTGTAAAAAATAAATTTTGAAGATGAAACCGAACAATCCAACACCTCTTACCAAACTGTATTTCCTTGGTACTCAATTTGATCCTGGAGGCTACCAATGACATTACTTTGTGGCCGGTAGCTGTATCTCAGTCTTGAGGTAGTAGCTACTGCTTTGACCTAAATGTTCATTCTTAAAATATAAAATACAAAACAATGGATAATCAAAATACAGTATCGATAATCGTCATAAATGACATTAAGAAAAATGGACTGGCGTCCATCGATAACGCCCACGACGCTTTTCAGGCGGAAGTCCGATCTCTTGGAGTGCAGTATGCAGCACACAACTTACCTGAAAAGTCTGCACTCTCCATCGAACCTTTGATAGAAACAATCCGCGCAACATACGAGCGCATTCACAATGACCACTCTTTAGAATTGGCCGCAGGCATTAGAACCGAATTGGCCGAACTCGATATACACACTGTACATCAGAATCTCAAGGAGCTAAAGATAAAGGCTAATACCTTCCGTAATCAAGTTGACTCACTGCGCGAAGCGAAGAAAAAGTACGTTGGGAAACGTACAAAAAAGGACATCGATAAGCTCAACACCATCCTTACCGGCTTCACTATAGTAGAGACACTAGGCTACATACTGTCCTTCATCCAGATGGGCGATAGTATTTTACTCTCGATAGCCTGGGGGCTTCTTATTGGAGTAGGTATTGCGGTATTTATACGGTCTCTGGTCCTATTCCTCAGGGATGGTGCAGGTGCGAAACTCCCTAAGGTCGTCAAATATCTCATTACACTTCTCGTATTCGCTATAGCCACCGGACTTGGACTATTGAGGTACTTCAGCGTCAAGTCCGATCCGGCAAATGCGTTTGGCCAGTCTGTGTACTCTCCGATAATCTTTATACTCCTCTCGTACTTCATCATCACTGGAATAGGGCTGTACGTCTACCACTATTTTCCTACGAACGAAGAGTTAGAGGAAATCAAGAAAGCAAAAGCAGCTGAAGATGATGCATCCACAAGGGAACTGGAGCTGATCGAGTGTGAGGATCAGATCAAGCGGTGCAATGAGAAGCTGAATCTCTTTGCTCAAGTACATGCCTTGATGATCCAGGCCGCGAAGGACTTCTATATCCGAGTGAATAGCCACTTCAAGTTTTCTGTAGGTAACTTCAAGAATATTAACAGAATAACAAGAACTGACAACATTACTCCTGACTGTTTCACCTTGCCGGTCGCTGACTTAGGCCTACCAAACTATGATGCGTGGGCTACTACCGAACTAGATACCAAAAACACCATTACCAACCCATGAAAACTATAACCCTATCGATTGTGGTAGCTATAACAGCTACCACAATCCTTGGTGGTAGTTACTGGTACTACCTCCAAGCCACCAAAACTTCAATTACGGTCATGTATGATATTACTGATCCACTTCACGCAGCTCCAGACACTATTGCGTTAGCGAAGCACATACGAACCGCTATGCCGGACTGGGGAACGAGCTATGTACGCGTTTTAGCTATAACCAACTTTACGATCAATAAAGCCGCAGAATTCAATATTTCGGCAAACTTTCCTCTCATTTCAAATCCCAATACTAGGGAACGCAATCTGCAATCAAACGTCAATGAGATTGTGGGGCACATAATGGCACTGAGCAAAGTTGATACCGGTAGGAATAGATCTATCGTGTACGTCCCGATAGTGACTGAATTGAACGCATTGGCACAATCAAATGCAAGGAATAAGCAGCTCATTGTTTTCAGCGATCTTATGGAGAATGACTCTAGCTCTTTTAGTGCATATAGGAGCCATGAGCAATCAATGCTCAAAGACAGTCCAAAATCAGTACAGGAGATGTTTGAGGATAAAATTCACATGGGCAGTCTAAAGGGCATAAGTCTGTATTTGCTGTACGATGCCCCAAACCCAGCGGCCCAAGATCGTTTTCTAGCAGTTGCAAATATCTGGAAGCAAGTATTTCAAAAGCATGGTATTGATACTGTGATTATCGGTTCAAACATATCAGTAAACTAAACGCCATGAGTAAAACACCAGAAATACTTGGAAATCTCTTTGTGTCTATCATAAAGGTTATAGGTCAAGGAGTGCTCATTGCCATACTCGTGGTGGCCAGAATTCTCTCAGGGCTTCTAAAACTCATAATCACATGGCTCGAAAATCTACTACAATCATCAGACAAGCATTGAAAAAAGCTCTACAGCGTATCGGATGGTTCTCAACGAACTATCTGATACCTTTTTTAGAGGAATGCCTTCAGTTCGCTTCTGCAATACTCGATACAATACTCAAGTCTTTGGAAAAACAGGATCACGGGTATCATGCCGCCTTTGTGAACTCTGACCAGTTGCTTTCAAAGTCAAATCAGGGGTTTTGCGTTGATGGTGATCGCAAGCTCTCGGAAGAGCACAGCCACCGAAACATGATGGTGTGTGCAGCTACTGGAATGGGAAAAACCTCTTGCATTTGCGTTCCTTTCATTTGCTCAACGAATGCTTCGCTACTCATTAATGACCCATCCGGGGAACTTCTGAAAATTTGCGGTTTGGAGCTGCAGCGCCAGGGAGTAGAAATTAAAGTCGTTGACCTAGCCAATCCATCTCGTAGTTCGGGATTCAATCTTTTGGACTATTGTCATTCGCACTCAGACATTCAGAAAATTGCGGGTATGCTCGTTCGAAGCAAACTTGGTTCAAGCAGTAATGATCCATTCTGGCATATTCAGGCGGAGTCCGTCGTGTCCATGGCAATGAAAATAGCCTGCGCGCAAGCTCCGAAATATAGAACTATGGGTAACGTGTTTCATATTGTGCGCTCACTTTCCACCAATACAAAACTAGTCGATAAGCTCGTGGTTGTAAGTGGAAATCCAGAAATCTTGGAAGCGTATAAGGCATTCATTTCCATGGATATAAAGCTCCAAACTTCAATACAGGCGACCTCTCTAGCGGCCCTTCAAATATTCAATGACCCCTCTGTCGCAAAGGTAACTTCTGCAAGCACCATTGATCTATCAACTTTACGAAAAAAGAGGGTCGCCATATTCATCCAATCCAACACTACAGACATGAAGTACTACTCGTCGTTGATCAGCATCTTCTTTGAGATTTTTGTTAAAAACTTGATGTCTGAACTGCCAACTTCTAAATCAAAAAGCGTGTATATCGTACTTGATGAAACGAGTTCACTTTACCTACCATCACTGTCCATTACTCTGGCCAACGGCAGAAAATATCGGTCAGGCATCCTCTTAGTGCTGCAAAGCTACGAACAGCTACAGGACATCTATGGCAAGCAGGACGCAGAAAGCATGCGGACGAATACATTCGGTAGGCTTTACATGGGTGGTGCAAGCCATACCACGAGTGTAGAGGTCAGTCAGATGTTGGGCAAGTATAGCTGGGAGGACTCGGAGAGACGCAAAAGTGGAGTCCGAGAGTTAATGACCCCTCAGGACGTGCGGCAGATACCGACAGACAAAGCTGTACTAATTTGTTCTAACTATCCTCCTATGCTCCTGGACCTCAGGCCCTACTACAAGAACCCATTCCTTCGGCTCAAGACTAATACTCCATTTGGTAATCTGCCTGGCGAATTGCCGGTAGGCGAAATACCCCTATCCAGCTTATAAGATGCGAAAACAGAGAACAAATACTGGCGTCTATAAATACCTTATAGAGTGTGGTGTCCTAGAAAATGGCACAGACGAGGATATTGCCGCCGCGAGACGTAAATATTGGAATGAATATACAAGGATACGGCAAAGGAAAAAGCGTAAGCAGGAACGCCGCGAAATCGTGGTTACGTTTGATAAGCGAGATATCAATTTCGTAAGGAGCACGGCCAAAGCCAAATCTTATACTATTCAGGACTACATACGCAAATGTGTCCAAGCTGACATGAACAAATCAATTGTCATACCGCATAAAGAACTAATCTCCCAAATTCGCCAAGCAATTCAGCAATGTGCTAATGACCTTGAAGATATAAAACAGAGAGAGGGGAAGACGTGGTTTACGCTTTCACGGACTTTTGATGATGTGGGAACTATATTATCAGATACTCATAAATATGTGGCCTCATTGATTGAACGCCAACAATCGGTGCAGCAAAGTATCAAAACAGCTTTAGAATCCAATCCGAATTTCATCACAGAATTGATTTCAATTATGGAGGAATATGATTATAAAGTCATTGACAAGAAAGTCGGCTAGTTTCAAACAGCTTTTGAAATACGTATTGCGTGATTGCGGTAAGAATACCTCTTTAGATGACCATTTAGTGGCCAAAAGAAATATACGTGGCAAGACCATTCCGAGCATAACCCAAGAGTTTATCGCTAATGAAGCTAATCGCAAAGTGCAGCGATCCAATTCTATTCGTATTTACCATGAAATCCTATCAATTTCCGTGAAAGATAGAGCGCTCGTTACGAAAGCTATGCTTACGGATTTGTCCGATAAATACCTTTCACTACGTAATAAAAACGCTGTTAGCGTGGCCGTTAGCCACTATGACAAGCAGCATATCCACGTACACTTTGTCATTGGGGCCGTTGAATCAGAAACGGGTAAGGCGCTTCGAGTTTCTAAATCTGATTTCTCAAAATTCAAACGAGAACTGGAAAACTACCAAATGATGAAATACCCCGAGCTTTCAAACAGTGTTGTGGGCCACGGTAAAAGCAAAGCTGAAGACAAGATATCTGATAAGGAATTTCAGGTAATTAAACGCACCAAGGCACCATCGGAAAAGCAACAGTTGAAATATGATATGGATGCAGCTTATCAAGATGCACTTAGTAGAGCTGATTTTCTACATCGGTTATCTGAGAGGGACATACGGACCTATTCACACCGAGATCAAATCAAGGGTGTTGACCACGGAAGATATTTTCAGTTCGGCTCGCTCGGATATGATTCCCAAAAGCTCAGAGAGCTAGATTTTCGAGACGTGGCAATCTCTGGTTTGCAGGTGTTCCGAGATGACTTAGATAAACGTGCTACGACTAAGGTCAACGATCAGTTTGACAGTATCGAAGACGAACTAGATTCTATTCGCGCTGAAGCCAGCACCAGGCAGAGCGATAGAGACGACATCTGGGATCGCACTCAAATACCTGATACGACTGAACCTAAATCAGACGAAGATTTAGATGAAGAAAGTACAGATACAGAACTTTAGAATGCCAGTGCGTTGTATAGAAAACATTCTTCATTGTCTAAGAATCATGTAACTTACCATTTCATAAATTACTGGACCGAATCATGAAGTTTGAACTTTCTTATTCAGCCGATGAAAAGCTGACCGCACTAAGTGCGCGATTACGCATTTTTACTCAGGATAGTAGAAGATTTGACAGATCTATTAACGAGGATGTCAAATCATTAAATCTGAAATATAACCTCTCGTTACTCATTTCAAAAATAATACTCAACCTACGCCACGCCGATAGTAGTAGAGAAAACTTCGAAAGCATAATACGAGAATACAATACAACAAATGGCGCAACCCTAGTTTTTGAAGACTTTCACAGCATTTTTTGGGTACGAGAAGTCTTAGATGAAATAGTCCTGCCAGAGACTATAAGATTCTTCATATGGCAAGTCGGACACTATGAGGCGAAGGGAGAATCAATCTATATACCCGAAGACAAGATTGATATGGTCCGTTGCTTACAGCTCTATGCAAGAAACCAAGAGGAATCATATAAACTGACAATCGATGAAAAAACCTTCAAAAGCATCTTACTGGGTGCTAGCGACGAGGTAGTCTCTCTGTTTCTAGATGGCCAGAGTATTTTGAAGAAGGACAAAATCGAAGGGCAATATTTTTGGGAAGGTAACAACAAATACAGTAGCGATTTACGTAATGAAATTACTTCCACCTTATGGCTATTAATTTCTGAAGAAGGAAAGGAACTCGAGCAATTTAGAAAGTACTTCAAGTGTTTAATCAAAACGGAAATTTGGTTTAATGATCTGAATCAGTATCTCACTTATGATAACCGTCTGAGGTTGTCTGAACTTGCTGTTCAACTCTTGCATCAAGAGAAAGATTTACTTCAAAGTGGAAATGAATACGCAAAGCTATGGCTTGATGCACAAAAATATGTTCATATAAGTATTAAGGAGGAAATACCTAAAGTTGATTTTGATTATTCAACTCCGTTACGATTTATTGAAAGTGTCGATAGTTATGCGTGGAGGTCTAGGGATGTTTTTGGTTGGCAAGAAACGAGAAGCTTTTGTTCATTAGCCTTGAGATTCGTAGTAACAATGGTGCTTCGACCTGATTCGCATCACCAACAAACTTTGGCTATTCTAAAGGATATTTCCCGACCCTTTTTGTTGTGGATACTCTATGATTCTATTCCAAGAGATTATCCTTTTCTAATACCATTCCTGCTCATTGATTCGGAATTGACGCCGTTAGCATTCAAACTTGTAGATAAAGTTGAAATTGATCGTCATTTGTTAGAAACTGAAAGTGAAGATAGTGGCGAGAAGAAACTTTCAATTCATGCTGTTAGGTATACAGAAAGCTGCAAAATTAAGAGTGTAGTTTGGACGGGCATGTTTGAGCTAGTCCTTGATCATTTCGCGCATTCATACAATGCTAAAGGCTTGGATAGAGGGGCAGTGCTTTCCGAGATACTTATGGATTTGGCAGAAAAACTCTTTAGTATAAATTCAAGTAATGAAGAAAGTGTTATAAGACATACTATACTTCGAAAACTATATGATGAAGTCCTCAAAAAGATAAGTTCAAAACGTATACATTATAGCAATGTATACCCAGCTCCTGTCATAAGGCCAAGACTTGTGCATGAAGTATTGCCGCAGATGATTAGCACAGTGACTACTAAGCTGCAAAAGGATGATTCGAATGATAGTAACTTTATTCAGTTGTCGTCAGGATTACTCGATTTGGCCGTAGAAATGATAAGGGTCGCAAATCTTAGAGTGTCTGACAATGAAATTACACCAGAACAGGGAGCAGATAATAAAGAGGCAAAAAATGGACTTATTAGGCTACTCGCTAGTCACATTGCTGATTTTTACGATGTGCAGAATTTCCAAAGTGATTCCTTTAAGCCCGGTGACATAAAACAAAGGAAAGTAAGAAGAGGCCTCTATGAATTTGGTTTTGAGATTGTTGATTGGGGCTATCTCTTTTTGAATATAGAAGATAACCTATTACTTAGCTCAATACATCAAAATTTTGCTGATTCAATAGTCTTTAATACAACTGAAGGTACATATGATCCTCAAAATATGGATCAGCTTGAGAAAATTAAGCTTCATTTAAAAGCATTGTTGATAGCCTTTATCGGCATAAAACAGAAGTCTGACGCATTTGAATTGGAAGGTCTTCCAGTCAGTACAACTTTAAAAAAGCTAGAACGTTGGATTAAAGATATTGCACTTAAATATTCTTCTAATGATCTTTCTAATAGTAGAGTTAATGTTTTTGAAGAACCGTTCCGGTCACTTGCTAACAATGTATATTACCAATCTTTGTCAGCACTCCTGTTTAAAGGCGTGAATTATTTCGCGGACGGGACGCAAATTGAATTCATAACGGCCTTTTTCCGGGATAGCGAGGACGCTGCGTTAATGCTTAAAGCTATCAATATGCTAGATTCCGCGGAGTTGACAAGTATTATTTCAGAAAGACTTAGATCATTAGATATAGATAGGTTTATTACCAAGGTGACTTCCACTTCAGAACTGGAAGCTGCTCTGATCGACGCAATTAACTCTTCAGACCATTGGGATTTAGCTGGGCCTCTTTTGATTAAAATACAAAAGCATTTGATACAGATTAATCACAACACGGAGCAAGCGCAAAGCTTCTTGTTTGAAGTCAATCTCTTACTCGCCTTTAAGCAGAAAGATGGCGAGAAAATTTTGCACATGGAGATACCTAAACTAGATTTTAGGCCGCATGAGATAAATATCCGAGACATCAATAAAAAGCGATTCTTTATTGCTCTTCATTGGATTCACAATGAAAAGAAATATGATCTCGCCATAAACGAATTGCGAGCACTTCTTACCATGGACAGAAAGAATATTAGGTACGCATATCAGCTATACCAAGCTCAAACCCTCAAAGCAATTAATACTAATGAATCGGAAGAAACTAATTGAAGCAAACCATGATTGGGAGCTTTTTGTTGGAACATTATCAGAAGATGAGAAGCAAGGTCTTACTGGCTTATCGGAAGCAATAGCTGTCAACCGTATATACTTTTATGCAGAAACTGGCGATGCTTTACGCTTTGATCAAGCTGTAAACACTTTATCTAATCGTAATCTATATGATAAGGACCTCGTCCCCGTTATATATAACTTCTATTTAGAGAGAGGTATGCATCAGGCCGCATATTCTTATATCAGGGGAGCTAAAAAATTCATTCAGGATTTTGATGGTAGCACTCCTAATGACATCGAGGCGCTTTACTCAAATGCCATTACAGAGGGTTTGCTGCAATCTGTTAAAACGGGCATGTCAGATCTTCGCAGTATTGGAGCGAAACATATTCCGCTAGTAACTCCAGATATTGTAAATGATAAGAGATTGTTGGGAGAATTCATTCTGGGAGAACTTGTTCACGCCTCCAAAGTCTTAGTAGATAAGATTCAAGGTGTCAAAACAATTCCTCATGAGGATAGGTATAACGATCTTCTTTTAGCCACACTTAGGCTTAGATTTCAGATTTGGGCATGGACCATTACTGATCAGGCGAGAAAAGGATCATCGCCAAGCGGAAAGAATGCCGGAGAAACCGACCTTATCATCGAAGCTGGAAGTCAAACAATCGCCTTATTCGAGGCACTAATTTTAACAGGTAAGGATAGTACAAAAACCCAGAGCCATGTATTGAAACCCTTCGGCTATGATAAGAAATTGGATCGTTATTATATGATTGTTTACTACAAAGGCCAGCCTGATAGCCTTGAGCATACTTGGACTGAATACAAAAAAGAAGTGCAGGCTAGTCCATTCACACCAGGTTTTGAATTGGATGTTGCAAAAGGTTTTGAGGATATTTCATCAAAATTTGATGATGTCAATCATCTGAAGATTGCCAGAAGTATACATGGCAGCAATAAAGTTGAGATGTACCATATTCTCATCGATTTATCCTAATTGCCCATTATAAGTTGATTTCCCTTGTACTATGATCACTATCGTTATTTTGAGTCGGCAGGACTTATATAGCGTTTTCGTGGCTAGGACCGGTGTCTATTTCCTCATGCAGAGCCGTCATGCTTTGGATCGCATATGAATTCTTTAGCTTCTAAAATGCAAAACTGGTGCATGGGTAGCAAGATTGCATTGGAACGGTTCCACTCTATCTGAAGATATAGTTTGGAATAGTTCCAATGCTTTCTTGCCAAAGGAGAACCCTTTGGATTCCCAGAACGTGCAAATTGGGAAGTGCCATTTCTGAACAAATCAGGAATTTTTCATTTTTTGAATAAGTGTAAATGTTCTTTTATTAGAATTTAAAGAGATATATTTAAGTTAATAAAAACCCAGTATGGCTTTCATAAGGATACTTCTGATCAATCTCATGCTTTGCCTAATGGCTATTGGCTCCGTGGCACAAACTACGGGAACCTGCGGTGATGGTAAAGTGGCTCTCACAACTACTAAATCTGGCTTAGGAATAGTCATCTATTCAAACGATCCTGAAACCATATGGAATGCTTTTAGGCTTGCAAACTTTTCAATCTCTCAAAAGGACACTGTAAAGATTTTTCTATTGGGTAAAGGCGTGGAAGCTGAAAAGGTTAGCACGGCGAAGTTTAACATCAAAGGACAAATGGAGGATTTTGTAAAGGGAGGTGGGCAAATCTTAGCCTGCGGCACTTGTTTAAAGATACGAAAGGAGAGTGGGACGGAGCTTTGTCCACTTTCTACCTTAGCTGATCTCTACAATATAATCAGCCAATCCAATAAAGTAATAACTTTCTAATATGGAAAACAGAAAAGATCATTGGGAGCAGGTATATAGTACTAAGCAGCCAAATGAAGTCAGTTGGACGCAGGATATCCCGCGCACATCGCTGGCTTTCATACACTCCTTTGACCTGCCGAAAACTTCTCGGATAATCGACATAGGCGGTGGCGACAGCAAACTTGTTGATCACTTGTTGGATGAGGGATATGAGAACGTTGCCGTCTTGGACATTTCAGAACAGGCACTACAAAGAGCGAAAAGCCGCTTAGGTGATAGGGCGAATAAGGTAGAGTGGATAGTATCTGACATCACCAAATTTAGTCCTGTAAAGTCATACGATGTATGGCATGATCGGGCGACATTCCACTTTTTGACTACAGTAGAGGAAATTAAAGCTTACTTAACTATTGCTCGTAAGGCAGTCAAAAGCTACATGGCATTAGGAACTTTCTCGGATGCAGGACCGAAAAAGTGTAGTGGCTTAGACATTCACCAATATAGCGAAAGCGAATTACAGAAAACTTTGGAAACGGGCTTTGAGAAGCTGAAATGCATTACGGAAGATCACATTACACCATTTGACACCAAACAAAATTTCTTGTTTTGCAGTTTTAAGGCTAAATCATAACAATATGGAAAATCGGATATATATTGTAATGACACTTTTATTGTTCCTCCTACTAGGATGCAAAAAAGGCGGGGAAGTGACTCAATCGGCACAATGCGTGCAGATTGCAGGAGCTACATTTACTTCGAATTCAGGCAAAATGTTGCAGATTTTAAATACTAAATGCAGCGGTAGTAATTGTCATTCTAGTACTGGACCAGGAGCGCCGCATTGGACATTCAACACTGTTTATGACAGCCTTGTCCCTCACTTCAATCACATGTATGAATCAGTAATTCTTGAGCAAGAAATGCCTCCAGATACAATGCCACAATTAACGCAGGAAGAAATTAATCTCTACAAATGTTGGAAGGAATCGGGATTTCCGCAATAGGTTTCTCAATTCTTAATCTCTTTAATATACGACTTAATTTTTTCTTATTATATTCGCTTCATGAGGCTAATGTCATTAGTAATGAGTGTACTCATTTTAGTTATATCAGTACTTCCATGTACGGATGGCCTCGGTGTATCACCTAATATAGCTCCAACTTTTACCTCAGCACAGCACAGTGACCATGCCTCTGATCAGTGTGCTCCATTGTGTATCTGTTCCTGCTGTTCAGTTTCAACAGTTTGCCAAAAGGTTCATGAATATATTGCTCTCAGAGCCACTACATCAATAGAGTACATTGCATGTACCACATCTTCAATAGCCTCTGGAGCTGCTGTCTCTATATGGCAGCCTCCAAAAACAACGTGATTTCTTAGGATTACTACTCCGATACTTTTACAGTATGCGGTAAGTTTTTTTTAATCCATCCTTAATTCTTAATGAAAAGCAAGACTAAAGTGACTAAGAAGTCATGGGTCTACCGCTTGCTAAAGTTTCTGTTTATAGCCGTTTGCGCTCTTATTCTTTTTCTGGCAACAGTTGAAAGATTCTGGCACTACTATAAGCACGTTTCGCATAGCAGCAAAGCGACAGACTATTCTTCACAAAAAAAATGAAAAAGCGTGTTAGATAATATTATAGATTTTAGTATAAAGAATAAGTTCATCATTGGGTTGATGACTTTGCTTCTTATACTGTGGGGAGGCTGGAGTGCGGCCAAACTTCCCATAGATGCAGTACCTGATATCACGAATAACCAAGTTCAGATCATAACAATTTGCCCTACACTGGCTGGTCAGGAAGTTGAACAACTGGTTACTTACCCAATTGAGCAAAGTCTTTCTAACCTGCCAGACCTTGAAGAAACAAGAAGTATATCAAGATTCGGTCTGTCAGTTATTACCGTAGTTTTTGACGATAAGGTTGATATATATTTTGCCAGACAGATCATCGGAGAACGTTTGAAAGATGTGGGTGATAAAATACCGCAAGGAATCGGAACCCCTGAATTGGCACCTGTAAGTACTGGACTTGGCGAGGTCTATCAATATATATTGCATCCTAAGAAAGGAAGTGAAAACAAGTATTCTGCGATGGAGCTGAGAACCATGCAGGACTGGATCATCGCTCGCCAATTGCGCGGCACTCCGGGCATTGCAGAAATAAACAGCTTTGGTGGCAAATTAAAACAGTATGAAGTTGCCATAAATCCCAATAGGCTAAAAGCAATGGGAGTTTCAGTTCCTGAAATTTTCAGTGCATTGGAAAAAAACAATCAAAATACGGGGGGAGCATACATAGATAAAAAGCCCAACGCATATTTCATTCGTGGAGTTGGGTTAGTGACTTCACTAGAAGATGTTGGGAATATTGTAGTCAAGAAAAATGGCAGTTCTGTTCCAATACTTATTAAGGATGTTGCAAAGGTCCAGTTGGGAAATGCTGTTAGATATGGGGCACTGACCTATAACGGAGAACTTGATGCTGTAGGTGGAATTGTACTCATGCTCAAGGGGGCTAATAGTAACGCTGTCGTAAAAAGCATCAAAGAAAAAATCCCAATGATTCAGAAATCACTACCGGACGACGTAGTGATTGAGGCATTTATTGATCGAAGTGACTTTGTAGGAAGGGCAATTACTACAGTTAAGAAGAATCTGATCGAAGGTGCTTTGATAGTAATATTTGTGCTGATCATTTTCCTCGGTAATATCCGCGCAGGTATCATTGTAGCCTCGGCTATACCGCTGTCTATGCTCTTTGCATTCGGAATGATGAATCTATTTGGTGTATCAGCAAATCTCATGAGTCTCGGCGCTATAGACTTCGGATTGATCGTAGACGGTGCTGTTATTATTGTGGAAGCTTCACTATATCTTCTAGAGCAACAAAAGAAGGAAGTCAGATACACACAAGAGGAAATGGACGAAGCTGTTAGCTCAAGCACTAAAAAACTCAGAAACAGTGCGGCTTTCGGGGAAATTATCATCATGATAGTGTATTTCCCAATTCTTTCACTTGTGGGAGTTGAAGGCAAAATGTTTGGGCCAATGGCCAAAACAGTACTTTTCGCAATCATTGGCGCAATGATACTTTCTCTTACCTATATTCCAATGGTAAGCGCACTGCTTCTCCCCAAGAAAATAAGCCATAAGAAAAGTTTTAATGAGAAGATGATGGATTTCTTCCATAGGTTATATCAACCGATACTGGAAAAAGCCATACGCACAAAATTTATTGTGGTAATGGCGACAGTAGTTCTGTTTGCTGTTGCTGTTGTCATTTTTAGTAAGATGGGAGGAGAGTTTATACCAACACTTGCGGAAGGAGATTTCGCATTTGAATTTAGAATGCCTTTAGAGACCTCCTTATCTCAAAGTATAGAAACCTCAATGCAAGCGTCAAAAATCGCTAGGCAATTCGACGAGGTCAAACTGGTAGTAGGCAAGACGGGTGCAGGTGAAGTGCCAACAGATCCTATGCCTCCAGGTTCAACAGACCTTCTGGTAATTCTCAAACCTCAAAAGGAATGGAAATCAAAGAAATCGTTTGATGAACTCGGTGATGAAATAGAAGAAAAATTGAAGGTATTGCCAGGCGTATTCATCGAAAAAAACCAGCCGATTCAGATGCGATTCAACGAATTAATGACCGGTATTAAACAAGATGTAGCAATAAAAATATTTGGAGAGAATCTTGATAGCCTAAGCCAGTTAGGTAAAAAAGTGCAAGACATTATTATCAATGTCAAAGGAGTTTCTGGCCCTCAGGTTGAACAGACAGAGGGGCTTCCTCAAATCAATATCGAATATGATCGTCAAAGACTGGCTAATTATGGATTAAACATAGAAGATGTAAATGCCATCGTTAGTACCGCCTTTGCAGGTAAATCTACCGGCTCTGTTTATGAAAATGAACGCAGATTTGACCTTGTTGTACGTTTGGACAGTGCATATAGAAGTACCATTGACGACGTCAGCAATTTGGTAATACCACTTGATAACGGTGAGCAAATACCGCTTTCACAAGTTGCTACGGTAGACTACAAGCTTGGTCCTGCCCAGATCAGCAGGGAGGCAGGTAAGCGAAGAATAGTGATAGGATTTAATGTGCAGGGAAGAGATGTCGAAAGTGTTGTTAAGGAGATTCAGCAAAAACTTGCTACAGATATTAAACTACCTACAGGTTATTACTTCACCTATGGAGGCACTTTTGAAAATCTACAGAAAGCATCCCAACGATTGATGCTCGCCGTCCCGGTCTCCCTCCTGCTTATTTTCATTCTGCTCTATTTTACATTTGGTTCCTTCAAGCAAGCTGCATTGATTTTTACTGCCATACCTATGAGTGCTATTGGTGGTGTATTTGCTCTTCTCATTCGTGGTATGCCTTTTAGCATTTCTGCGGGAATAGGCTTCATTGCATTATTTGGGGTAGCGGTACTTAACGGCATTGTCCTGATCGGGACATTCAACAATCTAGAAAAGGAAGGGTGGCACGATATGATCAAGAGAGTCATTGAGGGAACACGAATAAGATTACGCCCTGTACTTATGACCGCTACCGTCGCATCATTAGGATTTTTACCAATGGCACTTAGCCATAGCGCTGGTGCGGAAGTTCAAAAGCCACTCGCTACCGTAGTGATAGGAGGATTGATCTCTGCTACATTTTTGACACTGTTTGTATTACCTCTACTCTATATAATAGCTAACTCAAAGCTTACTTTCTGGAGGACTAGAAAGAAAGGTGTGCTACCTGCTTGTATACTGCTTTTTATATGCATTACACCATACTATGTACAAGCTCAGCAAACAAGTGGGGGCGCGACCCTGACTGTTGATGCATGTACGCAGTATGCTCTTACAAATAATCTCGCTATAAAGGCTCAAAGTTTGCAAGTTACAAGTGTCCAAAAATTACGTCCTTCTGCATTTGAGATTCCAAAAACCGATGTCAGTTATCAGTTTGGGCAATATAATAGCATCAACTTTGATAACGCCTTGCAGCTCTCGCAGACAATCCCTTTTCCAACGCTGTTTGTTGCCAAAAACAAACTTATAAGCGCGGAAGTAAAGGGAAAAGAACTAAGCAAGGAGGCAATGGAGTTTGAAGTAATGGCTCAAGTCCGAAACTATTACTACGAGTTGCAATATCTCAAGATCAATCGGGCAAAGCTTATCCATCTTGATAGTCTCTATATGGATTTTGTAAACGCTGCTTCTGTCAGATATCGATCAGGTGAAACAAATAAGCTTGAGACAAGTACAGCTCAAACCAAACGAGGTGAAATCAACCTCCTTCTTACCCAAAATGAAACGGACATAGGCAATGCATACACCTCCCTCAAAACGTGGATGAACAAAGTCGAGGATTTTGAAATCGATAAATCCGGATTCTTTACCCCACTATCTATCACTACAACTTTGGATAGCACTGCGGCATCTCGAAATCCACTCGTGAAAATTTTGTATCAAAATGCACAAATCGCAGAACGTAATAAAAAAGTTGAACGCTCACTCGGTTTGCCTGAATTTAGGCTTGGGTACAATAACATATCATTAATCGGCAATCAGTCTATAGATGGTCGCGACGTCTATTTTCGGTCAACAGATCGTTTCCACGTTGGAACAGTTGGAGTAACTATTCCTCTATTGTATGGTGCGACGGCAGCACGTATCAGATCACTTGAATACCAGAAACAATCGTATCAGGCTACCGCACAGAATGAGGAAAAGCAGATTTCTGCTCAAATCCAGAATGGTGTTCAACAGTATAATCAGTCTCTTAAAGAATTCGAGTACTATCAAAGTCAAGCAATTCCCAATTCCAGGGAGATCATTGAGGCTGCAAAAGCGGGGTTTAGAGCCGGAAGTATTGATTATGTAGAATATCTACTCGCTCTGCAAACATCTACTGACATAGAACTCAATTACTTGAAGTCGATTCAAAAGCTCAACAGGTCTGTTCTGACCATTAATTATCTCATCAGCAAATAACAGAAATGAAAAACAAAACCATCATATATTATCTGACTATAGCGTTTGTATTCACATTAAGCTCTTGCGGTGATAAAGGCAACAAAAATCTCTCCGATTCATTAGCTGAACACAATAAGCAATCTGATAACTCAAAAGTCGAGAGTCAAGAGAAGCCAGAATCTGTTGTAGCTTCATTGACGGAGGACCAGATCGAAGCAGTAGGCATTCAAATCGGCCATATTGAATTTAAGGAGTTGACCGCAACGTTAAAGGTTAATGGATCGCTCCGTGTACCCAATAACAATAAGGCCAATGCAACTTCACTATATGGAGGGGTTATTAAGTCTATTAATGTCCGTTTGGGGGATCACGTTAATCAAGGTCAAATAATCGCAACAATCTCCAATCCGCAGTTCATAACCCTTCAGGAGGAATATCTTAGCACTGCCACCAAAATTACCTTTGCAGAGCAGGAAGTGACGAGGCAAAAGGAGTTGAATGTGGGGAATGCCGGTGCGCTTAAAAATCTGCAAAGCGCTTCTGCTGATCTAGGCGCGCTACGCACACGGCACGCCTCTTTAGAACAACAACTCAAATTGATGGGGGTTAATCCAGATAAACTTACGAATGTTACGTTAGTTTCAAGTGTAAGTGTGCTTAGCCCCATCAGTGGCACAGTAAGTAATGTCATAGCAAAAATAGGAAGTTATGTGGATGTGTCAGCGCCGGTTGCCGAGATAGTAGACAATGACCAAGTGCATCTTGATTTAAATGTATTTGAAAAGGACCTTCCTATGCTTAAAGAGGGACAAGTAATACATTTTAGGATAACAAATAACTCAGGACAAGATTATGCTGCTAAAATTTATTCCATTGGGGCATCTTTTGAAAATGAGAGTAAATCCATTCCGGTGCATGCTGTGATAGCTGGTGATAAGAAGGGATTAATTGATGGAATGAGCATTACAGCTATCGTAAGTTTAACTGACATAACAAAGCCCGCCGTTCCGAATGAGGCTTTAGTTAGTAGTATGGGTAAAGATTACATTTTCATTGTTACTGATAAAAAGCCGGAAGCAGCCGAAGAATCAGAGGAAAAGAAAGGAGATTCTAAAAAGGAAGAATCTGACGGAAAGAAAGGGGAGGAATCAAAGACTATAAACTTCGAAAGAATCGAGGTAGCTAAAGGCATTTCAAACTTTGGATACACTGCAATAACTCCTGTTACCGATATTACAAAAGACACAAAACTCGTAACAAAGGGCAGCTTTTTTATAAATGCTAAACTGACAAATAAGGGAGAAGAGTAACAATGATTTCAATACAGATTTTATGGGAAAGAATAGGAAAAAAAGCACTGATTCTCGTTATCAGCGCTACATTTTTATCCTCTTGTGAGTGGAAATTCAACAAGGAGGGTTTGAGCCCTTGTGAGGAACACGCAGCTGATTGCATTAAAGATGGACGCTGCGCAGGCCATCCGGATTGTGCAGCACATGAACATTGTCCGAACGGCAGTAAATGCGTTTTGCATCCTCAATGCGTCGCATACGAAAACAAAATTGATTCTCTTAAAAAGGTAAATACAGATACAGTGAAAAAGTAAATGAAGGTGGCATATGTTCAATATTGCGTGTCTTTGATTTTGATACTGAATATTTTCTCATGCGGTATAGATAACAGTAACGGAAATATTTTGGTGGAACCGCTATATAACGGCAAAAAGCTTGAAAAAAGTGATGTATATCTCAAATCAGGTACGCGGACTAACCCAGGCGTAGCTTTATCGCTATATGATACGCACACTAGTACATCTGCTGACGGTGAAGCCTACATACGAGATCAAGTGCCAGGCGAATATTATATATATGTCGAAGGGGAATATATGGGGCTAGCTGTGAAAGGGGAATCGAATGTAAAAATCGTCCCACGATATAGACAAAATGAATATCATTTAATAGTGTATATGCATCAGTAAAAAGAAATAATATGACATCAAATAACTCAAATTCAGTTTCAGCAGGGTCTAAGCACAAAAGAGCATTAATGATTGTGTTTACCATAACATCGGTATATCTGATAGCTGAAGTTATTGTAGGAATTGCCTCAAACAGTCTGGCTCTCTTATCGGATGCGGCGCATATGCTAACGGATGTCGGAGGCCAGGCGTTAGCCTTATTTGCGATTTGGATGTCTTCTAAATCAAGGGACAATAAAAAAACATATGGGTATTACAGGATTGAGATATTTTCTGCACTGATAAACGCTGTTGTATTGCTTTTTATTTCGGGATATATCCTTTTCGAAGCATGGCAACGGTTTAAAAATGTACCATCCATAGCTGGTGTTCCTATGCTAATTGTGGCTTCTTTAGGGCTTGTGGTAAATCTTGTTTCAATGAAAATACTAACTGCTGGAGCTAAAGAAAGTATAAACATCAAAGGTGCATTTCTGGAAGTAATCAGTGATATGCTTAGTTCTGTCGGAGTAATAATAGCAGGTATAGTTATCCTAATCACCGGCTGGCTATATATTGATCCAATCATCAGCGTATTGATTGGGTTATTTATACTGCCAAGAACATTTAAACTGCTTAAGGAGTCGGTTGATATCCTTCTGGAAGGTACTCCAAAGGATATTGAGTATGAAAAAATAGAACAGTTTCTCAAATCACGGTCTGAAATCCTCGAGATACATGACTTGCATATCTGGACTATTACTTCTGGGATTTATGCTCTAAGCGTTCACATAATCATGGATCCCCGAATACAATTGGATGCGGTTAGCCAAATAAATACATTCTTAAAATCAGAACTTAAATCTCAATTCAAAATTGAACATGCAACTATTGAAGCACATGTGAAGGATAACAACTATAAACCAAATATTATTTGATGAGCATAGGTCCGGTTGGAAATTTTTATTCAAACGATAAATTGCCAAATATTTTGAGAGATCTTTTCAAAGCTTTAGTTGGCACACTTACTGTTTGCTTTTTAACGAACTGTTATTCCTTTTGGAATAGAAGTTTTTTTCGATCAGAGTTTTCAATTCTGATCAATACGGCAGCTCCATTGTTAACCTTACTATATCTCATATTGGCTATTTACAACAAAAAAAAACTAAGGAAACGACTACATGAACAGTACGAGAAGTTTTTTAATAAAAATTAAAAAGGTGTTTAGTGTTCTTGGACCTGGATTAATAACCGGAGCCAGCGACGATGACCCTTCTGGAATAGCTACATATTCACAGGCAGGCGCACGATTTGGCCTCGCTACGTTATGGACGGCGCTCATCACGTTCCCACTTATGGCTTCAATTCAAGAGATGTGCGCTCGAATTGGTATCGTAACTTCTGTCGGACTCACCACAACCCTTAAAAAGCACTATCCGAAGCCAGTACTTTACTTGATGATGATCTTTAGCGTACCAGCAATAATTCTAAATATAGGAGCTGATATTGCAGGAATGGGCGCGGTGGCCAACTTAATGTTCCCAAGTGTACAAGCAGGAGTTTTTAGTGTTTTATTCACGTTGATTCTTATTGTAATGATTGTGTTTCTTCCTTACAATAAAATTGTTTCCGTATTGAAATACCTTTGCCTCTCTCTTTTTCTCTATATCGCGGTGCCATTTTTTACACATCCGAACTGGAAAGCAGTCCTGCATAATACTTTTATACCTACCATTACTTTTGATAAGAATTTCCTAGAAATCCTTGTGGCAATTTTAGGAACTACAATATCGCCGTATCTCTTTTTTTGGCAAGTAACAATGGAAGCCGAAGATGTAAAGTCCTCGAAACAACTGCTACTAGCCCGTTCTAAAGTATTAAGCACTACCGAGCCTGACCAAGCAAAGCGCGAAAGCGGTTTTATAGCCCTATTTATCAGAAAGATGCGATTGGATGTTACCTTAGGAATGCTTTTGTCTAATGTGGTTATGTACTTCATTTTGTTAGCTACCGGAAGTACTTTATTCTCTGCGGGTATTCATCAGGTTGATACTGTTGAACAGGCAGCAAAGGCTCTAGAACCGATTGCCGGAAAGGCATCTTATTTAATATTTACATTAGGAGTGTTAGGCACGGGGTTCCTGGCAATACCAGTATTGACTGGATCGCTTTCATATATTGTCTCGGAAACATTCGGATGGGGAGGCAATCTTGAGGATACCTTTAAAGAAGCAAAGCTTTATTATGTAGTAATCGTACTAGCACTGATTTTAGGGTTACTTACCAATTATATTGGTTTAAGCCCTATCAAAGCACTTTTATATACAGCAATTTTATATGGTTTGACATCACCAATCCTTATTGGAATGGTTTTACATATTTCTAATAACAAAGAGATTATGAAGGAATGCACCAATAGTATGCTTTCAAACATCTTGGGATTCATAACACTTATCGTCATGACAATGGCGGCGGGAGCGCTACTATATTTTCAATTTTTATAAAACATCAAGAAATCAAAAAATCTTTAATCTCAAAAAAATATCATGGAAACACATAATCATACTAGTCACATACACGGTGCTTTGATTGAACAGCTTCTAAAATGCGTAACAGCTTGTGAAAATCTAGGAATGGCTTGTTTAGACCAGAATGAGCTTAAACTCTATATCTCCTGTATTGAACTATCTCGTGACTGTTCAGAAATATGCTTTATGACCGTAAAACTTTTGACAAGGGATAGCGAATACGCTAAAGATATTCTTGAATTATGCGGAAAAATTTGTCGCCACTGTGCCGAAGCCTGTTCTAAACATGAATTTGATGAAAGTCAAAAGTGCATGGTTGAATGTAATCGATGTGCGGATGATTGTCATGCTCAAATGGAAAGTAGCCTGTAGTATGCTCAGCTAAGAAGACTCAATTCTTTACTAAAACAAAATAATCATATGTCTGAAAAGTGTTGTGAAACGGATCAAAAGGGGAATCTCAAAAATAGTTTACAAACAAAACTGCCAACCGGAAAAGATGAAACTGTAAAGGTTTCAGATAACGGAGAAACTGATCCTGACGAAGAAGAGGAAGAACATGATGAAGGGGAAACAGGCTGGAAATCACATTGGCCGTTACTGTCTGCGCTTGCCATTCTCGTTGTAATGCTGACATTGGAATATGGGTTTAAGATCGTACCAAAGTTTCCGGTCAATCTGATCATATATGCCATTTCATATTTACTTGCAGGCTACAAGGTGCTCAATCTTGCTTTCCGTAAAGCTATACGGTTTGACTTCTTCAATGAGTTCTTCCTGATGAGCGTAGCAACTATAGGCGCTTTCTCCATTGGTTCCTACAGTGAGGGCGTAGCTGTGATGGTGTTTTACTCCATCGGAGAGTGGTTTCAGGATGCAGCAGTGGAGAGGGCTAAGCGCAGCATCAAAGCTCTATTGGACATACGACCCGACGAAGTGACGGTGCTCAGAAACGGATCAGCCACAACAGTAAATCCAAGTGATGTGCAGATAGACGAGATCATACAGGTCAAGGCTGGCGAGAAAGTAGCTTTAGACGGAGAGCTAAGTTCTGAAATAGGGTCTTTCAATACTGCTGCTTTAACAGGTGAAAGCAAACCAGATACTAAGCGTAGTGGTGAGCAGGTTTTAGCGGGTATGATAAATCTCGACAAGGTTGTTGAGGTCAAGGTTAAGTCTCTTTTCAGAGATAGCAAGCTCAGTAAGATTCTGGAAATGGTACAGGACGCGACAGCACGAAAGTCCCAGACACAGCTTTTCATAAGTCGCTTTGCGAAGATATACACTCCGATAGTATTTGCACTAGCCCTTGCTGTTTGCTTATTGCCTTATTTCTTTGTGCATCCTTATGTATTTACTACCTGGTTTTACAGAGCGCTGGTTTTTCTTGTCATAAGCTGCCCTTGTGCGCTTGTGGTATCTATTCCGCTCGGATATTTCGGAGGGATCGGATTAGCCTCCCGAAACGGCATACTATTCAAAGGCTCAAACTTCCTCGATGTGGTCACTAAAGTAACTACTGTGGTAATGGACAAGACAGGAACGCTTACTAAGGGTGTATTTAATGTGCAGGAAGTTGTAGCCGAGGGGATGGATAAGAATGAATTAGTCAGGATCGCAGCAGCAATAGAAAGTAACTCTACCCATCCCATCGCCAAAGCTATAGTAATCTACGCGGGTGAAGCGGCTAAAACAATAAAGGCAGATGGTGTCGAAGAGATATCTGGTCATGGTTTGAAAGGAATCGTGGACGGAAAGACCATATTAGCAGGCAATACGAAGCTGTTGAAGAAGTTTAATATCCTTTATCCGCCATCCGTAGAATCCCTCATTGATACTGTCGTAGTAGTAGCAGTGGATGGAAAGTATGCTGGTCATATCACTATTGCCGACGAAGTAAAGGAAGATTCAAAACAGGCGATAGAAGATATGAAAGCTATCGGTATTAAGCCAGTCATGCTATCAGGTGATAAGCAGGAAGTAGTAACAAAGGTGGCTCGGTCGATAGGGATCGAAAATGCCTATGGTGATCTCCTGCCGGAAGGCAAGGTAGAGAAAGTCCAGTCGCTAAAGAATTTTGGTGAGCATATTGCATTTGTAGGCGATGGAGTAAATGATGCTCCGGTAGTCGCTTTAGCTGACGCAGGCATAGCAATGGGAGGATTAGGCAGCGATGCCACGATAGAGACGGCAGACATTGTAATACAGAACGACCAGCCATCCAAGATCGTTAGTGCGATCAGGATCGGCAAAATAACACGTAGCGTAGTTTGGCAGAACATTATTTTGGCAATGACGGTAAAGGTTATAGTGCTTGGTTTGGGAGCCGGAGGGGTAGCTACGCTTTGGGAAGCTGTGATTGCTGATGTAGGTGTTGCTCTGCTTGCGATATTGAATGCTGTGAGAATACAGAGAATGAAAATTTGAAAACATAATCTCGACCAATGTTCAAAGCTATTACAAGAAGTATCCTGATTTTATCAATCGTATCCTTTTTTACGGATATCTCGACTGAAATGCTCTATCCCATTACGCCACTTTTTCTAAAAAGTATAGGGTATGGTGCGTTATTAATTGGAATTATAGAGGGTGTGGCTGAGGGAATTTCGGGACTAAGCAAAGCATATTTTGGAGAGCTTTCAGATAATTTAGGAAAGAGACTTCCATTTATAAGAGGGGGGTATTGGTTAAGTGCAGGGGCAAGACCGATGCTGGCAGCTTTTACATTCCCTTGGTGGATTGCTACATCTCGCTCGCTTGATTTGCTGGGTAAGGGAATTCGTACTTCGGCACGTGATGCCCTATTGTCTGATGAAACAAAAAAATCCACCAAATCTACAGTGTTCGGATTTCATCGGGCTATGGATACATTCGGGGCTGTACTCGGTCCCTGTATAGGACTGATATATCTTCATTTCTATCCCAATACCTATCGGCCAATGTTTCTAATCGCTTTTATTCCTGCTGTTCTCGCAGGAGTAACGTTATTTTTTCTCAAAGAGAAGGAGCATACAAACAGCGGTAAAAAGTTACGTTGGAATATTCTGGAGAGTTTTACTTATCTAAAGAAAAGTCCACGAGAGTATAAAACGTTACTCATTGGGCTTTTAGTTTTTACACTATTTAATAGTAGCAATGCATTTCTGATATTAAAGGTTAAGATAAGTGGTCAAAGTGATTCTGCTACTGTTTCTGTATATGTTTTCTATAATCTCATATACGCCCTTTTCTCATATCCGATGGGTAAGCTTGCAGACAAATTTGGCTCGAAAGTAATTCTATGCTCAGGGTTAGCGATATTTACCTGTGTATATGCAGGCATGGGCTTGAATAGCAATATATATGGCTTCTATATCCTCTTCTTCTTTTACGGATTATATATGGCAAGTACAGAGGGGATTAGTCGCGCATGGGTAAGCAATATTGCCTCAAAATCAGATACTGGCGCAGCGTTAGGAATATATACAGGTCTGACAAGTATTATGACACTTCTGGCGAGTGTCATAGCAGGTTTCCTATGGACAAACTTTTCACCTTCGTTGACGTTTTTTGTTACTTCAGGGGTATCTTTTCTGGTAGTTATTTATTTCATCGCTGTTGTTAAATCAAATCCCATTGTGGAAGCAGATTAATTAAACCAACCAAAATGAATTTTACAATTGAGTTATCTATCTTACTCCTCATACAATTGATCGGCAGTTCTTCATTTGCTGTATTTGAAGTGGAAACTCCGGCGTTAAGAAAGATTCTGAAATGGCTAATCCTAGATGTTATTACAATCTTATTGTCTTTGTGGATCGGTCATTGGGCATTAGTATTTCCTTCCATCATACTTATTGCCGGAATACTCTTTCATTTCTGGTTTTGCCGAAAGAATGGCATTGATCCATTTGATGCAACACCTAGAAAGAAATATTACATGCTAAGAAAATGGTCTTGGAAAGAATAATTTATTTAGAAATCGAATATAAAATAAGTCTTAACTATATTATGAAAAATTTAGAAATAACTTTCGGGGCACTACTGGTATTCCTACTCACCCTAACAGGTCAGCTTCAAGCTCAAATATCCTCAAGTAAGAATAGTCTAGTTGAGTACGAATCTTTTAGAGCGAATGAAGTTTCCAAAATACCTAAATATGCTCGCTTCAAAAGTGAGTCCCAGGTCCTTTATGCAAATTTTGAATCTTGGGCAAAGCAAAATTTTGAATTGACGGGTGAAGTTAGTTTTAAGCTACTATCGAGGGATAGTGACAATCTTGGATTGGTTCATTATCGCATTCAGGAATTGTTCAATAATAGGCCGGTAGAATCTTCAATGTATATTCTGCACACAAGAGACGGTAGAATTGTAAGTATGAACGGGACCTTGTATGATGCTCCTGCGAGACTTTCTAATCCTTTAGTAAGTGCATTTGACGCACTGAATACTGCTATTAAGTTAACTGGTGCTTCTTCCTACATGTGGCAGTCGCAGGATGCTGAAAAAACACTAAAACAAATAACGAATGACAGTCTTGCCTCATTCTATCCAAAGGCAGAGTTGGTATACCTTCCATATTTTGTGAACTCGGAGCTTGATTTCAGACTTGCTTTCAAATTTGATATTTATGCATCAAAACCTCTATCACGGCAATTTCTTTATATAGATGCCATGACAGGTGAAAAAATAAAATCTGTCAATAGAATCGAAAGTTCAGATGCACCTGCAACAGCTATTACGGGGTACAGCGGCACACAAACGATTATGACCGACAGCATAAACGGCTATTATCGACTCCGCGAATATGGACGGGGAAATGGAATCACTACCCTTAACGCACAAACCTCAACTAATGTGTTCAGCGCGATTGACTTTACCAATTTAAGTACTACATGGAATAATGTTAACTCAACGCTTGATCAATATGCTACTGATGCCCATTTGGCCAGTGAGGCGACTTATGATTTTCTAAACACAAAGTTTAACCGTAATAGTATCGATAATGCGGGTTTTGGATTAACCGCTTTTGTGCATTATGATCTCCAATATCAAAACGCATTTTGGGATGGATTTACAATGAATTACGGTGATGGATTCAATAGACCCTATACTTCACTTGAGATAGCGGGGCATGAGATTACTCATGGACTTACCCAATATACTGCTGATCTAAACTATCAAGATGAAAGCGGGGCTTTGAATGAATCGTTTAGTGATTGTATGGGTGTTTCTATCAGGCAATTTATAATGCAGGCAAGCAGTGTAGAATACAGAATAGGAAACCAACTCGGAGGTGCATTTCGGTCAATGTCAAATCCTAAACTCTATGCTCAGCCAAATACGTATTTAGGCAGATATTGGGCAGCTGCCGGAGGGCCAGATAATGGCGGGGTACATACAAATAGTGGGGTACAGAATTATTGGTTTTATCTGGTCGCACATGGTGGATCAGGCACCAACGATAATGGACAATCCTATAATATTTCTGGTATTGGAATAGATAAAGCGGCAGCTATAGCCTTTCGCAATCTCACAGTGTATCTTACACCAAGCTCGCAATATGCCGATGCTCGAACATACTCAATCCAATCGGCTACGGACTTATATGGGGCATGTTCTAATGAAGTAAAGATAGTAACCGATGCATGGTATGCAGTGGGCATAGGAGATTCATCAGGTGCTGTTGCGTCATTCACACAAGACGCGACAACAGCTTGTTCGACTCCAGCTAGTTTTCACTTCACAAGCACCAGTAATGATGCATCAAATTATACGTGGAATTTTGGAGATAATACCCAAACCACTAATGCCCCTAGTCCTACCCACTCTTATACCTCGTATGGGGACTATACTGTCAAGCTACTGGTTTCTAATACGTGCACATTAGATTCAATTGTAAAAGTCCAGTTAATACACGTTACAAATATGGAGCCGGTAGTACAAGGAGCTACTATTTGCCAAGGACAAACTGGATTACTTACTACTACTTCAAATTCTCCCATAGATTGGTATGCCTCAGCTAATGGAGGTACTCCGATATACTCGGGTTATTCATTTACCACTCCATCCTTAAATAGTACTCAAACATACTACGCCCAAACCAACATACCTGGGAATTATCAAAGTAATGGCGTCTTTTTAAATAATTCTGGCAACGGTAGTTACTTCACGAATTCAGCTTTTCATTATCTTATTTTCAACTGTTTAGAAAGGCAGACTTTATTGTCAGTTGACGTAGACGCTCAAGGGGCTGGGAATAGAACTATTGTTTTGCAAGATAATACGGGTAATACCCTTAGGTCTGTAACAGTAAATATACCAGATGGTCAAAGTACGGTTACTCTTAATATACCCATACCTGTTGGCTTCGGATTGAGGCTTGGAATAAGTGGATTTGTCAATCTCTACAGAAATACCAGCGGATCATATTATCCTAGCCCTACTACTGATAGTACGATCATCATCACTAACTCAGATATTGGATTGGCTGTATATAACTACTTCTATAATTGGCAGACTCAAAATGAGCCATGCATCTCTAATCGTGTTCCAGTGCAAGTAGTCGTTTTGAATAATGGAGGCAGCTTCTCAGCTCATTCCACAGGCACGACCGTAGTCTTTAGTTCAAATGCCGTTGGAATGGGAGTTAGTTATCAATGGAGTTTTGGTGATGGAACTAGTTCTACATTACAAAATCCTTCACACACGTATGCAGGTTATGGCAGTTATAGAGTAAAACTCATCGAGTCTAATGGGGCTTGTAGTGACACCTTGATTCAAACTATTACGGTTAGTGTCAATGGTATTACTGAACTGAATAACAGCGTATCTATCAAGGTATTTCCCAACCCTGTTATGGATGAATTGCATGTATCTATTGATGCTCAGGAAAATAGTGCCTCAGTCGTAACTATTACTAATGAATTGGGGCAAACGTTGATCTCCAAAGAAACATCTTTAATCTCGGGCGAAAATAATTTTGTAGTAGATGTAGCATCCTTTGCTGCCGGAAATTATTTTCTACGTGTCGCAAATGACAGGGGATCGGGAACAGCCAGCTTTCTAAAAACTAAGTAACTTTTTATATCACCTAATTATCAAATCAAAATTTAAATCAAAATGAAAAGGAAAATCTCCACGATTATTATTGCTGTGATACTCATACTCACAGGGCATTCGAGCATGGCACAAATGAGTGCTATGGACTTCAACAAAATGGATTGTAACGGAACGAGCATGCGACATCTATTTGCAGACCTAGATTCAGGGAAAGCAGTTTTACTCCACTTCTTTATGCCTAACTGTGGTATGTGCCCACCTCCAGCTCAAACACTCCAGCGTATGGCTAATAATATCAATGACATGCATCCGGGTCTGGTAAAGGGATATGCCATCCCATTTAATAATACGACCACTTGTTCATACTCCGCTTCATGGGTTACAAGTAATGGATTATCTCCATTCTATACACCAATGGACAGTGGCGCATTGCAGGTTGCAAATTATGGAGGATTCGGTATGCCGACTGTAGTTGTTCTCGGTGGCATGGATCACAGAATTATGTATGTATCACAAGCGTTTTCTAATTCCGATACTTCTGCGATCAGAGATAGCATCATGACTCTGATGATGAACACTACAGCGATAAATGAATTACCTAAAAACGTTAGCGCGTTTAGTGTATTTCCAAATCCTGCTTGGGGAAATGTAAGTATTAATTTGACTCTTACGACAAGTTCAATAGTGTCAATGGACATCTGCGATCTGACAGGGAAGCAAATCGCAGTTATATCAAAAGATCAAAATATAAATGGACAATTCTCAAACAGCTTTAACACACTACAACTTCCGAACGGTTTGTACGTAGTTAACGCACGCGTCGATGGCAAAACTGTTTCTCAAAAAATGACGGTACGGAATTAATGATTCAACGTTGTACCATAAGAGCACAGGCATTTATCATATTTATGGTAACTGCTTGTGCTTTATCTGCTCAAAGCTACACAAATGCTCCGGGTGACAGCATTGTACGCACTACTACTTTGGGTACAACGATAGTTATGAATATTATTCAAAGACATCCAACCAATGATACTTTGCATTTTCATTGGAAAAAACTAAAAGTCTCTTTACCGAATGGATGGCATGCATCTATCTGTGATAATGGTCTTTGCTTTGGGTCACTTGTCGATAGTGGAATGATGATACCAATTGTACCAGGCGATGATGGACTTATGAGCATACACTGCACACCTGATACAACTCTCGGGCAAGGAATTATTCAGTATACCTTGTATGAAGAGAAAACAGCTGCTTTTGTTGACACGCTTACTTGGATTGTCGATGTCACACCTACAGGATTACTAACTATGGCACAGGATGCACCAGTTATCAATTATTCAACGGGGAACTTGTCGGTAAGAAATACAAAGGGATTGTTTTCCTGTATAGAACTATATGACGCAGCAGGAAGGCTGCTCTATCAAAATACAATTGACCCTTACGAAAATAGCTATCTAATAGATTTACCTTCAAATAGCGGCATCATAGTAAATTTGAAAGGAAGCAAAGCCAATTATTCAAGAAAATTAATAACGCCATAGGATGAAGTCCATATTCCTCTTTATTATATGCTCTCTTTCATTCAGTTTGTGTAAAGCACAAAACGCACTGACTATTCCTCCACCGCTTGCAGGACCTAATTTTCAACTCAACGTCCAAAGTGGGTCGAAAATCTTTTACCCAAGTACAAGCACACCTACGTATGGCGTTAACGGACCTGTGCTTGCACCAACACTGATAGTCAATAAAGGAGATAGCATTACTCTCGCGGTTCATAATGGATTGAATGTTTCAACTACCATGCATTGGCATGGCTTACATGTTTCAGCATCTAATGATGGTGGGCCTAATAAAATAATCGCTGTCGGGGCTACATGGACCCCTTCATTTATCATACGAAATAACGCTGGTACGTTTTGGTATCACCCTCATGGTGCAGGACAAACTGACCCTCAAGTATCTAAAGGTCTTGCAGGAATGATAATCATTCACGACAGTGCTGAAGCACAACTGAACCTACCTACAACATATGGTATAGATGACATACCACTTATTGTGCAGAGTAAAGCTTTCGATGTACTACAGCAAATAGCAATTTCTACGGAAATGGATACTGCTGTATTTGTCAATGCAACGGTAGATCCAATTTTTCAGGCTCCGGCACAGGTAGTGAGATTTCGCTTGCTCAATGGAAGCAGCATGCGTACATATAATTTCGGGTTCTCGGCTAACCTTACATTTCATCTGATTGCCACCGATGGTGGACTTATAGATACTCCAATCGCTTTGACGAGACTTAGATTATCACCGGGCGAGCGAGCAGAAATACTGGTAAACTTTCAAGGCATGAATGGCCAGTCAGTTAGTTTAATGAGTTATGCCTCTGGACTCTCTCACGGTATCTATGGGTCTGCAATGGTTGGTCTTCAGGAAGATACTATTGATGGCTACAGCGAAAACTTCCTTAATGGAGCTGATTTTACTATTCTCAAAATCGGGGTGACAACACCTACGGGGACACCAGTAACCACGATACCGGCGAGCCTTGTTCCGCTAGTACCATTTGACCGGGACTCAGCTACAACTATACGTACGTTAATGTTTGATACACTCAGGAAATTGCCATTGGATAGACCTAATCTCGCCGAAGGTCCTTTTGGAATTAATAACAGGAGTTTTTCAATGGATAGCATCGATATAACAATACCTCTCAATAGCACTGAGATCTGGACGTTGAAAAATAACACTTATGTTGCTCATCCATTTCATATTCATGATGTTCAATTTAATGTTATTGAGCAAAGCGGAGGAGTACCGTCTTCTTCGCAAATCGGGTGGAAGGATGTCGTACTAGTACCTCCGCTCGATAGCGTAAAATTTATTACAAAGTTTGAAACCTTCGCTGATGCTTCGACAGCTTACATGTACCATTGCCATTTGCTTCATCATGAAGACGATGGGATGATGGGGCAATTTATAGTTAGTGATATACACACCGGTATCGAAAATGTTTCAAAACAAATTATAGCTGTATATCCTAATCCTGCTGATAAACAAATCACAGTAATACCACAAACTATTGGAGATAAGTGTGCTCTAACATTAACCGATATTACCGGGCGGGAAATAGTAAAAAGGGAATACTCGGGAGGAACTAGTAATCTCATTTTGGATATTTCTCTGATCAATCAAGGTTTGTATAATCTCACTTATAAAGACACACAGGGAAGTAAAACGGAAAAAATTGTGATCAGTCACTAAATCGACATTGAAACTGTACATTAAGAATATGGTTTGCGCACGATGCAAAATGGTCGTGCATTCAGAGCTTGAAAAGCATGGATATCATCCATTAGATGTATCACTAGGCGAGGTTGATATACAGGAAACCCTCACTCCTCAGCAACACACTGATTTAAATAATGCGCTTTCAAGTTATGGCTTTGAACTTATAGAGGATAAAAAGGCAAAGCTTATAGAGAAGGTTAAAAACGCCGTGATAAATGTTGTTCACTACGATTCGGACAAAGACAACATGAATATATCCGATTACCTGGGACAGAAACTTCAACACGACTACTCCTACCTCAGTAAGCTCTTTTCAGAGATCGAAGGAACAACTATCGAGCAATACCTAATAGCTCAAAGAATAGAGCGGGTTAAGGAGTGGCTTTTGTATGATGAAATGACTCTGAGCGAGATAGCTAATAAGATGGCGTATAGTGATGTAGCACATCTCAGTAGGCAATTTAAAAAGGTCACTGGCATAACGCCATCACAGTTTAAACAGTTAAAGGAAAATAAAAGAAGGCCATTAGAGGAGATCTGAATTGTTCAAATCATATCCATGATTGTACAAAGAGCTTGGCTTCCGTTGTGAGTATTTTTGTGTTATAAAAAAACCATGACACATACATATCAAATATCGGGAATGACCTGCTCAGGCTGCGCGTCGAAAGTACAAGGACTACTTTCAAAAATACATGGAGTTGAATCAGTGCAGGTACATCTTGAACTTGGTGAAGCGGAAATATCAATGAATCGTCATATACCTACGACTTCATTTCAAGCAGCATTAAAAGACTACCCAAAATATCAATTGACTGAAAAGGTAAAAGCAGAGGTAAAGCCTCAAATACATATCACATCTCTATCATGGATAGAAACATATAAGCCAGTGTTACTTATCTTCTTTTATGTATCAGTCGTGTCGGCTCTTGTTTCAATATCGAGGTCTGGTTTTAATAGCATGCGATTCATGCAGGCATTTATGGCTGGTTTTTTTCTCGTATTCTCATTCTTCAAGTTTCTTGATTTAAAGGGATTCGCGGCAAGCTACGCCATGTACGACATTATTGCGAAGCGAGTAGCCATTTGGGGATATGCTTATGCATTTATTGAATTCCTGCTCGGGGTGGCGTATCTCACTAATTTTTATCCAATTGCTACTAATGCAGTGACATTGGTAGTAATGGGTGTAAGTCTGATCGGAGTATTGCAGAGCGTACTTGATAAGAAAAAGATACAATGCGCTTGTCTGGGAGCAATATTTAACCTGCCAATGAGTACGATTACAATAGTCGAGGATGGGTTAATGATTATTATGTCAAGCTTAATGATTACGTATTTACTCTGAGTTAGTATATGGAACATCATCACAATCATCCAATGTTATCTCCCGATATGCATGAGCATACGGATCACGCTTCTGGCTCTATGGCAGGGCATAATCACAATGACATGATTTCCGATTTCAAGAAACGATTTTGGGTAGTGTTGGTTTTGACTGTACCGATCATGATGCTCTCACCCATGATTCAACATTGGCTAGGTCTTCACCTGAGTTTTAAAGGTTCTTCGTATGTACTTTTCGCTCTTAGTACAGTTGTATTTTTATACGGTGGCTATCCGTTCTTTACTGGACTCATCAGTGAGTTAAAGAAAAGGACTCCGGGTATGATGACACTAGTTGCGTTCGCTATAACTGTTGCATATGTATACAGCAGCGCAATAGTTTTTGGTTTGCAGGGGATGGACTTCTTTTGGGAACTTGCAACATTGATCCTCATCATGCTCTTAGGGCATTGGATTGAAATGCGCTCAGTAGCTGGTGCATCACGAGAACTTGAGATGCTTGTAAAACTCATGCCAGCTGATGCCCACATGGTACATGGAGATCATGTGATGGATGTAAAAACGGATTCTCTCAAGGCCGGTGATATTATCTTAGTTAAACCGGGCGAGAAGATAGCTGCTGATGGTGAGATCATAGATGGTGATACATACATTAATGAATCTATGCTCACCGGAGAGTCGAAGCCAGTACATAAGCAAAGTGGAGCGAAAGTAATTGCAGGTTCATTAAACGGTAATGGAGCAATTAGAATCAAGGTAAATCATGGTACTAAAGACTCATATCTCTCACAAGTAATTAAACTGGTTGGGGACGCTCAAAAGTCAAAATCACAAACTCAGTTGTTAGCTGATCAGGCTGCTATGTGGCTTACGATAATAGCAATTGTCGCTGGTGTAGCCACTTTTCTCGGTTGGTGGCTGAGTGGATACGGGCTTTCATTTGCAATGGAACGCATGGTAACGGTGATAGTAATTTGCTGCCCACATGCACTTGGTTTGGCTGTACCTCTTGTAGTGGCGAAATCTACTGCACTGTCTGCACAAAATGGACTTCTGATAAAGAATCGAACCGCATTTGAAAACGCCCGAAAAATTACTACTGTAGTTTTTGACAAGACAGGTACTCTTACCGTTGGCAAATTTCTGGTGAATAATATTTTTTCTTATCAAAGCCAATTTTCGGTAGATGAAGTACTGAGGCTTGCAAGCGCTCTTGAACAAAATTCAGAGCACCCAATAGCGACAGGTATTTTGGAGAAAGGAAGAATTGGAAATGTACAGACACCTCGCGTCGAAAATTTCAAGGCTCTTACAGGTAAAGGAGTCCAAGGCACTATTGACGGTAAAGAGGTTAGCCTTGTAAGTCCAGGGTTTTTAAAAGAAAGTGCAATAGTAATACCACAGCAGGCGTCAGTATCAGATGTCGATACGGTAGTTTTTTTACTCGTTGATAATAGACTTGTAGGGCACATTGCACTTTCTGATGCTATCAGGCCAGAGTCTCAAAAAGCGATAGATAGTTTACGTGATGCACATATTAAATCCTTCTTACTGACTGGAGATAACGCGAAGGTTGCTAAAAGTGTAAGTGATTCGCTTAAGATGGATGGCTTCTACGCAGAAGTGCTTCCACACGAAAAACTCGAGAAGATCAAAGAATTACAATCCCAAGGGGAATTTGTAGCCATGACTGGTGATGGCGTCAACGATGCGCCAGCTCTCGCTCAAGCAAATGTCGGTATATCTATTGGTTCAGGTTCTGATATAGCTGCTGAAACATCAAGCATAGTATTAGTTAATAGCAATCCTGAAGACGTCGTAGCCCTCATCATGTTTGGTAAAGCGACGTATAGAAAGATGATCCAAAATTTATTGTGGGCTACAGGATATAATCTTGTGGCGATGCCTTTAGCTGCCGGAGTATTATACTCTAAGGGTATTATGCTTTCACCTGCTATCGGAGCTGTTCTTATGACAGTCAGCACTCTTGTAGTAGCGATTAATGCCAGTTTCCTGAGAATAAAGAAGAAGGATTAGGAATGGGGTCCGTGATCATTAAATACTTCAAAATGTATTTTTCATAATCACTTGGGTTGATCTTTAAACAAACACAGAATAATACTAAATAATGACAGGCGACGAAATCAAGATGATAGGAGGATATCAATTCTCCTCAACTTTAAAGACACTCTCAATTGATACGACGGTGGTAAACCTTTCAAATAGAGAAGCCCAAATTCTTGAATTTCTTGCCACACATTTAAACGGTATCGCATTAAGGAAGGAAATGATAACTTCTGTATGGGGATCATATGATGCTAAAAAGGGGCGAAGTTTGGATGTTTTCATTTCTCAATTGCGTAAAAAACTCTCTTTGGATAAATCTATCGTGATTGAAAATGTGTTTTCAAAGGGCTACACATTAGCCATAAAAAAACCTAAAACATTCAAGCTTTTTAGATAACAAATAAGTAATATTCCTTACCTTCACAGAGTGAAAAAAATGTCAGCCATATTATTGATTTTCCTATACAGCTGTTCGCTCGTCTGTATAGGAGGAGGCTGCAATTTTCATTTCTGTGGCGGACATCTTAAGGCCGTTTCTTGGGCAGTTCAATCTAGCGATGGTTGTAGTAAAGGTGCTCAAATGCCTGAGGGTTGCTGCAAAGATATTTCCGTAAAATGCAATACAGGTGACCAATCTTTATCAAAAGCTACTGTTGTCAGTATAGTCAAGTTTGATGTATCTCAAGATTGTCTATTCAGCGAAGTAAAGGTTGATTTTGAAATAGCTCCTGCACCTATTAACCATCATTTCATTGGTGAGCCGCCAGGCGTATATTGTTCTCGTCTATATCTTTCCAATCGTCGTTTGCTTATTTGATTTAGTGATTCTCACCACTTTCTAATGTGGTATGCCTGTTACTACTCAGAGCAGGCTTCTTGAATTTCTATTTCACCAATTAATATAAGTAAATGAAAAACATACTCATTTTGTTTGGAGTACTATTAGGCTCCATACAAGTTTCTGTAGCTGGAAATAATCAGTCACAAGCATTAGTTGAATTCACAAATACTGACACTACAGTTAAGACTCAACTCAACAATGTGCTATTAGCATACTATGACGTCAAAGACGCCTTAGTAAAAGACAATGAAAAACTTGCACTCAATAAAGCTAAGGCGTTGGTTGCATCACTGAATGCTGTTGACATGAAGAAGCTGTCACCTGCCGAACATAACTTCTTTATGCCTTTGCAGGAGAAACTATTGTACGATGCCGAGCATATTAGTAAAGCTCCCAATATTGATCACGCGCGTGAGCATTTCAGCTCTCTATCAAAAAATATTTGGTCTTTGACCTTTGCATTTAAGGCAAATAATGGCATACCAGCCTATAAAGACTACTGCCCGATGCAAAAGGCGATTTGGGTCAGTAAAGATGAGGGCATAAAGAACCCTTATTATGGCAGCCAAATGATGAGCTGCGGAAAAGTAACTGACACTTTGAAATAACCCACCCAAACCAAATATTGTATGAAAAAAATAATAGCGCTTAGTGCGATAGTGTTGGTATTGCTATCTGCATGTAATAGTAATAAGACAAACAATGATGATAGTCCTGCTACACCATATACTCCACCAGTTGGGGTCGATGGGAAAGTAATAGCTTCGCTCAAACCAGTCATTGATTCATATCTGCAATTGAAAAATGCTCTTGCAGAAGACAATGCAAAATCTGCTGCAAAAGCAGGTAACGAGATCACGAGCAAACTTGAGGCCGTTGATACAGCTGATATGACTAGTCCTCAGCGCACAAAATATAACGAGCTGGCAGATGATCTGAAGGAAAATGCCGAGCACATTGGTAAAAATGCAGATAAGATCGATCACCAGAGAGAGCATTTTGAAATGCTCAGCAAGGATATATATGACCTCGTTAAAGTATTCGGCGGAGGACGGCACTTATATCAAGAATTCTGTCCCATGTATGGTAAAAGTGGTGCCTCTTGGGTTAGTGAGTCTAAAGAAATCAAAAATCCTTTCATGGGTGCCGACATGCTCAATTGTGGTGAGGTAAAGGAGGAGCTTAAATAATTCTCAGATGCACTGGGTAAAAATCACAGCCATCGTCGTGATCGGCGGACTGTGTACTATTCAGCTTATACAGCCTGCCCGCAATAAAAGTGGGCAGGTTTCTACTAATGATCTTACGTCGGTTGCTCAGGTTCCTGTAAACATTCAGGCGCTCTTGGTTCGATCTTGCTACGATTGCCATAGTAGCAATACAAATTATCTTTGGTACGATTTTATTCAACCTGGTAGGTGGTTAGTTGAGTACCACATTCGGCACGGAAAGGCTTCATTAAATTTCAGCGAATTCGGTCATTATTCTGCGCGAAAAAGGATGAATAAATTTCATGCTATTGCTACAAGTATGAAAGAAGAAACAATGCCAATACCGTCGTACATTGCATTACACGTAGCAGCGCGTTTGACACCGTCCGAGCGGAAAGAAATATTGAATTGGGCAATTGAGAGTAATGAACGGTGCACTCAAATGCGGGATTCTATAGAACATCAAAATTCAAATAATTAAATAACTCAGTGATATGCGCAGCATTTTAATCAGTATAATATTGCTTTTTTCGACTTCCATACATGCTCAAATGGATATGACGGGAATGGATATGAAAGGCATGGATATGAAGACGGATAAAAAGGATAAGAAGTCTAAACGTAGTATGCGTTGGGGAAGAAAAGCACCCTTTATTGATCAAAGCTCGTTATCATCTTCAGAGATGAAAATGATGAAGGTCGATAGTACCCAATTTAACGACACCTTGAATCGAGCACCACTACGCAAGGAAACCCTCCGCGAGGAAAAAGCATCTACTTCTAAATATGAAGGAAAGAAAATACACGCTACTCCTCCGCATACAGTAAGATATGACTTGTATGTAGATGATACTATAGTGAACTATACTGGCAAAAAAAGGAAAGCAATTGCCATAAACGGTTCCATTCCTGCACCAGCGTTATATTTCACAGAGGGGGATACAGCTGAAATATATGTGCACAATAAAATGAAGCATGAAACCTCTATCCATTGGCACGGCGTGATACTTCCGAATCAGTTTGATGGTGTACCATATCTTACCACTGCTCCTATTAAACCCGGACAAACACACTTATATAAGTTTCCAGTAGTGCAAAATGGTACATACTGGTACCACTCACACACAAAAGTTCAAGAGCAGAGTGGAATGTATGGGGCTCTCATCTTTTACAAGAGAGAGGAGCCAGATATCAAGCAAGAAGCTCTCGTTTTAAGTGATTGGGCGAATATGAGACCTATGGAGATTGATCGTAGCCTGCATAATCAAACAGATTGGTTCGCAATCCGAAAGAACGCTGTACAAAGTTACGGAGAGGCGTTAGTCAAAGGCCAATTAAAGACTAAGTTTCTCAACGAGTGGAAGAGAATGACCGCGATGGATGTTAGCGACGTGGCTTATGACAAGTTTTTCATAAACGGGCAATCCGAAAGTACGCTATCAAAATACAAGGCGGGAGATAAAGTCATGTTGCGTATTATAAATGGAGCAGCTTCTAGTTACTTCTGGTTGAATTGGGGAGGTGGAAAAATAACAGTAGTAGGGAATGATGGAAACGATGTACAGCCTGTAGAAGTGGATAGGCTAATTATTGCCGTTGCTGAAACTTACGATGTAATTGTTACAATTCCTGATTCCGGAAGTTATGAATTCCTAGCTACTCCCGAAGACAGAACTAAATCAAGTTCTATATGGCTCGGCACGGGAGAAAGGCATCCTGCCACACCTTTGGGTAAACTAAAATACTTTGCCGGAATGAAAATGATGAATGACATGATGGCTATGAACGGAAATATGAAGAAGATGGACGGCATGCAAATGACTAATCAGGTGATGGACATGAATACCGTTATGTATCCTGAAATTTCAGGTGAAGAAAAGAGCCATAAAAAGCATAAAAAGGCTAAAGAAAAAGCTCAAAACCAATCTATGGGAAACATGGACATGTCGCATGACTCTACTATGAAGGGAGACGAAAATATGAAAATGAACCATCCTATGGCTCACAGCGATAGCATGTCTGATATGAATATGGAGACTAATAGTGCTGATATAGTTACGTTGAATTATGGAATGCTGAAATCACCCAACAAAACCACTTTACCCAATTGGCCCACTCGTACCCTTTACTTTGAGCTGACAGGAAATATGAATCGATATGTCTGGACCATCGGAAACAAGACTGTTTCAGAATCCGACAAAATTTTAATTCATAAAGGAGAGAATATCCGCATCATCCTTTACAACAATACTATGATGCGACATCCTATGCACTTACATGGTCACGATTTCCGAGTGTTGAACGGACAAGGTGAATATGCACCATTGAAGAATGTTCTTGATATTATGCCGATGGAGTCGGATACGATTGAATTTGCAGGAACTGAGTCAGGTAATTGGTTCTTCCATTGCCATATTCTGTATCATATGATGAGTGGTATGGGGCGAATTTTCAGCTATGCAAACTCTCCAGCAAATACGGAACTTCCTAATCCTAAGTTTGCTCAGCGGAAGTTGTTTCAAGATGACAGGGAGTTTCATACAATGCTAAAGGCTGGCATAGAAAGCAATGGTACTGATGGTGAATTTATGCTCGCTAATACACGTTGGAAAATGTCTACAATGTGGCACTTAGGGTGGCATTCGGAACATGGATTTGAAAGCGAAACATCTATTGGGCGATATTTTGGAAAGATGCAGTGGTGGTATGTATTCGTGGGGTTTGATTTGCATTATAAAACGATGAGCGCTGACATGAAAAAGTCGCCATTGGATTATTTAATCGCTCCAAATATATTTGGCAGTGAGCATAGAAATATGTTCGGTCAGATAAGCGATAAAAATAATCGACATACTGCAACGTTGGGGGTACAGTACACTCTGCCGATGCTGCTTATAGCAGAATTAAGGGTTGATCTTAATGGGAAAGTAAGGATTCAATTAAGCCGGGAAGATGTCCCGATCACCAAGAGATTGCGCTTTAATATTATGCTCAATACTGATAAAGAGTATGCTATTGGTCTGAGGTATATTCTTCAAAAATACATTTCGGTGTCTACACATTATGATAGTGATATGGGATTTGGAGCAGGTCTAACAGTTACTTATTAAATGCTTCGATTTACTTAATTAATTATATCGGAATGAATTGTTTAGATGTGATATTTTGCTTACATTTAAGCTACTAAGAATGAAAAAAGCAATTCTTTGCATACTTAGCATGCTGTATTTGCTTGCTGCCTCAGGAACACAGATTTCTGTTCATTATTGTCATGGCAAGTTTCAAACAATCACTCTTAACGGAAATCCTGATGAAGATGCCTGTTGCGGTTCTAAAAGACCGATGAAAAAGCGTGATTGCTGCGATGACAAAACTCTCGATATCAAATTAAAGGGAGACCAGAAGTCCAGTTCTACTAAGACATTTGCATTCTATCCCAAAACATCAGCTGCAATTGCTGTAGTTTCTTCCAGCCTATCAGATTTACATACGATTGTGGATGAAGACACTTCCTTCACATTCTACAAGCCCCGACAACGAAGTAAGGGAATCTCCTTACTGATCCTTAATAGGACATTCAGAATTTAGGATTATACGATATGTATTTTCCCTCTCTAGTATTACTGGAGGGGCTGTCGGTATATTTCAAATTAGTTTCATGTAAATTTTATAAAATGAAAAAGTGTATTGTCTTGGCAGCTGTTATAGCCATGCTATTTATAATTAATTCTTGTAGTAAAACTCAGTCGTCAAATGACATAAACTACAAAGCTGCGTATATAGTCAACGGTGGTAGTAATTCAATATCGGTCATTGATCTAGCGAGCAATGAAGTCAAAAGGACTATCTCTCTCAGCAATGTTATGTGGCCACATCATATTTCCATCAATAGTCAAAAGACGTTGATTGCCATCGGTGTCCCAGGAATGGATCTAAGTGGAGGGCACGGGAGCATAAATAATGCGGGAATGACTGGCATGATAGGGGTTTATGATGCTGTAAAGGGCACAGAGGTTAAAATGCTTAATCTACCAATGATGAATCATAATTCTATTTTTTCTCCCAATGGGTCAGAAATATGGACTGCACTCATGGATACGATGGGTACAGTCAAAGTATACGATGCAAGTAATTACACCTTAAAAAACACAATTACTGTCGGTATGATGCCAGCAGAAGTAACGTTTTCCGCAGATGGATCAATGGCTTTTGTAGCTAATGGAATGAGTAACGATGTAACTGCAATAAATGTCAGTACAAAAAATGTGATGACTACAATACCTGTTGGGATGGAACCTGTCGGAGCATGGACTGGTAGTGACAATAAAATGTACGTCGACAATGAAATGGGACAATCAATTAGTGTGATAGATGTTAATAGCATGACTGTCACAACTACGATAAGTTTAGGCTTTACTCCAGGTTTTGCAGCTTACAACGGAGATATGAGTGAATTATGGGTGACTGACCCCGATAATGGAAAGGTTCACTGGTATTCAAAGAGCGGGAACTCCTACACACATGGTGGGGAAGTTTTGACTGGAGCAGGTGCACATGCAATAGCATTTAATCAAATGCAGGCTTATGTAACTAACCAATTGGCCGGCACTGTTTCAGTTTTAGATGTAAACATGCACACAAAACTGAAAGATATCTCTGTCGGTACAAAGCCTAATGGTATTGTACTCAAAAATTAGCAGGCTTTAGAGTAAGAGAGTTTAGTTGTCTTGATCATTAATATCGCTAACCCACATACATGATGGGTTAGTGATATTTCTTTAGCTTATCAAAATCATAAATACTTAAAGGATGAAAACACCAATAGCGCTAATTATTGTCACCGTACTAACTTTGGCTACGGTTAGTATGTCATTTCATATATCAGGGGTATGTGATTCGCCATTTATTGGAGGGGGGCATGCTGGAGATCCAGGGAACCCCAATTGCACACGGTGTCATACAGGTGCACAGCCTAATATCGGCTCAGCTTTGTTGCAAATACAGATAGGCGACGGCAGCAATACCTATCTTCCAGACAGCGTGTATGACGTGGTAGTGAACATTGCACAATCCGATTTGACTAAAGCGGGTTTTGAAATTACTGCTCTTGACTCCTCATTGCTTAACGGAGGTACGCTGGAACTTACAGATACTCCTCGTACTAGAATAACTTTTGATGCTTCCAAACGCTATCTAACGAGCACACCATGTGGTGCAGATGCAGATATGACAGGTATGAATATGTGGTCATTCAAATGGAGGGCACCTAGTTTTCCGATAGATACTATCTTTTTCTATTTAGCTGCTCTTGATGCTAATCACGATGATGCTGTAACCGGAGATACCACATATACGCAAGTAATAAAAGTAACACCGAAAATTCTAACAGGGATTTCAAAAATAAATCAGAATACAAGTTTGCTGATAACACCCAATCCTGCTGATCGGGAAGTAAGAATTTTTAACCCTATTGGAAATTCTCTAGTGTGCTTAAAGTACTTACGATAGATGGTCGCTTCGTTCTTGAAGCAAAGGAACACAGCCAGTATACCAGTATCAACACGTCAATGCTCCCAAGTGGAATTTACTTTTTGCAATCAGAATCTAACCCAAAGATCACATCTAAACGTTTTTTGATTAGCCATTGATATTTAGGAACCTTTTTGCGCGACAAACTATTATGTACGAATAAAATAATATCGAATGAAATATGTACTTCTTTTATGCGGATTCTTTTTAGCGACTACTTCCTTTGCTCAACAATATGGTGATTCTCTTTTTTCACCCCCTGCGGTTCATATTATCAGAATGGATTTTGCTCAGAGCAACTATTGGAGTCTGCTGACTGCGGGCAAGGCCTTTGATGATGCTAACGATTCTTCAACTTATATTCCAGCTACAGTTAGTATTGATGGCACTACATTAGATTCTGTAGGTATTCAGTTCAAAGGCAATTCATCGTATTACAATTATCCGGGGAATAAAAAGCCTTTTACATTGTCTATGGATGAATACATTAATGGGCAGAAATACAACGGCCTCAAGAGCTTCAATCTTAATAATGGATATCAAGATCCGACGATGATGCGCGAAAAGCTATTTCTTGACTTTTTGAATGAGGAATACCTTCTGGCACCACGCTCGAATTACGCTAAACTCTACATCAATGGGAATTATTGGGGTCTGTACCTAATGGTTGAAAGAGTAGATAAAAATTTCGTAAAAGATCGCACCGGCAATAAGCAAGGAAATCTTTTTAAAGGAGATAAGGGAACGTCAGCTTGTGCCACCTTGCAGTATCATGGCGTAATGAGTGCTTACTATAACTGCTACACTCTTAAAACTAATAATACAGCTAATGATTGGAGTGATCTTGTGAATTTGTGCTACAACATCTATGCACCGGATTCCACTGAATTTCGTGATTCATTGGAGGCTGTTTTTAATACACCATCTTTTATAGGCAGTTGGGCTGCTTGTAATCTGTTTGTCAATTTCGATTCCTACGCATTTCGCTATCCGCACAACTATTACATATATCACAACACTGCCACTGACAAGTTTGATTGGATTACGTGGGACGTAAGTACTGTGTTTGGTGTAGATATACCTGCCACAATCTCTCAAATAGAGAACTATAGTGTACTCTACACAACAACTCCATCTTCAAATCATCCTTTGGTAAATAGAATGATTACAGATAGTTTCTATCGCAAAAAATACCTAGAGACTGTTTGTAATTATGCGACCTATAAGTTTTTGCCTACAATCTTAAATAGACGCATTGACTCTCTCCAAAATCTTATTCAATCGGCCTATTTCGCAGATACGTTAAAGGCATATTCAAACAGTGATTTCAGTAACAATATTAATGTGGATGTAAGCATTGGAGGTGCTGCATATCCTGGTCTTAAATCTTTTATTGCGAATCGTAGCACTAATGTACTATCCGAACTGAACGGATTGGGTCTGTCATGTGCATCCCAAGCATCTCAACTAAATTGTGATTCTATATGCGTTACAAGTATCTCATACGATACCGCAAATGATTATAATCTTTTCGTCACAATTGAAAATAATGGAAGTACTTATATGAGTTATCCTATAGTGCAGCTCATCAATACAAACGGTGATACTGTTGCTAATGCGCAAAAAACTTTTGAGTTTTACGGGCAGTTACCACACAGTACCCAAACATATCATATTCCCACTACTCTAAGTTCGTTTACTTCAAATTGGACGGGGCAGATTCGATTGGAAGATGGTTTAAATCACTCTGCTTGCATTATTGATTATCCATGCACCCGAAATACCACTTCTATAGCGAATGTAATCCCTGACATTTCTTTCTCAATTTATCCTAATCCTTCTGGAGGGAAATTCTCTATTCTGCCGTCGTCGAAATTTAAGGAACCTTCGGAAGTACACATTTATACTCCACTAGGGCAGACCGTCTACCAAACTACTGCTATGAGCAATTCGATATTAGTGGTAGATAGAAATCTTGAGCAGGGGATTTATTTTATAGAATTAGTAATAGGGAAATCGCGTATGGTCAAAAAGCTTATTATTAGGGATTAGTAGATTTCCTAATGGATTAGAATTATTAGATTTATGAACGTATGAATGAAAATTTAGGGCAAATCATTTCTATTTATAAATCTGATTCGACTTCGGTCTACAATGGCTGGTTTATCAATAATGATGAAAGACTGAAAGCGTTTCGGTCTATCAGAAGGGGAGTTATGCAGGTCGCTCAGGATGTGAAGGATAAAAAATTTGGAAACGATTTTAAGGGTTCATCTCTAGAATTTGTTTTGTCCTGCATAACAGAGCAAAAGCAAGTTTTTGAAGGTGCAGCCCATCCGTTTTATTGGAAGCCTAAGCTGCGTATTCCTGACATTTACGAGAATGAAAGTAACAAACTGGCATTCGGACAATTTTTGGAAAACTGCTTAAATGCTAAGTCTGAGGATCAATTAGTACAGGAAATCCTCAAACTTGATTCTCTTAAAATTAAGGGGCTTGGTCCAGCGGTCGCTAGTATTCTATACTTTCTCCACCCTACACTTATTCCGCCCTTTAATACAGCCATTGTGAATGGTTATAACTTGCTTTTCAAGGACAAAAAGAAGCTCGGTTCCTGGAGTGACTTTTTGAAGATGCGCGAAGTAATAATTCACACAAACAATCAATACAAATCAACTCTATCGAATGACTTAGGCATGATCACAGGAATGCTTTATGAAATCGGTTCTAGCCGATTGTCAGTGGGAGAAGACCTCTACCACTCCGAGGAGCAAAATAAAAAGCTTGAAAAGGTTATTGAAGGTAGATACCGAAAACTACAGGAAGATTCTAACGAAGGGGATTTGCACACCGAAATGCAGTATCATTTGGTAAAGATTGGCAATGCATTAGGCTATGATACATTTGTAGCATCCAATGATCGATCTAAATCATATCAGGGCAATAGCTTTTCATTTTTATGTCAAAGCGCATTTCCTGAAGTTGTACTGGAGAAAGATACGCTTACAACTATTAAATTAATTGATGTAGTCTGGTTTCAAAAGGGTACTAATAAAATTATTGGAGCATTTGAAGTTGAGAAAAGTACAAGTATATATTCAGGAATTTTGCGTCTAGCTGATTTGCATTTTTCTCTTGGCATCGGAGATGGCACATTTTACCTTGTCATACCGGATAAACGGGAACGGGATGTACTAATGCAACTAGGACGACCATCTATTCGTAATCAGGACATTCCCGTGAAATATATTCTGTTTAGTGACTTACGGCACTACTGCGATGCTTTGTGCAAATTTGGAGAAAGCCATCATATCATGGAGAAAATAGCCAAGAATTGGGTAATGGCTTGATTGTTAAATTTTGTCCCACCAAGACAATTTTTATTGTTAAATTTAACAATACCCAATACTAGTCACTATGTTTCAAAAGGTTACTTTCAGTGCCATTTGCTTTTTAATCAGCTTAGGAGTGTTTAGTCAGTCCTATTCACTCACTCCTAATGATTCTTTAACCGCTGATGCCTACAGAGAAGATTTGACAACTCTGACCATAAATCAGATTAACACATCTTCTGATTCAATTACTTTAAAATGGAAAAAGGTAAGTGCCACCTACCCTGCAAACTGGGATTTGACTGTTTGTGATAATCGGATTTGCTACGGATCACTTGTTGATAGTGGGACAATGGTTAAGATTGCTTCCGGGGAATCGGCGCTCCTGTTAATACACTGTACGGGGCATGTTAATTACGGAACTGCAATTGTGCGTTATGCTCTTTGGGATGCCGCAAATCCTGCCGTTAAGGATACGCTAACATACATTTTCAATGTAACCCTTACTGGTATATCGGCAATAACCGTAGAAAAATCTGCCGCTTGGTGTATTGGGAATACGTTGTATCTGAATGAAGATATTTCTCACTCGGATGCGATTTCTATCATAGACCAAAGTGGAAGGGAAGTATATCGTTCCAGCGTCAATAATCAATCTGCATTTGATATTTCTGATTTTGCACCTTCTATTTACTATGCTCAAATACAGAATGGCACAAAAGCCGCTTGCATTAAATTCATCAAACAATAATTTATGAAGAGAATCTTTATCCTATTTTTCATATCTGCACTAGTAATATCTACCTCAGCGCAATCGACAATAACATGGTCAATGGGTATGGATGTAGCTCCGAATACCTACTCAAATATGCATCCTCGCATTGTGATGGATGGTACAGGAAATCCAATGTTAGTGTGGGGAAGAATGACTGACGAAGCTGTATTCTTTTCTAAATGGACTGGTACTGCTTTCTCTACTCCTGTTAAGCTTAACCCTTCGTGGCTTACTGTTGCTACAGCGTCTTGGATGGGTCCTGATCTTGCAGCAAAAGGCGATACTGTGTATGTTGTGGTAAAGCGTACTCCTGAATCATCAGACACTAATCATACCTATATTCTGCGCTCGTTTAATGGTGGGTCAACATTCTCGGTTCCAGTACAAATTGAGCATATTGCCGATAGCTTTTCGAGATTTCCTACTGTTAGTATCGATGATTCAGGTAACCCTGTCGTAGCTTTCATGAAGTTTGACGATATGTTTATGAATGCTCGATGGGCAGTAACTAGATCCTTAGACTATGGAAACTCATTTAGCCCAGATACAAAAGCAAGCGGATGGAGTGGAGTTACATCGACAGTTTGTGATTGTTGCCCTGGTTCTTTGGTTTTAGATGGTAGTACGTCAGCAATGCTCTATCGTGACAATCTCAGCAACATCCGTGACATGTGGGTAGGTATTTCATCCAATGGGAGTAATAGCTTTGACAACGGGTGCAGCGTCGATAATACAAATTGGATGATAAATACCTGTCCTTCTAGTGGACCGGATGGTGTGATCATTGGAGATACTTTGTACAGTGTGTTTATGAGCGCGGGGTCGGGTAACACACGTAGTTATCTTAGTAAATCATCTATAAGCAATGTGGGTGTAAATTCAGTTACTAATTTGACGGGCAATATTCCGGGGCTTAGCCAGCAAAACTACCCTAGAATAGATAAATACGGTAAGGCTATTGCGATAGTTTGGAAGCAATCGGTCAGTGGCAATGCGCAAGTACCAATACTATTTACAAGGAATGTAGATAGCCTCCCATTTGCATATGATACTATCACGCTAACAAATGCAACAAATGCGGACGTGGCGGTTGGCAATGGAAAGGTATTTGTGGTATGGGAGGACGACAACTCAGGTACTGTTAAGTATCGTTCAGGAACCTTTAGTCCGGATACGGTAACTGCTCCATTGCGTATTGCAACATCACTGACGGCACAAAATATTTCGGCCTATCCAAATCCAACATCCGGCAAATGGAACATTACTGGATTTTCATCAGATAAACCAACCAATGTCACTTTGTATGATGCAATCGGTAATACTATTCAAACCTATTCACACAATAATACTAGATCGTCTATTTCAATTGGTGATAACAGTCTTTCTTCGGGGTGCTACATCTTAAAAGTGTCGAGTCCGACGGAAAGTCAAATCTTTAGATTAATAAAAGACTAAGAGCGCATCGGATATTGGATTTATATTTATCTGATATCATCTTCTTTCTAGTGGGTAAAGTCCAACTTGCAATTCTATCTGAATTCATAATATGATATGTATTCATACTAACTACAGGGCGTAATTCGCTTGTAATTATGAGTCGGATAAAATCGCGATGAAAAGGGCAAATCCTATAACAATATTTCTCGCAACACTCGCTCTCTTGGCGTATCTGGGGATTGTTATTCTCGCACCTATCCATGTCGTACACATGGCAGAAATGGGTATGCCGATGCAGAATTGCCCGTTTGCTGTTGGTGAACACAGCCTTTGTGCAATGAATTTATTCCAGCACATAACTGTCTGGCAAGCATTCTCAAATGTGTTAATCCCGACACTACAAATCCTGTCTCTTGCTGTCATTGTAGTTCTCGCTTCATGGCTCTGGTATTACTCGCCGCCCTTACTCGGACAACAGCTCTATGTAAAACGGCAACGGAGCAAATCTGTCATTTCGTTCTACCAAGAGCTATTCTCGCAGGGCATTCTTAATCCAAAAGCACCGTAGACCACCAGTTGTTTATTTATTAACTACTTAACCTCTAAAAAACTATGAAAAATACAAATGTACTCTACGGAGTTATTGGTCTCGTTCTCGGTATCGCTATTACAAGTCTCGTCTGCTGGAACAATCATCACAAAAACACTCCTATGCAATCGAATATGGTTGGTATGCACCAAATGGCAGACGGCACGATGATGAGCAATGGTGGCACAGACATGAGTTCTATGATGAACGACATGACGGCGGGCTTACAAGGCAAAACTGGCGACGCGTTCGACAAAGAGTTCCTTGCTGAAATGATTGTCCACCATGAAGGTGCAGTCGCTATGGCAAAGCAAGTTCTTGTAACATCGAAGCGACCAGAACTTATCAAGCTCGCAAACGACATCATCTCTGCACAGACTTCGGAAATCACTATGATGAAGGGCTGGCAAAAGGCTTGGTTTAATCAATAGAGTTAGCTCGTAGTAAAAGGAGTACCCTCAATAACTTGGGGGTACTTTTTTGTTAGCAAGATTGCATTCGGACTGTCCGATGATATCGGGCCTGACGGCACCAGTCCGAATGCTATCTTGCCAAAGGGATACCCTTTGGATTCCCCGATTAGCGTCAAAATGAAAATGGCCACTCCTTTCGGAATGACCACTTTTGAACCTATGAAAATTTAGGATAGGGGAAATTTAGTGAGAAACTGTAATTTTTTGCTTCTTGATGGTGGCTTCCTTCTCTATATAAAATGTATATAATCCGGATGGTAATGAACTGACGTCTATTGGACTAATGTTTTCTACTTTCCCGGTTATTACTTTTTCACCCATCAAGTTAAGGATTGAATACTGAGAATTATTGTCTATTCCATCGATGTATAACTTATCACAAACTGGATTGGGATAAAGCTTTAAATCCTCGCTAGCTGTATTGACGATGCCTGTAGCGGCATTTCCCTCTCCAACATATACATTCTTGACCTCAAAGGTTCCTGTTCCAGGAAAGACTGAGTTTAGCTCTATCTGCATATGCGGATATTGAACAAGATCAAACTGTAAATGTTTCCAACTAGCGTCTGGTACATACCAGTAGGCCGATAAACCGCCTGTGCAATTTCTGTTGCAAGCGATATTCATTTGAATAGCATTAAAGATTGTTGTGTTGATGCTATCGTAATAGCCTAGATCAAGTTCAGGTACACAGCCTGTAGAATCATCTGCAGTAATACGGAGATCAAAGCTTATTGTAGGGTGACTAAGATAATTGGTATTGAAGAATGGTGAATAGAGAAACGCATGAACATTTGTCTGATTGTGATTGTCAACTTCGATAGTTCCAGTTGTTGTATTGTGATACCATGTGCCAGTTGTTACGGTCCAACCGGTGCACTGAGAGCTGACACCAAAGCTTTCAGTATAGGGAAAGGTAGAAATCTGAGCGCAAGCCCAAAAGCTAACGATCATTGCAAAAACAAGGGTAGAGAGGTTTTTCATTTGTATTGATTTAGGGTTATTAAAAATTCTTTAAGAGTAGATCGTATGAAACATTTACGCCTCTATGCTTGATCTCGCCAACACTTGCGCTGAAATATGAGGTATCTCGGCCAGCGATGAAGATGCCACAGGTAAAAGTTCCAGCCTGCACAGTAGTAAGTACATCCTTTCCTAATACACGGATAGTATCGCTACCGAACCCTTGTGAATAGACTATCCAATATGAATTCGCTGGCGCGTTAAAATCGACTGAATAGTTTTGACTTGTTAGAATCATATTCGCATTATCAGAGTAGTAAAGCTTGCCGTTATCAAAGCGTTCAAAGGTTTCATAACCAGGTGTAAGAAATCTATTGCTCGAAGTATCGGCTTCAATAAATACATTCTGAATTGAACTTTTTCTATACGCCACTGTATACAGCGTATCTGGATAGTATGGATTGGGTAGAATCCTGTAAACTAATTTGTGCCCGTCGGTCAGGAAATTCGTAGCTACCGTCTGCGTTGGATCATTCTTTGTGCAACTTGATGCGAATAGGATAAGAATGGAAATGCAAGCAAAATGGATGGGTTTTAAAAATGTCATGATGTGTGTTTGGGATTATGCCTACTCTGTTTCAGCTTTTCGGCAAACGCTGTTTCTATCAACTGTTCGATAAAACTAAAAAAGAAAAATGAATTATGGCAAATTTGCCACATTTAATTCAATGTTTTTCTCCAACTATTACTAGATGGAGAGAAAGAAGCACTATATCCGTGACAACACTGAAATTGAAGCATTTGGCAAGCGTGTCCGAAAGCTCAGGACTGATAAGAAAATGAGCATGCAGGAGCTAGCGAATTTGGCGGATATAGAGTATAGCCAGATAAGCAGAATCGAGAGGGGATTGATCAACACAAGTCTTAGCAACGTTTTTGCTATAGCCAAGGTTCTGGATGTTTCCGCTAAAGAGCTGTTTTAAGAGCCAAGCTGCATTCGATCATATATACTGATCTCCATATGTGAACATTTTCCCAGTCTATAATTTGTTTTTCGGACTAAATCATTTATATTTTTGTAGCATAAAATCAATAAGATGGGATATGAACTAACGACAAACACAATTGCTGTACCGTGTAAAAATGGAACGAACCTTATATTGTCTTTAACTGAAGATTCAGGACGAATTGTGACCCGAAGCAAAATAGATACTGTTTTTGGAGTGCAGCATCCGGGAATAGTACTCGGTAAGGATCAGTATGGACGCAGATGGATTGCCCACCACCATTACAAAAATCGTTATCCAACTATTGATTGCGAAGAAGTATATGCTGATGGCAATGAAGTAACCTATTCTTCCAAAGCTACATCTTTCAGCCAGTATGAAATTTTGAAGCGTGCTTTACATTATTGGTGGAACGGAACCTCATACGCTTTATTCTCTCAAAACTGTCAGCATTTCGTAAACATAATAGCTATAGGAGAGCACAAAAGTGATGCAATTGAAGAAGCTACAGATGCTATGTTGCTTGTATCAGGGTTAAGCACGTTGGTTGGTTTATTTACAGGAAATAAAGGGCTTGTACAATTTGGGCTAGGAGTAGGTGCAATGGGTGGTGCTACCAAATATGTGAATAGGCAATCCTCTAATAACGCATTACCCCCTTATTCAGGACAATTGCAGTTTTAAGTCGAAAGCTCGTAGAGCTATCTTAAAAATCTAGTTGATAATACAGATTAGTGTTATCTGCTTTTGTATTCCGTATAATCTTGCAAAACTCGAAGCAAAACATTTAGGCATAAGCTTATGTAGACATTAAGAATCTCATCAGTAGGTGTAATGTTCGCATGTAGAATTTTGTTGCGGTCTATACTATGTAAATACTGCAAAGTATCTTCTTTTAAGACACTACTGCTTTTCGTAAGCTTTTTCAATCTATCAATAATCTCATTAAACATGGCCTTATCGTCTCCAGGGGACAATATATTGGATTGAATAAGTATGTTCTTGCATAGCTTTTCAATAGTTGGAGGCAGAGTCCTTAAAGTGGATATTGAAGCTCGATGTTCACGAACATCTTTAAGAATAGCCTCAATAGCAGGCTTTTGATCTTGTATAACTTCACTTGCCGAATCTGAAAGCTTAGCTATTTCCGTCAAAATTCTTTCATCCTTTGCATCGTAATATTTGATGCCTGAAAGTTCGAATGCTAGAAGATCAGGTATCAAAAACCTTAATGGGTTATGCTCCTCATCCATCACTTTTGTTACTATATCCCTGCCAAAGTCGGTAAGTGATACTTCAAAAAAATCATCAGCAATATAAAATGTTGGAATATCCCCGAATTCACCGTCTTGAGGTCTCCTTTCTAATGTTCTATCGATTGTAGAAGTCAGTTGTAGAATGTCTAGACGGTTTAGATATGACATTTTGTAGTCCAACTCCATAAAACTATATTTTTCGTCACCTATATCTACCGTAAAGCATTCAGCATCTAATACAGCTTGTAGGAACTCCTTCGACATATGCCACTGATTGAGACTGTGAGGCGTAATGGTGCTAGGAGAGTGCAAGTAAAGCTCAATCAATAGCAAAAGCACAGTTCCCGATGGAATGGAGAGTGAAATGAACAACTCTCCTAATGCAGTGATACTCCACTTTTCACCATTCCAATTAATGAGCGCATTCTCCACGCCGTATTTTAATTCCCAGATCGGAGTGGCATAGCTGTAAGAAGTTAAATTCAAAGTATCAACAAGCTTTTGTATAGATTCTTCTCTACTGGATGTACCACTTCTAACTGGCATCCAAATAACGTGGACGGGGTAATTTTGGACCGTGTACATCAAAAGGGCACGGAGGCAATCTCTAACAATTTCCGGATATTGCTCGTATGTATATCCTACTAGTTGAAGCCTAGCCAGTGCTGGTTTTAGAATGTCTTCAATCCCATGCTCAACAATCTCATAATGCAGGATGTCAGCATATTGCTTCTCTTTAGCTGCAATTTGAGACAAATACAGTTTCATTTCGCTAAGGAGATCATGAGGCAAATAAACATTATATCCGAATGTTTGATTAGGATTTCTCTTAATGCTTAAAATCAAATCTTTCAATCGAGAAGTGAGAGTAGTATTCATGTCCAAAAGTTAATTTAAATGTGATGCAACCCCAACAGCGAACTCAGCATCTACCAAATTTACACAGGTTTTGACCTGAGTGATAATCTATAAAACTAAAAAGTAAATATGAAAAGTGTAAATGATATAGCCGACATGATAATGTATGATTTTGCAAAGCAAAATCTTAAATCGAATAACATAATCGATTATAAAAGAATTATTCACGTTCTGATGAAAGACTTGAACCCTAAGGAGAAAGAGTTATTTGATGCTGCAATTCAAACTCTGGTGGCGGATGGTCGAATAACAGTAGAAGATCGTTATGGATATTGCTTGGTTCTTTCACCGCTTGGGGAGGAGAGCATATATCCAGTGGATAAGGAGAATACAATCAAAAAAATCCAAACTACAGTTATGTCGTGGTTTGAAAGTCAGAACTCTCGGACTGGAGCTATATTGGTATTTCAGAAGTTTAATCAGCTATTCGCCTCGTTTAATCCAAAGGAAAAAGCCTTACTCAAGGATGGAATCGAGGCTTTGATGGCATCTGGCTATGTCGAGTCTAATACTATGGGAAGTACGCCGGTTCTGACATTGACCGAAGCGGGTTACGATGCCTTATATGTTTAGTGATCTAGCACTGAATGGACGGCTCGGTACTCCTTCGATCATTAGTTTGAGGTAGAATTGCCGATTGGGTAAATTGATAAAGTCCTCGAGGCCAAATTCTGGGAACATTTCTTTGCTCATAAACATTGCATCCTCAGTTCCTATTCTAAAGGATACAATGCTTCCAGCATTGCCTAAAATTGCTTGCCTTATTTCATCCTCCAACTGATGCATATACTGATGGGCGAGAATCATTCCTACCTTAAATTTTCTTAGCTCAGAAAACATATTTACCAAGGACAACGTCGTAAAGTTGTGGAATTCGTCCATATAGACCATAAAAGGAATTCTATTGATTTCTTGAGTATCAACACGGCTAAACGCGGCTGAACTTATTGAGCTTATCAATAGTGCTCCTAGTATACGGGCTGCATCTTCGCCAATATGGCCCTTAGAAAGGTTAACCAGGATAATCTTCTTTTCATCCATAGCTTTTCGAAGTGAAATCTCATTCTTGTTCTCTATTAAAACCCGTTTAATTACTGGATGGGCCAGCATGCCACCAATTTTGTTAAGTACCGGTAACAAATCATACCTATTGTAGTTTGAAAATTCCTTTGTCCAGAATTCCTTAACACTTGGGTTTTGTACAAATTTTATTGCTTCATGCCTAAAAGACTTATCCAATAGCAATTTGGGTATGTGGTCTATGGTTGCCGATGGTTGATCGAGCAACGTAAGTACTGCATATCTCAAGATATGTTCAAGTTTTACTCCCCACGCGTCATGCCAGAGTTTTTTAAATACCTCAATGATACTTGAAGCTACTAGGGAGCGTTTCTCGTATGATACTTTTTTAAATGGGTTATATCTCAGAGATAGTGTTTTGTCGGGAACATTTAAATACAGAACATCCTTAGCGCGCTCTTCTGGTATTTCTGAATGTATCGACTCTACCAGGTCACTATGAGGGTCAATGAGGCATAAACCTCTGCCAGCCTTAACATCTTGCAATATCATTGTCTTCATCAAACTTGACTTACCACTTCCTGTCTTGCCTAATATATACATATGTAGCAATCGATCCTCTTGGCAAATGCCGAAGACTTTCTCGCTGTTTCGGAAGAGAAGTTTTGCGAAATAAGTGATGTTGGGGTCGGAATGCATGTTCAATTATTGTCCATAAAACACATAAGATATAGCCCCAAACCTTTGCTATGACTAGCAAGGGCTCTTTTGCGTTGTCATTTGTTAGGGTCTCCAATCAATTTCACTCAGCGGATATACTCACCTCGTTATTGAATTAACCACATGAGGTGATATAATGAATACGCTACACAATAAATCTGAAGAAGATATTCAAAATGTACCCAAGGAGGGGCAGCCAGATTTATTGTGTAGCAACAAAAAATCTTCAGGCTGTCCCTCTTTGAGTTTGGAGTTCATTCCGAATCATGAGGCTGTCGAAAAGGTGTATGACTACCTTTTCAATCTTATTAGAAAAGATCATGAAAACTATGAATCCAACACAAACAATCGCAATTTATGCCAGAGTGTCGACCTCCAACCAAGAGGATCAAAAGACAATTCAGGCTCAGGTTCTTGCCCTTAAGGAGTATGCTCAGAAAAATGATTTATGCATTGTAAAAGAATATATGGATGATGGCTGGAGTGGAGATAGTTTGGTACGACCTGCCCTTGACCAGATGAGGATGGATGCCAAGCTCAATATATGGGATGGCGTTCTTTTATATGATCCAGATCGTCTAGCAAGACGTTATTCTTATCAGGAATTGGTAGGGGATGAATTAAAAGAAGCTGGTAAAAAACTTTTATACGTTACCACCCCTGCGCCTCAAAACAGTATCGAAAAGATATTGTTTGGGGTTCAAGGATTATTTGCAGAATATGAACGAGCAAAAATTGCCGATCGCTTTAGGTTGGGAAAAATCCGAAAGCTAACTGAGGGGCACGTAATGACTACCGAGGCACCATTTGGGTATACCTTCATCCCTAATCAAGGCAAGAAAGGTGACCTCAGCTTTCAACATGGATTTTATAAGATCAACCCTGAAGAAGCTGAAATTATCAAGAACATATTCGAGTGGGTGGCTTATGAAAAGCTGACTATTAGTAGTGTGATAAGGAGATTACGAGATTTGGGCATTGAGCCAAGAAAAAGCAAGCGAAAAGTTTGGGCTACCAGCACATTGAGTACTCTATTAAAAAACAAAACATTTATTGGAGAGGCACATTATGGGAGGTTAATAGCAGTTGTTCCACTTAGACCGCTAAAGCAAGAAACTTACCGAAAAAATAAAAAATCAAGTAGAAAAATCGCCCCTGAGTCAACTTGGTATAAAGTTAAGGTGCCGGCTATTATTGACGAACAATTATTTTATCGTGCACAAGAAGTTATCAAAGAAAACTTTGCAAAATGTGTACGCCACACGAAAAATCAATACCTACTGTCCGGTAAGATTTATTGCATATGCGGATCTAGGCGTGCTGGTGAAGGACCGCAAAAGGGTAAGCATCTCTATTATCGTTGCACTGATAAGGTTAAGAGGTTTCCGCTTCCTAGGCAATGTTTTGAAAAGGGTGTCTTAGCGAGATTGAGCGATGATTTAATATGGGACTATATACTCAATTTTCTTAAGACACCTCAACAAGTTGCTCTACAGGCTACACGCAACATAAACACCTTGCAACTGAACAGCCCTAAGCCGGAAGTTAAAACGGATAAAATTGAAGCTGAACTAAAAAAGTATCAGAGTCAAATTGAGCGTTATACCCAAACCTACGTTACAGGTATTATAACAATGGATAAACTTCTTGATTATACAAATCCATTGAAGGAGATTATAAAAAAATTATCTCAGCAATTAGATGCTGCTAAGTCTGAAATAGAAAAACCGCCAAGTATACCTTTTGCAAGAATCGAGGAACTTCAGCCCTTATCAGATGAATTACTCAAGAAGCTAGAGAATTTGAGTTTTATTGAAAAAAGGTACATAATCGATTTACTGATAATTAAAGTAATAGCATGCAAGAAAGAATTAAAACTAAAAGGCCATGTGCCAACCAATTTAAACGAGTATGTCGAATTGTTCACTAACTGTAGGTACAGTTGGGAATCAATTCGACATTTCCCACCTGTAGATCGCGCAACTGTTCCTTTTGAATTCATCATAGATACAACTCTTGATTACTAGTCATTAATATACTCATCTTACTAAAGAGCATTGGAAAATCAGAGACCCGAATAATTGCTCATGTATAACCCATAGTGTCGATTTCATAAAAACTTTAGATTTTATTCAGAAAGGTTTTATCTGAAGTTCAAGCAGTTTTCATCTCAATATGCCAAGCTTTTCAGAAACATTTAAAATGAAAAGCAAAGTTGAAACGTTCTCAAATGTTATGAGATCTTTTGAGCATAAGTTCGATATGAGATTGGCATTTACTGATTTTCTGACAATGACAATTTGTGCATTTGGGCAAAAGCCTGGTACTGGTATTTCTTATGATGAAAGTTTATATCTGGAAACCATTGCCAAGTACAAAAATGACAAGGTCAGGTTCGAATTTCCCAAGTTACTATCACTACTAACATTAGAAATGACCGAACGTATGAATAGTACTTCTGAGGGTTGGGATATTCTCGGAGAGTTTTACGAAATGAATTTAGCAAGTAAAACGCTGTCCCAATTCTTTACTCCTTGGCCGATTTGTGAGTTTATGGCGCGCTGCAATGCTGATAACGCATTGCAAAATTCTGATTCGGATAAAAGGATACGAATTCTTGATCCAGCATGCGGCAGTGGACGTATGCTTATGGCATCTTCGCGAGTGTTTGGGTCTCAACATGAATACTACGGAATAGACATAGATCAAACTTGCGCCAAGATCACAAGTATAAACTTATTTTTGTCCGGGTTGTTTCATGCTGAGGTCATGTGGGGGAATGCGCTTAATCATTCAGATTTCCGCGGCAGTTATTTCACTTCTATTATTCCTTTCGGGCTTTTCAGAATCCAAGAAAGAGAGAAATCTAAACTGTGGAATATATTGGATTCTACTGCATCGGAGTACAAGAAGCCTACAAATGATCCTCCTGAGTCCGCATCAAAGAAATACCCAGATGGATCACAATTAAAATTCTTTTAAACAGTTTATTCCCATCAATCAGCCTGATAACATCAGGCTTTTTTTATGTTCCGTTTAAAACAATTTTATTTTGTTTTTATCTTCTAAGACGGATAATCTTTCTGTCTTTGAATGAAAGGATTAATTCATTCGTTCTTAGAACGATAAAACTTTTCATACGCTTTCATATTTCGTTGAAGTATAGGTTACCACTGGAAAAAAAATTGACACGGTGGCAAATATACGGGTCTACAAAATCTATAGTGTAAAGAATATCATCGTAAGATATTAGTTAAGCGAGATGTTCTTTATGCATACAAGGTTCAATCAATTACGTCAGTATCGAAGAAAGACACGACTAAATCAGTCAGATATTTCATTTCTGATTGCAAATAGCGATACCTCTATCGTTTCCCGATGGGAGCAAGGACTACGTACTCCAAGTACATTGTTACTTGTTCTTTACCATTTACTATTCGATCTTCCTGTAGGCGTTCAAGTAGAAGCTCAAAAGGGGGAATATATTCCAAGGATTCAAGAAAGAATCCATCTTCTTATTGATGATCTTAAAACCAGACGTACTTCTCAAAAAGTTCAAGATCGTATCAGCTTCTTAGCAGAGACCCTTACTAAGTTAAATTCTTGAACTTATGCTTGAAGATACAATGATTACTCTCGCACTCTATCCAAACGATAGAGGATTGGGTTACGCATGTCTGGAAAATCAAAAGACTATTCTAGACTGTGGTATGGTGGCGGTTTCTGGATTGCCAATTCTTAATCATAAAATATTGGCTCGAGTTAAACGGTTCGTTGATTTTCATGAGCCAACAATTATTGTCTTACGTCAGCAAGGCACAAGTAACTCTAGAACCGGAGGGCGTATTAAGGACCTCGAGCAAAGTATTTTGGACTATGCAGAGAGCGTTAGAATACCAACTTACCAGTACACGCGAGAACAAATTCAAGAAGTGTTTGAACTATACGGACGTTCATCGAAATATCATATAGCAAAGCAACTCATCATATGGTTTCCGGAACTTTCAGCTCGTGCACCCAAAATTAGAAAGCCTTGGATGAATGAAGGATATAATATGGGCGTTTTTGATGCTATCTCCCTAGCTATTACTCATCACTATTTGAACTAGCCATGAAGGTACTTATTGCATGTGAAGAAAGCCAAGAAGTATGTAAAGCATTTCGAGCGAAAGGTCATGAAGCTTACAGTTGCGATTTACAACGGCCTTCAGGTGGCCGCCCCGAATGGCACATTCAAGGTGATGTACGGCATTTGTTGGACAAGAAATGGGATTTAATCATTGCTCACCCGCCTTGTACAAGAATCGCAAATTCCGGTGTTATGTGGTTGAGCAAACGTAATCTTTGGCTTGAGATGAATGCTGCATGTGAATTTTTCTAACCTCTTTGCTGAGATCGGTAAGCGTGGAGTTAAGGTGTGCATTGAAAATCCTATTCCTCACAGTTATGCGACAGCACTTATTGGCAAATATGATCAAGTTATTCAGCCTTTCATGTTCGGTCATCCGGAACGAAAATCGACGTGTTTATGGTTATTCAATTTAGCTCCTCTTAAAGAATCCCACAACGTTCGCCATGTCATGAGAATGTTACCGAAGAAATTGCAACAGCGGTTGCACTATTTACCTCCAGGGCCAAACAGATCCAAATTGCGCTCCAAGACATTTTATGGGATAGCTCAAGCGATGGCTGATCAGTGGGGTTAATGCATGTCAAAAATTTGGGTCTGTAGCGAAATGTAAGGATTCAATACACTGTACTCAAACGAATACCATAAAACAATACAGATGAATATAGCAGTAACGCGAAAACTTAAGATTTGCTACAGTCACTATCAAAAATCTAGAAGAAGACATCCTGTGATCAATCTAAAGGGTCACTACTTAGAGAAATTCGGATTTACAGTTGGTGACTATGTTGATCTCACAGTGTCACAGGATAAGATAGTCATACAAAGACGAACTCAAAATTAAGGTCCAACATGTTGGACCTTTTTTATTACACACTGATGTATCGACCAATGCTTATTTGTCAAAAATTCGGGTCTGTTATCCAGCTTTTCTAAAGCATAGACTAAAAGAAAATTCGTTAACAGAAAAACTAAAATTATGGAAAAGGCAAACTTAGATGTCTATCAGATTGTTACTGACAAAATCATTGCTCTTTTGGAAGGTGGAACAATTCCTTGGCGTAAACCGTGGACTGATGCTGGCTTACCTAGAAATCTTGTTAGCAAAAAAGCCTATCGGGGGGTTAATGTGTTCCTATTAGCAAGTCTTGGTTATAAACAAAATCTCTTTGTGACCTTCGACCAAGTCAAAGCTCTGGGAGGCTCGGTAAAAAAGGGAGAGAAATCGCAAATGGTAGTGTTTTGGAAGTGGATCGATGTAAAAACACCCGACACTACGCCACCGGACGAAAAGAAGCCACAAAAGCCTATACTGCGCTATTACAACGTGTTTAACATTGCACAGTGTGAAGGTATACCACAAGATCAGATACCCGTACTTACCCGTCCTAACGAGCCGATAGAGGCATGCGAGAGTATTGTTCGAGATATGCCTAATAAACCAACGTTTCAGCATCACGAAAATGAGGCATACTACGAACCGTCCACAGATATCCTTAATATGCCGGACATAGAATATTTTGTAGAAAGTGAGGCATACTATGCAACTCTCTTTCATGAACTAGTACATTGCACCGGGCATCAAAAACGACTCGATAGGATTGATCTAGTGGAAAATACTCGGTTCGGTTCCTATGAATATTCGACTGAAGAACTCGTGGCTGAAATAGGCTCGTGCTACCTTCAATCATTCACAGGAATCGTCCGCAATGATATGGCTAATAGTGCAGCTTACATTCAAGGATGGTTAGCTAAGCTCAAAAACGACAAACGTTGCATTATTAATGCCAGTGGCCAAGCCCAGCGTGCTACGGACTACATTCTTAATATTCAAAAAGAAACACCCAAACCTATTCCTCAACGAGAAGCAGAAACTGTATGAGTCCGGGAGTTTTCTGGGATGAATTGACGGAGAGTCATTCAATTACTCTTATAGAGTTCCCACGCGACAAGGAATACGTAGCCGAGGTATTTATCAAGGATGATGGCTTTCTGTGGTACAGCGTGCGCCGGTATTCGTATTTTCCGACTAAATCAATACTCATACGGGATGCTTATGCATTAAACTGCAAAAGCCCAAGACCGTATAAACCAGGGCAATCCTGTGACGGGTCGATAACTGCTCCAGCCATACATCTTTACAAGCAACTTTGCGTAGCACTTCAGGCCGATCCTATTCTGGTCTACAATAAGGCATACGAGGACAGCATCTTTACTGAAGGACAACTAGCAGAAATTTCGCTATTTGCCGAATGGCAGGGTGTAGAGACCATCGATAAATGGGATTCCAAGACCATTAACTTAGTCTTAGAAAGTCTACACGAGGTAAATTACCATCAGTTGGCTAATGCACTGGATGAATACATACCAGCGTAAATGAAACCACAAAATGTTTGTGCAGGGTTTGTGCAGAAACAAAAAGGGCAGTCAGGATTGCTCCTAACTGCCTCATTTTGTTGTCGGGGTACCAAGATTCGAACTTGGGACCCCCTGCTCCCAAAGCAGGTGCGCTAACCGGACTGCGCTACACCCCGAACTTTTACTGTCTCTGCGCGGTGAGAGAGGGATTCGAACCCTCGGTACAGTTTAACCCGTACGTCAGTTTAGCAAACTGGTGGTTTCAGCCTCTCACCCATCTCACCATTATGGTAGCCAAGACCTCCCTTCCTCGCGGATGGGGACGCAAATATAGAAAAATCCGGACACCCGCTAAATTTTTTTGAATGAAAATATTGCAGCAGGAATTATCCCTCGTTTTTTGGCAAAAAAATTGGGGCCCCCACCCAAAGACAAATGAGGACCCCTTCCTTTAACCCTGAACGTTTCGGCCGGAATATCCGGCCTGATATTTTTATGCGGCCACCGGCTGGCGCACCGCTACACTATCATAAAAAGTCACAAGCCCCGTCTCAGTATCATAGTAGGCCGCCACGATACCCACCTCTCCGCTGCGGATCAGGTCGGCCAGCAGCTCACTATTGTGCATGATCTCTGTCACAGAGTTTTTGATATTCTGTATCGTCACTGCTTTCTCATATTCTGCACGGCTGCCGTCAGACATGGCCTGCATGGTGTATACCGCAGGGCGTATCTTGGCTGTCACGTAGCCTATATTGTCATGCTTCACATTATTGATCGCGCTGGCCACAGCACCACAGTTAGAGTGGCCCATGATCACGATCAGCTTGCTGCCTATTTTGCCGCAGGCCAGCTCCAGGCTGCCTATCACCTCTGGTGATACGATATTGCCTGCTATACGTGTAGATAGTATATCTCCCAGGCCGGAGTCAAAGACCAGCTCAGGCGAGGTACGCGAGTCTATGCAGCCCAGTACCACCGCTATAGGGTGCTGCTGATAGGCCGTTGCATCTATCTGCTGGTGAAAGTACCTGGTGTTGACACCCTTGCCCGTCACAAATCGGTCATTGCCGGAGCGGAGTATATCTACTACCTCCGTGGGCGTGAGCTGCGTCTGCGTTGCCTTGTCTACTACATTGACAAACTGGACATGGTCACTTTGTATATATTGATTCTTTAGCCCGATCATGTTCAGGGTGATATTTTTCTCAGGGGCGATCACGTTTTTGAAATCACGGAGCAGCTCCTGCACATCATGCTCTATAAACTCAGTGGCGCTGGCATTTATCACCACCTTGCTGTCTGGTGGTATATTCCATAGCGTATCTTTTATAGATGCCTTATTTAGAAATGACACCTGGCTGGGTAGTTCTATATGGATGGTCTCATCTACGTGCTTCACTGTTTCTACTGTAAATGGATTCCTGTAGTTGCTGCGCAGAATGAAGAAAACGCTCACAAACATACCGATGATGATACCCGTGAGCAGATCAGTAAAGACGATCGCTACTACAGTGACCACAAAAGGGATGAACTGGTTCCAGCCTTTGTCCAGCATCTCCTTGTAGACAGTCACACGGGTCAGTCTGTAGCCGGTCATGATCAGTACAGCGGCGAGTGATGCCAGCGGTATCACATTGAGGAATGATGTCAGCACCAGTATGCTCAGCAGCAGTAGTACACCATGCAGGATGGTAGATGCCTTGGTGCGTGCGCCGGCATAGACATTCACCGAGCCGCGTACTACCTCAGAGGTGATAGGCAGGCCACCTAAAAAGCCAACCACTATATTACCTATCCCTTGTGCGATCAGTTCTTTATTGGGCGGCGACAGGCGCTTCTGCTCATCCAGGTTGTCTACAGCCTGCACATTCAGCAGGGCCTCTACAGAGGCTACTACGGCGAGTATCAGGCCGGAGAGCCACACCTGCGGTATGAGAAAGGCAGAAAGCACCGGAAAGTGCAGGCTCTCCTGCAGGTTGCTCAGTGATACCTTGGGCAGCGTGACCAGGTGGCTGGGCGATACAGCCATGCCCGGATTGAAAGTCTGAAACACATAGTTCAGCCCGATGCCGATAAATACGATGGCCAGTGATGCGGGTAAAAATTTGAATTTCCGTAGCGGTGTTTTATCCCAGTAGATCAGTACCAGTAGCGACACTACACTGATGATGATAGAGCCTAAGGAGAAATATTTTGTGATGAGCAGGATATCGGAAAAGGTGTTTTCTCCGTCTGCCTGCAGGAAGCTGAAATCGCCCTCTGCATCTCGGTCAAAACCCACTGCATGGGGGATCTGCTTCATGATCAGGATGATGCCTATAGCCGCCAGCAGGCCTTTGATAATATTAGAAGGAATGTAGCTGGCTACAAAGCCCGACCGCAGCAGGCCGAATCCTATCTGGAAGATACCAGCAGCTACTACTACCGCGAGAAACACATCAAAATTGCCACCTACTGCGGCTATAGATGCTACTACTACAGGTATGAGGCCTGCGGCCGGTCCGCTCACGCTGGTGTGGGAGCCGCTGAAGAGGCCGACCACTATACCGCCCACTATACCCGTCATGAGGCCCGCCATGAGCGGTGCTCCTGATGCCAGTGCGATACCGAGGCATAGCGGCAGCGCTACTATGAATACTACAATAGCCGAAGGGATATCATTCTTTATTTTGGATAACATGCAATTATTTGAAACAGGATAAAGGAATAAGACAGGCGCGCAGGTGTACGCGTAGTCAGCACAGGGCCACGTAGCCATGCACATCTGATCAGATGTAGCTGATAGGGATTATGCCTTTACCTCGGGAGGGAGGGAGATCGCATCCAGGTACGGATCGTCTATAGACAGACAATGTATAGATACGCTGGAAAATAAAGTCTGATAGATATCAGATGAAAAAGTAAAATCAATATATGCCAGGTGAAACTTATCTGCAGATTCCTTTGAGTTGGTTTCCTTGCCGTCAGTACTATCATCATCAGATGAGGTATCGTCTTTATCAGAGTCATTCATAGAATACATGCTCTTGGCAGCCTTGGATACAGAGGTATCCTTGACCACAGTACCTACGAGTACTACGAAGAGCATTAGTATGGCTATGACTTTTTTCACTACGGTAAAGATAGCAAACTCTATGCCTGCTATTTTTCAATAAATGTTAATGACTCAAATCTGATATATGTGTCAATCCTTATTGACTACAGCTATACCCAGTTCTACGAGCTGCTTAGGATCTACCACAGCAGGTGCATCCATCATCAGGTCTTTGCCATTAGATGCCTTAGGGAATGCCATGGAGTCACGGATCGTCTCGCCACCTGTCATGAGCATGACCCACCTGTCCAGGCCAAAGGCGCAGCCGCCATGCGGTGGAGCACCGTACTTGAATGCATTCAGCATAAAGCCGAACTTATGGTCTATCTCTTCCTCTGTCAGTCCCAGCTTGGCGAATACGCGGTTCTGCAGGTCGCGCTGATGGATCCGGATAGAGCCGGACAGGATCTCACTGCCATTCATCACCATATCGTAGGTCTGTGCGCGTACACGCAGTGGGTCACTGTCAAAGTACTGCAGGTCCTCAGGATGTGGCGAGCAGAATGGATGGTGCACGAAGTTGATCTCACCACTCTCTTCATCTTTCTCAAACAGCGGGAAGTCTACTACCCAGAATACGCTCCATGAGCCCGGCGCGATCCAGTTCTGGCGCTTAGCCAGCTCGAGGCGCAGGTCTCCGAGAGATTTGCGTACCTTAGATACTTTCTCGGCAGCTATCAGGATCATGTCGCCCCGCTCAGCACCGCAGGCTTTGCCTATCTCGCGCAGCTGCTCCTCTGTGTAGAATTTATCTACCGATGATTTCACCGTACCGTCTGCATTAAATCGGATATTGACCAGGCCACTCAGCCCGCGGTGTGTGGCTTTCACAAAGTCTGTCAGTTCGTCCAGTTGCTTGCGTGTATATGCCGCGCAGCCCTTGGCATTCAGCGCGGCTACAAGGCCGCCCGATGCGAGGGTATTATTGAATACCGGAAACTCAGACTGCGGCAGGCTGTCATTCAGCTCTATGATCTTGCAGTCAAAGCGCAGGTCCGGCTTGTCAGAGCCATAGAGCCTCATGGCATCTGCAAAGGTGAGGCGCAGGAAGTCCGGCAGCTCTACCCCATTGGTCTTGCGGAAGACATGCTTCACCATGCCTTCAAAGTTTTCGAAGATATCATTCTGCTCTACGAAGCTCATCTCACAGTCCAGCTGGGTAAACTCCGGCTGGCGGTCACCACGGAAGTCCTCGTCACGGTAGCACTTTACTACCTGGTAGTAGCGGTCCATGCCGGCCACCATCAGGAGCTGCTTGAGGATCTGCGGTGACTGTGGCAGCGCATAGAAGGAGCCATTGTGCAGGCGGGATGGCACGAGGAAGTCGCGCGCTCCCTCCGGCGTAGACTTGATCAGGTTTGGTGTTTCTATCTCTATGAAGCCCTTATTGTCCAGGTACTCGCGCATGGCACGGATCATGGTAGCACGGGTCACCAGCACATCTTTCAGCAGCGGGCGGCGTATATCCAGGTAGCGGTACTTCATACGCAGCTCTTCACCGCCGTCGCTTTCATTTTCTATGGTGAAAGGCGGCGTCTCTGATTCATTCAGTATTGTGAGTGTATCAGCATAGATCTCTATCTCGCCAGTAGCGATATTGGTATTCTTTGAGGTGCGCTCTACTACCTTGCCAGTGACCTGTATCACAAACTCACGGCCCAGCTTGCGCGCCAGGTCACAGAGTGCAGCATTGCTATCAGCATTGAGGGACAACTGAGTGATACCATAGCGGTCACGCAGGTCTATGAATACGAGGTGGCCGATGTCACGCACTCTCTGTACCCATCCTGCCAGGGTCACTGTCTCATTCACATTGCTGAGGCGTAGCTCTCCGCAAGTCTTTGTCCTGTACATAGTATTTTATCCGTTTAGAGTGGGCGAAAGTAACTGAAAATAAGGTAATGTGCCAATGAGATATCTCTCATAGGTATAGCAGGCCAGAGGCACCTGGATGCACACTATGCATCTCCCTCGCTGCGGCCTTTAAACTTGCGCACGATCCATGCACCGGCAGCACCGATACCTACTATGAGTGGCTTAAGGAATTTCAGCAGCAGGATGCCGACCTTGGCCAGCAGGCCTGTCTTGGCTAGTATACCACCGGCTATGAGGCCCGCTATACCATAGGCAGCTACCTTGTCTATACTGCTATTAAACTCTTCATAGGTATTACCTTTGGTAAAGTTGGTCGCCTTGAGCAGTGTGGCATTGTTGGCCTTTATCTCATTGAGCTGGTCTATGTCTCCTATGGCATTGAGCACGAGTACACCTTTGCGTCCCAGTATCCTGATGTTATAGTTCAGCGTCTCTACGCTGTCACTGAGGGCCTTTAGCTTCTTGGCCCAGTAGAGCTTGTGAGTAGCGGCATCATAGGATGGCTGCTCTGCCCAGCCGGTCAGCTCTATGGCCCTGCCGCCCTGCTTGATGCGCTCCGGGTTGGCCTCTTTGATCTGCTCCTGCATCTGCTTCAGCAGCTCGTCATACTTGATGTCCTTGGCATCATCATCCTTCACGTGGCCATCCTCCTCGTAGGTCATATCTACTACCCAGCAGCCCGGCAGGTATGGGCTATTATCCTCCGGTATCAGCATACCCAGCGACTCCTGTGAGGGATTGCCCCAAAGGTCATGCAGTACAAATTCTGCTTGCTTCCCATCCAGGTATTTGAAGCCCTTGGGTATCTCCAGAGATGCCACTGATCCGATAGCTACGGTGCCTGATGTCTGGTAGTGCAGCGTATCTATCTGCGCCATCAGGTCTTTCATGTTCACAGTGGTATCATCTACGGCTGGCTTAGGGTCTTTGGCAGCTATGGCAGATAGGGATAGTGAGAGCAAACAGATCGCGAGGAGCGTCTTCATGGGAAATGGGGTTTTAGTTGTGAGCCAGCAAAATAGTAAAATTCACAAAAAGGTAATATATCAATAGGGTAGCATCTGATATCTTGGCTATATTAGACAGATAAAGACACACCATGAGCCACACTGCCAGCCAGCCTATAGACTACCTCTCTCCGGATATACCACCCTCACTGCCATGGGTCACTGCGCCGCTGGTGCGTGCCACCAATGAGACACTACGCGGCTATGGTGCGCTGGTATCAGACTATGAGGGATACCCTATCGAGATCGTACGGTGGCCTAAGCCTGATGGACGCCCTGTAGATGCTGGTACCGGCGATCAGGCTGGTACTAAGAAAGGCATCTTTGAGTTCTGGCGCGAGGGAGACTACTTCTATGGCCGCAACAATGCGGTGAAGGACGAGTACCTGCTCGGCTGGGCGGTGAACCCCGGTGAGGCCAGCCGCACCATCGTACGCGAGCGCCCTGCACAGCGCATCCTGCTCTGGCATGCCAACTACCACCCTGACGGCGGCCAGCTATTCTATCCGCTGGATGGCACTCCCTTCGTGACGCCGCTGGCGCTGCCGGGAGATGATGTGACACCGGACCGTTTTGTCAACTTCTACTTTGACGGGTCTATGGGGCTGTACATCCATCCGGGTGTGTGGCATGAGGGAATCTTTCCGCTTGACTCTACAGCCCGCTTCTTCGATGCGCAGGGGAGCGTTCACGCTCGGGTGAGTGTCAATTTCCCGCAGGAGTTTGGGGTCTTTCTGGAGACGGAGTTGAGAGAGCCTTAATTGTTTTTCGACTGGGAGAGGAGTATCGGTAAAATGGAATCTTTATGATTCCATGGGATGAAATGCCCTCCGGTTTCAAATTGTTTTACGGATATAATGGCATGGGGCATAGCGTTTTTCAGATATTGAACATTTGATATGTCTACGATCTGATCGTCTATGGCGTGGAGTAAATAGACGCGGCAATGTATGCGGTCGAGATGATCGGGATAGTGGTACATTTCTGTTTTGTACCACCACTCCTCCTCAGTGCTGGGCCGCAGGGCACCCGGCATGGGGTAGCGGGTGAGGGGGCCTGTGAAGAAGCCGCGCCACTTTTCTGCGGGTTCGGTCAGGGTATCCATGGCACCGGCTATGAGCACCAGGCCATCTATACTATCCGGCAGCTGCGCTGCTGCCAGTGCTACGAGTGTACCACCGAGTGAATGTCCCACCAGATATACCGGCCTGCCATGACGGATGCTGTCTATAAGGGTAGCCACGATCTGAGCCTGCTCCGGCAGATGCACGCCCTCGCCAAAATCACTGTAGCCAAAGCCCGGCCTGTCTATCGAGATCATATGATAGCGCGACTGCAATACTGTATCCATCAGATAGTCGCGAAAGGCATACCAGGAGCCCGGGCTGCCGTGGATGAAGACCATAGTGGGCAGCGTGTCACTACCGATAGATACATAGTGCAGGTGATGGCCATGTATCAGGGCAGTATGCGGCTGCAGTGAGAAGCCCTTGTTTTTAAACTCGGCGATGGCATCTTTATCACTCACGCGCATATTCAGCAGCAGGTATGGCAAGGGTAGTGCCGCCAGTATGATGAGCAGGATGATATAACGCTTTTTCACCTGAGCAAGATACTACTTAAATGCCTTTGCCAACTGACGATGACGGTGGCGGAAGATGGCTGTGTAAATGGGTAAAAATAGATAGCCAATCAGCGGTAGCCGTGGAGAGAAATGAACTTCGTCTCTGACTATCACGCCGCCATCTGCATCTGTGAGCGAGCGGGCATGTCTCCAATATCGGTGTGCGAGCGTGGTGGAGTTTTCGTAGAAGGCTTTACCATCTTCTATTTTATCAAAAGCCAATGAATGCAAGTCTATAGGTAGGAATCCAAAGAGCAATATCACACTGCGAAACAGGACCGTACCCATCGGTACCGTCTGCCCCGCGAGGCTGGCCCGATCTGCGGGATAGGTCATGCGGACAAAGGGTAGCAGTTCGTCGTCCACGTGCTGCATCTGAGTGACGTGCTGCCATATGGTGGCACGGTCAGCGGGGATGAGGCTTTGTACGATGTAAGTGAAGTCGGACATACTACTAAAGTCGGCGATACGTTTCAAAGGGCAAAATGCTTTCTTTGATGTACCTAAAATCAATGTCTGATGGAGAAGCTGATCCGATATGCAAAGGTACTGGCGCTGCTGTCCTTTTTGATAGGGACCAGCCTGTTCGTAGTTTACTTTCTGACCGGTGAGGGTACTGAGACTTTGCTCCCGTCTTTCTATTTCACTTATGGTGCAGCACTGCTGAACCTGCTCATGGCACTTGCGTTGTTGTCAGCGCTGGTATGGAACCGCTCTGCCTGGCGCAAGGTGCTGAAAGCGATCGGCCTTATGAGCATGAATGTGCCAGTACTGATCCTCTACATAAGCATTATCTTTCGCCTGATGGATACGGAGCGACTCACACTGGTCAATGACAGGCAGGAGATAATGACGGATGTAAAAATATATGGCTGTGAAAATCACCAGATCAGCCGGATAGAGCCCGGAGAATCTAAAACTATATGGGTCGGCATCAAGGGGGAATGTAGTATAGACCTATCCTACACCATCCATGGTGCAAAGGTGGATGAAGTAGTAGATGGCTACCTGTGCAGTGGCCAGGGGAAGAGGATGATCTACCATGTAGATGGTAAAGTGCGGCCACCGTTGTAGTAGGTATCACATCGATTGGTGCCTTGACAGTGCCGGCTCAAATCCCCCGGCCTGCGGCCACCCCCTTTATAAAGGGGGACTTTCAGCCATTGGGTTTTTTTATGGCAAAATGGAGCTACGATGCTTTGAGGATTTTCAGAATGATTGGGGGCCAGCAAAAAAAGCCCGCTAATATTAGCGGGCTTTGTATTAGTTCATATTGACTTTTGCAGTTGCCTTATCGTCTGGCGCTTTAGCCAGCGCTTCGAGGTCTATCCCGTTTTTCACACGAGTGGGCATGAGGGCATTCTCCAGCACTTCATCCATCGTTTTTACGAAGTGGAATTTGAGGCCCTTGATGTAGGACTTCTCTATTTCGTCTACATGCTTGCGGTTGTTTTCGCCGATGATGATGTCTTTGATACCGGCACGTTTGGCGGCAAGGATCTTTTCTTTGATACCACCTACCGGCATTACTTTGCCACGCAGCGTGATCTCACCGGTCATGGCCAGGAATGGCTTGACACGCCTCTGTGTGAAGAGCGACGCGAGTGCGCTGAGTATGGTGATACCTGCGCTAGGGCCATCCTTTGGCACGGCACCCTCGGGGAAGTGCAGGTGTACATTGACCCGGCTAAACAGATCTGAATTGATGCCGTACTTCTGCGCATTAGCTTTCAGAAAGGTCATGGCTGTGGTAGCAGATTCCTTCATCACCTCGCCCAGATTGCCGGTGAGGGTGAGGCCACCGGAGCCTTTGCTCATAGTAGCCTCTATAAAGAGGATGTCGCCACCTACCGGTGTCCAGGCCAGGCCTACGGCTACACCCGGTATATTTTCCTCGGTATAGATGCTCTTGTCAAACTTCTCTGGTCCGAGTATTTCTTTGACTTCTTCTATTGAGATATTGCGGTCATATGCATCTTCTATCGCGATGTGCTTGGCTATGCGGCGCATGACAGCGGCTATGACGCGGTCCAGCTCGCGCACGCCGCTCTCTTTCGTGTATTCCTCTATGATCATTTCGAGCACCTTGTCAGAGAGGGTCACGTCTTTCGCTTTCAGGCCGTGATTGGCCAGCTGGCGAGGTACGAGGTGCTTCTTGGCTATCTGTACTTTCTCCTCTATAGAGTAGCCCTCCAGCGGGATGATCTCCATACGGTCACGGAGCGCAGGCTGGATGGTATTCAGTGAATTTGCAGTAGCGATGAAAAGAACTTTGGACAGGTCATACTCCAGCTCCAGATAGTTGTCATAGAAAGAGGAGTTTTGCTCTGGATCGAGCACCTCCAGCAGGGCAGAGGATGGGTCGCCTTTATAATCTGCACCTATCTTGTCTATCTCATCGAGGATGGTCACAGGATTGCTGGAGCCGGCCTTCTTGAGCGACTGCACCACGCGGCCCGGCATCGCGCCGATGTAGGTCTTGCGGTGGCCGCGGATCTCGGCCTCATCGTGCAGGCCGCCCAGGCTGATACGCACGTATTTCCTGTTCAGCGCCTTGGCTATAGACTGGCCGAGAGAGGTCTTGCCCACGCCCGGAGGGCCTACCAGACAGAGGATCGGCGACTTCATATCGCCTTTCAGTTTCAGCACGGCCAGGTACTCTATGATGCGGTCTTTGACTTTGTCTATACCATAGTGGTCCTTGTCCAGTATCTGGCGAGCCTTCTTCAGGTCAAAGCTATCAGTAGTGTAGATGCCCCATGGCAGGTCCAGCAGCAGCTCTACATAGTTCATCACTACAGAGTACTCAGCTGCGGCAGGATTCATACGCTGGAGTTTCTCCAGCTCTTTATCCGTAGCGACTTTCACAGTGTCTGGCAGTTTGAGCTTGGCAGCCTTGTCGCGCAGGCGCTGGATGTCTTTGTCAGGTGAGTTCATACCCAGCTCCTCCTGTATGGTGCGGAGTTGCTGATTGAGAAAGTACTCGCGCTGCTGCTTGTCTATATCTGCGCGCACCTTGGTCTGGATCTGGTTTTTCATCTCCAGCAGCTGCAGCTCGGTATTGAGATGCTTCAGCAGGGTGCGGATGCGCTCCTTCATATCTGCTATCTCCAGCAGCGCTTGCTTCTGCGCTGTATCGATATTCAGGTTAGAAGAGATGAAGTGTGTGAGCGTGATGGGATTGCTGATATTCTTCAGCATGATGCCGGCCTCAGACGGTATCTGTGGATTGAGCTTCACGATGTTTGAGGCAAGGTCCTTGATGGTAGATATCTCTGCGTCAAACTCTTTATCATTTGGCGGCGTCACATCGCGCAGCACTTCTATCCGCACCTTCATATAGGGCTCCGTCACGGTCAGTTCCTTTACTGCAAAGCGGTTGCGGCCCTGGATGATAGCAGTATTGGAGCCATCAGGCATCTTGATCATGCGCAGGATCTGGGCTACGGTACCTACCTTGTAGACATCATCGTACTCCGGCTCCTCTACATTTGGGTCAATCTGTCCGACCACGCCGATCAGCTTGTCTTTTTTGTATGCCTCTTTGACAGCCAGGATAGATTTGTCACGGCTGATAGTGATAGGCAGCACCACGCCCGGGAAAAGGATGGTATTGCGCAGGGGCAGGAGGGGCAGCTCGTCAGGTATCTCGCCGCCTTTGGCCTGCGGGTCCTCGTCATCGGGGAGTATAGGGAGAAACTCTACATCATCCTCACCGAGAGGACCTGAGAGATATTTGTCATGATATTTTGTCATACAATCTGGTTTGAGGTTCAATTTTTTAAGGGATGATCAAAGGGTCAATATCTGTGCCAACACATTCCGGCCCCGGTATAATGCCCGGATCAGGCGCTGCAAATTAACTTTTTGTTTGACTACTCTGTCCTATCCGAAAACAGCGTTCGGGCGCGGCCAGTTCGCCGGGCTGACCGCAAACTAAAGGCAGAACGGCCATTGCACAAGGCCTAACAACAAAAATTTTTACATTTACAGCCATAGCAACACTGCTACAATCCATTCATTGTTTAAGAATATGAAAGAGGCATACATATACGACTCGGTACGCACCCCGCGCGGCCGTGGCAAGAAGAACGGCAGCCTGCATGAGGTGAAGCCAATTGACCTGCTGGCTACACTCTTCCGCGCTATGAAGCTGCGCAACAATAACTTTGACACCTCAGAGGTAGACGATGTGGTGCTGGGCTGCGTGACGCCTATAGGCGAGCAGGGAGGCGATATAGCCAAATTTGCACACGTATATGCCGGCTGGGACCCGATCGTGGCAGGTATGCAGATCAATAGGTTCTGCTCCTCCGGCCTGGAGGCTATCAACCTGGCTGCTATGAAGGTGCGCTCTGGCTGGGAGCAGCTGGTAGTGGCCGGCGGTATAGAGTCTATGAGCCGCAATGCGATGGGTAGCGACGGCGGTGCCTGGTACCTGGACCCGATGGTCAATAACCACCTCGGATTTATACCACAAGGAGTGAGTGCAGACCTTATCGCTACGGTAGAGGGCTTCACGCGCGAGACGGTAGACAACTATGCACTGCGCTCTCACCGGCTGGCGGCTCAGGCACAAAAGAATGGCTATTTCAAAAAGTCTGTGATACCAGTGACCGATCAGAACGGGCTGCTAATACTGGATCGCGAAGAAACCATCCGCGAGGATGCGAATATGGAGAGCCTGGCCAAGCTGTCACCATCATTTGAGATGATGGGCGAGATGGCGTTTGATGCGGTAGCACAATTGAAATATACCTCTGTAGAAAAGATCAACCACGTACATACACCGGGCAACTCATCTGGCATCGTAGATGGCGCAGCCATCACGCTGGTAGGTAGCAAGGAGATAGGGGATAAGCTGGGCCTGAAGGCACGCGCGCGCATCGTATCTGCAGCGGTGACATCGGCAGAGCCGACCATCATGCTCACCGGCCCATCCTATGCAGCGGAGAAGGCGCTGAAGCTGGCAGGCATGAATGCGAAAGACATCGATATCTACGAGATGAACGAGGCGTTTGCGTCAGCGGTGCTGAAGTTTCAACGCAGCCTGGATATAGATGACGAGATACTGAACGTAAATGGCGGCGCTATAGCCATGGGCCACCCGCTGGGTGCCACCGGCTCTATGCTGCTCGGCACTGTGCTGGACGAGCTGGAGCGCAGGAATAAGAACACCGGCCTCATCACCCTCTGTGTGGGTGGCGGCATGGGTGTGGCTACGATCATAGAGCGCGTGTAAGGAAGAACCTCGATAGACGAATAAATAAGAATGACAGAGAAAATAGCAGGGATCATACAAAGCTCTATAGACGTCAAAACGACGATCCTGAGCGATAAAGAAATGATCGCAAAGATACAGCAGGTGGCAGAGCTCGTAGCAGAGCGTTTCAAAGATGGCAGCCGCGTTTACTTTTGTGGCAATGGTGGCAGTGCGGCAGATGCACAGCACCTGGCGGCAGAGTTCACCGGCCGCTTCTATCATGACCGTGAGCCGCTGCCGGCAGAGGCATTTCATGTCAATACATCGTTTCTCACAGCGGTGGCCAATGACTACAGCTACGACCAGATATATGAGCGTATGGTAAAGGCGCAGGGCCGCAAGGGCGATGTGCTTTTTGGCCTCTCCACCTCGGGCAACTCTAAGAACATCATCCTGGCAGAAGAAGAGGCGCGCCGCCGCGGTATCATAGTCGTATCACTGACCGGCGAGACCGGCGGCAAGATGAAGGACTGCAGCGACTACTTATTCAACGTGCCGAGCAAGGATACTCCGCGTATACAGGAGTCTCATATCATGATAGGCCATATCATCTGCCAGCTGGTAGAGGAAATGATGATGTAAATGGCAGCACCTATCGGCATACCGGCTATCGTGCTGGCCGGAGGGCTAGGCACACGCCTGCGCTCCGTGATCAGCGACCTACCCAAGCCTATGGCGCCGGTGAATGGCAAGCCATTTCTGCACTATTTATTCCTGTACCTGCACCGCCAGGGGGTGACAGATGTGATACTGTCTGTAGGCTACAAGTCTGAGGCTATACGCGATTACTTCGGTGAGGTGTATGACCGCATCCGTATCCGCTATGCGGTAGAGGAGGAGCCGCTGGGCACAGGCGGTGGCATAGCGCAGGCCATGAGCCTGATAGACACAGATGCCATCGTGCTGAATGGTGACACCTTCTTTGACATTAATCTATCTACGCTATACAAGTTTCACAAGGAGCATGACGCAGATATATCGCTGGCGCTAAAACGCATGTATGACTTTGACCGCTATGGTACGGTAGATATCGGCAATCAGGACCGGGTGCTTCAGTTTCAGGAGAAGCAGCACCGTGCACAAGGGCTGATCAACGGCGGAGTTTATATCCTTGATAAAGACCTTTTCGCAAAGGCTGCAGAGCTGGAAGAAGCTGAGCTGCCGCGAAAATTCTCGTTTGAGAAAGACATCCTGGAGAAACACCTCCTGCCGCTGCACTACCACGGTTGCGAGTTTGACAATTACTTTATAGACATCGGCATACCGGAGGATTATAGCCGGGTGCAGGAGGACTTTAGGTGATTTTAGCGGAATACTGGTAACTCACAAAGCAACTCCCCAACAAAGATCAATATTACGATACCCAGGAAAACTCTTTTTCCTACCATATTATAATCATCCTGAAATTTTTCTTTTAAAACATCAGCGCGGCGGGTTTTATCAGGATATCTAAGAAACATCCAGATGCGCCCAAAGCCATGGACAATTCCGTGTAGTATTAAATGCTGCATCGTTTAGACAGGTTATAGACTCAAATATAGAAAACTCATGTGAGCTTGTTTCTGAGCGTATCCCTTACGTTATCATCCCATTCACTTTTCAGGATGCTCAGCACAATGCTATCCCTACGCCCACCATCAGGGTTTGGTACATTCTGACGCAGGATGCCTTCCTCTTTGCAGCCTATGGCTTTCATAGCTGCTATGCTGCGGGCATTGTTTTTATCTGCGCGAAACTCTACACGCAGCATGCCTATCTCGTCAAAGGCAAATTGCAATAAGAGGAACTTGCAGTGTCTGTTCAGCCCCGTGCCCTGAAAGGCTTTGCCATACCAGGTGTAGCCTAGCTGCAGGGTTTGATTGCTCAGTTGTATGTCGTAGAAGCGGGTAGAGCCGGCGTACTTTTGTGTCTTTTTGTCGAAGACAATGAATGGATACTCTTTCTTATCCGCTTTGCCCGCCAGGGCGATGTCCAAGTATCTCCTCATACCTTCCTCTCCGCCGGCGCGCACCAGAGAGAATCGCCATATCTCGGGCTCCTCCATGCCAAAGTGGGAGAGCTGTTCTAGGTCTTCAGCGCGGAGTGGACGGAGTAGTACACGTTCGTCTTCGAGAATATAATCTGTAGTGAAGTCGAAGGCCTGCATAAAGTGATTTTACACAAAGCTAACAGGCTTTATGAAATTGCTATTGGCTATTGCGGTACTCCAGTGGTGGGATGCCGGCCTTCTGCTTGAAGAACTTGGTAAAGTGAGCAGTATCGCTAAAGTCGAGGTCGTAGGCTATCTGCTTGATAGGCTTCTGCGAGTAGCGGAGCATCCGTTTGGTCTCTATGAAGATGCGCTGATGGATAAACTCCAGCGCACTCATACCGGCAAACTGGCGCGTCACATCATTGATAGCTTTGGTAGAGAGGCTGAGGCGCTGGCCATACTCGGCTACACTATGTATGTGGCGGTAGTTTTTCTCTACCTCATTGCGAAAGTCGAGGTACTGCTGCGCCTCGGCAGAGTGCATGGGCATGAGCGGGATATTCATGGCCTGCATACACTTGTTCACAAAGACAGAGAGCAGGTCGAGCAGGATCTGGTCACGGCTCTGGGATTTTGTCTTATTCTCCTGCTGCATGAGATGGAGCAGGTGGTGCATGTACTCTTTGTCATCGGCATTGAGGTGCAGCACCGGTGGCTCGCCGCTATCCATATAGCTGAAGAGCTTCATGAGCAGGTTTTTGGTCTCATCTTTCAGCAGGAAGAACTCCTCAGTGAAGAGCAGTACATGAGCCAGGAACCCCTCGCGCCCATCCAGCGCATGTAGCTGGCCGGGCAGTACAAAGTGGATAGAGCCCGGAGACGTCTCAATGGTAGAAAAATCTATGGTGTGCCGCCCGGTACCCTCCATGAAAATAAAGATGGACCAGTGGCGGTGGCGGTGCGCTACGTCGGGCACTTCAAAGTTGGCCTCACTGATCGTGATAAAGCTGAACCGGATATCACTCAAAGTAGAAAAGTGATGGACAGGCGCGGTTTTGTGTTGCTGCTTGTCCATCACTTTTCTGAGGTGGTTTTAGGATTGATATTAGTGTGCTACCGCTATCTTCTGGCGGGCTATGAGGTTGTTGCCTTTCGTTACATTCACTACATAGCTGCCGGTAGCGAGAGATGATACGGAGACCTGCGCTTTCTGGTCTGCTATAGCAGCTGTAGATACAATCCTGCCGCTCATGTCTATGAGCTGTACGGATACCTCAGTGCTCAGTGCCTGGCTCTTGCCCAGGTCGATAGTGAGCTGATCATTTGCAGGATTTGGATAGATGGCTGCAGCAGACTGCGCCTGCTCCAGGATGCCGTTGATCAGGTCATCAGCTTCGTAGAACCATAACTCACGGCCAGCATTATTGAAGTCTGCCGGGATCACGACTTTATTGCCATAGGTAGTGAAGTCAAATAGGTCTGCTATGCCGCAGCCAAAGATATAATCAAAAGGATGGTTTGTGCTGGCGTCATCCGGCATTACGACCTGCACGCCTGCGCTGGTGCCATCTGTGATACACATCACCTGACGGGTGCTGGCACTATCATATGCCTGGTAGATGATCTTATTGCCCATGACCAGTGCATTATTGGGATAGGCAGAGAAGCCGATACCGCTCAGTGGGAGATCGGTGCGGCCAAACTCTGACTGCGCACCGGTGACTGCATCTACGATATGGTAGCCATTATTCAGATCATTAGGGAAAAGGATCTTATTGCCACTATAGGTCAGTGTGCTGGTGATGGTACAAATGCGATCTGCGCCGGTACCGTTTACCTTAAATAATGCGTAGGTGCTCGTATCGTAAGCAGCAAACCACAGTGAGCCACCGCACTCCCGCAGGTAATCAGGGAAGCAGTTGCCATTTGGCATAGATAGTACCTTGGTCACCGGGCCAGTGGCTGTGCCATCAAAGGAATACAGATCAGGACCCAGGCCGGATGGAGAGCCGATGATGTACAGCCTGCCATTGAATGCTTTGATCTTGTTGGCAAAGGCGAGGTTCCAGTGGCAGCTGGCGCTGTCTGCTATAGACTTGACAGCCTTGGTGCCTGCGACGGTGCCATCAGATTTCCAGATGTCGCTATTCACTATGAAGTATACGTTGCCATTCATCTCACAGTAGCCATTGGCGCTGGTGTAGCCTGTCAGGGTGATAGGCGCCAGGCTGCGTGTGCCTGTGCTGCTACCATCAGTCACCATCACATCGGTCTGCGTGCAGAATACGACCTTGCCATTGGTCACGCCCGCATTGTCTTCACTCAGCAGGTTATTGAATGGCTGGTCGAGGTCTTTCACCTTGGTAGTGCCTGCGCTGGTACCGTCGCTCACATAGAGGTCATAGTCATCAGTAGGTGCCGCATCTGTCTTGGTCTCATTGGCCAGGAAGTAGATCTTATGGCCTACCACGCGCAGGTCGCCTATGCCGGAGCCGCCGTTTGGATTGATGTCTTTGATCTTGTGCGTACCTGATTGTGTACCGTCTGTGACCCACAGCTCATCATTGTACGGCTGGTCTGTAGCTACGAAGTACAGCAGCCCGTTGAGTTGGGCAAAATGCTTCAGGTCTCCCGCGCCATAGTAGTATTTGCTGCTGTCGCTCCATACATTGTCACAGTATCCGGCATTGGGATTGATCTGGACCATGCTGAAGGTGCCTGCCTGTGCAGCTGATCCACCCAGGAGCAGCGCTGCGAAGAGTAATATATTCTTCATGACTTTAAATTTAACGATTTAAAAATAGTTTTCGTTTTTCGCCCCCGGTTGTATAAAAAAGCCCTTGTCTTGTACATTTCGGTCGTCACCGGCCTGTTTAGATGGTTTTTAGTGCCACACGGGGCTTCCGCTAGCAAAACAAAGACACTTCAGCCTCAGATGATTGTAGATATCAGGTGATCTATTGTAAGATACATCTTAGCTCACTCGACATTGGCCCTCCAAATCTCTCCCGACTGCATCGGGATCTTCGACCTAAAGGGAGGCTTTAACAGCCAATGCAATGTTTGGTAGCATCAGCCCGCCATGGCGCGGATACGCTGCAGCAGCGTAGGGTGCGAGTAGTGTACGAATACATATGCCGGATGCGGCTGCGGATTGCCCAGCTGATCGGAGTATAGTTTTTTCAGAGAGGAGATGAGAGGCGCAGAGCTGTATGTTGTTTTGGCATAGTCATCGGCCTCATATTCATTTTTGCGGCTGAAGACATTCATTGCCATGCCGATCAGCGTAGACACCGGGCTGTATAGCATGGTAAAGGTGACCAGCGAAAGGTAAAACCTGTTCTCCTTTACTCCGAGTACCTCAGCCATGAGCGGATTGCCGGCTACCCAGCCGAAGAGGAAGAAGATGATGCCCATCTGCGCCACGCTAATGGCCATGGACTGCAGGATGTGTTTCTTTTTGTAGTGGCCTACCTCATGTGCCAGCACTGCTGTGATCTCGTCCGGTGTCATTTTTTCGATCAGTGTATCATACAGCACGATGCTCTTGCGGCTGCCCATGCCGCTGAAGAATGCGTTGGCCTTTGACGAGCGTTTGGAGCCATTCATCACCATGATATTGGTGAGCGGGAAGCTCACCTTAGACGCATAGGCCTCTATCTGGCTGCGCAGGTCGCCGCTTTCCAGCGGTATCAGCTTATTGAAAACAGGCAAGAGCACTGATGTGTAAAATGCGGCTATGAATAAGGTAACGCTGGAGACCACAGCCCAGCCCGCTATCCAGAAGTAGCCGCCCAGCATACCATAGAGCCAGGCCAGCAGTGCATATATCGCACCGCCTATGATGGCGAGGAGGAGCGCAGTCTTGATCTTGTCTCCAATGAACGTGGCAATGGTCATTTTATTAAAGCCGTATTTCTCCTCTATCACAAATATCCGGTACAGCTCAAACGGGAGGTCCAGGATGCTATTGGCCAGCATGATGATACCAAAGAAAATGAGTCCGTCTATGATCGCATTCTCAGAGATACTGTGTGCGATGCCATCCACCCACGCGAAACCTTTGAAATACAAAAAGCAGAGTGTGACAGCCAGTGACAGCAGCCCGGATATGGAGGATACGCGGTTATTGTCTTTTGCATAGGCCTTTGCCTTTTCAAACTTTTCATCGTCGTAGATGTCGCGCAGTTCGGCAGGAACTGGCTTGTCCCAGCTTTTCATATTGAGATAGGAGAGTACAGCAGAGAAAATATATTCTATCAGGATGAAGGCGATGATTATGTACAAAAGGGTCTGTGCCACTGCGGAGATTTTTGTCAAAAGTAATATTTAATGCTATTCTAAACTTTGCACAACGGTTTTAACCGCCAAGAACGCGGAGAACGCAAAGGTATTTGATAATCCTCCGCGTTCTTGGCGTTCTTTGCGGTTGATTCTTTTACGTAGATCAGAATCCTTTATAGGTAATAACACTTGATCGCGAATAAGCTTCAGAGCAGCAGGGAGTAGCTTTATACCGACTTAAAAGGAATTTTATAGGTTTACTGCGTGAATAAACAACTGTGCTCTAGATGAAAATAGGAATCCTCAGAGAAGAAAAAACTCCGGAAGACAACCGTGTGCCGCTCACCCCGAGCCAGTGCCGCACGCTGATGGAGGAGTATAGCAATATATGGGTGGCAGTGCAGCCTAGCGAAACACGCTGCTACACGGATGATGAGTACCGCTATCAGGGCATAGCCGTGCGTGAGAACCTCTCCGACTGCGACCTGCTGCTCGGAGTCAAAGAGATACCACCGCAGCTACTCATACCCAATAAGACTTACATGATCTTCTCCCACACCATCAAGAAGCAGGCGCACAACCGCAAGCTGCTGAGGGCGGTGCTGGAGAAGAAGATACGCCTCATAGACTACGAGTGCCTGAAGGATGATAAGGGCAAGCGCATCATCGCCTTTGGCAGGTGGGCGGGTATAGTGGGCGCGTATAATACGATAAGGGCCATCGGCCTACGTACGGGGCGCTTTGATATGCTGCCTATGCATGAGTGCCACAACTTTGCCGAGGCGCAGAAAGAATTCGCCAAGCTGGACCTGCCGCCGTGGAAGCTCGTGCTGAGTGGCGATGGCCGTGTGTCTGAGGGCGCCGCCTTCCTGCTCGATATCATGAAGATCCGCAAGGTAGACCCGCATTCCTTTGTCTACAAAGAGTTTGATGAAGTAGTCTACACGCAGCTGCACTCCAAGGATATGTTTTACCGCGATGGACATGATGATTTTGACGCCCTGGACTATCACCTGCATCCGGAGCTGTACCAGTCATCCTTCTTTCCCTTTACCCGTGCGGCAGATGTCTTTATCAATGGCATCTACTGGGACAAGCGCATACCGGTTTTCTTCAACCGGGAGCAGATGGAGGAGAAGGACTTTAATATTAAGATCATAGGTGATATCACCTGCGATATCGCGCCTGAGGCGTCTGTGCCTTCCACACTTTTCGCATCTACTATCGCTGAGCCTTTCTTCGGGTATGATCCGGAGACGGGTACGCAGACTGACCCATTCAACGGGAAAAGTGTAGACATCATGTCTATAGACAACCTGCCAAACGAGCTGCCGCGCGATGCCTCAGAGGACTTTGGCAATATGCTCATGAGCCGGGTCATACCGCGCCTGCTCAAAGAGTGGAGCACGACGATCAATAAGGCTACTATCGCACTGGATGGCGAGCTGAATGAGCCCTATCGCTATCTCAGTGACTATGTAGGGGAAAGAAACTGACAAGCACTAATATAGTAACGCAAAGGGCGCAAAGAACGCAAAGAGATTTATATTCCTTTGCGTTCTTTGCGCCCTTTGCGGTTAGACCGTACTCTCTACAGCGCCTCGCCATACAGCGCACGGAAGTCCGCACGCGATACAGGCTTAGGATTATTAGGATGTGCGAAGTCTTCAAAGGCCAGGTCAGAGAGTGTCTCCAGGTGCTCCTCCTTCACACCGATCTCGCGCAGGCGGTGAGGGATATTGATCTTAGAGTTCAGGTCAAAGAGGTATTGGATCACGCCTTCTGCATTCTCATTCTTCAGCTCCAGCGTACGTGCTATGCGGCGGAATTTATCTTCAAAGCCCGCTACGTTAAACTTCATGCCGTATGGGATATTCACCGCATTGGCCAGACCGTGGTGCGTGTCGAGCAGAGAGGAGAGCGGATGCGCCAGAGAGTGTACCACGCCGAGGCCCTTCTGGAAGGCAATAGCGCCCATCATAGACGCCATCAGCATCTGAGAGCGTGATTCGATATCAGGGCTATTCACAGCCTTCTCCAGAGAGAGTGACACAAGGCGGATACCCTCCAGTGCGATACCATCTGCTATAGGGTGGTAGTTCTTGGCCAGGAAGGCCTCCATATTATGCGTCAGTGCATCCATACCGGTAGCAGCCGTGATGAATGGTGGCAGGTCCATGGTCAGTGCAGGATCGGCAAATACGACCTTGGCCAGCAGCTTCGGCGAGAAAAGTATCTTCTTCTGGTGTGTCTCATCATCTGCTATGATAGCGCTGCGGCCTACCTCGCTACCGGTACCGGAGGTGGTAGGGATAGTGATGAAGTGAGGCACATCATTGGTCACATAGATATCGCCGCCTATCAGGTCGTCATATTTGAAGAGGTCCTCACGGTGATTGACACGGAGCACGATAGCGCGGGCTACGTCCAGCGCAGCGCCACCACCTATACCGATGATCACGTCACCTTTGTGAGCGTCCCATGCGTCGCCGCCTTTGTATACGTCAGATTTCACCGGGTTTTTGTGGATGTCGTAGAAGGTCTCCACGGCAAAGCCTTTCGCCTTCAGGTCCTCTACTATTTTCTTGAAGAAACCCAGCTGTGCCACGTTAGGGTCGGTCACCACCAGCGGGCGGGAGAGGTTGTTCTTTTTGAGGTACTCAGGCAGCTCGCTGATCACGCCTGCGCCAAAACGGATAGTAGTAGGAAAGTTGAATTGTGAAACTGACATAGTCTGTTATGCTGTTTTAAAAATGATGTGTGAAATGCTGAAAGCCCCGCAAAAATAAGCGAGAATCGGATTCCCGGGAGAAAAATATCAGCCGTTTGGCGGTTATTTCCGCACGGTGACCCAGTTGGTAAAAGTGAAGATCTGCCGACCGCCGTTAAAGTTCCTTTCGATGAAGTTAAGGACACGGTATTTCGGCTTTTCATGCTTGTAGAGGTCACGGTTCAGGTTGCGGTGCTGTTTGCTATAGTTGAGCTGGTGCTCCCAGTTAAATTTTGCTAACCAGTCCCGCATGACTTTAGGATGCGTACCGCGAAACCTATCCAGCCTGCCCAGCGGCCCATACTGGAAGAGGTCCTGCGTATAATAGGCCTCTCCGCCATCTTTGCCATGATGCATATCATGCTGCAGGTTGCGCTTCTTGGTCATCAGCTCCGGTGGGCGCACCCAGCCATAGTGGTAGATGGGCACATCTATCTCGGCTACCTTCATCTTGCGGTCGTGGATACGAAAGGAGATGGCATCCTTGTACGACGCAGCACCGAGCCCGTTGCGCACGATACGTATCTCATGCGCGCACCATCCGTGGCTGATCACCTCATGCTCATAGTCGCCAAAGAAGTGGTGGTACCAGATCAGCATGCCTTCTACCTCTTTATCATTGTAGTATTTCTCGCAGGCGGCTTTGATCTTTGGCAGGTCATCTTCGTGTATCACCTCATCGGCCTGGAGGTAGATACACCAGTCACCCGTGCACTGCTGCAGGGCAAAGGTCGTCTCCTCGCGGAAGATCGCACCGTCTTTAAAGAGTTTTTCATCCCAGACGCGCGGGTAGATCTTGATCTTATCTGACCCGATGCTTTGGATCTGCTGAAGGGTGTCATCATCAGCGTCACCCTCACCGAGGGCCACTACAAACTCATCTACCAGCGGCAGCAGGCTCTCTATACACGCCCGGATAGGGTAGTAGAGCTTGCCCGCATTGCGCACCATGGTGAATCCGCTGATCTTCATCGCGGCTAATTTAGCTTAACTTTCCTTGAATTGGTTTGGCACGAATGATGTTTATCTTTGGGCCTATGACATCTTTCAAGCTACTATTGGCAGCTATGCTGCTCTATACCACTGCGGCTACCGCGCAGTGCGTGGCACCCTACTCCAATCTTTCTAACAATTTTTATGCTTACGATAACGGAGAGGGCCACTTCCTGGAGCCTGTACAGCCCACCTCATACAAGGTAGGCAAGAATTACCTGGCATTTATCAATGGGCAAAACTCCCGTCTCCGCGTCTACTATGGTGGCAAGGTGTATACTGTCTGTGAAAATGCGGCTGACTATTGGGCCACGGACAACTGGTTCGTCTGGAAAAATTTCGGCCTGCTCGGCGTGCTCTACAATAATGAGCTGAAGACACTGGACAAGATGGTGAATGGCGAATACTGGATCAGTGACAGTATCATAGCCTGGAATAGCCAGTTCAATGACATCAGGGTTTTCTACCAGGGCGAGACGCGTGCCATAGATCAGTTTCTGCCGCAGCAGAAAACTGCACCCGATGGCACCACGGTATATTCCAATGTGAGCATTGGGCCAAATATCCTGGCCTATGTAGACCAGTCCAATATTTTCAAGGCCTTCTATAATAACAAGGTGGTGAATATCGAAAACTATGAGCCGGCCATGTTCAAGTGTGCCCGTGACTTCATCGTATACATAGACTACAATAATAATTTCAAGTTTTACTACAAAGGCGTCAGCTACGAGACCACGATCAATAATATCAAGCGCTACTGGCTGGGCGAGGGCTTCTTTGCCTACTACAATATCCAGAGCGAGCTGGTGGTATGGTATGATGGAGAGGAGCGTGTCATAGCCCAGGACCAGCCGCAAGAGATGCATGTGGCTAATAATATCATGGCCTATACGGACAAGAGCAGCAACTTCTGGGTATGGTACAAAGGTAAGGCTGAGATGCTCGAGCGCTTCAAGCCACTATCTGTGAAACTGTATCGCGACCTTTTGGTTTATCAGGACCAGTATGGCAGGCTCAAGGGTTACTATTTTGGCAAGCAGGTCGATGTGAGCGACCAGATAGTGACTTCCTACAATATGTACAATGAAACCATCTCCTACTCGCTGCAGCGCGGCGAGACCATCTTTTGGTGCAAGGGACAAAGTACACCTGTAGAATACTAGACTGATGGCAAAGGCATTGAAATTTTCTGCGGAGTTGATGGATGCCGGTGGCGGAGGAGTGTATGTCATATTTCCCTATAGCACGGACGAGGTCTTTGGTGTCAAGGGGCGGGTGCCTATCCGCGCCACGATAGATGGAGAGGCGTACCAGGGATCGCTGGTGAAGTATGGCATGCCGCAGCACATGCTGCTCGTGCTGAAGAGCATCCGCGCAAAGATCGGCAAGGATATAGGTGACATGGTAGATGTCTCCATATGGCATGATACTGAGGAGCGCAAAGTAGACGTGCCGAAAGACTTTGTCAAAGCTCTGAAAGAACACAAACTCAAAGCCGCCTTTGATAAAATGAGCTACTCGCACCAGCGCGAGTGGGTGCTCTGGATAGAAGATGCTAAGAAGCAGGAGACGCGTGTCCGCCGCATAGAGAAGGCAATTGACCGCCTTCAGGAAAAGTCCTGATATCGGATGCAGTCGCTGCTTTTTAGCAAATCAGCCGCCTATATTTTTGATAGATTTGGTGAAAATTTCGTTGATGAAGTCTTTGCTACTCCGGCATTATATCACTCTGGTTTCTTGCCTCTTGGTTCTTGGATCTATACAGGCGCAAAGCACCTTCCGCTCTGCTGCCAATCCGATGTACTGGAAGAACAAAATGCCATTCCCGGGCTACTGGCAGCAGGATGTGGCGTACAAGATCAAAGCCACCATAGATGAAGGCTCAGACATAGTAGGCGGGGAGGAGCACCTGACATACTACAATAACTCTCCTGATACGCTCCGCTTTGTCTATTTTAATCTGTATCAGAATGCCTTTCAGCCGGGCAGCTACCTCGATGACCTGCAGCACCACAATGATGTGACACCTAAATACGGCCGCTATGAGAAGAAGCAGGAAGGTACACTCATAGACAAGATAGAGTCAGGCGATGAGCCACTACGCACACAGCTGGACAATACGGTGATGAAGGTGTTTCTCACTAAGCCACTGGCTCCAAATCAGTCTGTCACCTTTGACATCAACTTCCGCACTTTCTTTGACGCGGGTAGTACGCGGAGGCGTATGAAGAAGTACAAAGCCTACGGCTTCACCCACTACAACGGCTGCCAGTGGTACCCCAAGATATGCGTCTATGACCGCAAGAGCGGCTGGAATACAGACCAGCATCTCAATCGTGAGTTTTACGGCGACTATGGTTCCTTTGATGTAGAGCTGACCTTTGCGTCAAATTATGTAGTAGAGGCGACAGGTGTGCTGCAAAACGAAAAAGAAGTACTGCCTGATACGCTGAAGGCTAAGCTGAACATCCGAAATTTTAAGGACAAGAAGTGGGAAGAGAAGCCATCGGTCATCACGCCTTTCAAAAAGGGCGAGACCAAGACATGGATCTATCATGCAGATAATGTGCATGACTTTGCCTGGACGGCAGATCCGTCGTACCGGATCATTGATACCTTTTGGAATGGTGTGCGCTGTGTAGGCATCTGCCAGGAGCCACACGCTGCCGGCTGGCAAAACAGCGCAGCGTACTGTGCAAAGATAGTCAAGTGCTACTCCGAGTCGATAGGCATGTTTGAGTGGCCCAAGATGGTAGTGGCAGATGCCGCAGATGGCATGGAGTACCCTATGATCACCATGGATGCTGGTCGTGACCCCGGCTATCACAGCCTGCTGGCACATGAGGTGGGGCACAATTGGTTTTATGGCATGCTGGGTAATAATGAAACCTACCGCGCTATGATGGATGAGGGCTTCACTCAGTTTCTCACCATCTGGGGCATAGAGCACATAGACCGCGATAGCTCTTTTGACAAGCCGTCTAAGAATAAATATGTGCGCCACTTCTCCGAGCGCGGCAGGACACGTGATGGCCGCGCGTATATGGGCTACCTGCGCGAGGCTACCCTGCGCACCGACGAGCCTATCAATACGCACAGTGATGGATTTAACGGTGCACTGGGCCAGGGCGGTGGCTACGGCATGGTGTACAATAAGACCGCTACCATGCTCTACAATCTGCAATACGTGCTCGGTGATAGCGTCTTCCAGGCAGCCATGCGCCACTATGTAGCGCAGTGGAAGATGTGCCACCCGTACCCTGAGGACTTCCGCAATTCATTTATTCAGTTCACGCATGTAGACCTCAACTGGTTCTTTGATGAATGGATGGAGGGCACTAAGCTGCTGGACTATAAAGTGGCATCCGTGCGTCACGCACATGATACTCTCCATACCAGGAACCTCTATCGTATCAAGCTAAAACGCAAGGAGCGTATGCAGATGCCGATAGACCTTCGTGTGATATCAAAGAAGGACTCCGTATACGATTATCAAATTCCTAATACATGGTATGAAAAGAGCCTGACCCAAAAGCTGGATTCATTTACTACCCCGGAGTTTAAAGATCCAAAGCATGATAGCATCCTGCCTAAGTGGTACGGCTGGGATAAACTGAAGCCGACCTATACTGCTACCATCATAGTGCCCGGCGGTGTCAAAAATGTGATCATAGACCCTAGCGGCAGACTGGCGGATATCAATGCCTATGACAACCGCCTCCGTGGCAATACAGAAGTGCGCTTTGACTCGCACATCTATCCACCTACCAGCTGGCAAAAGTATCGCATCTGGATGCGTCCGGACCTGTGGTATAACTCTTATGCAGGTTTCCAGCTAGGCTTTCACATGGAGGGCAGCTATATGTATGTGAAGCATAAATTTGAGTTTACCGGCTGGCTCAATACACATCTGGCGCAGGGCGGGGCCTATCACTACTCTGATGCTGACCTGAAGAAGGCGGGATGGTTCAACTACATGTTTAGCTATTCCACGCCGATAAATAAGGTGATGAAGAATACGAGCTTCTATTTTCAGTCACGCTGGCTGGATGGCTACGAGATGTACAAGTTTGGCATCACTAAGAACCTGCCGAATAATTTCTCCCTTGATATTCATTTCAAAGGTTTCACGCGGAACAGGCCGTACTGGAAAAACTATCTCGTCAATCAAAACGAATGGGATACCTACTGGGAGACATCAAACAAATTCAACGCTTCGCTTAATGTCACTGCGACATACACCTATAGCAAAACGAAAGCTGCGGGCTCCGTCACAGCACATATGCGCTCAGCCGCCCTGTCTACATCGAGCAACTACCATTACCTGGAGCTCACTCATATAGACCGTGTCAGCTTCTGGCGCTTTGACCTGCGCACACGCGTTTATGGCCGCTTTGGTATGGGCAGCCTGCTACCGAGCGAGTCTGCGCTCTACTATGCTGCCGCCAATGAGGAAGACATGATGGAGAATAAGTACATGCGTGCAGCGGGCTTCTTCCCACAGCAGTGGAGCGGCTATGGTGCGGATGTGAATCACATGCACTACGGCGGTGGCCTCAACCTGCGCGGCTACTCCGGCTATGCCATACAGGAGCGTGATAAGTATGGCGTAGTAGTACCTGCCTACAAGGGGCCATCAGGCTTTGCCGTAAACGGCGAGCTGGATTTCAACCGCATCGTACCGGTGAAAAATCAAAAGCTCAAAGAGACTGTAGGACTAAACACTTACCTCTTCGGTGATCTGGGTGCTATCGCTTATCAAAACTCACACGGCGAGCAGGAGCTATCTACCGTTCGCTTCGACGGTGGCGCAGGTGTAGCCCTCACGATCAAGAAGTGGGGCTTCCTGCAAAACATCAAACCGCTAACCTTCCGCTTTGATGTGCCATTCTTCATCTCCAGCACACCGGCAGCAGACTCACGCTATGTGAAATTTAGATGGGTGATCGGGATCAATAGGGCGTTTTAAGGCAACAGAACGCAGCGCTGCACTGATTGCTATCAGCGATCCTTGATAATGTTTATTGACTGCCTATTGTACAACACTGCAAGTATTTTTATATGCAGCTTTTGTTCATCACGGATGTAGTAGATGGTATAAGGAAATCTATATAGCATGATACGGCGGACCTGCTTATATATGACCTTGTGTTCTACACGAGTGTCACGTAAAGATTCAATGCGCTCGTTTACCTCTGTCGTAAACTTCTCTCCGAGACCTGTCGCTCTCTCCTCATACCAATCCCGGTTAGTTTTTATATCAGCCTTGGCCTGAGCTGTGAGCTGTATTTTGTAGGTCATAGGTCCTTCTTGGCATCATCCCAGTCCAGCATTTCTGTATCATCAGACTCCAGATCGTTCAGTCTTTCATCCAGTATTTTTTTATGCCATTCGGGCATCGCAACTTCATTCAGGTGCAATAACCTGTCTATCTCATTTAGCAGTACTTCGTCATTTATCTTGTCGATCTCAGATTTGATCTCTTGCTTTTTCTCCAGAATATTCATGGTATTGCGCTTTACTATAAAGATAAGGAAAACTTAGGCTCTGCGGGAAGGAGTATATGCAACAAAAAAGGAGAGCCATTAGCTCTCCTTTGTATTGTCTAAAGTCTAACGTCTCAAGTCTCCTCAAGCATAGCTCGCCACATCCGGGCAAGTACACACCAGATTACGGTCGCCAAAGCTGTTATTGATACGCGCTACAGATGGCCAGAACTTGCCCTCCCTGACCCATGGCAGCGGATAGGCTGCCTCCTGGCGGGTGTAGCCGTGGCTCCACTCCTCAGCGGTCAGCATCTCTACTGTGTGAGGGGCGTTCTTCAGCGGATTGTCAGTAGCATCCCATGTCTTGTTTTGTATCTTCTCTATCTCAGCCTTGATGGAGATCATCGCCTCGCAGAAGCGGTCTATCTCTGCCTTGTCTTCACTCTCCGTAGGCTCGATCATCAGCGTGCCGGCCACAGGGAATGACACGGTAGGAGCGTGGAAGCCATAATCCATCAGGCGCTTGGCCACGTCCTCTACCTCTATACCCACCGTATGCTTGAAATGGCGGAAGTCTATGATCAGCTCATGTGCTACGCGGCCGTTAGACGCGCCGGTATACAGCACAGGATAGTGGTCCTCCAGGCGGGCCTTGATATAGTTCGCATTCAGGATAGCGTATTGTGTCGCCTTCTTGCAGCCATCAGGTCCCAGCATACGGATGTAGCCGTAGCTGATCAGCAGGATACTCGCGCTGCCATATGGCGCAGATGACACTGCGTGTATCGCTTTCTCGCCACCTGTCTTTATGAGCGGATTGCCCGGCAGGTATGGGGCGAGGTGCGCAGCTACACAGATAGGTCCCATGCCAGGGCCACCACCACCGTGAGGGATAGCAAAAGTCTTATGCAGGTTGATGTGATTCACATCCGCACCGATGAAGCCCGGACCGGTGAGGCCCACCTGAGCATTCAGGTTAGCACCATCCATGTATACCTGGCCGCCATTGGCGTGGATCAGTGCGCACACATCCTTGATATTATCTTCAAACACGCCGTGGGTAGATGGATAGGTGACCATCAGGCAGCACAGGTTGTCCTTGTGCTCTTCCACTTTCTTCACCAGATCGTCAAAGTTGATATTGCCCTTGTCGTCTGTAGCCACTACCACCACTTTGCAGCCGCACATCACTGCGGTAGCAGGATTGGTACCGTGTGCAGAGGCTGGTATCAGGGCTATATCGCGGTGGCCCTGTCCTATATCTTTCTGATAGGCGCGTATGACCTGTATGCCGGCGTACTCACCTTGCGCACCGGAGTTAGGCTGCAGTGATGTGGCAGCGAAGCCAGTGATCTCTGACAGGTAGCTCTCCAGCTCGCGGATGATCTCCTGATAGCCCGCAGCCTGGTCTACCGGGCAGAACGGATGCAGCCCGCCAAACTCAGCCCAGCTCACAGGCTCCAGCTCTGCCGCAGCATTGAGCTTCATGGTGCATGAGCCCAGTGGTATCATAGATTTGGTCAGGCTCAGGTCCTTATTCTCCAGCAGCTTGATGTAGCGCATCAGGTTTGACTCAGAGTGGTGCGTGTTAAACACCGGGTGCGTCATATAGGTAGAGGTGCGCTCCACCTTGATATCGAGACCGGACGCAGTTTTTTCTACATCAGCCTTATAGCCGGTCTTGCCGATAGCCTCAGCGAAGATGGCGAGCAGATCAGCGATGTCTTCCGGCTGGTGTGTTTCGTCTACAGAGATAGAGACAAAGTTATTGCAGCTATAGTAGAAGTTGGTCTCATGCTGCAGGGCCAGGCTATTGATCCTAGCGAAGAGATCTTTGTTTCCAGCAGTATCTATCGTGATGGTGTCAAAAAATTTAGTAGTGCTGAGCGTATAGCCGAGTGCTTTCAGCTCTATGCCGAGTACGCTGGCCATCGTGTGGATGCGCAGTGCGATATTCTTGACGCCCTGCGGACCGTGGTATACAGCATACATGCTGCTCATGATAGAGAGCAGAGCCTGGGCTGTACAGATATTTGAGGTAGCTTTCTCGCGGCGTATGTGCTGCTCACGTGTCTGGAGCGCCATACGTAGGGCCGGGTTATTCTGCGCATCTACAGACACACCGATGATACGGCCAGGTATCACACGCTTGTGCTCATCTGTGATGGCAAAGAATGCTGCATGAGGGCCACCATAGCCCATCGGCACGCCAAATCGCTGCGAATTGCCCACGGCGCAGTCTGCACCCCACTCACCCGGAGGCGTGAGGAGTGTGAGCGCCATCAGGTCGCAGGCTACCGTCACGGCGCAGCCTACAGCGTGGCACTTATCGGTGAAGGCCTTGTAGTCAAACACATTGCCATCTACAGCAGGGTACTGTACCAGTGCGCCAAAGAACGCATTATCTATAGTAGTAGTAGTGTGATCACCTACTACCACCTCTATACCTAGTATCTCAGCGCGGGTTTTCACCACATCTATGGTCTGTGGCAGGCAGAGGTTTGAGACAAAGAACTTATTGAACTCTGCATCCTTCTTATTCTTCACGCCCCAGAAAAGGTGCATGGCCTCAGCAGCAGCAGTACCCTCGTCAAGGAGAGATGCATTGGCTATAGGCAGGCTGGTGAGGTCTGCCACCATGGTCTGAAAGTTTAGCAGTGCCTCGAGGCGGCCCTGTGCTATCTCAGCCTGATAGGGGGTGTACTGGGTATACCAGCCTGGGTTCTCCAGTACATTGCGGCGGATCACCGCAGGGGTGATGGTACCGTAGTAGCCCGCACCGATGTAGTTTTTATAGAGCTTGTTCTTCTGTGCTTTCTTGCGCAGCTCAGCCAGGTAGGTGTACTCACTCTGCGCTGCTGGCAGCGCCAGCTCTGTGGTGCGCATGATAGATGGTGGTACGGTCTGGCTGATCAGCTCCTCTACTGATGAGGCACCTATGGCAGCGAGCATTTGCTTGGTTTCATGCGCATCCGGGCCTATGTGGCGGTCACGAAAGGCATCTGTGGACTTTAAGTCTATCATAACGGAGAAAGAGGTATTGTAAAAGAATGCGCGAATTTAAGCAAAACGCACATTCTTTTACAGGCGCCGAAAGCTCCGTAAAAATAAAAGTTGATAACCTAAACAATTAAGGCCTGAACCTGTTGCAGGGGGCCAGCCGGTGATGTGTATAATGCAGCCTATTTAGGCACGCAGGTGTAGCCATTGCGCTCCTCATCTGCTATCGCAGACTTCACATTGAGGCCGGCTCCTTCAGATCCCTTGTTGCATATCTCGCTGCGGAGGATGACCGTAGTATCCGCACCGCTCTGGGTCTGCGACTTTTGAGGCAGGGTACAGACGTAGCATTTCTTGCAGGAGCCCATAGCGAGAGCCAGCAGGAGGAGCGATGTGCCGAGGAGTATATTCTTCTTCATGATCTCTGATTGAAGCGGCTAATATAAAGAAAACCTGCGCTTTTGGAATAATGGCCGCAAAAATATGACCGCCACATGACCATCTGCAGGACCGGCAGGCCAGCCTTATCCTGTATGCAGGCCACATCGCCTCGTGGATACGGTTTTTTGGCACTATAGCCGCGAAAGGATACATTTGGAATATGAAGTATATTGGCTATCTGTGTGCTATAATAATATCATGCCTCTCTGCACGGGCAGCGGCTCAGGCCGGCGCTGACACCTATCATGTGGTCAAGGGCAATAACGGACAGACCTACCTGCTGGCCCAGGCTGCTACGGGTGGGGTGGTCTATACCGATGTCTATTTCCGTATCGGCACAGCCTATGAGACGGACTCCATGAGTGGTGTCTGCATGCTGCTGCTGCGCTCCATAGATCATGGTATAGGGCAGGCTATAGCCGGTCGCAGTATCCGCTACCAGAGCGAGCTGACACCTACCCAGTTTGGGTTCCACTTTCAGTCATCCGGCGTGGAGGACGTAGCACCGGTCATCCGCGACCAGATCTTCAATGCGCAGGTAGACGAGGCTACCCTGCTGGCAGTCCGCGGGGTGATACAGGCCGCACTGGATAGTATGCAGAGAGATGAGGCAGCACGTACGGCCTATCAGATCAAAAAAGTACTCTGGAGCGATGATATCCTGAAGCTGGATGTATATGGAGACAGGAGCACCTACCGCCGTATCAGGGCAGACCAGGTCAATATATTCCATGACAAATATTTCCTTCCGCTGAATAATGCGGTGGTCGTCACAGGTACCTTTGCCGAGCAGGCGGTGGTAGACCGGCTGCAGACTGCATTCAAGGATTTCCGCAGGATGGACTTCAATCCTGAACTGATCACCCATGTCATAAACTTCAAGCCAACAATAGCCTCTGTGCAGCTGCTCTCTATGGAGCCGGGAGTACAGCGCCTGTCTCTCAGCTACCAGCAGCCCGGTGCCCGCCAGGATAGGGCCGGGTCCTACTGTGCCTATATGCTCTCAGCCCTGGCCAATGATCCGCAGAGCAAGCTGGGCCGTGCACTGGCCGCAGGCGGCCTTCTCTCTCACGTACAGGCCGCATACGATTGCAATAATTTTCAGGGCACCTTTACCCTCACTGCAGATATACCATCCGGCAGGTACCAGGAGGCCTTTCTGATCATAGACAGTGCGCTGGCCGCTGTCCAGCGCAAGGACTTCCTGACCACAGATGACCTCATGGCAGAGCAGAAAAAGGTAAAGGATGAATTTAATACCCTCCGTAGCCAGACGCATACCTTTATGCTGCAGGTAGCCCGGTATCGTTTTAATAATGATGAATTTTATTTTTCCACCCTGGCAGATAGTATCGTGAGCGTAGACGTGCCTGCCATGCGCCGGTACATGACAGACTATTTTGCAGACCGTGTGGGTGTGAGGTGCGTTTATACAGATACTGCGGTGCTAAACCAGGCACCGGCCGCCACCAGGTACTACGCACTCGATGACTCTATAGGCAATGTCACCTTCTCCTACCCGCAGAATGTGACAGATATAGACAGCGGTAGCTATACCTCACTCTACAGACTGATCCAATGGCTCAAGGTAAATCCCGACATCTATGTGCAGGTAAACGGATACTCTGACAAGGGGGAATACGTAAAGGCGTACGATACTACAGTGATCAATTTTATCCGCAATACCCCGACCTTCCGCAAGGCCATGCCGGATAATATCAAGGCAAACTACCTCCGGATAGAGATGATGCGTGCTATGAAAATAGTCAAGGCTATCTATGAGGCGGGCATAGAGGAGCGGCGTATATCAGGCACCAGTATGAGCTTCTCCTCAGAGGAGGGTGAGCAGGTACCTGCCTTTCGCAAATGTACTGTGACGCTGGAGAAGATACGCCCGCATATCTCACTCTACGAGTACCACTTCGGGCATAAAAAGCAGTAGGCGCGTTTCGCTCAGTGTGTTCGCGCACTTACTCGTCAGAGGTGCTGTCCGTATTATCAGAGCTATTGTACCACTCTGTATGTACTTCTATATTATCCGGCATTTCTTTGGCCAGCCAGAGGTCTATCTCGCCACCCAGGTGTATGCGCCCTCCGCCATATTCCGGAGATTGCTTGTAGACATATGCACGGGACTTTTCGGCATCTGACATGCCGGATGCCATCACAGCGCCGGTGGTCAGGTTATACTCTTCCCTCAGTTTGATCAGGGCCTCGTCATAGTGCAGGCCTATCAGGTACGGTACCGGTATGGTCGCATTGCCCAGGCCCTCGCCCACCAGCAGCGTGATCGTACTGCCTTTAGGTATTTTGCTGCCTGCCTTGAGCGGGCGGCCACTCACCAGCATGCCTATCAGCGCATCGCGGTGCGGGTCCGGCTTGTATACCGGCTCACCTACTTTAAATCCCATACCCTCCAGCTGTATCTTGGCATATTTGAAAGAGCTTTTGCCCACCAGGTCCGGCACATCTGCCAGAGGTGCACTGCTGGCATTTACCGTCAGGTAGATGGTGCGGCCGGACTTGACTGAGCTACCTGCCTTGGGGCTTTGCTCTACGATGCTCAGCGGCGGCTTGTCGGTCATGTAGGCCGAGTCCATGATCTCATAGTCCAGCCCGTAGCGAGAGAGGGTATCTGTAGCAGCGTCAAACTGCAGGCCGTGGATATCCGGCACCACCAGCGTCTGGCCGTGGCGGGTGTAGACGCGCAGGCCCCAGTTGACCAGCATGAGCAGAATGATAGTCAGCCCTATGGCTATCAGTATATTGTAGAGGAGTGTCTTGGTCAGGTACTTCTTCAATGCCGGAGCGTTTAGGACAAATATATGGGTTTGCAGAGACAACCATCTACCCAAACGCAGGCCCCGGGCTATAAATTGTACCAGCCAAAGGACAGCTATACATTTCTATAGCCCCTTTTGATAGCCGTTGCAACATAAAATTGCTCAAAATCCGTCCTTACTTATACATCTTATTTAGAATTGGTCTAAATTTGCCTCCGTGTCCGAAGAAAGATCAAAAGAAGAAATCAAGGCTGCCGTCATAGAGGTGCTGAAAACTATATTTGACCCCGAGATACCGGTGAATATCTATGAGCTGGGCCTGATCTACGAGGTTAATGTGATGGACGGAAACGTGGTAGAGGTGGTCATGACGCTCACATCGCCCAGCTGCCCCGTGGCAGGTACGCTGCCGGGAGAGGTAGAGGAGAAAGTGAAAAGCGTATCCGCTGTGACAGATGCCGTAGTAGAGCTGGTATTTGAGCCAGCATGGAATCAGGATATGATGAGTGAGGAGGCGAAGCTCGAACTTGGATTTATGTAGTACCAACCAAAACAATCGCAAGAACAAGTAATCATAAATCAACAATCAAAAATCATAAATCAAAAAAATGTATCCAGCAGAACTAGTAGCGCCGATGAAGGCAGATCTCACAGGTGTAGGATTCAAGGAACTCACCAGTGCAGCAGATGTAGATACTGCCATGGCTGATAAAGAAGGTACGACCTTCCTTTTCTTCAACTCTGTATGCGGCTGCGCAGCAGGTGCTGCCCGCCCCGCGCTGAAAAATACCGTGCAGTCAGCTGCCAAGCTCCCTACGCACCTCGTCACCGTATTTGCCGGTGTGGATAAGGAGGCCGTGGACAAAGCACGCCAGTACACGCTGCCGTATCCTCCGTCCAGCCCGTCTATGGCCCTGTTTAAGGATGGCAAACTCGTACACTTCGTAGAGCGCCATCAGATAGAGGGCAACTCTGCCGCTACCATCTCCGAGCACCTCAAGAAGGTTTTCGAACATTACTGCTAGACCTCTTGTTATCATATTTCCATAAGGCCGGGTTATTCCGGCCTTATCGGTTTGTAGTGTACTGCATTAGTCTCACTACTCAATACCAACTACTCAATACTATTTGCATATTTGCCCCGTAAATAAAAATAAGTGATGCCTCAATTCAATAAGCTCAAGGTGCAGACAGTGGTCAATGAAACAGGTGACTCTGTGTCTGTATCGTTTGAAGTACCAGATAGCCTCCTGGCCAATTATGCTTTCCAGCCCGGCCAGTACACCACCCTCCGCCTCAATATAGATGGTGAGCATATCAATAGGAGCTATTCCTTCTGCAGCTCTCCGTATGCAGGCGAGCCGATGACTATAGCTGTGAAGCGCGTACAGGGCGGCAAGGGCTCTAACCATGTGAATGATAAACTGAAGCCGGGTGTAGAGGTAGAGGTCATGGAGCCTATGGGCAATTTCCATCCCGCAGCGCTCGATGCTAATAATGAGAAGCACTATATCCTCTTCGCCGGAGGCTCGGGCATTACACCCATATTCTCCATACTGAAGTCCGTCCTGCTCAAAGAGCCAAAGAGCAAGGTCACACTCTTCTATGGCAATCGCGATACAAAGAGCATCATCTTCCGCCAGCACCTGGAGGAGTGGATGACTAAGTATGCCGGCCGCGTACGCGTAGTACACATACTGGACAAGTCTGAAGAAGGCTGGACCGGCTACTCTGGTTTTATCGTAAAAGACATGGCGCTGAAACTGCTGCGCGAGAATACGGATCTCAACTTCCAGCGTGCGGAGTTTTTCATATGCGGTCCTACACCTATGATGAAGGAAGTAGAAGGCGCCCTGGCCCTGCTCGATATACCTAAGGATCGTGTACACATAGAGTATTTCACTGCCAAGCTGGAGGAGGACCGCGTATCTGCTGATGTAGGTGCCGCTACGGTATCTGATGTGCCATTCACCGGCAAGACCAAGGTGAAGATCATCTATGATGGCAATGAAGTAGAATTTGATGTGACGGAGAAGGAGACCATTCTGCACGCTGCGCTCGATGCCGGCTACGATCCGCCATACTCCTGCATGGTAGCCGCCTGCTGCACCTGCCGCGCCAAGCTGATAGCCGGCAAGGTAGAGATGGACGACCGCGAGTCACTCACAGACGGCGAGATAGCCAAGGGCTACGTCCTCACCTGCCAGAGCCACCCCAAGAGCCATGGCATCGTACTGAACTACGACCTGTAAACAAGTATAGCTTATCAAACAATTAACGATGCCATCTCTCCAAGAGATGGCATCGTTCTTTATGGTATTCATATACTGGTAAAGCAATTACTTCTAGTCGAAAAGTTCTTTCCTCTCCCTCGGAGAGGAAAGATGCCGAAGGCAGATAGGTGAGGTGAAAAAAAGGGGGGCAGGATTTCTCCCGCCCCCCTAACCTAAAACCCAATTCGAGTTGTAGCTATGCTATGTCTTTATTGTTGTATTTAAATCATAAATCAACAATCACAAATATCTAGTGGCTCGCCGCCTCCAGGTCTTCTTTTTTGACGGGTGCTGTATCTTTTGCAAATAGTATCAGTGGTATCACCATCAGGAAGAAGATACCCAGGTATTGGAACGTATCAATGTAGGTCAAAATTGTAGCCTGGCTGGTGATATTGTACTCCAGTGAAGCATAAGCCATGTTGGTAGCTTTTACCATATCGCCTGCTTTGGCCATCATGCTGGCCGTGAGGCCGGCGAGATAGTCCTGTGTAGACTTGTCATACATCGTAGCCTTGGTGATCAGGTCTGCACGGTGCACGAAGGTCATGTGTGTGATAAAGCTGGAGCAGATAGCCACACCAAATGAACCACCCAGCTGGCGGATCATAGCCGTGAGGCCTGCTGCAGAGCCGATATCCTTGCCACTCAGGCCACCCAGGGACAGCGTAGTGAGCGGTACAAAGAGGAATCCCAGTCCCACACCGCGCAGTATCAGCGGCCAGAAGAAGTTATGCTCTCCAGTCTGCGAGGTGATGATATTAGACATCAGTAGTGTGAAGAGCGCAAATATCCCAAAGGCAAAAGGTAGCAGCCATTTAGGCTTGGCACCCTTAGACAGCATGACACCTACTACCGGCATCATAAATCCGCTCACCAGCGCACCCGGCAGCATAGAGAGGCCCGTCTGCAGGGCTGTAAAGCCCAGGAAACGCTGTACAAAGATCGGATAGATGAAGGTAGAGGAGAAGAGCCCGAAACCCAGTATGAAAGATAGTACCGTACCGATGGCCGCATTACCCTTGCGCAGTACTCGGAGGTCTACTATCGGATGGTCTGTGATAAACTCCCAGACTATAAATCCTAGCAGGCCAAAGATGGCTACCACCGTAGATATGATGATGTATCCTGTCTCAAACCAGTTTTCCGAGTCACCTTTTTCCAGTACGAGCTGTAGTGCACCTACACCTACCACCAGCAGCAGGATACCTGTCCAGTCTACCTTAGAGTTTTTCATCTCCGGTGTCACATAGTTCACATCACGGATAAAGGTGAAAGTGAGGAAGGCCGCGATGATACCCACCGGTATATTGACAAAGAAGATCATGGACCAGTGCCAGTTCTCTACGATATAGCCACCGAGCGTAGGGCCCAGCGTAGGGCCTACTATCACACCGATGCCATAGAGGGCGCTGGCCTTGCCCCGCTCCTCAGGTGGGTATATCTCAGTGAGGATGGTCTGTGAGGTGGCCAGTAGCGCACCGCCACCCATACCCTGCAGGAAGCGGAAGAAAATAAGCATATTGATATTGTCCGAGAAGCCGCACATCAGTGATGCGAGGGTAAATAGTATCACCGATCCGCCGAAGTAATTCTTGCGGCCCAGTTTGATAGAGAGCCAGGCTGCCATCGGTACTACGATGACATTGGCTATGCTGTAGGCGGCTATCACCCAACTGATCTCGCTGAGCGTGGCACCGAGGTTTCCCATCAGGTGCGTGGTGGCCACATTCACGATGGTAGTATCTATCAGCTCCAGCAGGGAGCAGGCTACGACCGTGATCGTGATGATGGTCCGCCGCCATCCGTATTCTAATGTTGAATTCTGATTCATTGTTTCCAGATTTGAATTTGAAGATCAGTCAACTTGAAAATGGAACGAGCATAGCTCCTGTATTCCATTTTCAAATTTTCAAATCAACTCATTAGCACATTATCAAGATACTTTCACTACTGCTTTTACATTCATACCTGCGCGGAGCGGATGTTCCTTGTCCTGGTTCTTATCCAGTATGATCTTCACAGGGATACGCTGTACCACTTTCACAAAGTTGCCTGTAGCATTATCCGGAGGCAGCAGCGCAAACTTGGCGCCCGTAGCAGCAGACATAGACTCTATCGTACCTTCAAACTCAGAGTGAGGATATGCATCCACTTCTATCTTTACCTTCTGACCTACCTTCATCTTCTCTATCTGTGTTTCTTTGAAATTTGCCACTACCCACATCTCACTCTCATCTACTACTGCAAAGAGGTTTTGGCCCACAGACACCAGTTGACCCATTTGTACATTCTTCTTAGATACGTAGCCATCACATGGTGCCACGATAGTAGCATAGCTCAGGTTCAGTTTGGCCAGGTCCAGTTCTTCCTGCTTCTGCTCTACCTGTATCTGTGCCACCTTCAGGTTGTTGGCGCTCACGTTCAGGTTGCTGCTACTGGCGGCTAGGCGCGCCTGATAGCTGGCTACTGACTTCTGTGCCTGCTCCAGTTGCTTCTCAGCCAGTTCCTTTGCAGCCTTAGCATTGTCAAACTGCTGCTGGGTAGCTGAGCCGAGGTCGAGCAGCTTCTTAAATCGGTCATAGTCCTGTGTAGCCTGCCATACGCGTACCTGTGCTGCATCTATCGCGCTCTGAGCCGGATTGATATCCTTGGTAGCTACATTTACATTGGCGCTGGTAGAGCCCTGATTGGCGCGTGCCAGTTCTACGTTGGCCTGTGCCTGTGCGAGGGCTACTTCAGCTTGCTTTACTTTCAGCTGCAGGTCACGGTCGTCTATGCGCACCAGTGTGTCACCTTTGTGCACCAGCATATTATCCTTTACGCGTATCTCTTGTATGAAGCCCGCCACCTTAGGTACTATCGGGTTTATATTGGCCTCTATCTGGGAGTTGTCCGTGTCTTCATTGTGCATAGAGTAGATCACCTGGCGCACTACAAATACGAGGACGACTATGCCTATGATACCGCCTATGATCGGAGCGATATTAAATTTCTTTTTGGTTTCAGTATTTTCCATGACTATGTTGTTGTTTATTGAGTTTATGAGATTGATTATTCGTTTCCTGTGGCTTTCATGAGTTTGGCGTAGGCTATCTCGGCATCTATGCGGGCATTTACCAGGTTGATCTGAGTGGTCACAGCCAGGTTGTCTGCATTGAGCATGTCTGTCACATTTTTTACACCATTGGAGTATTGGTCCTTGGTCAGGCGCTGGTTCTCATTGGCCTGCTCTACTGATTTCTCACTGAGCTTGATCTTGTCCAGTGCATTCCTGTAGGCGCTGTAGTTGCTGTTCACTTCCATCTTGATATTATCGGCTGTCAGCTCCTGGCTGGCTTGTGCCAGCTTGATATTAGCCTTGGCTTCCTTGCTGTAGAGGTTTGCTGTGAAGATGTTAGTGATATTCCAGCTCAGCTTTACACCTATATCCCACGAGTCGTGAAACCTGATCTGATCTTCTATAAACACACGCTGGTTAGGCTTGCTATAGTAGTAGTTGAATCCTGCGCTCAGGATCGGACTGTACATACCGCGTGTATACCTCAGTTGCCTGAAGGCTGCATCCACGCGCAGGTTGCCGGCCTTGATCTCATTCCTGCCGGTGGTGGCGGTCTGCAGGCCCTGGCTCAGGTTGTAGTCCGGCTTCTGAGCGAAAATGCTAGCGTCAGCTACTTCTATCTGCGTATTCTCCGGCAGGCCGAGCATGATGCCCAGGTTGTAGTTGCTCACATCTATCGCGCTCTGTACATCTGCCAGGCTCTGCTGCAGGCTGGAGCGGTTCAGGTCTATCTGTAGCACATCATTTTTCAGTGCCATGCCTACAGACTGAAGATTCTGAATATCCTTCATGCGCTGGTCTGTCACTTTGATATTTTCCTCTACTACTTTTTTAGACTGGAGCAGCTTGTAGTGGTTGTAGTAGCTCACTATGATATTATTCTTGATCGTAGCCCGGTCTGCAGCTACGTCAAAAGCTGTTGCCATCCATTGGTCCTTGCTCATCTTGAGCAGGTTGAATCCGCGCAGGCCTGCGAAAACGACTTGCGAGATGGAAAGCGTATTGTAAAACTGGTCGTGGATAGAGACGCTTATCGTTTGGTATTTAGGTGTACCTGTCGCCGGGTCTAGTCCGGTAGCAAATTTGATTTCATCAATATTGGTACTGAGGTGCTGGTACTGCGAGTTGAGCGATACACTCGGTGCTGCACTGGCAAACTGCTGCTGGTATTTCGCCTTAGACGCTACCTCGCGCGACTGAGAGATCTGGAGTTGCTTACTATAGTCCATCCCTAGCGATACAGCCTCATCCAGCGTGAGCCTGCGTACCTGCTGGGCTTGCACACTGGTCAGCACGGTCAGTGCCAGCAGCAGGAGGGGGATCTTTTTTGATACTCTTGAGAACATGGGTGTTATTTTTTAAGTAAATAGTGGGAGAATAGATCTTTGAAATAGGTCTTGATACGTTGTCTGAATTCTTTATCAAATAGCTGGGCTTCGGTAGGCACGTCCAGCATCTTGCAGGAGTAGTAGGAGGAGCCTACGATATACTGTATACAGGCAAAGAGGTTGATCATAGCCAGCCCTACATCTGCATCCTCGCGAAACTCACCTTTCTTCTTGCCCTCCTCCATCATCATAGAGAGGTACTCTTTGTTGGTGGTTATCTTGCTCAGCAGCAGGTCGCGCAGCTGAGGGCGGCTACTGTTGGATAGCTCGCGGTTGATCATCCTGTGTACGCCCGGATTATTCATCAGCCGGTCGGTGTAGAAGTCTACCACGGCCATCACCTTGTCTATAGAGCTCATGGTCGGATCGGTGGCTATGGCCTGTATCGTGGTCTGGGAGTTGGCCATGCGCGATATGATCAGCTCTTCAAACAGTTTCTCCTTTGAGCCAAAGTAGTAGGAGATCATCGCGATATTGACATTGGCCGCTTTGGCCAGGTCCCTTACGCTCACGGCATCAAAGTCCTCTTGTGCGAAGAGCTTCTCTGCCTCGGCCAGGATCGCTGCTTTTTTGTCTGTTATTTCCATGATCTGCGTTTGCGGATGCAATATTAAACAACTGTTTGATTAAAACAAACGTTTAATTAGTGGTAATATTTTAGGCAAACTCAAAATAATTGATTATCAATTAAATAAAATGATGTTGTAACGATTTATTAATCAAGGCCTACCTTGCCAGGCATCCAGAAACCCTTGCTCCGAACCTCCGCCTGAGGCCATTTTTCGCGAAAGTGACGTCCCAGGGATTTGCAGATCCGCATGTCTCCGGCCAGGTAGATGGTCAGGGCAGGAGGCAGGACCGTCCGCAGCCGCTCCGCTGCATGGATGATAGCCTCCGTCTGGTCATAGTGCCCCCTTACCACTTCAAATGGCCTCTCGCCGCTCAGGTCGGCGTAGTGGTCACTATCGTCAGGAGTGTAGAGTATGCCGGCAGCGGTCTGTGCCGCTGTGAGCTGGGACCGGATAGCATACAGGTGTGAGAGGGCAGAGGCATCTCCTATCAGCAGGTGGGACTTGGCGGCAGCATCTATCACCAGCTTGCCCTTTGGCCCCATATAGTGTATGGCCTCACCCACAGCTACCTCCCGTATCCATCGGCTACCTATACCATTGCTATGCGTGCAGATGGCCAGGTCTGCGGTGCCCGTAGCCGTGTCAAATGCCCAGATGGAGTACGTGCGCACCTTGCTATTCATAGCAGTATCACGACCTATCCCTACGAATAGCCGCAGGTGCTCACCCGCCGTGAAGATATGCCCGCGCAGTGCCTCCCCCTGTAGGCGGATATGATAGGTATGCGGCGCTATTTGCTGCTTGTAGGTCAGCGTCGCTTTATCGAAAATACTTCGGCTCAGGGAGTCTATCAGAGAGGCCATGGGTTGGGATTTCATAGATACACGGATGAGATGGCAGAAAATTTTACCCTGCTATCAGAAAAGCAGTTATTTTTCTATCACAAAAGGAAATATGCCGCGACTCTTTATTTACCTCCTGTGTGCCACATATAGTATCTGCGCATCCGCGCAAAAGCCACCGCAGCCGTGGACCATCGTGAAGGTCGATGCCACGCACACTACCGTGCATCATAGCTCTATAGATGAGATCGTCAAGGTGCGCAATGCCTTCGGCCAGCGTGGTGAGTTTCTTTATATCGAGCCGCGTGTCACGCTCAAAACTGGTGCAGTAGATCACCTGGGCCCCACAGGTGTGCTGGACGTACGGGAGAACTACTACAAAGGCAAACTCATAGGCTACGTGCAGTATGACGGCACCTACCGCGAGCGGGAGTTGTTTTTCAATAGCAAGGGGGACATATTTCTGGAGCTGCGCTATGACAAGGGTGTACAGACCTACAGGAATGACAGCATACGCCCCGCATCCGTTTTATCCATCCCCGTAAAAGTCATCTATGGCAACACTGCAAGATAAAATAGTCTGGATCACCGGCGCCACCTCCGGCATAGGAGAGGAGCTGGTCTATGCCTGCGCCAAAGAAGGCGCAAAGATCGTGCTCTCTGCCCGCCGCCGGCAGGAGATGGAGCGTGTGATACGCACAGCGGGCCTCGCAGCAGACCGGTATCTCATAGTCCCCCTGGACCTCGCAGACAATAAGGACTACTCGCCCCAGGTGCAGGCGGTCATAGAGAGATTTGGCCATGTAGATGTGCTCATCAATAATGGCGGCATCAGCCAGCGCTCTATGGCGCGCGATACACTGGTAGAGGTAGACCGCGAGCTGATGGAGGTCAATTTCTTTGGCACACTTGCATTGAGTAAAGCCGTGCTGCCATCCATGCTCGCACGCAAAAGCGGTATGCTCGTGGCCGTCAGCTCCGCAGTGGGCAAATTCGGCTCGCCCTGGCGCAGTGGCTACTCAGCCTCTAAGCATGCACTGCATGGTTTCTTTGACTCGCTGCGTGCGGAGTGCTATGACGACGGGCTACGCGTGCTGATCGTTTGCCCCGGCTTCGTCAGTACCAATATCACTATGAATGCCCTCACCGCAGACGGCGCCCCCCTGCGCAGTATGGACAGCGCCACCGGCAACGGACTCCGCGCAGACTACACCGCCCGCACCATAGTAGATGCTATCAAAAAGGAGAAAGAAGAGATCGTCATAGGCGGCTTCAAAGAAAATCTTGGCGTCTGGATGAAGCGCCACTTCCCATCTATCTTCTCTATCATGATCCGCCGCATGAGTGTGCGGTGACGAATGAATTAAACATAGTCTTCTAGCATTTTCTCAAAATTCCCGCCCGTGGTTGGCGTCCCCGCCAACCACAAAGCTGGGTAGAAACAACACCTGCACGCGCTGTCACCTGTATTTTGTATTAAGGCCTCCCTTTAGGGAGGTTTGGAGGGCTGTATTCTATCCGCGGCTGGCGTGGGCAGGGGTGGTGGAGATACACGACCTCATAAGACATGTTTACCGCCCGTGGTTGGCGTCCCCGCCAACTACAACGCTGGGCAGAAACAACACCTCCACCCGCTGTCACAAGGATTTTGTATTAAAGCCTCCCTTTAGGTCGCCGATCCCGATGTAGTCGGGAAAGGTTTGGAGGGCTGTATTTCTATACGCCGCTGGCGGGGGCAGGGGTGGAGGCACATAGGCTCAAAGCGATACGTCTATCAAAAGTATTTTTTAAGAAATGTGTTAATATATACAATTCAATTAATTAAAACCTAATACGTCGGACAAACAATTTCTCCGAGCGCACTTTTGAGGATAATTATACAATTGACTTAAATTGCAAATATCGCCATTAATACATATATTTGCATTATATAGAATCTAAGAACTCCCACCTATGTCAGCACCATTCGGCAATGCCAATGCCCTCAAATGGACCATTGAGAAAACACAGCAACTCATCACCGCGGTCGATGACCTTTCATACGATACTACCATCCTCTACCTCGGCCAGGCGCTCAGCGCGCTCCGCACCAGCACCCGCCAGTGGCATCGCCTCAAAAGTTATTATGCCGATCATGAAACCATCATAGAGCATATGGAGGCCGTAGAGCAGGTCTTTGAGGCGCGGCTCATCTCCGGCGCGCTCACAGGCCGCCTCAAGGGCAATATGGTCCAGTTTATCCTGCGCCGCACACAGGCAGATACGGAGAAGGCCGAAGAGCAGATAGACCCTGCCAAACAGATGGATGCTTTCGGTATACCCAAGAGTAACACACCGGCAGAATACAACCGCCGCGTCAGCTACGTGCTAAATCATGCCCTCGGCCTCGCCAATGCCATGCGCTGGAATGAACAAAACCCTGAGGCCGTACCCATCCGCCTCGATACTCTCTACGTAGCCGAGCCCGCCAATAGTAGCTGTATCAAGTTTGCAGAGGGTGTATACCTGCAGCTATAGCATCACAGGTTGGTCGCGCTGTACTTAATCCTATATTTGTGATATGAAGGTGACTTTTCTCGGTACCGGTACATCTGGCGGCGTGCCTATCATAGGCTGCAGCTGTGAGGTCTGCACCTCTACAGACCCGCGTGACAAGCGCCTGCGCACCTCCGCTATGGTAGAGGTAGATGGCAAGGTGCTCGTGATAGACGCCGGTCCCGACTTTCGCTACCAGATGCTGCGGGCCAATGTGACGACGATAGACGCACTGCTCATCACACATGGTCACCGTGACCACATCGGCGGCCTGGACGATATCCGCCCCTTCAATTATCTGCAGGGCCAGGTGGTAGACCTCTACTGCGACCGCCATGCAGAGGCCATGATACATGAGCAGTACCCGTATGCCTTTCGCGAGGTAGATTATGCCTTTGCGCCCAAGGTAAAGTTTCACCGCGTGTCACATGAGACCTTTGAGGTACAGGGCGTGCGTATCACACCCATAGAGGTCATGCACTATAAGCTCCCGGTACTTGCCTTCCGCATAGCGGACTTTGCCTACATCACAGATGCCAAGACCATATCAGACAGCGAAAAGGAAAAGCTGAAAGGTGTCCGCACCCTAGTGGTCAATGCACTCCATGCCAATGAGCATATCGCGCATCATACGCTGGAGGAGGCGCTGGCGCTCATAGCAGAGCTGCAGCCTGAGACGGCCTACCTCATACACATGAGCCATCAGTTTGGCCTGCATGCGGCCATGGAGGGCAGGCTGCCCGCCAACGTAAAGATAGCCTATGACGGCCTCGTGATAGAGGCCTAGGGACGCACCATGTGTATGTGCTCTATATCGTCCTCTATATACACATCGCCAACTGCCTGAAATCCGAAGCTTTCATAGAACTTCTTGAGATAGAGTTGTGCGCCAATTTTAAGCGGAGCGGCGGGAAACAGCTCTCCGCAGCGTCTGATAGACTCCTCCATCAGTATCCTGCCATATCCCTCGCGCCTCAGGGCAGGCTCGCTCACCACGCGGCCTATAGAGGCATAGCCGGGATAGGAGAGGCCCACAGGCAGCAGCCGGCTGTAGGCAGCCAGTGTACCGTCAGCTGCATAGCCCATCAGGTGCCAGCTCTGCTGGTCCTGGTCATCGCAGTCTACAAAGGCGCAATGCTGCTCCAGTACAAATACGCGCTGGCGCAGCCGCAGGATAGTATAGAGCTCGTCGAGGCTTAGCTCGCGATAGTGTTTGAGCGTAAAATGCATGGACGGAATGATCTCGGTTTGGTCAAGGTAAATATTTTTTCTTACGGTATGAAATAAGAGTTTGGGATTTGCGATTTAGTCCTATATTTCGGATGCAATGAAAAAGATCGAACTGGAGATCATAGCCCTCTCGCATAGTGTCACTCAGTCACACTCCTTTGCCGTAGTGCTGGGAGAGGTAGAGGGTACGCGCAGGCTGCCGATCGTGATAGGTGGATTTGAGGCGCAGGCCATAGCCGTAGCGCTGGATAATATGAAGCCGTCACGCCCGCTCACACACGACCTGATGAAGACCGTCTGTGATACCTTTGGCCTGGAGCTGCAGTATATCTATATCAGCAAGCTGCTCGATGGCGTGTTCTACAGCAATCTGGTATTCAGCAATGCGATAGAGACCGTAGAGATAGACTCCCGTACCTCAGATGCACTGGCGCTGGCCGTACGCTTTGAGTGCCCGATCTATGTGAATGAAGATATACTCGAAGAGGCCGGTGTAGAGGCCGATGCCACCATGGAGGCCGGAGGCGCAGTCTCTGAGGGCGACCTGGAAAAGCGCATAGAGGAGCTCACCTCAGTCTCAGCCCAGCCCGGTGCCAGTACCAATTTCTCAAACATGTCGGCAGACGAGCTCAACGAAGCCCTGCAGCATGCCATAGAGAATGAGGACTACGAGCGCGCTGCACGCATACGCGATGAGATGAATAAGAGGCAGTAGATCTGTACACGACCTTATATTTTAAACTCCGGACCCATGAGCGCAAAATTATTGGATTTTGTACCTCCTTCTGGAAGTTACCCCGAACACCATTTCGGTGAGCATTTTCATGATAAATTGTGGGTAGAGTTTGACTCTGGTAATGATACGAAGTGGCTGGGATGCTTTGCTCGACCACGATATCCTGCGGCATTTGATAAGGTTGTTATTGATCTTGACGGTGCTTGCGCATTCGTCATAGCAGGAGGTATAGGATACCTCATAGATATTGAAAATAGAAGGCTTATCTATCAATCACATGAGTATCCACTTTTTGAGAGTGCGATTAGTACCACGGCACCGGATTATTTCATAGCCAGTACGCATTACTCCATACTTATTTTTGATCATAACGGACTAAAAGAAGAAGTATCACCAGACTATCAAGTGTATGGTATATATGTCACGACCCAAGTGGGAAACGCAGTCACAGGAGATATGTGGTCCTATATGTATGGAGATATCAATGTAGGTTTTACATTGAATCTAATAGACTTTAGTATGTCAATCGATGAAACTATTAAAGTTAAAAGAGATGGCCCATTAGAATATACCACTGTGAGAGGACCGGGCTCAAACGAAAATAAGACTCAAGGATTACTATCGAAGCTATTGAAATATCTTTTGGGCTAGCTGACAGGTAAATCAAAACGCCCCACAAAGTGAGGCGTCTCTGATTAATATTCTTCTTCGTTAAAGAAAAAGTCTTCTTTGGTAGGGTAGTCGGGCCATATATCTTCTATGCCCTCATAGAGCTCCTCATCGTCGTCCAGCTCTTGCAGGTTCTCTATCACCTCTACAGGTGCGCCGGAGCGGATAGAGAAATCTATCAGGTCGTCCTTAGTAGCTGGCCAAGGTGCTTCCTCCAGGTATGATGCTAATTCCAGTGTCCAAAACATAGTATGGTCTCCTTTTAATTGTCGGCGAAAAAAACGCTTTTTTTCATATAAACAAATAGGGCTGTCCCGATTACAAACATCCTATCCACCACCTGACGGGTCAAAAGCCTCTAAAAACTACCCAACAGGCTGAGTATAAGACGTAAAAAAGCCGCTCATAGTGTAAGAGCGGCTCTGTAAAGTATTGCACAATGTGATTATTTCAGCTTAAAGGCAGCCTTGACCTTAGATACATAGTCGAGCTTCTCCCAGGTGAAGAGCTCTACCTTTACCTTCTTCTTCTTGCCATCCGGCGCGGTGAAGGTCTTCTCTACCACCTCATTCTTGCGGCCCATGTGGCCATAGGCTGCGGTCTCAGAGTAGATAGGATTACGCAGCTTCAGGCGCTGCTCTATGAAGTAAGGGCGCATGTCAAACACCTTCTCTACGATCTTGGCTATCTGGCCGTCGTTCAGTTTTACTTTGGCAGTGCCATAGGTATTCACAAAGATACCCATAGGCTGTGCCACACCGATAGCGTAGGATACCTGTACCAGCACCTCATCGCAGAGGCCGGCAGCTACCAGGTTCTTGGCTATGTGGCGTGTAGCATAGGCCGCTGAGCGGTCTACCTTAGATGGGTCCTTGCCAGAGAAGGCACCACCACCGTGCGCACCTTTGCCACCGTAGGTATCTACGATGATCTTGCGGCCGGTGAGGCCTGTGTCACCGTGAGGGCCACCTATTACGAAGTTACCCGTAGGGTTGATATGGTACTTGATCTTATTGTCAAAGAAGTGAGCGTACTTCTTGTACTTAGCCTTCACACGAGGGATCAGGATATTGACGATGTCCTTCTTGATCTTCTCCAGCTTTACATTGTCATCGTGCTGTGTAGAGACTACGATCGCATCGATGCGCACAGGTTGGTTCTGGTCATTGTACTCCAGTGTCACCTGAGACTTGGCATCAGGGCGCAGGTACTTGATCTCTTTATTCTCACGGCGCAGGGCTGCGAGCTCTATCAGCAGCTTGTGAGCCAGGTCGAGCGCGAGCGGCATATAGTCATCAGTCTCATTGGTCGCATAGCCGAACATCATACCCTGGTCACCGGCGCCCTGATCTTCTTTCTTGGTGCGCTCTACGCCCTGATTGATATCTGCAGACTGCTCATGGATAGCAGAGAGTACACCACATGAGTTTGCTTCAAACATGTATTCAGACTTGGTATAGCCTATCTTAGATACTACCTCACGGGCTATGGTCTGCACATCGAGGTATGCCTTAGACTTCACCTCACCAGCTAGTATCACCTGGCCTGTCGTGACGAGGGTCTCACACGCTACCTTAGACGATGGATCCCATGCGAGAAAATTATCAATAAGCGCGTCAGATATCTGATCAGCTACTTTATCCGGATGTCCTTCGGAGACTGACTCCGATGTGAAGAGATAACCCATTTATACTTGATTTTTAATGATAAGAATGCCAAATCTATGAATTTTATTGTTACCACAAATGAGGTTATCCATAGCTTATACACAGTGGATTCCCATAGCCTGAAAGATTTTTTTGCGACCAGGGTGTAACATTTCATCCGGTCTTGTCTCCAAAGGGAAATAAAAACCAAGATCATGTACGCAGACAACCGCAAAAAATACGTCCTCCTCTTCATTATGCTGGCTTTCGGAGCGCTTTGCATCAATGTATTTGGACAGGACGCAACACCCTTTCAGGTCAAAGTAGCCGGCCATGGAGACAAGGCAGTCATCTTCATCCCCGGCTTTGCCTCCTCCGGCGCTGTATGGGATGATACCCGCCTGCTCTTTGAAAAAGATCATACCTGCTACACGCTGACCATGCCGGGCTTTGCTGGTGTGCCTGCCAGTGGCGAGCCCACTTTCAAAAACTGGGAGAAGGCTATCGCAGCGTATATAGTGAAGCATAAGATCAATAAGCCTGTCATAATCGGACATAGTATGGGCGGTGCCATGGCGCTGGCCATAGCGGCAGACTATCCTGACCTGCCAGCGCAGGTGGTAGTGGTAGACGCACTGCCATTCCTCGCGGCTATGCGGGATCCAGCAGCACAGGCCAAAGACAAAGTAGATTGTTCTACTTCCATCGCCCAATTTAAGGCAATGCCGGACGCACAATTTATGCAGATGCAGCAAGGCACTATGGCGATGCTCATGGCAGATACCGCACACAGAGCACAGGTACTAGACTGGTCTGTAAAGTCGGACAGGGCTGTCTTTGCGGGCATGTTCTGCGACTTCTCTAATACCGACCTGCGCTCAAAGCTAAGCGCTGTGAAGTGCCCTGCGCTGATCCTTCTGGAGTCCTATTTTGCCAACTTCAAACCTGCCATAGAAGATCAATACAAGCTGCTGAAGACGGGCGACTACCGATATGCTACAAAAGGTTTACATTTCATCATGTATGATGACAAAGACTGGTACGAGGCACAACTGAAAAGCTTTGTCAAATAGCAATGCAGGACTTCAAAGAAATATACGATCAGTACTGGAGCCGGGTCTACCGCCTCTGCATGGGCTACCTGAATGATGCCGCCCATGCCCAGGACGTGGCGCAGGAGACCTTTGTCACAGTGTGGGAGAAGCTGCCACAGTTTCGCGGCGAGGCGGCTATAGGCACCTGGATATTCCGTATCGCGTCAAATCAATGCCTGCGCCAGATAGAGCGCGATAAAAGAATGCCGCGCTCCAATATGCCGGAGCAGATAGCCGAGAAGCATGAAGCAGCGCCGGAGGGCAAAATAGCCTACCTCTACAAGGCAATATCGGAGCTCAGCGAGACAGACAGGATCATCATCTCACTGGAGCTGGAGGGGCTACCGCAGGCAGAGATAGCCTCTATAGTAGGCATCTCGGAGGGCAATGTCAGGGTCAAGATCCACAGGATAAAAGATAAGCTAACAGAAAAATTTAAGCACTATGATGGACAATAATGATGACCTGAAGGCACTCTGGGGTGCGGGTATAGCAGCTCCCGCGCCGGATATCACGGCCCTGCTCACGCGCGCCACCACGGTGAAAAGAAAAGCACTCAACAAAATGATATGGGGTAATCTGCTACTGGTGCTGACATCTATATTCATCGCCTGGGTATGGATACACTATCAGCCCCAGATGCTGACTACGAAGATCGGTATCGTACTTTGCATACTTGCCATGCTACTGTATATAGTGGCATCTACCTCTATGCTTCAGTTCCTCTTTCGCACGGAGCCGGATATGGATACCGCCAGCTACCTGGCGCAGATGCTGCGCCTGAGGCAGCGGCAGGAGTACCTGCAAAAAACGATCATGACTGCATACTACATCCTGCTGTCTGCCGGTATGGCGCTATACATGATAGAATATGCCACGATGTTGGGACGCAGATACGGACTGATAGCCTATCTGGTCACATTTGGCTGGATAGGGCTGGCCTGGTTTTACATCCGTCCGCGTACGGCGCGCAAGCAGCTCGCGCCTATCAATGATGTGATCAAACAACTGGAGCAGGTCCAGCAGCAGTTAAAGGACTGATGGACCGGTCAAAGTCCATTTGCCCCATTTTTCGTATTTTTCGGCCTATGAGTATTGAAGCAGGAAAAGCCTATGCGCCTGCTGCTGGTGCAGCGGCTGCCGAAGGGCACAAGATATCGTTAGAGCAATTTAAAGAAGAAGTACTGCGCGACTACAAGGTCGCTATGGCCAGCCGTGAGATGAGCCTCATGGGGCGCAAAGAAGTACTGACCGGCAAGGCTAAGTTTGGCATATTCGGCGATGGCAAGGAGCTGGCACAGGTGGCCCTGGCCAAGACATTCCGCCATGGCGACTGGCGCAGCGGCTACTACCGCGACCAGACATGGATGATGGCTCTGGGTGAGCTGACCGTAGAGCAGTTCTTTTCACAGCTATATGCCAATCCTGATCCGGGCGCTGATCCATTCAGCTCCGGCCGCCAGATGAATGCGCACTTTGCCACGCCGATGCAGGATGAGAACGGCCAGTGGCTGGATCTCACCGCCAGGTATAACTCTACTGCAGATGCATCTCCTACTGCCTCGCAGATGCCGCGCTCACTGGGTATCGCACTGGCATCTAAGCTCTACCGCCAGAATGAAGAACTGGGTGAGCAGTCGTCAAACTTTACTAATCGTGGAGATGAGGTATCCTACGTATCGATAGGTGATGCCTCTACCAGCGAGGGGATCTTCTGGGAGACGATCAATGCTGCCGGTGTACTGCGTGTACCTTTGGCAGTGAGTGTGTGGGACGATGGCTATGGCATATCCGTGCCTAAGAAATATCAGACTACCAAGAGCTCGATATCAGAAGCGCTCAGCGGTTTCAATGTAAATGAACTGGGCGATGGGTATGACATCTATGTCTGCGAAGGCTGGGATTATCCTAAGCTGGTAGCTACCTACCGCAAAGGGATAGAAAATATGCGCAAGACGCACAGGCCGGCACTATTCCACATCACAGAGGTCACTCAGCCGCAGGGCCACTCTACCTCCGGCTCTCATGAGCGCTACAAGAATGCGGAGCGCCTGCAGTGGGAGAAGGACTACGACGGTATCAAGAAGTTTCGCGAGTGGATACTGGCAAATGAGATAGCTGACGAGCAAGAACTCCAGGCCATAGAGCAGGTGGCAAAGAAAGAAGCACAAGACGGCCGTAATGCAGCCTGGAGGAAATTTAACGAGCCGATCAAGGCTGAGATAGCCCAGCTCGTAGAGCTGCTGAATGATGTGGCTACTGAGAGCGGCGAGGAAAAAGTATACGAAACGATCTCCTCTATAGAAACCGCCATGGACCCGATCCGCAAGGATATCATCAAGACTGCTAAAGTGGTGATACGCCAGTTTCGCGGGCAGGAGTTCAGCGCGATAGACAGGCTGCGCAGATGGACAGATAGCTTTGTGGCAAAGTACCAGCAGACCTACAGCTCCCACCTGCACAGCGAGTCTCCTATGGCCGCGCTGAAAGTTCGTGAGGTGAAAGCAGAATACTCTGCCGATAGCAAAATGCTGAACGGCTTTGAAATATTGAATATTGCTTTTGACAAGATATTTGAGAAGTATCCTGAGGTAGTAGCCTTTGGCGAAGATGTAGGCAAGATAGGTGATGTGAACCAGGGCTTCGCCGGTATACAGGACAAGTATGGCGAGCTGCGCATCTTTGATACAGGTATCCGCGAGGCTACCATCATGGGGCAGGGTATGGGCCTGGCTATGCGCGGCTTCCGCCCGATAGCCGAGATACAGTACCTGGACTACCTACTCTATGGCCTGCAGCCACTCAGTGATGACCTGGCCTGCCTGCAGTACCGTACCAAGGGCAAACAAAAGGCGCCACTCATAGTCCGTACCCGCGGCCACAGGCTGGAGGGTATCTGGCACACGGGCTCGCCTATGGGCATGATGCTCGGCACGCTACGCGGTATGCACATCTGCGTACCACGCAATATGGTGCAGGCTGCCGGTATGTACAATACCCTGCTGCAAAGCGATGAACCGGCCATAGTAGTAGAATGCCTGAACGGCTACCGCCTCAAAGAACAACTGCCTGATAATATAGATTCCTTTACCGTGGCGCTCGGTGTGCCGGAGATCATAGAGGCCGGTACGGATGTGACAGTGGTGTCATATGGCTCTACCCTGCGTATCATACAGGATGCCATGAAGCTACTGGAGGAAACAGGCATCTCTGTAGAACTGATAGATGTACAGACACTTCTGCCATTTGATATCAATGGTATCATAGGTGAGTCTGTGCGCCGGACCAACCGCGTGGTCTTCATAGATGAGGATGTGCCGGGTGGTGCATCGGCGTATATGTTCCAGCAGGTGTTTGAGCATCAGGATATCTACCGCTATCTGGATGCCCCGCCATGCACCATTTCTGCCAAGGCGCACCGCTCTCCATATGGTAGCGATGGCGACTACTTCAGCAAGCCAAATGCTGAGGAGATATTCGAAGTGATCTATGGTATGATGAGTGAGGTAGATCCGGGCGAGTGGCCGGCGTTGTGATCATAGAGATAGAACTGAAATGAAAACGAACAGATACCTGCTGACATTGCTGGCCATGACCTGCTGCTATGCAGCGATGGCACAGAAAAATAAGATATACAAAGTGGAAGACCTTGATCCCGCTCTCTGGAAGCCGGGGTATGTGGTCATGCTCAAAGGAGATACAGTGAAGGGTATGATCAGGAAAATGCGTTTTGCAGATCTGATCCTGGAGGAGTTTGAATACAAAGTGGTGATCATAGGTGAGGATGGCCTCAAGAGGACCATATCATCTATGAAGAGCAGAGGGTACAGCTACAGAGATGGTGGCAATGAGGTCAGACTGGTATCTGTAGATGTGCCGGGAGAGCTGAGCGGTGCCGGCGTTGTTTTCTGCGAAATACCTATAGACGGACCATGCCAGGAACTGGTCTACTATGAATATGTATCCAACGGATACGGGCAGACACTGGCCTCGCGCACGCTGATCAGGATCAAGTCTGATATGACCTTGGTCAAAGAAATAGGATTTAAGCATAACATGCGGGAGTTCTTTGCTTCGTGCCCACTGATACTCAAAGGCATTGAAGAAAAGAAGTATAGCTATGACAACTGGGAGCAGATAGTACGGGACTACAACGCCGGTACCTGCAGATAGCCCGACTATACACCTTGCCGGGTGTTGTGCATATACATCTGGCACATTCCTTGCCTTACGTCGCCAAACAATTCATTTTAGCTGCTGCCGGAGTATATGTGCATAGATAAGTGTCTATCTATCAGCCTATATAGAAACTATAATAATACTGTGCCGTATAAGGAGGTACCATACCTTAATACAATGTCAAGATTGACGATCATGCTACTGGCACTTCTGCTGGGAGGCAGCCTCTGCGCGCAGCCCAACAGCACAGACCCGGATGAAGCCCGGCGCTGGAAGCCTGGCTATATCATTTCCCTCCATGACGATACTGTGCATGGCAGGATCAAGGATATTCGCTTTCTGGATGTGTATTATGACTATCAGCGGCGGGTGGCTTTTGAGAGCGAGGGTGTCATCACTGAGTATGTGCCGGTAGAGTTGAAGGGATTTGCCCTGCAGACAGAGGAAGCATCAAAGCCGGTACTCATGGTGCTGGAGTCTGTGAGTGATCCGCGTGAGGGTGGGGGGCATATCTTCTCACGAGTATTCTGCACAGGAGCATGCAAGGTCTATGGCTACACTGTCACCCTCACACGGGAGAGCGAGGCGATGATCAGCTCAGGCAAGGCCATAGCACCATCATTACTAGCGCAGGAGAAAAAGTACATACAGCTGGGCCATGGAGATTTCATACCACTCAAATTCATCGGCTTCAAAAAAAGTATGCGGGACCTCTTTACCATGTGCCCGGTGATACTCGCCCGGCTGGAGAATAAGCAATATACCTATGAGAACTGGCAGGCAATGGTACATGACTACAATTGTGGCATCTGCAAGTAGGACCTTTCAGCGCTTTCGCGCATAGTTATACCTTACATATTTATTGAGATAGGTGGTGAGACCGCGGCCTGACAGCGCCAGCCGTTTCATTTGGTCTACATGCCTCTTGCCCGGCCGGGCATGGTCATATACGTACACGCTGCCATCGTGAAACTGCAACGCGATGTAGTCCTCTCCGGCCTCATAGGCCGTGATCCCGCTGTTTCCTCCCAGATCTAGGTAGCGCTGCATGCTGATGGTCCTGCAAAGAAGCTGCCACATCACCTTCATTGCCACAAAATTATTTACCTTACTATCCTATGGAGTCAAAGTACATAGCTGTCAATGGCATCAGGCTACACTATATGGAGGAGGGTAATGGTGAACTGGTCATATTGCTGCATGGCTTCCCGGAGTTCTGGTACGGCTGGCGCAAGCAGTTACCTGTGCTGAGCCGATCCTACCGTGTCGTGGCCCCTGATATGCGCGGCTACAACCTGAGCGACAAGCCCCAGGGCATCTCTCAATACAAAATGGATGTACTGGTCCAGGACATAGCTGAGCTGATACAAAAGCTGGGTAATGGGGCTATCCTGGTAGGTCACGACTGGGGCGCCGCAGTAGCCTGGGCGGTGGCAGCCACTCATCCTGACCTGATCGTCAAGCTGGGCATCATCAATGTACCTCATCCGCTGGAGATGCAGAAGGCTCTCCGTGGTTTAACCTGCGGCAGTGGGCGAGGAGCTACTATATGTTTTTATTTCAGCTGCCATGGCTGCCGGAGTGGTTTATAGGCCGCGACCTGGCGCGGACTTTCAGCAATGTATTCAAAAGCTTTAGCCCTAAAGGCGTAGCACCTGCAGCAGACGAAATACGACAGTATGTAGAGGCGTATAAGCAGCCCGGTGCACTGACAGGTGCCATCAACTACTATCGCGCTGCGCTCCGGGCCCCGGCCTCACTGGATCTGAGCAGGGTGCTGCCTATGCCAGTGCTGATGATATGGGGCGAGCAGGACAAGGCGCTGGGCAAGGAACTCACCTGCAATACCAAACAATACTGCGCTGATCTGGAGACTGTCTATGATCCCACCAGTGGCCACTTCATCACCGCAGACAATCCTGAACTGGTGAATGCAGCTTTGCTAAGGTTCTTTGCAGCCAATGACCGAAAAGTAGTTTGAATAGACAGGCATTAGACCTACTTTCACATACATGAAGTATCTCAGGGGGATAGGAGTCTCTATCGTCGTCATCTGTGTCATTCTGGTAGCTGGTTTCTTCCTGTTTCGCGGCAGGCTGCTACAGGTAGCGCTGGGCAGGGTAGAGGCACGTATGCAGGACAGGTACCATGCCTCTCTCTCCGTATCCTCTGCAGCCTTCACCGGGCTGAGCCATGTGTTGGTACAGGGCATCACGCTCGTACCCGAGGGGCAGGATACGCTGGCCCGCATAGAGGAAGCCGATGTAGATGTAGCCATACTTCCCCTGCTGCGCGGGCGTGCTGACTTTGACGGGCTGCGGGTCAGGGGGGCAGATATCCGCATCTACCATACACCGGAGAGGGATAATATTTCACCATTTCGCAAGGCGCAGACTCCTGCTGCCAGTGGCGATGAGGCTGTGGCTAGCTTCCGCGAGAGATGGACGGGATTGCAGTCCCGGCTGCTCAAGGTGCTGGGTACAGACCTGATGGCAGATGATATCAGGATAAGCTATCAGGATACTCTGCGGCAGGAGGAGGTGCTGATACCACATTTCTTTATGACTCAGCGTGACCTGACCGGTGTGCTGATAGATGAGGTGCATGGTGATACCATGGTACTCTCTGGCCGCGTGATCAGGAAGAAGCAAGAATATGAAGTGGAGGTAAAGCACATGAGCCACGATACGGCTTATTTGCCGTTTCTCGATGCTGACAGGGGGCTGAGGTGCAGGTTTGGGTACCTGAAGGCTGACGTAAAATTTGATGAGAAAGGAGACAATGCTATCATCACGGTCAATGCTGCTGCGCGGGACTTTCACCTGCACCACTGGCGCCTGGCCAATGAGGATGTGGTCCTGCCGGATGCGTCCTTCTCCGGCCTGCTACGCATCAGCGATGATGCTGTAGAACTGGATTCTGCGTCTACAGTGCGTCTGGCCCACGCTTCCTACGGCCTCTTTGCACGCTATGATCTGAAGCCTGATACTACGCTGGCGCTGCATATCCGTATGGCGGAGACACCGGCAGATAGCTTTTTTCAGTCATTGCCCCATGGTATGTTTGGGACGCTGCAGGGCATCTCCTGCAGAGGATCACTCAGGTACGACCTCGACTTTCTGATACATACTAATAACCCGGACTCCCTGCTGTTTAACTCGGCCCTGACCAAGAAAGATCTACAGATCGTCCACTACGGTGCAGAAAACTATGCGCGCATCAATGGCGACTTCGTCTACGATGCCTATGATAAAGACAAACTGGTAAGGCGTATCACTATAGGTCCGGAGAATCCATTTTTCACCCGGCTGGATCAGATGTCTCCCTACCTGCCGCAGGCTGTCCTACAGGCCGAAGATCCTTTCTTTATGCATCACCGTGGTTTCCTGCAGGAATCATTTCGAGAATCGATAGCCAAGAACTATAAGGAGCATCGTTTTGCCCGTGGTGGCAGCACCATCAGTATGCAGCTGGTGAAGAATGTCTACCTGAGCAGGGACAAGACCATTTCGCGCAAAGCGGAAGAAGCGCTCATCGTGTACCTGATAGAAAATCTCGGCCTGGTGCCCAAGGAGCGCATGCTGGAGGTATACCTGAATGCGATAGAGTGGGGGCCCAATGTGTATGGCATAGGCGAGGCGGCGCATTTCTATTTCAATAAGCGGCCAGCCCAGCTCACGCTGCAGGAGAGCCTTTTCCTGGCCAGCATTATCCCGCGGCCCAAGTCATTTGCCTGGCAGTTTGACCATCAGGGGCAGCTACGATTTTCCCTGAGCAACTACTTTAAAATATTGACGGAACGTATGGTGATACGCAATGTGCTCTCGCCTGAGGATACCATAGGTCTAAAAGCAGAAGTAACGCTCCTGGGTCCCGCCCGGCGGATGGTGATGCCGGCAGACAGCCTGCCACAAGAACCTGGCGAGGACGACTAAGGCCAAATACTGAGATAGAGGACTTTACAGATAGGTAATCAAAAACTAAGCTAAAATACCGGTGGGCTTTGCTTTAATCAGTAGCTTTGTGATATAATTCACCTGAAGTAATGTCTCAATCTTTCAACGCCGAGCAGGTGCTCGCAGATTTCAAGAACTGGAATCAACAGTTAAAAAAGTATCAAGTACCCAACACGCGAAAGGCAGTAGTACAGATCCTCAATAGCTTTTCTTTTTATATCGGCTTATGGATATTGCAGTTCTGGCTGTATGACAAGTCTGCTGTCTTTACCGTATTGATCGCTGCGCTGAATGGTTTGCTGCTGGGCAGGATCTTTATCATCCAGCATGACTGCGGTCACCGTTCCTTCACCCGCAGCAAGCTGGCTAACGATATCATAGGCACTGTATCGAGCGCTTTCACCGTGATACCGTATAAGTACTGGGCCAAATCCCATGACTTTCACCATGCGCATAATGGTCAGCTGGAGGTGAGCGATATCGGTGATGTAGAAGTCCTCACCACAGAGCAGTACAATGCGCTCAGTACATGGGGCAAGGTACGCTACCGGGTCTATCGCAGCCCGTTTTATCTTTTCACCATCGGGGGCTTTTTCTACGTTGTATTGTATAACAGGTTCGCCTTTTTGCGCGAGGGTGGTTTTGCCAAGGTGAAGAAGAGCGTGACGATCAGCAATGTGGCATTTGTGGTGCTCTACCTGGCTTTAGGTTTTTTCCTGGGGTACAAGAAATTCCTCCTTGTGCAGTTTGCTAACCTCTTCTTCTTTGGCACGTACGCGCTGTGGTTCTTTTACATCCAGCATCAGTATGAGAATATCTACAAGAACAGCAAGGAGAACTGGAACTACGTACTGTCAGCTATCAAAGGCAGTACCTACTACAGGCTACCGTACGTAGGCCACTGGCTCACCGGCAATATAGGCTACCATCATATCCACCATCTGTGCCCTACTATCCCAAACTATCACCTGCGTGCCTGCCACAAGAATATGCCGGTATTTGAGAAGCATGTGAATGCGCTCAGCTTCTGGCAGAGCCTGAAGACGGTGAACGCCAACCTCTGGGATGCACAGGAGATGCGTATGATCTCCTTTACCGAAAACAGGCGCCGCAGGGACGGACGCTAGCCCACAGTTGGGTAGGCCTGTTTTGGCATAGAAAGTGCGGAGCCATTTATCATGCCGTCACTTCTCACACAGATAGCTTGGCTCTTCCTGCTCGCTATACCCATAGCCTGCGTGGCATGGACGGTGACGCATGAGGAGATATTCCGGGAGCCGCGGGAGTACTGTATAGGCCGCTCTCAAAACTGCAAGACCATCTGGGCCCGCAAATTTTTCTACCTCTTCACCTGCGAGTATTGTTTCAGCCACTATGTGACCCTGGGAGCTGTGGCTATCACGGGATTTAAGCTACTGATAGATGACTGGAGGGGCTATTTGATAGCCGGCTTTGCGCTGGTGTGGATAGCCAATCTGTATATGAGCCTGCATGCCCTGATACGCACCAGCCTGAAGGCCGAAGGCCTGGAAGCCAAACTGGAGGAGAAGATGCTGGAGAAAGAATCCGATAAGGATTAAGCCGTTGTGATGAGCGGCCAGGCACTCTTGATCAGCACAGTGATGCCTACTGCCAGTATGAGCAGCAGTACGATGCGGCGAAAATTTTCCTGTTCTATTTTCTGGAGTAGTATTTTGCCGATATAGGATCCCACCACAGATACTAATATGAGTGCTATGATCAGCTGATAGCCGGCCTGGCTCACATAGCCGCTCTCTGTATAGATCACCGCCCTGCTCACATCTACCCCCAGGTCTATAGCTGCAGAGGTACCTACAAAGAGGTTTTTCTCCAGGTCATATGCTGCCATACACAGGCCACGCACCGCACCGCCCGTGCCCACAAATCCTGCCAGAAACCCTGCCAGGCCACCACCTACAGTACTGGTAGTCAATGAGGGGCGCAGGTGGAAAGACGGCCGCGCCAGCAGCGTAGCGCTGAAGGTGATCAAGAAAATGCCTAGTACCAGCTGGTCAAACCGGAAAGAAATGACAGTAGTGAGCCAGGCACCGATGATAACGAAAACCACACTCGGGATGCCAAAGGCCAGTGTGACGCGCCAGTCTATGTGGCGGCGGAATAGGACGAGTTTGCTGATATTGCTGAATACATGGAAGATGGCCGTGATACCGAGCACCGTCTTCATGTCAAAAAAGAATCCTGCGATAGGCACGAAGAACATGGAAGACCCAAAGCCCCCGATGGTGCCTATGACCTCAGCGATCAGCGCCAGTAGTGTAAACAGGATGATATTCATAATGGTAGGCTAATATCGGTAATATTAATATCAAGCTGATGAGCGATGTCATGAGAAGGGATGATAGAGATAGCAACAAAAAAGCCGTCCTTACGGGGACGGCTGCACACCATGATGTGATGATATAGTTAGTGGGGTGATATGCACACTGGCTCAGGACTTACTGCTTCCCGCCGCGGAGAGACCGACCTGACAAATGATAGCACAGATCACCTGGAGTAGATATTTCTGATATAGCCTGATATGATTTACTGATGGAAAAATAACAGCAGCCTGTTTAGTGATTAAACGTGGAGAAAGCTTGATTTAGTATGCGTTTACGGCTAATAAAATAAAACTACATTAGCTTTCAGAAAATCAGACGATACAATGAAATTTGGTACTAAAGCTATACACGCAGGCGCAGAGCCCGATCCATCTACAGGAGCTATCATGACTCCTATCTACCAGACCTCTACCTATGTGCAGGAGAGCCCCGGCACGCATAAGGGATATGCCTACGCCCGCGGCAAAAACCCTACCCGTGTAGCGCTGGAGAAAAACCTGGCCGCACTGGAAGATGCCAAACATTGCCTGTGCTTCGCATCAGGTATGGGAGCTACGGATGCGGTGATAAAAATGCTGAGGCCGGGAGACGAGGTGATCACCGGAGATGACCTGTATGGTGGCTCCTACAGGATATTTACAAAGGTCTTTGCCAACTATGGGATCAAGTTTCATTTTATCAATCTGACAGATGCCGATAACATCAGGAAGTATATCAATGCCAATACAAAACTGATATGGGTAGAAACACCTACTAATCCTACCATGCAGATAGTAGATATAGCTGCCTGCTCGGCCATAGCCAGGGAGCATCAGCTGACGCTCTGCGTGGATAATACATTTGCCTCGCCATACCTGCAGAATCCGCTCGCACTGGGTGCAGATATCGTGATGCACTCTGTGACCAAATACCTGGGCGGGCACAGCGATGTGGTGATGGGAGCACTCATGACCAATGATGATAAGCTGCATGCCGACCTTGCTTTTATCCTAAACTCCTGCGGAGCCAATCCCGGCCCAATGGATTCATTCCTCGTGATGCGTGGTGTCAAGACGCTGCACCTGCGTATGGAGCGCCACTGCTACAATGGCCGCAAGATCGCTGAGTTTCTCAAGACGCATCCCCGCATAGAGAAAATATACTGGCCGGGTTTTGAAGACCATCCGAATCACGCTATCGCCAGGAAGCAGATGCGCGATTTTGGTGGTATGATCTCTATCGTGCTCCGTGGCGCCTCGCTGGAGGAGACTTTCCGTGTGGCATCATCATTCCATGTATTCTCTCTGGCAGAGTCACTGGGCGGCGTAGAGTCTCTGATCAATCATCCTGTCACCATGACCCACGCGTCTATCCCTAAAGAAGAGCGCGAGAGGGTAGGAGTGGTAGACAACCTGCTGCGTCTCTCTGTAGGTGTGGAGGATGTAGAGGATCTGATAGAAGATCTGAAACAGGCGCTGGAGACAAAGTAATGGCCCAAGAGAAGAAGCTGAGCCGCGAGGCAGTCTATGAGCTGCTGGAGCAGAAGTACAAACAATATAACCAGGCCGCCTTTATAAAGGATGATCCGGTACTGATACCACATCGCTATAGCAAGAAGCAGGATATAGAGATAGCGGGCTTTTTTGCCGCTACGCTCGCATGGGGCCAGCGTGTCACCATTATCAGAAATACGACCCGCATACTAGAGCTGATGGATAATAGTCCGCATGATTTTATATTGCACCATGAGGACAAAGACCTGAAGCGATTTCTGGGTTTTGTACATCGCACTTTCAACGATACAGACCTGCTCTACTTTATCGAGTTTTTCAAATGGTTTTATAGTAGTCACGATTCCCTGGAGCGGGCTTTTACCGGCTCCATGTCTCAGACTGACATTCACACAGAAAAAGCGCTGATCGGTTTTCAGGAGTTATTCTTCTCGCTGGAGGACTATCCGCACAGGACCAGAAAACATATCTCCTCACCGGCCAGGAAGTCTACCTGCAAGCGCCTCAATATGTACCTGCGCTGGATGGTGCGGAGGGATAAGCGCGGTGTGGACTTTGGTATCTGGCGCCATATCAAACCTTCGCAGCTTTTGATACCACTGGATGTGCATGTAGACAGGCATGCCCGAGGATTGGGCTTGCTGAAACGCAAACAGACTGACTGGCAGGCTGTGCTGGAGCTGACCGAAAATCTGAGAGGCTTTGATCCTGTAGATCCGGTCAAATATGACTTCGCGCTTTTCGGTATGGGTGTGCTGGACAAGCAATAGCAACGATGGCCACCGTGCCTGAATGTTAAAAGATAATTTTAACGGCTTAACCTATTGGTCATATTATTTTTTTACTAGCTTTAATAGGCACAAAAAAATCTCCGATCATGAAACAAGCTTACATCGTTTGTATTTGCCTTTTGACCTTTGCGCTGTCTTCTTTTTATTCTTCTGCCCAGTGTAATAATGGCCGCTACCGGGATAAGATATTCGGCGTATCTACCAATGTGCAGCAGCAGTATGGCTCTGCGCCTAAATATGATGGTAGCAATCAGGATCTCTACATGGATATCTTCCAGCCATCGGGAGATAACTTTGCACGCCGCCCGCTGATCATACTCGCATTTGGCGGTAGCTTCACATCAGGTGTGCGTCAGAGCCCGGACATACTGCAGCTCTGTAACGATTTTGCAAAGCGTGGCTTTGTGACCGCTACCATAGACTATCGTATCGGCAAGGAGAACGGAGACGACTCTGCGATGTATAAAGCCGTACTGCGCGGCATACAGGATATGAACGGAGCTGTGCGCTATTTTTACAAAGACGTATATACTAATAACAGGTACCGCATAGATACTAACCAGATCTATATAGGCGGTACCTCAGCAGGTGCTTTCATCGGGCTCAATAAGGCCTATCAGAACCTGAATGTATATTCCCGCCCGGTGCCATTTGATTTCCTCCTGGCTTTTGGTGCTGTAGGCGGAGCTGATGGCTTTAATAACCCTGGCTACAACTCAAACGTAAAGGGAGTGATAGACCTCTGTGGCGCCGTATTTGACACTGTATGGCTGCAGCAGGGCGGCCCTATGCTGGTGGGTGTGCATGGTACTGCCGATAATACGGTCTCTTTCTACTATGATAGTGCACTAGGCGCACAGGATATCAAGAAGCGTTTCTACGGCGGCGGAGATATCATCAATCGTATGAACCATATTGGTAGTGGTTTCACCGGGTATATTTATCCGTTTTATGGCGCTGACCACGCTCCATTCGTTTTGCCTATACCGCTCGTACCACCGGCATCGAAGTATATGGATACTACCATACAGGTCTTGCAGGATTTCCTATATGCGCATACGGACTGCGACTCGACCCGCGTAGGGCAGACGGGTATACTGGATCCGGACTACCATATATCGGTCTCTGCACTGCCCAATCCGGCGGATGATGTCCTGACCATCTACTCGCATGAAGCGGAGGAGCTGCAGGTGCAGATATATAGCGTAGATGGCAAACTGATGCAGTCCTTTGACCTGGCTGCAAATGGCAGGCACTACGTGCGAAAAAGCGAGCTAAGCGCAGGCATGTATATCCTGCAGTATTATGACAAGACAGGCGCGGTCAAACTCCGATCGGAAAAAATAGTTTTTGAATAAAGAATAAGCAAAGCCCTCTACTGAGGGCTTTGTTATTTCAGCTTTTCATTATTGCGGTGGCGCTCGCTGTCGCGCTTTGTTTTCTTGTCTATATTCTTCTCCAGCGCTGTGGTCAGATCTACTCCGGTCTGATTGGCCAGGCAGAGCAGGATCCATAGCACGTCTGCCATCTCATCTGCCAGGTCTACGTCCTTGTCAGATTCTTTGAAAGACTGTTCGCCATATTTGCGCGCCATGATGCGTGCCACCTCACCGACCTCCTCCATCAGTATGGCTGTATTGGTCAGTTCATTGAAGTAGCGGACACCCGTCGTCGTGATCCACTTATCTACTGTCTCCTGAGCTTCTTTGATCGTCATGGCTTTGTGTTTTTTCTTTTATCCATTTCATCGGCTATCCTTGAGGCATCATATGCCTTCATCTCGCGCAGATGATCTATGATATTGTGGTAGCTTGCCTCGTTTCTATTCTGGCTGAGCTTACTCACTGCCTCTATTTTGTCTACCTGTATCTCGAGGCCTACCAGGCCGTGCAGATCCTTGTCCAGCAGTGTGCGGGGGAGCTCATCATAACTCAGGGGCTGCGAGGCATGCGCCGACTCGTACCGGCTCATCAGCTGGCGGAGAATCTCTTCCAGTTGCTTGCCCTCTACGATAGTGGCACGGCCATGGAGATGCACTGCCTGATAGTTCCACGTAGGTACATTGGCCTGATCGTACCACGAGGGGGAGATATAGCTGTGTGGCCCCATGAAAACAGCCAGCACCTCAGGCTGCCCGGCCAGTGTCCTCCACTGCGGATTGGCACGGGCTATATGGCCGTATAGCCTCCACTGATCGCCCGTCACTACCAGCTCCAGCGGGATGTGCGTAGCCCATGGCCTGCCATCTACTACGGACATCAGCGTGGCAAACCCAAACTCGCGCACGAGCGCCTCTGCTGCCGCCATATCCTTCTCCTCAAAATGCGGGGGTATATACATACTTATTCTTTGTGGCGGGAGTCTATGTGTATCGTGACCGGGCCGTCATTGATGAGGGCTACTTTCATATCAGCGCCAAACTCGCCTGTGCCTACATTTTTGCCCAGCTCGCGCGATACGAGGAAGACAAATTTCTCATACAGTGGGATGGCCTTATCCGGCTTTGCAGCACGGATGAAAGATGGGCGGTTACCCTTTTTGGTCAGGGCATATAGTGTAAACTGTGATATAACGATGATGTCTCCATTTATATCTTTTACAGACAGATTCATCAGTCCATTTTCATCGGAGAAAATGCGGAGGTTCACCAGCTTGGCAGCCATCCACTCCAGGTCCTCTATGGTGTCTTCTTCTTCAAATCCCGCCAGCACGAGCAGGCCACGGCCCATGGCAGACTTGATATGTCCCTCTATAGTCACACTGGCCTCAGAGGCCCGCTGGATGATGACACGCATGGATGTGTTTTAGTCGCAGGTATTTCGTGAATATAATGCTTCGGTCTATTCCTCCCAGTGCTTATAGTTGGCCTTGTAGTCTGCCATCATGGTGAGGTAGTTGATGTATCTTTCTTCTGCTATATGGCCGTCCAGGTAGGCCTGCTTTACGGCGCAGCCGGGCTCATTGTCGTGCATACAGTTATTGAACCGGCACTGAGGTATGTACGGCCGCATCTCTACAAAGTAGTGGCTGATCTGCTCCGGAAGGAAATGCATGAGGCCAAACTCCCTCACCCCCGGTGTATCTATGATGCGCCCGCCAAAAGCCGTAAAATGCATTTCAGCAAAAGTGGTCGTATGCATTCCTTTGCCGGTGATGCGTGATATATCAGTGGTGCGGAGATCCAGCGCAGGGTCGAGCTTATTGAGCAGGGATGATTTGCCCACGCCGGAGTGGCCGGCTACCAGGGTGGTTTTGCCCGTGAGCAGCTCTTTGAGCTCCTCTATACCCTGCCCGGTATAGGTAGATACGAGGTGGACAGGATATCCTATGTGGGTATAGATATCGGTAGTGTATTGCTGCTTTTTCAGCCCCTTGGGGTCGAGTATGTCCTGTTTGTTAAAAATAATATGGGTGGGGATGTGATAGGCCTCTGCAGTGAGCAGGAAGCGGTCTATGAACCCTGTCGAGGTCCGCGGATTGGCCATGGTCACGATCAGGAGGCACTGATCCAGATTGGCGGCCAGTATCTGGCGGGCTCCCTTGTGTTTGGGCGAGGCGCGTACGATATAGTTTTGGCGCTCGGCTATGGCGGTGATCATCCAGTCGCCGTCCTCACTGCTCACTGTGACGCGGTCTCCTACGGTCACAGGGTTGGTATCGCGCGTCTCATCCAGGCGAAACACCCCTTTGAGCCGGCAGGATATGGTCTCACCCTGGTCCGTGCGGACCTCATACCAGCTACCTGTGGATCTGATCACTACTCCTGTCATAGGGGCCAAAGATATTCAAATAGCGTCAGCGTCCATACCACCCCTGTGGCCTTATCAACGTCTTATATATAGTGTTGATTTTTCCACGGGAGCAGTTTTTTGAACTTCGCGGAAAAAGGCTAAATTTCAATTTCAATAAGCCTGATATGAAGAAACTGTACGCAGCTATGTTACTGCTCATGAGTGGGGGTGTGTTCGCTCAGGATATACACTTCTCAGAGTGGTGGGCTACCCCAGTAGCGATGAATCCTGCCCTGACGGGCAAATTCAACGGGCTCATCAGGGCTACTTTTGCCTATCGCAACCAGTGGTTTCTCATCCCTACACTCAATCAGACCTCTCCCTATCAGACCATGCAGGCCTCAGTAGATGCCTCTATAGCCTCGGAGCGCCTGAATAATAATAAGTTTGGTGTAGGCCTGATGTTCTTTAATGATAAAGCGGGTGACGGCTCTCTTACTACCAATTCGGCTATGGCCTCTGTGGCCTATCATCAGGCTGTAGACCGCTATGGCAAATCGCATCTCTCTTTTGGCCTCCAGGCGGGATTTGTGATGAAGCAAGTACAGTTTCAGAATCTGATCTTTGAATCGCAGCTCGACGGATTTGGGTGGAACAGGAATATCAATAGCGGCGAGGCATTTACCGGCAAGCCGATCATCTATCCCGATGTGAATGTAGGAGCGGCCTTTGCATCGCGCCCTACTGAGAAATTTGCTTATAATTTTGGTGCCTCTGTGAACCACATAGCTGCTCCGCGCGAGAGCTTCCTGGGTGATGAGAGCAATAGGATCAACCGCCGCTTCAACGTACACGGTAGCCTCGAGATCAATTCTGGATATGACAATCAGTGGACCTTTGTGCCGACCTTCCTCTTTATGATGCAGGGACAGGCGCAGCAGTACAACTTTGGCCTGGGGGTCAACTATCAGACTGCCAATGAGCATGTGGGAGTATTCGGTGGCGCTTTTGGCCGTGCCAATAGCAAAGCTAAATTTGATGCAGCTATACTGAATGTAGGTGTAGATGTATATAGCGCCCGTATAGGTGTGGCATACGATATCAATATCTCAGGACTGAGCGGTGCGAGCAAATCACAAGGTGCGCTCGAAGCTTCTATCGTATACATATTCAAGCGTCAGAAAGACGAGTGGATACAGTATCCGATGTACTGTCCTAAGTTCTGATAATAGCTGCGCTTTGGCGCAGCAGACCTATATATCCTGCCTCTCTCAGGCCTGCCTACTCTCCTATGGCGTGCCGGGGCTGGATGACTTTTGATCATTTCAATACCAGTGACTATGGCATCTACTTGTCCGTATTGTCACAGCGTCTACTCCGCACAGGCGGGCAGTATTTATTGCTCCAGGAGCGGTGAGGGTATGGAGAAACCCGCCACCGGCACGCTGCTGATCCGAGCTCCGAAACTGGCAGAAACAGACTGGCATGTGTCCAGGCTGTCCATCAGCCGCATGGTGAATGGAGAGGCGCGCTATAAAGTGGGTGCCCGTGACTGCACCGTGACGCCGGGCAATTTTCTGGTCATGAATCAGGGGCAGTCTTACAAGGCCTCCTTTGAGGGTAAAGAGGATGCGGAGCTGATGACAGTTGGATTCCGCCCGGGCTTTGCCGAAGGCATCTTCCAGAATCTCACCAATACAGAAGAGTGGCTGCTGGATAATCCCGCCTTTACTCCTGCGGAGCCGTTACGATTTTTTGAGAAAACGTATGAGGTAGATCCTGTGATCACGGGGGTACTACAGGAACTGCGCGCTATAGTAGGCTCAGACCATGCTGCAGCCAGGGCACCTGACCTGGAGGATAAGTACACACTGCTGATAGAGCGGCTGATGGAGATGCACTTTGATATCTATAGTGATATACAGACCCGCGGATATGTGAAGCCATCTACAGGTGTCGAGCTATATAAGCGGATCAGCATGGCTAAAGACTACATGGATTCAAACTATACGACTGACATCACGCTGGAAGATATTGCACAGAATTGCTTTCTATCCGTGAGCCATCTGAAGCGCCTTTTCAAGGAGTATTTCCATATCACGCCGCACCAATATATCATACAGCGCCGGCTGGAGAAAGCAAAGACACTCCTCATACAATCTGACATGCCAGTGAGGAATATCTGCGGGGAAATAGGGTTTGAGAACACGTCTTCCTTCATCCGCCTGTTCCGGAATTCATATAATCTAACACCTTTGTCCTTCAGAGGAAGGTCTCTGGACTAAGCTACTCCTGAAAGAGGTATACAGTACCACCGCCACCCACTACGATACCTGAGGTAGCAGAGAACATATGTACGGCGCGAAGCCTCTCACCGGTAAAGGGTTTTACGGTTTTCCAGCTCAGGCCGCCGTCAGAGGTATGTACCATCAGGCCTGATTCTCCCACGGCGTAGCCATTGTTTTCATCTATGAAGTCTACGCCCATCAGGTGATCTACCTTGCCAAAGAAACCATTGCCTCCCTTTACGATACGCCAGCTCTGGCCACCATCTGTACTCTTGATGATCTCGCCCTGATAGCCTACCGTATATCCGGTAGAGGTATTGACAAATTTCATGGTTTGATAGAAGTCGCCATTCTCTTTCACCACATGATAGGTACGGCCACCATCTGTGGAGCGCACCACTGTACCGTAGCCACATACCACCACAGTGCTATCATCCAGATAGGCGCAGCCTATGAACGTATGCAGTGAGTCAAAGTAAGCCTGCCGCCAGGTATTGCCGCCATCTTCGGTATTGTAGATAGGTCCGCCCTTGTACCCCCAGCCGCAGGCAGCTACGCCACGTCGCCTGCCATAAAAGGATAACTGGTTGATAGCTATACTGCTAAAAGATAAGGTGCTAAAGGTCTGTGTGCCATCTCCCGTATAGGCCATATGGCCATAAAAACCTGCTATAAAACCTTCCTGAACGGAGAAAAAGTGCATGGTATACAGAGTAGCCTGAACTACAGAATCAGGTACAGACCAAGAATGGCCACCATCTGCCGTACGCATAATGATACCCGATAGATAGCGTGGCCCGCCACAGATGTAGCCCACAGAGTCGTTTACAAATTTGACATCATTCAGGTCATAGGCAGTATGCGAGTCGACACGCTGTGTGTGCAGTGTCATCTCGCCTTTGTGGCAAGAGGCCAGGAGGCAAAGGAGTAAAACACTAGCGATATGTAAATGATACCTCAGCACTGTGCTATCGCATTTAATATAACACTGCAGGCAAAGTCTATCTCCGCATCAGTAATGATGAGCGGTGGTCCGATACGCATAGACTGCGGGGCGAAGAGGAACCAATCTGTCAGTACACCACTGGCTATACAGGTATCTATTATCTTTTTATTCTGCTCAAAGCTGTCAAACTCCAGAGCCATCATCAGCCCTTTGCGATGCACAGACCTGATGAGCGGGTGCTTGAGCTTTGACTCAAATAGCTGGCCTTTGCGCTCCACATCATCTATGAGCTTTTCATCCTGCAAGACCTGTAGCGCAGCCAGGCCAGCAGCGCAGCTCACAGGATGCCCGCCAAAGGTCGTGATGTGCCCCAGCACCGGATTGTCAGTCAGATCATGCATGATACGCCTGTCTGCTATAAAGGCCCCCAAGGGCATACCTCCGCCAAAAGCCTTTGCCAGCAATAGTATGTCAGGGATGATACCATACTGCTCAAAAGTGAACATCGACCCGCACCGCCCAAAGGCTGTCTGTATCTCATCTACTATGAGCAGTGCGCCAGTCTCAGCACAGCGCTGTCGTAGCGCCTGCATATAAGCTGCAGATGGGATGGTGACCCCGGACTCTGCCTGCACAGGATCTATGACCACGGCAGCGGTGTGAGATGATATCTGCTGCAGGTCATCCATATGTCCATACTGCAGCTCCAGTACATCCGGTAGCAGCGGGCGAAAGGCCCTCTTGAAATATTCATCGCCTATCAGACTCAGTGCACCCTGAGTAGAGCCGTGATAGGAGTTTTTGAAATGAACGAATTGTGTCCGGCTCGTGTGGCGCTTGGCCAGCTTCATAGCGCCCTCTACTGCCTCCGCGCCGGAGTTGGTAAAGTAAACCGAATCCAGAGACGCTGGCAGGATATCAGTCAGCGCCTTGGCAAAGGCTGTCTGCGGCGATGCTACAAACTCACCATATACCATCAGGTGCATATATTTTGCGGCCTGATCCTGTACTGCCTTTACGATACGCGGATGAGAGTGGCCCAGGCTGCTGACGCTGATGCCTGATATCAAGTCCAGATACCTACGGCCCTCAGGACCATACATATACACGCCCTCTGCCCGCTCTATCTCTATCAGGAGCGGGGCGGTACTGGTCTGGGCCACATGCTGCAGGAAGACCTGTCTGGGTGTAAGCATGTGATAAATATAGGAAAAGACGTGCTGACGGGTCAGCGTTTCGGTGGTGATTTCATCCGCTCCGGCCTCAAACTATCCACACGCAGGCAGCTACCATTCCACAGGTGGCCAAATTTTCCTTGCTTTGCATCGTCCACTTAGTGTATGAAATATTTCTCCGCAGGGTTTTACTATGTCCGCTACCGTATCCTGGGGCAGATCATATCCTATACCTACCGCAAGTTTAGCCTTAAGGTCTGGTTGCTTTCTATCTTTTTCATATTCATGTTCTTTCTCAATCAGCTGGGGCATATCCTGTTCAGGCTTATTGACGAGATCTTTTATCGTGGCTACCGCAAGGTACAGATCAAGCAGCCCGTCTTTATCATAGCCAATCCACGCAGCGGTACTACCTATCTGCACCGCCTGATCAGCATGGATGACCGGCGTTTTGCTTATACCAAGTTTGCACATACCTTCTTTATGACGGCCTCCTTTACCAAACTGGCAAATCTGGTACAGTGGGTAGACCGCCACGCAGGCCGCTTCATCAGCCGCACCCTCAATAAACTGGATGATATTTTCTGGGGTGGATGGGATGATATACATGCCATGGGATTCAATAAGGCTGAGGAGGATGAACTCATTTTTGCTCAGATGATGATGAGCATCGGTGCCTTCATTCCCTTCCCGTATTACGATGTGATACATGGCAATAAGTTTCTGGACCGCGAGCCAAAGCATGTGCGCCGCAATGTGATGGACTTTTACGAAAGCAGTGTGAAGCGATTTATGCATGCAGCAGGGCAGGACCGGACCTACATGGCCAAGAATGTGATGAGTACCGGCCGCTTCCAGTCGCTGCTGGAGCGTTTTCCCGATGCTAAGATCATCTATATCGCCCGCCATCCATACGAGGCGCTGCCATCTATGACGAGTATGTTCTCAGTCATGTATGGCAAATCTATCCCGGACAATGATCCCCGCAGGCTGGCCTTTGCAGAGCTGGGCATACAGTTTTACCTCTACCTGGCTGAGATGCGCAAGGTGATACCTGCATCGCAGTTTATCGCCCTGAAATACGACGACCTGGTAGACCATCCCAAAGACACTGTACTAAAAGTATACGAGCATTTCAACTGGCAGGTCTCTGACCAGTTTATAGCTGCGCTGGAGAAGGAAGAGCGCCGCCAAAAGAACTACCAGTCAAACCACGACTACAGCCTGGAGAAATATAGCCTGAGCAAAGAGTACATCTATGAGCAGCTCTTTGAGGTCTTCCACGAGTTTGGCTTTGAGAAATAAGGTCAGCCGTTCCGGTTGATCGTGATCGTAGCGGGGATCGGTGCCTGTATATTGTTTTCCCTGATTGCTATATTGACTGCCTCCTGCACCTCAGACATCATAGATGCCAGGTCTGACGCCATGGCGTAGGGCTTGACAGCCAAGGTGATGCCACCACTTATCTGCACTACGTCTACAGTGGCAGCAGGAGTCTTGAGTACTTTAGGATTTGCATTGACTGCAGCCAGGATCACTGAGCGTACGCGCGCCAGATCACTATCTCCCGTCACTACTACCTGAAATTCGCCTCGCAGATTTCCAAACCGTGATTGATTGACGATCGTGCCATTAGACACTGCACCGTTGGGTAGTATGACTGTTTTGTTATTGCCCGTTAACAGGATGGTATTGAATATCTGTATCTCGGTCACTGTACCGGTCTGGCCTTGTGCCTCGATGGTATCTCCCACTTTGTATGGTTTGAATATGAGGATGAGGACGCCTCCGGCGAAATTGCTCAGGGAGCCCTGCAGGGCCAGACCTACGGCCAGGCCTGCTGCGCCCATCACGGCTACGAGAGAGGTGGTCTGTATGCCGAGTATCTCTGCTACGGTGATGAGCAGAAAAATTTTCAAACCAATATTGATCAGGCTGGAGAGGAAAGACTGGAGGGAGGAGTCCAGTTTCTCGCGGTGCATGGCTTTAGCGATCAGTTTGGACAGCCGGTTCACCACCCATAGGCCTACCACAAAAAAGATAAGAGCAGCTATCAGCCGCGGTGTATAATGCATAAAGCGATCGCCGAGAGAGACCAGGTATGGCTCTATTTTTCTTTCGTACATGATGTGTGAGATGTTTGGAGGATGATACTATCAAATATCAAGCCCGTATTTACGCGAGGTAGCCTTGGCTATCTCATAGCCGGCATCGGCATGGCGTATCACGCCCATAGCAGGGTCATTGTGCAGGACGCGGCCCAGGCGACGCTGAGCGTCCTCAGTGCCATCAGCCACTATCACCATGCCCGCGTGCAGAGAGTAGCCCATACCTACGCCACCACCGTGGTGGAAGCTGACCCAGCTGGCACCACCGGCAGTATTGATCAGCGCATTCAGTATAGGCCAGTCTGCTATCGCGTCAGAGCCATCCATCATTGCTTCCGTTTCCCGGTTAGGCGACGCTACGGAGCCTGTATCGAGGTGGTCCCTGCCTATCACGATAGGGGCCTTGACTTTACCTTCTTTTACCAGCTGATTGAATGCCAGACCTGCTATCTCTCTATCTCCCATACCCAGCCAGCAGATGCGCGCAGGCAGGCCTTGGAAAGCGATCTTCTCCTGCGCCATATCGAGCCAGCGGAGCAGGCCTGTATTATCAGGAAAAAGTTCTTTCAGTTTAGCGTCGCAGACGGCGATATCAGCGGGGTCTCCGCTCAGCGCTACGAAGCGGAACGGCCCCTTGCCCTCGCAGAAGAGCGGACGGATATATGCCGGCACGAAGCCCGGGAAATCAAATGCATTCTGCACGCCGCGCTTGTCTTTGGCCTGGCCGCGCAGGTTATTGCCATAGTCAAAGGTGATGGCGCCGCGCTCCTGTAGCTCCAGCATCTGGCGCACGTGGCGCGCCATGGTATCCAGTGAGCGGCGCTTGTACTCCTCCGGATCACTGTCGCGCAGTACGCGTGCCTGCTCTACACTGAGCCCCTCAGGGAAGTATCCTATCAGCTCATCATGTGCAGATGTCTGATCAGTGAGTGTGTCCGGAGTGATATTGCGGTCCAGCATTCTTTGCAGCAGGTCTACGACGTTGCAGAGTACGCCTATAGATACAGCCTCTCCGTTTTTCTTTGCCTCCAGGGAGCGGTCTATAGCCTGATCTATGTCCGCGTAGTACTCATCCAGGTATCGCGTCTCTATACGCTTCTTGATACGCCACTCCTCCATCTCTGCTATGAGGGCCACGCCTTCATTCATAGTGATGGCCAGCGGCTGTGCGCCACCCATACCACCCAGGCCGGCGGTCACATTGAGCGTGCCCTTGAGTGTATTATTATAATGCTGCGCTGCGAGGGACAGGTATGTCTCATACGTACCCTGCACGATGCCCTGCGTACCGATGTAGATCCATGAGCCGGCAGTCATCTGGCCATACATGATGAGGCCTTTCTTTTCCAGCTCGCGAAAGTGCTCCCATGTAGCCCACTTGCCCACGAGATTAGAGTTGGCTATCAGTACGCGTGGTGCATCCTTGTGTGAGCGCAGGATGCCTACAGGCTTGCCACTCTGCACCAGCAGTGTTTCATCTTCTTCCAGGTTTTGCAGACATGATATGATCTTGTCAAATGCCTCCCAGGTACGTGCTGCTTTGCCTATTCCACCATATACGATCAGGTCCTCCGGGCGCTCGGCCACCTCCGGGTCGAGGTTATTGCAGAGCATGCGGAGGGCGGCCTCCTGTACCCATCCTTTGCAGGTGAGTGTAGTGCCGCGTGGAGCGATTATGATCCTTTTATCCCTAGTAGTAGCAGACATGATTTCGATTTTATTGATGCAAAATATAAAACTTAAACAAAGAGCCTGATTTAGAGTTTGTTGCTTTTAAAAGCAATTTATTCCCCATATTGGGAAATTGTATTTTTGATTGACCGAAGGAAAAGGTGCAAATACCAAGTACTTTGCGCTTTTGACGGTGATTATGAGTAAATTACATCATGAAAAGTAATAAGCATATCTTCTACGCTGATGATGATCTGGATGATCAGGAATTGTTCAAAGAGGCAATAGAAGAAATAGATGGAACCCTTGACCTGCATATACGCAATGACGGACGTGAACTGATAAGTCTGATACAGAGTCCACCTCCTGCGCCTGACGTCATCTTTCTCGACCTAAATATGCCTATGATGAATGGGTACCAGACGCTCACTGAGATCAGAAATAATAGTAAGACACAAGATATACCAGTCATCATCTTCTCTACTTCTGATGATGAGAAGGCCATCAATCTATCTCGCGAGCTTGGTGCAAATCTCTATGTGCCGAAGCCCACTAGCTACAAGGAAATAAGAAATGCCATCAGGCATAGCCTGGGTATAGATTGGTCCAGTTTTCGCACGGATGATGCAAATTTTGTTTTCAGAGCTTCATAATTTATGACTGAATCCCACAGCAATACGCAACCGACCGCTACTGACTCCTTTCTGAAAAATCTACGATCTGCCACAGGCCCCATGCATAGTGCACTGGAGGCAAATCCTGTGTCAGCATCACTGATGGCTCCGGATCTAAGCCGTGCTACCTACAGGCGCTACCTGACACTGATGGGAGAGGTCATATCCTTTACGGAGAAAACCATCTTCCCCGCAGTGAAGGATATCATACCGGATATAGACCAGCGCCTCAAGTCAGACCATATACATGCGGACCTCGCTGCGCTGCAGGACGCACCAGCTGATAGCCCCGCCATATTTCATCCGGATGAAAAGGAATTCAGCCTGCCCTTTGCCATGGGCTATATGTATGTGATAGAGGGTTCTACGCTGGGCGGCCGTGTCATACTAAAACATGTACAGGACAAGCTAGGCCTGAGCGAAGATCAAGGTGTAGCCTTCTTTGCCGGGTATGGTACAGAGACAGGTATGAGATGGAAAAACTTTTTATCAAACCTAACCAACTATGCAGAGCAGAGTGGCAGTGGCGATGAGATAATAAAGGGTGCCCAGCACGCCTTTGCTGCTATTGACCGCTACTTTGCGGCTAATAGCTAGAATGAGCATCAAAGATATAGTCAATCGCGACCTGGTCAACCTGGAGAACTGCGAGAGTGAGCCGATCCATATACCCGGCTCGATACAGCCCCATGGCTTCCTGCTGGGCGTCAGTACAGCAGATCAGATAGAGTATTGCAGTGGCAATACAGCCATACACACCGGTATGCCGGTAGAATCCCTGCTCGGAAAAAATCTCAGTGATATACTCGGAGCTAAGCAGAATACAGCGCTACATGAGTATCTCGTTACGCTCACTGGTAGCTTTGCTGCACCGATGTCCCTGACTATCGGCGAGAGAAATTTTGAGGCTACGATACACCGCACGGGTGATGTATACGTGCTGGAGTGTGAGCCTGCCATCTCGGAGCTACCGGACCTGACCGGGCTCTATACACAGACGCGCCATTTTGCCAGCTCTATGGAGCAGGCCACCAGCCTGCAGATGCTCAGTCAGGGCCTGGCAGATGAGACGCGCCGCGTGACCGGCTATGACAGGGTCATGATATACCGGTTTGATAGCGAGTACAACGGTGAGGTGATAGCCGAGAGCCGTCTGGAAGAGCTGGAGCCATTTCTCGGACTGCACTATCCACATACGGATATACCGCCTCAGGCGCGAGAACTCTACCGCCGCAATCTGATACGTGTGATAGCAGATGTAGACTATGAGCCCGTGCCTATCTATACCTATAGCGGCAAAACAAATAAGGACCTGGACCTCACATATTCTATCCTGCGTAGCGTATCGCCCATACACGTGCAGTACCTGCACAATATGGGGGTCAATGCATCACTGAGTATATCGCTCATGTCTGAGGGCCGGCTCTGGGGGCTCATAGCCTGCCACCACTATCACGGCCCGCGCCCGGTCAATAGCCATGCACGCATCGCGGCGCGCCTGCAGGGCCACTTCATGTCATCTCAGATACGCGTACGAGAGATAGCAGAGGAGTTTGAGGCCACGCAGGTAGTGAGCCAATCTCTGGACCGCATGCTGGCCATGGACTTTGAGCTGGAGCGCAATGCATTTCACACCATCGCAGCCCAGCAGGACCTGCTCGACCTGTGTCACGCACGCGGGGTAGCTATCATCATAGATGATACAGTCTACAAGAACGGGCTCACTCCAGACGAAGCAGCTATACGCCATATAGCTCAATGGGCAGGAGAGCAGTCTGTGAATGGTTACTTCAGCTCATCTCATCTATCACAGGCTTATCCACCGGCGGCCACACTGTGTGAAACGGCAGCGGGCATCGTATACCACGCGCTGGACAGATCTCACACTAATAGCATCATCTGGTTTAGGCCGGAGACGGTGCATGAGGTAAACTGGGCCGGAGATCCTGCCAAGGCAATAGAAAAGGATAAGGCGCAGCTCTCGCCGCGTAAATCATTTCAGACCTGGAAACAGGTAGTGCAATGCCAGAGTAAACCATGGGAGAAGGCAGAACTGAATACGGCTACGAACTATGCCTACTCGCTCCAGAAGCATATTAATACATTATTCCTACGCGAGGAGGAGACCAAATACAGGCTGCTGAGTGCCCGCCTCGGAGAGGCCTATCAGGAGCTCGAAAACCTCAACTGGATCAGCACGCATGACCTGAAGGAGCCGCTCAGGAAGATACAGGTCTTCGCATCGCGTATCATAGATGCTGATAATATAGCGCTGCCGGATAATATAACAGCTCCGCTCCAAAAGATACAAGACTCGGCAAACCGTATGCAGCGACTGATCAATGATGTGCTCAGCTACTCCCGCGTGCGCAATAGTGAAGAGCGGCTGGCAGCAGTCTCTCTGGATCAGGTGATCCATGAAGTAGCCCATGATCTCAATGACGAGATACTAGCCACCGGAGCTATGCTGGACTATGATGAGCTACCGGAGATACAGGGCGTGTCGTTCCTGCTCGCTCAGCTATTCAGCAATCTGATCCGCAACTCAATGAAGTTTACGCGGGATGGTATCATACCACATATATCTGTACGCTATGAGGGGATGAAGGAGTATACCCCTATCGAAGAGCTGCCGATCAGGCTCTACCATCTCATCGCGATCTCTGATAATGGGATCGGATTTGAAGACAAGTATAGCAAGTCGATCTTCAAGGTATTCAGCCGGCTGCATGCGCACGCTGCATATGGAGGTACAGGCGTAGGCCTGGCACTCTGCAAGAAGATCATGGAGACGCATCATGGATTTATCAGTGCCAGGGGAGTACCGGGAGATGGAGCTACTTTCTATTTATATTTTCCGGTGTGATCAGGCGCTCACCACAGGTCCATGAGTGGCTGCGATCAGCGCGCGCTCTACCGGCCGTATGGCATGCAGTGTACGGATCGCTATCTCAGATACAGTTTCATTGCCAAAGAGCCCCTGTATGGTCCTTCCCCAAAAGAGGCGCTTGCTGAAACGATGTTGCCACGTTCTGGTATATTCAGATTCCAGCGCTTTCCGCTTGCCAGCTGTCAGCTCTTCTTTTTTAATGTCCACCGCTATGATCAGTTCACTCAGTAGCTTGGCTGCGTGTATGGCCATGGACATGCCGTTGCCACACAGCGGCGTGATCAGCCCTGCAGCGTCACCGCACATCAGGATGTGATCTTCCACGGCCTTCTTAGCTGCAAATGAAAAGTCATTGATCACTTCAGGCTTAGTAAAGAGGAAATCGGACTGAGTGAAAATGCGTCGCAGTACCGGATTCTGATACATGATATGCTTCTGTATATCCGGTATGGTCTTGTAGATTGCATTTCGCGGCCGGCGATAGAGGTAGCAAAGATTGTATTTATCATCCTCTATCCGCGATATACCGCAGTATCCTCCTTCAAAATTATCCAGGCCGATCTCATCAGCCGGATAGTCAGTCTGTATATGATATTTCACTCCGAGGTAGCCGGTCCGCTCTTGCATGAAGTCGCGGTTAAGCTGCTTATCCAGCGTATCCCTTTTGCCATAGCTGCCTATGACCAGCGGTGCAGAATAGGTCTCGTCTGTGTTGGTTTTGATGGTAAAGTAGTTTTGCGCGAAGGCTACCTCGGAGACTTTTCTTTTGGACAGGACCTCTGCACCACTGCGCAGCGCCAGATCGCACATAGCCTGATCAAATGCGTAGCGACTGAGCCCAAAGGCACCCATATCCAGAGGCGCATAAACGTTTCTGCCAGAGGGCGTAGAGAGGCGCAGGCGGGATATGGTACTCGCACCGAGCTGGTACGGATCCATACCCAGTGACTTTAGAAATGGCAGTACCTCATTGCTGACATACTCGCCACATACTTTGTGAGACGGGTAAATACCTTTCTCCAGGACCAGCACGTCCAGGCCAGCCCGTGAGAGCATGATAGCGGCAGTCAAACCTGCGAGGCCGCCACCTATGATGATCACATCCCTATCGGTACGTGTGTCGCCCATCCTATTTCCTGATGATGATCTGCCAGCGGAATGCCCACATCCAGCGCAGCGAGTATTTTTCTATCCCGGCATCGGCCAGCACGGCCTGCCACTCCCTGCGGGTGAGTGAACGTGCCACAGACAGTGCGGCATCATAGCGCACCAGCGCATTGCGGGAGAAAAGCGCCGTCAATACTTTGATAGAATAATAGGCAAACCAATGGCGATGAATATCATTGATGATCACAGTCTGCGATGCCAGCTGGTGCATACGCCGCACAAGTGTGACCAGCTGCTCCTGGTCAAAATGGTGACAGAAAAGAGAATTGATGATCACATCTGCCTTCTCATCCATCAGCCGGTCATCCAGCACATTCATCGTGCGGTAGTGGATATTAGGAAACACAAGAGACTCCTCACGGGCGAAAGCCGTCATCACGGGATTGCAGTCTATGCCTATCAGGTTTACATGTCGCCTGTGCTGCAGCGCCCAGTCTGCTATAGCGCGCAGCATATCACCGCCGCCGCAGCCAAGGTCTACTATGGTGAGTGTTTTATCGGTCCATTCCAGCTTGTCCAGCGCGTCAAATATCACATTGTACCCGCCCAGGAGTTTATTGATCGTATCGATCTCGCGCAGGGCATGGCGCGTCTCTATTTCACCTGCGGTAGGCAGGTCCATCAGCTCTGTATCGAGCGCTCTAATGGTGAGGTTTGGCATGTTGTATTCTTTTTGTGGGTGAGTGATATCTCTGCGATCATAGACTCCATGGTCAGGCCTGGGCCAAAGGCGTAAGCCAGCATTTTTTTGCCGGCATCGGCACGCTTTAGCTCTTTCATATATTGCTTCAGTACAAAGAGGATGGTGACCGATGACATATTGCCATGGTCTCTCAGTACATCATACGAGTGCTTGTTTTGCTCCTTACTTATTCCTAACGCCTTCTCGCAGGCCTCTAGTATACTCACCCCTCCCGGATGCAGGGCATAAAAACTAATATCCTCCTGCGTGAGGTCTGCCCGCTCAAATATTTTCTCCATGATCGTCCTGATATTACGCTCTATCAGGTCCGGCACATAGGAGCTTAGCTTCAGGTCAAAACCATGATCCCCTATGCGCCAGGCCATTTCTTCTTTGCCGGCAGACTCAAACTCTGCATAGAAGCTGTCAAGCGCGAGTACGGGAGCCCCATCTGTACGGCTGATAGGAGCAGCTGATATGATAGCTGCAGCCGCACCATCTGCAAATAGCGCATTGGCCACGATCTGATCTTCGGTCTCATTTTTCTGATAGTGCAGCGTGCATAGCTCTATACCTACTATCAGCACTACAGCGTCCGGTTCGGCTTTCGATATGTAGTAGGCAGATTTGATAGCATTGATAGCTGCATAGCAGCCCATAAAATTCACGCAGGTACGCTCTACATTTTTATTGAGCGCGAGCCGCTCTACCAGCTGTATATCTAGCCCCGGCGCATACATACCTGTACAGCTGAAGGTGACGATGTGGCTTATACGTGCTATATCCAGCTCATCGAGCTGAGACAGGCAGTCATTGACCGCCTGCATACACAGGTCAGGCGCTTGCTCTTCAAAAATCTTCATCCGCGTGGAAACTGGGGTCATGCGATCCTGATCGGACGGGAAAAAGAGAATATTTTCCCCAGTCTCCGGCCGGCCAAACTCCTCCAGCACACTATGGCGGTGCTCAATCCCTGTGCGCCCATATATTTTGCGGATCTGAAGTTTCTGCTTGCGCCCTATAGCAGGCGAGGCCTGTAGCAGGTCGTGGTGTGTACGCTGAGCTATTTTGAATGCCGGCAGTGCTGTGCCTATACTGTAAATGTGAGGACGAGCCATGAGATAGATGGTTTACTGAGATATACTAAATGGAGCGGGGTCCGGTTTTTGTAAAACAATTATTAAACCATTCCCCACGCGTATGGCAGATTCCGTCACCACCCACCGTACAGGCAGGTCCCTCTTAGGTATTTTTGACCGTGATACGATCATACTATTGCGTATCCCTTTCTCTTTTTTCCTGCTTCCTATTTATGTTTTTGGCCTTAGTCAGGCGGAGAATATTGATTGGGCGCATACACTGGTGCTTTTTTTTGTGCTGCACCTCTTCATCTATCCCGGTAGCAATGCGTACAACAGCTACATGGATCAGGACAAAGGAAGTATAGGCGGCCTGGAGGCACCACCCAAGGCTACCAGAAACCTCTACTATGCCAGCATGGTGATGGACGTACTCGGGCTCGCATTAAGCTTTTTGATAGGCTGGCAGCTGTGTGTCCTGATAGCAATCTACATAGCAGTATCCAAGGCCTATAGCTGGCACGGCATCAGGCTCAAGAAATATGGTGTCATAGCCTGGCTGGTGGTAGTTTTGTTTCAAGGTGCCTACACATACATGGTAGTCAATATGACGGCGCAGGGTGATTTCACCGCGCAGTGGTTTACTATGAAAAATCTTTTGTGCATGGCTATTGCCACGCTGCTGATAGGAGGCTTTTATCCACTGACGCAGATCTATCAGCATGAGGAGGATAGCTCCAGGGGAGATATGACCATCAGCTACCGCCTAGGCATCATCGGCACCTTTGTTTTCACGGCCTTGTTATTTCTGATAGGGAATGTTGCTGCATATTTCTACTTCACTACCTTCCATTCGCTCAGCCATTTCCTGATATTTAATATCTGCCTGCTGCCAGTTACCGCCTATTTTTTATATTGGTTTGCTATCACCCTAAAAGACAAAAGCGAGGCCGATTTCGCGCATTCCGCGCGTATGACCTTGCTTTCATCCAGCTTTATGATAGCTTGCTTCAGTGTGCTATTGTATCTTAATCAATCTCACTGATCCGATCAGCTGCCGAGGCTGTAGTAATTGTTTTCTTCGTCTTCGTCACCGTTTGCGCGGCTATGCTCGTCTTCACCGTTGCCAGGTACATCCAGGTCTTCACCTGTCATATCTTCATCGAAACTTTTCTCATTAGGTGCATCCGGATCTTCATTGCGGCTTTTGCGGCGATGTGTATCATCAGGATCTACATTCGGATCTATTTCACCTTGATTGTAAATATCTTCGCTGGCAGGATACGGATCCAATGAAGCATATTTTTGATCTCCTTTAGGATTGCTCTTTGGAGACTTGTGGGTCGGAGTTGTTTCACTCTTCTTAGTGTGCGGTTGTTGTTTTTTGGTATCAGACATGACTTCAATTTTTATGTGTTCACAAAATGTATCTACACATAAAGACGCCCAAACTTCATGCCTGCTCACATGGGGAAAAAAGAGGCAGTTATTTCTCCATCACCTTGCCCTGGTGCACGATGCTTTCATTGTGTATTTGCTGGAACAGCTTGAGTATGAATTCTTCAGTCAGTCCTCCCGTCTTGCCATTAGACAGGGCTCGCTTTACTATGGCTGCCCAGCGCTCGCTCTGGTGTATGGCCAGGCCGTGATCCTTTTTAAACTGGCCTATCTGCTCGCTCAGCCCCATACGCTCTGCCAGCATCTCGATGATGTAGTCGTCTATGCGGTCCACTTTGGCACGCAGCTCATGCAGGGTGTGAAATTCATTTTCGGGCAGGTGTGGCTGGCGTATCACCAGGTCTCGCAGGATATTTCCGAGTACCTCAGGTGTCACTTGTTGTTTGGCATCGCTCCAGGCTTTGTCCGGATTGATATGCGTCTCTATCATCAGGCCATCGAAACCCATGTCCATAGCCTGCTGTGAGAGTGGATAGATCAGCTCCCGTGTGCCACCCATATGAGATGGATCTACGATGATCGGGATCTGCGGGTGCCGGCGACGCAGCTCTATCGGCATCTCCCACATAGGCGGGTTGCGGTAGGTAGACTTCTCATAGGTAGAGAAGCCGCGGTGTATGGCCGCTATCTTTGTGATGCCTACCTGCGTGAAGCGCTCTATAGCACCCAGCCAGAGCTCCAGGTCAGGATTCACAGGGTTTTTGATCATGACCGGTATGTCTATGCCACGCAGCGCATCTGCTATCTCCTGCACGATGAAAGGAGAGACAGTACTGCGCGCACCGATCCAGAGCACATCTATTTCGTTTTTGAGCGCCAGCTCTACATGGCCGGAGTTGGCCACTTCTACAGATACCGGCAGCCCTACGGCATTTCCTGCCGCCTTGACCCACGGCAGGCCTATGGCACCTACTCCCTCAAAGGAGTTTGGCCTCGTGCGGGGCTTCCACACACCGGCGCGTATCATGCCTATCTGGTCAGATGCGGCCACCATGCGGCGCACGGTCTGCATCACCTGATCCTCAGTCTCGGCACTGCAGGGGCCGGCTATGATGAGAGGTTTTTTGCCTCCGCTCCAGGAGGTCATGGGGGCTATATTTTCAAAAAAGGACATCGGTCAAAGTTAGGCTTTAATATGAAGACGAACTACATGGGAGAAATTGTTTAGCAGGAGCGTTTGTTCGCTGCGAGGGGCAGATCTGCCAGCCAGACAATATAGAGTGTGTATAAAATATTGACTACAAGCTATTTTTAACAAATCAATTATATATTTTAGAAGTAGACAATTATAGTTTCATTTCAAATTAACCCTCGATGAAAAAACTCTATTTATCCCTCCTCCTGCTCAGCGGCATAGCCGGTGTACAGGCTCAGCGCAGCTGTGCTACTATGGATGTATATGCAGCTCAGCTACAAGACAATCCATCCCTGTCAGTGACCCGTCAGGAGATCGAAGAATTCACCCAGCACTATGTGGCCACGCATCAGGCTGGCTCACGTGCCACAGTGACCATACCTGTAGTGGTACATGTGGTATACAATACTACCGCTCAGAATATATCTGACGCGCAAGTACTCTCCCAGATCACTGTACTAAATGCTGACTACAGCAAGACCAATGCCGATATCTCTGGTGTACCATCAGCCTTTAGCAGCCTGACAGGCAATCCTGCCGTACAGTTTTGTATGGCTCAGCGTGACCCTAGTGGCAATGCTACGACAGGTATCATCCGTAAGGCTACGACTACGACCTCTTTTTCTACCAATGACTATGTGAAGCAAAGCTCCAAAGGTGGTGACGATGCCTGGCCTGCAGCCTCGTATCTCAATCTATGGGTGTGCAATCTGGGCGGCGGCCTGCTGGGCTATGCTCAGTTTCCCGGTGGTGCTGCAGCGACTGACGGCGTGGTGATCAACTATACTGCCTTTGGCAATACGGGTACTGCAGCCTCACCATACAATAAAGGCCGCACCGCTACCCACGAGGTAGGCCACTGGCTGAACCTCTACCATATCTGGGGCGATGATAATGGTGCCTGCACCGGCTCTGACAATGTAGGTGATACTCCCAATCAGGGAAGCGAAAACTACGGCTGCCCTACCTTCCCACACGTATCATGCAGCAATGGCCCCAACGGCGATATGTTCATGAACTATATGGACTATACTGATGACGCCTGTATGTTTATGTTCTCTGCCGGTCAGGTAGCACGTATGCAGGCGCTCTTTGCTACAGGTGGCGCACGCGTATCGCTGCTGTCATCTCTGGGCTGCTCAGCACCATCCGGCGGTACTACGACCTGTGGTACAGTGTCAGGCCTCGCTGCATCATCTATCACTACCACCACGGCTACGCTGTCATGGACAGCCGTGAGTGGTGCTTCATCTTATAACGTACAATACAAACCATCTACCTCATCTACCTGGACCACTACTACGAGTACTACAGCGTCTAAGGCGCTGACCGGCCTCACTGCCGGCACAGCCTACAGCTATCAGGTACAGGCAGTATGCAGCTCAGGCAGCGGTACTTATTCGGCAGCATCCTCTTTCACCACTACAGCTGCTACCACAGGCTGTACAGATGCCTATGAGACCAATAATACCCTGGCCACTGCTGCTGCTATACCTGTCAATACAGCTATCACAGCCCTGATCGGTACTGCTACTGACAAGGACTACTTCAAATTCACTAATACATCTACGCAGAAGAATATCAAGGTAACGCTGACCAATCTGCCAAAAGACTATGACCTGAAACTGTACAACTCAGCTGGTACCCTGCTCTACACCTCTCAAAACTCCGGTACTACCAGTGAGACCATCAAGTACAATAATGCTCCGGTAGGCACCTACACAGCATATGTATATGGCTACAGCAGCGCCTATAGTGCTACGAGCTGCTACACGCTCACAGCCTCTATAGGTAGTGCAGCATGGCGCGAGGCTGAGGAAGAAAATACAGTGACTGGCAAACTGACAGACATCACTTACAATCTGTATCCTAATCCCAATAATGGCAGGTTTAACCTCATGATATCTACTACGGAGCCTACTACTGTAGCTGTACGTGTGATAGATATGCTGGGCAATACAGTGGCCGTAAAGGACATAGCAGATGTATCAGGCATCAGCGAGTCTGAAGTGGACCTGCAGGGTGTAGCCGCAGGTGTCTACCATGTCATGATCTCTGATGGCAAGTCTACAGAGGTGCGCCGGATAGTCGTGTCGCAATAAGATATCCCCCTGAATAGTGAAAAGCCCGCTGCGTATCGTAGCGGGCTTTCTTTTTCTGTAGCAATAACCAGAGGCATTATATTTGCATGAAAGGCTCCATATGGGAAATTACGTCAATAACAATCTGATCAAAGGCGAGAGTATCGCATTTGAGACCACTTATCACTGGATCATATTCCTGCACTGGAAGTCGATACTGACCCTTTTCATACGTCCCATATTATTGCGCTGGTCAGACGAGTTTGCTATCACTAATCATCGTATCATCATTAAGACAGGCCTCATCAGCCGCCACACGCTGGAGATGAACCTCAATAAAGTGGAGACGGTGAATGTGGACCAGAGCATCTTTGGCCGGATACTGGGCTATGGTACCATACGCATAGTAGGAACGGGTGGCACCAATGAGGTATTCAACAACATAGCGCATCCTGTAGAGTTTCGCAAGAAGTTTCTGGAGCTGTCTATGTGACAGGAGAGGGGCATCAGCATTGCTTTTTATTTCCTATTTTGCCCCGTAAAACCAGTCACTCCACATGGCCAAACAGCAATCCAAACCTGCGCCAAAAGAAGCTCCTAAAGCTAAAGCGAAACAAAAGGCCGAACCCACCGGACCAGGCTTTCTTAAATTTCTCATAGCGCGTGAGCAGTGGGCAGACTGGGGTCTGATAGGCGGCCTGCTGATAGCCATCCTGATATTCCTGAAACTGTACTACCCCTATCCCGGTTACGAGACCGACTCGGGCAACTATATCCTCTCGGCTATCACCGGCAAGATCAATGGCTACAGGCCTTATGGCTACTCGGGTTTTCTAAAGTTTTTTACCGGCATATCTTCTGATGTGAAATTTGTGACGACATGGCAGTGGTTTATGACTGCGTTTTCTGTGTCATTCTTCCTATTTACTGTCAAATACATTTTCCGGAGCCTGCCGCGTGGTTTCTTCTACCTGCTATGTCTCATGGCTATACTCAATCCGTCTGTGATCTATATGGACTCTTACCTCATGAGTGATAGTTTGTTTGTGAGCCTTACATTACTATTCCTCACTACACTGCTATGGATCATCTACAATGGTAGCTATGTAGCCCTGTTTTCTAATCTGCTGCTGCTCTGGTGGTGTATGGATGCCAGGTATATCGGCCTCTTCTATCCACTATTCAGCGCGGTAGCTATAGCGTGGGCACTGTGGAGGCGCTTCCGCTGGGTGGCTGTGATAGGTGGCCTGATACCGGTAGTGATGTTGCTCTTCTACCGCTCATCTGCCGCAGACCAGATGAAAGAGGAGTTTGGCGTAGAGACCTTCTCATCATTTGGTGGCTGGCAGGCTGCTAATAACGGTGTCTCTGTATTGCCATATGTGAAGGTGGATACCAATCTGATACAAGATCCGATGACGAAATCTATCCATCAGATAGTACGTCAGTTTCCTGATTCATTTTTTAATGAAGATGCGATCATAGCTACCAGCTTTATGTGGACGCGCACCTATCCGGGCAAGGCCTGCCTGGCCCAGTATATCCAGCAGACGCGTACACCATACCTCCAGGCATGGGCCTATATGGGTACGGAGATGCAGAAATACGGCGACTTCCTCCAGTCAAACTATAGGAGTGAATATATCAAGCATTATATCATTCCTAATTTCAAGCTGATATTCAAGGCGCATCCGATAGGAGAGACAGACACCTTCCGCGCTGATGCTAATCTGAAGGGGTTATTTACTGCAGACCGCGATGTCTATGGCTTCAAAAAGCATGTGTTCAAACCTCTCACGGCTATACGGCAGGTATGCGATACAGGATTGTGGATCATGTTTTTCCTCTCCGCTATAGCGGGTCTGATCATGATACGCAGGCTGGGCCTCACACTGGAGCAGAAGCTCGTCATAGCAGCACTGGGGCTGTTTGTCGGTGCCTTCGCGGCAGTGAGTACTATCGCCGCGCCGATCAATAACTTCCGCTATATCATGCCTATCATCTATGCTGTGCAGGCAGTACCGGTGCTGATCATCGGTACGCTCATAGCTGGGAGGAAGCAGCAGTGATCAGATACCCGTCACCACAAACTCTGTGCGCCTGTTCTTAGCCTTGCCTTCTGCAGATTTATTGTCCGATATAGGCTGCGTAGCTGCATAGCCTTTGTAGGTCAGGCGGTCCTGAGATATTCCTTTCGATACGAGATAATCGTTTACCGCCTTGGCGCGATTGGTAGATAGCGCCTCATTGTCTTTCTCCAGACCAGAGTTATCTGTATGCCCGCCTACTTCTATTTTCAGCGTAGGGTTCTTGGTCATCAGGTCTATAAGCGTATTGAGCTCAGTGCGGGATTCATTTTTCAGCTCGTAGCTATTGGTCTCAAAGAAGATATTATTCAGCACCACCTTGCTGCCCACCTTGATCTTCTCCAGCTGTATATCCATGATGTAGGCGCCGCCTTGCTTCATATCTTTCAGAGAGAAGTTGGCCGAATAGAACAGGTACCCCTCCTTAGATATCTGGCAGGCGTAGTTCTTTCCGGTAGGCAGCGTGGCCAGGTATTCGCCGGTCTTGCCATCAGATGAGGCGGTAGAGTATATCACGCCAGATGCCAGGTCAAAGAACTGGATCTTTGTGGCCAGAGGATTGCCATTGGCTTTGTCGGTCACTACACCCTTCACATAGCTCACAGGGTATGGCTTCAGGTTTTCCGGCATTTCAAATTTGTATATATCCATGCCGCCCTTGGTATCCGGCTGCTCAGAGGCAAAGTAGGCCCAGTTGCCACTCGTAGTGACATAGATGCCTATCTCATCTCCGGGTGTATTGATAGGGTAGCCGAGGTTGATCGCCTTGCCCCAGGTACCATCAGCCTGCTTGCGCGACATGAAGAGGTCTGCGCCGCCCATACCCTCATGCCCGCGGGAGGTAAAGAAGAGAGTATATCCGTCAGGGTGAATGAACGGACGCTCTTCCTCCTGATTGGTATTGATCTCAGGGCCCAGGTTTTGTGGGGTACTCCATTTGCCATCATCTCCCAGTGTGGAGGAGTATATGTCACCGCCACCATAGCCACCATTGCGGGAGCTCACAAAGTATAGCGTACGCCCATCACCCGTGATATAGGGTTGCGTCTCTTTGCCTGGCGTGTTGATCACTGGGCCGAGATTCTTGCCTGGTTCCCATTCTACTCCATTTCTTTTGGAGAAATAGATGTCACAGCCACCCATGCTATTCGGCCTGTCACAGGAGGTAAAGAAGAGGTATTTGCCACTCGGCGAGATGCAGTGCGCACCTTCGTTGAACTGTAGCGTATTGACAGTCTCGGATACCGGCACTGCCTCACTCCACTCCCCATTGCGGCTTTCTGATACAAAGATATTCTCATCATGCGCCCTACCTATCCGCTCCAGCCTGGTGAAGTATAGCCAATGCTCATCCGCCGTCAGCGCCGGCATCAGGTCGTCTTCAGAGCTATTCACGCCGCTGCCGAGATTGATAGGTCTGAATGCTACTGGGTGCTTCACTGCGTCTTTGGCAAAGTCGCAGTTCTTGATCATGTTGTCTGCCGCCGTTTCCCTGTCTGGTGTCAGATGCTGCGCACGATACGCCTGAAAATACTTTTTGGCCTCATCGTAGTCGCCCTTATTGAAAAGTGCCTGTCCTAGCTGCCACCTGAGATCCGGCTGATAGTCTGGCTTGAGTTGCTCTACCAGTTTCAGTTCTGTGACCGCGCCGGTATAGTTGCGCTGGTTCTCCAGGTACATGATACCCAGCAGCCAGTGTGCATCTACGAAGTTCTTTTCACTCTCCACGGCTATGTGCAGCATGGAGTCTGCCTGCGCATACCGGCCAAAGGCATAGGCTGTATTGCCCGCATCGTAATGATTTTGGGCGCGCTTCTTTGCATGCTCGTACGTCACTCCCATCTGCGAAAAGGCCTGCACACTGATCAGTATCGCAGCAATGGCCAGAAAAAGTTTATTCATGTAAGGGTTGTATTGTCTAATGTCTTTTGTCTAACGTCTTTAGTCTGCTAAGGCACATTTAGGTACTTATGTATCTGCAGGGATATCTCCCACTGCTGGTGTTCCTTCACATACTCTATCACCATCGGCACCATCTCCTCCTCCTGCTCCCACTCCGGAGAGAGGTAGAGTTTGCACACCGGGCTCACCTGGGCTGCATACTGCTCCGCCCAGCGGAAATCATTGCGATGGTTGATCACTACTTTCAGCTCACTGGCCAGTGGCAGTATACTAGCTACCGGCGGTTTATATCTCTTGGGAGATACCGTGATCCAGTCAAATTCACCACGCGCCGGATAGGCGCCGGAGGTCTCTATATGTGATCGGATACCTTTTGCGCGCAGCGCGGCAGTCAGTGCCGTCAGGTCATACATCAGCGGCTCGCCGCCGGTGATGACGCAGATCAGGGCTCCGGCCTCTGCCACAGCATCTACTATCTCTGCTACAGACATCTTGGGATGCGCCTCTGCATCCCAGCTCTCTTTCACATCGCACCACGGGCAGCCCACATCACAGCCACCCAGCCGTACGAAGTAGGCGGCGCGGCCCTGGTAGTACCCTTCACCCTGTATGGTGTAGAAGTGCTCCATCACGGGGAGCAGCATTGTATCAGCAGCGGACATTATTTGGCAAATTTACCGAAAACCCGCCATTAGCAGGCTGGGCTACTGACCATAGATTGTGGACTGTTGACAAACATTGGCATATTGCCGCATTAGTGTAATTTCGCTATCCAAATACAAAGTGCAATGAAAAGTTTCCTCAAGGCATTAGGCCTTAGCAAAGAAAACGCCGGAGCGTCTACTGGCAATAAATGGCTCAAATCAAAAGGCCAGCTCATCCGTAGCTACTCTCCTGTAGATGGCAAAGAGATAGGTGCTGTAGTAGCAGGTACGGAGAAAGAATATAAGGTGATAGTAGAGACAGCGCAGAAAGCCTTTGATGTATGGCGCAATGTGCCTGCACCAAAGCGTGGTGAGATAGTACGCCAGATAGGTGAGGAGCTGAGAAAATATAAAGAGCCACTCGGCCAGCTCGTATCCTACGAGATGGGTAAATCCCTGCAGGAAGGGTATGGCGAGGTGCAGGAGATGATAGATATCTGCGACTTTGCGGTAGGCCTCTCGCGCCAGTTGCATGGCCTCACTATGCACTCTGAGCGTCCGCTGCACCGCATGTATGAGCAGTACCACCCGCTGGGTATCGTGGGCATCATCTCTGCATTCAATTTCCCGGTAGCGGTATGGAGCTGGAACTCTATGCTGGCCTGGGTCTGCGGTGATGTCTGTATCTGGAAACCATCTGAGAAAACCCCTCTCTGCGGTATAGCCTGCCAGAATATCGTGTCAAAGGTGTTTAAGAGGAATGGCCTGCCAGAAGGTATCTCAAACCTGATCATCGGTGACTACAAAGTAGGTGAACTGATGTCTAATGATCCTAATGTACCGCTCGTATCGGCCACTGGCTCTACCCGTATGGGCAAGCTCGTGGCACAGGCAGTAGCAGGCCGTCTGGGCCGCAGCCTGCTGGAGCTGGGTGGCAATAATGCGATCATCATCACACCTGATGCTGACCTGGACATAGCTATGGTGGCTGTCGTATTTGGTGCTGTGGGCACTGCCGGCCAGCGCTGCACTACCACGCGGAGGCTCATCATACACGAGTCGAAGTATGACGAGGTGAAAAACCGTATCAAAAAGGCGTATGCACAACTCAAAATAGGTGACCCTCTGGATCAGCGCAACCACGTAGGCCCACTGATAGACAAGGACGCAGTGGCTATGTATGAGCACGCCATCTCTGAGGCGGTGAAGCAAGGTGGCAAAGTATGGGTAGAAGGTGGTGTGCTGAAGGGCAAGAACTACGCCAGCGGCTGCTATGTGAAGCCGGCAGTGATAGAGGGTAAAAACTCTATGCCTATCGTGCAGCATGAGACCTTTGCACCGATACTCTACCTGATGAAATATAAGACCATAGATGAAGCAATAGCGCTGCAAAATGGCGTGGTACAGGGTCTCTCATCTGCCATCATGACCACCAATATGCGCGAGGCGGAGGCATTCCTCTCGGCTGCGGGCTCTGACTGCGGTATAGCCAATGTCAATATCGGTACCTCGGGTGCTGAGATAGGTGGTGCATTCGGCGGGGAAAAGGAAACTGGTGGTGGCCGTGAGTCGGGCTCCGATGCCTGGAAGGCCTACATGCGCCGACAGACCAATACGATCAACTATGGCACTAAACTGCCACTGGCACAAGGGATCAAGTTTGAGCTTTAAAGCCTTAAAATACGATTAGCGAAAGAGCAACTTAGGTTGCTCTTTTTTTATTTCTTCTTTCCGATGACCGGTATCAGGTGGTGAAACTCAGGTACGATACGTAGCGCATATACCAGGCTGCCAAAGAGGCCAGTGATCACTGTGCCCCGGATGGCTACATTTAGAAAAGGATTGCCTGCAGATGGGATGAAATAGACAATGGCACCTGTGAGCAGGATGATGCCTACGATCTTTGGCGTGTCACGTGTGAATGGCTGCAGGTGAAAATACCTCCAGATCAGGATAAACTTTGTCACGTTGTACAGGAAAGCCGATAGCGCTGTGGCAATGGCTGCTCCATTCATGCCAAAGAGGGGGATGAATATCCGGTAGTTGATATATGCCACTATCACCAGGCCCAGCAGCAGCCATATTGTGACCTTGTATTTGTCAGAGGTGTATAGCATTCCATCATTATTGCCCGTAGCCATATTGATCAGGGTGCCAAAGCTGATGATAAACACGACTGTTTTCGCCAGTGAGAAATCCTTGTCCGGCATGATCTGAAAGAGAGAATCAATATTCAGGTTGACCATCAGAAACAGGAATCCACCTATCAGCAGCAGGTACCGGGCCGACTTATAGTACATCTGGCGGATATCCTCTATGTCGTTACGCTTCCAGGCGTCAGCCATCTTGGGTGTCATGATCTTCTCCAGCGCATTCAGCGGTGCCTCTACAAAGGTGGCCACAAATGCCGCTACCGAGTAGATACCTACTATATCCAGGGCGTTGAGGTTAGCCTCCTTAGGCTTGTATGTGCCCAGCATGATCGTGTCCATATACCGGAGGCCCAGGGTAGCTATCACACCGAGACTGAGTGTGAGGCCAAAGTAGAACATCCTCATGGGAGAATGTTCTTTGTATTGCGACCAGTTGACCCGTAGTGAGGGGCTGTCTACTATGAATATGTACGCAAACAGGGCTGCAAACTGTGTCCCATAGATGGCTACAAATAGCATCACAAACTGGTCCCTGTCTATCCAGTGGATGAAGTAAATGGTGAATAGTATGATGCTGCCTATACGTATGAGCACGTCATTGATCAGGGCAGGCACTGAGGTGCGGAAAATGGAATAGGAATATGCCGTCAGTACATTGCTGAAGCCCAAAAAGAATGTGAGCGGGAAAACGTAATAAAAGTAGTCTGTAAAGAGCCGCGACTGGGCTACATATTGAGCTACGATATAGTCCTTGAATATATACAGGAGAGCACTGAAGAAAAGATAACCCAGCATCGGGAATATCAGCATGAAGCCGAAGAAACCGTGATGGTTTCGCTCCCTATCCCTGAAGTATGGAAAGTACCGCAGTATAGTAGCTGTCATACCCAGCGGGGTCAGGCTGGCCACGAGTGACGAGAAGGAGAATAAGAGCCTGGTGAGCCCCATTTCCTCCTTGGTCAGGAAGTGAGGCTGTACGATGATCAGGCTCAGCGCACCTACGGCTATGCCGATATAGGTGATGATGCTGTTTCTGATACCCTGACGCTGTATGACCCCCAAAGTGCTTCTTGTTTACTCATACAATTATAAGGCTTTGCCTCAGATACAGGAAATGGACTGATGAAGCCACCGTGCTCTTTGACTTTTATTGGCGGCTATGCTCAAAAAAATAGGCCACCGCGGACGGTGGCCTACAGATACACTATGTTGTCAGCTTATTTACTCACTTTGGCAAATTTCATTTTGGTAGATGAGCCATTGGCTTTCACTTCTACCACATAGATGCCGTCTGGCAGCGCTTCTACATTGATCTTGCCTCTGCTCAGGTCCGCTGTCGCGAGCAGTTGGCCATTCATATTGTAGAGTGCTGCTTCCTCCAGTTTCTGGCCATTGGTCACTATGGATATTTCCTTGCTGGCAGGATTAGGATAGAGGCTGATAGCATGGTCGCCGCTCACATCATGCAGGCCCAGGGTCACCTGCCGTGCTACAGAAAACTGCTGCATCGGGCCACCACCATACTTATATGCATAGAAGGATGAATCACAGAAGCTGAATGAGCATCCGGCACCATCGCTCACTGTCAGGCACACGGTATAGTTGCCCGGTACGGCATAGGTATGAGTTGGAAACTGCAGATTAGAAGTAGTGCCATCACCAAAGTCCCACATATAGCTCAGGTTGCCCGCGCCTGTAGTGTACAGCACTGAGTAGTAAGCACCAGGTATATTAGGGTCAGGATAGACCACCAGGTATATCTGGCATGGTGTATATACTATCGGAGTATCAGCTATGGTAGTACATGCTGAGGCTACGCAGCCGGTAGTATCAGTCACGCTCACACAGTAGGTGGCAGGAGTATAATACGGTATGGTCACTACCGGATCCGGTGAGGTGCTGATGAATGTGCTGTCTGCAGGATTGGTCCAGGCATAATGGTATGGGCCTGCGCCGCCGGTCACGATAGTGGAGAGTGTATACAGCTCTCCATAGTTAGTATTGAGTATAGATACTGAGCAGTTATTGATATTAGTGATCACTACGCTGTCTGTTGCACTATTGCTGCAGGATGAGGCCGTGTCATGTACTATGACCACGACAGGGTAGTGGCCTACTGCTGTGTAGTTGTGTATCACAGAGGTGCCAGTTCCGGTTTGTCCATCGCCAAAATTCCATGTGATCTCCGCAGTAGGTGAGAAGTTGCCGCTAGCCTGGAAATTGTACACAGCATTGCTGATCTGGTATTTATTGAGCGTCACATTGCATGAATAAGGAGCCGTACCAGGGCCGAGCCTATAGAAATAATTTGCTACAGAGCTTAGGGCAAAGTTATAGCCCCCCTGGCCCATGTATCCGGCACCATTACAAGACGTGTACATACCACCGAATGTCGCAGCCGTAGGGAAGATACCCCAGAGCGACCAGGTGTCAGTGGCAGGTGTATATTTCCAGACCTTATTATTGGAGCCTACAGGAGAGTTGTAGAGAACGCTGTTCTGATTGTTGCCATTCATCACGTATCCTTCATCATTGATCACAAAGCTGAAGCCTCCGCTGATGGCATCACCAGGGAAGTTTCCCAGCCTGGTCCATGTATCCGTGGCAGGATCATACTTGTAGAAGTCGCTCTCCAGAAAGTAGCCACCCATGCCATTGCTGGTAGCGCCCATGCCAGCATAAGCATAGTTGCCTATCACAAAGCAAGGAAGATCCTGGCGTGCCGTACCCGGGAAGTCAGCTTTCTGCGACCAGCTGTCGCTAGCAGGATCATAGCAGTAGACATCTTTCTTGTACGGACTGAAGCCGCATGCTACGTAGCCCTTGCCGGCTACTGCAAACGTGGCTGTAGTATAGCGTGTAGATCCTGGGAATGCTGCCTTGGCAGTCCAGGTATCTGTAGCCGGGTCGTATTGCCAGGTCGTATTAGGACCTGAGCCGGAGCCTGTAGAGTCCCATCCCGATACCAGGTATCCATAGCTTCCTATGGTAAAACCCTTGCCCCCGTAGGTAGCGATACCCGGGAAATCAGCCTTTCTCGTCCATGTATTAGATACGGTATTGAAATCCCAGACCTGGTGCTCCATAGTGGCAGGGTAGCCCGTATAGGGTCCATAGTATCCACCCATCACATACACATCATTGCCTATGGCAAAGCTGGCATTACTGAAAACCTGGGAGTGATAGGAGGGCTCCTGTGTCCAGGTGAGATTTTGGGCGCCTGCCCAGTAGCTTCCCATTACTAACAGGGCAAGCCATAATAGTTTGTTGACGTTTCTCATAGTGCGTTTTTTAGTTTAGATGCTAATATATAACAAATGGATGCAAGTATTGTGATCGGCTCTTGTTAATACTTTGAAATTTCTGCTAATAGCACTAATATCGCTGTGTATGAGAGATTTTACGGCCCGGTACCGCTTTTTTGACTCGATTGTGAACCTGAACCTCTTCGGTACCCGCAAGCTGGCCCGGTATCTCAGCTATGCCCTCATTCCCAGCCCAAACGGTGTGGAGACCATCAAAACAATGCTGGGCTTTGCCATCAATGTAGAGCCTGTAAAGGATGCCAACGGCATCGAGCATGAGCTATACTATAAGGGCATCTATGAAAAGGCCACCATGCAGGTGATCCAGTCCTGTCTGCGGCCGGGAGATACCTTTATAGATGTCGGTGCCAATATAGGTGTCATGTCACTGTATGCATCTGTATGCGTAGGCCCTACGGGCAGCGTATTGGCATATGAGGCCAATCCGGCCACTGTCCTCTTGCTAAAGGAGAATATCGCGCTCAACGGATTTAAGAATATCACGATACATGAGTATGCACTCGGCTCACAGCCAGGTACAGGAGAGATATACCCCGAGACCGTAGCTGGCAACAGAGGCGCAGCCTCTATGCTCAAACGCGAAGGAAATACGACATTGAAATATGATATCGTCATCAAGAAGCTGGACGATACCATAGGAGATATACGGCCTGCTATGATGAAAGTAGATGTGGAAGGCTGGGAGCTGGAGGTCCTCAAGGGCGCCCAGAAACTATTGTCTGCTGAGGATGCGCCGATACTAATAGTAGAATGCGTGCTGGAGCGTGAGAATACGATAGGCTCTCCACGTGAGATATACAGCTATCTCAAATCTGTGAATGGGTATCGCTTTTACAAATTTGACAATGGTACTGACAGGCTGTCTACCCTCAGAGAGATCACCTCTGCGGACCAGCTACCAGATCAGGACAATATTGTGTGCATACCTTCTGCCAGGATGGCCTCAGTACCCAAAGCATTATTCGCATAAGCACTCCTATAGGAGCTTATGCCACACTACCTATCTCCCGGTCAGGATAGATCCGTATAATTCGTGGTGCTTTTTCCCTATCACTATTGCTGAAAATATTTCAGCACTATCATGTCTGATCTGCGCAGGTGAGAAGTGCTGATAACTATTCAGCATCGTAGAGATAGCTCCGGCCAGAGCATCCACATCGCGCGGGGGGATGAGCAGACCATTGGTCTCGTTTACAAAATCTTCAGGTCCGCCACAGCGCGTGGCGATCACCGGCCTGCCATAGCGCAGCGACTCGGCGGTCACTACTGACTGACCCTCAAAGTTGCTAAAGATCACATGTGCTATTGATCGCTTTATCCATTGGATCTTTTCTTCATCGCTCACATAGCCATGAAAGAAAATAGCTTTGTCCAAAAGTTTTTTTTTCGCTGCGTACTCCTTCAGTGCAGCGAGTTCCTTGCCTTTCCCCAGGATATGTAATTCAAAATCGTGACGGCTTTTGGCCATTATGGCGATTGCAGCTATGATGCCGTATACATTTTTCTGAGCTGTATCCAGAGAGGAGATATGGAGCAGTACCTTTTTGTCAGCGAGGCGTAGGTCATCCTCGTAGTCTGTTTCGGATACCTCTACTACATTGGATATAATGGAGACATTGCGCGACAGTCCATAGTAGTGGAATGCTTCTTTCATTGCCTCGGAGCAGACTATTACTTTTGATGCAAAGAGAGAGCAAAGTTTCATACCTATCCGCCATCTGAGCCATCTTTTGATAAGTCCATAGCGTTTGCGCATAGGTACGTCCCAGTGTTCGGAGTACACAAAGGGGATACTGTGGATGAATTTATAATACCACAGGGAGAAAATGTGGAGGGACACCACATTGAGGTGGAATACATCAGGCCTGGTCAGTACAAACTCGCGATGGATGACCCGGGCCAGTAGGAAGAATTCTTTCACTGCGTTCAGGATGATATCCAGCGGCCTGCTGCCTGTTCTGATCGCCTTGTGGTATATCTGTATGGTATCCACACCATTCGTACTGCTGCGCAGTTCGCGCCGGGAGGCCGTCAGATGTTCATCCTCGCAGGTATAGAACACGGTGATATCATCATACGGGGCTATCGCCTCTGCCATGTTTTTCAGGAAAATGCCTTCTCCGGGCCTTTGCTTATTAGGATACCAGGTGCAGACAAAGAAGATTCTTTTGCGATCCATCATTGTCTCTATCAGGCATCAAAGCCTGCATACTCAGCAGGTGTGTTGGGTTTCGCCCACATATTCTCCATGCCGGAGTAGTGGGTCTCTATCTCGCCGAGTATGTCATATACCTCCTGTGCGCTCATGGTCTGCACCAGGCGGGAGCGAAAGGTCTTGATATTCTCCAATCCGCGGAAGTATGGCCCGTAGTGGCGGCGCATCTCCAGCAGGCCCAGGTTATTGCCCTTCCACTCTATAGAGTGGCGCACATGCTCGCGGCAGGCATCTAGCCGCTCAGAGAGCGTAGGTATGGCCATATGCTCGCCGGTACGGAGATAGTGCTTTATCTCGCGAAATACCCACGGGTAGCCGATAGACGCACGGCCTATCATCACGCCATCTGCGCCATAGGTATTGATCATCTTCTTCGCATCCTCACCCGTGGTCACATCACCATTGCCAAAGACAGGTATATGCAGGCGCGGATTGTTCTTTACTTTTTCTATCCATGTCCAGTCGGCCTTGCCGGTGTACATCTGGTGCTTGGTACGGCAGTGTATGGAGATGGCCTTGATGCCTACATCCTGTAGCCTCTCAGCTACCTCTACTACGCGTATAGAGTTGGCATCCCAGCCGAGGCGCGTCTTGACTGTGACGGGCAGATTGGTAGACTTTACTATCACCTCAGTGAGGCGTACCATCTTGTCTATATCGCGCAGGATACCAGAGCCGGCATTTTTGCAAACCACATTCTTCACCGGGCAGCCGTAGTTGATATCCAGCAGCTCCGGATTGGCGCGCTCTACTATCTTAGCACTGAGAGACATGGCCTCCTCCTCTCCGCCAAATATCTGGATGCCCACCGGGCGCTCGTCTTCATAGATGTCGAGCTTCTTCACACTCTTGTCAGCATCGCGTATCAGGCCATCGGAGGAGATGAACTCTGTATACAGCATATCAGCACCGTGCTTGCGGCACAGGCGGCGAAAGGGCGGATCACTCACGTCCTCCATAGGAGCGAGCAGGAGCGGATTTTCACCCAGGTCTATATGTGCGATCTTGGCCATCGTAGCCCGCAAAGATAGCTAAAATCCACCGCCCGCGCCAATGCGCGATATGACCTAATTATCGGTGGCCCCCTGCTGTATCCAGCAGTAGATCTTATTGGTCAGCGAGTCAGACAGTTTGCCTGTAGGCGGCATGATAGAGGTACCACCGCCGCCGGTCACCTTATTGTACAAGATGCTGTAGCTGGCCTGGCCTGCATGAAAGTACCCTCCGCTCACCAGATCAGTATAGGCTACCGCAGAGTCGAGCTTGAGGTAGCCGGTAGGATTGGCGCCCGTGTGGCAGCCGGATATGGCGCAGTGAGTCTGAAAAATGGGAATGACATCCTGTCGGAAAGATACCGTGCCCGAGCAGTTGATTCCTTCCTTTGGCCTGGAGCACTGCGCCAAGGCCAAAGAAAGGAACACCAGTAGTACTATATAAATCCGGTAGCGCATTATTCTTCGTACTCAAACATAGATGGGATATTGCCGGCCAGTGTGGTGGCCAGTGCAGTATTCACATCAGTGCTATTGGTCTGATTGCTTTGTATCATATCCACGTTGTTAAAGAGTTTGCCATAGTCGCCTGTGATGTGGATGGTGATGCTGCCATTGGCTGTGGCCTGATATGGTGCATTATATGGGGCTGCAGAGTGGTCTCCGAGAGTCACGGTCTTCAGCAGGGCATCTGTACCTATCAGGTAGCTGAAGGCTTTGTTTGGCGTACCTGAGCCACTGCTATCTATCAGGCCTGCTACAGCCAGGAAGATATAACCATTGGCGGTTGTGTTATAGTTCATGATCGGATTTTGAGTAGCCAGGTCGCCACTTTGAGTCGCCGGATCTTTGTGGTTATCTGCAGACTGGACACCTACATTGAAGGAGATACTCTTATAGCTACCAGTGGGGATATTGCCTATCATATATTCTTCTATACCCCATTGCACCAGAGTAGTACCGCTTACGTCTACTGTGGTACCATCAGTCCGGGTGAGCTTGATGCCGGAGATGTAATATTCGGCGCGAGTCAGAGTGACACTTTTGCCCGCCCAGTTGGCATACACGCCTCCCTGATCTACTTCATTGGTATCAATATTGGTGTGAATGTGCAGCATCAGCATAGCTGTTTGCGCCGGGTCTGCTTTCTTTTTGCAGCCGGTGGCCAATAAAATTGCAGCCGCAATGACTAGAAGGGAGACTTTAGTAGTTGATTTCATGTCAGATTTATTACGGTTATTGAAATTATGGGTTTACAGTAAAGTCTACTTTTTGAGTAGCGCTATTGGTCAGGTGATTCACTACTTCAGCCTCCAGCTCCAGCTCCTGCTGTGCAGACGGTGTAGGGAGTGTAAAGGATGTATCTATGGTATAGCTTTCCAGATCATGTACGGAAAAATCAGCCATCCATACACTGCTGCCACCAGAGTGCTGCTTTACTGTGATTGATAATTCATGCAGAAGGTGTGCATCGTCTGTACCGGAAGCTGTGGCTGTACCCAAAATGTGAACCGTAGTTCCTCCTGTAAAACTCTGTCCCGCCGTAGGCGAGGTAATGGTCAGAGAGGGGTAGTCACTGATGGTCGCCTTCTTCTTGCAGGATGTGATGGTGAGGGCAGTAAGGGCGAGGGCGAAAAGCAAAGTGTGTTTCATTGTATTGATGTTTAGTTGATTGATTTAAAATGTGTAAAAGGCTCCGACCTCTGCAGCCATCAGCTGCCTGTATGCCATAGTAAAAACGCGGTTATAAACCACCGGTACTACAGCTAGGCTGAATGCAAAGTGCTTTACATAGGCCTCCATACCTGCTGTAGCAGTGAACAGGTGTGCATAGGATTCATATACCGGCTGGCGGTGGTTGTAGTTATTCTGTGTGTAGGTATAGGAGGTACCTACCATAGGCATGAGAGTGATCTTGCCTGCCCGCACCACATAGGAGAAGCGCACCCCCGCATCCGTTTTATCTCCAAAGCGGAAACCGTATTTGTTTACGGTGTTGACCTTGTATGCGGCGCGGGCACTCATGACCAGTTTGCGATAGCTAAGCGTGTAGACCACATTGAGCAGTACATCCACGCTACCAGAGCCGAGCTGTACACTTGTATTATAAAGGTCCTTCTTACCTGACTGGTATTTGCCGGTAGGCAGCTTGAGGCCCACACCTGCGCGTAGCTGATGCTTCACTCGGCCTACACCAAATTTGGCGGGATTGAGAATCTGGTACTGTGCTAGCAGGCTCATATCACCCAGGCCACGGTCATGCGTGTCAGACAGCGTAGAGTACTGATGTATAAAGCTGACGGGTACGAAGACGGATACCTGAAAACGCTTGGGCAGATTGAACCGGCCATATGCCTCCAGCGTATTGACCATCTCATGATTCTTGATACCATTCTGCTCTGGTATCAGGCTGAAGTTGCGATTCTCATACTGGCTGTAGGTCCACCTGAGACCTGCCATATGCTTGTCCAGATCGGGTAGTATGCTATAGTTGCACCCCGAGCCTGTAGCGCAGCATGATTGTGCTTTGCTCTCTGCTATACCCAGCCATAGGAGGCAGAGGCATAGCATCATCTTATATTTCATTGATAAATGCTTTAACCTGAAAAATGTAATAGCTCCCTACATGATCAGTATATGGGAGTCTGGGACAGTCAGGTTAAGCGCAAGGTGGAGGGTCCAGTACGGTATGGGGAGATGCTATCTGCCTGCCCTGATATGGCTGCATATAGCTCACTATAGAGTATGAGGGGATAAAAGCCGGAAGGGCTATCTCGTCATATGCGGTCACCGCTTCGTCCTTTTCTATAATAGACCGGGACTGTTTTTTTTCGTTCTCTTCTGCTTTTTTGAGTTGTTTGGAGAGGTAGCATTTACCGTTGCAATGCAGTGAGGGGTTGCTCTTATTCACGCAGAGTTTCTCAGCGATCATTTGCTTATTGATCTCATAGTACGCCCAGAGCCCCAGGCTCACCATACCCTGTGCCAGTATAGCGATAGTCAATACTATGGATATAAGTTTCCTCACCGGTAGCAAAAGTAGCTAATGATCCTGCAACATGCAAGATTAATACCTGCGAATACTTATTCTGTTGACTGATAATATTCATGACATGTGGGGCTAATATTTACATTTGTGACCTATGAGGTATCCCTTTCCTGACAATAAGCAGGTCCGCGCACTAGTGGTGGCAGCTACTATCGTCGCCTCTATGCTGGTCGGTTTGTCTCTCGCATTTCTGGTGGTCAAAGTGACCCTGCCCGGCTTGTTTGGTGTGGCTGATCCTGTGGCTTTTATGGCGTCGCAGCCGGCTCAGATAGCCTACCCGCAGGCTACGCTGTATATGCAGGTGATCACCTCCTCCATAGGCCTCTTCCTGATACCTTCTATCATGTTCCTGATGCTTTTTCGCGCGGATATGGCAGACAGGCTGAGACTATCACTACCGCCACTAAAGTACTGGCTGGTAGCGATCGTGACCATGATAGCAGCGGGGATCTTCATACAGCTGCTGGTACAGCTCATGCAGCTCATACCACTGCCACCTACCCTTCAGTCTATGCGAGAGGCAGGCGAGGCGATCAATAAGATGCTCGACGCATTTTTTGCCGGCCGTACTCCGGGCTACTTCCTGGCACTGACACTGGCCATGGCGCTGATGCCGGCTATAGCAGAGGAGGCTTTCTTTCGCGGCACGCTGCAGAATACTCTCAGGGACTTTGGTATCACTCCTATAGGTGCTATCATGATCAGCGGCTTCACCTTTGCGGTGATACACATGGAGTTTGACAATACGCTGGGCATCTGGTGCATGGGCGTAGTACTGGGCCTGATGTACTACTACACTGATAGCCTGTGGGTCTGTATCACGGCCCACTTCCTCAATAATTTTATGATAGTGGCCTTCAAGTACTACCATATGACAGGTGCGATAGAGAAAGACCTGGTCAGCACAGATGCGCTACCCCTATACTACACAGTGCCTGCAGGAGTGGTCATGGTGGCCGGCCTGGTCATACTATCCCGCTGGAGCGGAAGGAAGCTCACGACACCACGATTTGATTATATTTGAAAACATATAAATACGACTGATGAAGAACTTTCTGGTACGACTCGCCACGGGCCTCATAGTGTCCGCGCTCTTTATCTCTGCTACGCTCTACAGCTGGCTCACATTTGGGCTGGTGATATTGATAGCGGTGACCGGAGCTGTGTATGAGTTTTACTCCATATCTACTCCTGCCCGCCATGGCAATACTAAGGGCCGCGGTCTGACTGTGGCTCTGGCCATAGCGCTCACAGTCCTGTCCATACTGTTTAATAAAAGGCCGTTCATATTCGCTGACGTCACGATACTGCTGCCGGCAGTTTTGTTCTTCTTCTTTGTCAGGGAGCTATTCACCCGGTCAGAGAACCCCTTTCAGGAGATCGGCTGGAGCATCCTGCCTTTCATATATATAGTGCTACCCATCATGCTGCTAAACTGGCTGTACTTTGACAAAGGACCGTTGTTTGCCCTCAGTATCCTGTTCCTCATCTGGTTTTATGACTCTATGTGCTATATCTGTGGGTCACTTTTGGGCCGGACCAAGCTCATAGAGCGCATCTCTCCCAAGAAGACCGTAGAAGGCCTGGCAGGGGGGATGGTATTATCCCTCGTCTTTGTCTTCTTCTATGATAAGATCTTTGCCTACCTAGGTGCGCAGTTTCATATGAAGCTGCCGCTGGATACCTATACAAACATCAACTGGCTCATCATCGGCTTTGTCACACTGGTGTTTGCCACCTTTGGGGACCTGGTAGAGTCTCTGCTGAAGCGCAGCCTGCATATCAAGGACTCCGGCTCTATCATGCCGGGACACGGCGGCTTTCTGGACAGGCTGGATGCTATCTTTGTAGCACTGCCATTTGCAGTGCTGGTCATCTGGTTTACAGACCGGGTAGGAGAGATCAGGCTACTTATAGACTTTCTGAGTTAAGGAGTTATATACTATCCTGAGCGAACATTCCGCTCTTTACCCAGTTTTTATACCTTTGTAGTTCGTTTATAACCGACTCAATGCGTCCAAGGAAAATGTCGATCCATCGTGAAGGTCACGGGATCATAATCGTCACAGGCCTTATAGCAGTAGCTATCAACCTGCCTCTGGCTATCATCACAAAGAGCACCTTCCTGGCGGTCATGGTGGCGCTGCTATCTACAGTAGTGATACTGGCCTTCATCTCTTTCTTTCGTATCCCTCATCGCGACTTCCGGATAGAGAATAACAAGATCATAGCGCCTGCCGATGGCCGCGTGGTGGTGATAGAGCAGGTAGAGGAGGGCGAGTACTTCAAAGACAAGCGGATACAGGTATCCATCTTTATGTCCCCGGCCAATGTGCATGTGAACCGCAGCCCTGTGAGCGGCGTGGTGACCTACCAGAAGTACCACCCGGGCCAGTACCTCGTGGCATGGCATCCTAAGTCATCTGAGAAGAACGAGCGCAACACGGTGGTGATAGAACACCAGGACGGTATAGAGATACTGATCCGCCAGATAGCCGGCAAACTGGCCCGTAAGATACGCTACTATGTATCTGAGGGTGACTCTATAGACCAGGCCAATGAGTTTGGCTTTATCAAGTTTGGGTCGCGGGTGGACCTCTTCCTGCCGTTAGGTACTACCATAGACGTGGACCTGAAGCAGAAGGTAAAGGGTGGTATCACCGTGATCGGCACTCTGCCTGACAAGGCCTAGATTCCCTAGATTTTAACATAGCTGCATGTGGTGGAGCCTACTCTGCCGGGAGGTGTCATGGCCTATCGGGACCAAGGTTTCCGACTGTAGGAGGAGGCGTGGGACGAAGGGCGAGGGGCGGTGATATAGCTATATGCGGGGTGAAGTCTCGAGCTTAGGGAGCACCTGAAAGATTGTTTTTCGACTGAGCGGGATGATCTGGCGGGATTGATTTTGAACCGACGATGGAATGCCAATTCACTGACAATTAAATAGTTGTGCTATATGTAGTGCAATAAAAAATCCCGGCCTTCAGGGGACCGGGATCTGTATAATATCTTTAAGACAGGGTTGGCTTATGCCTCTGCTGTAGGTACTACGTGTACGAAGCGGCGGTCGTTTGCGCCCTTGCTGAACTTGACTACGCCGTCTACTACTGCAAAGATCGTGTGATCTTTGCCCAGCATCACACCGTTGCCCGGGTGGTATGCTGTACCACGCTGACGTACGATGATATTGCCACTGTAGGCCTCCTGGCCACCGTATATCTTAATACCGAGGCGCTTGCTATGTGATTCGCGGCCGTTCTTTACTTTACCTTCCCCTTTTTTATGTGCCATGACTTGGTTTCTCCTGTGTCTTTAGTTATAATAAAATTAAGCAACGCTGTCTACGCTGATCTGGGTCAGAGCCTGACGGTGTCCGTTCAGCTTCTTGTAGCCCTTGCGCCTTTTCTTCTTGAAAATGACCACTTTGTCACCTTTCAGGTGCTTAAGGATAGTGGCCGATACAGCTGCACCAGCTACGGTAGGGACACCTACGTTTACTGCGCTGCCATTGTCAGTGAGGAGGACCTTGTCAAAGGTCACTTTGTCTCCCTCGTTGCCTTCGAGCCTGTGGACGTAGAGCTTCTTGCCTGCTTCGGCCTTAAACTGCTGTCCTGCTATTTCTACGATTGCGTACATTACTTTACTATTTTGGGACTGCAAATGTAGTCTTTTGCCGCAAATAAACAAAAGGTGGGTGGATTTTTGTTTTGGGATGCGGTTTTTGCTGGTTTATCCGGTATCCTCCGGGTGCCGCTCACCATCTACTGCTGCGTATATTGATAGGTCAGGGAGTCGGTAGCTGAGCCTTCTGTGACATACATTTTGACAGGCAGGTTGTCGCTATTGTAGGTGTAGGTGGCTGTGACCGGGGTCACGTTGGTCACTGCTCCTGTGGTAGTATCGTACTCTGTAGACTTGGCTATGGTAAAGTTATTGGGGTAGGCAGAGTAGTAGATGAAAGCCTCTACGACATCGGAGAGGTATTTGCGGAAAAAGGATGCGAGGGGATTGACCTTATTATCATAGGCTGTATATTCCAGCTTGTTTGCCAGCTTATAGTTGCCCCCTATGTTCAGGCTTTTGGTCCTCTGTGCCAGTTTGCCATCTGTGTAGGTAAACTCAAACAGTACGTCATCAGTAGCGGGGTTTTCGTAGTTTACGGTAGCGGTATTGACAGTGTTGTCAGCGTTGAATGCAAAGACAGTGGTCTTTGTTTTTGTATTGGCCGGCTGATCGTAGGCTACTACTGAGAATATACGGCCACTGGCATCATAGTATACACTGTCTATCTCATTGAGGCTGCCGCTGATGGTGCTGGTGCGGCGTACCAGTTTGTCTCCGGAGTAGAAGAGGTCTATAGAAGATGTAGGACCATAGAGGCGGGTCAGCTTGCCCTGGGCATCAAAATCATAGTTGGTAGCTGTACTGCCCGTGCTGAGCTGGCTGATCAGGAAGGTCTTGGCTGGTTCGTTTTTCTTGCATCCTGTAGAGACTGCTATGAGCGATAGTACGGCAAATGCAAAGGCTAGTGGTCTGATGTTCATTTTAGATTGGTTTTAGTACTACAAATGTAGTGAAAGACGGCCATACTATGCCGCTACTGCGCTTAACGCTCACTGCGCACCTTGAGAAACTTGGTACAATGAGGGCTAATCTTTAACATTACTGCTATGTCCGGTCTACCATCATCTGCACAGCAGGTACTGTATGCAGCCAGTTTCCAGGAGCTGGTCTCGTTGCCCTTTGGCGGTGTGGTGAATGCTGCCTGCTGGTCGCGGCAGCTGCGTGGGGACTTTGGCGAGATAGTGCGGAAGGTGCCGCTGGAGGGCAATATCACCGTGCTGGAGGAGGAGGCGCTGCTGGCGCTGGACCTGAGCCCGGAGGGACAGGTGGCGCGCGAGGTGCTGCTGAGTGATATGCGGCTGCTCACAGACCACGGTGCCGCGCCGGTGCTGAACCTGATCCGGCACTATGACAGGGATGCGGCTGTTCCTTTCTTCCCCACAGATGTGTACTCCTGGCATGTGGACCGCGCGCCGGTACCGACGGCTACCTATCTCTGCACCTACTACGGCGCGGCGAGTGAGATCCTGCCCAATGCACAGGCCGAGCAAAAAATAATGGTGCCTGAAATACGCGCGGAGCTGTGGCAGCTCTATGGCGGTGGTGAGGAGGGCTTTGAGGAGTGGCTCAGTGAGCACTTCTATGACCTGCACTACCAGGCTGTACCAGATGCGCAGCCGGTGCAGCTGGGTACAGGCCACCTGTGGCGGCTGGCGGTAGACTGCCCGGGGAGTGGTGTGCTGCCCTGTGTGCACCGGGCGCCAGTGGAGGCCGATGGGAGGGTGAGGTTGCTGCTGATCTGCTGACGGCTGATACTTGTCGCGGAACTAAGTTCCGCAATGTGCCTGGTAGGGAGTATGCGCTTTGTGTGAGGCACGGAACTAAGTTCCGCGCCAGTGGGGGATTAAGGTTCAAGCGAGTAAGCTTGAACCAGCGCGAGAACCTAGTTAATAACTCTCAGCAATAAAGTTATTTCTATCAATGTTATCTATTATCAAGCTTTCGATATGGTGGGGCATTTCACATTGATATTCGCTTGCGGAATATGTGCATCTCGGACATTCAAAATTGGGACCAAAACTAGTTTTGTATTGTATCATGGTAGTAGTACATTTTGGACAATGAGCAGTTAATTGAGTTATTTGCCACCCTGAATTTGTGTGCTTCCATTTCCAACTCCACTTCCAATTTTTTAAGACTCCTTCCGTATAATTCAAAAATTTAGGCAAGGGTGGGGTTTGTGGTTGTGAAAATCGCCGGAGAATTACTATGAATACAAGTATAGCAGCTGCACTAGAGAGAACCCACCATAATTTTATTTCAAAAGATAACACCCGAGTAAGGGTCTTTATAAGGTAGTTTGAAACTAAAATGAAAGTTGTTCCAAGAGGAAGTTCTTTTATATAATCGTGAATTATAGGGATAAGTGAACCTACCACAGCAGGTATAATTCCTAATGCTAATGGCGATTTTATCCACGAATCCTTTTTCATTTCCGACCAATATTAAATATCAAATGTTTCGGTACCTATTTGCTTGTCAATCTCTTGAATTCTTTCATCAACCATATTGAGTTCTATATGATGTTTATTCAAGGACAAAAGCAAATCCCTTTTCTTTATGTGAGCAAGTAGATATGCAAACGTCGATTCGTAAATGCTCTCAAATATTTCTTCTAATCCGACTAGCTTATTCTTTATTAATAGACAAGCACCCGCGGTTAAAACACCAACTAAACTCCATGTTTCTAATAGTCCAGAAATATTGCATGGGACAAGATTATATTTCGTCAAAAAGTAAAAAAATCCTAATGATAACAGCAATAATATTGTAACAAGGAGGTTGCCTAATACCCGAGAAATTTGAAGTAATCTTGACTTCAGGTTTTCCTTCGAAGAAATCAATTTATACAGTTTGGTGTATCGATTAGCTAGTAGATCTCTTTCTTTTATTAAAGTCTCTTTTATACAATTCGAAGAATTTTGATAACAATAGACTACGTACACTATTATCAATAAAATGACTAGGAATAACACGGTGTTGCGGAAAGAGTAATCGGTATTCATATAAATTTATAGAGAATAAAAGTACAAATTGATTTTTCTAAAATATAGAGCTTTGTTTTTTGTTTACAAGTTCCCCTACTGGCGCGGAACTTAGTTCCGTGCCGAAGCTGGGCGCAAGCTTAACGGCGGAACTTAGTTGCGCGAGTAAAGTTGCTTTCTTAAAAGTATTATATTTAAGTATGAGCGACAAATGGAAAGTGCGTGATAATGCGGAGCCTTATTTTGTGACTTTTGCGGTCAATGGATGGATAGATGTTTTTACACGCAATCTTTACCGCAATATTTTCTGTGAGAGTATAGCCTATTGTCAGGAGCACAAAGGACTGGAGCTATATGCCTGGGTGCTGATGACCAACCATGTGCATATGATCATCGGCTCGGCCGGAGAACGCGCTATAAGTGATATTGTACGCGACTTGAAAAAATATACTTCGGTACACATCGTGAGGGCAGTGATCGCTAATGATCAGGAGAGCCGTAAGGAGTGGATGCTTCAGATATTTGGCCAATCAGCGACTGATAGTGCGAAGCATGATAAGTTCCTTTTCTGGCAGGAGCAGTACCATCCTATACAGCTATCTGATGCTACGATCTTCAAACAGAAAATGGATTACATTCATGATAACCCGGTTCGTGCTGGGTTTGTATCCGAGCCGGAGCATTATCTGTATAGCAGTGCTATAGATTTTTGTGGTGGTAAGGGGTTGTTGAGGTTGGAGCCTGTGTAGGCGATGTGTCGCGGAACTAAGTTCCGCAAATGTTCCTGATGTTGAGTATGCGCTTTGTGTGAGGTACGGAACTAAGTTCCGCGCCAGTTGGGGCTTTGTGTGAGGTACGGAACTAAGTTCCGAGCCGAAGCTCTGTTATAGTCCCCGATATCTTCTTTATTTTTATGCTACTGTTATCTTCTTCGTAGGATAAATGGAATTTGTCTAAAACCCTTATGAAATCTTGAATATAACTCAGTGAAGTTTTCTTTGTTTCACTTTCACGCTCAAAATCGAATGTTCCAAAATGTTCCTTAACAACTAGATAGTAATCACCCATATCAAAGGGATAGGGACTCGGAGATATTGATCCTTCATATCCAATAAGACTGATTATATGAAAAATTAAATTCTTTTCTACGACACCCCAATCTTTCAACTCATTGTACCAGTCAGCGTTACTATATGTTTCATCACGCTCCAGTTCTTCCTGCGAGAAATAATTAAGTAAATTTCCCTCAGGAGACATGAAATGATGAAAATAAATTTGTTCAGTCTGCTTGTTTGCAAGGGTAATTTCCTCTCCTCCGTTATTTATGTATTTAATATGCCCCGTCTCTTTATATTCTGGTTGATATGAATTGTAAAGTACAAAGCGGTCATTTTCATGAATCTTTTGAAGCAATGTATGCAATCCATATTTAAGTTTAGCTGCTTGTAGGGCTTTCTCGTCTATGTTCATATTATTATTTTCCTGCCTAACAATGAAACTGTGTAAGAGACACGCGTAGGCCTAAGGTAACACAAAGATTCCTCTTTCATCTTGAGGCGCTCGCCTTCCTCGCCTCCCGGTAATAACGCACGACACAGGTAGCTTATTTTTTCCTCTAATACACCTCCCTTGCTTTTCTTACCTTCACCCCATGAGCTTTTTCAGAGATAAGGTGTGGCGGCCTGCGGGGTATTTTTGGGTGATGTGGCTGATCGGCATCGTGAGTGTGGTGCTGTTCTTCTTTGTTATCGCTACGGGTATGTGGGGACGGCTGCCGTCTTTGCATGAGCTGGAGGACCCTAAGTCTAATACGGCTACCGAGGTGATCAGCGCCGATGGTGTGGTGCTGGGCAAGTACTACCGCGAGAACCGCACCAATGTGACCTACGACCACCTGCCCAAGTGCCTGGTAGATGCGCTGCTGGCTACGGAGGATGTCCGCTTCTACGAGCATACGGGTATAGACCTGAAGGCCATAGGCCGTGTAGTAAAGGGCGTGATCAGCCGCGACTCTAAGGGCGGAGGCAGTACGATCACGCAGCAGCTGGCAAAGAACCTCTTCCCGCGGCAGAAGCGCAGGGGCAAGGTGCAGCTGGCGCTACAGAAGTTTAAGGAGTGGGTGATAGCGGCGCGGCTGGAGCATACCTTTACCAAAGAGGAGATATTGGCGCTGTATTTTAATACGGTACCCTTTAGTGATAATGCGTATGGCATCAGCACGGCGGCAGAGACGTACTTTAGTAAGCCGGTGGACTCGCTGAATGTGCAGGAGGCGGCGGTGCTGGTAGGCATGCTGAAAGGACCATCAGAATACAATCCGCGCCTGCACCCTGAGGCCTCGCGCAAACGCCGCGACGTAGTGATCGCGCAGATGGCCAATTATGACTTTATCACCGATCAGCAGCGGGACTCGCTTTTCAAACTGCCTATCGCGCTGAACTTTGACGCGGGCACGCATGAGGATGGACTGGCGCCGTACTTTCGCGAGTACCTGCGGCTCTATATAGCGGACTACCTGGATAAGCACCCGAAGCCAGACGGTACTAAGTACGACCTCTACAAAGATGGACTGAAGATATATACGACCATAGATTCGCGGATGCAGCGCTATGCCGAGGAGGCACAGCGCGAGCACCTGGAAGAGTGGCAGAAGCTATTCTTTAAGATGAGTGCCAGGGACCCGTGGAAGGAGTTTCCTGAGGAGTGGGAACGGACCTACACGCAGAGTGCGCGGTATAAGCAGTACCAGGCCGAGGGCAAGACGCGCGAAGAGATAGACACGCTGATGCGCACGAAGATGGAGATGCGCATCTTCACCTGGCAGGGAGAGAAGGATACGGTAATGAGCCCGTGGGACTCGATCCGCTACCACAGGATGATCCTGCAGAATGGATTTGTAGCGCTGGAGCCGGCCTCGGGCAATGTGCGCGCGTGGGTGGGTGGTGTGAACTACAAGTACTTCCAGTATGATCACGTCAACGTCAATACCAAGCGGCAGATAGGATCTACGTTTAAGCCGTTCGTGTACCTGGCGGCGATACGCGAGAAGGGCTACTCGCCGTGCTATGAAGTGCCTAATGAGCCGGTGACCTTTGAGGCGGGAGATCCACGCTTTCACCTAGCGGAGGACTGGACGCCGCACAACTCTGACGCCAAATACGGCGGTACGCTGAACCTGAAGCAAGGCCTGGCGAACTCTGTGAATACCATCACGGCCTACCTAATGCATGAGATGAGCCCTGCTACGGTAGTGAAGCTGGTACATGATATGGGTGTGGTGAGCGAGATACCTGACCAGCCTAGTATCTGCCTCGGTACGGCTGATATATCGCTGATAGAGATGGCGGGTGCCTACACCACCTTTGCTAATAAAGGAGTGCATGTGGACCCGATATTTGTGACGCGGATAGAGGACAGGACCGGGACTGTGATCGCGAACTTTGCTGCCGAGCAGCGCGAAGTGCTGGATGAGCCTACGGCCTATGTGATGATAGACCTGCTACGTGGTGTGGTGAGCTACGGTACGGGTGTGCGCCTGCGCTACCGCTACCACCTGCCCGGAGATATCATAGGCAAGACTGGTACAACACAGAATAATAGTGATGGATGGTTTATGGGCTGTACGCCGGACCTGGTCACGGCTACATGGGTGGGCTGTGAGGATAGGTTCATCCGCTTCCGCAGTATGGAGTATGGGCAGGGGGCCAGTACGGCGCTGCCTATCTGCGCGAAGTTTATGCAGAAAGTATTCGCAGACTCTACGGCGCTGGGTATCTCCCCGTCGCGGCAGTTTGAGCGGCCGGAGAAGCTGACCATAGACCTCAACTGCAAGACCTACGCCGGGCAGAAGGTGGACAGGTCGGCGGAGTTTGGAGACTAGTACGGGGCACTGGCAGCTCAATGATCTTTTGCCTACTTTTACGACGTGATCTTAGAAGAATTTGCTACACAATACCGGGATAGCCTGCCCAATCAACCGGGCGTCTATCGCTACTATGATGAGGAGGGGACCATCCTGTATATAGGTAAGGCCAAAGACCTGAAGAAGCGGGTGTCGTCGTACTTCAATAAAAACGATCACACCTTCCGCATCGCGCACATGGTGCGCAAGATCTATAAGATAGAGTTTACAATAGTGGATACGGAGCAGGATGCCTTCCTGCTGGAGAATAGCCTCATCAAAAAGTACCAGCCGCGCTATAATGTGAGCCTGAAGGATGATAAGTCTTACCCCTACATCGTGATCAAGAATGAGGACTATCCGCGTGTCTTCCTGACGCGGCAGCTGATACGGGATGGCTCAGAATACCTGGGTCCATATACCTCTGTAGGACAGGTGCGGATCATACTCAATCTGCTTACGACTATCTTCCCGCTGCGTACGTGTACGCTACCGCTGTCACAAAAAAATATCGATGCCAAGAAGTTTAAGGTGTGCCTGCAGTATCATATCAAGAACTGTCTGGGGCCATGCGAAAATCTACAGAGCAAGGAAGAATACGATGAGTCTATCCGCCAGGTGAAGGACATACTCAAGAGCAACTTCGGCTCGGTGATGTACTACCTGAAGGGTAAGATGCAGAAGTATGCCGAGGAGATGGAGTTTGAGCGGGCCAATGAGTTTAAGGAGAAGATAGACCTGCTCACAGACTACCAGAGCAAATCTACGATCGTAAATCCGAAGCTGAACAATGTAGATGTGTATGGCTATACGGAGACAGAAACGACGGCCTTTATCAACTACCTGCGCATAGGCAATGGTGTGATCATACAGACCAAAGCGCTGGAGCTAAAGCGGGTGCTGGATGAAACGCGTGAAGAGATGCTCGAGGCCGCGGTGCGCGAATGCAGCTTCTCAGATAAAATACAGATAGACGATCTCTTGTTACCGTTTCAGATAGAGATACCTGTGGAGGGGGTGAATGTGGCGGTGCCGGTAATAGGCGATAAGAAGAAGCTAGTGGACCTGGCCACTAAAAATGCACTCTACGCAAGGCAGGAGCGTATCAACCAGCAGATGACCTCAGAGGAGAAGAATCCATCCTTCCGGATCATGAAGACGCTGAAGGATGACCTGAAACTAAAAGATATGCCACGGCATATCGAGTGCTTTGATAACTCGAATATACAGGGAACTAATCCGGTATCGTCTATCGTCGTTTTTCGCGATGCGAAGCCTTCTAAAAAGGATTACCGCTGGTTTAATGTAAAGACAGTCGAGGGGCCGGATGATTTTGCTACGATGGAGGAGGCAGTGTACCGGCGCTACAGGCGTATGATAGAAGAAGGCAATCCGCTGCCTAACCTCATAGTCATAGACGGTGGCAAGGGCCAGCTCAGCGCAGCAGTCAAGAGCCTGGAGAAGCTCAATATCTATGGCCAGGTGCCTATAGTGGGTATCGCGAAAAGGCTGGAGGAAATATACTTTCCGGAAGATAGCCTGCCGCTCTACATCAATAAGAAATCTGAAGGGCTAAAGCTCATACAGCGGCTGCGTGACGAGGCGCACCGCTTCGGTATCACAGCACACCGCAATAAACGCAGCAAGGGGCAAACCACATCTGAACTCACAGCCATCAAGGGAATCGGAAATAAAACTTTCGAAAAGTTGATACAGCATTTCAAATCTGTGAAGAAGCTGAAAGAAGCGACGCAGAACGAGATAGCGGAAGTGATAGGAGATAGCAAGGCTGCTCTGGTCATAGCACATTTCGCGGGGGCGGTGGATGAGGCCACTCCTCAAAATGAAACAGGGCAAGAGTAAACTCCCGCCCTGTTCGTTATTGAAAACTTACCTGATCTTATTTAGTCACCGCGAGCACTTTAGTAAAGAAGCTGTTGCCAGCCTTTACAGTCACGTGATATACACCATCTGCGAGAGATGAGATGTCATACTTGCGATCATTGAAGCCTGTACTCAGCTGCCACTGGCCGGACAGTACCTCGCGGCCCAGCATATCTGTGAAGCTGACACTCACCGGCTGCTCTGTAGCTGCTACGATATCTATGGTCACCTGCGCAGATGCAGGATTAGGATAGATATTGTGTATGGTGATGCCATTCTGGCTCCCAGTGAGGGTAGCTGATACGATATTGCTGTAGTCAGACTTGCCATCATAGTCCACCTGCCTGAGGCGGTAGTAGTAGATGATGCCTGTGGCTACCTGGTGGTCGTCCGTATTGTATTTGATCGTGCTGTTGCTATTGCCGTGGCCGTCTAGCCATGTGATAGCCTCGAAAGTAACACCATCTGTACTGCGCTCTACCTGGAAGCCACTATTATTGATCTCAGAGGCGGTAGCCCACTCGAGAGCGATGTAGCGATCCTCTACAGGTGTCGCAGTCAGGTACATGAGTGTGACAGGCAGTGGCGTATTGGTCTGGTGGATACCGATGCCGAAGTCAGAGAAACCAGTCACGCCGGTACGGACCGCTGTAGCTACGCCAGCTGATATAGACTGTGTAGCATTGCTATGCGTACCGTAGGCGCTGGATTGTGCTGCGCCATTCAGCAGGCCGCAGCCGAGCCATGGTGAGCTGGCATTGGCACGCTTGATCACGCCCATGCGGGTCACGAGTGATGGTGCATTGCTGTAGCCCATAGCGTTTAGTGTGACATCGTAGGTGCCACTGGTCATCGTGCTGTTTGGCGTGAATGTCCAGAAACCGTTATTGAGGTAGTCGGCGATCTTAGAGCCATTGATCTGGCAGGTAGAGGTAGACGGTGCTGTACCGGACTGGCCGGTATTGAAGAAGCCAAGGAGGCTGGTCACGCCACTCTGGCTATTGAAATTGATCGTGCCCAGATCGTAGTATGAAGTATTGCCCACAGGGAAATCGTAAGCGCCACTGGCTGCTACATACCTCCGCAGGTTTCCTATCACATATTTATTGAGGCCATGACCGGTGATAGATGATGTAGAGGTATTGGATGAAACCAGTTCATTGCTACCAGTAGAGATGCGGCCTTTGGTAAAGGAGATCACACCTGTAGCTGTAGCTGTATTGGTCAGGGTCACGATGTCAGATGTACCGGACTTCTGTATATACATATTCACCATGCTGGATGGGAGGCCATTGCCTGAAACCATATCGCCATTGCCTACGAAGCCATAGCTGGCTGAGGTAGAGAAGGTGCGCGTGCCGGAGATACGTATGTTGCCATCGCTGGTGCCTGTACCGGAGGTCTTGATACCATTGGCAGAGCCGTATTTGAATGTAGCGCCTGCATTGATCGCAAAGTTGCCTGTGCCGGATATGTTATCCGTCTCGTCCAGCTGGAATACAGCCGGAGAGTAGACGTTGAAATTGCCCTTGATACCAAAGCTGGCTGTAGGGTTTACGTTATACGCAGTAGTATTTGCAGCATCTGCATTGATATCCATATTGTAGTAGCTGATGGTATTGCCATTGCCATCTGTAGCACGTAGCGCCTGGAGTGTAGTGGCATTGCTGCCATAAAACTCTACAGTGCCGCCGGTGAGCGAGTATGGTATAGTGATACCTGTCAGCACCGGCTGAGTTGTATTGAGGTTCTTGATCATGATCCGGCCGCCGTCCATCACGAGGCCGCCATCACCGGAGAATGAGATAGCATTGGCAGAAGCATCTACGCAGTTCACCACGGTATTGGCACCGGTGACTATCAGGGAGTCATTGATGGTCGCATCGGTAGAGAGGTTTTTGTAGTTGGTGCCATAGATATTAGAGCCGGAGAACTTCACGTTGTAGTAAGTCCTGTTGCCACGCAGGGTTTGTGCGCCAGCACCACTCAGCTCGATGGTACCACCATTGAGTGTATAGGCATTGCTCACGCCATCCATACGCGGTATCAGATCCGAGCTGCTGGAGCTGAGTGCTGGTATCTGGTAGAGCGTACCTGCGGCCATGGTCAGTGTACCGGTAGAGCCAGTGATATAGGCTGTAGCAGTCTCCAGAAACTGTCCTTTGCGGATATCTAGTTTGCCACCTGTAGCACTGATAGTAGTAGCATTGGTCAGGCCAGTAGACTGAGTGAGCGTCACGGAAAGGCTCTTATTGAGCAGGTCTATGATGATTTGCTTGCCATTTGAGCTGGTGCTGAGTGCATCTCCTGTCACCTGGTTGGCATGGCCGGTATACCAGAAGGTAGCGAGCTGGTTGAAAGTCTTGTTCGTATTAGCCATCTGTACATTGCCCAGCGTAGAAGATAGTTGTTGTATACCATCAGGTGAAGTGATCTTCAGCGTAGTATTTTGCTCTGTGGCAAAGGTATTGGTACCTGTAGCGCCGCTGGTCACCTTCTTGATCACGTTAGCAGTCAGGTTGTCCGCTGCAAAACCGAAATCAAGTGTACCACCATTTTTGACTGTGAAGGCTGATGTACGGCTGGTATTGCTGTTTACAGTCAGGCTATGATTCACTAGAGAGACGCTAGCTCCTGAGTTGATATTCATAGGCCATGCGGTCACTGTAGGAGTGATGTCTACGAGTTGTGTAGCGGTGCCGTTGAAATTGAATACTGCGCCGGTATCTGTAGTCGCATCATTGATCACAGAGTTGAGGGTGTCTATCACGAGATTGCCGGCCAGGTTGACCTTGATATTTCCTGCTGTACCGCCACCATTGTGGAAGAGCTTCAGTGTGCTGCCGCTGTATATTTGGGCATTCTCTGTGATATTGATCGTCTGAGTAGCGCTGCCACTGTAGCAAGCAGACAGTGCGAAAATACCTTCGTACAGGTAGAACCTGCCCACTGTCACGTTAGGGCTACCCGTATTAGAGGTCATGCCGATCACATTGCTGGCAGATTTATTGTCTATCCAGAGCGTATCGCAGAGATTCACCGTGATGCCACCGCCTATGATGGTCCATGAGCTGCTGGTAGGAGTCACCACAAAGTCAAGCAGGCCAAATTTTTTGCCACTGGAATTATTGGTAATTGTCGTGGTCACATTCATAAAGCTGCCGGAGCCGCTGGCTGAGAAGCCCCAATCACCAACAAATACCTCAGAGCCAGGCTCGAAGTTTTCGATACCATTCCACATGACGTGCGTATTGGTCACATCTGTGCTGCCCATCTCCATGTAGCCTCCGCTACGCACGATCAGATTGGCACTGGAGTTCATCTGGATCTGACCATAGACAAACAAATTTCCGCCTGACTTGGTCTCGAGTGATTTACCGGACTTGATGAAATCCACAGTAGGTGTAGATGCTGACTCCAGATCCAGTGTGCCACCGCTCAGGATGATGATGTCATTGTAAGAGTGACTATGATTACCACCACCATATACGTATTTGGTGATGATGACGCGGGTAGGTGTAGTGCTGGCATTTTGCGGAGACTTGCCACTCGGAGTCGGTCCCCAGCTGGTACCGTCGTAGTATTCCCATTGATCTGTAGAGCCTGAGGTACTATTGTTATACGATAAATCTGTATAGTCTATGGTCGGCCTGTAGTCACCTGTCTGATATACAAAGTTGATCACTGAAAGTACCGCACTGGATGAAGTCACCGTGCCGCAGGTGCCAGTCACCACCACTGAGTAGACGCTACCTGAGTCTGTAAGCGCCGTAGGGGATATAGTGTAAGTAGCCGCCGTAGCGCCAGAGATATTGCTGCCATTCTTCTTCCACTGATAGGTGAGGCCTGAGCCGGCCGCAGTCACGGAGAAAGTAGCCGAGCCGCCCACGCCGGTAGTAATATTAGATGGCTGGGTGGTGATAGAGGTAGCAGTATTGACAGTCACAGCCTGAGACGCGGTAGCCGTACAGCCACTCCGTGTAGCAGTCACTGTGTAGGTGCCGCTGCTGGTGAAAGTATTGGTAGCTGCCGCCGGTGTGCTGCCGCCAGACCAGGCGAACGTACTGCCTGCTGTGCTGGATGCAGTGAGCGTCACTGATGTACAGGCAGTAGTAGAGCCTGAGAATGTCGGTGTAGCAGGAGGTGTATTGACAGTGACAGCTACGGTAGCTGTGGCGCTGCCGCATGAGTTGCTCACGGTGACGGTATAGGTACCGCTGGTAGTGAAAGTATTGGCCGCAGTAGCCGGTGTGCTGCCACCGCTCCATGCGTAGGTAGTGCCACCAGATGCTGTGAGTGATACGCTGGTACAGCCGGTAGCAGTACCGCTGATAGATGCAGTAGGAGAGGTAGTGACAGTCACGGCCTGTGAGGCGCTGGCTGTACAGCCACTGAGTGTAGCAGTCACAGTGTAGGTGCCACTGGTGGTAAATGTATTGGCCGCTGTGGCTGGTGTGCTGCCACCTGACCAGGCATAAGTGCTACCACCTGTGCTGGATGCTGTGAGCGATACGCTATTGCAGCCGGATGCAGAGCCGGAGAATGTAGGCGTAGATGGCAGTGGATTCACAGCCAGGGTGCCGGTCATAGCGGTGGTGAAGGTAGCCGAGCAGGAGTTATTGGTAATGCCGGTGATGACGAGGCTCATACCATTGTCTGCCGTGGTCAGCGCTCGGGTGGTAAAGCTGGCAGTACCTGTACCGCTGGCATTGACACCAGTCACAGCTGTCTGGGCTACGCCATTGATGGTATAATTGATAGTATTATTGCTGGCACTGGCTACCAGACCTGTAAGGTCGATCACTGCACCCGCGCCGGCACATGCTGTACCGTTTTGTGCAGCTGTACTTAAAGTAGGTGTGGTACAGGACGGTTTCACTACTCCGTAAAAAGTAAAGTCATTGACACTGAAAGTACCTGCAGCCGCACCGGCATTGTAGCCATACAGGCGGAATGTGATAGCAGAAGTGATACCCTGATAGGTAGCACCAGACAGGCTGATAGTAGCACCGGTAGCGGTAGGACTGCCTATGCTGGCAGTGTAGCCATCCAGGCTGGAACGCAGAGAAAAACTAGCCGGACCGGTACCTGAAGCCTGGCCGGTATAGACAAAGGAACTGAAATTGATCAGATAGCCGGTGGCCGGAGTCAGTGTAAAATCATAGTAATCTGTCGAAGCTATAGATGTAGCGGTGGTCCAGCCAGAGGCGCTGTACCTGCCGCTGGCAGTGGCTCCGGCTATACCCGCACCGCGCCCGATACCTGAGACAGAGGCGAGATTACCATCTTTGGTATCACCGGTGATGTAGGGATTGTCAGCACTAGGATCACTGGCGGTGATAGCATTGGTCCAAATAGATGTAGTGACTGTCAAGGTAGCCGCACTGCTGGTCACAGCCGTACAAGGACTGGTGGCAGATATCACACAGCGGTACTGATAGCCGTCCATACTAGTAGTGGCGGCGCTGATAGAAAGTGTGGCTGATGTGACGCCACTGTATGGTGCGGAATTAGGCACGGAAGACCAACCGGTGCCAGTGTTATACTCCCACTGATACCCTGCTGCACCTGTAGCTGTGACAGAGAGGCTACCTGCACTGCCGCTCACGATCGTGGTAGATGCAGGCTGTGCAGAAATACTGATGGCTGTATTTATGGTCACAGCGCCAGAGCTGACCACGCCTGCTGTAGATGACCAGCAGGTTCCGTTGTAGGTGCGTGCATAGATAGTACCTGTGCTAGCCAGGGAGTAACTGCTGGTGGTAGGATTGGCAGTGGAGGTGCCGGTCGCCGCTGTTTGCCAGTAAATGCTAGCTGAAGGAGCGCTGTAGGTGAGCGTCGCTGCGCCGCAGCTAGGGTTAGCAGATGCGGTGATAGTGCCGGTAGGATCCGCGGGTAGGGTATTGACCGTGATCGCGCCAGATACATTGCTGGTCACGCTGGCGCATGGACTATTGCCGGATACGATGCAGTAGTAGTAGTAAGTGCCTACTGTGGCAGGCAGGGTGTAGGATGCCGTAGTAGCGCCGGTGATCAGCGTACCGGTTGTATTATTGGCTACTGTATTGACATACCACTGATAGCCGGTAGCATTGGAAGCCGTCACTGACAGAGATGTAGGAGAGAAGGCGGTGCCTGCGCATACAGTCTGAGCAGTAGTAGACGGCTGAGATGAAATAGCAGGGGCAATATTGATGGTCACCGAGCCGGAGTTGACCGTGCCGACAGACCAGCAGCCGCTCACGCCTGCACGCACATACATGGTACCTGTGGCAGCCAGACTGTAGGTACTGGTGGTAGGGCTGGCAGTGCTGGTACCTGAGGCTGCTGTCTCCCAGTAGATGGTGGCCGCAGCACCTGAGAATGTAAGCGTAGCCGCACCGCAGCTAGGATTGGCAGAGGCGGTGATAGTGCCGGTCGGGTCTGCAGGGATCGCATTGACAGTGATAGCGCCCGATACATTGCTCGTGACGCTGGCGCATGGGCTATTGCCTGATACGATGCAATAGTAGTAGTTAGTACCTGCTAGTGTATTGCTCGGGGCATAAGTAGCAGAGGTAGCACCTGATATCAGCGTACCGGTAGTATTATTATTGGATGCATTGATATACCACTGGTAGCCGGTAGCATTAGATGCTGTGACTGAAAGTGCAGTCAGTGTACCACCGGAGCATACCGTCTGCGTACCGGTAGACGGCTGAGCAGAGATAGATGGCGCTGCTACGATAGATACTGCCTGAGAGGCTGTAGCCGTACAGCTACCCAGCGTAGAGGTGACCGTATATATAGCGGATGTGGTAAAGGTGTTGCTCGCGGCAGATGGTGTGCTGCCACCTGACCATGCATAGGATGCACCTGTACCTGATGCTGTGAGCGTCACACTCGTACAGCCCGGTGTAGTGCCGGATATGCTCAGGGCTGGGTTAGGATTCACAGTGACCACGGCAGATGCAGTAGCTGTACAGCCGCTCAGTGTGGATGTCACAGTGTAGGTGCCAGATAAGGTAAATGTGTTGGCTGCTGTACCTGTAGAGCTGCCGCCGGACCATGCATAGGAGGCACCAGTACCTGTAGCCGTGAGGGATACGGTAGCGCAGGCAGTAGTAGTGCCTGTGATAGACGGCGTAGGGTTGGCATTGATGGTCAGGTTGCTGCCATTGTCAGCGCCGGATACGGCAGGAGTATTGCTCACTACGCGGATGCGGTACGCTGTACCTGCTGTAGCACCCGATGGGATAGTAACAGATACAGACTGGCTGCCGGAGCCATCTGAAGCCACGCTCTGAAGTGTGGTAGGGCTGGCGAAGCTGCCGGTAGCATCAGACAACTGTGCGGTGAAAGTAGCCGTAGGGAATGAGCTGGCTGCGCTGTATGTGAAAGGCACCGTAACACCTGATACGCCTTGGCAGAAAGGTGAGCCTGATATAGCGCCGGTAGTGATAGAGTTGCTGGTCACATTGATGATCACTTCATTGCTGGTCACAGTATTGCTGCACGGAGCGCCGTAGGTGGTCTGGCATACCACATAGTAGGTACCTACTGAGCCAAAGTTTGGCGTGTAGGTGGTAGCAGTGGCACCGCTGATGGCATTGCTGTATGGGCCACCTGATGCAGTACCATAGTACCACTGGCGGCTGGCGGGTGAGCTAGTGCCCTCAGACACTGTCAGCACTGTGCCGTTGGCACCTGTGGTGATGTTTTGAGTAGTGGTAGGGGCTATGGAGGTGGTATTAGTATTGACAGTAATGGCCTGAGATGCAGTGGCAGTACAAGTACCTAAAGTCGAGGTCACTGTATAGGTGCCGGAGGAAGAAAATGTATTGCTCGCTGCTGACGGAGTGCTACCACCGGACCAGGCATATGAAGCACCCGTGCCGCTGGCTGTCAGAGTGACGGAGCTGCAACCGGGAGTAGTGCCAGATACCGATAGGGTAGGATTGGGATTGACCGTGACGGCCTGGGAGGCACTGGCTGTACAAGTACCTAATGTAGAAGTCACAGTATAGGTGCCACTGGAAGAAAATGTATTGGCAGCAGTAGTAGTGGAACTACCTCCTGACCATACATAGGATGAACCTGTACCACTGGCGGTCAGTGAGACTACACCGCAAGCTGTACTTGTGCCTGATATACTGACTGTAGGATTCGCGTTTACTACTATCGCTTTAGAGGCAGAGGCTGTGCAACCGCTATTAGTAGCGGTAACAGAATAGGTGCCTGAGGAAGAATATGAAGCTGTACTTGTAGATCCACCGCTATTGGACCAGGCATATGTATTGCCTGCTGTGCCCGATGCAGTCAAAGTAATGGAGCCACAGCCGGGAGTAGTACCCGATATCGTGACAGAGGGAGCAGTACAGCCAGATGTAATGTTGACATCATCAATGGTGAGATTGACCGAGCCAGCCTTTGTGTATGTCCACTTTACATAGCGCGTGGCACTCAAGAGCGAAAAAGGACCATAACTTGTACAGGATGTTGAAAGTGTGATCGTTCCACTAACAGTTGTCCACGTACTGCCATTAGATGATTCCTGTAAAGAGATACTACAGCCTGTTGGTGTGGCAGTTGCCTTTGTAGTGAAGGTTACTGTACCTGGCTGGCTGCCAAAATTTACAATGTAATTGTCTCCACTAGTTGCGAATTTGCCCCCATCAGTAGTAGAGCATGCAAAAGTAGTAGCATAATTTCCGCCAGCATTGTCAGTCCATCCTGTGGGCGCTGAACCCCATGCCGTTCTAGTTAAGGGCAAAGAAGCCTGCGACCATCCAGTCAGACTCATTGCTACTAAAAAAAGGGTCAGCAGGGATTTGCTGAAAGAGAAACTACGAGACTGCTTAAGGTCAATCATTTTCTTCATCGGAATGCTTTAAAATTTTGAGCGGCGCAAAGGTACGGACAATATCCCTGCCAGCGAAGGTATTTCGCCCTTTTTTTGGGGTGATTTCGGTATTTTACAAGGTAAATACTGAAAACATAACACTGCATTAATGTGCTGATAATAAATTCAGTACAGATGTGTTAATACGACAATGTGAAAATGGCTTGCATTTCTGTCCTATACGCTATACCGGCCTGTCCTATCCACTATACCTATGTTCCTAAAAACTAGGCAATTGGGGTCACGGCTTCCTTTAGCCTGTCGGCCAGCTTTTTGACCTCGGAGCCCGCTTGGGATGGGATCTGGTCCATGGCGTATTCGCTGAGTGCGGTGATGGTGAGGGAGGGGTTTACACCCAGATTGCATGGCATGATGGAGCCATCGAGGATATAGAAGTTTTGATACCCATGTACACGGAAATTTTCGTCTACCACGCCTTCCTCTTTAGTCAGGCCCATAGGGCAGCCGCCCAGGATATGCGCTGTAGAAGCGAGCGAAAAGAACACCTCGCTGAATGCATTCTGCGGGATGCCGTTCACCTTGGCCGCATAGCGGTAGAGCGTCTCTTGGCCTATGGGTATGAAGCTCGGTACTTTCTGGCCGCTGTCATTCTGCATGCGCATGCTGCCGCGGCGCCAGACCATGCGCATAGAGTTCTCCAGCTCCTGCATGATGAGGAAGACCACAGACGAGCGCGCGATATTACCATTGAAGATAGTGCGGAGAAACTGTATAGGATGTGTGACCAGATTGCCCAGCATCTTGGCTGTACGCACGGGGGCGGGGCCATCTCCTGCGGCCATTACGCCGAGCTTCTGCATAGCACCGGAGCCATCGGGAAATTTGCACAGCTCGATATGCGTTTTCTCATCCGGGTCGAAGATCGAATTGATAGCGATGCCGTGATTGAGTTTGCGGTCAGCAGCTACGATGCCGCTGAGCATCTCGGAGTTGGTGAGGATATTCTCTCCGAGGCGGTCAGAGAGGCCTGACAGCGTACCCGTCTTATACTTCATGCGTAGCAGCAGGTCCATGGTGCCCAGTACGCCGCCGCTCATCACGAGGCCTTTGCTGCGGTAGACTTTCCTGCGCTTATTAAACCATGACGTACTGCACTCTGTATGGATCAGGTACTCATCATCTATATATTCTATCTTAGTCACGAGCGTTTCGGCCAGTATCTCCGCGCCAAACATATGCTCTGCAAACCAGAGATAGTTTTTGTCCAGCGTATTCTTGGCATTTTCGCGGCAGCCTACCATGCACGCAGCGCACTCGGTACATCCCTTGCGCAGCGGCCCCAGTCCATTGAAGTAGGGGTCTTTCTCCTCACCTGGTTTACCCAGATATACGCCCACGTAGTCTACATGGCCATAGGTATCTGCACGGCCCATATCGGTGGCTACCTCTTTCAGCACGCGGTCTTCTTCGTACTCCCTGTTGTATTTGGCGGAGCCGAGCATAAATCTGGCCTGATCATAATAGGGTGCGAGGGTAGCCTTCCAGTCCTTGATATGCGACCATATCTTATTAGTGTAGAAACTCGGCTTGGGCATCATATGCGTATTGGCATAGACCAGGGATCCGCCGCCTACACCCACACCCGAGAGGATAAAAACCTGCCGGAAAAAAGTGAGTTTCTGTATACCAAAGCATTTGACCAGTGGCATCCAGAGGTACTTGGCCACGTTCCAGTTGGTCGTGGCATAGTCTTCATTGCGCCAGCGTTTGCCCTTCTCTATTACGAGTACCTTGTAACCTTTCTCAGAGAGGCGCATGGCAGATACAGATCCGCCAAAGCCGGACCCGATCACGATGTAGTCATATGTATCAGGCATACCTGGGATTTATAATAGTGATGGGCGGATCAACGCCCTGATATAGTGTGCTGTATGATCAGCTAAAGCTAAAAATAAATGCAGGTACTAAGAAATAAACACAACCGCCCCGGGGGATGATATTTTTCATATTCTGGCCGGCTGGTGAGGCCAGTATATATGAGGTCAAAGCGCTGAAAGCCTTAACAGCCAATGCTTACAAAGTATTATGTGTGACTTATATGTGTTTTGAATAGTTTTGTTAAGAAGCATTAAAAGTGGATATCTTCTGTTTTTTATAATATTTATGGTCTTAGCTTTGCACCGTGAAAGAAGAAGTCGTGTCTACATCTACATATACATACCACAGCCTGCTGGCACCGGTGAAGGTGCTCTCTATATCGGTCCTTATAGCACTAAGCCTGAGCGCCTGCGTGACTAAGAAGAAGTATAGCGCCCTGGACGCGCAGTACAAGCAAATGGAATTTGCCAAGACGGACTGCGATACCAAGCTGGCCGCCAGCAAAGAGGCTAACGATAAGCTGAATACACAGAACGGCTACCTGCAGACGCAGATAGACGACCTGAGGAAGCAGCTGGAAGATGCGCGCAAAAGCAATACACAGGTGCTGACTACCCTGCAGGATATGTCTGTACTGAGCAATAAGCAGGCTGAGAGCGTAAAGCAAACGCTGCAGGCTATGGGCGAAAAGGACAACTATATACAGGGCCTGCAGTCAGCTATGGCGCGCAAGGATAGCCTGAATATGTCGCTGGTAATGAACCTGAAGGGTGCGATAGGCGACCTGAATGACAAGGATATCAATATCAAAGTGGACAAAAGCGCCGTTTATATAGATATCTCTGACAAGATGCTCTTCACCAGTGGCAAGGCTACTGTGACTGAGAATGCGAAGGTAGTACTCGGCAAGGTGGCCAAGGTGCTGAATGCACAGCCTGATGTAGAGTTTCTGGTAGAGGGGCATACGGACTCTGTATCTATCCATACCGACTGTGTGGAGGACAACTGGGACTTGAGCGTAAGGCGCGCCACCGCCATAGTGAGGATACTGCAGAAGCAATATGGTATAGCCCCTGCCCGTATGACAGCAGCAGGCCGCAGCCAATACCTGCCGGTAGACAATAATGACACGGCTGAGGGCCGCGCGCACAATAGAAGAACACGTATAGTCATCCTGCCGCAGCTGGACCAATTCTTTAAGCTGCTGGTGAGGAAATAAAGATTTCATAAATTGGGTTTTAGGGACGGGTCTTGGCGAAAGTCAGGACCTGTTTCTATTTAGGGACTGCCTGTCATCACTGCATACTATACTAGCCATACCTTGTAATCGCATGGGTATAAACTATTTCCGATATGTCAGCTTAACCATATACGTTTACGGTGACAAAAAATCAACCCACACAACCCAAGCATCACATGAGAATAACTCGACTCGCTATCATCCTGATCGGTATCGCTGCTACCCTGAGCGCCTGCGTGACCAAGAAGAAGTACAATGAGCTGGACCAGACCCTGAAAATGGCTCAAAACAGCCAGCTGGACTGCGAGGCTAAACAAGCCAAAAGCGCCATAGCTATCAAGAAACTGAATGATCAGGTAAAGGAGCTGCAAGGCACTGTAGACAGTATAGTGACCGAGGCTAAAGCTGCCGAAAAAGAAGCCAAGAACGGCCAGCTGGTCAACGTGCTGAAAGATATGTCTGTACTGACACCGGCACAAGCGGATAATGTGAACCAATCACTACAGCTGATCAGCGCCAGTGGCCTCTCTCCGGAGTCGCTGAAGTCTAACCTGATCAACAACCTCAAGAGCTCTATAGGTGGTGAGAGCGATACTGATATCACTGTATCATCTGACCGTGGCAATCTGTATATAGACCTGACTGACCATATGTTCTTTAACACAGGCAGCGCGGACCTGACCCCTCACGCCAAAGACATCGTAGGCAAGGTGGCAAAGATCCTGCAGACCTATCCTGATATGAACTTTATGATAGAAGGCCATACAGACAATAAGCCGATCCATACTGCTACTATCCAGGACAACTGGGACCTGAGTATCCGTCGCGCCAGCGCAGTAGTGCGCATGCTGCAAAAGCAGTACGGTATCAAGCCTGAGCGTATGACTGCTGCAGGCCGTGGCGAATATGAGCCGGCTGCACCAAATGATACCCCTGTTCACCGCGCAGAAAACCGCCGTGTGACCATCGTGATCATGCCGCAGCTGGATGACTATATGAAGCTGCTGATCAAGAAATAAGCAAATCAAAAATTACCATAGAAAGCCCGCCTGATGCGGGCTTTTTTGTTTCTTCGGGTTCAGTCTGCATGAGCGTCAGGTATTACATAGTGGTAGCGATCATACTGGCAGTATATGCCGTAGGCATGTGCGTAGATGTGATGGCCGTAGATGCGGCACAGTACGCAGAGATCAGCCTGGAGATGCTGCGCAGCAAGAGCTTCCTGCAGGTACATGCACTGGGCCGTGACTACCTGGATAAACCACCCCTGCTCTTCTGGCTTAGCTCGCTGAGTTTCTGGCTGTTTGGTGCGGGCACGTTTTCGTATAAACTTCCTTCTGTACTTTTCGCTCTGCTGGGTATCTACTCTACGTATCGTTTTGCGCTGCTCTATTATACCCGGCGGGTGGCACTGCTGGCTGCATTGATGCTGGCTACCACGCAGGCACTATTTCTCATCACCAATGACGTACGGACCGATACGATGCTGATGGGAGCGGTCATCTTTGCCATCTGGCGGCTGGCGGCGTGGACAGAGTCGGGTAGGCTGGGGGACCTGCTGGCGGGCTGCATAGGCGTAGGCCTCGCCCTGCTATCCAAAGGGCCCATAGGACTGATAGCTGTGGGGGCAGCGCTGCTACCACATATACTCATGAGAGGACAATGGCGCCTGCTGCTGCGCCCTGCGCTGCTAGCCGGTATAGGCCTCATAGCAGTAATGCTCATACCTATGTGCATCGGCCTCTATGAGCAGTATGGGGTGAAGGGATTACGCTTTTACTTCTGGACGCAGAGCTTTGGCAGGATCACCGGCGAGAGCGAGTGGAATAATCATCCTGATACTTTCTTTCTGCTCCATAGCACGGCCTGGGCCTTTATGCCATGGACACTTTTTCTATTAGGCGGCTGGATCACCTCCCTGATGGCTATAGTCAGGGATAGGACAGTCATGATGGAATATATATCGGTTAGCGGTTTCACGCTGGTGCTGATCGCATTGATGTGCTCGCACTATCAGCTGCCGCACTATAGCTTTGTGGTCTATCCGCTGGGGGCGGTGATGGCGGCACAGTTTTATGAGCGACTGGACCGGAGGACGGTCTGGTTCAAAAGTCTGGTCATAATACAGCTGATCATACTAGTGGCGATAGTAGTAGTGGCAGGTTTACTGCAGTATTGTTTCAAAGGGACAGATACTATCTCTTTGATCAGCCTGGTGATAGTGTTTATGGCAGCGATCATAGGGGTATTTACTGTGCGCAGCGGGGACCTTGTCATACGCGCATCTGTGGCTATTATACTCGCATTCAACCTGCTGATGAGTGCGGTCTATTTCCCTGCTATCATGCGCTACCAGCCGGGTAGCGACTTTGGCAGGTACGCACGGCTGTATACCGATGGTGTGCACGGTGAGTATGTGACCTATCACTACCTCGCGGGCTATGAAGAGGTTTTCTACTCTCATCATACGCCGCCGCAGGATATATGGGATCGCACTGTTTTCAAAAATAAACTGCAAGAGAAAAAACACCTTGTAGTGGCTACTACTGCGTACGGATGGCAAGATCTACAGCAGGCTGGTATCCGGCTCAAAGTGATAGAGGAGCGGCAGGCATACAGGGTATCCTCGCTCACCGGTACTTTTCTCAATCCTGCTACACGCGATGGTGTCTGTGAGAAAGTCTATCTGCTGGAGGCAGTGAGCGAATCTCAGTAGAAATCACTGTCAGCATATTGAATACATTTCCGGCTGTGAGATAAAATCTGGTCATTTACTATAGATCACCTACTATGCGTTACGTTTATTGTATCATCTTTCTCCTTGCATCCTACTATCTGCCGGCGCAGACTATCACGGGCTTTGTAGATATGCATGCGCATCCGCGTGGGGATCTGGCTTATGGCAGGGAATTGTTTTACGGAGCGCCTTATGGAGATATTTCTGTAGCGCTCGGTGACTGCCGTCATGATCATAGCCGCAATCTCGTGCGCAGCATCCTGGCCGCTCAGACCGAGCAGCAGAATAGCCCCGCCTGGAGAGATACCAAGAAAGGATATCCTGACTTCACCTCGTGGCCTGCCTGGTGCTCTATACTGCATCAGCAGATGTGGATAGACTGGATCCGCCGCGCTCACGAAGGCGGCCTAAATATCATGGTGGCGCTCGCTGTGAGCAGTCACACTATAGCATACGCCTCCAAAGGTCATGGCCCCTATGATGATGAGCAGGTGCTGCTGGACTGCGTGCAGGGCATCAAGGATCTGGTAGCGCATTCAGATTTTATGGAGGTGGCATATACGTCGGCAGATGCGCGGCGCATAGTAGCCAGCGGCAAACTGGCCGTGATCATAGGCAGCGAGATGGATAACATCGGCAACTTTTACAACCCACAGGATCACTACACAAGGGCTACCTTCACACCCGAACCAACCGAAGCACAGGTGGAAGCAGAACTGGATAAACTATATGCACTAGGCGTGCGCTATATCTTTCCGGTACACCTTAATAATACGGTCTTTGGCGGCACGGCGATATTCAACAAGACGCTGAACGTCGCCAATAAATTTGCTACCGGTGCAGAGTGGAAAGTGGAGCAGGTACGGAGCGATACGAGTGGCATCACCTATCACCTGGAGCATCCGGGTGCAGGGCTGCCGGCTATAGCCAAAGCCTTCATGCCACTGCTGATGCCTAAGAATGTGAACCCCGCTAAGATGGGAAACTATACGATCTGGGATACGCTGGCTGGCTATGGGCATCGCAATGCGCTGGGCCTGACAGCGCGCGGTAGGTTTGCTATCAGCTATATGATGCAGAAGGGCTACATGATAGACATAGACCACATGAGCGAGCGTATGACCGATGAGGTGCTCTCTATGGCAGTGACCTCTGACTACCCCGTCAATAGCGGGCACAATGAGCCTCGCAGTCTCTCACACAACGAAAATGGCCGCACCCTGCTGCAATACGCACAGATCACAAGGGTAGGAGGGATGATAGGCATAGGCCACGGTGCCGATGCTTCTGACTTTGTGCATACCTATCACACTGTAGCCGGTATCGTGGGAGCGCCTCACATGGCTATAGGGACAGATGTGGGGGGCTTCTCAGCACAGCCGCAGCGTGATACTAGCATCAGGCTGATCTATGATGACACATTCACGAGGTGCAAGACCGGCAACCGGACCTGGGATATCAACGTGGACGGCATGGCCCACTACGGCCTGCTGGCAGACTATGTGCGCTCGTGGCCGCTCGCAGGGATGAGCAGCACCGAGATGAAAGGCTTTATGAGCTCAGCCGAATACTTTGTGCAGATGTGGGAGAAGTGTGCGGATAGGAAAGCAAGTGTCAAGTGACCTGTAGAAATATATATTTGCCACTAGTAAAATAAGACAATGAAATCTCCCTCCATCTGGCTTCACATACGCGACATCCTGATACTACCCGGCATCGTGTGTGTCGTTATTCCATTTGCATTGTCTCATATAGATAGCCACCCATTTCCGGACAGTAATGCGCTGAGGTATGCAGGGGTGACCATCTTTGTGATCGGGCTGATACTGTGGGCTATACCCGTGTATCTCTTCTGGAAGATGGCATATGGCACACTAGCCCCATGGCAGCCGACGCAGAAGCTAGTGATCTATGGCCCATTCCGCTATACGCGCAATCCGATGATCACAGGTGTTCTCTTCATCCTGCTAGGTGAGGCGCTGTACCTGAATGCGACGGGTGTGCTGTGCTGGACGATCTGGTTCTTCTTTATGAATACGATGTACTTCATTTTCAAAGAGGAGCCGAGCATGCTGGCACGCTTTGGCGATGACTATGCGCAGTATAAGGCAAATGTACCCAGATGGCTGCCGCGGCTGACGGCGTGGAGGGGAGATGGTTCAAGTCTGGAGGCTTGACGAGTTGGGATATCTTAAAGTAATCAATTTTCACATTATGCAACCTTGGAATATATTCTTAGACACATCAGTATTACTGAAAGACCCGTCCTGGAGAGGGAACTTCAACAAAGAACTGCTTCAAATTTCAAAAGAACAAGAAGTCAATCTTTTTATGTCATCTGTCGTAGGGTCGGAGTTGGAAAGGAATTACGAAAAGCTTTTGGATGAACAGAATTTGAAGCTTTCAAAGATTATTGAGAATGCCGAGCATAATCAATTTTCTATTTCTAGTAGGTTAGAGTTTAATAAAGAGTTATCGTTAAATAGGTTAAAGCAATTCTATAATACTTTGCAAATTGAGGCAAGGCTTACAATTTTAAATTATGACAATGAATTCTTGCCTGAAATAGTTCGTAGATCTATTCATAAAATCAAACCGTTTTCAGACTCAAAAACGGAACTAAAGGACGCCATAATCTGGTTAACATATTCGAGATATGCAGAAAAGAATGGATTACCTAATTGCGTATTTCTGACGGCTAATGTTTCGGACTTTTGCAATATTGAATTATTAAAAGCAGATACTTATCAAATCCATAACGATCTCTTATTGGACAGTAATAAGTTTAAGATATATCCTTCCGTCAAAAATTTGCTGCAGTCAGAGAAAAAAGCATTACAGCTTGCCGACCAAAGATTTCGCACGTGGCTGAGTGATCAAAATATTAATAATGAATATGTTTTAGATATCATAAAAAATAATTTTGATGATTATATTAATAAAACTATACGTCAAAAATTTGAAAATTATGATTTGTGGCAACTGTTTGATGAGGACCATTATTTAACAGGCTACGTCACCATTGGTAGTTGCGATGTACTATATGTTGAGGATATTCACGTTGATATTTTTAGAGATGAATGTATTATATCAGGTGATTTATATATTGATATTGAAGTAGATGGTTATCAGTATAACTCCGTACGTGATCCTGGAGAAGATCGTCATACTTATTATGGCTCCCAAACAAGCTCACTAGCGGTAGTATTCTCTTTTTCATTGGATAAAGAAAAAGGTCCTAACAACTTCGAAATAAACATTATTGAAGTAGTTGGACGAGATTAAGCCTATTTCCACTAAATAAGACACTTTTAACATTATATTTGCCGTCCCGGCCCTCCCAAGGCTCCTGAAAAAGCTGAATTCTGTCCACAATTCAACTTTTTTTCACCTTTCATTGTGAACTTTAAGGAATAAAAGTATTTTTGCCGTCCCAAAAATAGCGTTAATGCCAACCATTCAACAGTTAGTACGCAAGTCAAGGACCATCATCCGTGCGAAATCTAAGAGCCGTGCGCTCGATAGCTGCCCTCAGCGTAGGGGCGTTTGTACCCGTGTATACACTACTACCCCTAAGAAGCCAAACTCGGCTCTCCGCAAGGTAGCTAAGGTACGTCTGACCAACTCTATAGAAGTGATCGCGTATATCCCGGGCGAGGGCCACAACCTCCAGGAGCACTCTATCGTGCTGATCCGTGGCGGTAGGGTTAAGGACCTCCCAGGTGTACGTTACCACATCGTTCGTGGAAGCCTCGATACTGCAGGTGTAGAAAACCGCAAGAAGAGCCGCTCTAAGTACGGTACCAAGCGTCCTAAGGCAGGTGCTCCGGCAGCAGCAGCAGGCAAGAAGAAGTAATTGAGAACCAAGAGTCAAGAAAAAAGACAATAAGATCATTATAATACAATGAGAAAAGCAAGAGCACCCAAAAGATTCCCTCAGCCGGATCCTAAGTTTGGCGATACGATCGTGACACAGTTTGTAAACAACCTGATGTACGAGGGAAAGAAGTCAACTGCCTATACCGTATTCTACAACGCCCTCGACCTGATCGAAGAGCGTACTAAGGAAAATCCTCTGGATATCTGGAGGAAGGCGGTACAGAATGTATCTCCGGCCGTAGAGGTGAAGAGCCGCCGTATCGGTGGTGCTAACTTCCAGGTGCCTACAGAGGTGCGTCCTGAGCGCAGGCAGTCTCTGGGTATCAAGTGGATCATCAACTTTGCCCGCAGCCGCAACGGTAAGTCTATGGAAGACAAACTGGCAAACGAGCTGATAGCTGCGAGCAAGGGTGAAGGTGGCGCATTCAAGAAGCGTGAGGATGTACACCGTATGGCTGAAGCCAACAAGGCTTTCGCCCACTTTAAGTTCTAATAGCTAAAAGTAAATATCGCTAAAGCGCAAAAACGCAAAATTGAAAAGATGATGCGGCTTTGCGCTTTCGTGATGAAATGGACAGGAAGAAATAAATAAAAAGGGCGGCAACGCCAAAACAAAATAACAACGGGAAATCATGGCAGGAAAAGACCTCACCCACACGAGAAACATCGGAATCGCGGCACACATCGATGCCGGTAAGACTACAACTACGGAGCGTATCCTGTACTACACAGGTGTGAGCCACAAGATAGGTGAGGTGCACGATGGTGCAGCTACTATGGACTGGATGGAGCAAGAGCAGGAGCGTGGTATCACCATCACCTCTGCCGCTACCCGCTGCGCATGGACATGGAAGGGTGAGAAGTATGATATCAACATCATCGATACCCCGGGCCACGTGGATTTCACCGTAGAGGTAAACCGCTCCCTGCGTGTACTCGAAGGTCTGGTATTCCTCTTCTCTGCTGTGGACGGTGTAGAGCCTCAGTCTGAGACTAACTGGCGCCTGGCTAACAACTATGGTGTAGCCCGTCTCGGTTTCGTAAACAAGATGGATCGCCAGGGTGCTGACTTCTTCAACGTGGTAACGCAGGTGAACACCATGCTGGGCTCAAACCCACTGGTAATGCAGATACCTATCGGCAATGAAGAAACATTCAAGGGTGTGGTAGACCTCGTGACAAACGAAGCTATCATCTGGAATGAGGCTGACAAGGGTATGACCTACGAGGTAGTGCCTATCCCGGCTGACCTGGTAGATGACGTGAAGATGTACCGTGAGAAGCTCCTCGAGCAGGTAGCTGAATTTGACGATACGCTGATGGAGAAATATTTCGCTGATCCAGACTCTATCTCTGCAGAAGAGATCCGTGCGGCTGTACGCCAGGCGGTGATCGCTGACAAGGTAGTGCCTATGTTCTGCGGTTCTTCATTCAAGAATAAGGGTGTACAGGCTGTGCTCGATGCAGTATGCGCTATCCTCCCATCTCCTACAGACAGGAAGGAAGTACACGGTACTAACCCTGACACAGAGGAGCCTATCATCCGCCAGGCTACTACAGATGGCCCGTTTGCAGCACTTGCATTCAAGATCGCTACTGACCCGTATGTAGGCCGTCTGTGCTACTTCAGAGTTTACTCTGGTGGCCTGGATGCAGGTTCATACGTATACAATACACGTACTCAAAAGAACGAGCGTATCTCTCGTCTCTTCCAAATGCACGCCAATAAGCAAAACTCAGTACCTCGCGTAGAGGCTGGTGATATCGCTGCAGGTGTGGGCTTCAAGGATATCCGTACAGGTGATACTCTCTGCGATGAGAAGAACAAGATCGTACTCGAGTCTATGATATTCCCTGAGCCGGTGATCTCTATCGCGGTAGAGCCTAAGACTCAGAAGGACATGGACAAGATGGGTCTCGCACTCGGCAAGCTGGCTGAAGAGGATCCTACATTCAAGGTGAGCTTTGATGAGGCTACTGGCCAGACCATCATCGCCGGTATGGGTGAGCTCCACCTGGAGATCATCGTAGACCGTATGCGTCGCGAATTCAACGTAGAGCTGAACCAAGGTGCACCACAGGTGAACTATCGTGAGAAGCTGACCAAGAAGGTAGAGCACCGCGAGACATACAAGAAGCAATCAGGTGGTCGCGGTAAGTATGCCGATATCAAGATCGAGATCGGACCGACCGAGGAGACTGAAGACGCTAAACTGGGTCTTACTTTCATCAATGATATCTTCGGTGGATCTATCCCACGTGAGTTTATCCCAGCTGTAGAGAAGGGCTTCAAGGAAGCCATGAAGACAGGTGTACTCGCAGGATACGAGATCGATGCGCTGACTGTACGCCTGTTTGATGGTGGTTTCCACGCGGTGGATTCCGACGCCCTCTCATTTGAGCTTTGCGCCAAGATGGCATTCCGTAATGCAGCGAAGCAGGCTGGTCCGGTACTCCTCGAGCCGATCATGAAGCTCGAAGTGATCACCCCAGACGAAAACACTGGTAACGTGGTAGGTGACCTGAACCGTCGTCGTGGTATCGTAGAAGGCATGGAAGCTAAGATGAATGCACAGGTCGTAAAGGCTAAGGTGCCACTGAGCGAAATGTTTGGCTACGTGACTCAGCTCCGTACGCTGACATCTGGCCGTGCTACCTCTACCATGGAGTTTCACAGCTATGCACCGGCACCGGAAGGTGTAGCTAAGGCGGTGATCGCTAAGAACTCTGGCAAGGTGAAGGAAGTAGAAGAGTAAATAGTAGTGAGTAGTGCGTATTGAATAATGCGAGCAGCCAACTACGACAACAAAGTCAAAATTTAAACACAATAAACGTCCTTTTAAAATGAGTCAAAGAATAAGGATCAAGCTCAAATCCTACGACCACAACCTGGTAGACAAGAGCGCAGAGAAAATCGTAAAGACTGTGAAAAACACAGGTGCAGTAGTAAGCGGTCCAGTGCCACTGCCTACGCACAAGAACATCTTCACTGTGCTGCGTTCACCGCATGCCAATGCTAACTCTAAGGAGCAGTTTCAACTCTGCACCTACAAGAGGCTCATCGACATCTACTCTTCATCATCGAAGACCGTAGATGCGCTCATGAAGCTCGAGCTGCCAAGTGGGGTAGAGGTAGAGATCAAGGCGTAGTAGCCATCTGTGTCCACGCCGCCGAAAGGTACGGTGTAGCAAACGTGCACTGGACAGAGTAAAAATACAAATGCAGCAAATGTGGGCTGCTGCCCTATCCGCAAGGAAGGGAGAGGAGGAGTATTGACATTATTTTAATTCATTTATGAGCCCCGGCGAGAGTCGCGGTTCCGCTAAAACAAACGACAATGAAAGGTATTATCGGTAAGAAGGTCGGCATGACCAGCATTTTTGACAACGGCAAGTATGTCGGAGTAACTGTAATAGACGTAACGGGCAACACTGTGACTCAGGTGAAGACCAACGATACAGACGGCTACTCAGCAGTACAGGTAGGTTTTGATGACAAGACTGAGAAGGCTGCCAACAATGCAGAAAAGGGCCACGCTAAGAAGGCTAACACGGCTCCTAAAAGGAAGTTCGTAGAGTTTCGCAACTTTGATTTTGAGAAGGCTGTAGGCGAGATCATCGCACCAGATATCTTCGCAGATGGCGAGAAAGTAACGGTAGTAGGTACCTCTAAGGGCAAAGGCTTCCAGGGTGTAGTAAAGCGCCATGGATTCTCCGGTGTGGGTATGGGATCTCACGGTCAGCATGATCGTATGCGTGCTCCGGGTTCCCTCGGTGCATCATCTGATCCTAGCCGTGTATGGAAAGGTCTCCGCATGGCAGGCCGCATGGGTGGCAACCGTATCAAGACACAGAATGTAAAGGTAGTAAAGGTAATGGCTGACCAGAACCTGATCCTCCTCGGCGGCTCTGTACCGGGCGCTATCGGCTCATACGTAGTACTCGAGAAGACTAAGTAAATCTCACAAAAGCATATTTTTTTTGCCCCTTCACTCCGGTGGAGGGGTTTTTTATTGCCTCTATGAGAGCCTTTCATAAAGACGAAGGAGCCCCACCACTCTATATGCAAATAAAAAAGCCATCCTATTAAGGATGGCTTTCGCTTAATACGTTTATCCCTTACAGCTTCACAAACCGGCGCTGTACGGAGGCTTTGCCGTCTGATACGCGCACCAGATAGATACCACTGGAGATGCCCTGTGTGTCAAAAGTGATGTTGCGCTCTCCGGCCGGCAGCTGGCCGGCATAGATAGTCTTGACTGCACGGCCTGTCATATCTACCAGATCTATCGTAGCATCATTAGCCTTGCTGCTCATGATGTTTAGCGTTGCTATGCCTTGAGTAGGGTTAGGTTGGATCGTCATATCACTCACGGCGGAGCTCACACGTGATATGCCTGCAGTAGACTGGCCGATATTGATATTATCTACATACAGGTGATTGGCAGAGCGGGCGCTACGTGCAGTGATCTTAAAGAGTACACCGGTGTACTGATTGTATGTTGCAGGGATAGTGGCGGTCACTGTCTTCCAGTATTCATCAGCCTGGCCAGGAGTGTATGGTCCGTTTGTGATCGCTCCGGCGTTATACAGGTTATGACCACCTTCGTTAAAGTAAAGCCTGTTCCACGTCAGGCCACAATCTTTCGAGACATAAAGCGAAAGAGCAGCCAATGAGTCGCTCATGTGGTTGTTATCATATGTCGCAAAAGAATAGTCAAAGGAGAAGGTCATCTGGCTGATGTCTACATTATTCATATCTATAGGTGGGGATACCAGTTCGTCTATATCTCCATCCAGACGGCTATTATACATGTTTAGCATCTGGCTGGCACCGCTATAGTGCCCGGCACTGGTGACTCTACGGAAATAAGTGTTGTTATTATCATAATTGACCGATATCCAGCGGTCGCTGGCTGTATTATCTTCAAATCCTTCAAAATATGGCGCCAATACCGAGTTTGCATCACATACGTACACCATAGACTTTACTTTCTGTGCGGTGCCGTTTTGATTGGTCACGGAGAGTGTCACTTCTTTCCAGCCCGGCAGGCTGAAGCTCACCTGCGGAGCTACATCAGAGGTAGTAGAGGTGCCTGTATCTGCATCAGACGGGAAGCTCCACCTCCTGCTCTGCACCTCAGCATTCCATGATACGTCTGTGAACTTCACATTCTGGCCAGTACAGACATAGCGCATATTGGCAGCAAAATCTGCTACAGGTATGGCGCATGACTGCACATTAGGATAAGTCAGAGGTTGATCTGTACCGGTAGCGAGCAGATTGGCCTGGCTCCAGATGTTGCTTCTGCCTGAAATAGGATTACTGAGTGCGGCCTGGGCTCTGACTACCTGCCCTTTGGTAAACATAATATGGCAGCTGGAATAGTTCATGATGTTCTGTACATTGGCTATACGAGAGGTATCGCAGGATATCTCATTCAGAGGGCAGCTGCCAAAATCGCCCTTTGTAGGAGGGGTATCATCCACATCATCGTCGCCACAATCTTGTCCCGGATTGTTAGTATCGCCCCAGGTATGTTTTAGATTCATCCAGTGGCCGCTCTCGTGAGCTATAGTGGGCCTCTCGTATGAGCTGCTACGACCCACCCCATCAGACATGACCAGGATACCGTCTATAATATCATTGTTGGTATAGCTCGACACGGAGCCCGGATAGTAGGCATATGCCAATGCTGAATTATTGGCTTTGCTCATTGTCTTTATCACCCAGATATTGAGGTATTTTTCGCGCGGCCATGGATGTTGTTTGTTATTGTCATCACCGTCATAGGTAGTAGATGAGTAGATACGCTCTATACCATTGGTACAGTGTCCATCAGGGTCGATCTGTGCCAGGCGAAACTCTACATTCGTATTCCCGATCAGGGTGTCAAATGCAGGGACCACAGTTGCCAATTCGGGATTGGTAGCGCTGGCATATTGATTCCAGTGTTCCATTTCCAAAAAGATTATCGAGTCTGTGAGATCCTCAGCACCGGCATCATGGATAATGTGGAATACTACCGGCACTACATATGGACCACTACGCTGGCCGGAGTTAGCCCTCTTTTCACGAATAAAGGCCCGGGTGAAGGAGTCAAGCAATTGCTCAGATACTAGCCGCTCCGGGTGCAGGTCATACTGACGCTGGCTCATCTCGCCGGCCAGACAGCCGATCGGGTGACTCTGCGCCTGAGCGAAGCCAGCTATAGAAATAAGACATAGTAGTACAACAGTGTATACGTTTTTCATTAATGATTTTTATAAAACCAAAGTAGCCCAAAATATGGCAAATGACCAATACTCAGCCCGTTAAATGACAAAAGATTGACAGAGATGGGACTATTCTATGACACTGCAGTGGCGGTTCTCAGAGGCCACCTTCACTCACATCTACAAAGAGCATTTTGAGTGCCAGCATCATACCGTATGCTACTACCATATAGAAGGTGGTAGTGATGAGTATGATACGCACCTCCCATGAATTTGCAAAGTATTTGCCTGTCATAAGATAAACGATGCCATACATGATCGCTGTGATCAGAGCATAGTAGATAAAGGAAGTGATGAGGTACTTTTTATTGTCCTGCGCCAGCAGGCACAGCCACGGATTGAACATGACGTAAAACACTACTCCGAAGCAGCCGGCATACATCACCAGGTCATCTGAGTGGAGCGCATACTTAGCTACGATCAGCAGCAGCAGTCCGAGTATGGAGATGAAAAAGAATTGTTTGGAGGGGGTAGCGCCCTTCAGCGCAGATGCGGTGAACATCTCACCGGGTTTACGCATATTATCCTCGCTCATGTAGCTATTTTGGCGGCAAAGATAGAATATTCATTTTCCCGCTTTGGTAACAAATATCACTGAACGATCACTTTGCGCACTTCAGTATGTGTGCCCTCGCTGATAGAGACATTATAGATACCTGTAGCCACGCCGCTCAGGTCTATCTGGTAGGAGTAGAGGCCATTGATATGCTTGAAGTCTTCTTCATGTACCACAGCGCCCAGTACATCTGTGATAAGCACAGATATCCTGTCTACCATATCTGCCGCAGATATCATCAGTTGAAACTTGCCATGATTCGGATTGGGGTAGATCTGGTACTCTATCTGCACGCCCGGGTCTGAGACACCGGTAGCAGTACCCTGAGTAGTAAAGGACCTGACAGCCGAATAAGCACTGCTACCCGCAGGGCATACGGCGCTCACGTGGTACTCGTAGGTGGTGCCGGGAGTGAGGCCTGTCAGGTATTTAGCTGGTGAGCTGGCTGTGGCGCTGGCCCACATGGATGAGGTGGCAGGCTTGTACTCGAGTATGTAGGACGTGGCTCCGGATACGGCAGACCACTGTATAGTATCAGTCGGAGATGCTACTATACCCGTGGTCAGGGCTGATGGTATAGTACAGCTACCCGTAGTGGAGCCCGGCGGTACACAGCCTGCAGAGGTCGCTATAGATGCACGGGCACCGCCCGCAGCGAATAGTGACTGCGCGCGCAGCGCCTGCCCGGCAGTGAACATGGTCATGCATGCATCATCCGTATAGTCCATAAAGTTCATGAACATATCCCCGTCAGGCGCATTGGAGCAGGAGATGTGGGGGAAAGACGGGCAGCCGAAGTTCTCAGAGTACTGTGAGGGGGTGTCGTCTACATGATCCGTACCGCTGCAGTCCCCGCTGGTATTGCCCCATATATGGTAGAGGTTCATCCAGTGGCCTATCTCGTGGGTAGCGGTGCGGCCCTTGTCGTATGGTGAAAGGGCAGTGCCTATATTGCCAAAGGCTGTATAGTTGATCACCACACCATCTGTCTCGGCGGCTCCTCCCGGAAACTGTGCATACCCCAGCAAGGCGGTACCCAGGTTGCACACCCACAGATTGAGGTAGCTGGCTGCCGGCCAGGCATCGTCGCCTCCCTGCGCAGTATATTTTACAGTATTGCCCGTGGAGAAAACTGAAGCTGTAGTAGACTTTCTGACGATACCAGTCGTGGCATTGCCATTAGGATCGCGTCTGGCCAGGCAAAACTGGATACCCATGCTGCCACTCACCGGCTGGAAGGCTGCAGGTGTAGATGGCCAGTTGCTGTTTGACTGGCTGTAATCTGCATTGAGTATATCTATCTGGGATTGTATCTGCGCGTCAGTTATGTTTTGCGTAGCGCCATTGTAGATCACGTGTACTACTACAGGGATCGAGATCACTGACCGCGAAGACGTGCCCGCAGGGTGCTGTGAGACATATCGGACTGTCTGGGCCTCTATATCCTGCCTGGAGATAGCCACGGCCGGATTGTCACGCAGCATCTGCTCCAGCGCCTCCATAGAGCCGCACTGACGGTGCTGGCCATAGCTGGCCGCAGTCAGGCAGGTGAATAGCAGAGCTTGCAAAAAGCTTTTCATCCGGGGGGCGGTTTCTAATAATATAATATACGGGAGTCCTGTGCGCAAGTGACAGAATACAAAATCATTGTTGTAAGAAGCTTTTTAATGGGCTGATTCAGCATTTGACCGGGGTAATGTTTCCGGATAGTTAAAATTCTATTTGCCAGTAGTTTATCATGACCATAATCACCGATTAGTCTTGCAGCCTATCGCTACATTGGCTATATTTAGCACCACCGACCTACTTTTTTTCTGACCTCAAACAATCTACCGCCACAATGGCTAAAAAGACCGTTGCAGCCGCTCCTGCATTTTTCCCTGCCGACTGGCCTGCTGATGGCCCCATAGACCTCAAACTACATGACCTGCCGCACTCCTCCTCCTCTACAGAGTGGTGGTACATGCATAGCCATATCAAAGCGGGCAAGAGGAATTTATCCCTCTTCGCGTCCTTCTTTGTGACTGTAGTAGGATATGACAAGAAGGCTAAGCGGCCGGACTACGGATACTCCGTGATCTGGGGCATCTCTGACCTGGACAATAAAAAATACCATACCGTATCTCTGGTAGACAAGCGTGCGCCGCAGCTAGGTATAGAGCGGATCAAGAAGGGGCAGCTGGTCAAAGATCCGCATCTGAAGCGGGCGGCCCTGGAGATGCTGGATAAAGGCGTGGTGCCATATCCCGATGAACTGCTCACACGCGATGTGGTCATATCCAAGGATAAACTCTCCCTGGATTATGATGGCAATACCTTCAAAAAGAAAAAGGATGGCAACTATGTGCTGCACCTCGCACACAAAGAGCTAAACATAAGTGTAGATATCGAGTTTAGCCCGCAGAAGCCGCCTACAAGGCATGGTGATAATGGCGTAGTGCGCGGTGTATCTGCAGAGGATATGTTCTACTACTTCATCCCACGCAATAAGGTGACCGGCAAGATCAACCTGAAAGGGGAGAAGCTTCAGATCACCTCTGCCTCGGGCTGGTACGATCATGAGTTTGGCGCGCATCCGGAGAAGAAGAATGAAAGTGATGAAGCGAAGAAAGATGTCTCATGGAACTGGATCGCTGTGCAGCTCGACAATAAGTGTGAGCTATCGGCCTACGACCTGGTAGACCTCAAGACCGGCGAGGACTGCGGCTCCTTTATCATACTTATAGATGAGAAAGGCAATCGCCATCATTCCCGCAATTATACTTTCAGACCATTCGGTGAGGAGTGGACCAGTACGCGCACTTTCAATACCTATCCCACTGCGTGGAAACTCACGGCACCGGATTTCAAACTGGATCTGGTCATAGAAGCGGCATTTCCCAATCAGGAGTTTGCTACGGTCATCTCAAAGCCGGCCTTCTGGGAGGGCCGTATGAATGTGAAGGGCAAGATGCGCGGAAAGGTTGTATCCGGGCCGGCATATATAGAGCGCCACGGATTTGTCAATAGTTCTGACCTCAAGTCATTCCTCAAGGCGGTGTCAAAGCAGACGCTGCGCTCTGTCAATAAGATCGTACCACTATCTTTTGGCCAGGATAAATTTGAAGAGTTGGTATCCAAGAGAGGCAATCATCGCCTCACAGAGGATCTGGATAAGCAGGCATACATAGATACATTCCTCCGCCCTATACGCGAGATCACCGACCGTAGCGGCAAGTCATGGCGGTCCTATGCTACCATAGCCTGCTGCGATGTAGTAGGGGGCAACTCTCAGGTGGCCATAGACTGGCTGGCCCTGCCAGAGCTCATGCACGTCGGCTCACTGATGGTAGACGATGTGCAGGACAAATCTCACGTGCGCCGCGGCGGCCCTGCTGCCCACACAGTACACGGAGAGGCCACAGCTATCAACTCTGGTACTGCGGCCTACTTTCTCGGTCAGATATGTATCTACGAGGCAGATATGCACTACGAGGAGAAAGTACAGGTATACAACTGGTACTTTGAGGCGATGCGTGCCTCGCACAGCGGCCAGGCTATGGATATCAAGGGCCTCGACTACATGATGCCTGAGGCGCTCAAAGATGACAAAGTCGCAAAGCTCCTCGCTAAACGTGTACTCGCTACCCACAGACTCAAGTCTGCCGCACCGGCCAGCTACCTGGCACAGATCGGTGCGCTGATAGGTGGTGCCTCGCAGGAGCAGATAGATGCGCTGGGAGACTACTATGAGAAGCTGGGTATAGCCTTTCAGATCATAGATGATACGCTAAACCTGAAAGGTTTCAAAGATCACCTCAAGACAAAAGCAGAGGATATCACAGCGGGCAAGATCACCTATCCTATAGCTGTGGGTATGGCTATGCTCGATCAGGCTGACCGCCGCAAGCTATGGAAAATAGTGAGCGCAAAGACCAGCGATGTAGACCAGCTCGCGCAGGCCATAGCCCTGCTGGATAAGCATAAGGTAATAGAGAAGTGTGAGCGCGAAGCGCGTACCATGCTGGAGAAAGCCTGGTGGCGCCTGGAGCCGCTGCTCAAGGACTCTATGGTCAAGCTAAACATGCGCGCCTTCGGCTGGTTTGTACTCGACAGGACTTATTAATAAATAGTAATCAGTCGATAATTGGCAACTGAGGTACAGCCACGTATTGAAACTATCGCTGCTAAAAAATTAGTGGGAAAGAGAATACGGATGTCTATCACAGATGATACTACATCCGAGCTATTTCGCAGCTTCATGCCGCTTCGCAAGACTATAGCGGATCAAATAGGTACAGATGTGATCTGTATGCAGGTGTACGATGATTTCAAAAGCTTTACACCAGATACTTTATTTGATAAATGGGCAGCAGTAGAGGTGAGCGAGTGGAATGCTATACCTGCCGGGATGGAAACATACATGCTACCGGCCGGTACGTATGTGGTGTTTCTCTACAAGGGGAATCCTGCTGATTTTGCGCCCTTCTTTCACTATATCTTTTCCGAATGGCTGCCACAGTCCGCTTATGAATTAGACAATAGGCCGCACTTTGATCTGCTCGGGGAGAAATATAAGAACAATGATCCCGCATCTGAGGAAGAAATATGGGTACCGGTGCGTCCGCGCGGTTAAAGTGATTTCGTTATTCCCGCTACATTTATATCTTTGTCGTCCTCGATACAGAGGGCTTTTAGCTCAGTTGGTTCAGAGCACCACGTCGACAACGTGGGGGTCATTGGTTCGAGCCCAATAAGGCCCACAAAAAATGGGACTGATCACAGATCGGTCCCATTTTTTATTTATGCAGAATGCTTAAAACTCTTTTCCCTCCTTCGTCATCTGCTCCAGCAGCGCCGGTACCGCGAAACGGTCGCCATAAGCCGCCTGCAGCTCTTTAGCACGAGCTACAAAGCCGGAGAAACCATAGTCATTGATGTATTGCAGCGTACCACCCTTGAATGGTGCAAAGCCCCAGCCGAAGATAGAGCCGATATTGCCATCTGCTACAGATGTGAGTACACCCTCCTCCATGCAGCGTACGGTCTCCAGGCACTGGATGAACATCATCCGCTCGATCATTGTTCTTTGATCGTCGTCTGCTTTGTGTGGGAAGGCCTCTGCCAGTCCCGGCCAGAGAAACTTCTTGCCGTCCTTAGGGTATTCATAGAAGCCGCCACCTGCTGCCTTGCCTATCCGCTTCAGGTCGTTGACCATTTTGTCTACTACCTCGTAGGCACGGTGTACAGGAGGTGTTTTGCCTTCTGCCTTCATGTCTTCCTCTGTCTGCGTACGGATATGTGCTATCAGGCCCAGGCTCACCTCGTCAGTGAGGGCCAGTGGACCTACCGGCATACCTGCCTGCAGGCCTGCGGCCTCTATCGCGCGCGGATTATTGCCCTCTGCCAGCAGGGCTATACCCTCCAGCACATAGGTGGCAAATACGCGCGAGGTATAGAATCCACGCGAGTCATTGACCACAATAGGAGTCTTCTTGATCTGCTTCACAAAGTCAAAGGCACGCGCCAGTGTTTCATCTGATGTTTCCTTGCCTACTATGATCTCTACCAGTGGCATCCGGTCAGCTGGAGAGAAGAAGTGGAGTCCTACAAATTGCTTAGGCCGGGATGATTTCTCTGCCAGACCTGTGATAGGCAGTGTAGACGTGTTAGAGGCAAATACACCTGCGGCGTCCATTTGTGCCTCTGCCTCCGCGGTCACTATTGCTTTGATCTTTCTATTCTCAGTCACCGCCTCTATGATCAGGTCGCAGCCTGCCAGGTCATTGGCATCGGCAGATGCTTTGATGCGATTGAGTATCTCTTCTGCTTTTTCTTTGGTCGCCTTGCCCTTGCTCACACGCTTCTTCAGCAGATCGGCGGAATAAGATTTTCCCTTATCTGCGGCTTCCTGGTTTACATCTTTCAGCACTACCTCCAGGCCGCTCATAGCGCAGGCATAGGCTATACCGCTGCCCATCATGCCCGCACCGAGTATACCCACTTTCTTGAAGCTGAATTTCTCTTTGATGGCTGGACGTGATTTACCCGCATTCAGCGCATTCAGCTGCTTCCAGAATACGTTGATCATATTCTTGGCCACCTGCCCCGTAGCCAGCTGGGCAAAATAGCGCGACTCTATGCGGGTAGCTGTCTCGATATCTACCATCGCACCCTCTACTGCTGCTGCCATGATAGCGAGCGGAGCAGGATAGTTATTGTGTGTCTTCTTGGCCAGCATGGCAGGCGCTATAGGCAGCATCTGGGCTACCTTGGGCGTGAGCGGAGACCCGCCCGGTATCTTGTAGCCATCCTGGTCCCACGGTTGTTTTACAGATTTATTGGCCAGGATGTAGTCCGTGGCTTTCTTGAGCAGGTCCTCTTTGTCAGTAGCGAGTGCGTGTACGAGGCCATCACTCAGCGCTGTTTTAGGATTTACTTTCTTGCCCTCTGTGAGGTACAGGAATGCAGGCTGCAGGCCTATCAGGCGCACCATACGTGTCACCCCGCCACCACCTGGTAGCAGGCCGAGTGTCACCTCAGGCAGGCCGAGTTCTACTTTGGGCTTGTCCCATACTATGCGGTAGTGGCAGGCCAGTGCCAGCTCAAACCCTGCTCCGAGTGCTGTGCCGTTGATGGCTGCGACTACAGGCTTGCCCTGTGTCTCCAGCCAGCGGAAGCCCGCTTTCAACTCCTGCGCCCGGTCAAAGAAATCTTTTGCATCACTCGTAGCAAACATCTCATCAATATCTGCACCGGCCAGAAACGTCTCCTTGGCAGAGGTGATGATCACCCCGCGCAGGTCTGTCTCTGCCTGCAGTTTGCCCAGTGCCTCACGAAAGGAAGCCCCAAATGCGAGGTTGATCACATTGGCCGAGCGGCCCTCCAGGTCCATGGTCAGGGTCACGATATTATTGTCGTCTTTGCTGTATTTGAATGCCATTTTCTATGTGCTTTTAATGCTGCGCTAATGTGACAATAATCCGTCAAAAAGCACAGTGGCGCTGGCGATTTTATGGCATAAAAAAGGCCGGTACGAGACCGGCCTGTATGAATTTGAAAATGTTAGAAGATTATGGGCAAACGCCATTAGTACCTACCGGCAGCGTACCAGAGTAGTTTTGAGTATTGTTATTCCAGTTGATACCGCAGCCAGGAGCGCCGCCATTGCCCTGAGGACAAACGCCGGTAGCACCTACACCGTTAGATGCGCCACCGTTGGCACCTGGCATACCCAGGTCACCCCCAGCACCGCCGCTGCCATTGTGGAATGTACTGCCAAAGCTCAGGAAGCAAGGTCCTTGTATAGTTTGGGCGCCACCGGCACCGCCTGTGGTATTACCAGCTGCAGCATCACCACCAGGTTGTCCTGGGTTAGACTGACCGGCATATGAGCCACCTGTAGTCACACCTCCCACACCTGGTATAGAGCCAGAACCACCACCACCACAAGCACCTGGCCTGATAGCTGTGGTACAGAGTGTCACAGAGAGGTCAGAGCCGGCACCACCGCCACCGCCACCGCCGCCTATCACGCCTTGGTTGATTATCTTGACATTGCTGCCGCTGACAAAGATCGCATCACCACCCGGATGACCATCGCCGATACCCGCGCAACCACCGAAGTAGCTGCCGTAGCCCGTCTTGTCTCCGCCATCGCCACCACGACCTGCTATTGTACCCTTATTGATGATCGTGATCTGTGAACCTGAAGGGAACACACCTGTGGTCATGGCCGGAGTCGGCACACCACTGGAGTTCAGTGTATTGCTACCCACGGTCACACCTGGGTCCACGATAAAGGTATCGAGCACCGCACAGGCAGGGGAGCCTGCGAGTGTAAAGAGGTTTACGTTAAAGGTATTGGCTGAGATATGGATGGCCTGGGCACCTGTGATGGTTAGCGTATATACAGCACTGGAGGTGCTCACACCTACTGCAGAGATCACTGTGATCTGGTAAGTGCCCTGCAGGGCGCATGAGGAGCTGATATCCATCGTAGTGCTGCCTGGTACTGTCGGAGTACTATTAGCAAAGCTCACCTGGAGGCCAGGATTGCTCGGAGACACTGTATAGCTTAGAACGGCATTGCCGGCATTCACAGCACAGGCGCTAGGATTGCCTATGGTGATGGTGCTAGATGCTACTACGCCGCCTCCAGCACCTTGAGCCTGAGCCAGCGTGATGGTAGCTGCCGCAGGTGACAGTGCTACTGCAAAGTCAAACACTGTCAGTGTATAAGTAAGCGTTCTCACTGTAGAGCCGGATGTAGCCAAAATGGTGATCGTATAAGTACCATTGGCTGCACTCGGCAGGGCTGTCATGGTCATGACAGATGTGCCGGTAGGCAGCAGGTAGTTGTTAGAGAAGTTTACCAGTACTCCTGCAGGTACACCGGCAGCTGAGAGTACTACGGGTGAAGCAGTACCCGTCACCAGGCTCACAGTGATGGTGTCTGCTACATTGCCAAAGTTTGATTTGAAAAGGCAATCAGAGTTATGACTCTGGGATATAGAATAGTCAAAAGCACATACTGTCTGGCCCACATTGGCCCAGCAGGTGCCATTCCAAAACTGATGGACGTTCAGTGTGTTATTGTACACCGTCAGGCCGGGAGTAGGAGAGGGTATAGCAGCTATCTGCGCTGCCGTCAGTGACGGCAGGAGTATACCTTTGCTGGTGCTCTTTATATCGAGCACAGCATTAGGATCCGGCGTGGGCTGGTTGATACCTACCGCACCTGTGGTGGTAGCGCGTATCACCTCAGCATTGTTTGACTTTAGCACAAAGTCCTGCGCATCTGTAGTACCGGCAAAGTTGGTACCGGCAGAGGTCCCAGAGTTGCCACTGGTCAGCCAGGCAGCCTGTGTACTGGTCAGCACGTGCTGGCCACCGCTATCTACTACAGTTATATTGCCACCTGCAGTGAAGTAAACTGCGTCATTATATACAAATGGCTTAACCGGTATGTTAGGATTACATAGGTTACTCCACGACGTACCGTTGTAGAGTACATAGCAGTTTGTATCCAGATCATAGATGACCAGGCCTCGCGCCGGAGCTGGGATCAGGCCTACTTTTGTCCTCGGTACAAGGAATCCCTTGTCCGTGGCAGTCAGGTCTAAAACCGCACTGGGGTCCGGGTTGGGATTGCCGATACCGACATTGCCCTGGCCATATGCATTAGATATTAAACAAATAAGAGATAAAACGAATAAAAACTTCTTCATACCGGGTTATTGTTTATCTGATGAAATTAAAGTTTCTGGTGGTTTTTCCAACCGTTTGGTAGAAAAAATGGCCCGTATTCACCGAAAAGTGCTCAAAAACCTAAAAATGACCCTAACCGAAAGTATGACGACCTGGCGGCTCAGATGGTTGTTTCCCCACGGAAAACCTGTACTGCCGGCCCTGTGAGCCAGATGTCTGTGAAGCGCGGACCATCAAGGTCAAATTTCACGCTCAGGTCACCGCCCAGCGTTTTGACACGGATCATGGTTTCTCCCGGATCTTTTTCATAGAAATAAGAAATAGCGGAGGCTACCACGCCTGTACCGCAGCTGTAGGTCTCATCCTCCACACCGCGCTCATAGGTACGCACATAGATATGACCCCGGGAAAGTTCTTCCACAAAATTCACATTGATACCTTCCGCCCGGTAGGTATCAGAGTAGCGGATAGTATTGCCGTTTTTAGCCACCGGGTAGGACTGTATATCCTGTACAAACTTGACATAGTGTGGAGAGCCGGTATCCAGTACATAGTGGTCACCACGATGAGAGGTGTGAGCTACATCCTTCATCTGTATGGATACGATGCCCCCAGGTAGTACGCGGCCTACGTGCGGCCCGTCTACTGCCAGAAATGAAAACTCATCTCCGAGCCCCAGGTCATGGGCGAACCTGACGATACACCTGCCGCCATTGCCACACATGGTACTCTCGCGGCCGTCACTATTGTAGTATACCATTTCGAAATCATAGCCTTCCTTTTCCTGCAGGTAAATAAGCCCATCGGCACCTATCCCAAAGCGGCGGTCACACAGCTGGCGGATGTCTGCTACATCTTCGCGCTTGAGCCCCAGCTGCCTGTTGTCTATGATCACAAAATCATTGCCGGTGCCCTGGTATTTGTAGAATGGAAGTGTCATGATGGACGCAAAGGAAAGGAGAATGAAGCATAATTTACAAAGGATGGCCTGATACGGTATACAAAAAAGGGACGGGCATAGGACCCGTCCCCACACCGCTTTCGTGATAAGGCGTATTTTGAGGATTACCCTCACCGCAAAAATAAGATACACCGAGAAAAAATAAAAGCCGGGCGTTAACTATGTCATACAGCACAAGTAAGGCAAGCATTCCTCAGCAATCTATCTGGCGAGTACCATAGACCGGACCTGCTGTATCACTCCATTCTGAAATCGGGCATAGTACGCGCCGGTCGCATAGTTTTCTGATGAAAATGACACCGTATAGTCTCCTGCTGTCATATCCTGATCTACCAGGGTGCGGAGCAGGTGCCCTGCTCCATCAAAGACCTGCACCAGCGTATGCCCTCCTGCTGTGGTAAATGTAATATTGGTGGATGTAGTGAATGGATTTGGGGTATTGCTGATGAGTGTGATACCCGCCTTGCTATCGATCTCGTGTATACCCACGGAGCACTCTTCGGCATCTACCAGTGGCAGCGGCTGGAAGTTTTGCAGCAGTATCGTGCTGTCTATATCAGTCTTTGGCACACAAAACCAATCCTGTAGCAGCGATGCATACACAGATCGAAAATCATACTGCATCGGCACATTGTCATCCACCCCAGGAGAGGCGGGGAGCTGGGGATTGGTACCCAGTACGCCGGGTAGTACTTTATTGCCAAAAATAAAGAGCGGTGCAGCGGCACCATGATCCGTGCCTACGCTGGCGTTGGATATGATGCGCCTGCCAAACTCAGAGAATGTCATGCCTATGACGCGATCTGCACTCGATGATGCCCTCAGGTCATCATGAAAAGCTTTGATGCAATCAGAAAGATTCTGGAGCAGGGATGCATGTGTGCCGGTGGCAGTGGCGCCATTCACCACCTGCGCATGGTGTGTGTCAAAGCTGCCATCATTGGCCGTACTCACCATATAGACCTTGGTCTTCAGTCCGCCTGATATCAGCCTGGCCACAGCCTGCAGGGCGGCTCCCAGTTTGCTGCCGGATGGGTACAGTGAGGTACTGCTGCTGCCGGCGCTGTAGGCTGTAGAGAGCACACTGGCGTATTGATTGGTCTGCTGTGATACCTGGCGTATGTAGGCCAGCTCAGTGCCGGCAGGCGTGGCGGGAGCGGGGCTTTGTATGCCGTTGGCTAGATTGTAGATAGAGGATGGGTCTGTGACTGCCATAGCCATACCGGTAGCCGGCCCCTGAAATACGGGTGATAGCGAGGTCCCTATCTCTATAGCCAGCGGGTCGGGCATACCCGTGCCTGGGTAGCCGGTAGGGAAGCCCGGATATTTATAGTCCAGGTAGCGGCCCATCCAGCCTGTGCTCAGGCTCTGTCCGCTATTCTCGCCGGTGATCCATATATCAGTGGACTGAAAGTGCGACAGACTGGGGTTGGGATAGCCTACGCCCTGTACGATCCTCAGGTAGCCATCATTATACATCTGCTGCATGGCAGTCATGGCAGGATGCAGGCCGGTAGTGGTCACGCCGGTGAGCGGCAGCACCTGTGACGACGGGATCAGAATATTGCTCCGTGCAGCTGTGAGGGTGCTGTATTGGTCCAGTGGTATCACCGTATTGAGGCCATCATTGCCGCCTACTATCTGTATGATCACCAGCACATGATCATTGGCCGTGGCAGACGCTGCCAGCGCTGATAGCAGGGGCGAGGATGCCAGAGAGCGTATACTCATGCCAGATAGTACTACCGGCAGGGTAGCCAGTGGTATTGATTTGATGAAGTCTCTTCTTTTCATGATACAGATTGATACCTCCAAAAAAAAATTACTGCAGCTGGTACTCCGGCAGGTCCATGATGTATTGATAAAAGGGTTTGAGCCGCGAGGTCACCGTGTTCTGGTAGCTTGTATTGCCGGGGCTATTAGCATAGTTGCTCCAGGCTGTGGTCCAGTATCCATTAGTGCTCTGGCCTGATAGCAGGATGCTCTTCAGGTAGTCTTTTACAGTCTGGTCTACCTCCAGGCTGAGCAGCAGCGCCAGTGTATCATCTACCAGTGCTACAGGGTCATCCGGAGTGGGCATGGAGGCCGTGAGAGCCAGCGTGTCTATGATGATCTTCTGTCCCGCCCGCGTATAGCCTGTATATAGCATCTGATCGGCAAAGGCGGTCCGGTTTGGCAGCGTGTTAGAGTTGATCCACAGCTCATGATAGCCTGGTGCCTGGTAGAAGGCAGGCCACCCTGCTACATTGGGCGGATTCAGGATATCCTGCGCGCACAGGGCGCTGTATCCCTCTACATAATTCCACATGTAATATTGCGTAGCCAGATCTGTATTATCCGGAAAGATAACGCCCGCCTGCCTCATCATACCTGCAAAATAATCTATAGGGGGTTTGATAAAGCATCCCTGATTCAGCACGTCAAAGAAGTGTTCACTTTTGAATAGCAATGCCAGTACAGGTTTTATCTCATAGTTGCCATTGCGCAGCTGTGCAGCCATGGGGGTGATGATATTGGCCTCTATCGTACTGTCGATATCGTAGTATACAAAGAACCGGTACAATCTCCTGCAGAGATACATGGCACATTCATCAGTAGCCAGTATCATGGTGATGAGGTCATCCAGCTCGTCAGCGCCGCCATTGCCGGTATTATTAATAGTAGTGTTATTGTAAAACGCTGAGAACTGCTTTGGATTAGTGTCATGCTTTGTAGCGTCAAAGTAGGACGTAAAAGCATTATTGACCACACGGTAGCCTGTCAGCACGCGGGCCGCCGCCTCTACGTCACTCTGTGTATAGAGTGAGTTGGGGCCCTTGCCCACGGTAAATAACTCCTGCAGCTCGCGTCCATAGTTTTCATCCGGTGCGTTTTTGGTATTTGACGCACCATTGAGGTATAGCAGCATTGCAGGATCTTTGGAGATAGCGGTGACCAGGGTCTTGAAGTTTCCCATGGCATTGGTACGGATCGTCTCCAGATACCTGTACCCGGGACGCGGGTCTCCATAGCTATTGAGCTCCGTAGCAAAATGGTTGTGCCAGAAGAGTGTCATTTTCTGCTCCAGGCTGACCACCTGTGCCAGCATATTGCTCATCCACCAGGCCTGCAGGGACTTTCTGCGGGCAGCATTGAGTGTGCACGGGTAGGTATCATTTACCCATGTGGTGCCTACCGGTACATTGGGGTCAGGGTTAGTCTGAGTGCCGTAGTTATTGAGCGGTGGCAATGGTGTGCCGGCTGTATTATTGAGCAGCTCGTTCACAGCCTGGTCCGCTGTCAGCGTGAGCAGGTGGTCTATATCTGCCTTTGTAGCACCAAACATGGTACGCCGCAGCAGGTGCGCCGCCTCTGTGCGTGTCCACGCGCCGGCATATGGGGCCAGCGTGCTGGTCACACTGCGCATTGCGCGCTGCGTCTGATCTGCAGCTGATACACGGGCCGCTGCGAGAGGTAGATTATTACTCATGATATGAGCTTTATTGTATAGATAAGCATTTGGCCCAAAAGTTTAAAGGGATCCGCATGCATTTCATTTTCCTACCTGGTGATGACCACTTTGCAGCGCGTGTAGTATCCGTCATGAGCTGCCTCCAGTATATATGCTCCGGCTGCCAATCCAGTGACAGGCATATCTGCCGTAGCGGGAGCTGTCATCCGCGCAGATGGCTGGCCCAGCAGGCTATACATGGTATAGTCTACATCCCCCTCATAGCCCGCCAGTGATACATGCATGTGGTCATGGTCGCCCTGGTACCAGGTGAGCCTGCCTGCATCCGGCTGTACCGTCTGCACTCCTTCTATCACACACCTGCCTACAAAATCGATACCCTGGTCTGTGACCAGCAGGCTGGTGGCGCCGTACCCGGCTCCAGACTGTGCGTATAGATCAGAGCGGTGGATTTGAAATGAGGACCCCCCGTTGTATGGATATCCGATAGTGTCATAGGTGAAGGTATTCGTATTGTTAGGGTCATACAAGCATATACCGTGATGTGCCGTACCCATCACGAGAGAGCCATAGTTATAGCACGCTGGCGTACTGCTGATGTAGTAGATAGAATCATCCAATAGCTGATTGGTTGTGCTGTACTGTACATAGCTGCCGTTGCGCCGCATTTTGATCAGGCCACCGCCCATAGTAGATATCCATAGAGACGTGTCGGGGTTCATATAGTAGTATACAGTAGAGAGTATTCCTGTGACGTATAGTGATGAGACAGGTATCACGCTGGTATCGTATTTGGTCCACTGTCCGCCACTGTATAGTGCAAATCCTTTATCCGTGCCTATCCATAGCTCAGGCAGATGAGTATCCGGGGCCTGGTCATATGTGATAGATGTGATCTTATTAGATGGCAGTAGAGAATTACTGGTGTCATATATACTATAGAAAAGCTGATCCGTCACGCATAGTCCCTTGTCAGTACCGATGATCAGAGATCCGTTGTTATTATATATGCAGTTGATCATCGTATCCGGTAGTGAGGCATTATTGATACTGATCTGGCTGCCGGGGCGTGTCTGCACACCATGGCGGGTGCCTACTACGGGGTAATAGGATGAGGTCGATGGCGTACCTGTCATAAAGCAGGTCACATCATTGGCATAAGGTATCTGAGATGAATCAATAAAGCCCACAGGAATAATATTACTGAGGTAATAGTAGTTGTCATTGTACTGCAGGATACCCTGGTCTGTAGCGATCATCCCACTGCTCACCGCCTTGATATTCTGATACGGCATATTGCCAAAATGAGCACCGTCACCTGTCGCTCCGTTGAGGATGCTCACTGAGTCGTCCAGGAGGACAGCACCGAGAGAGTTGCCTCTATCTACTGCAACAGTCTTCACCCGGCTGTAATTATTGTTTCGGGTCATCCCCGCACTGTTACCTGTGAAAAGTGCAGCGGCGGAGGTAGTGGCGTAAACGCCTCCTTGTGCATCTGTAGCGATGGCTGTCACAGTCTCATAGGTGCCGAGCTGGCCATTCAGCGGATAAGTGACGCTGGCCCCTGGTGTGATAGGGATGTACATGAGATTCTGATCGGCTATCAGCCAGGCATTGCCGGCTGCATCCGCAGCCCAATCCGTAAAGTTAGCGTACGCGGCAAAAGTGAAAATGGTATCTGACAGGCCGGTAGAAGGCGAATAAGTCCTTATGACCCTCCGGTCTGATAGGTATACCAATGTATCATTTACAGCCAGTAGTTGGGTGGCACTGAAGGTGCCTCCAAAAGAATAGGTATGCCAGCCCGCTCCATCGTATTTAGATACCTGATTGAAGGTGCTCAGGGCCCAAAGGCTGCTATCCGCTCCTGATATATCTTCAATATAGGCGGACTGCGGTGTCGGGATATAAACCATACTGTCCTGCTGGTCAAAATACTGATATAGCCTGCCAGCCTTCAGCACTGCCAGAGAAGCATTTGGTCCAGGACACAGGCGTGACACACCATCGAATCGGTCCCACAGATACCTGGTAGTATGAGGACTACGCAGGCTCAGTGCCTGTACAGCCTGGTACCTGATCACAAAAAAAGTGGAGTCTACCACGCAAGCGGATGTAGACGCTACACTACCCGGGTAGTCCGCATCATGAAAGAATTGGCCCTGCATGAATTGTGCTGACGCGCAAAGGGTAGAAAAAAGGGTGGCGATAGAGAGTAGATACTTTTTCATAGTCATTAGTTTGTCACAAAGCTACAAAGGTGATAACCTCTATTGTCACAGTTTTGTAATTTAAAAATGACAGAGAGTCAATAAAAAAGGTGAGACGAAGCCGTCTCACCTTTCCTGTTAGCTTATAAACTATTCCTAGCTTTTCTTCTCAGCTTTAGTCTTTTCTATGTATTTATTCACCAGCTCCTCCAGCACCGTGAGTGGCACTGCGCCATTCATCAGCACCACATCGTGAAACTGGCGCACGTCAAACTTGTCTCCCAGTTCGGCTTCAGCCTTGTGGCGCAGCTCCAGTATCTTCAGCATGCCTACCTTGTAGCCTGTAGCCTGGCCCGGCCAGATGAAGTAGCGCTCTATCTCGCTCTTGCAGTCTGCCTCTGTATTGGCAGTATTGGTCAGGAAGTAGTTGATGGCCTGCTCACGGGTCCAGTGCTTGCTATGTATGCCGGCATCTACCACCAGGCGCGCCGCGCGGAATATCTCCATGCTGAGGCGGCCAAAGTCAGAGTACGGATCCTGATAGAGCCCCATCTGCTTAGGCACCTGCTCAGAGTACAGTGCCCATCCCTCTACATAGGCTGTATTGCCACCATAGCGGCGAAACTTAGGGATACTTCTCAGCTCCTGTGCCAGCGCTATCTGCATGTGATGGCCAGGTATGGCCTCATGGTAGCAGAGTGCCTCCAGCTGGTAGCGTGCAGTAGCCTGCACGTCATGTAGATTTACATAGAATCGGCCCGGACGTGAGCCGTCCTCAGATGGCTGCTCGTAGAATGCACCCGCTACAGATGCCTCTCGGAATTTTTCTACAGCCTTCACTACGATAGGAGATTTAGGCTTGTGCAGGAAGAGCTTATCTAGGTATTGGTCACGGATGGTGTTGATATATTTCTCTGCATCTGCCAGTATCTGCTTGCGCCCATTGTCATTATTCTCATACTTAAACTTAGGGTCCTTGCGCAGGTAGGTGAAGAATTCCTGCAGCGAGTCACTCTTAAAGTTGACTTGCTTCATGATCTTGCGCATCTCGTCCTGTATGCGCGCCACCTCCTTGGTACCCGTCTCAAATATCTGATCTGCGGTCATATTGGTAGTGGTATTGCTACGCAGGCAGTAGTTATAGTATTCACCACCCTCTGGCAGTGCCCAGGCTCCATTGCTTTCGCTGGTCTTCTTATCCAGCTCAGTCCAGTAGGCCAGCAGTTTTTCGTAGGCAGGTTTTACTACTGTAGTGATAGCTGCCTTAGCCTCATCCTTCAGTTTCTTCTTTTCTGCATCCTCTATTTTCAGTGCATCTACTTTAGATGAAAAATCGCTCAGCAGCACGTTAGATGCATCGGCCTTGTCACAGCCGGCTATGAAGCTCTTGATATCCTTGGTCACATACTCAAAGGTAAACTTGGGCGGTACCACCTTCATCTCTTCACGCTTATGCAATTGATCCAGCACCTGGTCAAATACGCCACCCAGTTTCTGCAGGCGGCTGATATATGCCTGAGCATCTGTGATGGTGTCTACGCGGTGCACATTCACCAGAAATGCGGGTATATCAGAGTGCTCACCACCCATCTGCGATATCCAGTAGCCGTGAAAACGCCACTTGTAGCCGTCTTCGCTGCGCTTCAGCTCCTCCTCGGCCAGGCGCACGCTCAGCTTGGTCTGCTCATCCAGCGCGTCGAGTTTAAATTTCTTTAGCGAATCTACCGTAGCGCGCTGTATCTCCAGCTCCTTTTTGTAGTGCTCATCAGTACGGTCATTCCAGTCGCCATAGTGAGACTTGAGGCCGAGCGTAGATGCAAACTCCGGTGAGCGATCCACCGCTTCATCAAATTTGCGGTCCAGAAATTCATTTACTTTTTTGGACTGATCAGCTATCTCTGTCTCAGTGTATTTAGGCCCGCCGCTTGCGCCGCCGCCATTGTTATTGCACGCGGCCAGTGTCATGCCGGCCAGTGCGAGGTAGACTAGTTTTTTCATGTCAGAGGTTATAGATTATAGGGATGAAATAACAGAAAAATATATCTCGGCTGCAAAATACTTATTCCCAACCGGCACCAGATGTGCAAATCGGGCAAAAAGCATTTACACCATCTTGATACCCTTCATTTTGCAGAGGTAGGCATAGTTGCCTATGTGTGTGCCCTCATGGCGTATGGCGTGCATCACCATCATGCGCACAGATTTATCTCCATCACCAAAGGCCATACCCATGGTGTTTTCTTCTGCCAGCTGGGCATCGGTCAGGGAGCGCAGATGTGCCAGTACTTTCTCATGCACATTCTTCATGGTATCCAGCAGCTGCCGGAAGTCTCCGTGGCCCTCATGTAGCGTACCATCGGCACCTATATGGTAGTGCTGTATCCACTCCGGTGCCACAGACTGGCCGCTAGAGCTGCGCACTATCAGGTTGTCCTCCGCCCAGATCAGGTGTGCTGTGAGCCAGTAGATGCTATTAAAATTGAGGCCGCCAAACTCTATGGGCTGATAGGGGTCTTGCTCTTTGAGTCCTGAGATGTAGTAGCGGATCAGCTGGCGCGTCTTGTCCATGGTATCCGCCAGTGTCTGTGCTTCTGTAGCTGCCATTCTGTTGGGGTTTAGAAGGGCAATAAACAAAATCTAATCTGATCTGCGAAATGGGCTATTTGCCATGCAGGCTATCGAGAAACTGCATCTCCGTAGAGGCTATGAACTCTATGATGGCTTTCTTGGTATGCTCATCATATGGCTCCAGTAGTGCATAGCCACGCTCCATCAGGTCCAGCCCCAGGGCTATGGCAGCTATCTGGTCTTTGTTATACACCTTAGGCTTGGCCTCCATGCGGCGTATCACATCCTTCATGATCAGGATAGTCTTAGACAGCAGTGTGGTGTCAGATATCACACCAAACAATACCGATGTCTCACCGATAAATTTATTAAGGCTCTGCTTAGGTATCGCCCTCAGGCACTCCAGAAACTGTGCGTCTGTAAGTGGCGCCTTGAGACCCTTGTCCAGTGCCGCCTGCAGCAGCTGCGCTTCAAATCCTGTAGCCGCTGTAAAGGCTTCGAGCGATTTCAACCCAGCGCGGATAGCAGCCGGCAGCTGCGCACCAAACTGAAAGATAGCCACCGGCAGGCTGCCCAGCAGGCCCCATACCAGTTGCGGATTATGTACGAAGTTGCCCAGCTCGGCAAAGGCCGCATCCAGCCTATGCCGCTGCACTGACTCAGGATAGACATAGGTGAGGAAGAAATCCTTCATCTCCTGCGCTACTTTGGGCTTTAGGTCTATACCGGTGTCCTCTATGTGTGCTATCACATCTTCATACCGGCCTGATATGAGTGCACGGTACTTGTCTATCAGGTGGTACTTCAGGTCGCTATCAGCAGGAGAGAGGGCGTTTTTACTCATGACATAAACTTAGGTAATATCTAAAGCGGCTACGGGTCATTTAAACAAAATGCGATCTATACTAAACCTTCCGGGACCGGACAATAAGATGGTGATATAGATGATGAGGTAGATCGTAGCCGGGCCGCCTTTACCAAAGGCATCTCCTTCATGCGCCATGAATAGCGCAACAAGCATCGTGATGACGAGTGGTATGGCCGCAAGCCTGGTGAGCAGGCCACCTATCAGCAGCAAGGAGCAGAAGAACTCTGCAAAGATAGCCAGGCAGAGCGAGATAGAAGGGCTAAGCCCCATAAAGCTCATAAACTCCCCCTGCATTTCTCCAAAGTGCTGCATTTTCATATAGCCATGAGATAGCATGAATATACTGGTGCCTACGCGCAAAATAAGAAGACCAAGATCTACAGGTACTCCGGCTGGAGTGATGGCGAGAAGTTTTTTCATGAGTATAGATGTAAGGATAAATCTAGCGCATCCACATGCAAATGGCAAGCCAGATGTCAGGATGCCCTCATGATATCGCTGACATCTATCTCCGAGTGAGAGGCGTGATAGGCCACTTTGCCGTCTTTGATCAGCAGGAACTGCGGTGACTCATGTATCACGCCAAAGCGCTGGGCTATATCGGCAGATATAGGGCGGTAGGAGAGCAGGTCCAGGTAGTATACCGGCAGGGTAGCACTATCTGCAGTCCAGTCCCTCTCCAGCACACGCTTTGCCATGTGGCTCACAGAGCAGCGCGTACTATGTTTGAAAATAGCTATAGGCACCCTGGCAGAATCCCGGATGATCTCGTCGAGCTGCCCCATGTCAGTGAGGGCTATCCAATCCATGATGGTATTATCCCCTGTTTTCTACAGATGTCTCTGTAGTCTTAGAATAAGTGGGGCATGTATGGCGATCGCAAGAAGCCAGTGCCACACACATAAAAGCGAAAGCAAGGATAGCTATCGTGATGTTCTTTTTTGTGGCTGTCATTGTTGGTCTGTTTTATTTTATAACGTGAAGATATGTGTTTTATTTTAGATTAAACACCTCTAGCGTAACGAATTGTGGATAAGAATGTTTCCATTATAGTGCAATTTTGGTGCCATGCGCATACACTTTATAGCTGTAGGAGGGGCCATCATGCACAGCCTGGCCATAGCCCTTAGTAGACAAGGCCATACCGTGACTGGCTCTGATGACAAAATAGCCGATCCTGCCCGCACCAACCTCAAAAACGCGGGTATTTTGCCGGATTCCGAAGGCTTTTATCCGGAAAAGATCACCTCGGATATTGATGCTATTATCCTGGGCATGCACGCCCGGATAGACAATCCTGAGCTGCTCCGGGCGCAGGAGCTGGGCATCCGCATAGATTCCTTCCCGCGCTTTATCTATGAGGTGTCAAAGGACAAGAAACGCATCGTCATAGCCGGCAGCCACGGCAAGACCACCATCACCTCTATGGTCATGCACGCCCTGCATCACAATGGCATAGAGATAGACTATATGGTGGGAGCTAGGGTGAAGGGCTTTGACACCGGAGTACGCCTGAGTACTACCGCGCCTGTGATCGTGATAGAGGGAGATGAGTACCTGGCCTCGCCACTGGAGCGTGAGTCTAAGTTTATGTTTTATCATCCGCATATCGCGCTCATCACCGGCGTGGCTTGGGATCATATCAATGTCTTCCCAGTATATGAGGGCTATGTAAACCAGTTTCGCAAGTTTGCCGCTAGCGTAGAACCGGGCGGCGCTATCACCTGGTATCAGGGCGATGCAGAGCTGCAGCGGATATTTGCCAGCTATAGAGGTCCGGCGCGCGCCTTTGCCTATGATACTTCGCGCTACGCGGTGCGGGACAATAAGTGCTACGTGATCACGGACAGCACAGAGTATCCGATGATCATCTTCGGTGCGCATAATATGCAGAACCTCGAGGGGGCCCGCCGTGTCTGCGAAGAAATGGGGCTCACCGATCATCAGTTCTACACTGCCATGGGTAGCTTTGAGGGCGCAGCCAATAGACTGGAGAAACTAGGAGAGAATAAGGATACTGTGGTCTACAAGGACTTTGCTCACTCACCATCTAAGCTCAAGGCCACCGTCAACGCCATGAAAGAGCAATACCAATCCCGCAGGCTCGTAGCAGTGATGGAGTTGCACACCTTTAGCAGTCTCAATAAGGACTTCCTCAGCGAATACGCAGGTGCGATGGATCGCGCAGATGTAGCGGTTGTCTTTCTGGATGATGAGGCCATGAAGCTAAAGCAGATGCCACCACTCGATCATGAGCTGGTACGTACATCGTTCGGTAGGGGAGATCTCAGGATATTTACATCAAAGGACGAGCTGCAAACCTATCTCCTGTCACAACAGTGGCGGCAAAGCAATCTCTTGCTTATGACCAGTGGCCAGTTTGGAGGCATGAATTTAAAGGCACTTACTGAGAAAGTTACCATTTAAATTAAGCTACTATGGAAAACGCATTAAGCTGGGGAGCAAATGCAGAAGTATACATTAAATATGACGGTGGCTTAAAGGAGTTGGCTGCCGCTATCAGTAAGGGATTAACGCTGCCAGAATTTACTATAGACAATGCCATGGAGCCGCCTTATTATGATTTTGCGTTTTGTGAAGCCCTGGGATTTGAAATTGATATTTTGCCGCTAGAAGCAATTACCGGAGACGAACTTAACCAAGTACCTGAAGGTTTTAACTTTCTGATTACTATTTCAACAGAAAATTGCCACGAAGAAATAATGGAAAATCGTATGCACGACCTTTCCAACTGGTTAAGTAAATTTTTAAGTACAATATGTGATTTAGAGACAAAGCCAATCTCTAAGTAAAGTACCCTTAGCGTTATTGCCTCGCGTCCGAACTATTTCGACAAACTACCTGTAGCTTCTACATGAGGAGCATGCTCCTTGGCAGAGAGGTAGCGCTCGGTCTCCAGTGCAGCCATACAGCCAGTACCCGCAGCAGTCACTGCCTGGCGGTATACTTTGTCCTGCAGGTCACCGCAGGCGAAGACACCTTCCACGTTGGTTTCAGTACTACCCGGCACAGTGATCACATAGCCCTGGTCATCGGTATGTATAAACTCCTTGAACACGTCTGAGTTTGGCTTGTGGCCTATCGCTACGAAGAAGCCCTTGACAGGTATCTCGGTCTTCTCATGTGTATCGCAGTTTTTGATGCGTACGGCGTCTACTACATGGTCGCCGAGTATCTCATCGGTCTGGCTATTCCAGTAGACTTTGATATTAGGCGTAGCGAGTACACGCTCCTGCATCACCTTAGAGGCACGCATCACATCACGGCGCACGATCATGTGCACGGTAGAGCAGATCTTTGACAGATACAGCGCCTCCTCGGCAGCTGTATCACCGGCACCTACTATAGCCACTTCCTGATTTTTGTAGAAGAAGCCGTCACACACAGCACAGGCACTCACACCGGAGCCGTTCAGGCGCTTCTCAGAGTCCAGGCCCAGCCACTTGGCCTCAGCACCGGTAGCCAATATCACGGCATCAGCCTCCAGCTCTATGGTCTCGTCTATCCAGACCTTGTGCGGCGGATGCTGGTTAAACTGCACCCTGGTAGCCATACCAAAGCGGATATCAGTGCCAAAGCGCTCAGCCTGTTCCTTAAAGTCATTCATCATCTCAGGTCCGAGTATACCCTTAGGGTAGCCCGGGTAGTTCTCTACATCAGTCGTATTCATGAGCTGGCCTCCCTGCTGCAGGCCGGTGTACATGATAGGCTTCAGCCCTGCGCGGGCAGCATAGATGGCAGCAGTATATCCGGCCGGGCCGGAACCGATGATAAGGCAATGGATCTTTTCGCTCATAAACTATTTATTGTGACGATGATTAGTCGTCTGTTGTCTTTAAAACTTACGTGGGCCCAAATATGGCGCAGAATTTCCAATTCTCGGCAACATATATCACTGACCCATCTCATCCGTGCAGAAGGTGTGGACAAGAAAGAGTTTATCTGCGCTTTTACATTTTGTAAGCCAATTCAATCACGCAAACAGCTTTTGTATTTCTTCAAATCTTTGCGCCTTCGCGAGAAATGTATTTGTATTCCTTTAGCATTTTCGCGTTTTTGCGAGAAACACTTGTATTCCCTCCGCGCCTCTCCGCCTCTGCGGTAAGTAAACCGCAAATAGAAAACCCCGGCTTTTGGCCAGGGCTTCTCTTCATATCAATCTTAAAATTTATGCTTCGGCTTCCTGCTCAGCAGCAGCCTTTTCATTCAGTGCTTTAAACTCGTCTATAGAGATCGCCTTGTCCTTGGTCTTCACCTGAGACTTGATGTGCTGCATTACCTTATCGATCAGGAGTTGCTCACCTGTCTGCTCCAGGTTCTTCTTGTCAGCCATCTGCTTGTCTATAAACTGCTCTACCCAGTCACCACCCATATCGCGCAGGCCGTAGCTGTACAGCTGCTGGATCGTGTTCATACGTACACGCTCGCGTACCTCCTCGGCGGTATTCTGGATATTGTTTTCACGTACGATCTTGCGGGTGATCAGGTCCCAGCGCAGCTGCTTGGCAAAGCGCGGATAGTCCTTCTCGATCTCCTCGTCTGTCACCTTCTTCTCGTTGGCCAGCTTGATCCAGCGCTTCATAAAGTCATCTGGCAGCGGGAAGTCTACATTCTCGATCACCGCCTTGTACAGGTCATTGATCAGGTAGCCATCAGTCTGTCCGTCAAAGTATGACTCCAGCTCCTTCTTGATATTCTCACGCATCTCAGCCTCAGTCTTAGGGCCGTCTTCGCCATATGCTTTCTTGAAGAATTCTTCATCTATATCAGCCGGCTTAGAGCGGGTGATGTTATTGAGAGTGAGTTTAAACTTGTCACCTACTGCATCCAGGTTGGTGAGGTCGTTCATGTTCAGGATGTTCTTTGCTATGCCTTCCTTGTCACGGTCCAGCAGGTCCCACACATTGGCCTCCAGGCTGGCACCCTTTGTCAGCTTCAGGAATGCTGCCTGGTGCTCAGGCTTGATCAGGTCCATCATCACAGATGATACGGTGCTCACGCCGCCTTCTTTCAGGCTGCCGTCAGCATTCAGCTCTTCTATAGTGAGGGAGAGGATGTCATTTGCTTCTACATTCTCAGGATATTCATAGGTAGCAAAGCGCTTGCGGATGCGGTCTATCTCCTCATCTATCATCTTCTCTTCTACCGCTATCTTGTATTTGGTAAAGGCAGGAGCCTTGGTGATATAGCCCAGGTCTATCTCAGGAGCGAGGCCTACTTCATATGCGAAGTCCACATCCTGCATGTTATTGATATCGAGGTCCAGCAGCTGCTGATCCTGAGACGGGATAGGCTGGCCCAGGATGTCGATCTTATTATCCTGCAGGTACTTCCACATTTCGTCGTTGAGGTTCTTATTGATCTCTTCAGCCAGTACCGAGTTGCCGTACATCTTCTTCACCATGCCGGTAGGCACCATGCCCGGGCGAAAGCCTGGTACGTTTGCCTTCTTGGCCATCTTCTTCAGGGCCTCAGTTACTTTAGGAGCGTAGTCCTCTTTCTTCAGCTTGATGCGAACGATAGATTTCAGATCGCCTGCTTTTTCTTGTGTGATATCCATCTTAGTATTTAGTAATAAGTAGTTAGCCTGCCTGCCGGTAGGCAGGTATTAAGACTAATACAGTTATTCAAAAAAGTCGGAAACGAGTACCTCTTAGAATACTCGTTTCCATCTGGTAGTGCGGGCGGAGGGACTTGAACCCCCATGCCTTGCGGCGCTAGATCCTAAGTCTAGTGCGTCTGCCAATTTCGCCACGCCCGCATTTTTAGGGAGCGCAAAGGTAATATATTTAGTGAAAATCAGGGAATTTGTGGGTAAAATGGATATGACAAGACCTATAACGGAAAATATATCCGCTTGATTATCTTGACACTTTACTACTCTTTTACTGTTTTTCCTGATTTTACTAATACCGTGCCGGACATGAGTTGATAGTAATATATGCCTGAGGGGAAATCTTTAACATCAATGGTGTTCGTAGCATTAGGTAGGTCCCGCTGCAAAATTTCTCGGCCCAGCACATCAGAGACCGATATAGAAAGAGAAGAAACGCTACTGGTTTCCACCACTAGTTTATTCTCCATCGGGTTGGGATAGACGTAGATAGTAGGCAGAGCGACGTCATTTATCCCCACGCCTGTGATGCATATGAAGCCGCAGGCCGAATCTGTACCTACACAGTAGCTCGTAAGAACCGTTTCATATGCCCCTTCAAATCCGGGATGCCCGCCATAGAAGCCGCATTCAGCGCCTATGGATTCATAGAGCAGGAATGGCCCAAAATAACTAGACCCCACAGGCCTCAGGTGAAATGTCCTGACTGAGTCGTAGAGATAGTGCTCATAGGTGATCGTATCCACCACATACGCCGTATCACTGCACGACGCTTGCCAATACATCGTATCACCCTGCCGCTTTGAAAAATCGAAAAGGGTAGAGTCTTTGATACACCAGTAGGACCCCATGGTGCCGTCCGTATGAAAAACAAAGACCTTTCTCTGCGCCGTATCCTCACTGAGTATGCCTATGGTCGTGCATGATCCATGTGTGGCTGACCAGCATGGCACCTGCTGCCCGGATTGGAGGTATTGATAGCTCGTGGACTGATAGGTGTTCACCAGTTTTTTATAGGTCCTGTCATTGACCATCGTATCACCATCTATCTTGTAAAAATCATCGGTTATAGAGTAGCAATTTCCCGGCGCATAAATATTGGCAGGGTCACAAGCTCCCGAGCAGCCGTACGTCTGAATATGCCAGTGTACGCTATCTTTCAGAAACGGCCGGTATACCTGTGCGCTGCTACAAAGCCCCATCAGGAGGAGTATGGAGAGTAAAACGTTTTTCATAATGCCTATTCTGACCACAAGGTAAGATTATACCCTCGCATGTAGGGCCCCCTTTTGTCATATTTCTGTCAGTTATGACAGTTAGCCTGTAAACCCTATGTTTACTCTATGAAAAAGCTCCTCGCCTATATCTACTTCGGCTATGTAGCCATCGTCTTTATGGTATGCCTCATCATCATGCTCATCCTCTATGTGCCGCTGCTGCTCATTCGCAATGATCGTACACGTATGAAGATCATCTACATCTTCAATAAAATATTCCTCAAGTGGATCTGGTCAAATCTCGTGGGCATCACGGTGAAAGTAGAAGGCCGCGAGAAGATACAGGAAGACCAGACCTACGCCTTCGTCTGCAATCACTCCAATATGCTGGACATCCCCTTCACCGCCTCCTGCATAGACCACTACTACAAGCCGCTGGTCAAAAAGGAACTGATGAAGACCCCCATACTCGGCCCGCTGCTGCAGATGACCTCTCTCTCTGTAGACCGTAAGAGCCCCGAGAGCCGCCACGCTACCTACAATAAAATGGTGAACGTAATGAAGAAGGGTCTCTCCCTGCTCATCTTCCCGGAGGGCACACGCAACAGGACCCCTGAGCCTACCAAAGATTTTTATGATGGTGCCTTCAAGGCAGCCATCGAGGCCCAGGCCAATATCGCTCCCTTTGTGCTGATCAATCTGCGCCATCTGCAGCCGGTAGACTCTAATCTGATCTATCCCGGCCGCGTCACCATGCGCTTCCTCGAGCCTATCTCCTGTGCAGGCATGACAGAGGCCGATACCAAGGCACTCAGTGCCCGCGTTCGCGCCATGATAGATGCGGAGCTACGCAAAGATGATGTGCTGTTTAAAGACAAGTCAGCTTGAGATCTATTTGTATTTCTATGTGATTTATGTGTTCTATGTGGTTCAAACTGTATTTGAGTCAGCGAAGGAATACTCAGTTGGAACACTTCGTGGCGTAAGTGTATTGCATTTATAAAAAGAAGTATATTTAAGCTATGTCCTTTCTCCGCGACATAGCAAATCGCATCTACAGTGCCTGGTGCATCATCATCTTCTTCGTCGTCATCTTCTTTCAGATGCTGGGCTTCATAGCTATATCTGTACTGCCGGAGCGAAGGCGTACTGTAGCATGCTATCGGATAGCACGTGCAGTAGCGCGTGTCTGGTTCTTTCTCTGCGGCTATAAGATACTAATAGAAGGGGAGGAGAAGATAGACCACACCCAGACCTACATGTTCGTCTGCAATCACACCAATATGCTCGATCTGCCTATGGGCGGCTACTTTCTCCAGCACTACTACAAGTCGCTGGCCAAAAAGGAACTTAGATACATACCTATCATGGGCTATCTGCTGCGCACCACTAGCCTGCTCGTAGACCGCTCCAACTCTGAGAGCCGTCGCCAGACCACAGAGCGCGTGGCAAACCTGATGAAGCAGGGCCTCTCCATCCTCATTTTCCCCGAGGGCACACGCAATAAGACCGATCGGCCATTGAAAGAGTTTTACAGCGGCGCCTTCCGTACAGCCATCATGGCGCAGGTGCCAGTCCAGCCATTTCTTTTCCTGGATCATCGTGCCCTGCAGCCAGTCCATAGCTACCGCTTCCACCCTGGCACTGTCCGCGTGAAAGTACTCGATGCCATACCCACAGCCGGTCTCCAGTCCACAGATGCGGATACACTCCAGCAGCTGGTGTACGACACCATGGAGCGCACCATTCTCAGCGAGGACAAGAATTTTAAAGTTCAATAAAAACGTATGTATATAATATTAATAATCAAACTTCTGCCGCTACTCCTATAGTCGGAAAACTTGATGCGTATATCACCTTTGCTGCCCGGCTTCTATGCCTTCTCCTCGCTCCGTGCCCCTTCTCTCCATAGTCGGAAAACTTGCCCCTGTAGGGCATAAAAAAGCCCGGTAGCTGGTGCTCCGGGCTTCTATATCTGAGTAGCGATCAGTCGCTACATCTTCACGATCTTAAACTCAGTACGCCTGTTCAGCGCGCGGCCCTCTGGATTGTCAGAGCCATCTTCGTTCTTGTTAGGTGCTATCGGCTTGCGCATACCATAGCCTACCGGGTTCATGCGGTGGCGGTCTATGCCCTTCTTGATCAGGTAGTCCACGCAGCTCTGGGCACGTGCCTGGGAGAGGCGCAGGTTGTACGGGTCAGAGCCCTTGCCATCGGTGTGGGAGGCCAGCTCTATCACAAAGCTTGGGTTCTCTCGCATGATGTCATACAGCGTATCCAGTACCTTCTTGGAGCCATCCGTGAGCGTAGCTTTGTCAAATTCGTAGAGGATGTTTGACAGCTTGTACTCCTTATTGATGATCACGCGCTTGAGTTTGATATCGGCACGCAGGGAGTCTATGTTTGATGCCAGTCCCCGTGTAGATACCCGCGTATTGCCGGCAAAGTAGCCCTCCTTACGCGCTAGTATCTTAAAGTCTTTCTCTGTAGGCAGCACTGTATAGTACATACTGTCTTGTGCAGATAGCTCACGGAAGAGGAGCTCCCTGCCATCGCGCAGCTCATAGATCAGCAGTGATGCATTCATGATGGCTGGCATACGGGCAGAGTCATCTTCGTATATTTTGCCGTATACTATAAAGGCATCCTTGGCTACCTGTAGCTTCTTGTTGAGGGTATCTTCTTCGTCCAGCCCCCTCGTGGTGAGTGCTGTAGTAGTAGGGAGGAAGCCCGGCTTCTCTACCTCTACCTCATAGTCCTTGTCCGGTGTGAGGTTAAAGAAGTATGAGCCATTCTTGCCGGTAGAGTCTACCGCTATGAGTTCCTTCTTACCCTTATCGTTTATTACATACAGGTTAAACTTAGCCCCTGTCATATTAGCACTGGGATCATTTTTCTTGCTCACATCGCCTTCCACAGCAAAGTGGAGATTCTCCCAGTAGTAGATATCATCAGATGCGGTAGAGATGCCGGCCAGTGGCACTGAGCCCTCACGGTTTGATGTGAGGAAGCCGTAGGTCTCATCTTTAGCCCTGGTGTAGTACAGCTCGTCTGCACCTGTATTGAGAGGCTTGCCCATGTTCACAGCATCTTCAAATCCATTGTCGTCGTCCTCTTTCACCTTGGCGCTGAATACATCATACCCGCCAAAGCCCGGCAGGCCATCTGTACTGAAATACAGCGTCTGTGTACTATCATCAAAGAATGGTGTGACCTCATCACCCACAGTATTGATCTTGCCCTTTACCGGCTGAGGAGCTATAAATTCTCCGCTGCTCTTGCGGATGGTATACCAGATATCCAGGCCGCCTTTGCCACCCTCACGGTCAGTAGCGTAGTACACCGCCTCACGAAACTCATTGATACGCCTTACTGTCGGCTGTGTAGTGGTATACTTTGTCTCAAAGTTGATACCCTCAGGCAGACGCTTGGCCTCACCCATCTTGCCGTTCTTTACCTCGCTGACAAAGATATTGCAGAGTGAGCGGTCATCGTCCATCTCCAGGCACTTGGTAAAGTAGAAGCGGCTGCGGTCCTGATTGTAGGTGCCATTGCCGGTAAAGTACTTAGGCTCATTCAGCGTAGCAGGCTGCGGAGAGCCCTTAGGCCAGTTCTTTCCTTCGCGCTGCGTCACGTAGATAGAGGTGTACTTCTTGTTTTTGATATCATCATACGTCACGAGGCTGGTCTGGTCCAGGCTGGTGTACATCAGGTGGTCTGCATCTATCAGAAATGGTGCTGCCTGCGTATATGGATTATTGATACCCTCGCCTAGGCTCTTGATCTTGATCTTTGCCTTGATAGCCGCACGGGCTGTATCGCAGCCATCTGTCTCCAGTTTGGCCAGGCGGATCAGTGCTGCCTGCTCAGCCTGGTCATTAGTATAGTAGGTGTTCCGGAATTTGCGGAGCTCAGCCTGCGCGTCATCATATTTGCCATTGCGGTGCAGGGCCATACCGTAGTACAGGTGTCCTAGTTTAAAGAACTCCTTATCCTGCTTGGCAAATTTTTCAGTGGTCTCTTTCTTGCCATTCGGCTGTATGGCATAGAAGGCGGCAAAGGCCTCTTCAGAGCCCTTATAGTCCCGTGCCTGATAGAGAGCCATAGCCAGCCAGTACCTCGCGTAGCGGTTATCCGGCTTCTTGGTCAGGTACAGCTTATAGTTGTCCGCTGCGGTATAGAAGATAGACTCTGCGTAGTACCTGTCTGCCAGCCTGAGCGTAGCATTCTTGGTCAGGCCGTTTGGCAGCTCACGCTTGGTGAGTGGGTCGCCCGCATACACTGACAGGGTCATCAGTATAGCAGGTAGTATCATGAGTAAACTTCTTCTGGTCATGGGTTTAGTTTAAAGGCAATTAGTTTGGGTTTATAAAAAAACCTGCTTCGCCGGAGCTTGCAGGTTTTATTTTATGGTTTGGCATTTGCGCTCTATGGATTCATGTCACAGTATCCTGCCTGCTCCATATCAGAACCTCCTGCTAGGGAGAGACCTGCTGCCCTTGAATGACTTGATGCTCTCGCCTATATAGGAGAGGCTGATCTCAAATGCACCACGGTTTTTAGTAGTAGCGCTCAGGCCAGAAACATTCACATCATAGCCAAAGCCGAGGCGGATATTGCGAAACTCAGCCATGGCCATAGGCACCACAGCGTCACCTACACGGTAGCGTACACCGAGGCTCATCGTGTTATTCTTGCGGAAGCCTGTCTGGAAGTAGTAGGAGAAGAAGAGGCCCGGAGTGATCTCGCGTGCTGGTCCTTGAGTCAGGAAGAGGAACTCAGGAGAGATACTCATCTTGTGCTTCTTATCGAGGAATGCCTCCAGGTTGAAATCTACTGTGATCTTGCGATACAGGTTGCCATGGCTCACACCGGTATTGACCAGCACCTCTTTAGGCTGGATCAGGTGGTAGGCACCTACACCCAGTCCGAAACGAACCTTGTCATGAAAGTTTGACTTCCAGTAGAGACCTGCGTTGAAATCGCCCGCTGTGTAGCCGCGTACATACTCCTCACGTGTAGTAGTGAGCGTCTGGTCATGGCTTACAAACTGGTCAGCAAAGGTAGGCTGGTCGAGGCGCTTCTGTATGAAGCCACCTTGCAGGCCTGCAGAGAGGCGATGGTTACCATCTTTGCCAAAACCCTGATGATAGGCGAGGGAGATAGTAGCATTCAGGTAGTCCAGGCCGGCCTGTCCGGATTTATCATCCAGGAAACCTACACCCAGAGCGAGTTTGCCGTGCTTCAGGTAGCCCTCCAGGAGGGATACATCTGCATCAGCACCCACCGTGCGGAAACCGTATGACTGGCCCAGTGCTGACGTCCACTGCTGGCGGTAGAGCACAGCGAGGCGGTAGCTGCCATCATAGTTGCCCACCAGAGCCGGGTTCAGCTGAGAGGCAAAGGTATAATACTGGTTAAAGTGCGGGTCTTGGGCCTTTACTGTAGTGAATGCGACAGCGCATAATACAGCAAGGGTAATACTGCGTAAAGTATTCTTCATAAAAAGGGTTTAGTTTCTAGTGGCTAAAACTAAGAACTTATCCCAATCCGCAAAAATTTTTGTCCAAAAATAGTTGCACCCACCTACTTAATTCATTGAAAGGGAGATGTAAGGGAGCATGACTCACCGCTGCCTCAGTCTTAGAGCTCCGATGGACGATCATCGGTAGTCTCTACAGCTACAGGGTCAGCAGGTATGACCAGCGGGGCGGGTTTCTGAGCCGGGTGGCGCTGGTAGTATATGCGTAATGCTATGACACCCAGGATACCTATGATGACCATAGCTATCGAGATCAGCTCTGCCTGGCGGAGATAGTGGCCCAGGATAGGGTAGGTGTCTCTGTCTGATACGGACCTGATCTGCTCTATGCTATAGCGCTGTATGCCAGTCAGGATGGCAAACACAAAAAACAGCATACCGGGCTTGTCTGTCAGACCTTTGCGTAGCAGGTGAAGCACCAGAAAAATGGCCGTGCACTCCAGAAACTCGTACATAGGTGTAGGGTAGACCGGCTGCGGCAGTTCATTGCACGGAGCATCCGTACAGTTAGGGATCGGCACTCCCTCGCCGGCTATATTATGCGCATAAGTATCTGACCAGAGCAGCTGGGGCATATAGGCTGGCTTAGGGTCGGTATGGGGGATACCCCAATCTCCATCTCCGGATATCTGGCAGCCTATGCGGCCTATACCCACTGCCAGTATAAAGCAGTACGCCAGCGCATCAAACATATGAGGGATGCGGATCTTTTTCACCAGGCTATAGACCAGTAGCGCAAGGCCGGCACAGATCATACCGCCAAATACGGACAGCCCGCTGAAAAGTGTACTGACCAGCGAGTAGGCAGTAGGATGGTCAAACATACCCTTATAAGACTCCGGGCTCTCCAGGTAATTGAAGAAACTGGACCCTGTGATACCAAATATGGCACAGATGATGACCAGATCGCCTACCAGGTCTGAGGTCCACTCCGTCTGCCCCTTTTTGTGGCTCAGGGCAGGCATCCAGCCCAGTGCCTCGCGCCGGCGCAGCTCCAGTGTGATCACATAGGCAGCAGCCAGAAAGCCGCAAGCCACCATAAATCCATAGCTCTGGATAGGCAGCCAGTGAAAATTGATGTGGGTCACCTCACTGAGCCAGTCAGTGATGCGCGGATAGCATCTCAGTAGTATCATGAGGCAATGATAAGCATAGAAAATGAGAAGCCAACCCGGCCGGCAGACATATCAGGCCGGTGGTCAGTATATATCGGTGAGGGCAGTTCCACTACATTTACCTAATTTGCGGTACGGTTATTGGATTTATCATATATAAACCCGCTCATTGAGACACTTCATCCTCATACTGGTCCTCTGCTGCTCACTGCCTGTATGGGCACTATCACCGGCTGCCGATACTGTAGCCCATACAGGTGCCTCACCCGGCTGTGACACCGTGCGCACCGGCGTCTATATCACCAGCATACATGACATAGACTTCAAGCAAAATGAATATACCATAGATATGTGGCTGTGGATGCGGTATAAGAATCCTGCGCTGGATCTCTACAATAACCTCGAGGTGCCCCAGGCCAAGACAGTTACAAAGTCATTTGCTACGATAGACTCCAGTGGCGATGACCTCTATCTGCTCATGAAGCTGCAGTGCGTGATGCAGGACTCGTGGCGCATAGGCAACTTCCCCTTTGATGCACAAACGCTGCGCTTCTCTGTGGAGAATAGCCAGTTTGACTCTAAGTCTATGGTATTTGCGGTAGATACTGTAGGCAAAGCTTTTGATCCGCGATTTACCCTGCGGGGCTGGAATATAGATACCCTCAAAATACGTAGCAACGTGCGTAAGTATGAGACCAATTTCGGTGATACCCGTATTACCAAGCCTCACATGGAGTACAGTTCCTTTAAGGTCAAAATAGATGTCAGCCGTGATGCGTTCGGCCTTTTCATGAAACTGTTTCTGGGGATGTATATGGCCTTTCTGGTAGCATATATGTGCTTCTTCATCCATATAGACAATACAGATTCCCGGTTTAGTCTCAGTGTGGGCGGGCTCTTTGCCGTAGTGGGCAATAAGTACATAGTAGATGCATCGCTGCCCGAGTCGGTCACCTTTACACTGGTAGACCTGCTGCATGGCATCACGCTGCTATTCATCATCCTCACCATCATAGGCAATGCGATCAATCTCCGGTACAGCAAATTGAATCAAGACGCAAAAGCGCTCCGGTTCAATAAGCTGATGAGGCGCGGGGTACTCATCTCCTATATTCTGCTCAACGCTATATTCATAGCCCGTGCTATGTCCGCACAATAAGGGTAGATCGCCTCATCCAGGTAGTCACATGGTATAGTGTTCCCTTTAGCCCAGACAAACTTGCAGTGACCAAAATCATCCCGGTGATTGACAATGCTTTTCGCTCTGTATTACCACATCGGGCAATTATTGCCTAATCTTACCTTTCAAATATAATAGCAATGAAAGACGGTGTATACTACAGTGACTACCTCCAGCTCGATAAAATACTCAACGCACAGCAGCTCGAAAGCGCCAGGACTGATAGCGATGGTGCGCATGATGAAATGCTCTTCATCGTCATACACCAGGCTTATGAGCTTTGGTTCAAGCAGATCCTGTTTGAGGTGGAGTCGGTAGCCAATATCATGGCTAAATCACACATAGCAGACAACTCCCCAGACCTCTACACGGTTCACCACCGCCTGAAGCGCGTAGTGACTATTTTACAGTTGCTGGTAGGCCAGATAGATATCATAGAGACCATGACCCCGCTAGATTTCCTGGACTTTCGCGATCAGCTGCGCCCGGCATCGGGTTTCCAGAGTATACAATTCAAAATACTGGAGGCACTCCTCGGCCTGAAAATGGAAAACCGCCACGGTCAGGAGTACTACATCTCCCAGCTCCGTCCGGAGGATGTGGTCAAGATCCGCGAGGCAGAGAAGAAGACTCCGATGATCGTCCTGATCAATCAGTGGCTGGAGCGTATGCCATTCTTTGACGATCCTAAGTACTGGGAGGGCAAGGACCAGAAGGAATTTTGGAATAAGTACCGCGAGATCTACGAGCAGAGCCTCAATCCGGCTGAGAAGAATAACATGAATGTATTTGACCAGCTCATGATGGGAGAGGAGCGCAAGCCCGAATCGGCACTCAGCCCAAGAGCACGCCGCGCGGCACTCTTTATCATGCTGTATCGTGACTATCCGCTGCTGCAGCTCCCATTTGGCCTGCTCAATGTACTGCTGGAGATAGACGAGTGCCTCTCTATCTGGCGCTACCGCCACATGAGCATGGTGCATCGTATCATAGGTATGCGCACAGGCACGGGCGGCAGTACCGGCAAGGACTACCTCAGCGGCGCGCTGATGAAGCACCATATCTTTGCGGAGTTTGCCGGCCTCACTTCCTTCCTCATCGAGCGCGGCAAACTGCCCAGACTCTCCGATGAACTGAGGGCAAAACTGGGCTATAGTAATTAAAAATAGCAGACAAGTATATTCTAAATCGTAAAGAGCGCGGAGAACGCAAAGGAGTTTTATAAACCTTCACGTTCTCCGCGCTCTTTGCGGTTAAATATCTCGGTCAAACTAGAACTTTCTGGCAAAAGGAAGTTCCTTTCTCATCCTGATGATGAGCAGGATAGGAATAAGTATGTATGGTGTATTCAGCGGCAGGAATTTGCCCGGATTCTGGCACCTCCACTCCGGCTCGCCAAAGAACTCTACACCGTATACGATCACACCTGTAATGACTGCTATCGCAGTGCCATACATGATAGCCGGCACCTGTATCCTGTTATAGCCTTTGATAAAAGCCCATACCAGCACGAGGTAAAAGGGCCCATATACAAAAGCAGAAAGCCCGGTCACAAAGCGCATCCATACCGGAGGTGTGAGGAATAGTGGATCACAGTCTTTGGCATAGCCGTAGTTCATCTGCACAAAGACATTGGTACTACTGGCATCCAGACTACCCATGATAGTAGGCCATAGATCTGAAATCATAGAGGTGATAAAGAACAGCGAGAACATGACAATAAAGAAGTAGTCAAACTTGCGCTCGCTCAGCGGGAGGTTATTGGTCATAACTTTATATTTAGCTGGCCCAAATCAAATAGATATATTTGAATGAAAGAATAAAAAGACATGAAAAGCAAAGCACTCTTTTCTGTGCAGATCTTTTGCATCATGATTTTCAGTGTGATATTTGTGCACGCTATTGAGTCAAACAATTTTCATACCGCGATGACCACCATGCCATCCAAAACGATGCTATGCCTAGGAGATTCCTACACGATAGGAGAATCTGTAGCTGAATCAGAGAGATTTCCAAATCAAACTATTTCACTGCTTGCATCACATCATATTCAATTTTCCACCCCGCATATCATCGCTAAAACCGGATGGACTACAGATGAACTAAAGCACGCTATAGCCGAGGCCAAAGTCACCGGTACCTTTGATGCTGTCACACTGCTCATAGGTGTCAATAATCAATACCGCAGCTATGACCATATGCAGTATAGGAGAGAGTTTAAAGAACTCCTGGACATAGGTGTGAAATATGCAGGAGGTAATGCAGATCATGTATTCGTAGTATCTATTCCTGACTACGGTGTCACGCCCTTCGGGCAAAACGATGCTAAAGGTCGCAGCGCAGCAGCTATCGGCAGTGAGATAGATGAGTACAATGCTATCGCAAAAGATATAACTGCCAAGGAGAAGGCACACTTCACAGACATCAATCCATTCTCAAAGAAAGCTGCTACAGACGCATCTCTCATAGCCAATGATAATCTCCACCCATCTGGCCGGATGTATGCCGGCTGGGCAGACCTGCTGGAGAAAGAGATGCTCAAAGTCTATGGCACAAAATAAAAACAGCATGACCAGATGGCCATGCTGCTAAAATTGTAGCTGATCGTATTTTTACATCTTTGGCATCAGTACCTTGTCTACTACGTGTATCACGCCATTAGACTGATACACATTAGGTATAGTGACAGTAGCAGTACCGCCGCCTTCATCTGTCACAGTGATATTCTTACCACTCATTTTGAAAGTCAGATAGCCGCCACTTACAGTTTTCAGCTTGGCAGAACCGTTACCAGCTTTGATATCCTTTGCCAGAGCATTAGAATCATACTTGCCTGCTACTACATGGTAGGTGAGTACTTTGGTCAGCGTGCCTTTAGCTTCTGGCTTCAGCAGGCCGTCTACGGTACCCGCAGGCAGCGCGTTAAATGCCTCATTGGTAGGTGCAAAGACAGTAAAAGGGCCCTTGCCAGAGAGCGTTTCTACGAGGCCGGCAGCTTTTACCGCTGCTACCAGTGTAGTATGGTCTTTAGAGTTTACTGCATTTTCTATGATGTTTTTAGTGGGATACATAGGTGCACCACCTACTGTCACAGGATCACCACCCGCAGTGGCTGTCAGAGTGAGGCATACTGCTATCGCGAGCATACCTGCTGTTTTAAGGATGTTCCTCTTCATGATTATTTTTTTGTTTTAGTGAAAAGATATAATCACATACGAGGCATATCGTCCAGCTGGATTTTATGGCCTGCAGATTTTTGAGACAAAAATGTAGCGTAGTGCAAATCCAACCTTGGGTCAGATTCGTAGTGTGGGAGAATAAAAGCAACAGCTTTTAACTCCTATTGAGCAGGCTTGTCAGTGCTATTATTATCGTTGCCTTGTGGCCTGTCGCCTTGTGGTCGTGGCCCATTTCTCGGGCCATCATGACGTGGCTTGTTGTGATGTTTTTTTTGACCATCCGGATTTCCACCTTCACCGCCTTGCTGGCGATTTTGATTTTGTCCGCCGCCATTGCCTCCACCACCGTGGCGCTGCTGACCTCCACCACTATGGGAGTGTTTATTGCCGCCATGGCGCTTCTGCTGTGGCTTGCCACCACCGCGTCCATTGCCACCGCCACCACTGCGGCGTATGCCTGGCGTATAGGCTGGCCCCTCACCGAGGGCTGCAGGGATGATCGTCTTTGGTATCTCGCGTCCTATCAGCCGCTCTATACTGGCAAATCGCTGCTGATCCATCTCATTGATCAGCGTGATAGCTGTACCCGTGGTCTCAGCACGTGCGGTGCGTCCTATGCGGTGAATGTAGTCCTCGCCATCTGGTGGTACGTCATAGTTGATCACCAGGTCTATGCCTGTCACGTCTATACCACGGCTGAGGATATCAGTGCCTACGAGTACCTGTAGCTGCTTGTTCTTAAAGTTTCGCATGATCTCCTCGCGCTGCTCCTGCTCCAGGTCAGAGTGGAAGGCATGCAGGGATGGGATGATACGTTTCAGCTCTGCTGCCAGTCTTTTTACAGTCTCCTTGCGCGAGCAGAAGATGATCACACTCTTATATTCTTTTTCCTGGAAGATATGCTTCAGCAGGCCAAATTTCTGCTGATCGTAAGTCATGTATGCCATCTGCAGGATGCCCTCCGCAGGCTTTGAGATAGCGATATTGATCTCGGCCGGGTCTTTCAGGATCTGGTTGGCCAGTGTCCTGATCTTAGGCGGCATAGTAGCAGAGAATAGTATCGTCTGCCTATCCTCTGGCAGGTAGCTGATGATGCGCACGATGTCATCATAGAAACCCATGTCCAGCATACGGTCTGCCTCATCCAGTACGAGGTGCTCCAGATGCTTGAAGTTGATGTCGCCCACATTCAGCATAGACAGCAGGCGGCCCGGTGTAGCGATCACGATATCGGTGCCCAGCTGCATGGCGCGCTTCTGCTGCTCCCACACCACACCGCTGCCACCGCCATACACGGTGATCGAGCTCACATTGATAAAATACCCCAGCGCCTCTATCTGCTGGTCTATCTGCAGCGCCAGCTCACGCGTAGGTGCTATGACCAGCGTATTGAGGTGGCGGTGCTCGCTGTTGATGATCTTGTGCAGGATCGGCAGGAGGTAAGCGGCTGTTTTGCCGGTACCCGTCTGGGCGCAGGCTATCAGGTCGCGGTCATGCAGTATCACCGGTATAGATTGCTCCTGTATAGGAGTTGGCTTGGTATAGCCCATCGCAGAGAGTCCCTCTACGAGGTCTGGAGTAAGGTTGAAATCTTGGAATGTCATTAGCGGTGCAAGATAATGTGCTAATCGGGAATGTGCTAATTAGTTAATATGCCAATGTGCAAATAACCATATATCAGCAATTACTCGCTCTTAGCCTTCCGCGTCATAGACTCTATAAAGTCCCACTCCTCCGGCTTCACGCCCTCAAACATGCTGAACTCGCCGGCACCCTGCAGCCACTCGCCACCGTCTATCGTCACCACCTCGCCATTGATATAGGCAGAGTAGTCTGATACGAGATAGGCAGCCAGGTTGGCCAGCTCCTGATGCTCACCCGCGCGGCGTAGCGGCACACGCTTGATCAGGTCAAAGCGCTCCTTGAAGTCGCCGGGAGCCAGACGGTCCCAGGCTCCCTTGGTAGGGAATGGCCCCGGTGCGATAGCATTCATACGGATACCATACCTGGCCCACTCTACCGCCAGCGAGCGTGTCATGGCCAATACACCTGCCTTAGCGGTGGCAGATGGCACTACGAAGCCGGAACCGGTCCATGAGTAAGTGGTAGACATATTCAGGACCACTTTGTCGGTCTGCTTCTGAGCGATCCAGATCTTGCCCAGCGCCAAGGTACAGTTGATCGAGCCATTCAGCACGATGTCTATGATAGATTTGAAGGCATTTGCCGATAGGCGCTCAGTAGGAGAGATGAAGTTGCCCGCGGCATTATTGACCAGTATATCCACGCTGCCCAGTGCCTCGATGGCTTTGTTTACCATGGCCTCCACCTCGTCGTAATTTTTTACGTCGCAGTGCAGCGCCACGCATTTGCCGCCAGTCTCAGCCTCCAGTTCTTTGGCGGTAGCTTCCAGCACATCCAGTTTGCGGCTCGTGATCACCACACGCGCACCGAGCTGGAGAAAGTAGCGCGTCATCGCCTTGCCCAGGCCTGTACCGCCACCGGTCACTATGATATTCTTGTCTTTGAGCGCTCCTGGCTGGAGCATGCCTTCTGTATTCTTCATGGTGTGTTTGTATAGTTTATGTGATGGATGAAAATTTATAGCGTCTGCTGTGTCGGGTTAGACAGGTATTTATCATAAAGTTTATTCAGCTCCTCCTGCGCATCTGTGCAAAGGCCGGAATGCACCCGCGAGGTCTGCAGGATGGTACTGCGCGGCGCCGTGAGCCAGCGGAAGCGCTCAGCCATAGGCAGCAGGCTGATAGGGCCTGCACTTTTATCGCCTTCGCATAGCTGCTCAAAAGCCTTGAGATAAGCATTCAACTGGGCCATATCGACCCTGCATATAAAGGCGGCCATCCGCCGCTCATCTACATGAAAACGAGCCTTCAGAAACTTCTCATGACGGCTATAGACTACTACACCCACATTGAGAAACTCCTCCAGCTCCACGCGGGGTACCAGGCGGACGATAGCATACTCAAAGAGGTGTTTATCTTGCATCGCCTATATCGGTCACGAAGTTTACAGAATAATCGAGCCTCAGTTCAAAAAAGCGAATGTATGCTTCTTTCTGTTCTGCTATGGTAGCAAAATGTGGGTGCTCCAGTATCCACTCATCTGGCACTAGAGAGACGATCTGGCGGATCATATCTTTGGTCAGTAGCTGGCTGTATTCGGCACAGACCTCTTGCAGCTGCGTAGCGAGTGGCAGCAGTACATGGTTTTTTATCTCTGTGAAAGGCTTCCTGGCCCGCTCCTCCCAGTCCCGCCAGGAGTGTTGGAAAAACATAGCCGCGCCATGGTCTATGATCCACAGTTCGTCTTTCCACCAGAGCATATTGGTATTGCGCGCAGAACGGTCCACATTCAGGATCAGGGAGTCGAGCCAGACGATCTGGGATGCTGTTTTGGCATCCAGTTTCGTCGTAGTCACAGCCGGGTCATAGGTGAAAGCATCCGCGAGGTAGTCCACCGCCAGGTTTTGCCCCACACTCTGTTTCATCAGCACCTGTATGGCGTGATCGGGCTCTGTCTGTGCAAAGACATTATCCAGCTGGGCAAAGGAGATCTTAGGCACACGCAGCCCGAGTGCCCGGGCTATCTCGCCGCCTATCAGTTCTGCTATCAGCGCCTTCGGCCCCTGCGCTGCACCGCGAAACTTGAGTACATATAACTTGCCATCCTCTCCTTCTATCAGCCCCGGCATAGACCCACCCTCTATGAAGGGTAGCAGGTACCGGGTGACATGTATATCATTTATGATGGGCGTGTATGGCATTATACTTTGCGCAAACTTAATTTAGTCAGTACTGATGGGTAGAGAGCAATACCAGTGTGCAGGCTTCCACAGGCTCAATATCATTTTTTCTCAGCAGTTCTTCAAACTCCGCATTCTCCGTACCGGGATTAAAGATCACCCGCTTAGGCTTCAGCGCTACTACCTGGTCATAGTAGTTCTTTTGTATGCGCGGATTGATATAGAGCGTCACAGTATCGGGGTGGAGATCGGCTGGTGTCTCAGCCTCTATGGCTACATCTGCCACGGTGCCCAGATCACGGCCCACGCCTACTACAGAGTGGCCATGTGAGCGCAGCATCCGGATGGCTTTATTGGCATAGCGCTCAGGGTCAGTCGAGGCGCCTATCACGAGTGTGAGTTTATCTGACATAGTATGAAGGTAATAAGGAAAGTGAAATAATAAATGGTGAAGGGCAGACCAAATATTTCATACCCTTGCTTGTATTCCTTTAGACGGATGGCATCACGAAACATTGCACCATAAGATGTACCTGGATATCTAGGGGTGCTCTACAAACAATCTCCGGCCTCATCTGTTTTTAGCTATGTGAAAGCAAACGCAATCCTATCGCCGGCAGATACAGACCGGATAATCGAGATGGCCTGGGAGGATCGCACTCCCTTTGATGCCATCGAGGTACAGTTTGGCCTGAGCGAAAGCGAGGTGATAGCGCTGATGCGCAGCCAGCTGCGCCGTAGTAGTTTTGATCGCTGGCGGCGCAGGGTTCACGGCCGCGCCACCAAGCATAGAGCCAGTAGGGAGGAGGGGATAGAGCGCTTCCGCTGTACCCGCCAGCGCACCATCACAGGAAACAGGATCAGCAAACGGTGATACATGATATCGCGCCAAAAAAATATTTGCAACCACCACATTTGTATTAGCTTTGGGTAAAAGCAATAGTATGAATCTCAAGTTCTTGAAATACATGTCAGCTTTTATCAGCGTGGTGGTGATCCTGATCTCTATCACTGCCGGTGGTGCCTGGGTATTCTTTGCGCCGGTTTATGCTTTTATGCTGGTGCCGGGGCTGGAGCTATTCATGCAGGGCTCGGAGGAAAACTATACCAAAGCCGAAGAAGAGGTCGCAAAAAAGGATCTTAAGTTTGACATCCTCGTCTGGCTCATCCTGCCGGTGCAGTATGTCATGATGTGGATCTTCCTCACGCGCGTGGGCAATGAGGCCCTGCCTATGTGGGAGCGTGGTGGCATGATCCTCGCCTTTGGTATCTCCTGTGGCGTATTCGGTATCAATGTAGCCCACGAGCTGGGACACCGAGCCACCTGGTACGAGCAGGCGATGTCAAAGCTACTGCTGCTCTCTTCGCTCTACATGCACTTCTTCATAGAGCACAATCGCGGCCACCACAAAAATGTCTCTACAGACGAGGATCCCGCCTCATCGCGCCGAGGGGAGATGATCTATGCCTTCTGGTTTCGCTCTGTCACAGACGGCTGGGTCAGTGCCTGGCACCTGGAGCGTGACCGCCTGGCCAAGACTGATACGCCATGGTACTCTATCAAAAATGAAATGCTCATCTACCAGTTTATACAGGTGGGCCTGCTGATCGCCATCGCCGTTTTCTTTGGATGGAAAGTGATGCTTGCGTTTATCGTATCGGCTACCATTGGCTTCTTACTATTGGAGACGGTCAACTATATCGAACATTACGGCCTCCGCCGCAAAAAGGTAGATGGAGAATACTACGAGAAAGTAATGCCTGTCCACTCGTGGAACTCTAATCACCCCATAGGCCGCCTCATGCTATTTGAGCTCACACGTCACTCGGATCACCACTATATGGCCTCGCGCAAATATCAGGTGCTCCGCCACTTTGACCAGGCTCCGCAGATGCCTACAGGCTATCCGGGCATGATGGTGCTGGCGCTGTTTCCTCCGCTGTGGTTTAAAGTCATGCACACCCACATAGACAAATACAAAGCGAGCACTGAAGGCGCAGCACTTGCGTAAAGACATGTAAGGTTATTGTATTGTCTCTCGTCTCACACATTATGTTTGCGTCAATCATAAATCAACAACCATAAATCATAGATCGCCTCATGTCTTACTTTTCTCCTGCCTATTTCAAGTTCTTCGACCAGCTATCTAAAAACAATAACAAAGAGTGGTTTGACAAGAACCGCCTTACATACGAGGAGCAGGTCAAAGGACCCTTCAAGAAATTTGTCGGCATCATTCAGCAAGGGCTGAAGAAGGATAACCCCGACTTTCTCACTGAGCCTTCCAAAGCGATCTTCCGTATCAACCGTGATATCCGTTTTGCCAAGGATAAAGCGCCCTACAAGAATCACTGCGGAGCTTTCTTCAGCAGGTCTGGTACAAAGGATAGTCGTCCCGGCTACTATCTTCATCTTGGCTCTCCTGATCTCTTTCTCGGAGGAGGCATGTGGGACCTGGATAAGGAGAAGCTGGAGAAGGTACGCCAGGAGATCTACTACAATAATGACGACTTTACAAAGATCATCAATGACAAAGCCTTCAAGTCGATCTATGGTACTATACTCGGAGAGCGCAATAAAGTTTTAGCACATGACTACAAGGAATTTGCCAAAGAACAACCCCTGATAGCCAATAAGCAGTTTTACTATTCAGCTAAACTGAAGAAGGAGGATGTACTGGGCAAAGACTTTGATAAACTCGTGCTCAAATACTACAAGGCAGCCGCTCGGCTAAACGAGTTTTTGATGAGCGCTATTACAGAGTGATGGTCAGGCTGCTGCTCTGTACCATTTTCATCTATGCTACACTGGCGGCTGCGGCTGGCGGGGCAGTGACTATCTGGGCAGATACTACGCTCGGTGTCAGGATAGAGGCGCTGCCGCAGGAGCCGGACCTGCCGGAGCAGCACACATATCGCATCAGCTACATGGAGAGGGGAGAGGCAAAGCAGTTCCTTGATACAATAGTATTTCTCCGGCCCATGCTCTTTGACTCAGCTCATGTCTACCTGCGCCAGCTCGACGCCAAGGGGCTACCTGAGCTCGTCTTCCGGGGTGAGTACCATAGCACTTTTGCTTCTGGTCAGCTCAAGAGCCGGACCCGTCAGTCTGTATTTATCGTATGGGACCTGCGCCGCAGCCGGCGCATGTTTGACTGCATTCCGCTCAATACATGGTATGTAGAGAAGGTGGTCTACGATGATAATGGCAAAGCTCAGACGATATACGGTGACTGCGAGCAGCAGTTTAATGTCGGTATCAATGATAAGAATCAGATCGTCGTCACCAGTCTGAAGGACGAAAGCAGCGGCCCTGCTATAGAGCACTACCTATGCGACCCGCTCCGCATAGACATGGGTGTCTACCAGCTCAGTGAGCTCAGCAGGTATCAATGGCTCAAGGCCAGATAGCGGCAGGAGATCGGTTCATCCTCTGTTTCTCGTTTTTGTCTGCTACATTCGCGGCGCATACAGCATAGCACATGAGTACAAACTATATAGACCGCCTGCGCACTGAGATAGCACCCGTGAGGCAGCAGATCATCACGCATCCGCTCTACGACCACATCCGCACCGTAGAGGATCTGCATATATTCATGGAGCATCATGTCTATGCTGTATGGGACTTTATGAGCCTGCTGAAATCACTGCAGCGCTCGCTCACCTGTGTCAGCCTGCCATGGGTACCCGTGGGTAGCGCACAGACACGCTACCTGATCAATGAGATAGTGACAGGAGAGGAGAGTGATGTAGACCAGCAGGGCAGGCGTGTCAGCCACTTTGAGCTATACCTGGATGCTATGCAGCAGTCAGGTGCAGACCAGCAGCCCATACATGCATTCATCGCGCAGGTGCGTGATGGCTGTGCGGTAGATACTGCCGCGCAGCGCGCCGGTCTGAATGACGGCATACGCGCATTCATGCGCAGCACCTTTGACGTGATAGGCTCACAGCAGAGACACCTGCAGGCTGCCGTATTCACCTTTGGGCGGGAGGATCTGATACCGGATATGTTCCTGGGCTTGATCAGAGAATTAAATAAATCCCTCAGTGGCCAGCTGGGGGTACTGGAGTACTACATAGAGCGTCACATAGAGGTGGATGGCGGCCATCACTCGCACCTGGCCTACCAGATGACCACTGAGCTCTGTGGTACAGATGAAAAGAAGTGGCACGACGCAACTGAAGCTGTCAAAAGATCACTGGCAGCACGTGTAGCCCTATGGGATGCCGCTCTCGCCCGTATCCAGGAGCGCAGTGCCATAGCGGTCTAGCTCAGAGCTTTAGCTAATCGCAATAGTTGTTGCAACTCGCATTTTCAATAATCAGTATTGTGCTGTATCTTTGCGCCCCCGATGAGCAAGAAAGGAAAAGTATTGGTAGCCATGAGCGGCGGTATAGATAGTACCGTGACGGCAGTGATGCTGCATGAGGAGGGCTATGAGGTCATAGGTATCACTATGAAGACCTGGGACTATGCCACCTCCGGCGGCTCTAAGAAGGAGACTGGCTGCTGCTCCCTTGATTCTATCAATGATGCCCGCGCTATAGCCGTAGATCTGGGCTTCAGCCATTTCATAGTAGATATACGCGACGAGTTTGGTGACTATGTGATAGACAATTTTGTAGGCGAATACATGGCAGGTCGTACGCCTAATCCATGTGTACTCTGCAATACCCATATCAAGTGGGAGGCCCTGCTCAAGCGCGCCGATGCGATGGACTGTGAGTTTATAGCCACAGGCCACTATGCACAGCTCAACTCTGCCAATGGCCGCCACTACGTGAGCAGGGGGCTTGATCTGAATAAGGATCAGTCCTACGTCCTCTGGGGCATCTCTCAGGCATGCCTGGGACGTACCAAGTTTCCCATGGGCAAATACCACAAGCCTGAGATCAAGCAGATGGCCCGCGATATGGGCTATCTCGATATAGCCAATAAGCCAGAGAGCTTTGAGATCTGCTTCGTACCTGACAATGACTATCGCGGCTTCCTCAAGAGGCGCATGCCTGACCTGGAGGCACGGGTAGATGGAGGCCTCTTCGTAGATACTGCCGGCAATAAGCTCGGCGTGCATAAGGGCTATCCTTTTTACACTGTAGGCCAGCGCAAAGGCCTCGGTGTTGCCTTCGGCAAGCCGATGTTCGTCACTGAGATCATCCCTGAGACCAATACGGTAGTGCTGGGAGAGGAACATGAGCTCAACCGCAATGGCATGTGGGTAGGCAATCTCAATATGCAGAAGTACGAGAAGGTATCTGATCGTACGCCCGCACTGACCAAGGTGCGCTATAAGCATGATGGAGAGTCTAGTATTCTATACCAAAAGGACGACCGTATCAAGGTCGAGTTTATGCACGAAGTATCTGCCATCGCACCGGGCCAGAGTGCCGTCTTCTATGAGGGCGACGATCTGATAGGCGGCGGCAATATCTTTTCCAGCTTCCAGATAGCAGCAGACAAATAGCAATTTGTAGCTGCAAACTATTTACTGTCCTATATCGTACTGATGAGGATAGTGCCGCACGTAGTATGTGCAGAGCAGTATAGCTCAGTTGCGATTTATTTATAACTTTAGTCAATAGAAACGACCGGATGATCAAAAGAATCTCCTACAGCCTCATCATAGCCGCCCTGCTCATCCTGGCCGGATGCAAGCAGGACACGGACCACATGACCCTCTCGCCCCAGCTCTATGACTATGCGCCGCTGCGCGTGGGTCACTACCTGCTCTATGATGTAGACTCCATCACCTATACCTATGCTGATCCTATACAGACGGCAGATACGGTGCACTTTCAGATACAGGAGATGATATCAGATACATTCTATGACAATCTGGGTAATGTAGCCTACCGCATAGAGGTGAGCAAACGCTATGATACCACCAGCCCGCTGAATGTGGTAGACCGAGCCTGGTATTGCTTCCGCACGCAGAATAGCTACGAGAAAGTGGAGGACGACCTGCACTTCATCAAGCTGATCTTCCCTCCGGTCAATGGCCTCACGTGGAAGGGCAATAGCTACCTGCCAGCCTCTGACACTACCTCCGACATCTACCAGAAGTATGCAGGCTGGGTCTACACTTACTCTGATGTGAATGGGCCTAAGGCTATCAATACTCTCGGCTTTGACTCTGCACTGGTGGTCACCGAGGTCAATGACGAGAACCTCATCAATAAGAAGCTCAGCCGTGAGACCTACGCCTATCACGTAGGCCTGATGTACAAGGAGTGGGAGATCATCAATAAGCAGGATGTGAATGCCTCCTGGACTGCGCCCAATAAAGCCACCGGATTTCGCATCCGTATGAGGCTGCACGCCTACGGCGGCTAGTCATCTTTTTAGCATTTTATCTCACCATTATTACCGACTTTTATAGTATGGTAAAAGGTACCCTGCGCCTCTCTCTGTTATTGATCGTATTTGTCCTCGTCCTGGTACTGCCACAGATAGTGGCTGCGCAGACCTACACCTGCTATGTACAGCTGCGTGATAAAAGTGGCAGCCCGTATAGCATCAGCCACCCGGAGGCTTTCCTCTCGGCCAGGGCACTCGAGCGCCGCAGGCTGCAGCACATCCCCATAGCTGACAATGACCTCCCTGTATCCGCTACCTATGCGCACCAGGTAGGCGCTATCTGCCATGTAGCCGCCACCCTGCGCTGGACCAATGGTCTGCTCATTCGTACAGATGATCCGGCTGCTATCACACAGGTTCGCGCGCTGCCTTTCGTCACCGCTGTACGTATACTGAGCAGTGGTGGTGCCTCTACCCGCCACAAAGCCCTCGATGCACCGCGCATCACCAAGGCCGGCACACAGACCGTAGACACTACCCTCTATGGCTCAGCTACCCGCCAGACCACTATGATGCACCTGGACCGTCTGCACGGCCTGGGCTACTGGGGCGATGGCGTGGTCATAGCCATGATGGATGCAGGATTTTACAATGCGGATAGTGTCACCTTTATGCGCCGTGTGTTTGAGGAGGGGCGCATGCTTTATACCTGGAATTTTGTCTTTGATACATTCGAGGTCTTTGGTTCTCCCCGTGCCTACCCGCACGGCTGCAATACTTTCTCCTGCATCGCTGCCAATATTCCCTACAAGATGGTAGGTACAGCGCCCAATGCCAGCTTCATGCTCTTCCAGACGGAGGACAATCGCTCCGAGACCATCGCCGAGGAGTACTACTGGGCTGCTGCTGCAGAGCGGGCAGATAGCATGGGGGCAGATATCCTGTCTACATCTCTCGGCTATACCACCTTTGATGCATCAGATGCGGCCGATAGCCACACCTACGCAGATATGACAGGCCATACCACCCCCATAGCGCGGGCCGTCAATACTGCCGCCTCCAAAGGGCTCATAGTGGTCAATAGCGCCGGCAATGAGGGCGATGATGCATGGCACTATATCGGTACCCCCGGCGATGCCGATAGCGGCGTGAGTATAGGTGCTGTAGACCCCTCAGCGGCCATAGCCGGTTTCAGCAGCCGCGGGCCAAACTCCTCCGGTCACATCAAGCCTGATATGTGCGCACAAGGTGCGCCGGCAGCGCTCAGCACACCGTACTCTACGCTCACGGCAGAGTATGGCACCTCCTTTTCCTGTCCTATCACTGCAGGTGCTTTTGCATGCCTGCGTCAGGCCTTTCCATCTGTGCCCAATATGGAAATGGTAGAGATAGTACGCCAGACATGCAGTCAGTACACGCATCCTGATTCGGACTATGGGTACGGTATCCCTGACTTTGGCCTGGCGTATGACAAACTCAAGGTTCTCTATCCCCAAGACACGATCCCCAATGCCAGCCGGCCTGCAGGTGTCTTCCCAAATCCATTCTCCACCACTATCAGGGTGGGCATAGCCGACCTGGTCACAGATACACTGGTCAATACCGCCGAGCTCTATGACATCTCCGGCCAGAAGGTCTGGAGTGCCTCTATACAGACAGTGACCTTCACCAATAATGCCTGGGAGCTCTCACCTCCGGCCAACCTGGCAGCAGGCGTCTACATCCTCGCCATCAATAAGACGAGAAAGTACAGACTGGAGAAGTTTTAAACTACGAGTAGTTGCTATCTCGCTGGTTCATGCGTCCTCGCTTGAACCTTATACCTGCGCAGCACTATATTTCGCGCCGGTCTGCGATCAGACTTCCGATTTTAGCTGCCATGTTGAATACACCATCCGGACGGAAGCCACTACTATCGCATATCACAAATCAAAACATCCCTTATCATGCTTATCGTATTTGGCACTTACAGTTTTAATATCAAAAAGTACACCGCGACCGAACTGGGCGTAGAGGCAGAGACAGGAGACATACCTATCATGCTCCGCCAGCGGGTCTTTCATATCTTCTACATACCTGTGCTACCCATAGGCAGGCTCTACGCCATGCAGCTCAGTGATGGCAAGCTCTACAACCTACCTGCTCATCTCCACGCTGCAGTAGATGAGCGCGGGCCGCACCGCACGCCATTTTATGCCTTTGCGCTACCGCTGCTGGTCATAGCCGGGTTTATCATATCGCAGTGCCTCACGTGGAAGCACCGCTACGACCGCACCCAGCTCTATCAGGCTGCACAGCGGGAGCAGGCAGACAGCACCGCTGCCCGCCTCGACCGCCTCGGCACAGAGCACTATATCAAGCTACTGGATATCACTGACCGCTACTCCGGTGGGTACACCTATCTGCACGTGCGCAATATCAATGGCTCAGCCGTGACGCTGGAGCAGCTCGGGACCTCGCTGCACGACTACAATAACAATAGTCCGTGGCACATCCGCCGGATGTTCCTCCTGCAGGGGGAGGAGACGGACACCATCGTGCTACCCATACAGCAGCTGCGCGAGGCCAATGTGGGCACCTATGAGGATGATGTGAAAGACTACAAAGTGCCCGACCTGCTACACGATGGCAAGCGCTACAGGATCAGCGATATCCTCACCATACCTGACGGGCCTATGCTGGCCACCTATGGCGAGGACGACACCCGCGATACCATGAGCCCCCTCATGCTGACCAACTACGGTACTCCGCTCACCCTCGTGAGCATCCGCTCTGCAGATCCCTCTGTGCGCTGGCTAGACCTGCTGCCCCTCACGCTCACCATGGACACCGACGATACCTACACCCCACTCGATATCAAAGGCGACAGGAGCAAAGAATACAGCGCCACGCTGACCTTTGAAGATGAGCAAAAGCGCCGCTATCTCTACGATATCTCATGGAATACTATGAATTGGGAGCTGACGCAAAAACGCGAATAGCGATTCAGTAGACAACTAAGCCTCTGACAGTGAGATCGGATGTATCTCGGAACTTAGTTCCTTCAGGTTGATGATTAATACTTTCTTAAATAACCTTCCCAGTCATGCGGATAGTCCTGCTGCGCGTCTTTCGTGATGTAGGGCGGAATGGGCACAGCCCAGTAGTCAATATGATGCGATTGTAGGAAGTTGACTATCTCCATCTTCTTGCGATATTCCTTTGAGTCCAAAGGATAATACAAGGAGCGCAGGAATTGTTGTATGTAGACCTTTTGCCCATTTTTTTGATACAGAGAGTTGTCGACCAATAAAAGTGTGTAATCCGCTCCGGCCCTAAGGAGATAGTTGACCACGTTAAGATTTTCTTGAAAGAGCGCTTCTCGAAGGGCAAAGCTACCCCGGTCATTTACGTAGTTGATATTTGCTCCGGCCTCCACCAGCATTTTCACTTTTATCAGTGCGAGGTCATCGTTCTTATCCTTCAGGCAGGAGGCAGCTTCGCTCAAAGCTGTTTTCCGTGTTTGATTGCCCTCTCGCCTCGGACCCGTTTCTTCATCATTAGGATTGCCTTTGTGCTGCAATAGCAGCGCGAGTATCTTAGGGTTTTTGCCGCCCTCCCACAGGCCGCCTGCTGCGTAGATGATAGCGGATGTGCCATCATATGTGTCGTGCAGGTTAGGGTCAAAGCCAGATTTGACTAGCGCCTCGCAGGATTTAAACTGTCCATTCATCACAGCCAGCATTAATAGCGTGCTTCCAAACTGCGGTTCCTGATAGTTTACGAGCTGGCGATCACCAGCTATGAGATGATTGATGCGATCGACATCCTGATCTTGCACTGCCTTTGCCAGATCCCATGACGGGCCATCCTGGAAAAGCCTATAATCATTTCCCAATAATCCATCCTTGTCTACAGGGATTTCACGATAAAAGCACGAACTCAGAAAAAGCCCTATCAGTACTAATGGGAAAAGTGATAGGCTCTGAATATATCTCCGCATCATATTACTGTATTTAGCCCTCTCCTTCGGAAGGGTTGGGAGCGGTGTGATCAATACCGCACCACCTTCTCCGCTTTCCATTTCAGAAAGTCTACCAGCGTTGTATTGACGATATTGTACTTCTCCTTGATGCAGTAGTGCGTGCCGGCGGGGATGATGCTCATATAGCCGTTGGGGAGGTTAGTATAGATATAGTTCAGGTGCTCCATTTTGATGAAGTCATGATCACCCGCCATGATGAGGGTAGGGCACTGTATGCGGGTCAGGTCATCCAGTGTATAGTGAGGCTGGGTCAGCAGGAGTTTCTGCATTCTCTTTGCCAGTACCGGCAGCAGTTTTACATTGGGATTCTCTTTAAATTTCACTTGTAGGTAAAAGGCCATCTTGTCATAGTCCCACGAGCGGACCTTTTCCAGTACAGCATTATACACAGCATTGGTATCAGGAGAGATGTTTGTCCCGATGGCGATCAGTTTATTTACCTTGCCCGGTGCCTTTATAGCCATCTGCATGCCTATGATACCCCCATCACCGAATCCCACAATGTCTACACTATCCAGATGAAGGCCCGCCGTAAACTTCAGCATATCATTGGCAAAAAGCTCATAGCTCAGTTCCCGATCCGTAAAGGTAGACTCCCCATGGCCGCGTGTATCTACGGCTATTACTTTAAACTCTTTGGCCAGCGCCGGTATCTGGCGCTCCCATTCCCTCCAGTATTCCATAGCGCCGTGCAGCAGCAGCACGGGAGTACCCTTGCCCCAGACACGGTAGCGCAGGGTCACGTCGTCTATTTTCATATATTGATTGCGTGCTGTATCCAGCATCACTGCCTGGGCATGCACACCTGAGACAAAGACAAAAAGCACTGAAAGACAAAGCGTAATTTTTTTTAACATCCACATAATTTGCCCCTAATATACGCCTTTGCTGCGGTAGAAACCCTGCAAATCAGTCAGTCCTGCCGTGATACTAGCAAACGCGCTATATGCCATTCCGCCATATTTCGTGGCTTTTTCCTTTTTATGCGTTATTCCCGTATGTTTAAACCCTCAAATTATAATATCCATGAAAGTAAAGCTGGGTCTCTTTGTTGCCCTCCTGGTAGTATTGTCATCCTGCCACCGCGACAAAGGTGTTTCGCAATCTGCCGCTGCTGCAGACAATTATTTCCCTGTAAAGGAATACACACTGAAGAATGGCCTCAAGGTCTTCCTCTCTGTCAATAAAAATGCACCGCGTATCCAGACCGCTATCACGGTCAAGGCGGGCTCTAAGTATGATCCGGCGCAGACTACCGGCCTCGCACACTACCTGGAGCATATGCTCTTCAAAGGTACGAAGGACTTTGGTACAGTAGACTACAGCAAAGAGAAGCCATACCTCGATGCGATCTCTGATCTCTTTGAGCAGCGCATGAATGAAAAGGACGAAGCTAAGAAGAAAGCCATCTACATGCGTATTGACTCCCTCTCATACGAGGCGTCTAAGTATGCCATACCAAACGAGTATGACAAGATGGTAGCTGCGCTCGGCGCCAAGGGTACTAACGCCTTTACCGATCGCGACCTGACCTGCTATATCAATGATATCCCGTCAAACGGCCTGGAGAAGTGGCTGGCCATAGAGAGCAATAGGTTTCAGGACCTCGAGCTGCGTATCTTCCACACAGAGCTGGAGGCAGTGTATGAGGAGTTTAACCGCAATACTGCAGAGGATGGCGAATGGTCATCTCAGGCGGTAGACTCCCTGCTCATGCCAAACCACCCGTATGGCTCACAGACCACCATCGGCCTCAGCGAGCACCTCAAGAATCCGAGCATGGTCAATATCCACAAGTACTTTGACAAGTACTATGTGCCGAGCAACTGTGCCATCGTGATGAGCGGTGACCTGGATCCTGACAAGACCATCGCCCTCATAGAGAAATACTTTGGAGGCTGGAAAGACAAGACCGTAGAGCCATTCGTAAAGGCTACACCGGTGCCTATCACCCACGCCATGTACACTGAGAAGCGCGGCCAGCAGCCTGAGCACGTCTTTGTAGGCTACCGTTTCGATGGTGCCAGCTCAAAGGACTACCTCTATGTGAAGCTCGTAGATGCGATCCTGGCCAATGGCAAAGGCTCCGGCCTCATGGACCTCAACCTGAAGCTGAAGCAGAAGGTACTGGAGGCCGTGAGCATGTATTCTGACAATAAGGACTACACGGTACACAAACTCTATGGTGAGCCTAAGGAAGGCCAGAAGCTGGAGGAGGTAAAAGACCTCCTGCTCACGCAGATAGACTCTGTGAAGCAAGGCAGATTTGCAGACTGGCTGTTGCCGGCTATCATAGATAATATGAAGCTCGACATGATGAAGCAGGCTGAGACCAATCAGGGTCGTGTGTTTGACGTGGTCTTTGCTTTCGTCAAGGATATACCACTCGAGAAGCGCCGTCAGGAGATCAATGAACTTTCCAAGATCACAAAGGCCGATGTAGTGAAATTTGCCAATGAGCACTATGGTGACAATTACGCTGTCTGCTACAAGAGGATGGGCCAGCCTAGCCTCTTCAAGGTAGAGAAGCCGCACATCACACCGGTAGTACTCAATAAGGATTCCGTATCAGCATTCCGCAAGAAGGTCGGTGATATGGCATTCGATAAACTGGAGCCTAAGTTCGCTGACTTTGGCAAGGACATCCAGCATGGCCACATGACCAAACCGGTGGTAGTAGATTACATTCATAATGATGTCAATAAGACCTTTGAGCTGAACTATATCTATGATATGGGTACGGACAATGACAAGAAGCTCGGCCTTGCCTTTGACTTCCTGCCATACCTCGGTACTGACAAATATGACGCGGCACAGCTCAAGCAGGAGTTTTATAAGCTCGGCCTCCGTTTTAGTGTCAACTCATCTCGCGATCAGGTATATGTGACACTCGCCGGCCTGGAGGAGAATCTCGACGCCGGTATCAAGCTCTTCGAATACATGCTGGCCAATGTGAAGCCGGATCAGCAGGTCTATGATGCATTCGCACAGGACGTGATCAAGAAGCGTGCAGATGCTAAGCTGGACAAGGATAACATCCTCTTCCGCGCGCTGACCGCCTATGGCAAATACGGTGCAAAGAATCCGTTCAACGATGTGCTGACCAATGACGAGGTGAAAGCTGTAAAGGCTGATGAGCTGGTCGGCATCATCAAGTCCCTGCATGGCTACAAGCACAAGATATTCTACTATGGCGCCAAGGATCTCGGTGACGTCACAGCTTCTCTTGACAAGCTGCACGACGTGCCGGCCACGCTGAATGACTATCCTGCAGCCCGCAAATATCCTGAGGTGGCTACAGAGACACAGGTGTACTACACTACCTATCCTATGAAGCAGGCAGAGATGATCATGTTCTCATGGGATGGCACCTATGACAAGGCGCTGGTACCAGACCTCGCTCTGTTCAACGAGTACTACGGTGGCAATATGTCTTCCGTCCTCTTCCAGGAGATACGTGAGAAGCAGGCCCTCGCATATTCTGTGTACGGCACGTATGGTTCTCCTACCAAAAAGGATGAGAAGTTCTACGTCATGGCCTATGTAGGTACGCAGGCAGACAAGATGAATACTGCTGCCACAGAAGTATCCAAACTCCTCAATGACCTCCCTGAGAGCCAGAAGAACTTTGACCTCTCACGCGATGCGGTGATCAAGGGCATCGAGACAGACTGGATCACACGTGCTGATATCTACTGGGCCTGGCAGCGCGCGCAGAAGCGCGGCCTGGACTATGACATCCGCAAGGATATCTACGAGCATGCACAGAAGATGCAGCTCAGCGAGGTGCACAAGTTCTTTGACGATCACGTGAAGGGCAAGAAGTATGTCTACCTCGTGCTCGGTGGCAAGGGCGACCTCGATATGGCTGCCATGAAGCGCCTCGGCCCGGTCAAGGAGCTGACCCTACAGGAGCTCTACGGCTATTAAGGTTTATAGTTTTCGGTTTAAATAAGAAAGCGCCCGTCATTCGGGCGCTTTTTGTTTTTATACAAGGTTCATTTGCGAAGAAAATTCATCTGATAAAAATGTATGTGATATTTTCTGAAGCAATCTTCCACTTTCAAGAGTTGTTTAATGTATCTGCGGAGGGAATGTTATGCCCTCATTTCTTTTTCTACCTTTACAAAGATCACTCTATAAGCGGATCAAGAATGTTTCAGGCATGATATCTGCGATAAAACAATAGTGAAAGTGGCAGAAGAAAAGAAAAATGTATTAAACCCCGAGCACTGGATAGAGCGCTATGCCGACTATCTGTATAGCTATGCCTATGCGCGTCTGCGCAAGGAGGAGGTGGCGCAGGATCTCGTGCAGGACACTTTCTTTTCTGCGCTACGCGCCAAGGATACTTTTCTACAAAACGCCTCCGAAAAGACCTGGCTCATCGCCATCCTCAAGCGCAAGATCATAGACTACTATAGGAAAAAATCTACCCAGAATGAGTTGAATATCCTGGATAAACCTGTAGAGGGCGAGGATGGAGCTATCGGCTATTTTTTTGAAAACCAGGCATCCACCCCGGGCCACTGGACCTCTGCCGCCAGCCCAAATCAATGGGGACGCACCTTTGAGACCTCTGTAGAGAGCGATGAGTTTAATAATATCCTCCGTACCTGCCTGACCAAGCTGCCTGAGAAAACAGCTGCAGCCTTTGTGATGAAGAACATGGAGGGGCTGGAAACAGAGGAGATCTGTAAGGAACTAAATATCACTCAGTCTAACTACTGGGTCATGATGCACCGGGCCAAGCTCGCGCTGCGTGACTGCATGGAGAAAAATTGGTTCAACAAATAAATAACGCGGATGGGTCTGAAGAATACACTGTTTATGAATTGTGCAGAGGCTACAGCGGTGGTAGAGAAAAAGCGCGATGGCAAGCTGAGCCTGATGGAGCGTTTTGGCGTATGGCTTCACCTCGTCTATTGCAGGTTGTGTAAGGCTTTCTTTGACCAGTCTGCCATTCTGGACCAGAGCTATCACCATCTCGCGCAGCGCATAGACGATGGCAAGCAGTCCTACCCGCTGGACTCCTCCCGTAAAGAAAAAATGAAGGCTGCCTTGCAGGAAGAAATGGAGAAATAAATACTTAACAAGAAACTGATCATAGATGCCATCGCCGTGAGTGATGGCATTTTCATTTAAGGGAGGGATCGGAGCTTCATGACTTCATTGAGGCGAGACATCTCAGACGCCTTGGTGCTGATGGCATACTTTTTCATCGCATGCTTGTCCAGCACGTTCTGTTTCTAGTGTAGCGTGATGGATACTGATATGCTCCAGCTCGTGCCGTAGCTCATGTTTTAGCTTAGCCTCCTCATCCGGTGTGATGCCATTCGCCAGTACGATATGTGCAGTCAGCGCATTCATAGTAGTGCTGATGGCCCATACATGTACGTGGTGTACGTCTATTACACCATTGCGTTTGCGGATCATGTGCTTCACCTCCTCCACACGGATCGTATCTGGTACTCCATCCAGGGAGAGGCGCAGGCTGTCTTTCAGCAGGCTCCAGGTGCTGAAGAGTATCACCACCGCCACACCTATACTCAGTATTGTATCTACCAGGTACCACTGCGTGAAGTAAATAATGATACCCCCTATCACCAGTGCCAGTGATACCAGTGCATCTGCAGCCATGTGCAGGTAGGCGCTCTTTACATTCAGGTCTTTATCCTTATCACGCATGAAGAGCAGCGCTGTACCCCCATTGATCAGGATGCCTATGCCTGCTATCACAGAGATGGTCACCCCCGGCAGCGGCTCGGGATGAAAGAAGCGCTGCACGGCCTCATAGCAGATGGCGCCGATCGCTATCAGTAGCACGATACTATTGAATAAGGCTACTAATATGGATGTCTTGCGGTAGCCATAGGTGTACTGGTCAGATGCCTGCACCTTGGCCAGGCGAAAGGCCAGGAGCGCCAGTGCGAGTGTGGCTACATCAGCCAGGTTGTGCCCTGCATCGCTGAGTAGCGAGAGCGAATGGGTGTACAGGCCGGCCACAGCCTCAGCTATCACAAAGGTGATGTTTAGAACGATGCCTATCACAAATGCCCTGCTCACATGCTTCAGCGCTACCACATGGTGGTGGTCATGATGATCGTGGCTATGTGAGTGATCGTGGCCCATCAGAAGATATCATTGAGGTCGCGCACACCGATATGGCGCTTTACAGTAAAGCCTTCTGCAAATTTCACACCAAGCGGCACGCCGAAATGCACCGCACGGCTGCGCACAAACTCAAGGAACTCCTGTGATGAAATAAATGTAGATGCCTCCTTAGAGTCGGGATTATAAAACTGCGACTTGTACGCCCTGATCGCCTCCAGCTTCTGCTCAAAGTACGGCGTGATATCTACCGCAAAGGAAGGAGAGATATCCAGCGACTGTATGTAATGGTAAACCACTTTGGGCCGCCAGGCTGACTGTGCCTTGCCATCCAGCTCCGTCTCCACTTTCGGCAGGCCGGATAGGAAAGACGCATCCTCTACCAGCTGGGCAGCGCGCGCATGATCCGGATGCCTGTCGTGTATTGCATTGGCCAGGATGATATCAGGCTGGTACCGGCGTATGTATTTTATGAGCGCTAGCTGATGCTCTTTATCATTCTGAAAGAAACCATCTGCAAAACCGGCGTTGTCCCGCACCGTGATCCCTAGCACTTGTGCAGCATCGGCGGCCTCTTTCAGGCGTATCTCACCTGTGCCGCGTGTGCCCAGCTCGCCTTGGGTCAGGTCCAGCAGGCCCACCTTTGATCCGCGTGCTATCTGAGCCAGTAGCGTACCTGCACAGCTCAGCTCTACATCATCAGGGTGTGCACCTATGGCCAGGATGTCTAATTTCATTAGTCTTTCTTTCGCGCGAAGATAGGCAAAACCACTGAGGCTAAATGATGCTTGACCTTTGTCATGATCCGTAGGATATATGGTTTTCCTCTGTGTCTCTGCGCCTCTGCGGTAAAACCTTTACACCCCAAACTGCCGGAGGTGATGATCAAAGTGCTTATACAAAAGATCTGACCACTGCTTCTTACTCAGCCTGCCAAACATAGGATGCGGATGCAGCTTGGACTCCTCACGCTCCTCGAGTATATCCATCATCTTGCAGAGAAACTCCAGCTCGGTGTAGAAGTCCCTGGCCTTTGTGCCTTCTTGCTTTTGGTCCAGCTCGGGTGCGGTCTTTTCTCCCTTGGGCCACTTAGGTAGTATATACACCGCCACAGGAAACATGATCTTATGCGTATAAAAGTTAGACTTATCCTCTGCAGGCTTCATACCGAGGGCTATCTTATGCGCATCATTCATATGCGCCAGCATCTGGTTTACCTTCATAGATCCCCAGCGTGCAGGAGTGTCCGGTGTCAGTTTCTCCAGCCGGTCCAGTATGTGCTTTTTGCCCTCAGGTGTGAGTGTATTATTCATAGCATAAAAGTAAGTAAAAGAGCATGGCTGTTAAAGTCCCTCTCCTTTGGAGAGGGATTTAGGGAGAGGTACTATGCCTCTCTCGGCACCTCTATACGAAAGGTCGTTCCCTTGCCCACCTCTGAGTGCTTTACATAGATTTTGCCTTTGTGGTATGACTCCACGATGCGCTTGGTCAGTGAGAGGCCTAGTCCCCAGCCACGCCGCTTGGTGCTAAAGCCCGGCTCAAAGATCGTCTTCTGGTTATTGCGCGGTATACCACAGCCGCTGTCTGTCACGTCTATATATACCCACTTGCTATCGCCCGTAGCGGTAGTATGTATACTACCAGCACCCTCCATCGCGTCCAGCGCATTCTTATACAGATTCTCCACTACCCAGTCAAAGAGTTGCGTATTGATCGCAAAGGTCAGGTCATCGCGGTCTACCTCCAGGGTGAAGGTCACTTCTTTGGATGAGCGCCTGCGCATGTAGTCTACATTGCGCTGCAGCGTCTCTTTCACATTCTCAGGTTTGAGCTGCGGCACGGAGCCTATCTTGGAGAAGCGGTCTGCTACTAGCGTGAGGCGCTCTACATCATGCTCCATCTCAGCGAGGGCACTATTCTCATTCAGTCCGGGCTCTGTCTCGCGCAGGTATTCTATCCACGCACCGAGAGAGGAGATAGGTGTGCCGAGCTGATGAGCGGTCTCTTTGGCCATGCCTACCCACACCATGTTCTGCTCAGCATGCCGCGAACTGCTGAATGCAAAATATGAGAACACCAGAAACAGGCTGAAAATGCCCAGCTGTATGTATGGGAAGATACGTAGCTGCTTTAGCACTGTAGAGTCATCATAGTAGATGAATTTCTTGCCGCCATCACCCAAGTCTACCTCTATCGGCTCATGGCGCAGGCTCATGTCCGCTATGAGTTGCTGCACACGCTCCGGCTTGCGGATCTCAGCAGAGTCTATATTGCCAAAGGCTATCACCCTATTGGCCGGATCTGCCATGATTACCGGTGCAGAGGCAGTATTGATCACCACCTCGGTGATAAAGGATGACAGGATGTCGTTCAGCGTATTCTTCAGCTCGCGAAATAGATTGGAGTCCTTGTAGTAGATATAGTTTTTCTTGGCCCCAAAGGCTACGATGATGGGAGGGTAGTTGTGAAAAACTTCAAATTGCTTGTCATTGATATTGAGCTTCGATTTCTCACCTACTATATCAAAGTTGCGGTACATCAGCAGCTTGCCGTCCTCATCTGTGAGTGCCACCGGTATATCTGTATTGCCTGTGATGATCTGGCTAAAGAAGGCCAGCTCCTCGCCATCTTCTATACGTGGGTCGGAGAGCAGTTTGGTAGCCTGCGACCACACGTCAGCTTTCTTGCGCTCATCTGTAGCTAGCCGCTCAAAGAGGTCCTTGGTATAGCGCACCAGTCTCGCACGGCTGCTAATGGCTGAGGCCCAGAGTTGCGCCTTGCGCTTCTCTTCCCTGGCTATTTTATTGGTGAGATAGTTTGTGTAGATAGTGGTAAATAAACCTATCCCTACCGCTATCAGCAGCAGGATCAGCTTTAGGCTAGACCGTCTTTGATAAATATCCATACGTGAAACAAACGCCCCTCCGGCCAAAGTATTGCCAAAGGCTACTGAGTGGGAAGTTAAAGATTTTAAAGGAAGGAGCTTACCTTTTGCGGCTGATGGCGATCATGGCCCCGATGAATAGATTGGCCCCGATGATCAGGATAGCCACAAACTCAATAAGGTAGCCACTGGCAGCTATCACTGTGATATCGAAATATATACCACATATCAGCAGTAATGGCGCTATGATAAGCTCCACCATAGCAGCAAACAGCAACCGGATGGGGAGGCTAAACTCTCTCCATAGCAGCAGACCGTAGGGCGAGAGCAATACCAGAATGAGCATCATAGCTATCATAGTACAAAATAAAGGCTTTTGCCGCAGTTGCGGATGAGCTTAAACAGCAACGCCCTCACTGAGGAGGGCGCCACTATTGGTATGAAGGAGTTGATGTCTTATTTCACTACCTGCATCTTCACTGTGTGATGGAGGTTGCCTGATTGTATTTGTACGAAGTACAGCGCCGGGCTCAGTGCAGCATCACTGATCTCAGTATGCGTGGCGGAGATATCACGGCGGTATACCTCCTGGCCATAGATGTCATAGATAGCGAGTGCGGTGTTATTGTACTCCTGCACATCTACGGCAAAGCTACCATGGTTTGGCACCGGGTAGAGGCGTATCGCATTCATAGCAGCTACATCCTGTATGCCCACACCGGTCACAGTATACGCAGCAGATGGGGTGAAGCAGCCATCTGCGTCAGACACTACTACTATATAGTTGCCATTGGCGCTGGCAGTGATAGACTGTGTCGTATCTGCGGTCATCGGTGTGTTATTAAACAGCCACTGATAGTGTGCTGCAGCAGTAGAGCTCAGCGTGAAGCCCGCAGCGCTGATCACCGGCACAGCAGGTGAGCTGACAGCTACCACTACCCCGCCAAACAATGCTACGCTGCAGCCATACTTAGTCGTAGCTGTCACGTTGTATCCTGCCGATTGTGTAGCATAGATAGTCGTGCCGGTCTGACCGGTGCTCCAGGTGTAGGTGTCACCTCCACTTGCGGTGAGGAGGATAGAGTCTCCCGCGCACACATGTATATTGCCCGATGGTACGATAGATGGCGAAGGCATAGCGCCTACTGTCATGGTAATACCGGTGCTGGTCACGCTATGCGGATTGGCACAGCTCAGAGAGGAGGTCAGTACACAGCTCACTACAGCACCATCTGTCAGGCTGGCTGTAGCAAAGGTGCTGCCCGTACCTGATGGCGTACCACCTACCAGCCACTGATAGCCGGGAGTCGATCCGCCGCCGCTGATCGTAGCAGTAAAGGAAGCGCTGCTGCCGGCACAGATCGTGTCATGTGCAGCGCTGATAGTGATGGTCGGAGCCACAGCACTGCTGATAGTGATGGCAAATGGCGCTGAGGCCACAGTAGCCGGAGATACGCAAGCCGCGTTGGACGTCAGTGTACATACCACAGAGGTGTTGCCTGAGACAGATGGTATGACCAGCGTAGTGCTGTTGCTGCCGCCTGGGTTGCCGTTTACTGTCCAGCTGTAGGTAGGGTTAGTACCGCCATTGGTCACTGTAGCGCGTATCGTATCAGGAGACCCGGTACACAGTGTGCTGGTGCCGCTGAGAGTGATGGTCGGCGCCACAGGAGCTGATATAGTCACTACTATAGTACGTGAGGTAGCTGTAGCCGGAGATACACAGGTGCCTGATGGTGTCATCACACAGGTGATATTGTGAGTACCCGCAGAGAGCGAGGAGGTGGTCAGTGTAGCGCTTGTACCTATCGGAGTCGTTCCGTCTTTCCATACATATACTGGTGTCGCACCACCATTGGTAGGTGTAGCGGTGAAGGTGATAGAAGTACCTGCACAGGCACTGGTAGCAGATGCCGATACACTGACTGAGTCCGTCACAGATGGATTGACCGTGACAGTGATAGGGCGGGAGGTAGACGTAGCCGGAGATACGCAGCCGCCTGATGGTGTCATCACGCAGGTGATGGTGTGGCTTCCTGCGGTCAGTGATGAGGTGGTCAGTGTCGCACCGGTACCGATATTGGTAGCACCGTCCTTCCACTGATAGCCAGGCGTAGCACCGCCATTGAATGGCGTAGCAGTGAATGTCACAGATGTACCCGCGCACAGGCTGGTAGCAGAGGCAGAGATCTGCACAGAGTCAGTACCGGTAGGATTGACAGTCACTACTATGGTACGAGATGTAGCCGTAGCCGGAGATACGCAGGTGCCCGATGGGGTCATCACGCAGGTGATATTGTGTGTGCCGGCTGTCAGTGAGCTGGTAGTCAGTGTCGCAGTAGTACCGATATTGGTCGTCCCATCTTTCCACACATACGCAGGTGTAGCGCCACCATTGGTAGGCGTAGCTGTAAAGCTGATAGAGGTGCCTGCGCAAACCGAAGTAGCAGAGGCCGATACACTCACAGAGTCTGTCACTGAGGCGTTGACCGTCACTGTCACAGCATTAGACGTAGAGGTGGCCGGAGATACACAGGTACCTGATGGTGTCATCACGCAGGTGATGGTGTGGCTGCCTGCCGCCAGTGATGAGGTGGTCAGTGTAGCGCCTGTGCCGATATTGGTCGTACCATCTTTCCACTGATAGGCAGGTGTAGCGCCGCCATTATATGGAGTAGCGGTGAAGGTCACAGATGTACCTGCGCAGAAGCTGGTAGCAGAGGCACCTATGTGCACAGAGTCTACAGCCGGAGCATTGACCACGAGGCTGATCGCAGTGGAGGTAGCAGGATTGCCGGTCACGCCCGCCAGGTTTGAGGTCATCACGCAGGTGATGGAGTGCGTGCCCGCGGCAAGAGCCGAGGTAGTCAGCGTAGCGCCTGTTCCTATGGCCGTAGCGCCATCCAGCCACTGATAGGTCGGAGCAGTACCACCATTGGTAGGTGTCGCGGTGAAGGTCACCGATGTGCCTTGGCAGGTAGGGTTCGTGCCCGCCGTCTCAGAGATAGATACAGAGGCTACTACCGGCGCTACATACTCAGTGATGGTGATAGCACTGGCCAGCTGATATTTATCTCCATTGTCATCGGTATTATTAGCGTTTACAGCATTTACCAGGCCATATACTTTCACTGAGCCGGTGCCGGCTACCGGTGCAGTCCATGGTATGGAGATGCTATATACCGTGCCCGCTCCTCCTGTACCGCTTGTCGGCGAGAGGCGCTGGCTGTGCTGGATATACTTCAGCGTGGTGCCGTTCTGCTGAGTGCCCGTAGGCAGTGTGCCCCAGGTACCGGCCTGCACGGCAGACGAGGAGCCTGCACCTGTAGACTTTACCGCGCAGAGCTGAAAGCCATACTTTGATAAATTGGTCGCTGTAGTATTATTGGTAGCGGTGATCTTGACTGTATATGCTATACCCGGCCGGTACACCGTCACCGGCGATCCGGCAGAGTCCAGCTCTATCGTAGTCCCCAGTGAGGAGGTAGAGCCATGGCAGCTACCACAACCTGTAGTGGTACTATTGGCACCTGTCCTATTGGCGCTATAGCCGCCAGAATTACTGCAGAGCAGTGCGATACTACTGATGGCAAAGAGACAGAGTATAATTTTGTTTCTCATTAATAAAATGGTTATATGTTTTTGCAAAAAGCTGAATGTCAGCTATAATTAAGCTAAGATGTCTAAACAATCAAAGAAAAGCAATAGGGTATTTGTTATTTAACAATGCCCCTGATATATGCCAGTAGTTAGGCCTCTGCTTCCTGCCCACGCTGCCGGATAGAGTGGTGGTAGTAGATCGCAGCATTGATCTCATAGCCTATCAGTAGTACAAAGGCATTAATATTCAGCCAGATCAGGATGATCATCACCGTACCTATAGAGCCGTACAGCTTGCCATACCGCGAGAAGTGACTAAGATAATAAGAGAAACCTACCGATGCCACGATAGACAGCACAGTAGCGATAGTAGACCCGGTAGAGATAAAGCGGTACTTCTTCTTGGTAGCCGGTCCGTAGTAGTAGATCAGAGAGATGGAGAAGAAGAACAGCAGCACGATGGTCACAAAGCGTATGAAGGTAAAAAGGAACTTGGTAAACTGATCCCTGATATGCAGCACATCAAAGACCCAGGTCAGCAGGCTCTGCCCTACTACTACAAATATGAATGAGAAGATCATCAGCGCTACCAGCAGCAGCGATATCTGTATGGCTATAAAGCGTGTCTTCAGGGGATTGCGGCGTACATAGTGGTCATAGCCTTTGTCAAAGGAGTGCATCATCGTGACCACCCCATTGCTGGTGAGGAAGAGCGTGAGCACAAAGGTACCCGTCAGGAGGCTGGGCCGTTTGCTGCTTACTTCTTTCAGTATCGGCCCTACGAAGTTCCAGAGGAATTTAAAAACATCCGGGCTGGGCGCTACACTCCTCAGCAGGTTCTGTATATAGTCGTCTATACCCACCTTGCCGTAAAACTGGAAGATGAAAGGCACCAGCGTGAGGATAAAGAGGATAGCCGGAAAGAGTGACAGGAAGAAACTAAAGGCTATGGCCCGTGCTCTCAGATTCAGAGAGTTTTTGCGTATCTCAAAAATGAAGAACTTATACACGTCAGCCACAGCCACACCATCCAGGCCGGGCAGGCTCACCGTGCGCATCCACACATCCCACTCCTCCAGGTGAGGATTCTTAGCCACCAGCTTCTTCCATAGCTTTATCATCGGCGGCAAATATAACCCTTACAGCCAAATATCACTTTCCGGCAAAGTGCGGTGCCAGCTGGTCCATGAGGTATTGTGGTGCATGGATCATCTTGCGCGTCTGCGCATCTACGAATACGAGCTGCGTATCAGCCTCATTGATCAGCTTGCCGGCCTCATTATACACCTCATAGCTGAAGTGCATAAAGCGGTCTGGCATGCGCGTCAGTGTTGTTTTGATCGTGATCACCTCATCATAGGTAGCAGGGCCTATGTATTTGATATTCATCCGCGTGATGGGCAGCATCACCCCTGCCAGCTCCAGCTCACGGTAGGGGAGGCCCAGTGACCGGATAGCCTCCGAGCGGGCCTCCTCATAGTAGCGGGCATAGTTGCCATAGTAGACATAGCCCATCTGGTCTGTATCGGCATAGCGTACCCTGATCTGGTGTGAGTGTATATACATTGTGGTTAAAGATAGGATTATCTCCTTCATAGTGTCCTTATCACGTACGTATATGCAATACAACATTGCATGGAATAAAAGAGTCAGGCTCCGGTGTATATCTGAGGCGCTCCTGCACTACAGCCAGATACATCCTTTATAGTGTTAAAATGGAGCTATAACCTTCAAATACAACGAGGAGCTTGTAGCTAAAAAGAGCCGTGAAGAAAAAAAACGTTTCTTTATACCGCTCTATTTCGTTTCCGATTCTGCTTTAGTATTGCTAATGGTTCACCAAGCCCTAAGGAGCTAAGTGATATCCTCTTAGCAGGAGGTATGTGCTGGATAAAATAGCGATGTAGCCACCCCAAATGAAAGATAAGAAACTCCAACGAGGCTGGATCGCATACCGCAATGCCGTGAAGGGCACTCTGATACCTGAAGGCCGGGACCATAAAGATGACCTCACATACTGGAGAGATGAGATCTTTGTAAATCTGCTCGCTTGCCTGCTACCGCTCAGCATCATAGCACTGATACCGGGAGTGTACATGGCAGTATCCAGCGGACATAGGGTGATAGCTGTCGCTGACCTTTCGGCCTTTAGTCTTATCCTATGTCTGCTAGTAGTGCGTGGCCTCCATATCGACCAGCGAAAATTGGTTTTTGTTATTATCCTCTACTGTCTGGCTATGGTGCTGCTTTATTTTATCAGCACATTGGGTGTGGGCATGGTTTTCCTGTTGGCCCTTACGGTGATGATCTCCGTGATTTATTCTCCCAGGGCAGCATACTATTCCGCTACGGCCAATACTGTTATTTGCATCCTCTTTGGTGTTCTTATCCATTTAGGTGCACCTGTTTTTGTCGCTACACCGAATAAGGTAGGAGCGTGGATCGCCATATCTTCCAATCTGGTATTATTCAGCTTCGTATGCGCTGCTATGCTCAATAGGCTACTAAGAGGCCTCAGTACTTCTATCAATCAGAGGGTCACAGCGGAAAGGCACCTTAAAGATACATATGACCGCTTGCGGTTTCACATAGACAATGGACCCCTTGGTTATATTGAGTGGGACGAGCGGCTGGAGCTTAAGGCATGTTCAAAGAGGGCTGAGGCTATTTTTGGCTGGACAGAGGCCGAATGCCTGGGCCACCATCGGTCAGGATACATGCAGGTGCATGATGCAGATCAGGATCTGGCCCGGAAAGTGGCAAAAGAACTGCTATCCGGCAGGGTGACTTCCAACTCTGTGCAGACCAGAAACTACCGGAAGGATGGTACGCTGATCTGGTGCGAATGGTACAACTCAGTGCTGATCGACAACAATGGCAAAAAGGCTTTCGTATCGCTGGTGAAGGATATAACGGATGGCAAGAAGGCCGAGGCGGAAGTGATACGGATGAATCGCCTCTACAATTTCCTCAGTGCGATCAATCAGAGTATCGTGCACCTCAAGGAAGAAAAAATACTGCTTAATCATATATGCGGCATTGCTATTAAAGTGGGGCGTTTTAGTTCGGCATGGATAGGTATGCTGGATGGCGGCGGGCGGATGAATATTGCGGGAATGAACGGTGCTGCCAATGCCATGGCCGATATGAGATCCGGAGCATCGGTAAACCTGGACAGTGGAAAGTGGCCACATAGCCTCCCGGTCCTGGCCATCACTACGGGCAGGAGAGCCGTAAGCAATACAATACAGGAAACTCAGGCTCTATGGGGCTGGCCTGAAGAAAATGCCGGGAACATCAAATCGAGCATCTGTCTACCTCTAAAAAGATCTGGTAAGGTGGCAGGTGTACTGGTGCTGAACTCTGGTACTGAGCATTTCTTTGATGATAAGGAAGTCGCATTCCTCGTAGAGGCAGCAGGGGATATTTCATTTGCGCTCGATGTATTTGAAAGTGAAAAGCTCCGCATGGAGGCCAAAAAGGAACTGCAGAAATCTGAGGCCAATCTCTCTGCGATCATTGAGAATACAGACGCACATATCTATTCTATAGATCGCGATTTCCGCTTTATCACATTCAATACTGTACTGAAGGACGCTATCAGGCTGGCATTTGGACTGGATATCCAGGTGGGCGACCGGGTTTTCGGATTTCTGGAGCATCAGGCTCCAGGAGAGGCGAGGCAATGGGAAGAGCTATATAGCATCGCCCTGGCGGGCAAATCGCTTCAGTTTGTCCGGGAGTTTGATGCGGGAGGGGTGAAAAGTTATTTTAGCTTTTCTATTTATCCTATCACGGAGGGGGATACGATCACCGGGCTCTCCTGCTATGTACGTGACATCACAGAGCAGAAGCTGGCTGAAGCCAAAATCGCAGCGCTGAATGAGTCCCTGGAAAAAAGAGTGGAAGAGAGGACACAAGAGCTCCAGCAGGCCAATAGGGAACTGGAGGCATTTAGCTATTCTGTATCGCATGATCTGCAGGCCCCATTGCGTGTGCTCAGCGGATTTTCCAGTATACTGCTCTCAGATTACAAAGAAAAACTGGATGAGGAGGGTGCCCGCTTCCTCTCTATCATAGACTCCAGTGCGCGCCGCATGAGCCATCTGATCCACGATCTGCTCGCATTCTCAAAATTTGGTAAAGAGGACCTGAAGCTGGGTGAGGTAAATATGCACGACCTGGTCTCCGTAGTCATAAATGAATTGCGGTATGCGGCGCCTGAATATAATAACGCAGAGGTAAGATTGCTCGATCTGGAGCCCGCTGTCTGTGACCATGGCCTCACGCGCCAGGTTTGGACCAACCTGATTGGGAATGCCTTCAAATATTCATCTAAAAAGCAGAACCCAATGATCGAAATAGGCATGGAGGTAAGAAATCGCTCGCGGGTATATTACATCAAGGACAATGGAGCGGGCTTTGACATGAGTCATGCAAAAAAGCTATTTAATGTCTTCCAGAGAATGCACCCTGCTGAAGAGTTTGAAGGCACAGGGGTAGGCCTGGCTACGGTAGATCGGATCATAAAGCGACATGGTGGAAAGGTATGGGCAGAAGCTGTCAAGGGTGAGGGAGCTACCTTTTATTTTACTTTGGGAGGCGAAGGCTAAGTTGTCGCGAGGTCCGGAGGAGTATACTGTTTGGCTTCTCTTTCGCAGAGGGTTGGGAGAGGTGTTGTATTTATTATATTCGCTCTGATGCAATTCACAGCCAGAGACATAGCTGCACTGCTCGGAGGCCGCCTGGAGGGCGATCCTGACCAGGCAGTCACGACCATAGCCAAAATAGAGGAGGCGCACAGTGCCGCCCTTTCCTTCATAGCCAATCCCAAGTATGAGCAATATGCGCAGACCGCCCCCGCTGGCATCCTGCTCATAGGCGAGTCACTCGCAGTAAGCAATGACAAGGTAGGCGCCATCATCAGGGTCAAGGATCCCTACGCAGCCTTCACCACGCTGCTGGAGCTATACCAGCAGGTCATGTCAGCCGGACAGAAGTCCGGTATACAGCAACCATCACACATTGGCCAGCATAGCAAGCATGGCGATGGCCTCTTCCTCGGTGCTTTCGCCTATGTAGGAGACAATGTGACCATAGGTGCCAATGTCCGCATCTATCCATCAGCATTCATCGGAGACGGTGTGACCATCGGAGATAATACGACCGTCCACGCTGGCGCGAAAGTCTACGAAGGCTGCCGCATCGGTAAAGACTGCACCATCCATGCAGGTGTAGTGATAGGCGGCGATGGCTTTGGCTTTGCGCCGCTGGCAGATGGTACCTTCAAAAAGGTGCCGCAGCTCGGCATCGTAGACATAGGCGATCGCGTAGAGATCGGTGCCAATACTGTGATAGACCGCGCCACCATGGGCGCCACTATAGTGCGTGATGGTGTGAAACTGGACAACCTCATCCACATAGCGCACAATGTAGAACTGGGAGACAATACCGTGATAGCCGCTCAGACCGGCATCTCCGGCAGCACCCGCATTGGCCGTCAAGTAATGATAGGAGGCCAGGTAGGCATCGTAGGTCATATCCGTATAGCCGATGGCGTCAAGATCAATGCCCAGAGTGGTGTATCCAAATCCATAGAGACCGAAGGCCGTGCCGTGACAGGCTCTCCTGCCGGCGACTTCCGTGAGCACTATAAAGGGCTTGCACATATCAAGCTCATACCAGAGCTGATGAAGCGGATAGCGGACCTGGAGAAGAGAGTGGGCTAGAGGTAGCCCGCTGGTATATCATAATTGAAATAAGGTGCCGGGTTAATCTTATATTCGGAGCAATAAACTCCTTATGAAGAACAAGATTGCAGTTTTGTTAGCAACTTTGCTCCTTTTCACCCGCGCTACATGGGCACAATGGGTCAATCTCAATACCGGTATCAATGACAATCTGACCGGTGTAGTGATGTATGGCTCTACGGGCTTCGTATCAGGTGCCGGTGGTATCTACTACACTTATACCGGTGTCACTGGCAGTTGGGTCCGATACCAGGTCAGGGGCAATGCGGCCGATTCCATCACCTACAATCATACCCGCTTTACCCACTGTACCAGCACCGGTGCCCTGACCAATAACCTGATATATTTCTGTGGCACCGATACGGTAGCTCACAAGGGAATCGTGATGCGGATAGACACGACCAATCTCTCATACACCATGGCCTATATAGGCGCGGTGGGTAGCTCCTTCTCACATTTGTTTTTCCGCAGTAGCAATTCTGCCTATTATGCTGTAGGTGGCAATGGTCTGATAGTGACTTTCAGCAATACCACAGCTACCGTACTCAATGCCGGTCTCACTGACGATCTTAGATCTATCAGCTTTAGCGGTTCCAATGTCTCTATGGTAGGTGCGCACACTATCTATACGGGCTCACTATCCGGTAGCAATACTTTCACCCTGCAGACTGAGACAAATAATAACTACACCTACCGCGATGTGGCAGCTACTGCCTACGTGGCTGGTGGTACTGTAGGCTCTACCCACGTTGTATTCAGCGGTTTCCCTTCTACAGAGAATAGAGACTACGACTATGGTCCGCTCAATGCGGCCTGTATCACTAGCTGCATGAATTATCACTTCGTAGGTACGGATCATGGTATATTCCGGTCGGGTACGCCACACACATACCTGGAGTACGAGCCCTCGTCACTGACCTACAGGATCAATGCTATCTGGAGCGCGAGCACCGCCACACCACCTCTCTATGCCTGTGGCGACAACGGTGTAGTGCTCAGGAGCTACACCATAGCCGCTACAAAACCCATAGCACATATCAATGCAAGTGGCGGTTGCGTCAATACTAGTATCAGTCTCAACTCCTCTACTGGCTCCTCCACTACCTGCAGCTGGTATATCAATAACGTACTCTATGTGGCACAATGCGGCAATGTGAGCCGTACTTTCACTACAGCCGGGCAATATACTATCCGCCTGGAGACACAGAATGATAGCCTGATGCGGGATACTTCTATACAGGTGATCAATATCGTAAATGTGCCTCGTACTAACCTGCGCGATACACTGAATAAGTACATCATTTGTCACGATGAGCCGGTGACGGTCTCCATAGACTCCAGCCAGGTCAATGTTTACTACACGCTGCTGCGCTATGGGAGCAATAGCTCTCTGGGCCAGTCTGGCCAGGGTACAGGTGGCACGCTCAGTTTCCTGTCCGGTGCTATCCCCGCCACAGGCTATTATCATCTGCGTGCCAGCAGCAGTCTCGCACAGTGCACGGCAGATTTTCGCGACACGCTGCGGATCACAGACGAGCGCACCAGGGCCAATTTCTACTCCGGCCGCATCAATGCCTCTCCCGGAGAGGCCGCGCCTTATTACCAGCATTGTCAGGATGCTAGTCATTACGCATGGTCATTTACACCGTCTCCTACGTCAGTAGCGCAGGTAGATTCACCGGTGGCCTATGCTACGTATAGCGCACCTGCGCGCCCTGCTGTACGCCTCATCTGCTGGTCAGATCACGGGTGCTATGATACACTGAGCCATGCCGGGGCCACTATAGCCCGCGAGGCGCCGGACTCCTGCTGGAATATTGTCAATAACGGCACAGATCTGGCGTGGAATGGCAACTATACCGATGACGTAGGCAGCCTGGCTCCTTGTCGTAGTGGCTTCCTTGTGTCAGGCCATCACAACTATGAGGTCTTTTCTTCCCGTGCCGGAGACTCGCTTACCGCCACCAGTGTCACACATGATGGTGGCTATTATGGCAAGTACTCGATGGAAGGTACCCTGAGATGGATGGGATTTGCCAAAGGGGACTATCCTAATCAATGGGGGACAGAGTATAGCAGTATCAAAGCTGTGACCGAGGACCGCCGCGGCAATATATATATATGTGGTAAAGCCCTCTACATCATAGATAACAAGGGCGATAGCATAGATACGCGGCTCGGCAGTACTGCGGGCTCCTTTATAGCTAAATGTGATTCGGACGGACGTGTGATCTGGTATGTCACATTCGGACGCAGCTCGGTGTGGCTCACAGCGCGAAACCTTACAGTAGACTATCAGAATAATATCATTGTAGCCATGGACAATGTCTATGGCGCACCCACATCTATCAATCTGAATGGTGCCTACAGCGACTCGCTGTACAATCTCGGACAGGCTAATGAGAACATACTCAAGCTCGACAGCAATGGCCACAAGCTCTGGGATATGGGCGTCCAGCTCGCCTCCGGCAATGGGCCGTTTATGAACGCACCTACTGTAGATACAGCCAACAACCTGTATATATCTGGAGGCTATGCCTATCAGGTAGATATTTTCGAGCCGGATAGCACACACTCTATCACTATGACGGAGAGCTTCAGTGCCGGTACTCCTGATGTCAAGGATCTTTTCCTTTTTAAATATGATAAGAATGGCCGCTTTAAATGGAAGACCCGTAGCTACACCAGTGGCCCGGCCAATTCTTCTACCGCACCTACCTGCGTCGTCACTGACAGCACAGGAAATACTTATATAGCCGGAAGTAATAATTGCTTCTCAGGAGCCTCTACTCAGGTCTTCCTCAGCGCAGATAGCTCTACTCTCACCACCACATTAGGTAAATACTTTGTGGCCCGGGTCGATGCCGCTGGCAAATGCCGCTGGCTCACCGGCAATAGTGGCAGCTACTATGGCAATGGTGAGGCGATCTGGAAGAATGGCAATACCCTCAGCGTAGTAGGTACTATGGGAGACCGCATCAATGACTCTGTGGTCAATACCCTGTACGGCACCAATGGTACTGGCATCACGATGGAGCTAAATACCTACGACTACTTTATAGCTACATATGATACCGCGGGCCGGATCAGAAAAGTGATCAAGAATGGCCACAATACGATATATGTCACTAATCAATGGGGGGCCTTCCATTTTTTCACTACCCGTGATGGCAAATACTATATGGCCCGCAACTATAGCTCTACTGCAGGCTCCTACATCAATTTTGGTTCTCTGCTGCCGCATACTACGGGCACCGCAGATGCGCTCATCACCAAAGTCACCCCTGGTAGCTGCGGTATCACCTATCTGCCGGCCATCACTTCTATCACCGCCTCAGCCTGTGCTGGTAGCCTGTATACCTACCATGGTCATCAGTATCAGGTGCCTGGCCAGTATCTAGATACCCTACCGAGCAGTACAGGCACAGACAGTATTGTGAACCTCGATCTCACAGCCCTGCCGCCTGTGATCCGCCATCTGACAGATACAATATGTAGCGGGCAGAGTATACTTTTCGCGGGAGTACAGCTGCACACTGCGGGCTCCTATAGCGATACCGCTATAGCTGTCAGCGGCTGTGATAGTATCACCATCCTCGCGCTGGCCGTAGCCGCAGTGAGCAGAGATACGATATCGCATATACTATGCAGTGGGCATAGCTATTCATTTGGCGGGATGGTCCTCACGGCATCGGGCTTTTACCAGGATACGCTGACGTCCCATGCAGGTTGTGATAGTATTGTGACGCTGCGCCTGACTGTAGCAGTAGTGCATCATGATACAGTATATGCTTTCGTCTGTGCGGGCGCAGGGTACACATTGGGCGGTCACATATTCTATACTGCAGGCAGCTACACAGATACGTTGCAGACGGGTGCGGGCTGCGATAGCATGGTTACACTGCGCCTCACTGTAGCTGCACCGGCCAGAGACACTATTCACGCTTCGATATGCGCAGGAGGCAGCTATGTGTTTTATGGCCAGCCGCTCACACAGGCGGGTAGCTATACCGATACGGTGCATCACAATTGCGACAGCATCATCACGCTGCAGCTCACTGTAGTGCCTGCACCTGCGCGTCCGGTCATCACACAGCAGGGCTATGTACTGTCTATCCCACAGGTGCAGGGACTGCACTATCAGTGGCAGCGCAATGGTGTAGATATACCAGCAGATACATTAGCTGCTGTTACGATTACGCAAAATGGCTCCTACTCTGTGTCTATCTGGGATATCAATCACTGTGACGCTGTCTCAGACACCGTCACTATCACAAATGTGGGCATCTCAGATCTCCAGGCAATCAGTAATATCACCGTAGCACCAAATCCATCTGCGCAAGGATTTACCATCACGATAGATGCAGGAGTATCAGCGGGCTACACCCTGTCTATTTATGACATGGCAGGCCAGTTGCTGCTACAGCGGAGTATCGCCACAGGTCAGACTTATATAGATAGGGGTGGCCTCGCCAGCGGGGCCTATATCATAAAAGTAACGGATAAGCATTCAGCATCTACCCGACAGCTGCCTATAGTACTGGAATGAAATAACGGGCAAGGGCTATCTAGCTCTTGCCTTCCCACTCCTCATAAAACTGCTCCAGGTAGTTGATCATAAAGTCGTGGCGTTTTTGTGCCATCGCCTTTCCTGTGGTGGTATTCATGCGGTCTTTGAGCAGCAGGAGTTTTTCGTAGAAGTGATTGATGGTAGGAGCGGAGGAGTGTTTGTATTGCTCCTTGGTCATGTGCAGGTTGGGCGCGATATCCGGATCGTATAGTGCGCGGCCTTTGTAGCCACCATAGTTGAAAGCGCGGGCTATGCCTATGGCGCCTATGGCATCCAGCCTGTCCGCGTCCTGCACCACATCCAGCTCTATAGAGTGAAAGGTGCGCTCCGTCTTGCCTCCTTTGAATGAAATATTGCGGATGATCTGCACGACATGTGTGATCACATCGTCCTCTACACTGATAGAGCGTAGCCAGACCTCTGCCCGCTGCGGCCCTATCTCCTCATCACCTTCATGAAACTTGGAGTCAGCTATATCATGCAGCAGCGCGGCCAGCTCTACCACATGGGTGTCGCAGGCCTCATGCGTGGCTATTTCTTTGGCGGTATGCCAGACGCGGTAGATATGGTGCCAGTCATGGCCGCCTTCGGCTGTAGAGAGGGTGGCTTTGACATAGTCTACGGTGTCATTTATCTTTTGCTGGTGCTTCACGGGCGGGCAGGGTTGATTCGTCTTTGGTAGATTTGAGTGTGTCCATAGATTGCTTGTAGGCTTTGCGCCCTACGTCTATCAGCTCTGACGCGCGGTAAAATTCAAATACAGATGCAGCAGTACGTGGTATCTCTATCAGTATATCTACGGGGTGCATCTGCAGCATGATCTCTACCAGCCGGTCCAGAGAGGCATCATAGGACTCACTCAGCAGGTCAAACATAGACAAAGATGGCAGATTTGTGATCTGCTGCACCTCCTTTTCTGTCACCGCACTGGCGGGTTTTTCTGTTTTGGCAGGGGGCGTGTCTTCTGTACTGTCGTTGTCTTTCTCTCCGGTGAAGAAGCTCTTCAGACGTGCTATGATCTGCGCTGCGCTGCTCTCCGTCTCCTCTGTGGTCACGGTCTGCGTAGCTACATCTGCTACCAGGTCGTGCGGTACGGCACCGTTGAGGTTTACTGCCACCACTATGGCATCATCCCTCCGCTGAAAGATGTCTATCGGCAGCGGATTGAGCACGCCGCCATCTACATAGAGGCCTTTCTCATGTGCTACAGGAGTGAATACGCCCGGTATACCAGAGGAGGCGCGGATAGCCTTGTACAGATCGCCGCTGCTGAAGTGTATCTCCTTCCGCGCTATGATATCCGTAGCTACAGCTATGAACTCTATCGGCAGGTCTTCTATATTCTTGGCCCCTGACATCTGCTGGAGCAGGCCAAATATCTTTTCACCTTTCACAAATCCCGCCATGGAGAAGGTGATGTCAAACAGTCGGTACACGTCGCTCTTGGTTTGCTTTAGCAGCCAGTCGGTATATTCCTTCATGATACCCGCGCAGTAGAGCCCACCGATGATCGCACCCATAGAGCAGCCGTATACGCCTACTATCTCATAGCCTTCCTCCTCCAGCATCTGTATCACGCCTATGTGGGCTATGCCGCGCGCGCCGCCGCTACCCAGTACGAGTTGTACTTTCTTCTTGCCATTCATATGGATAAAAATATCTCAAAATAGCGTGCCGCCCCTGCGATATCCGCGAACGCCCGAAATGTATAGGGGACTGGTAGTTTGGCTAAGTATTTGATTTTAACAAATTCTAAACATCAATCACATGAAACGCATTCTGCTATATGGAGCTACAGGCCGCACCGGCCGTCATGTACTGGACCTCGCGCTGCAGCGCGGCTATGAGGTAGTGGCGCTGGTACGGGATAGCAGCAGTATCACCGCCAGCAGTGGCCAGCTCAAAGTGATACAGGGCGATACTACCAGCCTCGATGATATACGCCGCGCCATACAGGGCTGCGATGCAGTAGTGAGCACACTCGGTGCACTGCATCAGTCAGATATACTCAAACTGGGCAAAATAGACCCGCCGCATACCCTGGAGCAAACCATGAGGGCTACCATTCAGGCTATGAGAGAAGCAGGGGTAAAACGCATCATCGTGCAGACTGCGCTGGGCGCAGGTGATAGCTATCCCGACGTACACTGGATCATGCGCCTGCTCATGCGCTGGACCAGGTTTAAAGTGGTCTATGATGACCATAATATGCAGGAGCAGCTACTAAGGGAGTCAGCGCTGGACTGGACCTTTGTGCGCCCCGTCGGACTCAATGATAAGGAAGAGCTGCGCAAACTGCATGTCACACTCCATGGTGCGCCACCATCCTTTCAGATCGGAAGAAAGCATGTCGCGCAGTTTATGCTGGACTGTCTTGATAAAGGCTCATACATCCACCAGGCTCCGGCAGTATCAGAGTCGTAAGTCTCCGTCTTTATGCCAGTACTTTCTGAAACTCTACGAAAGGGCCTACCTCATGCCTGTACGCCCGAGCTAATGTCCGTGATATCTGTATCTGATGGCTTAGGTCATGCGTGGCCCATGTAGCCAGTAGCTGCTGCAGTGTCACAGTACCGAGGCGGGGATGAGCAGCAGTACGCTGGAGGTCAGCGTCAGAGAGTTGTAGAGTTATCAGACGCGCCACATTATCCTGCCTCAGCCGGCGAAACTCCCGGAGCAGCTCTATCATAGCCGTAGCCGCCGCCACCTCCAGGTGCGAGGCCATATCTACAGGCGTGAAGGTTCTGACATCTGCGGCTGCCAGGATGATCCCGACGCGTACCATCCAGTTCTCTTGCTCACAGAGTAGTAGGTGCGCCATCACCTCGCGCGGGCTCCAGTCGGTGGGAGCTTCGCGCGCATCTGTCCACTCAGCGCTCAGATGGCCGAGCTGCGCCTCCAGTACGGAGGGTGTACCACGCAGTATCTCCAGCGTTTTACCCAGTGAAAATTCCATCACTTTTTATCCTTTAGAAATTCATCAGTGAAGTGTACTTTCTGCTTTGGCTGCGCAAATTTGTCAGCATTATAGGTCTGTGAGTTGCCTCTGGGTATCGAGAGAGAGGCCCATGTTTCAGCAGCCATCTTGCCTATGAAAACGATCTGGCCGATGTGGTAGGGGTAGTGCGCCAGCTGCCTGTTGATCGCTTCTGTCACGGTGTGCCCCTGATTGCGGATGTAGATGATCTTAGTGAGGTCTTCCTCTTGCAGCGAGTGCAGCGTATCCAGAAATACCTTCCAGCCGCGCTCCCACAGCGCTATCATTTCTTCCCGTGTCCTGATGTCTGCTTCAAATTCTCCATCACGATTGCGCCATTCTTTCTCTCCATCCGTGGTGAGGAAATCGGTCCAGCGGCTCAGCATATTGCCGGCCAGGTGCTTTACGATGGTGGAGATGCTGTTGCTCTCTTCATTGTACTGCCAGAAGAGCTTATCATCCGGCAGCTGGGCAAAGGTTTTTTCTCCCAGTAGTTTATAGTACTCAAACTGCTTGGTCACACTCTGCAGGTAGTCTGATGACATATGATTGGTTTTATTGGTTGAATAATGATAAAGACGAATAGGTCAGCGCAAAGATTTTACCCGCTCCTCAAATGTAACAGGTGTCTCAAATGGCGCGACGATATTGCCAAAGAACAGCGTCAACTCCTCAGAGTGCTTGTGCCCTGTGCGGCTTTTGAGGTCATAGTGCGCCAGGCGGGTCCACATCACAGCTTTGACTTGCGTTTTGGCCTCATTCCACATCACGGCCTCTACCATCAGCGCCTTGTCTGTGTAGGCCATCAGGCGGGTCTGTATGGTCACGATCTCCATCAGTGCTGCCGGGGCCAGGTAGGCTATCTGAGTCTGCGCCACCACCCACGATAGTCCCTGCTCTCTGGCCAGTTTATATACATCAAAGTCGTAGTAGCTCATCAGCTGGTCTTCACGCGCATTGATGATGTAGTCTATATAGCGCGAGTTGTTCAGGTGGTTGAACGGATCACAGTCAGGGAAGCGGATCAGGGACTGGCTTTCGAGTTCTTTGGGCAAGGTTGTCGTAGTCATGTTGTTTATGTTTTAGTGAATGATCTATCTTTAAAATATACCAACCGGTATATTCTGTTTCAAAAAAAATCAAGGCCGCAGGCCGAGGATAAAATGCTCAAGGTACCGCATACTGATGCGCAGCTCTGTAGCCCGGCCATGTACTTTGGCCTGCATCACGGCTCCCTCTATCAGTGACATCAGGATCACAGCTACCTCAGTAGGATTCACGTCTTTGTGTATCTCTTTGCGCTCTATGCCGCGCCTGACCTGGTTTTCCAGTGACTTCTTCCAGAATGTCAGCGCCTGTGAGGCTTTGTCCCGCAGTGCCGGATGGGTATCATCGGCCTCTACAGAGGTATTGAGCAGCGGACAGCCGGCCTTGAGGAATGGTATCTTGAGAAAGTCACTATACACACGCGGATAGACCAGCAGGCGGTCTATGGCGCTCTCCTCTGCCAGTATGCGCTCGCGCAGGTAGGCCGTGACCCTGCCAAAATTATAGTCAAAAGCCGCGAGCGCTACTTCATCTTTATTTTCAAAGTTGCCATAGATGCTCCCCTTGGTCAGGCCGGTGGCTTCAGTGAGGTCTGTCAAAGACGTGCCGGCATACCCCTTCTCATTAAAGACGGGGGCTGTCCGCTCTATGATGTACTGTCGCGTACGCTCTGCTTTGGAGGTTGCCTCGTTCATTTGCAGGAGCAAAAGTAATAAAATATACCAATTGGTATATTTTATTGTTATTTCAATTTTTCTCCGATCTTTCCGATCATGATATTCAGGCAGTGACGCAGGATATCTCCCATACTCCGGCACTGGCCAAAGTCCACCTTATAGTGCTTTGATAGCTCGGCGCATAGTTGTGATACTTTCTCCGCCGGAGCTATGGTGTCATGCTCCATAGCAGTGAGCAATGCCTGTAGCTGTACACGCGAGGCGCTGATACGCTGTGATATGAGCGTGCGCTCCTCACTCTGGTACTGTTTGATCACCTCGTCATTGATGTGCTTCTTGACCAGGGCTACCAGCTCCTTGTTTTCTTTGAAGAACTGGGGCAGGTACAGGTTCTTGCGCCCCTCATAGCTCTGCTGGTCAAAGTCTATGGCCCGGATGCGAAACTGCACCTCTTCAAAATCTGGTGTAATGTCAAAGACATAGTTGTACGAGCGCATATCGCCCAGCAGCCGGACGAAGGACCGCTCATTGAACTTCACAAACTCTTTGGCGATACGCTTTTGGTTAAACTCAGGATTGCTCAGGTAGTTTGTGATAAAGACATCTCCCGGTATGCCGGCTATATGCTCCTCTATGAGTGTGTGCGTATCTACGAAGTAATTGATGCGGCTGGGGGAGAGGATATGCTCCAGCTCTAGCCCATACACACGGGAGGCATCGGCCTGCTTGATATAGAAGTAGTCGTAGACGTCATTGTAATTATTGACGATCTTGACGCGGAAGGGGTTCGAGTTGCCAAAGGTGCAGAAGTCTACGCGCTCTATGTGCAGGTGCTTATGCACGCTTTTGTCACCCCCTGTTTTTAGGATGGAGTAGATCTCTTTTAGCCCCTGATGCAACTCCGATGTTTCGCTCTGAGAGTAGATGGCCGAGACCCACAGCGTATCCTTGCCATGTTTGTCATACACTACCATTGAGTTTTCAAAGCGCTTCAGGTCTGCATACTGCACTGGCAGCGGCCGCTCGCGGTCATAAGTGCGCAGGTAGCTATGCAGCTCCGGCGAGACGCGGTACATGATCTTCTTTCTGGAGATGTGAGGGGTAGGGGCGCGCTTTGTCATATTCTTTGCCAATTTAACGAATTAAACCTCGCCCATTGAGTCAGGTACTGGTTTAGGTGCGTTATTTTATATTTGCCCTCAGCTATTTAATATTATGAAAACATCCCTGCGTCTTACGTGGTGCCTCTGCATTGTACTCCTGTCCTTAGCCTTGATCCGGCCACAGAGCCTTAAAGCGTCTCAATCCTATAGCGTCGACTCTGTTCCTTTTGCCCTTTACAGTACGGCGGGCAGCCAGACCGTACTCCTGATAGATGATATCTGGAGCAGCCCGATCGCTATTGGGTTTCCATTTACTTTTTACGGTCATGCGTATAGCAGCCTAGTAGTGAGTAGCAATGGACAGATATGCTTTGATACGATCCGCAGGGGCACCTTTGATCCTTGGAACCTCCAATCCATAGCTCCGCGTCTCGATACCGCCTCTATGTATACTAGCATCAATGTACTGTACAGGGATATCAATGTGGCCTGCCGTGGCAAAATTTCCTACGGCGTCTATGGTACAGCCCCCAATAGGAGCCTGGTGGTCACCTGGGATAGCATACCTCCTTATACGAGTCATTGTGATACGGCAGGCTGCGGTCAGCTATATAGTACTTTTCAGGGTATACTGCATGAAGGCTGTAGCGATATAGAGGTACAGGTGCTGTCCAGCCTCAGTTGCCCCACCTGGAATAGCGGTCTGGGGGTCATGGGAGTGGTAGATTCTGCGGGTCATCGCATGGTGGCTCCTCCCCACCGCTCTATAGGCTCATGGACTGCACAGCAGGAGGGGTGGCGCTATCAGTATACAATAGGGGTATGTGCACCTTTCACCGCAGGTGGTGATCAGTCTGTATGTCAGAGCGCGGGCTATACTATGCAGGGAGGTGGCACAGGTGTCTGGCGGCTACTGAGCAGCAGTCCCGGTACTGTTATATTATCTGATACCACTGACCCTCAGATGGTAGTTTCGGCATTCTCAGCGCCAGGCAGCTATAGATTTATCTGGGTCGGAGCTTCAGCTACAGATACTGTCGTCCTCACTGTGCTGCCCGGTCTATGGGCAGATGCGGGACGCGATACATCCCTGTGTCAGCCGGTGACCAGCGTATTGCTGGGTGGCTCTCCTACTGCCATAGGCGGTACGGGGCCATATAGTTATCTCTGGACTTCTTCCGATTTTACATTTGTTTCCGGCAGTCCTAACCCTGCTGCTACTCTAACAGGTTCTGTAGACAGAAGGTACTATTTGCGGGTCAAAGACAATACGACGCAATGTATGGCTTATGATACCGTCCATATCACAGTGGATACTACCAGCCAGTATCTGCAGATAGATCCATTTGATACCATTATCCTGCCGGGCCAGGCAGTGCAGGCGGTGGCACATGCGCAGCCTCCCGGTGGTATCTATTTATGGTCCCCTCTGTCAGATATATTGCCACCGTCAGGATTGTCTGACACGGTCACATTATCACCGGGTAGTACGAGGCAGTACTGTTTCACCTATAGCTATAGAGCCTGCCACCGGGCTAGCTGCCAGACCATCTACGTACAGCCGGTGCTAGCCGGCTCTGATGTCTCAGTGTGCCTCGATGACACCGTACATCTACATGCGGCAGGTGCCGGTACGTGGAGTACCCTGCCTGCCAACCCCTACTTGGTGGCTATAGATACCCCTGCATCTCCCCGGGCTATTGTGTCCGGTCTTCATAGTGCCGGCACCTATGGACTGAGGTGGACCACTGCGCAGGGGGCAGATACCGTCTGGATCACTGTCTGGCCTCGCCCCACTATCGTGCTGGATACTATCATACAGTCCTCATGCGGTATCCTGGACGGCAGTATTACCGTCCATGCTACCGGCGGGCAGCAGCCTTATCAGTATAGCTGGGATGCAGGCGTGACCACTTCATTGCCCAATAGGGCCATCAACCTGGGCTACGGACCTTACTGCGTACAGGCTGCGGACCAGCATGGCTGTACAGTGCGTGCCTGCTTCGCTGCCTCCGCAGCGCCACCACTCAGTGTCACGGACAGTATCCATCACCTGCTGTGCAATATAGATACGATAGGCTCTATATGCCTGCAGGTATCGGGTGGCGTGCCTCCCTACCACTACCACTGGAGTACCAGTGATACGAGTACCTGCATCAGCCGAAAATCTACGGGCAACTATACCGTCACAGTATCCGATAGCCGCTACTGTGCTTCGATTATTGCCGCCAGCATCCTGCAGAGAGATGAGCCGATGTCCCTTTTGCCGGAGGTCCAGAGTATGCCTCAGTGTTATGGTGATAGCACAGGCGCTGTGAGGGTTCATCCTGACCACGGCGGCTTGCCTCCTTTCCGCTATCACTGGTCCTTTACCTCTGATAGCAGCTACCTGCAGCAGGGGGTCCCCGGTGGCACCTATACGGTCACTGCAGTAGATTTCTATGGCTGCACTGCGATGGCACAAGTCGATATAAAGCAGCCTGATAGTATCACCCTGCTGGGCAATACGGTCACGGACGCCACGACTCCGGTCTCACACGATGGCAAGATCGATCTTTATGTCACGGGAGGTACAGCACCTTACTACTATGCCTGGGTGAATCCAAACTTCCCTGATCTGCCCAATATGACCGGTCTGGACCCTGGTATATATTGCCTGAATATAATCGATGCCCATCAATGTCGTACCCGAATCTACTGTGATACGGTGGGATCCGGGCCCAATGGCATCACAGGATATATCGCAGAGCCCATCCAGCTATACCCCAACCCCGCCAATGATGCGGTCATGATCACCGCCGGCGAGCCTATCACCTCTGTACAGATACAAGACGCGCTGGGGCGGGAGGTGATGGCTACCACCGCTCAGGAAGACAGAGTAAATCTGAATATAGCATGGCTGCCTGCCGGTACATACCTCGTGCACATACAGACACACTCCGCCCGGTACGTGCGGAAAATGATCGTGGACTAAGGTGTAGTTTAAATATACGGCCTGTACTTTGCCTCAGGAGATGGCTTCACCAGGCTTTATTTATTGCCATTTTCCATATCTGTTACTTTCTTGTATCTTGTATCTGAGATCAGTATACGTATTCGTAAACTTTCAAAACAGGAACATGAAGACATTTCGACTATCTGCAGCCGCTATCATGGCTATGCTTATGCTATGCCTCATCTCTGTGCAGCATCTGGCAGCCCAGACCTATACGGTAGATACTATACCATACAGGCCGTATGCCTATACAGGTGGGCATACTATACTGGTGCGTCAGGACGATATTTTCAGCCAGTCCATACCACTTGGTTTCAATTTCACTTTCTATGGCAACTCCTACACTCAGATACTGATCGGTGCAAACGGGCATCTGTCCTTCACTGTGTCCAATGCCGGCACCTACGACCAGTGGATGCTCGATGGCTCGGCCCTTCCCAGCACCACGCTGCCTACCAATTCTATTTTCCCTGCCTACAGGGATATAGACAATACTAATATCGGTACTGTGAGCTACCAGCTGCAGGGCACTGCGCCCAATAGGATATTTGTAGCCTCATGGGATAGTATACCACTCTATGGCTCTATCCACTCAGTGAATAGTGTCGCCTGCCGGGATAGCAGCCTCTCCACCTTTCAGGTAGCCCTATATGAGGGCTGCAATACGATAGAGGTCTATATCCATCATAGCCCATCTGATACCGGCTGGAATGCCGGCAGGGGTATCATAGGCATAGTGGATGCTGCGGGTACCAATGCAGTCACCGTACCCGGACATAATGATGTAGCATGGACTGAAAATGACAAGGCCTGGAGTTTCCACCTGAGCGGTACCAGCCCATGTATCCGCAGCAGTGCCGGCCAGGACCAGACGATATGCGTCAACTATCCCGCCACTATGCAGGCCACCGGTACCGGTACCTGGAGCGCATCTCCGTCTAATCCTGCTCCCGTCACTATCGTAGATCCATCTGACCCGCATACTGTCGTGTCAGGGCTGACCGCTATAGGTGGCTATCTCATGACATGGGCTACTCCTGTAGATACCTCCCATGTCTTTTTGTATGTGGCTGCCTGCTCAGACTCGGTGTGGCCGGGAGATGCAGACTTCAATGGATTGGTCAATAACGATGACCTCCTGCCTATAGGCCTCGGCTATGATAGTACCGGCCCGGCACGGCCTGTGCAGGGTATCGTGTGGAGCGCAGCAGCAGGCATCCCATGGGCCCAGGACTTTGCCGGATATACGCCGCCGGTCAACTATCGGTATGCCGACTGCAATGGTGACGGTACTATAGATGGAGGTGATATGAGTGCCATCTATGCTAATTACAGCCTCCTGCATTTCAAGACCAATGGCCCGGCTCCCCACAGGAATAATATACCTACCCTCTATGCGCAGGCATCGGTAGACTCGCTCCATCCGGGCGATTCACTTATCGTCCATTTCATGTTGGCTGATGCTACTATACCGGCTACAGATATCTACGGTATATCTTTTACATACAATTTTGATCCCGCACTGGTAGATTCTACAGCTACCTCCATGTCTTACGCCAGCTCCTGGCTCGGCGGCAGTGACAAGATCTCCCTCACTAAAATACTGCACAGCTCCGGCGAGATCCAGACAGCAGTGACCCGTATCACGCACACAGGCCTTAGCGGCTACGGAGTGATCGGGTCGGCCAGTTTCAGGGTGCGCCCGGGCCTTAGCTCGCAGACCCTGTCTACGCTGGTCAACTCCGGCTACATCAGTGATATCCATGCGGTGACACCTGCCAGCACCCCGCTCACATTCAATACAGGAGCTGATACTACCTACATAGCAGTGTCTCCACTAGGCATGCGCGATATATCGGCAGCCACTGTGAGCCTCCGGCCAAATCCAGCTCACGACAGGGTCACCATCTCTGCTGATGCAGCTATCAGTGAGGTGTCTGTATCTGATGCCATGGGCCAAAAGGTGATGGAGAGTACTGCAGTCAATGACCACACATTCACTATCAATACTGCCGCATATAGCAGTGGTATCTACTTTGTACAGGTGAAAACCAGTAATGGTAGTACTGGAGTCTCTAAGCTTGTAGTGGAGAGGGGAGAGTAGTCACAGCAGTGTGCGTCGGGCACTACACCTTATACACCACATCCAGGTACTTCTTCAGTATATCCGTCACCACTCCGCGGAATGGCAGCGTAGCAGCGAGGCCGTACACTGGCGCGAGTCCTTCTTTATTGCCCGGATTGGCCTTGACGTAGGCTACTGATTCCTTGAGGTCGGAGATAAAGCGCTCCTTTACGCCCGGCTGTGTGTGGCGCAGCGTGAGCGCTATGTGAAAGCAGGATGGCTTGTGCAGGCCATTGAGGCTCCAGCGCTTCTTGCCCATCTGGTCCAGTACCTCATAGATATTCAGGGACTCATCGCGGCTCTTGATAGCAAAGATCCAGAGCGGGCTGCCCATGAGCTCCAGTTCCGGTATGGACTTCAGCTCCTCGCGGATATAGTCTGCCGTATCCATGATGGCTTTGGTAGCCTTCAGGTAGCCCTCCTCACCCATGCTCAGCATGGCAGCCCAGCAGGCAGCACTCAGCGCACCCGGGCGGCTACCCGCTATGGTAGGTGACATATACAGTCCGCCCGGCCACTCCGTAGCGGTATAAAACATATGATGCCTCAGCTCCGGTGAGCGGAAGAGCACCACTGAGGTGCCCTTGGCAGCATAGCCGTACTTGTGCGTATCTACAGACATAGACGTCACACCCGGCAGGCGGAAATCTATGACCGGCACCTTATACCCCAGCTTCTCCGCAAATGGCGTGATAAAACCACCCAGGCAAGAGTCCGTATGAAAGCCGATGCCGGCCTGGCGCGCTATCTCAGACAGCGCAGGTATATCATCTATGATCCCATGCGGGAAGGTAGGCGCAGAGCCGACCATTACGATCGTATTGCGGTTGATAGCGCGGCGGGCGGCCTCTACGTCTATAGAGTAGTCAGCGCGCATCGGTATGCGCACCTGCTTGATACCAAAGTAGTGCGATGCCTTGTCAAAGGCGGTATGTGCCGTATCACACAGGATCATCTCCGGCTCGGTGATACCTTTCTCCTCACGTGCGCGGTCACGGTAGCTCTTCATGGCCAGCAGGATGCTCTCCGTGCCACCAGATGATACAGCGCCGCATACCTGTGCATTGTCCGGCGTGCGGCCATTGCCCATCATGCTGGCGACCATACTCACGATCTCCGCCTCAAACTTTGTAGCACTCGGGAAAATATCTGTGTGTAGCGGGTTGCTCTGAGACTGTAGCGCATAGACCTTATTGAGGAACTCGATGTGTTCCTTATCGCCATTGTAGATGCCACCGGATACGAAGCCATCCTCCCAGGTGCTGACCTCCAGGTCGTGCATCTTCTGGATATCGTCCAGTATCTTGCCTCGATCCAGCCCACGCGACGGCAGGGTAGGGTAGGTGTCAAACTTGCCTCGGTACGGCTTTAGCGAGTGCTCCAGCGTAGCCTCTACTTTGTCACTTTCCTTCTGTATCATCTGCTGCACAGATCCTACATTCTTCATCTTCTTTTCAAAGTAGCGTGCTACCGGCTTTGGCAGCCAGCTCAGTCTTTTGGATATGGTTTCTATAGAGGCCACGGAATGAGTATTTAGTAGTTATTTAGGAATGAGTATTTAGTAGTCAGTAGTAAGTATTTAGATGAATGCTTTGCTCCGGTTGCTTTATACGGTTTTAGTCATTGTCATTTGTAGCTAGTCTTAATACTTAATACTTAATACTTAATACTTAATACTTAATACTTAATACTAAATACTAAATACTAAATACTAACTACTAAATACCAAATACCAAATCTTTCATCGGTTCTTCTTCGCCTCCTTGGCGTATTTAAACTGATAGTACATCTGCATGCCCCATGCCTCCAGGCGGTTGATGCTTTTGGCACCGCCCAGGTATTTGGCTTCGGTCCATGCCTTGGCTGTTTTCTCCAGCAGCTGTGCTGCTATGTAGGCATCATCTACACTGGTGCCTATGCAGAGGCAGCGGCCATCCGGCAGCACAGCAGCGTAGCGGTTATTCAGCGCCTTGATCACAGACGCGATACCGGCATCCTTTGCTATCCGTATCGATACGCCGAGCAGCTGTGCCTGGTCATCGAGTATCGGCGGCACCTCCTCCCGGAGGGCAGAGCCGTATTCCTGCTTTGTCACGAGTATGCACTGCACACTCTTCTTCGCCGCAAAGATAGCCTGGTACAGCTTTGCATCCTGAGTGAGCAGGCTATCGCGCAGTACGATCTCCTGTATCTGCACATCGCCCCAGCTACGGTAGCCGGCCTTGATGCTCTCCACATTGGCCAGGAAGCTTTCCTTCTCATCCCTGATACTCATAGCGCCTTTGTTTTCTTCTTAAAGGAATCTATATACAGCGCACAGGCATCTTCCAGCGTTTTACAAACTAAGAACACATCCTCCAGGCTCCGCCCTATACACACGCAGCCATGATTTGCCATCAGCGCAGCATTAGCTCCTTCTATCGCTTTCTCCGTACCAAAGGTGATCGCCTTTGAGTTTGGCAGCGCGTAGGGGGCGGCCTTGATCACGGCCGCGCCCAGTATGCGCTGATGCTCTGAGTCGAGCACCTGTACATCTTTCTGCGCAGCAGCTACGATGGAGGCATACATCTGGTGGGTGTGTATCACGGCTTCTATATGCGGACGCTTCTTATAAACCTCGCAGTGGAGTTTTAGTTCGGACGAGGGCTTGATATGTCCTTCATATTTCAGGTCGTAGAAATTGACCGCCACCATATCTGCCGGTGTCAGCTCTGCATAGGGGCGGCCACTTGGTGTGATCATCATGTGCGTATCACTGATGCGCACGCTCACATTGCCCCAGGTGCGGGCCACGAGGCCCTCGCGCAGCAGGCGTTTGCCTGACTCACATACCAGTACTCTTGCTTCCTCTGCGCTGATCATTTTTTCATCTTGCTAAATACCCTGTCAAAACGGTTCAGCGCATCGTCTATCACCTCGTCGGTATCAGCCATGCTCGTATACATACGGCTACCAGCCAGCGTGATGATACCCTCAGCCGTGTAGGCCGCGCCCATCTCCTCCATCATCTGCTTGCGCTCCTTGATCTCGGCCAGCACTTTGAGTATTTTCAGGTAGTTGATCTTGACGAAGAGCGTACCAGCTGACTCCAGGTGACAGATTGACCCCTGATTGTATGCCACAAATGGCAGATCATAGCGCTTCATCATTTCCTGCAATCCCTTCGTAAGGCGATCACCTGCGCGACCTGCTTTCTCGCAGGCATTCTGCTTTTCTATCTCTACCAAAGTATAATATCCGGCTACACAGCTCAGCGGATTGGCCGCCATCGTGCCGCCTACTTTAGACTGCTTTTTCTTGGCTCCGCCGAGGCCTGCAGCGAGGTACTCCATATATTCCTTCTTGCCACCCAAGCCACCGGCAGATGGATAGCCACCGGCTACCACCTTGCCAAAGACCGTGAGGTCAGGCTTGATATCAAAGTAACCTTGTGCGCCACTCATACCCACGCGGAAGGCGGTCACTACTTCGTCAAATATCAATAGTGCGCCGTACTTATCGCACAGTTCGCGCACGGCTTTGTTGTAGTTCTTTTGTGTAGGGTAGGTGCCGCTCTCAGGGCCCAGTGGCTCGAGGATCACAGCGGCAGTGCCACCGCGCAGTACATTGAGCTGCATGGTGCGCTCCAGCTGGCCCAGGTCATTAGGATAGACTTCCTGCGTGTGCGAAGTATAGGCACGCGGTATACCATGCGACTCAAAGCGGCCCGTACCCGGTATGCGGATGCCGTATACCATCTGGTCCATCCAGCCGTGGTAGGCACCGCCTACTTTGATGATCTTCTTCTTGCCTGTGATGATGCGCGCCGTACGGACCGCAGCGATCACAGACTCCGACCCGCTATTCAGCATGCGGAACATATCCACCGACGGCATATGCTCGCAGATCATCTTGGCTATCTTCAGCTCATACTCGTGAAAGAGCCCCGTAGAAGGGCCACAGGTATTGAGCAGCTCGATGCACTTCTCGCGCACGATAGCAGGATTGCTACCCAGCACCGTAGGCCCACCGGCCTGTATGAAGTCTATATAGCGGTTGCCATCCAGATCATAGAGATAGGGGCCATCCGCTTTATTAAATACGATAGGGAAAGGATAGTTGAATGCCAGGTTGTGCTGCACACCACCGGGTATGTAGTTCATCGCCTCGGTGGTCATGACCTTAGACTTGGCACAGGTCTTTTCTATCTGCGCTACATAGGCATCGAGCACCGGTTTCGGCAGGTGCCTCGGCGGCTGCGCCATGAGGTTTTTGAGCTGGGCGTAGACTTCATCAGTATTGTGATATTCTGATATAGAAAAGCTGGAGGCCATCTGGACAAAAGTTAGTTTGAATAGAATGTTTGATCGGGAGCGGAAGTTACATCATGTATTCCACTTGCAGCCATTTTCAAATCTTCAAATTAGCACATCAGCACATTATTTATTCCACTCCTTATACAGCGCCTTATTCGTCTCGTAGATCTTCACATAGTGAGTGAAGAGATCATCATACAGCTTCCTGTTCTCAGGGTTGGGCTGGTAGACTTTATTGACCTCCGTGATGGCCGGGATATCTTCTACTTTCAGCTTGCCCAGGCTCATGAGCGCAAGGAGGGCGGCACCGCGGCTATTGGCATTGAGCGGCTGCTTCATCTGCTTCACCGGTCGGTCAAAGACATCGGCCAGTATCTGGCTCCATACCTCAGAGTTGGCACCGCCGCCTATGAAGTGGATGAACTCAAACTTGCGCCCGCACAGCTTTTCTGCAAAGCTCAGCAGCCACCTGTTATTGCACGCGATGCCCTCAAACACAGAGCGGATCATGTGCGTACGGTTGCTGTTCAGAGACAGGTTGTGAAAGCCACCACGCGCGTAGTGATCATCTACCGGAGAGCGCTCACCATTCAGCCATGGGGTGAAGATCACCCCGTTGCTACCCGCAGGCGCCTTGCTCGCTACTACATCCAACCGCTTGTAGAAGTCTGCCGGTGCTTTCTCTACACTGAGATCATCTTCGTGGTAGAAGACATTATTCTTGATAAAGTTCAGGCAGGCGCCAGTGGTCTCTTGTTCATTCACCAGCATATACTTGCCCGGTATGCCCGATGGGATGCAGCCCATGTTGTGAAAGAGGTCTGTCTTCTTCCACGGCGTATGGCAGATCAGCCAGCTGGAGGTACCGATGTACAGGTGCGGCTCAAAGTCCTTCACCGCGCCGGAGCCTACCGCTGCCGAGTGGGTATCCGGTGTGCCGGATATCACCTTCAGGTCAGGCCGCAGGCCAAACTCCTCTGCCAGTTCTTTTTTGATCGTGCCGAGCAGTGAGTTGGTAGGTACGAGGTCGGGCAGCTTGTCGCGGTCTATACCGGAGATACGCAGCAGCTCCTCTGAGTATTTTACATTGTTGATGTCACGGTTATCCGTGAGCCAGTGTACGGTGATCGAGTCATAGGAGGCTGCAAATTTGCCCGTGAAATAGAGATTGAGGTAATCTTTTGGTTCAAGGAATTTATATGTCTTCTTATAGATCTCCGGCAGCTTCTTTTGTATGTATAGGATGTGCGAGATCGAGTCTTTGCCCGATGGGCTGGGGCCACCGCCGGTGAGGCGTACCCACTTCAGCGCTTTGCCTATGCCGTAGCCGTCTATGCGGATCGGGCCGTGCATGAGTTTTTGCGCCTGCTTGGCACCACGGCTGTCCATCCATATCATGGCATTCATCAGCGGCTCGCCTTTCTCATCCAGCGCTACGGTGCCTGACCACTGCGTGGTGATATTGAGGGCTATGATATCCTTTGGATCAAATTTGCCGCGCTGGCGGATCGTATTGTAGCAGCTCCTGATAGCGCTCACCCAGTCAGCCGGGCGTTGCTCGCGGCCATCCTCACCCACCAGTAGCAGCGGCGTCTCTTCAAACTCGTAATCTATCATGTGAGCCCGGCTGTCAAAGACGGAAACTTTGGGGCCGGACGTGCCGAGGTCTATAGTGAGGATCAGCTCCTGGGGTACACTCATGTCAAAGTTTTGTTAACCCTGCAAACTAATAAAATCTATCGGTGAATGAGGCGCAAGTTTCAATCAAACGTTTATAGAAAGCCTTATACACTTTCATTGTTTACGCCTGTCAGACCGGCCTTGCGCAGTCAGGCGTTAAGAAACAACTGCATCGCATGGCAAGGTTGGCGGTCACTGTTTGAGCCATCCTGAAAGATTGCCATCGGATTGATCAATATAATTTCGGATGAGAGCCCTACAGTAGGTGGCGAGTTTGACCGGCAGCGGGTGGGTGCAGTTGTTTTAGCTTGAGTGCGCAGAGCCTTGATCTTTTGCATACTTTTGGATCAAGCCAAAAGTATGGGCAATAGGAAGCGGTCACTCAATTTTGCTGAAAGTGCGCGGCCTTATACCGCCACTCCATTCTCTTTTGGTAGCTCCGTCTTTGCGATAGCCCCATAGCCACCGGCTATATCCACCACATGCTTCACCCCACGGGATTTGAAGATAGACGCAGCGATCATAGACCGGTAGCCGCCGGCACAGTGGATGTAGTACTTCTTGTCCTTGTCTATCGTACCCATCCAGTCGTCTATATAGTCCAGCGGTTTGTTGGGCACATGAGGCAGGTGTGCGCCTTCATATTCACCCGGGCGGCGTATGTCCAGCACATGGATGCTATCGCTCCAGTGTTTCTCGGCAAAGTCAGCAGCAGAGATGCTCTCTATCGTATCTACATCATGGCCCGCATCACGCCAGGCAGCTACACCGCCACTCAGGTAGCCGAGCGTATTGTCATAGCCTACGCGCGCCAGGCGCATCACAGCCTCCTCCTCGCGGCCCGCCTCTACCACCAGCAGGATAGGCTGCTCCAGCGTAGGGATCAGCGCACCCACCCATGGGGCAAACTGACCATCCATGCCGATATTGATCGAGCCGGGCACGAAGCCTTTGGCAAACTCCTGTGGGGCACGCGTATCCAGTATCAGTACATCGCCCGTCTGCGCCAGCCCCTCAAAGTCAGGAGGAGAGAGGGCGCGCAGCCCCGTCTTATTCACCTCATCGAGACTCTGGGCACCCTGCTTATTCAGCATGGCATTCAGTGGAAAGTACTTCGGCGCTGGCGCCAGTCCATCCGTGATCGCCTTGATAAACTCCTCCTTGCTCTGCGCCTTCAGCGCATAGTTGGTTTCCTTCTGATGGCCGAGGGTATCATAGGTGTCCTTAGACAGGTTCTTGCCGCAGGCAGAGCCAGCGCCGTGTGCCGGATAGACTATCACATCATCAGGCAGTGTCATGATCTTATTTCGCAGCGAGTCGTAGAGCATACCAGCCAGGTCAGTGATGGTCACGTCAGCTTTGATAGCTAGGTCGGGGCGGCCCACGTCTCCTATGAAGAGCGTATCTCCTGTAAAGATGCAATGCGCCTTGCCAGTCTCATCCAGTAGCAGATAGGTACTGCTCTCCAGTGTATGGCCCGGTGTGTGCAGCACACGGATGGTCACATCGCCTATCTTAAACTCCTCTCCATCCTTTGCACTATAGCAGTCAAAGCCGCAAGAGGCATTGGGTCCATAGACGATCTTTGCACCCGTCTTCTGCGCCAGCTCCACATGGCCGGAGACGAAGTCCGCATGAAAGTGTGTCTCAAAGACATACTTGATCTTAGCCTGGTCCTTCTCCGCACGGCGGATATAGGGGCCCGTCTCGCGCAGCGGATCTATGATAGCGGCCTCGCCGCGGCTCTCTATGTAGTAGGCGGCCTCAGCCAGGCAGCCGGTGTAGATTTGCTCTATGGTCATACCACGAAAATACGCAAATCATGCCAACCATCCTGCCCGGTGGCCAAAAGGATAGCTGATATAGGTCCGTGCCTGAATTGATAACATTTTTTTCTGCTGCGCAAATTGATTGCGTAGTGATGTCTTAGCTTTGAATTGAAAACCAGTCATCACTCTAAATTTTGACAAAGAATTACATCCTGTACTAATCCTGAAAATTCTGATTCAGACAATTGTATTCTGTATTAAAGCCTCCCTTTAGGGAGGTTTGGAGGGCCGGCTGTTTTTGTATCAAAGTCCCCTTTGGGGATTTAAGGACTGCATTTTCAATCATAAAATAATACACCTATGTCCGCACCTACCGGCAATAGCAATGCAACCAGATGGACCCGCCAGCAGACCCACGATATGCTGGACCAGATAGAAGAACTGGCCTGGGACGAAAACATCCACACGCTCTCGCAGGCACTGCTGAAAGTCAAAGGCTACAAGCAGCTCTGGAGTTATTGGAAAAGGAGCTGGGCACTCGATGGCGATATCATGGACCGCATTTACTACATTGAGCAGATCTTTATCACAAAGCTCGAAGAAGGCGCGCTCTTCAAGCGCCTCAACCCATCCGCCTGCTATTTCATTCTCCGCCAAAACTATGGCTACAATGCCGAAGCCAAAGATGAGCTACCTTCTCATCTTGTGGCAGACTTAGAGGTAGAAAAGACGGATTCTTCCCCTGTAGATTCCGAGTATAAAGAAGATAAGAAGTCGACCAACTCCGCTACTACCTTTATATCGGACCACGGTAATAACGGGAAAGTAGGTACTGAAAATAAAGGCCATATTTCGCAGCCAGCTATACACCATCCGCGTAGGTAGCGTCATTTATATTTCATGCATTGTATCCGGCTGTATTGACTCTTTGCGCGCCATAGGTGCTTCCCTCTCCTTGGGAGAGGGAAGCTGCCGAAGGCTGATGGGTGAGGTGTCACTCTATTGTCATAAAAAAATAGACCCTGTGGAATCAACCCCGCCCCATCATCCTGCTATAAAACCAACACTATGGCAGAGATCACAGAAAGCACCACCACCACCGGCAAGCACAAAAGGAACCGCGCGAAAAAAGTAAGCGTCCGGGTAGACCTGACCCCTATGGTAGACCTTGCCTTCCTGCTCATCACCTTTTTTATGCTCACCACTACACTCCTGGAGCAGCGGGGCATGGATGTCAGTACACCCGACCATCATGGCCACGTAGATACTTACGTCTCCGAGTGCCAGCTCGTCTACCTCCTGGCAGACTCTGGCAGCAGGTACTACTATTGGGAGGGCATAGACTGTAAGGCTGTCACCCCCATAGACCTCCACGGTGCCAATAGCATCACCCGAAAACTAACGGACAAGCGGGCATACCTCAAGACACACTGCCTCTACCACGATGGCTCCTCAAAACCTTTGCTATGTATCATTAAGCTCCTGCCCGGCAGCCGCTACGAGCAGATGGTGGCCCTCCTCGATGAGATGCACACCGACTCCATAGCTACCTATACCATACAGGACTACACCGCCGATGAACTCAAAGCAGTAGACGCCGCCCATAAAAATCTTGCAATGCACTGATGTGGCTTCGGTTCAAAATCAATTTTCACCGACACAAAACCTCTCTATCCAAAATGTAACATTCACCATCAGAAAATCTCACTAAGTTTAGCCGGTACGATGACCCCGCCCCGCCTCCATCTGCCTGTACGCCGGCTACTCGCTACCCTGTGTGGCACGGCTGTGATGTGCCTGCTGGCCCCACCGGCTGCCCGCGCGCAGATGGACTCGGTCAATCTCCGTGAGTTCGTCTACACCGGTACGCTAAAGGAGCTGCGCAAAGATGACTTTGCCATACCGGTAGAGATATACCCGCAGTCGTACTTTCTCAAGAGCAATGTGACCAACCTCTCGCAGGCCATGACCATGATCAGCGGCCTGCAGGCCAATCTGGACGGCGCTATAGATGGCGCCAGTGACATAGAGATAAACGGGCAGGAGGGCATCTATACGCTCATCACCATAGATGGCCTGCCGGTATCCGGTGGCAATAACAACGTCTATGGGCTGGAGGGTATCTCTATGGCCATCATAGACCGCATAGAGGTGATCAAAGGCCCGGCCTCTACCGTCTACGGCTCAGATGCTGTAGCCGGTGTGGTCAATGTGATCACCAAGAGCCCCGAGCGGACACCTAAGTTCTTTGGTGATCTGCGCTACAGCAGCTACAATGAACTGAATGGCGAGGTCGGCTTCAACATCAAAGCGCAGAAGGCCAGCGGCATCATCACTGCCAATCTGTACCAGATGGGCACCCGCTGGGACCGGGATCACGACGGCTATACAGACATGCCGCTCACCACACGCGGCTCGCTCTTTACCAAATGGACCTTTCGCAACCGGTATCAAAAGCTATCCTCCATCTACGGGCGCTATATCTACGAGGACCGCACCGGTGGCCAGATGGACTACTCACGCAGGTGGTTTGGCTCGGACTCTGTCTATGGCGAGCATATCCGGACCAATAGGTTTGAGGTCTTTGGCAACTTCCTGCTGCCTGTAAAAAAGGAGAACGTGTCATTGCAGTTTTCCTACACAGACCACTCGCAAAATGCCTGGTATGGGTACAACCCGTTCAACAATCAAGAGCGCAATGGCCGTGTGCAGCTGCTCTACGACAATAAGGTAGGAGGCATCAGCGAGATGATGGTAGGCGCTATGTACAAGCTCTACTGGTACCGCGATAATATCTCTGACATAGACTCTGCCTCTGGGGCCACGCACCCGCTGGTCAATCACTTTGCAGCAGTCTTTATACAGGACATGATCCACCTCAACCCGCAGAATGAGATCCTGGCCGGCATCCGCTATGAGTACAACTCCTTGTATAAAGGCAATGCTATCTGCCCGCGCTTTGACTACAAATGGAACTCTGAGAAGAAGCTCGACTTTGTGCGCTTTGGCCTCGGCAGCGGCTTTCGCACGCCCAATGTTTTCTCTGATGACAGGTATGCCTTTACCAATAACAAGAAGATCATCATCAGCGGCGATATCAAGACCGAGCTGAGCTACGGCGCGCACCTGAGCTATGAGCGCAAGATAGACGCCAAGGGCCACTTCAACATAGAGGCCAATGGCTTCTTCAATACCATCATCAATAAGATAGAAGTAGACATCCACTCGCGCCCCGATGCAGTGATCTATAGCAATGACGGTTCCCTCAATATCAGCACGGGCGTGAACGTGAACGTAGACATGAATTTCAGATTCCCACTCTCTGCACATATCGGCATGACGGCTATGCTAAACAGGGACCTCTCTCAGGATGGCAGTGGTCACTATGTCTATAGAGATGTGATCAATGCGCCAACCTATACGGCCAACTATATGCTGTCGTATGCCTTCAAAAAGGTAGGACTCTCTATAGACTGGACGGGGCTGATCAATTCACCCATGTACCTCAATACGGTCTATGGTGATGACCGCGCCCAGCGCTCGCCATGGTACTGCCTCATGAACCTGCAGGTGACCAAGAAGTTCAAGTTTGGCCTGGATATCTATGCAGGTGGCAGCAATCTGCTCAACTTCCGCCCGCAAAACCTGATCCTGCGTGGCAATGACCCCTTTAATAAATACGTGACCGACCTGGACAATAATCCGCACAACTACCGTTTTGATGCCAGCTATATCTACGCCCCTAATCAGGGTGCGAAGGGATACATAGGTCTCAGGTGGCATATAGAGTAGGAGAGGTTTTGCTAACTTTACCCCAATGAAAAAAGTCTTTGCGCTATGTATAGTGATCGCTGCAGTCCTCTCTGTCTCAGCACAGCAGATACCTAATGCACGCTTTCAGTACTGGGCTACCCCTCAGGCTCCTAATGGCTGGGGCACCTGGTCCAGCGCCATCAACTCGCACAATGTAGCCGTGGCCGACTCTGCCATACGGCTGGCGCAGCGCGATACGATGGTAGCAGGCTACTACCCGCAGGACTCGGCCTCCCTGCTGCTCACCGTAGATACGATCCAGCTGCCGGGCTATGGCAGGGTCACACTGTCCGGATTTGCAGCGCTGGGAGGTGCCTCATATGTGCAGCCGCCCGCGGGGCTGGGCCTGCAGCTGGGAGCCTTGCGCTATGCAGCGCGTCCGGACACGCTCTACTTTGACTACCGGATGGTACCCGCGCCGGGATCGCATGATACTGCTATCGTGTCGGTAGGCTTTACCCACTGGGATACGACCTACCGTGAGCGGCAGGTGCTGATCTCCCGCGCCTTTGCCCTCACTGCCGATAGCCAGTGGCAGTACAATGCCGCCATCCCGCTGATCGACTACTATGAGCCATTCCTGCCTGATACGCTGCTGCCGGACTCGCTCCAGATCATCTTCTTTGCCTCCGGCTCTACTTTCCCTACCATCGGCACGCGGCTATGGGTAGACAGCGTCCGCTTTGACGCCAGTGTCGATCCCGTGCAGACCGGCCTGCCGGACCTCAATGCCATACATAATGTGGCCATCTGGCCAAACCCTGCTGATGCCACCATATACATAGGCCTGGAGGAGAAGGAGCTGGGTGATGACGCCATACTATACGATGCTGCCGGCAGGAGCGTCTACAGGGGCCGCCTGCCTGACCGTGTCAATACCATAACCACGGAGGCCCTGCCACCGGGGGACTATACCCTGCGTATCCGCAGCCGTGACGGGCTGACCACCTATCGCAGCCGGCTGGCAATAGTGCACTAGCGCACAGTGGATAAATGAGCTGAAACATAATCCCAAGCACCATCGTACAAGATAGTAGCCCAAGGGCAGTAATATCTGTACATGAAGAACATATCCATCTATCTCTCTTTTGGTTCTTATCTCTCAGGGCTTTTAGCAGTACTATCTCATGCCGGCGCTACCACGTACCGGCTGCAATATATCCCTGTATCTGCCGGCGCAGGCCGGTGTGATGCACCGCCGCTATGGCGCACATCATCAGATGCTGCACTCAGGTATCTTTAGTCGTGAACATGTATCTTTTTGCCTGAGTTCAAGTATCGGGGCGGGGTATCCCGCCCTTTTTTATTTCAGGCCAGTCTAGAGAGTAGGGTTGTTACTTCCCCCTGTTCACATACTTAGAGATCAGGTAGGCATTCCTATCAGAGGCACTACGTGAAACCAGCTCGGCCAGGAAGCCGGCGAGGAATAGCTGCACTCCTATGACGATAGCCAGCAGGCCCAGGTAGAAGATGGGCCGCTCCGTCATATGGTATGCATCAAAGGCAAACTTGGCGATGGTCAGGTAGACCGTGATCATAAAGCCGAGGAAGAAGCTCAGCACGCCCAGCCCGCCGAAGAGGTGCATAGGCCGCTTGGAGAAGCGCGTCATGAATGACACGGACAGCAGATCCAGCAGGCCAAAGAGGAAACGCTCGATGCCAAACTTGGTCGTGCCATATTTGCGTGCCTGGTGGTGTACTATCTTCTCACCTATTTTGTCATAGCCGGCGCGCTTGGCCAGGATGGGGATATAGCGGTGCATCTCGCCATATACCTCCACGCTCTTCACCACATCCTTGCGGTATGATTTGAGGCCACAGTTGAAGTCATGCAGGTTGTCTATGCCGGAGGCTACGCGGGCAGCCCAGTTATATAGCTTGGTAGGGACGGTCTTGGTGATCGGGTCGTAGCGCTTCTGCTTCCAGCCGGATACGAGGTCGTAGCCATCCTCTACTATCAGGCGGTAGAGCTCCGGCACCTCATCAGGCGAGTCCTGCAGGTCGGCATCCATAGTGATCACTACATCGCCCTCTGCCTCGGCAAAGCCTACATTGAGCGCAGCAGACTTGCCATAGTTGCGGCCAAACTTCACACCACGCAGGGTAGGATAGACAGACGATAGCTGCTCTATGACTCTCCATGAGCCATCCTTGCTACCATCATCTACCATGATCACCTCATAGCTGAAAGCATGCTCCCGCATGACACGGTCTATCCATGACATCAGCTCCGGCAGGCTCTCCTCCTCATTAAACAATGGTACTACTATCGATATCTGCATCGTCTTCCTTTATGATCCTGATTTTTCTGCCTTCAGCCGGACCAGGTCATCCGAGCTTCTCTTGATGAATACTGCTACAAGTAAGGAAAAAACAGCCGTACCCACAAGCATGTAGCCCAGGTTTAGCGCTACCTGGCCATAGGAGAGGTCGTCATCCTCCGGGCGGATCTTTACCAGCTCTTCCTGCTGCTGCTCCGGGGTTTTATTCATCACTACCATCTCCGCTTTTGCTTTCTCTACACGGATTGCATACACCTTGTTGTGAAAGTCTTTATCGATCAGCTTATTCACCAGCAGGGTAGAAAATGCCTGCCCCAGCGCGCAGGAAGCAAAGACGATGTATATAGCCAGAAACGCATCGCGAAAGGAGATCACATTGCCATGAAAGCTGCGGTAGGCTATGCCGCTCCAAATGCCCAGCAGCAGGCACATAGCGATAGTGAAGATGCCAAACACACCAGCCAGAAACATACTCTGGAACATGGCCTTGTAAAACATGTAAGCCATCAGGCCCAGAGCTACCATGGCCACATAAGCCATGCCACCCACCCGCAGCGGTATATTGGGATTAAACTTTGCCATCCGTCAGTGCGATTTTATCCTTGTGAATGACCCCGACTACACGACCTGTAAAGGCCGTACCGACAAAGGGCGTGTTCTTTGACTGAGAGCGGATATCCCTTTCCGTAAAGGTCCATTGCTGATCGGGGTTGAATAACGTCAGGTCGGCCTCTGCGCCTTCGGCGAAACCAGCCACTGGTAGCCCCAGTATCCGGCGCGCATTCAGGCTGAAAAGCTCTACCAGCTTAGTCGCATCAGCTTTGCCCTGCAGCGCGGTATTGGCCACCGCATAGGCGGTCTCCAGCCCTATCATACCATAGTCCGCCTTATCAAACTCGAGCTTCTTGCACTCCTCATCCTGTGGATTGTGCTGGCTGGTGATAGTATCTATAGTGCCATCAGCCACACCCTTGATCAGGGCATTGATGTCAGCTTTGCTGCGCAGGTGTGGATTTACTTTGCAGTTGGTATTGTATTGGCCTACTGCGGTCTCATCCAGCAGCAGGTTGTAGGCATTCACAGAGGCTGTGAGTGCTGTCTTCTTCTTCTTGGCCGCGCGGATCAGTGCTACTGACCCGGCCACTGATATATCCAGCAGGTGCAGGCGCGACTCCGTGTAGTCCAGCAGGTAGAGGTCACGGTTCACCGCTATCTCCTCTGCCAGTGCTGGTGCTCCGGGCAGGCCGAGTCGGGTGCTCGTCACACCCTCATTCATCATGCCGTTCTTCGATATGCTCTTATCCTCCGGGTGGTTCATCACCAGTCCACCAAAGGCTTTCACATACAGCAGTGCCCGCTCTATCATACCGCCACTCGGGCTGGGACGCAGCCCATCGCTGAAGGCTATAGCCCCGGCGCGGTGCATATCGTACATATCGGCCAGGTCCTTGCCCTGCAGGTCATGCGTCAGTGTGCCGATGGGATGCACGGATACGATGGTGTCTTTAGATTTATGGATCAGGTAGTCTACTTGCGCCTTGCTCTGGGTGATGGGCTGTGAGCCGGGCATCACACAGATGTGCGTATAGCCGCCGGCAGCTGCAGCACGGCAGCCGCTCTCTACAGTTTCCTTGTGCTCATAGCCCGGATCGTAGAGGTTCACATTCATATCTACCCAGCCGAGTGATACGTGGAGATTTGGAGATTTGATCTCTTTGGCACGGCCGGCATCAGCGATCTTTGCCGCTATCTTTTTGATCTTGCCATTTGAAATGAGAATATCTACGACCTTGCTGTGATACGGAGAACCCGGGTGTATGACGCGCGCTGCGCGGAGGATGATGTCCATCGGATAGTTTTACCGGACGTCAAAAATACGAAAATCTGCGATATAAACGACTAGTTGGGCCTTGGGTGCTTAAAGGCTTAAATACATTTTTAGCCACATAGAAACATAGAGACATAGAAATACAGAATGACTGGCCTTTTTAAAAAGACTATGTGCTTTATGTCTCTATCCTTTCTATGTGGTAAGTGCATTCAGCGCTGCGTCTCTCCGACTCTGCGTTAAAGCTTATATCAAAACTGCAGGCTATAGCTCACCCCCGTACCCGTATACACCAGGCCCGAGGTATAGTGGTTCAATTTCTTGAAGGCATGCTGAGAGTGTACGATATACATACTCCAGTCAAATAGCAGCAGGAAGGCACCCTGCATCAGCACGCTCTTGCCTATACCGGATACAGCCTCGCGTGTGCCCTGCTTACTGACCCTGTCAGAGAATCCCCACATAGCAGCACCTGCGCCCACATAGGCAAAGTCCAGCGCACCATTGATCAGATAAAGTTTCTCCTGGCCATGCTGCCTGAGCAGTGTCTTGCCAAAGGTGATATTGTCGTCCCGCTTTTTGCTGTAGGTACCTGCTACGCCGGGTGCTGCTATCATTACATTGATCGCTCCCCAGATCGCATTGCTGGCATGAAAGTACCGCGCCTCTCCATGTGTGAGCGGTGCAGCTATAGCGCCATAGATCACATTGGCGCCACCCCAGCCTGTGAGCGTAAACAGCCCCCGGCGGTTGATCAGGTTCTGCCGCTGATTGAAGGTGGCCATCTCCTGGCTCGGCATGTACTCTTTGAAATGGTGATGTATGACAGAGTCTTTCTGCTGGGCATGACCAGCTACGCTCAGCATGAGGAAAGCTGCTATGATGGAGAGGGTTCTCATTTACTTGTTTCTTTTAGGGCCATCGTCCAGTATCGGCCTGTTCTGGCGCTGCTCAGATGGCTGAGGTGTAGTGCCCGGCAGTGGCTCCTTATTGTAGTAGTCCACGTTGATGATCTTGCAGTCCGGCAGGGCGCTGATGAGTGGCTCTGCCTGTGCACGGGTCAGGTTGTTATAGCTGATGTCCAGGATGCGCAGGGTCTTGATACGCGCTACCTGCGCTATCACGGACGACATATTTGCGTTTAGGTTCATAGCCACATTGAGGTCTACCAGATGCAGGCTGCTGAAATCGGACGGCAGCCCCTGCAGGTCATTGCTCTTCAGGTCCAGTATCTGCAGGCTCGGCAGCTTGCTAAAGGACGCAGGCAGCAGCGTGATCACATTGCCGCGCAGATCCAGTGATACGAGCGATGTCAGGCCATCGATACAGGCCGGCAGTTTCTCTATCACATTATCTTTCAGGGTCAGCTTCTTGAGGTTTCGCATCTGGCAGAGATCATCAGGCAGCGTCTTGATCTTCTTATCAGCTTTATTGAAGAAGTCTCCATCCATGAAGAGAGAGTCCAGCTGCGTGAGCCTGCTCAGACCGGTGCCGACCTCTGATATCTTGTTCCTGTTCAGATTGATGAAGCGGAGCTTGCTCAGATTTGTGAGCGAAGCCGGAAATCCCGGTAATTGATTACGACTCAGGTCCAGCCACTCCAGTGCAGTGAGCTGGCTGAAGTCTCCGCCCAGTGAGGCCAGCTGATTGCCGGCGAGGTCCAGCACCCGCAGCTTATTCATGCCCCCAAAGCCAAGCGGCAGGTTCTGTAGTACATTCAGGCGGAAAGAATTGGTAGGCGAGCCTAAGTATAGCTCCTCCAGATTCTTCAGACTGGTAAAAGTAGCAGGCAGAGAGGTCAGCACATTCTCGCGTAGGCTGAGCACTTTCAGACCGGTGAGGGAGCCGATCTCTACAGGCAGTGATGAGAGGCCGCACTGGTCGATGTAGAGTGCATTGAGTTTCGGCAGGGTGGCGAGTGTTTTAGATACGTCCACCAGATTGAGCGAGAGGTTTTGCCGCAGGCTCAGTACCTCCAGGTTTGCCAGCTGCGCAAAAGAAGCAGGCAGCGTCTTGATGTCATTGACTGAGAGATCGAGATCGCGCAGTGACTTTACCTCACCTATTTTGCCATTCAGCTCCAGCAGGCCACAGGTAGAGAGGTCGAGGGTTTTTACATTCATGCCCTTCAGGCGCTCGTAGAGGTCATCGTCATAGAGGTAGGCATTGTGCTCCAGGCAGAGGTAGCTGAGATTTTTCAGCTTGGTGAAAGTCTCCGGTAGCGCCTTGATGTTGTTATTGCGAAACGTAAACGAGTCTAGTGACGTAAGATCGCCCACGGCAGATGGCAGCGCACTGTAGCCTCCGTCATTCAGCACCAGCACACGCAGCTCAGGCAGCCGAGCCAGCAGGCTGAAGAGCTTGTCGACATTCAGCTTCCTTGCCTTTGTGATCGTGATCTTGTGCAGCTTTTTGAGCGAAGCGACACGTGGATCTATCTCCGTGCCGGGATAGTAAGACAGGTCCAGTGCCTCAGTATTAGGATTAGCCAGGGCAGCATCTATGCGTGCCTGTGCAGCCTCCAGAGATTTCTTCTCCTGTGCAGACTGTGCTTCCTTCCACTCTTTGTAGACTATGGAGTCGCGCACCTTTTCCGGTAGTGAACGTAGCCACTCGTCTTTGGTCTGCTTCAGGTTTTCTTTGGCTACGGGCTTCTGCGCATAGTTACTTTTGGCCGCGATCAGCATTATAAAAAGCAACAGGCAGGTATGAAAGGGTCTCGTCATCGTGAGTAAAGGATTGGTACTACAAATATCCTGAAAATAAAACGATGTGGCAATCGTTATCATATCAGCAGAGACAATTAAATATTTTTTTTGATTTTTGGACCCATTCAAAATACTACAGCATATGGATATCACACTCATGAAAGTACTCTACACGATCGCACTGGTCACTATCCCTACGGCCTTTGTCGGTATGGGCATGTACATGGTGATCAGGGCCTACCTGCGCCGCGATGAGAACCTCCGCCTGCTGGAGCTGCGCATGGCTACCAATAAAGAGACCCGCCTGCTGAAGCTACAGGCCTATGAGCGCATGGCGCTCTTTCTGGAGCGTATAGCGCCGGCGGCTGTCATCTCGCGGGTGCTGGATCCTGACATGGTCAATCATGAGCTGCAGCTGGCCATCATCCGCAATATCCGCTCAGAGTTTGAACACAACCTGTCGCAGCAGATCTACATCTCCTCAGATGCCTGGAACCTCATCGTTTCTGCCAAAGACGAACTGATCAAGGCTACCGGCATGATAGCGCAGCAGGTATCACCAGATACTGCCGCGCCACAAGTAGCCCGCATCATACTCGAGTCTATAGCCAATAGCGGACAGATGCTACCTACGCAGACCGCGCTGGAGTTTCTGAAGCATGAGGCGAGGGAACTGCTGTAAGCATATCGGCCTATAAGGATATGAGTAGGGACAGGTCGCGACCTGTCCCTACTTGCTATACAGGACCTCTATCGCAGATAGGTGGGGCGATGCCCTACTCTGGAAACATTTCGCCCCTTCGGGGCTTTAATGCAGGTACAGTTTCAATAAATATTATTTTCGCTGGTGACAAATGCTTTGTATTTGTCTTACTACTTAATACTAACTACTAAATACTGCGCGCAGCGATGAGCAAATTTACCACCGACTCCGGCATAGAGATACAGCGTGTATATGAACCCAAAGATCGCTCCGTAGAGGAGCCGGGGCAGTTCCCCTTTACCCGTGGCGTACATGCCGAGATGTACCGCAGCAAGCTCTGGACCATGCGCCAGTATGCAGGCTTCAGCACGGCAGAGGAGAGCAATAAGCGCTACCACTACCTGCTGTCTCAGGGGGTGATGGGCCTCTCGGTGGCCTTTGACCTGCCTACGCAGATAGGCTATGACTCTGACCATGCACTAGCCGAGGGCGAGGTAGGCAAGGTGGGCGTGGCCATAGACTCACTGGAGGATATGCAGACGCTCTTCTCGGGTATCAACCTAGAGGACGTATCCACTTCTATGACCATCAATGCGACAGGCTATATACTGCTCTCCTTCTACGTGGCACTGGCCAAACAGCAAGGCGCAGATCTCAAAAAGCTGACCGGCACCATACAGAATGACATCCTGAAAGAATACGCGGCACGCGGCACCTATATCTACCCGCCGAAGCCATCTATGCGTATCATCACAGACATCTTTGCCTACTGCAATACGGATGTGCCTAAGTGGAACACGATCTCCATCTCCGGCTACCATATCCGTGAGGCAGGCAGCACGGCAGCACAGGAGCTGGCATTCACACTGGCCAATGGCAAAGCCTACTGCCAGGCCGCTATGAGCCAGGGACTGGACATCAATAAATTTGGCCAGCGCCTGTCATTCTTCTTCAATGCTCATAACAACTTCTTTGAAGAGATAGCCAAGTTCCGCGCGGCGCGGCGTATGTGGGCACGCATCACGCAGGAGCTGGGCGCTACTGATGCACGTGCTCAGATGCTGCGCTTCCACACACAGACAGGTGGCTCTACACTCACAGCACAGCAGCCGCTAAACAATGTGACGCGTGTGACCCTGCAAGCCATGGCGGCAGTACTCGGCGGCACACAGTCGCTGCATACGAACGGCTACGACGAGGCGCTATCCCTCCCTACAGAGCAGGCTGCGAAGCTCGCACTCCGCACACAGCAGATCATAGGCTATGAGAGCGGCGTGGTAGATAGCGTAGACCCGCTGGCGGGCTCCTACTTTGTAGAGCAGCTCACAGATGAGATAGAGGAGAAGGCATGGAAGTATATCCGCCACATAGATGGCCTCGGCGGCAGTGTATCTGCTATCGAGCAAGGATATATGCAGGAGGAAATAGCACGTGCGTCCTACGATTATCAGCGCCACATAGAGAGCGGCGACAAGATCATCGTAGGAGTCAATAAATTCACAGAGAAAGAGCAGCCGCTGGCAGACCTGCCGCGTATAGATGACTCTATCCGCAAGGTCCAATCAGACAAACTCGCCGCACTCCGTGCCAAGCGGGACAACGCAGCAGTGAAGCAATCACTCACCGCCCTGCGAGATGCTACGGTAGACGGCAGCAATATCATGCCGCACGTGGTACACGCCGTAGAGCAATATGCTACGCTGGGTGAGGTGGCAGATACGCTGCGCGCCATATATGGAGAGTATCAGGGTTAAGTATGACCACCCCGCAGATCGCTCCTTGGAGTGGTACGTTTTACAGGTCTAGTCTCTTGTCGTTTTCACGATACAAATGTAGCTGCATCCATGCAGTACCTTGCATTTTGCATGTCATTTGATTGCCAGTTTCTTTTGACAAAACTGTGATGCTATAACGCAGAGAGTTGCTATATGGTATATGGTAAATGGCGGCGGGCTGCGATTAATTTTACCTGCCGGCTGTGGCGATGGTAGCGATACTGAGCGTCACGTCTTTGCCTTGCAAAAGAGTAGCAGCAGCAGACTCTATCGTAGCACCGGTGGTGATCACATCATCTATCAGCAGTATACTTTTGCCTGCGACCTTTTCGGGCTGTGACAGGTGGAAGATGCCTTCTACATTGCCCCACCTCTCGTAGCGGCTGTGCTTTGTTTGAGAGACTGTTTCCTTCACTCTGGTAAGTACATCCGGAGCGTATGGTACGTCGAGTACCTCTGACAGTCCTTGCGCGAAGAAGTCACACTGATTATACCCGCGCTGGCGCTGGCGATTGATGTGGAGCGGTACGGGGACGATGAGGTCTACCTTAGGATAGTGGCTGCCCGCCTCTTTGAGTTTGTAGCCATATAGCCGTCCTAGTTTGATGCCTACTTTCTTCTTGCCTTTGTATTTGAGCAGGTGTATGAGCTGCTGGGTCACGTTGCCATCGCGGACATGTAGATAGCTGGCAGCATGTGCCAGTGGTACGCGGCCCCAGAGGTGCTGGGCTACCGGATTGTCTGATGAGAGATGGTAGCCGGTCTGTGGCAGGCTGTCTATACAGCTGTAGCAGATGTCCCGCTCATCGCTCATGAGCGGATGGGTACACAGCAGGCAGTTGTCCGGGAATGCCAGTAGCAGGAGGTCATTCAGATAGGTACGTATGGCGGTGGTAGGTTTCACACTTACTGCTTGGTACCGATGAAGGTATAAAGAGTATTGGAATCTACCGTGCCATTTCCGTTTATCCAATAATAAGTCAGCGTAAGGTCGCTACCTGTGCCGGTAGTTGTCGCCCTGCCACACTTCTTGCGAATATCCCCTAACTGATTGGGTAGATAGATATAGGTAAAGTAGTCACCTGTGGTGGAACTTTGCAGGCTGATGGATCCCTGGTCCGTACTACCTGTATGAGTAAGATTTGCCGCATCAGGAGGGCCAAGTTTTTCAACTATAAAAGTATCTAAGATAGGATTGTTGCCATTGGTATACCGGATGCCTATGTAGGTGCCAACAAACTTATCTATCATAGCTATATCGCAATTTGTCCCTTCATACCACTGCTGGCACTGGCAGATGCCGTCTACACATTGTTGATGCGTGCCGCATGTGCCGCATTTTTTTTTACAAGAGGAGAGGAGGGTGATAGTTAGAATTAGCAGGATTAGTTGGCGCATCACTTTATGTTTAGCTTTGGCTAAACGCCTTCTCTGAGCTTTTATTATTGTTTGCCGCATAGCGTTACAAACGCTAAGCAGACTGGTCACGCGATACAATCACGCGACAGTAGTGTACACTGCGAGAAGGCTCAAACAGTGACGGCCAACTTTGCCATACGATGAAGTTGTTGCTTCACGGCTAACTGCGCAAGGCCGGCAATAAATACGGAATACAGTAATACAAAACAAAAGCGCAGCACTCAAATGAGTGCTGCGCTTTTGTACTAGCAGTAAGGGTATTATTTATCTGTGGAGGTCTCGGTAGTAGTAACGTGTTTGCGCTCTGCTATCTGTTTCATGAGCTCCATGCCGAGGAGGCCGCTGATGGAGCCGTTGGCGCTGTCTCCGCTGCCTGATATGAGCACGTCAGGGATCACCTTGATCTTATTGGCACCGATGGCTTCTGTCACTTTCAGCTGGGTGAAGTTATTGCCACCCATTGCTTCTACTGACAGCTTATAGGACTCTGCATTAGACTTACCGATGGCGAGGATCTTCTCAGCTTCTGCGCTACCGGTCTTGGCTATCTTCTCCGCTTCGGCGTTTGCCATGAGGCGTACTTGCTCTGAGTTTGCCTCGGCCAGCATCTTGGTACGTTGCGCTTCTGCTTGAGCTATGATCTTCATCTTGTCGCTCTCCGCGTTTGACTGCAGCCTCACAGAGTTGGCCTCACCTGTCGCTTTCTCTACAGCCGCGTCTGCTATACGCTTGGCTATCTGCACGCCCTGGTCAGCCTTTACGATGTCCTTCTGGATATCGGCTATGGCGGTTTCTTTCTCCAGTGCCTGGCGTGTTTCCTGCGCCAGTCTCTGAGTCTCGTAGGTCACCTTTTGCTCCTCTGCTATCTTGCGATCAGTGAGGGTCTTCATCAGGCTCTCAGGAGGTACGATATCACCTATCAGCGTATCTACACCAAAGACATTATACTGCTCCAGTACGGCACCGATGTGCAGCTTGGCTGACTCCTGGCGCTCCTTGCGCGTGCCGAGGAAGGCGATCACATCGCTGTCCTGTGCGGAGTTGCGGAAGTAGTTACCTATCGTAGGCTCCAGTACTTGTGACACGAGGTTATTCATGTTACCAAAGCGGGCGATCACTTTTGGCGCCTGCGTGTTTGGTATATGGATGATCTGTGACACATCGAGGTTGAAGGGGAAACCGTCCTTGGAGCGTACGGTTATTGTAGACAGGTTCTTGTCCAGCTGGTGTGACTCAGTGCGTGCGCTGGCCCAGTTCAGCACGAGATTGGTAGTAGGTACCAGCTCTGTGCGCATGATGAAGGGGTTGATAGGATACTTGCCGGGGCCGAGCGGTTCTGCCCAGACACCTTTGTAGCCTTTGGCCACGATATTGCCATGCTTGAATTCTACACCGCTCAGGTCCTGGCCTTCTTCACCTACATAGGAGATGATGACACCCACGTAGCCGATAGGGATCTCCGTCATACGCACCTCCTCTATCTTGGCAAACCAGGGGTTCAGCGCATAGCTACCGGAGAGGATGACCTGCTCCTGCAGACCACGGTTGCCACCGGCAGTGAGGAATGCATCCGCATCCTGGAAGTTATTGTGCGCAGGCACTACCTTGCCTGCTATCTGGCCCTGCTCGATCTGAGCACCGTCCAGCGTGGTCACGATGCCCACCATATTGTCATGTATTATGGTCAGGTCGGTGACGAGTATCTCAAAGAGGAACGTATTGATCCTATAGCTACCAGCCTGCAGCACGGTAGCCTGGCGGCCCTTATATCCACCATTGTTGAGGAACTTCTCTGCGTCCTGATAGGAATCGCACTCGGCCTTGCGGGCCAGTATCTGGCCGGTAGGCATCTCGCGTCCATCGCGGGCCAGCAGGAGGGCTATCTTACCGTTAGGTATCACGGTGAGGGGCTGTAGCTCTACATCATACTGCCAGATCCAGTAGCCTGTATAGATACCGGGAGCGAGTGTCTGGGCCTGAAAGCCCGCTTCGCCTTTGGTAGCAATGATGCGTCCCTCCGGGAGTTTCTTATTGTCTCCGAAGAGGACAAACTTCACAGTGACGAGACCGATCTTGTCTTCCGGTATGATCACTACGCCAAAGAAGATCTTTAAAATAAACTGATAAAAGACAAGGCTGATGAGTAGCAGCGATCCCGCTACTATCAGGCCAATAGTTAAGTTGCTCATAGTAATAAGTGAATTGAATGGGTTAGGAAAAATTTGCTTTCTATAGTTTCTAAGTGGTACGATCTGCCGCGAGGGGAGTGGTCAGATATGGGAGTCAGGGAGGCATGATGTGGTTGCGTTTGATCTTGGATAAATGATGATGATCGATCAATCGCTATAAGAGACGCGGGACGATTTTGGAAATTGTAAAGAAATGTAAAAATATATACCAGTGGCAACAAGCAATCAACAGGTTAGGTTAAACAGACGTTTGTTTTTGAGAGTGGTGTGAAGATAGATTTTTGAAGCAATAAATGGAAAGGGCTGTCTGACAATATGTACTACATAGGCTCAATAAATGCCTACATAAAAGCCCCCAAACCAATCATGGCCGGGGGCTGAAAGAATATTGATGTACTGAGCGCTGCTACCAGCGGATCACTACTCTGCCCGGACCGCCGGGGCCCGGCGTACCGCCAAACTGTACTGCACCTGCAGGGCTGAGATAGTCAGCATCACTCGATGCCGGTGGCAAGGTGCCCACAGAGCTAAGGGTAGTATTAGTAGGGCCCAGAGGCGCATTCTGCTGCGACACCAGGGTGAAGTTCATACCAAACTGAGTAGGTGTATAGAAGCTAGCGCCACCTCCTCCGCCACTGCCGCCGTACACGTTGGTACCACCACAGGCACTACCGCCTGTGCCACCGTAGTAGCCGCCACCGCCACCACCTCCGCCACCTGCACCAGCCGCACCTGCCAGTGCGAAGCCCGCACCTGCTACACCACCACAGCCAGCAGATACAGTAGCTCCATTGGAGCCACCGCCGCCGCCGCCAGCACCTACGCTTTTATAAAATGCGAGGTTAGAAATTTTGGTCCGGACCATGCCCTCTCCGCCGCCGCCGCCAGCTATGGCTACGGCATTGCCCTGCGCCAGTGGCAGAGCCGTGAAGATGCCACTATAGCCACCACCACTACAGCCGGGTTGCGAGTTGCCATGCTCGTCCGGGCCTGAACTGCCGGCTGCACCTCCACCAAAGGTAGCTCCACCGCCGGCGCTGCCGCCACCACCTACTACGATGTAGTAAGTAGTGCCAGGTGTGACATCTACTGTGCCACTGATAAAGCCTCCCGCTCCGCCACCTGCACCAGCGCTGCCTCCTGCTGCGCCCCATATCTTGACATACATACTGGTGACACATGCCGGCACTGTAAAGCTCTGTACTGCACCTGTATAGCCAAACGCCTGCATACCGCTGGTGGTAGTCGCATGGCTTCTTATATTGGAGTTTGCGCTGACGGGGTTGCAGCCGTTATATGCTCGCAGGCGGACATAATAAGTGGTACATGACGACAAGCCCGATATGGTGTATGAGGTTACGTTGCCGATATCAAAGTTGCTAAGCAGCAGGGGATAAAAGCTGCCATTGTCTGCTACGTCTATGTAGTATCCGGAGGCATTGGTCACAGTGGGCCATGACACGGTCATAGTGGTATTGGTAGCTACAGTGATCGGGTTTAGCACCGGTGCTGATAAGGTGCTGGCGCCAGTCGTGATACTCTGACTGATAGCAGGGCTGGTGCCACACGGATTAGACGCTGCTACATTGACAGTATAGTTGGTCGCAGATCCATTGAAGACAATGTTGACCGATGAGCCATTGCCTACAGGCTCTATCACTGCTGCTGTATCTCCGGGCACGGTCCAGATGTAGGAGCTGGCCCCGGCTACAGGTGTGACAGAAAATATCTGAGGCGAAGTAGCGCACAAGCCTGTAAAGGCTCCAAAGATACGGGACGGAGTGGCGGGTGCTGCTGCACAGCCACAGCCTATCGGCTGCCATGCTCCACCTACAAAGAACTCCAGGCATCCTGTAGTCGTGTTGAAGAGTGTGAGGCCGAGTGCAGGTGTAGGGATCGCATCACGCTGCTGAGAGGTGAGGCGTGGGTAGAGTACGCCCTGTGTGGTAGAGGTGATGTCCAGCGCAGCACTGGCAGCAGGAGTGGTAGTGCCTATGCCTACATTGCGCAGTGATACGCTCATCACTGGGGTCACAGAGTCGCTCGCTCCACTGAGGGCAGAGTTGCCCAGAGATACGCCATTGTATCCGCCTATCGCTATGCGGTCCGTGTTGGGCTGCCACCTGATGATGTCACTGTGATCTGCAGGGTCGCTGCGGAGATAGATATTGTGTCCATCCATGTGTAGGTTGCCCTCTACCTGTAGTTTATTGACCGGGCTGAGCGTACCGATGCCGGCATTGCCTGCATTATTCACCACCACTACGGGTGTCACAGAGTCTCCAGCTGTAGCGTCAGTATAGCCCAGCTCTGCTCCGCCATATCCACCCATGGCCATGCGGTCGCGGTCAGGGCTCCACTTTACTACGTCATACTTATCACCGCCACCACCACCTCTGAAGAAAGCAGAATGCCCGTTGAGGTGCATATCGCCTTCTACCTGTAGTTTATTGAGCGGTGTGGTAGTGCCTATACCTACATTGCCACCATTGTTGTAAATATTGTTGCTGCTCACTATCCACCGGGTGCCATCCCAGTAGGGAGTATTGCCGGCTGCGCTTCCGTCGGAGAGTATACCTGTGGCGCCGGTAGCACCTTGCAGCCCTGTAGGTCCGGTATTGCCTGCAGGCCCTTGTGCGCCTGTGGTCCCTGTAGCTCCATTGAGGCCTGCTATGCCCGCAGGACCGGTCGGTCCTTGAGCACCTGTCGCGCCATTATTCCCCGCAGGGCCTGTGACACCTTGTACGCCTGTGGCCCCTGTAGCTCCATTGAGGCCTGCTACGCCCGCTGCACCTGTCGGTCCTTGTATACCTGTCGCGCCATTATTGCCCGCAGGGCCTGTGATACCTTGTGCGCCTGTAGCGCCTGTAGCACCATTGAGACCTGCTGGGCCCGCGGCACCTGTAGGTCCTTGTGCACCTGTCGCGCCATTATTGCCCGCAGGGCCTGTGATACCTTGTGCGCCTGTGGCACCTGTAGCTCCATTGAGACCTGCTAAGCCTGTAGGACCGGTAAGGCCATCAGATCCCGCAGGGCCTGTCGGGCCTGTTGTACCTTGAGCGCCTGTTGCGCCGTTATTCCCTGTCGCTCCTTGCAGACCCGTAGCGCCGGTAGTACCCGCCGCACCTGCGGGTCCGGTAGGGCCCTGTGCGCCGGTAGCGCCGGTATTGCCCGCAGGGCCTTGTGGTCCTGTCGTACCATTGCTGCCGTTGGCCCCGTTGGCACCTGCTGCGCCAGTCGCGCCGGTGGCGCCCTGTGCACCTGTAGCACCGCTGCTACCCACAGGACCTTGGGCTCCTGTGGGACCAGTGGTGCCATTCGCAGCATTGCCTGCAAAGAGGGCATACGGCACACTCATCAGCTGCTGAGTGCCCATGTCAGTATAGTTGCTGCCGCCGGCTATGTCTATCTCTACCTGTAGGAATTTTGAGCCGCTACCCCAGTTCACTGCGGCCAGATTGCCTATGCCACCGGTGGTGCTGCCTATCACCGTAGTGAACAGGCCGAGCGGGCTGGTAGCCCTGTGATGGACCTCCTGAAACACGATGCTGCCCGTAGGGGATACATCGTGTATCGTGAAGCGTACTGATACCTGTGTGGCAGCTACGGGAGCGCCCTGCGCATCGCGCACGATAGCCTGGTAGCTGATACCCTGCGGGGCCTGGGCGAAGGCCATCATGCAGCATAATAATAGCGCAGCGGATAATAGGGATCTGAAATGGATCATCGGAGTGGGGTTGATGGTGGATGTGATTTATGGTTGTGCCGCAAAGCTAGGCGAGTAGGGGAGGGCCGCGTGCGACAAATCGCTCCTATTATCGGAATCATTGAACGCTCTGTTTCTGGATTTTACATTATTTTCCCTTCAAATATTAAGTGTGCCTAAAAAGGATCATCTGGTGCGGCTCATCCAATCGCTGGATGCGGCGGAGCGGAAAAATTTCCTCTCGTCTGTAGGAGACTCGCGCAGCGAGCGGCAGTACCTGAGGCTGTTTCACATACTGGAGGGCGAGGAGAACTATGATGCCAAAACCCTGGCCAAAAAACTGAATGTACAGCCCAAGCAGCTGGCTGATGATAAGTACTACCTCAATAAAATACTGCTCAAGAGCCTGCGCAGTTTTGATGATCCGGAGTGGAAACATACACGGCTGCTCAAAGACCTACAGGACGCCAAGATACTGGCGGACCACGGCATGCATGACGATGCCCTCGTAGCTGTGGACAAAGTAATAAAGGAGGCCATCTACCTGGAGCATTATGGCTTTGTGCTCTATGCCTATAGCCTGAAGCGTGTGTGCCTGTGGGCACTGCTGCGCTACGATGAGGTGAATGCTATGGAGACAGAAAGGAGAAAGGTAGTCGCCGCGTACGAGGAGGCATCTGACCTGTGGGAGCTCAGCTCGGTCAACTACAGCATGATGAATGCAGGTGATAAGGATGCTGAGCTGAAAGACATGCTGAAACATCCGATGCTGAAAAAAAAGGCAGAGGGGCTGAAAAGTATACAAGCAAAGGCGCACTGGTATGACATCCACAAAAGGACCTATGCGCAGATCAATGATCTACAGAATCTGCAGAAGACAGAGGATGGATTCAGGGAGTTTCTCACGCTGAATCCGGCTATGAGGGATGTGCATGCCAGCGGCTATATCTCCATGCGTATCAACTCGGCTGTGCAGGACTGTATGCAGGCCAACTATGACCGCGCTCTCTCCATGCTGGTGCAGCTGGAGCTGGATATGCGCACACCACTGCGATACCTGGATCAGAGCAGCACCCTGAGAGCACAGTACCACATGTCGCACCTCAGGTGCTATATAGCCCGCAAGACGGGCAACTATGAAGAGGCCTGCCTATGGGGGGAGCGCACCTACCGGACAGAGTACGAGATGCCCGCACAGGAGCGGTTTGATGTGCTGTGGGAGTGGGCCATACCACTGATACACTCAGGGAGAAGCAAGGAGGGATATGAAAAGCTGGATGAGCTGGTGGCCACCAAAGATATCAGGATAGACCTCCAGCCATATATCAGGCCACTCATGGTACTGGCACAGATAGATATGCGGCACTATGATGTAGCAGTATACCAGATCAAAGCCTCAAAGCTCTGGGCAAAGCGCAAGAAGATAATCTCCGCAGAGCTGGACTTATTCTTCAGTCATGCCTATGCGATAGCTAATGCGCCTGCCCTCTCGCGCAAAGATGGGCTGGTCAGGCTCAGGCAATCTATCCATGACGGCAAACTGCGGGACCTCGACGCCCAGATAGACCTCGGCTACTGGGTAGATACCCGGCTAAAGGATAAAAAGATCAATAGCTGAAAACGTATAGCAGCCTCCGCCGAGATGGAAGAGCTGCTGTTTATCCGATAAAAAGGGAGCCGGTTATTTGCCCTTGAAGTTTGCCTTCCTCTTCTCAAGGAAAGCTGCTGTACCTTCTACAAAATCATCAGTAGTGACACACTTGCCAAAGAGGGAGATCTCAGTATCAAAGCCGTCGATGCCATCTTTGAAGTGAGCGTATACGGACTGTATCACCTGCGCGATAGCGAATGGTGCCTTGCTGGCGATCTTGGCTACCATGGCTTTGCAGTGGTCTATCAGTTCTACTGTTTGTACCACATCATTGACGAGGCCTAGCTTCTGCGCGCAGTGTGCGTCTATCATGTCAGCGGTCATGAGCAGCTCCAGTGCCTTGCCTTTGCCTATCAGCTGTACGAGGCGCTGTGTGCCACCGTAGCCCGGTATCAGGCCTAGGTTTACCTCCGGCTGGCCAAATTTCGCATTCTCACTGGCTATACGGATATGGCAGGCCATAGCCAGCTCACAGCCACCACCCAGCGCAAAGCCATTCACGGCGGCGATCACCGGCTTAGGGCACATTTCTATCCTGTTGAATACGTCGTGACCACGCTTGGCCAGCGCAGTGCCCTGTGCCTCATCCAGTCCTTTGAACTCTGCTATGTCTGCACCTGCGGCAAAAGCCTTGCTGCCCTTGCCTGTGAGTACTACGCCTTTGATCTCTGCATTGGCATACACCTCGTCCATTACATCATTCAGATCGCCTATCACGGCCTTGTTCAGTGCGTTGAGTTTGTCTTCGCGGTTGAGTGTCACGAGGAGGATGCCATTGGTGAGTTCGGTGAGGAGCGTGGTGTATGACTTCATGATGTTTTGCGGTTTTGTAATGGCCGCAAATATGGTAAAAAGATGGTAAGCCGCTACACCCTTTTTGTGAAATAAACAACCTGTAACCAGATGCCGCATGAGAGATGCCGGCAGGCGTAAAAAAAGCAAAACCACTCCCCGGCCGAGGAGTGGTTTCAAAACTATGTTGATCTGGAGATTTACTGATTGTAGAAGCCTGAGAAGTGCAGCGTGCGTACATCAGACTCTTTGGTAGCTGCAGTGTTGGTAGCGATAGCATTGAGCGTGAGCTGTGTGCCATTCAGCTCCACGGTACCCTTGATATGATAGGTGCCCGTAGACTCTGTCAGTGCATCGGTCTCATCTATAGATGCTTTGGTAGCACCATTGAGCGATACATTCTTTAGCGTCACGTAGGTGTAGATATAGTTGGTCTCGAGTGCCTTGACCTGGATCTTGAGGGTGCTGGCGTTTACCTTGCTCACGATCACATTATTGAGGCTGGCAGTCGTACTGGTACCATCGTTTGGCACAGACGTAGGATCATTGTATACGCCGGCCCATTTAGACGCGTAGTCAGTCTCATTAGAAGACTTGCTGCAGCTGGTCATAAATACTGTGGTGGCGAGTACTGTGGCGATGAATAGTATTTTTCTCATGACTGTTTTCTTTTTTGAATCGTATGCTCATGTACGCATAGCGGACCCAAAAAGTTTCAGCATTACCCCAAAAAATATAGATGACTAGGTCAAAGTGAAATAAAAAAGCCTCACAATCAGATGCTTGTGAGGCTTTAAAAATTAAAAGGAATTTTATTTCGTGCCGGTAAAGTAGTAGTACTTCACATCTGAAGAGTGCGTGGTGCTGGTGCCAGACCCCGCCACGTTGATCATATTGCCAGACCGTGCGCATGTGCCTGTGAAAAGATAGGTATCAGAGAAGCCAGCTATACTTCCGTTTTCATTGACACTGGCAGTAGTGCTGGTATTGATATGCACGTTATACAATGTCACGTAGGTATAGTAGGAAGACGACACCTGTGTCTGGAGCTCCATTTTGAGCGTACTGTTGTCTACTTTGGTCACCAGCACCCTGTTGATAGAGGAGCCGGCAGCGCCGGTGTAGATGCCTACCCAGTCAGCAGTCTGATCAGTGGTTTTACTGCATGACATCAGTATAATAGATATCAGCAGCCCGCAGAAGATGGATCTTTTCATGTGTATGATTTTAGCTAGTGGGTTTGCTTATACCGCTACGCTGCTCATCACCTTGGCCACCATCTCGCCGATAGAGGCCGGAGAGTCTACTACATGCAGGCCGCAGTCACGCATGATCTGCATCTTGGCTGCTGCTGTATCTTCGGCGCCGCCTATGATGGCACCTGCGTGGCCCATACGGCGGCCCGGAGGTGCTGTCTGGCCGGCTATGAAACCTATGACCGGTTTCTTATTACCGTTAGCCTTGATCCAGCGGGCGGCATCAGCCTCCAGGCTGCCACCTATCTCGCCTATCATCACGATAGCGTCAGTCTCAGGATCATTCATAAAGAGCTCTACAGCCTCGCGGGTAGTAGTGCCGATGATCGGGTCACCACCGATACCGATAGCGGTAGATACACCGAGGCCGGCCTTGGCTACCTGGTCTGCTGCCTCATAGGTCAGCGTACCGGACTTAGACACGATGCCTATGCGGCCAGGTATGAATACGAAGCCCGGCATGATGCCCACCTTGGCACCTCCCGGAGTGATCACCCCAGGGCAGTTTGGCCCGATGAGGCGGGAGCTGCGCGTGCTGAGATAATTGCGTGCTGTGACCATGTCCTGCACAGGGATGCCCTCAGTGATGCAGACGATCAGCTCTACGCCGGCGTCAGCAGCCTCCATGATGGCATCAGCTGCAAATGCAGGTGGTACAAATATGATAGATACGTCGCAGCCGGTAGCTTTGCGTGCATCGGCTACACTATTGAATACAGGCTTGTCGAGGTGCTTCTCACCACCCTTGCCAGGTGTGACACCGCCTACCACATTGGTACCGTACTCTATCATCTGAGTAGCGTGAAAGGTACCTTCCTTGCCGGTGAAGCCTTGTACGATCACCTTGCTGTTTTTACTTACCAGAACTGACATAATGTATAATTGATAATTTACAATTGATAATTGACGAGGACAATATTAATAATTAAACCTTGGCATTGCGGCGCAGGTTTTTCAAAAAGTCGGATGCAAATATAAAATCAAAAAGCTCACCCTCGGTGATCTGCATGATCTCCTCACGATTGCCCTCCCAGTATTTATAGCCCTCGTGGAGGAAGACCACATGGTCGCCGATGCCCATCACAGAGTTCATATCGTGCGTATTGATCACGGTGGTCATCTGGTACTCCTCTGTGATATGCTGTATCAGGTCGTCTATCACCAGGGAGGTCTTGGGGTCCAGGCCTGAGTTTGGCTCGTCACAGAAAAGATATTTGGGATTCAGCACGATGGCGCGGGCTATACCTACGCGCTTTTTCATACCACCGCTCAGCTCGCCGGGATATTTTTTGTTGGTATTGACCATGTTCACCCGCTTCAGGCAGATATTGACCTGCTCAGTCTTTTCTGCTATGGACATATCGGTAAACATATCGAGCGGGAAGCGGATATTCTCCTCTACGGTCATAGAGTCAAAGAGAGCACCACCCTGGAATAGCATACCGATCTCACGGCGGATGAGCTTGCGCTCTTTAAAGTTCATTTTGGTAAAAGAACGGCCATCGTACAGTACCTCGCCCTCATCCGGCTCTACGAGGCCTACCATGGTTTTGAGGGTCACGGTCTTGCCGCTACCGCTTTTGCCTATGATCAGGTTGCACTTGCCTTCTTTGAAGACGGCAGAGATACCCTTCAGCACCTGCTGCTCACCAAACGACTTCTTGATATTATTGATCTCTATCACGCTGTCTGTCTACTCTCCGAGGAGGAAAAATGCGATAAAAAAGTTGACTACCACCAGCATGATACTGGTGAGTACCACCGCCTGTGTACTGGCCCTGCCTATCTCTAGTGCGCCGCCGGATACGTTGTAGCCCTTGTAGCACGGTATAGAGGCGATGATAAAGGCAAAGAACAAGCACTTGATAAACATCACGATCACGTCCCAGTTCTTCATATTGTCTTGCAGGCCGCGGATATACTCTGCGGTAGTAAAGAAATGGCCCAGTACGCCGCCGGCCCAGCCGCCCAAGATGCCCAGGGCCACAGCCAGTACGATCAGCATCGGTATCACTACTATGGCTGCGAGTATCTTGGGACCCACCAGATAGGAGCGTGTATTGACCCCCATGATCTCATAGGCATCTATCTGCTCTGAGATACGCATACTGCCCAGCTCTGTAGCTATATTAGAGCCTACCTTGCCGGCCAGCAGGAGGGAGGTGATGGTAGGTGCCAGCTCCAGTATGAGCCCTTTGCGCACGATGGAGCCCATCCACCACATAGGTACCAGGCCGATACTTTTCAGCTGGTAGCTAAACTGTACGGCCGTGACCGCACCCATAAAGGTAGAAATGATAGCTACGATAGACAAAGAGCCGATGCCGATATCCACCATCTGGCGAAATGTCTCCTTGCTGTACATGGCAGCCTTTTCCGGGCGGGAAAATGCGTGGCGTATCATGACCAGGTAGCCGCCTATATCTTCGAGGAATTTCATTAGTGTGCGCTAAGATAGTTTTTTGTCACGGATAGGCAATAGATGGGCTGTGTGTAAGGCATGCTGCCTGCCAAAGTTAAAAAGCAGGCTGTTTTCAAAAGTTGTGTAAGTTTGCTTACTTATCTATAGTTATAAATCATTCGATGCTAAAACATTTCTACGCATTCTTAATATTGGCGGCCCTTTCACTGAGCTCTTTTGCCGCAGGCAGCAGCAAGATCAAGGTATACTTTAATACACCGGTGGATACCACCTTTGCCACTCCGGGCAATAAGGCGACCTACCTGTACCATAGCCTGGATGATACCCTGATATCCTATATCAACAGGGCCAATCATACCCTGGATATAGCTGTGTACCAGTTCTCTCAGGGCAGTGGCATGAGTGATATAGCAGCTGCGCTGAATGCGGCCCAGGCCCGTGGCGTCACTATCCGCTATATATATGACGGCAAGGATAACGCCAGCACCTCCATGGGCCTGCTGAATAGTGGTATCGCGACACTGGCCAGCCCGTCAGGTTCATCTTATAATATCATGCATAACAAATTTGTAGTGATAGATGTCTTTGATACTGTGAATGCGACGGTATGGACAGGCTCAACCAACTGGACTGAATCTATGTTTGACAAGAGTACCAATAACGCGGTGATCATACAGGACCCACATGTGGCCAATGCCTATCTGGCACAGTTTAATATGATGTGGGGCAGCAACGGACCATCACCTAATGCCGCTAACTCGAAATTCGGTGCATTCAAGACTGCGAGCGCTACCAATACCTTCACAGTAGATGGCAGGACGGTAGAGGTGTATTTCAGCCCGGCTGATAATACCAACAGCCATATCGTATCAGCTATCAATGGGGTGGATAAGGAGTTGTTCTTTGGCGTGTACACCTATACAGAAGCTCCCAATGCCAATGCAACGGTGACCAAATACAATACTCCGGGTATTACCGTAAAGGGTATTATGGACGAGTTTAGCATGGGCTACAGTGCTTACAACACACTCTCACCTGTGATGGGCAATGACCTGAAGATATATAGCAGCAATAATATGGTGTATCATAGCAAAATGATGATAGCCGATCCTGACTATCCCACCATGGACCCGCTGGTACTGACCGGCAGCCACAACTGGTCTGTGACGGCAGATACCAAGAATGACGAGAACATGATCATCATACATGATGCTGATATAGCCAATCAATACCTGCAGGATTTTGCAGGCAGTTTTGAGGCGCTGGGCGGATCTATCTCTCATGTCACAGCAGTGCGTGATGTGGCAGCTGATGCACACATACAGCTCTATCCCAATCCGGCACAGGATATGCTATGGGTAGACGCACAGGACCTGCAGGGGGCTACGGCAGAGATCAGTACGATAGCAGGCCAGGTACTCCGCACTGTGCCACTCACTACCTCTCATACAGGCCTCTCTCTGTCAGATATAGCGCCGGGTATATATGTAGTAGCTGTATCTGACATATTTGGCTCACATACATTTAAGATAGTAAAAATGTGAGCCAGCTTTTGTTGATAAAAGCATGATTCTGTTTATTTGTGAGGAGAAAAATATTTTTTCTGAGCATCAATACTGTTAAATTCGTACATTCTTTCATTAAACTATAAAAATCAACATCATGAAAAAATCAGTAATGTCATTATTCGCCCTCGGTACTATGGCGGCACTGATCCTGAGCAGCTGCGGTGCTAAGTATACTCCGCTCACTGAGGACCAGAAAAAAGCAAAAGCGGACTCTATCTACGCAGCAAAGGTAGTAGATGAGGTAAAGGCTAAGTCTGACGACTGTGACAAGAACCTCGAAGCAGCTGTAAACGCGAAGGTAGAAGAGCTGAAGGCAAGTGCAACAGCAGAGACTAAGTAATCCCAATTTTCAAACCGAATAAACCAACATATAAAAATGAAAAAGACACTCATAAAACTCTGCTCTGTAGCCATGATAGGTATGGCCCTCACTGCCTGCAATAACGATGCTGCCAACAAGCAGGCACAAGATGCAGACAATGCTACTATAGACCAGCTGGTACAGGACAAGGTAAAGTCTCTGGATGACTCCCTGGCCAAAGCATGTGAAGATAAAGTAACCCTCGCTGCAGAAGAAAAACTGAAGAGCGAGCCGGCAGAGAAAGGTGCTAAACCAGCTGCTCACCATACTACTCCAAAGCCAGCCCCTAAGGCTGATCCTAAGCCAAGTGGCAAAGGCGGTTTCGGTGGTGCTGTAGAAGACCAGAAGAGCGGTGCTACAAAGCCTACAGGTTTTGGCGGCGCAGTACAAGATCAGAAGAATGGTACTGCACCTAAGAAGACCGGCTTTGGCGGCGCAGTGCAAGATCAGCAAAAGAAGTAATCAATACCAGATATATCTTTAGCCAAAGGCCCCTGCATAGCAGGGGCCTTTATTGTTTTGGGTCATGCCGTCGTCGCCAGATTTCGGCTGGCATACTGATATGGTCATGATAAGAGGCATCAGCTATAGGCATCTTCAGCAGGTCAGCATGATGAGCTGATGAGTGATCCGGACTATCAGGCACAAAAAAAGGGCTGCCAAAGGCAGCCCCGTAGTATTATTCAGAAGAACTGATTACTGCTTAGTACCAGTCAGTGCTACGTCTACAGTGAATGCAGCGTTAGTACCAGAAGCTGGATAAGACAGGTGTACAGTCTCAGTCACAGTAGTGCTGGTAGGGAAAGAACCTTCGCCTGTAGCAGTAGAGCCATCTGGCTCAGACTGAGAAGCGATAGTGAAAGTCTTGCCATCAGTACCGAGGGTAGCCTTGATAGAGTAAGCAGAACCGTTGAAAGTGAAAGTAGAGATGAAGTCGTTTACAGAGCCGCTGGAGGTAGACTTTACTACTGCCAGTGAGTTGATAGGGCCTTGTACAGAGCCGGAAGTGTAAGTACCGCTCTCAGACCAGTTGCCGAGGTATTTTGCCCTTACTTCAGTTTTGCAATCGGAGCCTTCGTATCCTGCTTCACAAGTCTTTGAGCAAGAAGAGGTAGTCATCATAGTAGCTACCAGTGCTGCTGCCGCGAAAAAGCTAACAATTTTTTTCATCGTGTAGTTTGTTTTGGTTAATCAAATTGGGTGCAAGTATACGGCATTTAACACAAAAAAGCAACGCAACCACTCAGGGACTAAATCAGTCTTAGTATAATGGTGTCGTGTGAGGTGGTTTTTTTACCCTGAAATCATCCTTAGGTAACAGGCTTTTTTATTACGGTCAATTGTTGCCCACACAAGACTCTGAGTTGAAATTATTGCTAAATTTGTCAAGAATTCTTAAAAACTCCGTCGCTCATATGAAGAATTTTACAAAGATCTTATCCATCGCCTTATTTTTTGCTGGAGTGATGCTATCCTCACAGGATGCAAAGGCCTCTCACTTCAAGGGCGGCGATATATACTTCCAATGTATCGGAAACGGACAGTACAGGTTGGTTTTCACCTGCTATTACTCCTGCGAAGCCTCTTCTTCAGCCCCCTATGATCCGAGCTCTTTTACATTTACACTGACCAATAACTGTGGCAGCACTACGATCCCTACGTCTATCACTGCCTCAGATGTATACTCGCAGGCTATCAATGATACCCTCCCGCTATATTGCCCGGGTATCAAGACGACCTGTACCTACTATAATGGCGGCCTGGGCACCATACCGCCGGGCACACCTGATGGCACCCTATACCGCAACTATATCACCGCACCATTTAGCATCCCGCCGGGATGTACGGTGACTGCCGAGATGGACGTAAGCGCCCGAAACTCTGCCATCACAAACCTGGCTACTGTGGGAGCCGATCTGGATATAGCGGCCACACTCACTACACCAGCCAGTGGCAACTGTCAGGACAATCCTGAGTTTGCTGCCTATCCGGTCAATGTGTTCTGTATGAATCAGAATGTGAATTTCTCTCAGGGCGCGGTGGACCTGAGCGGTGACTCGCTGGTATACAGCCTGATCAATCCGCGTACTTTCGGTGGTACTCCTATCCCTTTTCAGTCTGGCTGTACTGCTACCAACCCGTTTGGTGCGCCTAGCGTTTATGCTTCGACCTTTTCATTTGATACTCATACCGGAAACGTAAACTTTACCCCAACTCAGTCGGGCAACTTTGTATTTGCCGTACAGGTAGATGCCTATCATAATGGAGTACTGGTCAGCTCTACCATGCGCGATATACAGCTGGTAGTGGTCAACTGTGCTATAAATCCGATCTACCAGAGCTCGCCGCCGCCATTCCTGACCAACTTTTTTGATCCTGCACATGTGACGGGTGGAGTGGTATATGACAGTACTAATATAGGTGTGTGCCCGGGATCTCCGCTCAGGTTTGTACTCAAGGCTACCAGCGCTGACTCCTTTGCCTATGTCAAAGATTCGGCAGCTTTCAGCCAGATACTGCCGGGCTCTACCTATACCGTGACACATACCGGAGGCATACATGATACCTCTACACTCACCGTAAACTGGATACCGACAAATGCGGATAGCGGATTCCACTATCTCTACCTGACCGTGTCTGATACCAACTGTCCTAAGCCTGCTAAGCAGGTATATGCCTTTACCATATCTGTGCTAAACGGCCTCTATGCCGGGCCTAACCTGGTGTACTGCAATGGTGGCCAGCCGGTGACCATACAGGCGCATGGCGCCACACACTACGAGTGGACTGATAGTGCTACAGGTGGTGCACCTATAGGTGTGGTAGGGTATAATAGTGATAGCTCTGCCATCATAGTGGGGCCACCGGTGCCAAACTCTACCGTGGGGTATGTGGTGCATGGGGACCTGATAGGAGGGTGCAAGAACTATGATACGGTGATGGTGCGAAACGTGCCGAAGTTTAACCTCTCGGTGACAGCGGCAGATTCATCTATATGTAAATATACCAGCACTACCCTGACTGCCACTGCTGTGCCGGCCAGTGTAGGTCCGTATACCTATCAGTGGACCCCGGCCAATCTGGTGCAGAGCCCTACAGCTGCTACCACAGCCATCACCCCGCTACGCAATAGTGGCTGGTACCATGTACTGGTATCTGCTATAGGAGGCTGTGTGATAGGAGATAGTGTGCCTGTAAATATAGAAGGCTCCGCTCCACGCATCACCATCACTCCATCTAATAACAATGTGTGCCCGGGAGATACGGTGACGCTAAACGGACAAGGATTTGCTGAGAATGTGGTAGAGTGCGGCCTGGTGGATTCACTCTGGACAAACTCCTATCTGGACCTCCGTACAGTGGGTAATGACAACGTATCATCCGTGTCAGGTACGCCATACAATGGCACCTATCCTGCTGCACGCGCGCAGTACCTGGTACGTGCCTCTGAGATGAATGCGGCGGGGCTCACCTCCGGTACTATCACTGATATCTCATTCTTTGTGACGCAGATGGCCAGTACGGTGCCGTATGACAGTCTGCGCGTGAGTATCGGCTGTACCTCTCAGGATTCCCTCACCACCTTTGTGACAGGCCTGCAGGAGGTGACATTCCCTACATCTTTCGTGACCAATACCGGCTGGAGCCAGCACCCTTTCACACAGCATTTCTTCAACTGGGACGGCTACTCCAATATCGTGATCCAGATATGCTATACGAGAAACAGTACTTCATTCAATAACAGCGACTATGTAGCTACCAGCACTACCAGCTACTATGGATCCAGTATCTATGATATAGACTTTGGTAGTGGCCTGCAGGGTTGCGGCCTGAATAGTTTCCCGACTATACTCAATACCCGTCCTAACATACGTATAGGTATGTCCGTGCCGGATGTGATGACCTACCAGTGGAGCCCTGCCACGCTGGTGTGTGATACCTGCCCTCAGACAGCAGTGATCGTAAATGCTGACAGCACCTACCGCCTCACTGTACATAATAACAGCTGTGTGAATGACACCATCATCCGTGTCACGACCAATAAGAATATCGGCATCAACGCCGTACCGGATACCACCCTCTGTGGCCTGGATACTGTACAGCTGGATGTACTGCTGACCAATGCGCCGCCTGCAGTGTGCCTGCAGGACTATGTGGTGCAGTCTATACCATATGCGGCCATCAGTGGTGTAGGTACTGCGGTGCCTACCTCATCATTCCTCGATGCATTTGGATTTAATAATACAGATGACGGTACAGCCGGTCCGTTCAATATACCTTTCAATTTCCCATTCTACTGCCAGAGCTACAATCGCTTTTATATCAATAGCAATGGCTGGATGAGTTTTGTAAACCCATATCCTAATGCCACCGGCAGCCTGCAGTATGTGGCTCAGTCATTCCCGCCGTCATCCGCCTTCCAGTACCCTATGCATGAGATAGCGCTGATGGTAGGAGACTATGAGGTGAATAATGGTAACGTGACCTACTTTATGAGTGGTACAGCACCTAACCGTACCATGGTGATCAAGTATACCAACCTGCAGAGCCTGAGCGGTATAGGCCAGACCACTGGTGAGATACACCTGCATGAGACCAGTGGTGTGATAGACATCATGCTGCTCTCCAGTACCTACTCTGCCAATCATACTACGGGTATCAAAGACAGTACCGGTATAGGAGTGGCTGCACCTGGCCGCAATAACTCTACCTACGTGGTATCATCTGCAGAGGGCTGGCGCTTCACACCTATGAATGGCTCTACTGTGGCGCTGGGCAATACTGTGTGGACACCGGCTACTTCTATCAGCAATACTAATATCCACAACCCACTGGCATGGCCTACTACGCCTCAGACATACTATGTAGATGAGTACCTGACCATCAATCAGTTTACCAACCCTACCACCTGCCACGTGAGGGATAGTGTACATATAGATGTCACTACCTTCGGCCATAGTGTCACGGCTGCTCCGGTCACTATCTGTCCGGGAGACACCTCCCGCCTCACCTTCACCAGTGGCCACGCGATCAGCTCATATGCCTGGACTCCGGCCAGTTTCCTGGATAATGCTGCATCCGGCACTCCGCTCGCTCAGGTATATGACACGACTAAGTTCTATGTAATAGCTATAGATGCAAACGGCTGCCGTGGCCTGGACTCTGTGACTGTGAATGTGGTACCGACACCACGCGTGCATGTCAACTCCAGCGCTACTATCTGCTATACTGACTCAGCGCAGCTGTCAGTATCAGGTACCTACAGCAACTATCAGTGGTTTGTACTCGATACTACTCAAGGGTCAGGCCGTGATACGCTGGGTACTAGCTCTACCCAGGTAGCCCATCCACGTGGCCTCTACCTGGTACGTGTCATGGCTGCCGGCTCTGCCTGCTACTACTACTCCGATACTGCTACGATAGACTCCTTCGCACATCCGAGGCTGCATGTGACCTCCAGCGGACCGGACTCATTCTGTATCGGAGGCAATGTGGTGCTGGAGACGGATCAGGGGTATAGCAACTATGTGTGGACGCCAGCAGGTGGCAGCGCCTCTGCAGTGCCGGTGACCAGCAGCGGAGTATACTCCTATACAGCGCTCGATGCAAACGGTTGTCACCTCTTCTCTGATACTACTCATGTCGTAGTGTCTAATCCTCCGGCTATCAACTTTGCCCCATACAAAAATCCTATCTGCTCCAATGAGGTAGATACGATCACTGTGACCACCAACCCGCTGGGCTATCCGGTGGTGTGGATGCAGGGTGTGACACAGGTGGCCTCCGGTAATACCTTTGTAGCGACCGGACCTGGTACCTATGATGTGGTAGCCAGCGTGGGCTGCCCTACAGACTCACAGTTTGTGCTCAGCAGTGCGCCATCGCCTACTGTGCAGCTGGACTCTGCCAGCACATTCAGCGCTTGCGGCTGCACACCTATACCGGTCACAGCCAGCGCCACGCCGGCATCGGCCTCAGATACATATGTATGGACCGCAGATCAGTCTACCGGTGCTACATATAATATAGATAGCTCTGGTACCTATACTGTAGTGCTGACAGACGTCAATAACTGTACGGCCTCTACCTCTATCACTGCTACACTCAGCTGCCCGCAGATCTTCCTGGACGCGCTGAAGGATACAGTCTTTGCTGCAGATACCAACAGGCTGTCAGTGACGCCGGTGGGCAGCGCAGTACTGACCACCTATGCCTGGACGCCTGCAGCCAATGTCGTATCTCCGACCGAGGCCAGTACTGGAGCTACCACCCAGCATACCGGCCTCGATACTTTCTATGTGACTGTGACGGATAATAATGGCTGTACCAATACCAAGTTCATCACCTATGTGGTGATAGAGCCGGGTATCTACAGGATGCCTTCGGCCTTTACGCCAAACGGAGACGGAAAGAATGAGCATTTCTATCCGGTGCTGAATGGCCCGGGCTCTACTGCCAGGGTCACCGCCTTCCGCGTGTATAACAGATGGGGCCAGCTGGTCTATGACAATCCTGCCTCACCGGGCTGGGATGGAGCTTTTGGCGGCAATGCACAGGCCTCTGACACCTATACATACTTTGTGACCGTAGAGACGCCGGACCCTGCTGACGCGTCTAAAACCAAGCAAAGCTCAGCGGAAGGAAACTTCCAGCTTTTCAGATAAAAGTAAATATCGTATCATTACAGAGTTAAAAGACAAACTATTGAGTACTAGAGAGGTCTGATGTCAAAGCATCCCTGTGCAGATCGGGTCTCTCCCTATTTAGAACAAAATCAAAATGATGAAGAATTTATCTATTGCACTCCTGCTGATCGTGAGTGTATTGGGTATACAGGCGCAGACCTACCCCGGCCAACCGAATGTGACCATCAACGGATCGCATAGCGTCAATATCCCATGCGGTGGCGTGAGCTGCTACAATGCCAGTGCTACCAAAGTACAGACCGGATACACGAGCGCCTACACGGTAGACTCAGTACCATTTATCACCATCCCTACCACTGGCGCTACTAACGTGCCGGTGACCTCAGATGACGTGTGGTCCAATACTATTACCATGCCTTTCACATTCTGTTTCTTTGGAAACAATTATTCTCAGCTCGTGATAGGCTCAAACGGTATCATCAGTTTCAATACTGCTTATGCCGGTGGTAGCTGCAACTGGCAGCTGAATACCGCTACCACATCACTGCCGCTACCCAATGCCAACCTGCCCCTCAATAGCATCATGGGCCCATACCAGGATATCTACCCGCCATCCGGTGGTACGATCAGCTATGTGACGCTCGGCCAGGCGCCGCGCCGCGTGTTTGTAGTGTCATTTACAGCTGTGCCGCAGTTCTCCTGCACCAGTATCAACTCTACCAGCCAGATCGTACTCTATGAGGGTACTAATATTGTAGAGACCTATATCGCTCAGAAGGTGGTATGCTCTACCTGGAATAATGGTAATGCCGTAGAAGGTATCCAAAACAGCACCGGCACAGTGGGCTATGCCGTACCGGGCCGCAACAATACCCAGTGGACCGCTACCAACTCTGCTCACAGGTTCACCCCATCTGCCAATACTACTACTGTGACCACCACAGCGTGGCACCAGCTGGGTAGCTCTACAGTGATCTCTACTGCAGACACCGCTACCCTCTGCCCGCCTACCAATGGCACCACTCAATACATAGTAGACGTGACCTACCTGCAGTGCGACCCTGCGCGTACCGTGGTAGTATCTGATACCATGAGCATCTCTGTGACGCAGTCTGCAGGTCCCGATCAGTACCTGAGCTGCCCGTCTGCAGTAGACTCCGTGACTATGAATGCTACCGGTACAGGTACATGGGTAGCAGTACCGGGCAATCCCGCACCTACCGTGATACACAATCCTACATCTCCTACTACATCTATCTCAGGATTCGGCCCTGTGGGTGTTTATTATTTTACCTGGAGCTCAGCGCTGTGTACTGATACAGCCGTGGTCTTTGTATCATCGCGCCCGGATGCTGGTCCTGACCAGGCTACCTGCGTAGGTGGCAGCGTGACCATGGCCGCTACAGGTACAGGCAACTGGACCGCTCTCCCGAGCAATCCGGCCACCACTACTATAGCCAACCCTACCAGCGCTACTACCGGTATCTCCGGCTTCACAGTAGGTGGTACATATAATTTCGTTTGGCACTTTGCCAGCTGTGTGGATACAGCTACGGTACTGGTACCGGTATTCACCACCAGCACGGCAGGTGATACCTCACTGTGTAAATACCTGACCACTACCATATCGGCGAGTGCATCTCCGGCAGTGCTCGGGCCATTTACCTATCAGTGGCTCAATACCGGCCTCGTGACATCGCCTACCAGCGCTACGACTGCCATCACCCCGCTGATGAATACTACCAACTACATAGTACAGGTGACCGCATCCAATGGCTGCGTGCTCTATGATACTGTGCGTGTAGTACTGGCAGGTGCTGCACCGCGCATCACCATCACCCCATCTGCTGTAGATGTATGTCCTGGCGATGTGGTCAACCTCAACCCGACTATCCTGGTAGAAAACCTCGTGAGCTGCGGCACACTGGTAGATACTACTCCGGATAATGCACTCCTCGCCATCGGAGCTGTAGGTACGAGCGCAAGCAATACTACAAACGTGACCTCGCCATACTCGGCTTCATACCGCAAGGCCAAGTTCCAATACCTGATCACTGCGGCGGAGATGAATGCCGCAGGCCTCTCATCAGGTGCTATCACTGACCTTTCATTCTTTGTGACCCAGCTCAATACATCTGCAGGCTATGATAGCTTCTCTATCAGCATGGGCTGTACCAGCCAGACAGCACTGTCAGGCTCGTTCAATAACACCCTGCTGGAGGTACTGCCACCTAGCCACGTAGCACCAAACCTGGGCTGGTCTCCGCATCCATTCATGCATTATTTCAACTGGGATGGTGTATCCAATATCATCGTACAGGTGTGCTATACGCTCTCCAGCAGTGCTACCAGTGACTATGTAGCCTATACAGCTACTACGGCCAATACTGTGGCCTACTCCCGCAGTACCGCTACGGGTAATGGCTGCGGCATCACTGCCACGCCTACATTCAATGGCAACAGGCCTAACATGCGCTTCGGTATAGCTATACCTAATGTACTGCACTATCTGTGGACCCCACCTACAGGAGACTGCGATACCTGTGCATCGGTATCTGTGACTGTAAACCGTGACACCACCTATCACCTCCACGTAGATGATAATGGCTGCGCCAATGACTCAATGGTAAGGCTCACGACCAATCCATTCCTGGCCACTCGTGTGACCCCGCATGATACATCATTCTGTAATGGTGCCGATACTGTGCAGTTGAACCTGACCATGAGGAATCCGCCATCCAGCGTCTGTCTGCCTGACTATACTGTGACCGCTGTACCATATGCATCTATAGCAGGTATTGCTACGAACGTGCCTACTGCTTCTTTTGTCGATGAGTTTGGCTTTGGCAGCAGTACTGATGATGGTGTAGCGGGGCCATTTACCCTCGGTAGCGGTTTCAACTTCCCATTCTATTGCAATACCTATACACAAGTATGGTGCAGCACTAACGGATGGATCTCACTGTCCAATCCATACCCTGCTACTACCGGATCCCTACAGTATGTAGCCCAGACATTCCCGCCTACTGCTGGTTTCCGCAATCCACTGCATGAGATCGCTCTGGCTGTGGGTGACTATGGTGTGACCTCTGCGAGCAACGTATCGTACTTCCTCACCGGCACAGCGCCAAACAGGATCTTTGTGGTCAAGTATAATAACCTGCAGAGCCTGAGTGGTACCAGCCAGACCACAGGTGAGATACATCTCTATGAGACCACCGGCGTGATAGAGATCATGCTCCAGTCCAGCACCTATGCCGGTACCAACCACACTACAGGTATCAAGGATGATACAAACGTAGGTGTAGCGGCTCCGGGCCACAATAATCAGCAGTATACGGTATCTACACCGGAGGGTTGGAGATTCGTACCGCACAATGGGCCTAGCGCATTTATCCAGAATGTAGTATGGTCACCTAACGGCGGTACGCTGAATAATGATACCATAGTAAATCCTCTGGCTAATCCTACGGCTACTACTACCTATGTAGCTGATATCAATATCGCGATCAATCAGTTTACTACACCTGAGGTATGCCATGTGAGAGACTCGGCTATCATCCGTGTAGGTAGCTTCCCTCACGCTGTATCTGCTACGCCATCCGTAGCCTGTGTAGGCAGCAGCTCTCAGTTGAGCTTTACATCTACTGACTCTGTGATCAGCTATGCATGGACACCGGGACCACCGGCTCTGAGCAGCACCACCATAGCCAATCCTACGGCTACAGTTTATGACACTACGACTTTCTATGTGACTGCTATGGATACAAATCACTGCTCAGTGCGTGATTCAGTCACCGTTTTTACTTATCCTACATTGCATCCATCCCTGGGCCGTGATACTACAGTGTGCTATACAGACTCTGTGGTGCTCACTGTGCCGGGTGGCTATTCTTCTTATGAGTGGTTTATGCCTGGGGCAGCCGCGCCGGTAGCCACTACACCTGTTTTGTCAGCCCTGCCTACATCTTCCTACGTAGTGCGCCTGCAGGATGCTACGACAGGTTGCTATTTCTACACGGATACTGTGCACGTAGATTCATTTGCACATCCACGCCTGGCCGTGATCTCCAGCGGTCGCGATACATTCTGCGTGGGTGGTAATGTGGTACTCGAAACAGCTCAGCCTTATACAAACTATCTGTGGTCTAATGGCAGTACACTGCAAGCCATACCTGTCACGGTATCTGGCTCCTATTCGTACACCGCTTCAGACGTACATAACTGTGTACGCCTGTCTGATACTGTACGTGTGCTGGCTGATACTACTCCGACTATCACTTATGAGCGATTCAAGCCTCATTTCTGCGCCTACGAGGCAGATACGATAGTCGTGACTACAGGACGCAATGACAGTATCATCTGGTCACTGGCCGGTACTCCGGTAGCGTATGGGGATACGTTCATCACCACTACTCCGGGTACGTACAATGTGCGTGCTACGAAGGGATGCCCTACGGACTCTGTCTTTACTATCAATGTATCTCCCGCACCTATCATAGATACACTGCGTGATACGTCTATATGCAGCTGTACGCCGGCGTATGCTATCACTGCTACGGCCACATCACCACTGTCTCCTTTGTCCTATGCATGGTCTAATGGCTCCGCTACGGATGCGCTCAATATCAGCGCCCTGGGTAGCAATACCTATACACTGACCGTGACTGATGCCGGTAGCTGTACTGCCAGCGCAGATGTACACGTGAGCATCAATTGCTTTGAGGTACATGCTATCGCACCTGAGGATACTGTGATCAGGGGCATGTCATTTGGCCTGCTCGACTCTCCGGCTCACACTGGCCCTATCAGCTATGTGTGGACACCGGCAGACTCCCTCAGTGATCCGTTTGCAGCCGCTACCAAGGGTGTGGCCTTTGGAGCGCAGCCTATCGATACCTTCTATCTCGCAGCGTATGACAGCAGTACAGGCTGCTCATCTAAATCATCTGTGGTGATCTACGTAGTAGACCGCGGCGGTATAGCTATGCCTAATGCCTTCACACCAAACGGTGACGGGCACAATGACCGCATGTACCCTGTGGTAGCTGTAGGTACTACTGTCACACAGTTTCGTATCTACAACAGGTGGGGCCAGACAGTACATAATAATCCGCTCGTAGGCTGGGATGGTACCTATGGAGGCAATGCACAGGCCACCGATACCTATACATACTTCGTGACTATTGAGCTTCCGGATTCTGTAGATCCTTCGAAGAAAGTACAAAAGTCAGTAGAAGGAAGTTTTCAACTGTTTAGATAATTATTTGTAGCTTTTAGTAAAAATTTAGATATTCGATGCGCAGATCAAACTCAATAAATCAGGATAATATGACATTAAAATTCTATGCGTTTGCCGCTTTTTTGATGCTTGGTCTGGCTGTGAAAGCGCAGGATATTCACTTCTCGCAGTACTATGCCAGCCCAATGACGCTCAACCCGGCACTGACCGGAAAATTTGATGGTCTGATAAGAGTAAATGGTATCTATCGTGGTCAATACTACGGTATGAACCAGTCAAACTCACTGTTTCGCACACCTGGCATCTCTGTGGATGCATCCCTGCTGAAGGGTATCATGAAAGGCAATGCACTGGGTGTAGGCCTCATGGTAGTAAATGATGCACAGAATGTGACAGCTACTGATGAGAATGGCCAGAGTGTAGGTGGCAAGATAAATACCACTACGATCGGCCTCTCTGTAGGCTATACCCTAAATCTGGATAAGAAGAAGTCTACTCAGCTCTCCGTAGGTCTGCAGCCTAGCTATACACTGCGGAATAGCAACGGTAGCTATCAGTTTCCGGATGCATTCAATACATCAGACCTGACCTACAATACCGCTAGTCCTAACAATGAAAGGGTAGCGAGCCTGAAGAAGAACTACTTCAACTTTGATTTCGGTGTATTCTTCAATACCAAGCCTCTCGACTGGCTTACTTTCTACGTAGGCTATGCTATGGCCAATGTGGCTCGCCCGCAGACGGCTATCCTTAGCTCCAGCCAGGATGGCAAGCTGCCTTTCCGTCACGTAGTGCATGGTGGCTTTGAGTTTGAGATCAAGAAGAGGTGGGTACTGATCCCGGGCTTCCTGTATCAGAACGAAGCAAAGGCAAACGAAGCTAACGCCGGCCTCACCGCAGGCTATGTAGTAGTCAATAAGGAAAAGGACGGTAAGAGGAGCAAAGCAACTATCTTCCTCGGTCTCTGGAGCCGTATGGGCAATGATGTGAGCTCTGCCTTCCAGTATCGCAACCTGACACCTAAGATAGGCATGGAGTATAACAACTTCCGCCTCGGTTTTGCGTATGATATCACTATGGGCAATATGGCCAGCGATGCCAAGGGCGTACCAAATATCTACAGGCCGCAGGCATATGAGCTGGCGCTCAGCTACATCATAGCGCCGCCTAAGCCGCCTAAGGAAAACGACTGGCTCTTTAACCCTCGCTATTAATACCAAACCTCTAATAATTATATCAACCCTTTTAAAAGCATCCAGACCTAAGTCATGAAAAAACTTTTAGCAGCAGTATTATTGTTTTCTCTGGTCCTGGGAGTACAGGCGCAGGAATCTGACACCAAAGACAAGGATCGAAAAGACGTAAGAAAATATCCAAACCTCAAGCCAGGCAAGAAAAAGAAGCTGGCTGCTCAGCTGGTCAAGGACGGTAGCTACTACAGCGCTGTAGAGTACTACGAGGATGTACTGAAAGACAAACCAGAGGACATAAAGACGATCCATATCGTAGCCGAGCTCAATCAGGCTCTCCGCGACTACAAGGCCGCAGAGAAGTACTATAAGCTCGAGCTGGACAAGGATGGCAATAAGTGGCCAAACGACAAATACTTCCTCGGTCAGATGCTGAAGATGAATGGCAAGTATGATGAGGCCAAGAAGGTGCTCCAGGAATACCTGAAGACCGAACTGGGCAGCAAGGAGAAGAGCTACAAGTCTCTGGCTAAAGTCGCTATAGAGGGTTGCGACTCGTCAGTAGCATGGCTGGCAAATCCAAACAGGATCAGGGTGGATCACGAGGGTGGTGCTATCAACGGCCTGCTCACTGAGCTCGCTCCAAAGCCACTCCGCGGCGGCCGTCTGATGTATGGCTCACTCAAGTCTGATACTGCTATCAATATCACTAAGAACAGCGGTGACTACTATACCAAGATCTTCACTGCCCGCAAGCAGGGCAAGGACTGGGTAGAGATCACTAAGCTGCCATACCCGCCAAATGATGCTAAGAATCACGTAGGTAATGCGATCCTCTCTGATGATGAGAAGACCATGTACTTCACTAAGTGCGACCAGACACTGCAGGCGCGCGGCAAGTGCAAGATCTTCCGCTCTGAAAAGAACGGTGCTGAGTGGGGCAATGCAGTAGAAATGAAGGAGATCAACTCTGAAACTGCTACTACTACACAGCCTGCATTTGGTGTAGACAAGGATGGCAAGGCGATCCTCTACTTCGTATCTGACCGCGCCGGCAAGGGTGGTATGGATATCTTCTACGCTCCGATAGAGGATGGTGGTAAACTGGGCGCTGCAAAGAACGCAGGTGCTGAAGTGAATACACCGGGTGATGAGTGGACTCCATTCTACGAGATGAAGACCAAGACACTGTACTACGGTACAGATGGCAAGCCAAGCCTCGGTGGTATAGATATCTACAAGGTATCTGGTACACCTGACGCATGGGGCACTCCGTCAAACCTCGGCGCTCCGCTCAACTCTTCTTCTGACGATATCTACTTCGTACTGGATGAGACTGGCAAGAAGGGTTACATCGTGTCAAACAGGCCGGGTACCAAGACCCTGCGTGGTGAGACTGCCAGTGATGATATCTTCAGCATCGCTGTACGCGAAGACGTAGTGGTAGCCGGTATCTTTGCACTGCGCACAGATGCAGAGAAGAAGCCTATCGAAGGTGTAGATGCCTCTATGTATCATGTGAATGGCTCTAACTTTGAGTTCATGAGCAATGTGACTACTGGTGGTACTCCTTTCACCTTTACGCTGAAGCGTGGTGAGAAGTACAAGATCAATGGCAATAAGGATGGATACTGGCCTACTGTAGAAAATATCAACGTGAAGGAAGATGAAGAGCGTGATACTATCTATCAGACATTCTTCATGGACCAGATCATCAAGAAGAAGGTTAAGATCGAGAATATCTACTTCGCATTTGACCAGTCTAGCGTGATAGACTACTACAAAGAGAAGATGGACTCAGTATCTAGCGTGCTGATGCAGAACCCAGGCTACAGTGTAGAAGTACAAGGCCACACTGATGACAAGGGCTCTGATGAGTACAACGTAAAGCTCTCTCAAAAGCGTGCTGATGAAGCGAAGGACTACCTCATATCTAAGGGTGTAGCCAAGGAAAGGGTGATCACTAAGGCAATGGGTGAGACTCAGCCTATCGTACCAAACGAGAAGGATGGCGAAGACGATCCTGAGGCTCGCGCTCAAAACAGGCGTGTAGAGTTTAAGATCATCACTGACAAGCCTGAGAATGCACCAGACATAGACTACACTGCAGGCCAGCCTGTAGAAGCTACTAAGACTGGTCCGGGCTATGTGAAAGGCAAGCCAGGTACACCTACCAAGCCAGCTAAGAAGTAATACAAACTAACTGTATATAAAGGCCGAAGAGATATCTTCGGCCTTTTGCTTTTATGCTATTGGTGTCAATATTTTCTAATACCTCTGGATGACAGGATGCTGGATGGGGATGCTATCACCATTCTTACTTATCATGCTGATCGTGAAAATGATCTGGAGGAAGGGAAGTCTGAGATGTCTAAACTGCCAGTCTTGTCTATAGTCGGAAAACTTCAGCAGGCTCCTGTATACCTGTCATCTGATCGTGTTGGACGCATACCTGGGAGAGCTTCAAAGGCCTCTGCTAGCAACAACTTCATAGTCGAAAAACTTGTCCGATTGCCGTACTCTTTGGTCTATTGCTAAATGAAAAAAGGCCTCTCACAAGAGAAGCCTTTGGTACCCCGGAAGGGACTCGAACCCTTACGCCTTTCGACACTCGATTTTGAGTCGAGCGCGTCTACCATTCCGCCACCAGGGCCTGCGGGATGGCAAAAGTAACCTTTTTGACCGGGTCTGCAATGACGTGATAGTCTCAATGTTTACTGTGTAGGAGTGCTATCACCATCATCCCATTGTTTCTATCACAGAGGAAATATCCTATTTTTAAAGACCGCACTGCGGTGTTTGAACTCTTTACTACTATCACCCTTAAACCCTGATACAATGAGCAAATCAGTCCTTATCACAGGTGCCTCCGGCAATCTGGGCGGCGCTGTGACACAGAAACTCCTCTCTGATGGCTACAAGGTCTACACGACCATAGTGCCCAATGAAAAAGCACCCGCAGACGAGCGCATACACGCTAAAGTAGTAGACCTCTTTGATGAGCATGACTGTGCTGTGTACGTAGAGGAGATCACCGACTCAGGGGATGACATCCAGGCAGGTGTACTGCTGGTGGGAGGCTTTGCCATGGGATCGCTGGCAGAGACCAATATCGGAGCGATGGATAAGATGATACGCCTCAATTTCTACACTGCTTTCTCTATGGCCAAGCCGCTGTTTGAATACTTTGAGAAAAGGGGAGGAGGGCAGATCATACTGATAGGTGCCCGGCCCGCACTGAAGCCTAAGCAAGGTAAACAGGTAGTAGCGTATGCGCTGTCAAAGTCTCTCATATTCCATCTGGCTGAGCTGATCAATGAGGCTGGCAAGGACAAGAACATCCGCGCCTCTGTAGTAGTGCCGAGCACCATAGACACACCGCCAAACAGGCAGTCTATGCCAGACGCAGACCATACCAAGTGGGTGCCTGCAGAGCGGATAGCAGATGTGATAGGATTCCTGCTCACAGATAGTGGTAGCATGCTACGCGAGACGGTAGTCAAAGTGTATAACGAGGCCTGATGGGCTGGTATATAAAAAAAGAAAAGGGGCCAGAAGGCCCCTTTTTTAGGTGGTATTAGCGTAATGCTTATTTTTTGATGATGTTCCTGATGCTTACTGCATTGCCTGCACCGCGGAGTATCAGTGTATACATACCGCTACCATAGGCAGAGAGGTCTATCTGCGCATGATCAGCTGCTACACTTTGTGTATAGATGGTCCTGCCTAGCATATCTACCAGCTCTATCTGCTGGAGGCCGGTAGCCTGTACGTAGAGCATGCCCTCTGTAGGTGTAGGATATACTGAGGCGTGCAGTGCATCTGCCTCTGCTATGCCTACGCCTGTCACTGTATGGATAGCTGATGTGTCAGAGCAGCCGCTTGCATTGGTCACGACTACAGAGTAGTCACCGTTCTGCGTAGCAGTGTAGCTCTGGGTGGTGGCACCGTTGATAGCATTGCCATTCAAGAGCCACTGATAGCTGCTGAAAGCACCTGTGCTGAGTGCAGCACCACTCGCTGTGACTGTAGGAGCAGGCTTGCTATTGACAGTCAGTGTCAGTGTCACGATACTATCGCAGCGGATCGTATCATTGTAGGTGCCGGCAGTATTATAGTTGTGGCCGTTTATGGTATAGCTTTCACCCTGGCAGATAGCGCCGGAGACATTGGCTATATGCAGCGTCTTGTAGGTCAGTGTGAGTGTCACGATGCTATCGCAGCGTACGGTATCATTGTAGGTGCCCGCAGCATTGTACGTAGTACCATTGAATGTATAGGAGTCACCCTGGCAGAAGCTGGCGCTCACTGCTGATGTGTGCACAGTCTTGTAGGTGAGCACGAGCGTCACGATACTATCGCAACGTACGGTGTCGTAGTATGTACCTGCTGCAGTGTAGTCTACACCATCAAAGAGGTACACGTCACCCTGGCAGAAACTGGCGCTCACAGTTGAGGTGCGAACTGTCTTGTAAGAAAGCACCAGTGTCACGATGCTATCACAGCGTACGGTATCATTATATGAGCCGGCTACCAGGTAGTCTACACCATTGAAGAGGTAGGCATCGCCCTGGCAGACGCTGGCCTGCACAGTAGCAGTATGCATAGGCTTCACATACAGATGCAGTGTCACTGCACTGTCGCAGCCGTTTACGGTACTGAGGTGCGCTACATAGTTGCCCGCTGTAGTTTGTGTATTGCCACCAAACACGATGCTCGCGCCCGGGCAGATGGTGTCATATACATCTGTGGCGGCGGTAGGGTAGACAGTAGCCTTTATAGTATTGCTATAGGCTGTAGTGGTAGTGAGGCAAGAATAGTTGGATGTCAGCATTACTCTCACCGAGTCATTGTTGGCCGGGCTGCTGAGCGTATAGGAGGTACCTGTGCCTGCACTTGCATTATTCAGGTACCAGGTGTAGGCAGGTGTAGAACCGCCGTTGGTCACTGTGCCCACAGAGAATGTGATAGCTGTACCAGGGCAGACTGCTGCAGTAGTGCTGGTGATAGCTACCGTAGGAGATACAGGAGTGGTAATGCCGATATTGCTGCCATTGTCTCCGGAGGTGAAGTACAGAGGAGTGCTATTGACCACGCGTACCCTGTAGCCTATGCCTGCCGCAGTACCTGCTGGTATCACTGCAGTAGCAGGAGAGGTGCTGGTGCCGGTGCTGATCAGATTGCTGGTAGCATCAGATGCGAAAACACCCGAAGCATCAGACAGCTGCACATAAAACGGAGCGGTGAAGCTACCCTGAGTAGTAAATGGCACAGAGATGGTGTCATTGCTGCTCTGGCAGAAAGGGCCAAAAGATCCTGCTGTCGTAGTGATAGTATTGCCCAGGCCTACGGTACCATTGATGGTCAGGTTCAGCGCCTGGAGGGTACCTGCCACATTGGTAGCATGCCAGCCATACACGCGAAATAGCAGGGTGCTATCTACCGGTACGCTGAAGCTGGTGGTCCAGGTAGCAGTAGCAGTATTGCCGCAGCTGCCGGTGCCCGGAGCATCGTCAGAGCCCTTGTCTATCCATGTAGCGCCGTGGTCTGTGCTATAGGCCAGACGTATGCTGGCAGGGCCAGAGCCTGACCTGCGCAGGCCTACACTAAAGCCCGTCACAGACAGCATGTATCCTGAGTTGGCCTTGACCTCAGCCTGTATAGCAGCTTTGGTGGTGGTATATACCAGCAGCGAGTCAAAGGTAGTAGCGCTAAAGCCTGTGCCGCACGGAGAGGCCGGCAGTGTGGCTCCATTCACGCGTACGAGGCCCACGCCTGTCGCATTGGGGTCTACAGAGGCTACTGCGCCGGTAGTGCTGTTTGTGTAAGAGTAGATCTGCCCATAGGTGCTGGCTATGCAGCACGTCATGATCAGCATCAGAAGTGGTCGTAATAAGTGTTTCATTTGATATCGTTTAGAGTTACAGCGCGCAAATTACGCAAAATGCAAGTTTGTTAAAATCAAACAGGACGAAGGGGACAGAAATGATGGTAAATAATACAGGATATTAACCCAATACTAACAATGGCGCGGGTTCTATAGCTCTTTAGAGCCATATAGCTGCCGAAAGGCCGCCGATAGATGGCCGATCACATCGGTGGCCAAAAGCGATTCAGGGTGGATATCCTGCACAGCCAGATCTGCAGCTGATCCATGCAGATACACGCCCAGGCAGGCAGCTACTGCAGGCTCATAGCCGCGAGCCAATAGCCCGGTGATGATACCGGTCAGCACGTCTCCGCTGCCACCTTTGGCCAGGGCCGGATTGCCGGTAGAGTTAAACCAGACGGAGCCATCGGGCAGTACGGTAGCCGTGTGCGCTCCTTTGAGCACGATCACGAGGTTATTCTTTTTAGCCAGCTGCTGCGCTGTCTCCAGTCGCTGCCAGCTGCTGTCATGCTTTTGAGTCAGCCTGTCGAATTCCTTAGGATGTGGGGTGAGTATCGTGAGCGGGGGGAGAAACTCCAGCCAGGTTCGCTGCTGAGCCAGGATATTCAGTGCATCGGCATCTATGACCAGGCTACCGGATACCGATTGGATCACCTGCTTTAGCAGCCGGGCGGTAGCATCGGCAGTGCCGATACCCGGGCCGATGCCTACTGCATTATATGGATCCATACCCGGAGCCATAGTGACCTGATCCTGCGCCGCGTCTATACTGACCATAGCCTCTGGCAGGGCGGTCTGCATGATCTGATAGCCGCAGGCTGGTATGTGTGCGGTGAGGAGGCCCGCACCGCTGCGCAGGCAGGCGGAGGCTGCGAGTACTGCGGCGCCCATCTTGCCATAGGCGCCTGCTATGAGCAGAGCGTGGCCATAGGTGCCTTTATGCGAAAACTTGCTCCGTGTCTTCAGCAGGGGCTGTAGTGTACTGGCGCTGACGTAAAAATAAGTGCAGGTGCTCTCAGGGATAAAGCTGGTATCTATCCGGATATCGAGCACATCAAACTTACCCGTATACTCCCCGCTCTCGGGAAACATAAAAGCCAGCTTAGGCTGCTGAAAGGTAAGGGTACACCAGGCTCTGACCACCGCATCTCTGGCATCAGTGGGCTCGTCTGTGCGCAGGCCGCTAGGCACATCTATAGAGATGATGCGCAGGCCGCTTTCATTGATCCGGCGGATGGTGTCTGCTATGAGGCCCTCAGCGGGCTTATTGATACCGGTGCCGAGTATGGCATCTATGACGATGCTGCCTGCTGGCAGTACGATGTCTGAGGCTGTGGTGATACGCCAGATAGCTGCCGCTGCCTGGTCGGTCAGACGCTTCAGATTTGCAGTGAAGTCCTCACTCTCATGGGGAGTATAGTCCAGTATGCAGACCTGTACCTGATAGTCGGTGGCAGACAGCAGGCGTGCTATAGCGAGTCCGTCTCCGCCATTATTACCCTTGCCGCAGAGGATGATGATGGGCGTACCCGCAGGGCTATACTGCTGGATACGCGCAGCACATACCGTAGCAGCCCGCTCCATGAGGTCTATAGACCGGATAGGCTCGTGAGAGATGGTGTGCTGATCGGCCTGGCGGATCTGCTGGGCAGAGAGGATCTTCATACGCTGCGTATTGACTGCAAATTAATCATTTTGGCCATGAGGGAGGATGACAGCAGTCATTCAATCGCAGCTGAGATGTCTTTGAGACCCCCACTTACACTAAACTTTGTGATCGGGAAACTGTGGCAGCCTGAGATTTATGGCACACACGCACTTTTGTGAATGGTTCAACCAATGTAAGAGCGGGCCATATTGCTACATAGAGTTATGAGCGCCCATTGCGTACCAGAGGCCCATTGACCTTGAGCCAGGCCAGTACAGCTACTAATATGATCATTACACAGATCATGGTTTTCTGTTTTTGTAGTGAATGAGGCACGAGGTTGGCAGACAGCACGAGAGAGTAGCAGCTTGCTTACTAGGCTATACGGTACAAATGGGCTGAGGTTTAGTTAAAACCTAAATTTTTGCCGGAGGTATATTGAGTTCACTGATTTTAATACTTTAGAGTAGGGCTGTGGTGACACCCTGGGCACATCTGTGCGTATAACATTCGTATAGTATAGCGGGCATGAAAAAAGTGGCTGGATATATCAGCAGGATTCTGGATTTCTTTCTAGGTCTGGGGGTCAACCCGGCAGAGACGGATCTCTCGCGCCGTGCCTATATACAGTACTTCAACTTTGACCTGATGGGGTATATGAGTTTTGCTATACTCACTATACCCGTGGTCATGCTGCTACCCCTTGAGGCCCGCGCTGTACTACAAGTATTGGCTGCCATCTATGTAGCCGTGATCGCTTTTTGCTTTTACCTCAATAGCAAAGGCCATCACATCATCTCATCGTTCATCATACACATAGGGCTGCTGATGGTGGTAGCCTTTAGTGATATTTATTTTGGCGCGGAGTCTAACCTGCATTTTTTCCTGATCACGGTCTGCGTCACACCGCTCTTCTTCCTCCGTGATCGCAAGTGGGTAGCCTACCTGATGATGGCGCTGGGCTTTGGTTTATTCCTGATCCTGTCAGAAAGGCTGATAGACCTGCCTACTCCTGTAGATCAATCTCCCAAGGTGATCCGGTTCTTTCAACACCTGGTCAATATAACTGTGATACCACTCACTACGCTGCGCTTCATCTACATCTTCATGATCAATGACCGGTACCTGACAGAGATCAGCGAGCAGCAGAAGTTTCTACGCAAGGTGATAGACCTCAATCCGAGTTTCATCTTTGCGAAAGACAGGCAGGGGCAGTTTACCCTGGCTAATGATGCAGTGGCAAAGGCATACGGTACCACACCGGATATACTGGTAGGCAAAACGGATGCGGACTACAATGCGAATGAAGATGAGGTCATGCAGTTTCGCCAGGATGATGTGGAGGTGATGGACAGCCGACAGCCCAAACGGATACCGCTGGAGATAGTGACAGATGCAAGCGGGGACAAGCGCTACCTGCAAACGGTGAAAACTCCTATGGTAGACGAAAACGGCACAGTGAATCAGCTACTCGGTGTATCTACCGATATCACAGAGCGTGTACTACAGCACCGCGAGCTGGAGCAGATGCGCGATACGCTGGCACGTAAAAATAAAGAGCTGGAGAAATATATCGACTCCAATCTACAGCTGGAGAACTTTGCCTACATAGCCTCGCATGACCTAAAGGAGCCGCTGCGCTCTATCATAGGCTACTCGCAGCTGCTGGAGCGGCGCTATGCTGATAAACTGGATGATGAGGGCAGGCAGTTCATAGACCACCTGATCACCTCTACCAAGAATATGAACATGCTCATCTCTGACCTGCTCCTCTTCTCGCGGGTCAATACAGATGAGGTACGGCACCAGTCGCTGCGGCTCGCAGAGATACGCGCGCAGGTGACGGACAACCTGAAAACCATGATCCGCGAGACGCACGCGCAGATACTATGGCATGAGATGCCAGAATCCATCACGGCAGATAAATCACGCATGGTGCAGATATTCCAGAATCTGATAGCCAATGGTATTAAGTTTCGCAAGCCGGGTGCACAGCCTGTGATAGATGTGAGCTACCGGCAGTGGGAGGGATTCCATGAGTTCTCTGTGCGGGATAATGGTATCGGTATCGAGCCCAAATTTCATGAGCGCATCTTCCACATCTTTCACCGCCTGCACAATAGGCACGAGTATGAAGGCAGCGGCATAGGACTGGCCACGTGCAATAAGATAGCCGAGCAGCACAATGGGGTGATACGCGTAGAGTCACAGCCGGGAATCGGGAGTTCATTTATCTTTACCATAGCCGACTGATATGGCAGACGTACACGCCCTGCGCCGCCTCATAGAGCAGTTTGTACCGCTCACGGATGATGAGTGGCAAATGATGCAGGTGCTCCTGTCGGAGAAAACCATCAGGAAGCATGACTGCATGATCCGCGAGGGCATGATGGGGCGCGAGCTGGGCTACATACTGGAGGGAGAGATGCGCCACTACTACACGCACGCTGAGGACCAGCGCACCACCTATTTCTATTTTGAGAATGCTTTCGTAGGCCCATATATGAGCTGCGTGACCGGGCAGCCGTCACAGCTGACTATAGAGGCACTAAGCGATACACGGCTGCTGGTCTTCCCTTATGAGGGATTCAAGGAGTTGTTTCAGAAGAGCCATACCTGGGAGCGATTTGGGCGGCGGCTGGCAGAGTACCTGGCCATAGGCTTGGAGGAGCGTATGGTAGGCCTGCTCACGCTCAGCCCAGAGGAGCGCTATATGGAGCTGCTCGGCAGCAATAAAAAGAAGATACTGGAGCGTATACCACAGCAGCATATCGCCAACTACCTGGGCATCACCCCAGTGAGCCTGAGCCGCATCCGCAAGCGGCTCTCTGACAGATAGGCCGCTGTTTTCTTATCTTATGTAAATAATCCAATGGCGATTCAGCCTGACCTTTGTACCATCAAAATCAAACACAATGGACAAAGTAATCAAACTGGAAGAGCTGGCACAATTTGCAGCCGTGATCGTAGCGCTATATTACCTGCCTGTGCATATCAGCTGGTGGGCATGGATCTTTATCTTCCTGCTACCTGACCTGAGCATGCTGGGCTATCTGGCCGGGCCTGCAGCAGGTGGTGCGAGTTATAATTTCTTTCATCATAAGCTGGTAGCGCTCGCAGTGATAGGAATGGGCTGGTATACAGGTATGCCCTATGTACTGCTGTCGGGTCTCGTGCTCTACGGCCACTCGTCTATGGACCGTATGCTGGGCTATGGACTGAAATATCTGGACGGCTTCAAGCATACGCACCTGGGCATGATAGGATAGGAGGGATTGACTATATTCGCCGCCACCCAAACAATAGCTATCATGGTCATAGATCACCTGCAAAATGCCATCAAGTATTACCCCCTCAGCTCCTATGTAGCTAAAGGACTGCTCTGGATAGAGAATCACAAACATGAGCTCGCTACCATGGAGAACGGCCGCTACGATATACAAGGCGAAGACGTCTACGCCATAGTCAATAGCTATGATACAAAACCTGCGGCAGAGTGTGGCTGGGAGGCACATAAAGTATACTGCGATATCCACTACAGCGTGACGGGTGAGGAGCGCATAGCCTATCAGCACATCAGCCGCATGCGGGAGACACAGCCGTACAATGCAGAGCGTGACTACTCTCTCTACGAGGGGGAGGGTGACTGGATCACAGTACGCGAGGGCATGTTTACCCTGCTGATGCCGGAGGATGTCCACGCTCCCGGAGCGATGCTGGAGAGTGGTCCTGCATTCCTGAAGAAGGTGGTGATAAAGCTCAGGGCTTAAGCATGCTTAGGTGATCCTAACGCTGGCTGTTTTTATTTTATCATTTTGGAGATAAGTCTCATATTTGAGACTTATGAAAAAAATCACCCTGCTGGTCGGCCTCATAGCTGCTGCTCTGACCAATGCCTGCGCCCAGGTCAACCCTAACTATCATGTAGAGATCGTGCGTGACAGTTTTGGCGTGCCGCATATCTTTGGCAAGACTGATGCTGATGCTGCCTATGGCCTGGTGTACTCGGCCTGCGAGGATGATTTCAATACGGTACAGTGGGGCCTGATGCTGGCTCGTGGCAAGCTGGGCCTGATGCTGGGCATAGAGGGCGCCAAGATAGACTATGCTGTGCAGCTGCTCGGTGTGCCGGATATTATCAATGAGCGCTACGATAAAGACCTTTCACCTGAGTTTCGCAAGCTGCTGGACGCAGCTGCTGCTGCGGGGAATGACTATGCACGCAAACACCCCGAGAGAGTAATATCCAAGAGTCTGCTGCCGGTAAAGCCACAGGACTTTATAGCCGGCTATATGCTGTCTATGGCACTCATGACTGGCGTGGACAATGCCATCAAACAGGTAGTAGGCAATACAGTGCCCACGCTGGACTACAATAAAGATGCACGCGGATCAAACGCCCTGGCTATGAACTCTAATGTCACTGCAGATGGCGGCGTGTACCTGGATGTGAATGCGCATCAGCCGCTGGAGGGACCCATGAGCTGGTATGAAGCACATGTGCATAGCGAGGAGGGATGGAATGCGCTGGGGGCTACCTTTCACGGGGCGGTATCCATCTTCCACGGAGTGAATGAGAACCTGGGATGGGCGCACACGACCAACTACTTTGATGCGATAGATATCTACCAGCTGCAGATGGATCCGAAGAAGAAGAACCACTACCTGGTAGACGGGCAATCGTACAAACTGGAGTCAAAGATGGCCAAGCTCTCTGTGAACCTGGCCAAGCATAGGGATAAGCATAAGTTTATACTCACTATAGGCAAGAAACGCTGGTGGAGTATCTATGGCGCTACGTACAAGAATGATAAAGGCGTCTTTGCTATACGGCTGGCGTCCAATATGACGATCAAGTCTGTGGAGCAATGGTACCTGATGAATAAAGCAAAGAACTACCATGAGTTTCGTAATGTGCTGAACATGCAAGGTATCGTGAATCAGTATATCACCTATGCAGACCGAAATGATACCATCTACTGCGTGAGCAATGGCGCGATGCCTATCCGCCCTGATGGCTACAACTGGAAATCTACTGTACCGGGTAATACCATGAAGACACTTTGGACGACATTCCTGCCTCATGACTCACTACCACATGTGTTGAATCCGAAATGCGGCTATGTGTTTGAGACTAATAATACCTCGTACACTATGACGGCGAAGGATGAAAACCCTCCTAAGCTACCGATACAGAAGAATGTAGGATTTGAGCTGAATGAGACGAATCGCAGCCTCCGATTCTATGAGATGATGGATGAGATGAAAGGCCGTAAGCTCACGTGGGACGATTTCCTCAAGATAAAGTATGATACGCACTATCCTCAGCATGTCACTGCGCCATTCAAGCACTTTGAGATAGAAGAGATATTTCACCTGGATGAAAAAGAATACCCGGATATAGCAGATGCGATCAGTATCCTGAAGAAGTGGTCTGTAAAGAGAGAAGGTGCTATAGCAGATACGAATGCGACGCTGCTATATAAGTTCCTATACCGCTGCTATTTCTCTATCAATGACTCGATGGATCACCGCTTTGAGAAAGACGAGAAGGCTAAGATCGCCTACTTCGTGCAGGGCCTGCGCGATGTGAAGAATGATATGATGACCGACTATGGTAGGCTGAATGTACCACTAGGTGTCTTCCAGAGACATATCAGGGATACTATAGATCTGCCTACTGCAGGCGGCCCTGATATGTGGAATGCCAAGTATGGCTTCCGCTACAACAATAAGGAGATCAAAGTCTCTAACGGAGAGTCATATATCCTGCTGGCCCGCTGGCCCAAGGGCGGACAGCTACCAGTGCTCCGCTCTATAGCCTGCTACGGCAGCAGCAATACTCCGGGTGCTAAGCACTATACAGACCAGATGCATATGTATGTACACCAGCAGACCAAGGAAGAAAGCCTGAGCAAGGACTGGGCCTACCAGCATGCTGAGCGTATCTACCATCCGGGAGAATGACAGTTACTGGTTTTGACCAACCTTATGCTGCTCCTGCCTGTATAGCCAATAGGAATAGATAAAGGCAAAAGCAGAGGTGCTCAGCACAAAAGTAAGTATCAGCGCAGGCCCCATACTGTCTGGCAGGATGAATATGCCTGCAGTAGCAGCTATGCCTCCATAAAACCACAGACGGCCAAAAACGAGATGTGTTTGCTTCCATACATGGTTGCTGCTGAGTGTCCAAGGTGTCCTTACTCCTATGAACCAGTTAGGTTTGATATTGATCATGAAGTTGCCTAATACAGCCAGGAGTAATAGTGCAAAGGCTGGAATCAATTTGACCTCATGAGTGTCCGGTGTGCTGCTGAGAGAGATGAGTGATCAATATGCTGAAGGCTAAGAGTGCCACTGAAAGTACCAGGCGTATCTTATAAAAGTTATTGGTAAAGAACTCGCCGCTCATCCGCTTAGGATCTATCTGAGGGAGGAATAACAACAGGATATAACTCACCACGCCTATGCCAGGCATTAGAAAGGCGGTAGCCTTGCTGCCGCATCCATTCACCTCGCCGCGCAGGTCATAGTGTATAGGTATTTGCGCGGGTAGCTGTGGCCAGATATAGATGGTATAGCATACAGGCAAAAGGGTCAGTATCAGGAGCGGCAGCTCTTTTTTGATGTCTATGGTCTTCATGACTATTATTTTTTGGTTTTATATTTTTTCTTGTCGGTGAACTGTATGAACCAGGCAGCTATCTCGTCCATCACAGTCGTATTGAGTGAGTAGTAGATGTACTGGCCTTCTTTCACACTCTCTACCAGGCCAGCCTGGCGCAACAGGTCGAGGTGGTGGGAGATGGTAGGCTTTGAGAAGCTGAACTCGTCTGCTATCTCGCCGGCGGTCATATCCTTTTTTTGCAGGAGCTGCAGGATATCCCTGCGGGTCTGGTCGTTCAGTGCTTTGAATAGTGCGTTCACCTTTGTAGATGTTTGTATATTTAGATAACTATCTAAATGCAAAGAAACATATAATTATGGACCAGCCAAATTTTATTTGAAAAATTATCTGCTATTGAGGAAACGCTCTACAATAAATACGTCCCTGTGAGGGTGCGAGCTGATGCCCAGAGAGGTGCTCTCTCCATAGCACAGCGCCTTGAATCTGTTGCTCTCATTGTCAAACCAAAACCTGACAAAGCCTGCTGAAATAGCCTCTACTCTGAGATCAGAATGAAGGATAGCCGGGTCAAAGATGACGGGCGCACCAAAGATGGTAATGATGTATTTGCTCTCGGTCATCTTACTTATTGAGTGTTATCATTGCAAATATCTGATTTACAAAGGTCCATGGAAAGACAATTTTCTCTGCGATATTATATTTCGTTGGAAATCAGTGTTGTAACGCGGTGTGGTTTATCGCACTGAAAATCAGGTATCTATCTCTTATTAAATTAACATCCTCGTAGATAATTCGATGTCTGAAGTAGCCATTTCTTTGGCACTTTCTTTGCCCTTGCCATTGCATTATCGATTTGATGTGTCTTTTGCTAGCCTCTCGGTGGAGTTGGTGCTATGTACTGTCATATTCGAGACCCAACCCCAAACCCTGAAATGAAAAGTAACAGCCTGTTTGCCCTGATACACTCTCTCAGTACACACGAGAAAGGATACTTCAGAAAATTTTCGCGCATCTACTCTGCCGGCGGTGAAAAAAACTACCTCGAGCTTTTCGACTATATAGACAAAATGGAGGCCTATGACGAGCGTACGATCAAGGCGCACTTTCGCAATACCACGTGGATAGGCCATTTGCCTGTGCTGAAGAAGTATCTCTTTGCACAAATACTCAAGAGCCTGGAGCTATATCAGAGAGCAGGAAAAAAGGATGAGCATTCGATCTTCCGCCAGGTAGATATACTCATAGCGCGTGGTATGTACCGTGAGGCATCCGGTCTGCTAAAGGAAGGCGAGCGTATAGCCGAAGATGCGGAAAACTACCAGGCGCTGCTGAGTGCCTGTGACCGCCGCCGTACTCTCGTGGTCAATCTGCTGCCTCCGTCGCGTCACGGGGAGGGATTCGCAGAGGTGTATGAGAGGCAGACGCAGGTCATAGATACTATCAGCTCTATCCTGCATATCAAGCGTACCAGCGACTGGCTGCTGGATATCTACTACCGCCACCGGATCATCAGGGACACTGATCTGATGGCTGAGATCGATGTTTTCGTCAAGGACAATCTGCTGTCGGTGATAGATCAAAACCGCTCAGTAACCTATAGGCACATAGCCATCTCCGCTGCTATCCTCTACTACTCTGTAAAGAGAGAGCATCACAAGCTATATGACTACGCGCGCAGGCATATGGAGCTGATAGAAAGCCATGAGGCGTACTTTGCCGGCAGGTATATGCATACGCTGAGTATTTACTTTAACTACCTGTCATCCTGCATCGGTGTCGGAGCGTTTGATGAATTTGATACGAAGATCAAAATGCTGGAGAATGCGGCGACTGCAAATGGTGCTCCAGGTAAGGCTTACAAATTTAAATTGCTCTTTGACCTTTACTTCACCTATATCAATGTGAAGAAATCTTACGGCCTCCTTTTTCAGTACCTGAAACGCTTTGAAAAGGAGTTTAAGCAATATGGCGCACTGCTGGCCAGTAGTGATCAGTTTAACCTGGCCTGCAAGCTGGCCAACCTGCTCTTTGTAAATATGCAGATAGAGGAGGCACTTGACTGGACCTCTTTTTGCCAGCAGCTGGATAGTGAGGAGATCAATGAGTATACGCGTGTGCAGATACGAATGCTGGACATGATGCTATACTATGAGCAGGGTAGCTACAGGCTGCTGGATAGCAAACTGCTCAATACACGCCGCTACCTGAGCAATAAGAGGATCCTCTACCAGGCAGAGCAGGCTATCATCAAATATCTGAGGCAACTGATCAAGGCTGCTACGGCGGCACAAAAGGCGACGATATTCAAGAAGTTTCACCGCGAGGTGGCGGATATACATGCCGCACATCCTACCGAGCAAACGCTGATAGACGATCTGCACCTGATACAGTGGACAGCTGGCAAAGCTAAAGAGCCAATGCTACTGGTCAACTCATTCTAAGTGCCGGCGGTAGAGTTGCAGCGTATTCTCCAGTCCATAATACAAGCAGTCGCGGACGAGTGCGTGGCCTATAGACACCTCCAGGAGAGATGGCAGGTTCTGACGGAAAAATCTGAGGTTGTCCAGATTGAGGTCATGGCCGGCGTTGATACCGATACCTATCTGATCGCAATGCCGGGCAGCCTGGACGAAATCCTTAATCGCAGCTACTCTATCAGTATGAAAGTCGTGCGCATAGGGGCCGGTATAAAGCTCGATGCGATCAGCACCTGTTTTCTTAGCGCCGTCTATGAGCTCCGCTACAGGATCTATGAAAAGCGAAACACGAATGCCGGCATCTTTTAGAGTGGCAATGATATCTTTCAACTGGGCCTCATGCTTCAATGTATCCCAGCCATGATCAGAGGTGAGCTGCCCCGGCTCGTCAGGCACCAGTGTACACTGCTCCGGTTTTACCTCCAGCACCATTTTCATAAAATCTTCGGAAGGATAACCTTCGATATTGAATTCAGTGGTCACTACTTCTTTCAAAGCATATACATCACTACGGCGGATGTGGCGCTCATCCGGACGCGGATGCACCGTGATGCCCTGTGCGCCCCACTGCTCGCAGTCCTTTGCAAACCGGACGAGGTCAGGAATATTGGCGCCACGGGAGTTTCGCAGCAGTGCGATCTTATTGATATTGACAGACAGTCGGGTCATAGCAGATAGATTATTTGGTCATGAACTCTTTTACCACAGCGTGCAGTGCTGCTGGCTCTTCGCGCTGCGGATTGTGACCAGAGCGCTCAAACATTACAAACTTCGCCTGCGGGCAGAATTTCTTAAACTGGACTTCCCACTTAGGCACGCCTACGCGGTCGAATCTGCCAGCTAAGATGAGTACCGGCATGCGGAGGTTCTTCAGCTCACGGCGGTAGTCAAAGCTACCGATGTCGCTGCCTACTATGAAGTCACCGTCACGACCCACCATCTGGTAGTAGAGGTCATAGTTGAACCGGTTAGGATAGCCTGGGTCGAGGTTCTTGCGGAAGAGGTCCGGATTGTAGGCATACAAAAAACCGTATGGCACGCGGCCATAGATGGCCTGGTGGATAGAGTCAGAGGAGACGATGCCCTGGCTGCGCAAGGTCATGAGAGTATCCCACACCTCGGGATAGTTCTCCTGTATCTCGTGATTGCTATTGTCATCATTCTCCTGCCACATGGCGTAGCTGTGCAGGGTACAGGCGAGTATCAGGTGGCTGACGTGCTCAGGGTATTTCAGCGCATAGCCCTGTGCTACTACACCGCCGTAGGAGTGGCCGAGCACAGCGATCTTGTCCAGCTTGAGTGCCTTGCGGAGGCCTTCTATGTCCTCTATATCGTGGGCTATGGTGTATTCCTTCAGGTCTTTAGCCTGATCAGACTTGCCACGGCCATAGGCATCAAAAAAGATCAGGCGGCAGACATTGGATAACGTATCAAAAGAATGCATCCCCACGTGAGAGCCGCCGGGTCCACCGGATATCAGGATCATCGGTTCGCCTGTACCTTTCTCCTCTACCCAGAGTTTGGCTCCATTGATGGTCAGGTATTGCCCTTTGGGATGTACGTATGTATTGTCTTGTGCTGATAGCACCAGTGTAGAGAGGATAAAAAGAGGTAATAACAGGCTTCTCATATGCTGCGATTTGACAGCCAAGATGAGGATTTACTTGCGTACCAGCAACCAGTAGGAAGAGTCGTCCTGACGGGCGTCCTTCAGCTTCTGCATAGCCTCAGCATATGTATCACCGGCGTAGAAGCCAATGCGTATCCAGTCCGGCGTAGTGTCTTCAAACTGCTGCTTGTCCGGATGATGGCCTTTCAGAAAAGCCTCTGCACGATGCAGGTTTTGCTGCTCGTGAAAGGAGCCGATGATCACATAGTATTTGCGACCGGTGGTAGACTGGACGCCTGTATTGGTAGTCTCTGTCTGGATGCGTACGGGAGCATCGTGATCGGTAGTAGAGTCCACAGTGGTCTCGGTATGGAGGATGATCGGCTGCGCATTGTTGTCTACCAGATCCGGGACCTCCTGATCGAGGCTCACCTTAGGCTCAGGCTGTACGGCCACCGGCTGGTCTACGCGCTCCATAAAGCTGAGGACACTGGCCGTATTGAGATTTAGCGGCCGGATATCTACACCCTGATACATCAGGCTGCTGATAGCCCCCAAGGTCAGGAGCAGCAGTATGACGGCAGCCATTGCCCAGCTCTTATTGCTACGGGTCAGGGTATAGGATGGGCGGTGGGCCTCCAGTACCTCTATGGTCGTATCAGATTTATCACGGAGAATAGGCTCGGCTACTACCTTGCGCAGGCCATAGGAGGCGTAGAGGTAGTTTGCCTTATCATCGGCTGTAAACTGGAGATTGCGCTCCACATCCTTGTGGAAACGGCCTATCTGAGGCAGGTAGATCTCCTCATTATTGACCAGGAGCTTGCGGGTCTTTTGCACCCACTGGTCTACCTCATCTGCCACCTGTGCATAGTCCTGACCGGTACGGGCGGAGATATGCTGGATCAGCAGGCCATCGTTTTTGGTCAGGTATTCATTGAATGCCAAGGCCTTTGACGGTGGATAAATGGTGTGCTCCGCCAGGACCATCTCGGCAGACCTATAGCTGGCCAGTATACCGCCAAAACCGGGTATAATGATGCACTCGTAGTCCCAAAGAAGCTCCTGTATGTAGACGGATATATCCATTATCAGCTATTAATCAGCAAATTAAAGCCCTTTGGGGCGTAAAATCCGCTTCTCATTCCTTTTGCAAGGAACGCAATGATACTTGATTTAACTAATAGCCGTTTGGTAAGTTGCCCACCGCTATCCACATGCTATTCACATAGGGTGGGGATAAATAAAACGAACTGGGGTCAATATCAGAAGCAGAATTTGGCTCCGATCAGGCCATTGATGCCGTAGACCTGATAGTTTGCCCAGACCTGGTAGCGCTGGTGGGCTATATTATTGAGCTGGCCAAAGAAGGAAAGCTTCTTATTAAAGATATATTCAATATTCAGGTTGGCGTCTACCGTGCCGTGGATGTTCCGGATATTATCAGGCGCTATGAAGCCATAATAATTGGAGAAGGCATAGATGTCTGCACCGATCACGATCTTTTTCTGAATGGTGTAGCTACCCTTGATACTGGCGCGCACCAGCGGTTCGTACCATGCTTTGGCATTGTCGTGAAGAGAGTAGGAGTTGAGCTCCATAGAGGCCAGGAGGCGGAGGTCTTCTTTGTGGTTGTAGCCCAGCTCTACCAGGCCATTAAATACATTGGCGGCCTGGTCATAGCCTACGTAGAAGCGCTTATTGTCAAAATAGTCTGTATAGTAGAGCGGCATATTTCCGATACCACGATAGGCGAAACGGATATTATAAGAGAAGACATCGACCGTACCCTTAACACCGCCAAAGATATCACCGATGCGCGTATTCTGCAGCTGGATGGTAGAGTTGATAAAGTTATTGCGCTCGGCCAATGACTTGAAGGAGTTTTTCTGAAACCTGACCTCCCAACCGGCATAGGCCAGCAGTTTGTGCTGATAAAGGCGTTTCTCTATGTACAGGTCAGGCAATATGAAGACTTTGCTGCCATCTGCGGCGATAGTGATCGCTGCATGGGCTTTCCAGTCATCATTATTAAAGCCGTAACCTACATGAGTGAGGAATACGGTACGGAAGACACTATTGGAATCCGACTTGTACTCTGATACATCTGCCTGAAATCCTGCGTAGGCGGAGTGGTACTTCTTAAAGGTGTAAGTGGCGCCTACCTTGAAGTTTACGAAGTACTCGTAGCCCTTGCCATATGTTTCCTGAAAATAATTGCCTCTGATAGCGGCAGCATAGTCTATGTTGTTCTTATTGCGGACGCTATTCTTCAGGCCGATATTGAGGTCATAGTCGCGCAGGTTCTGGCGTACTGCCTTCTCCTCAAAAGTGGTATCGGGTGAGCCATAGAAGTGCGTCCTCAGATTGTGAAACCTAAAAGCGCCGCTGAGCTCTACTTTGCCGGGATTGTATTTGACATAGGCGCCCACCTTGTCATCGCTAAAGCGTTGATTCTTGATCTTGAAGCCATACATGGACAGGTGATCATAGAAGAAGCCGTATTTTATCTTCTTAGACTTATTGTCATTGTACATCAGCTCTGCCAGCGGGGCGAGCTGGGTGCCAAAGCCTAGCTTGACATAAGAGGAGTTAAAACGCTCCAGTTTATCCGTACTCATACCGAGCGGCTTGAGTGGATTAGGCTCAAAGGGGATGTCCTTGTAGTCGCGCTCAGGTACCTTGTAGGATAGTTTTGGTGTGCGCTCTTCTTCCTCCGGTATATTAGGGCTGAGGCTGATCTTGTCAGCATCTTTTACTTTGGCCTCATACTCGCGCATGATGATCACCTGGTCATTGGTGCCAGGATTGGTGCCCGTCTGTGCGGTAGCTGTGAGGCCTGCTATGAAGCATGCACAGGCCACTGCCAGCCTGATGAGGCTGCTGCTGCTCTGATATGTGCTATGGTACTTCATACTTTATTTATTGCCGGGCAGCTCCTGCTCCATGATCACTGAGTCGCTCGGCTGTGTGGTTTGTATTTTGGATTTTTTCAGCTCATCGTTTTGCAGGGTATTCAGCTTGGCCTTTGCTTCTGTGATCAGGCCCTGGTCGCCTTTGTAGTTTTCTATGATGCTCTCCAGTGTGGCCTTCGCCTGGAATGAATTGCTCATGGCGCGATAGTCATCTGCCAGCAGGATGAAGCCCTTTACCACCCAGTAGTCATAGCTGGCAAAGCGATTCTTGAGGCGGAAGCAAGTGTCCTGTGAGGCCTTGTATTCACCCTTCTCATAGAGTAGCTGCGCCACCATGTACTTAGACTCGGCGGCCTTTTCGCTGATAGTACTATTAGACAGCCTGTTGAAATTGATATAAGCAATGTCGTTCTGCTTCTGCATGTAGGCGCACTTGCCCTTGATGTAGAGGGCATCATTGATGTGATCCTCCTTGCTGGCAGGGTTGCTCAATATCTTGTCTGCATACTCAGATGCCTGCTGGTATTTCTCCAGGTGGTAGGCGGTATTCATCACACCTAGTATAGCGGTGTAGGTATTGGCCGTAGAGGTGCTGGCTTCAAAGAGTTTCTGGTAGAAATTGTAGGCTTTCTCCGTATCTCCCAGCTCATAGAGGGCTATACCGGAGGCGTTCAGCACTGCGTGCTCATAAAATTTGGAGTACTTATTGGCCACGATCGCCTCGTAGTCTCCGAGGGCGTCAGGGTAAGACTTGCTGCGTAGCAGGCACTCTGCACGATAGTTGTGCGCTTCGTTGAAGAAAATACCATTAGGGAAACGGCTGTAGTAGGTCTGGAAAAGAGAAATGGCCTTTACACAGTCATTATTGACATAGGCATTCTCTGCCGCCTCATAGGTGAGGGAGTCTTTCTCCGTCTCCGAAGACGCATAGGCTGCATATTCATCCGGTCTGCCCAGCTCTACGCTGAGGTCCTTGATAGCAGAGACAGCGCGCTTAGACTCGCTGCTGGATGGATAGTTTTTGATCGCATCTTTATAGTAGGTGAGGGCTTCATCCTTGCGGTTACTATTATAGAGTGCCAGTGCCGTTTTCAGATATGCCTTTGGTGCGAGTGTACTGTTTGGGAATCGGGATATGACTTCTTTGTAAGATGCCAGTGCCGCTTCGTTATTCTCCATATCAGTATAGGTCTCGCCTTTCTCAAAGATGGCCTGGTCTATATAAACTGATTTAGGATAAGAGGAGATGAGTGTATTGAGCGCAGCTATTTTTTCACTGTTACGATTAAGCAGGCCGAGGACGATAGCCTTTTGATACAGTGCATACTCTACGCCATTCCAGTTGAAAGTGACGATCTTTTCATACTGCGCGAGTGCATTAGTATAGTCCTTGGTGATAAAGTAGCACTCGCCGAGGCGCATGGTCAGGTCCGGGTTCAGCGCCTGCACACCTTTGCGGTCTTTTGTCTCTGTAGCTTTTTCCTGTGCTGCGCGGAAGTGTATGCGGGCTGCGCGGAAATCCTTCTTCTTAAAATAATCGTAGCCGATATTATACTCCGAGCGAAACTCTGAGACGTCCAGCTTCTCCTCCATATACGGCTTCATGGCGCGATTGAAGAGCTGGAAGTTCTCTATGGATTTATCAAAGCTATTCTGAAAATAGTAGCACTCGCCGCGCATGTAGGTGGCCAGCGCCGCAAACTCCTGCACAGATGGAAACTTCAGCGATTTGTCACAAAGCTCCAGCGCCTCGTCATATTTCTTATCGTTGAAGACCTCTACAGCGCGGTAGTAGGTGACACGCTGGTAGGCTTCTTTCATAGCCGGCGTCATAGATGGCAGGCCCTCCATGATCTTGTAGGCTTTCTCGTAGTTTTTGGTCTTGATCAGTACGTTGGCCAGTATCTCGTTTGACTCATCTACGTAGCGGCCTGATGGATTATCCTTCAGGTAGGTCTCCAGGGCCGTGATAGCATCTGAGGTATTATTGAGCTCAAAGGAGAGCTTGGCATACTGGAAGAGCGAGGTCTGCTTGATCTCATTGTCAAAATCCATGGTGCTCGCAGACTGGAAGGCGCTGCGGGCTTTGTCTTTCTGGCCCAGATGCAGGTAGCAGTCTGCCAGGGCATAGGTGGAGTTTTGCCCCATTTTCTCATTGAGCAGGTTGAGTTGTACGAGATTGGTCACGGCCTTCTCATACTGGCCCAGGTGGTACTGGCTGAAGCCCAGCTCATAGATGTCTTCCTTGCGCACTTTCTGATTTCTGGATACAAACTCCTCCAGCAAGGGGAGAGCATCCGTGTAGTTATTGAGCTGGAAGTATGACTCGCCCAGCAGGTGCTTCATCTCATCCTGATACATGAGCTCGGTATTGCCGAGGCTTTGCTTGATGTAGGAGATGGTATGCTCGTATTCTTTATTGAGGAAGTAGATCTGTGACAGGTAGTACGGTATCACGGAGGCGTACATCTTAGAATCTTCTATGGCCTTGAAACTCTTTAGCGCTTCATTATAGTTCTTCTGGTAGAAGCAGATGAAGGCATAGTAATAGTTGGCCGGATAAAAGTACTTGCCATCTTCATCTTTGATCTCGCGGAAGAGTGGCTTGGCCTCGTCAAACTTCTTTTTGATAAAGTAGCTGTATGCCAGGTCAAACTTGTACTCTGTGAGCTGCGAGGGGCTGAGGTCTTCGGTATTTACTTTGGAGAACCACTCAGAGGCATCTGCATATTTTTTGTTCTGGAAGTAGTACTTGCCCAGGTAGAAATAGACCAGCCTGCGCTTGTCAGTCTCGTGGTATTTTTTGTAATAGTCCTGCAGGAGGGTTTCTGCATCGGCATCATTGGCCTCGGCGGCGCAGGCAGCTATATAGAATTCCAGATTCTGAAGTGTGACCTGATGCACATTGTCAGATGCATGGCGGCTCACTTTGTAGATCTCTTCGAATCGTTGACGGGCAGACAGGTAGTTCTTTTCATTGAAAAGATCAAGGCCATCCTGATACGCTTTCTGAGGGTCGCTGTAGACCATAGTACGCTGTGCTGTAGCTGCTGTGCAGGCCAGTACAAAAAGGGATATGGCGAGAACTATCTTACGCATGGATCAAATACACAATGCCAGTCATTTGAATATGTCAAACACCAGCAATCTAAGTACCATTTACTCCATACAAATTTAGTTTTAAGGATTAAGCGCCAATCTAATATGAACTGATTTCTATCCACAGCAGGGATAGCCTGTCTATTTTAAAAAACGGGATTTGCAGATTCTTAGTATCTGACAGTAGATGTGGGGACTATTTGCTACGGGCTTTGAAGGACCAGGTCACCTTAAACTGGGCTACGACCTCGCCATCCTTATTACGCCCGGTAGAGGTGCATACGTAGGTGCGGCCCTCGCCGGTAGCCACGCACTCCTCTATGATCTGCAGCATAGGACCGCCATCCTCACAGGTAAAAATGGTCAGCCCGGTGGCTTTCTTGACAAACTGGCTCTCCAGATTAGTTACTAGCATGGAGACAGATGGCTTCGCATTGTGCGTGTGCATCATGGCTATCATGCCGCTGCTCATCTCTGCCGCCATGGCGAGTACCGCAAAGTAGGTGGAGCGGAAGGGGTTCTGATTCATCCAGCGGTAGGGCACGGAGATAGCGCAGCGCTCCGGGGTAAACTCCACGACCTTCAGCCCCGCTATGAAACCCATCGGCAGGCTTTTCAGCAGGAAGAGGTTAAACATGAGCTTATTCTGTACCAGTGCGCGGTATTTTTGCGATTGCTCTGTATTGTTGGCGCGGAATGATTCTACCAGGGTAGCTGACATAATGATCGGATTGATAGTTTTAGGAAATAGGAAGTGGCTCATAGGCCCGGATACGCTCGCGGGTGTAGTCTGGCACAGGCACCGAGCCTTTGGCCTTATAGTCATACATGACCAGTACAGACGAGCCGCGGCTCACGAGTACTTTGCGGTCTTCGTATTCGTTTACGATCACGTATTGTACTTCGATGCTTTTCGTACCTAGTTTAGTAGTGCGGACGTAGATGAATGTCGGCTCCAGATATAGCAGCGGACGGAAGTAGTCTACCTGATTATTGGCTAGTATAATGCCATCCTTGGTCCAGTCCCACTGGCAGGAAGCATGAAAGTAATGGCCGCGTGATTCTTCGAAGTAAGTAAGATACACTGCATTATTCACATGGCCGGCCTCGTCCAGATCACTCCAGCGCTTGGATACCGGCATGCGGAAGCGGAACTGCTTCAGGACTTCCTCTAAATTTTCCATGATGCGAAAGTAACAGAGTATAGATAATACAAAAGGGAATCTCCATGTAAATCCATCATACGCGCTTTCATCGACTTACGTTTGGTACTTTGTCAAACTACGTTTGGCAAATCGACGGCTGTTTGAATAGTTTTTTGCAGATTTGGATCAGATGAGTGACGATAGGATACACGAGTATATAGTAGTAGGTACGGGGCTATCAGGCGCGCAGGCGGTGGAGACGCTGCTCGATGCCGGCCGTGAGGTGCTGCTGCTGGATGTAGGCTATCGTGATGAGAGTGGGGTCAGATTTCCGGATGAAGATTTTATCTCTATCCGACAAAATCGCACGGATCAGGAGCACCTATGGCTAGGGAAAAACTATGAGGGTATTCCCTGGGAGCGGATCAAGACCGGCGCTCAGCTCACACCCGGACGCAAGTATATGATACGCGGGATAGAACGCTGGATCGGTATGCTGTCTGATTCTTTCTTCCCGTATGAATCACTGGCCTATGGCGGCCTGGGCAATGCCTGGGGTGCGGGCTGCTATATATTTTCTGAAAAGGAATTTCAGAAGATGGGTATAGACAGAAGCCTCTTTCTGAATAGCTATCAGAAAGTGGCTGATAGGGTAGGAGTGACCAGGCCTGATGCAGATGGTGAGCCATACTCGCTGCAAGGGATCACCGGCCTGCTGCCTGCTGTGAAACCAGAGCAAAGTATCCAGAATGTCTATGACAAGTACAAAGCGAATAAGGCAAAATATAATGCGAAGGGCTTCTACGCTTCTACACCATGCGTAGCTATCACTACTGAGGCGCGCGATGAACGCAAGGCTTTCCAATATGAGGACATGGAGTTCTGGCATGACAATGCGAAGTCTGTGTACAGGCCGTGGGTGGCCTTTGATAAGCTCCTGCAGCGTCAGAATGTAACTGCAGTGTGGCGTAAGCTAGTGCTACGCTATGAGGAGAAAGAAGATCATACAATAGTCTATACCACCGACGTAGATAGCGGTGAGGAGCATACCTACAGATGCAAGAAACTGGTGCTGTGTAGTGGCGTACTGGGCACTGCCCGTATAGTGCTGCGCTCTACGGATAAGAATGCACGTCTGCCGCTCCTATGCAATCCCTACGCCTATGTGCCGATGCTCAACTGGAGCCGCCTGGGCCAAGTGCCAGAGCAGCGCAAGAACGGTATGGGGCAACTGGTCCTGTACTACGACAGGCTGAAAGACAATTCTGATGTCTCGATGGCGGCGCTGTTTACATTCAGGCAACTGCTGCTCTTCCGGCTGGCAAAGGAAACACCGTTAAATTTTGCCGACGCGCGGTTACTGCAGCAGTATCTGATGCCGGCTTTTGTGATAGCAGGTATCCATCATTCCGAGCAGTACGGTGACAGGAAGTATGTAGAGCTGCACGCAGATGGCCTTTCACCGACAGGTGATAAATTGTTTGCAGAGTACATCCTCAGCGGTGCTGAAGAGCAAGCGGTGAAAGAAAAGGAAAGCGCACTCTTCAGCACGCTGCGTGGCATGGGCTGTATGCCTATCAGCCGGCTCAATCCGGGTAATGGTTCTAGTATTCACTACGCGGGCACGTTGCCCTTCTCTGAGGAGGAAAGGCCATTTACCACGGCTATAGATGGACGCCTGCATGGCACACGGTCCGTATTTATAGCAGATGGCTCTTCGTTCCGTTTCTTGCCTGCCAAGGGGATTTCTTTTACCTTGATGGCAAATGCGGAGCGGGTAGCGGCTAATTCACTGACCGCTGATACGCAGGCAATCAAAATACAGATGCAGCAAAAAGTATCTGTAAAGGATCAAAATAAAAAGGGAATGAAAATAGCCGTCACAGGCGCCACTGGGTTTGTAGGAGGGGAGCTGGTCAGGTACCTGACTGCTGCCGGCCATGAGGTGATCAAGCTGCAACGACGGACAGCAGGTGCACCTGATGAGCGTTTCTATGACCTGCGCAGTGTAGACTCCATACCGGATCTGGCCGGAGTGGATGCGGTCATACACACTGCCTTCTTGAAATATGATAAGAAGAACCTGCCAGACTCTTCAGCGTTTAATATCCGTGGTGCGCTGGCGCTGGAGAAGGCCTGCCACGCCGCAGGAGCTAAATTTGTTTTCCTCTCTACCATGTCGGCACATAGCGAGGCTATATCGCGCTATGGCAAGCATAAGTATGACATAGAGCGACAGCTGGATAAGTCAAAGGACCTGATCCTACGCCTCGGCCTGGTGGTAGGCCGCAAGGGATTGTTTGATACGATCAAGACTGCTATCAGCAAGGGGGCTTTCATCCCTCTGGTGGGTAGTGGTAGCCAGCCCATACAGACCATAGCTGTCACAGATGTATGCCGCATAGCGGAGAAGGCCATCTCAGAGAATATAACGGGCGCCTATACTATAGGCACGGAGCGCGTGTATACACTGCGGGACCTCTACGCTGCTATAGCAGCGCACCTGGGCAAGAAACCGATCTTTGTGTCTGTGCCGTACGGGCTTGTGAGCCTGGCACTCGGTACGATAGAGACGCTGCGCATTCCATTCAATGTTTCTCAGGAAAACCTGCTGGGGCTAAAGCAGCTTAAGGCATTTGAAACAAAAGAAGACCTGCAAAGGCTCGGCGTATCTATCATGGATATGGACGAGACATTAGATAAACTATTTGATAAGCGATGAGTGACTATCAGATCAGGCAGACTGCCACAGACAGTGCGGGTATACTGAGCTATGCCAGCCTGCTGAGTGAGGTTTTCGGCAAGCCGGAGCTCTTCACCACAGATTATGTGAAGTGGCAGTATGCAGATAATCCGGATGGCGCTATCGTAGGCTTCAATGCCTATGCAGGTGAGACACTGGCTGCGCACTATGTGACGCAACCTATGGAGGCTGTAGTGAGCGGCAGGAAGTGCCGTGGCCTGCTCTCCCTCAATACTGCTACGCACCCCGGCCATCAAGGCAAAGGACTATTTGTGAAGCTGGCTGACCGCACCTACCAGCACGCGGCAGAGCAGGGATATGACTTTGTGATAGGCGTGGCCAATCAGAATAGCGTACATGGGTTTACTAAAAAGCTGGGTTTTCAGCTGGTCGGGCAGCTACATGCGCTGCTAGGTATGGGAGCGCTGCCCTATGCGGATGATCTGAGCGCTTTCTCCTACTACAAAGAGTGGAGCCCTGAGGCGCTGGCATGGCGCCTGCGCAATCCTGTGAATAAATACGGGGTATCTATAGGCCAATCTGTCAATGTATCTTCTGCTACAGCCTATCCATTGATCAGTGCTACGCTGGGGAGATTTGATAGAAAGAGGTATGCGCTGAGCGAATCTTCTGCTTCGTTTTCCATGTTAAATCTCTGGCTCGGGGTGGATAGGAATATTACATCCAAAACAAATTTCTATTTTAACATCCCAAACAGGCTGCGCCCGGCGCCTCTGTATCTCATATTCAAGCCACTGAACGGCGGTATCGATCCGCTTCATTTTGATGATGTTTATTTTCAGGCGCTGGACTTTGATGCATATTAGGATAAGCGCAGTCTGAGATACAAATTATGCAACAGGAAGAGGGCGGTACATTAGTTTCAGTAGTCATACTCGGCTGGAATGCGCGGAAGTTTCTGGAGAAATTTCTCCCGTCTGTCGTGCAGTATAGCGCCCGGCCGGAGTATGAGGTGGTGTATGCTGATAACCTCTCTACTGATGACAGCGTAGCCTATGTACGCGAAAACTTCCCTACCGTACGTATCATACAGAATACATCAAACCGGGGCTTTGCTGGAGGATACAATGACTGCCTGAGCCATGTGAAATCGAAGTACTATGTGCTGCTCAATCAGGACGTAGAGGTGACAGAAGGCTGGCTAGACCCCCTGGTAGCCATGGCCGAGAGCGATGAGAAGATCGCTGCAGTACAGCCCAAGATACGGGCCTACAAGCAGAAAGAAATGTTTGAGTATGCCGGAGCTGCCGGAGGGATGATGGACTGGATCGGGTATGCCTTCTGCCGCGGGCGCATCTTTGACACCATGGAGCCAGACAATGGTCAGTATGACGATAGCATCGATATATTCTGGGCGAGTGGTGCTTCTATGTTTGTCCGCTCTGATGCATACTGGAAGGCAGGGGCACTGGATGAAGCTTTCTTTGCGCACCAGGAGGAGATAGACCTCTGCTGGCGTATGAAAAACCTGGGCTACAGGATCGTCTATCAGCCCAAGGCTATCGTGTTCCACGTGGGAGGTGGCAGCCTGCCGCAGGGCAATCCACGCAAGACCTTCCTGAATTTTCGCAATAACCTGATGATGCTCTATAAAAACCTGCCATTGAATGAGCTACTATGGAAGATGCCTTTCCGACTGGTGCTGGACTGGGTGGCTGCGTGGTACAGTCTTATCAAGAATAGGAACACAATAGATTTCCGTGCTATACTGAAGGCGCACTGGGACTTTACGCTACACCTCTTTGGTATGAGTGTGAAGCGTCATGCGATCAAGGGCAAACATCCCGATCTCCTCTACCCTAAAAGTGTGGTTTGGGAGCACTTTGTGATGAAGAAAAAATACTTTTCAGATATAGATAGCTGATATGCTGAAAAAAATCGGCCGCTTTATCGTTCGTTTTATCATAGGATTTTTTGTCCTTTCTATTTTATCTGTCATTGCATTCCGCTGGGTGCCGGTGCCGGTCACTCCCCTCATGCTGATACGATGTGTGCAGCAGGGCATCAATGGCAAGCCTGTGAAACTGAAAAAAACCTGGATGCCATTGGACAAGATATCGCCCAATCTGCAGCTGGCTGTGGTCTGCTCAGAGGATCAGAACTTCATCAACCACATGGGATTTGACCTGAAGGCCATACAGGAGGATATAGAATACAACAAAACGCATAAGGACAAGCGTGGCGCCTCTACTATCTCCCAGCAGACAGCTAAAAATGTGTTCCTCTGGCCGTCGCGCTCCTTTATCAGAAAGGGGCTGGAAGTTTATTTTACTTTCCTGATAGAGACCTGCTGGAGCAAGCAGCGCATCATGGAGGTCTACCTGAATGTGATAGAAATGGGGGATGGTATCTACGGCGCAGAGGCCGCCTCTATGGCGTACTATAAGTGTCATGCAAAGAATCTAGCTCCTGCACAGGCTGCAGCTATAGCTGCGATACTACCCGGACCACTGATCTATAAGATAAATGGCCAGCCTACACGGCAAAATTGGATACTGATCCAGATGGCAAACTTTGGAGGTGTGCTGGACTACAATATGAAGCCCATAGAGACCGGCAAAAAGTAAGTGGTTTTAGCTGAGAATCTTTATCACGAGCTCTTTTAGTAGTTCTCCTTCTTCCGTATTGTTATTGTTCATACCCTTGGAGCGGAGATCGTATTCCTCCAGCACATGAAAGATGTACTCCAGCTTCTGGTTTGGGTATTTGGCTACAGCTGCCTTATAGTCTTTGACGAAATATGGATTAACCTTCAGCACGGCGGCCAGCTCGTGATCGGACTTGAGCTTATTGTGAGCGGTCACAAATACTTTGGAGAAGAAGCCCTGGAGTGTGCCGAGTACAAGTGGCATAGGGCCATTCTTAGGATTGGCCACGAAGTAGTTGACGATCTTATGCACCTTGGTCACATCTTTATGCGCGAGGGCATTGCTGAGCTCAAAGGAGTTGTAATCCTTGCTCACACCGACACCTTTCTCGATATCTTCTTTGGTGATGGTGGCGCCTTTGGGCTTATTGATGATGAGCTTGTCTATCTCGTTGGCTACAGTAGATATTTCCGTACCTGTAAACTCTGCTAGTAGTGCTACCGTATCGTCATCCATTTTGTAGCCCTTACTCTTGATGTAGCCTTTGATCCAGGCTGGCATCTGATAGTCGCGCAGCGGATTGGACTCAAAGTAGACGGCCAGTTTCTGGATCTCTTTGCCAAAGGATTTACGTTTATCCGGCAGGCCATGCTTATAGGCTATGACCAGTACCGTAGACTTGACCGGGTTTTTGACATAAGACAGAATGCCGTCTATGTCCTTAAAGGATTGAGCTTCCTTGACCATGACCAGCTGACGATCGCTCATCATAGGCAGGCGTCGGCAGGTCTCTATCACTACCTGTGCGGTAGCGTCTTTGCCATAGAGGATGGTCTGATTAAATGCTTTCTCCGACTCGGTCAGCACATTGCCCTCTACAGCCTCGGTGAGCTGGTCTATAAAATAGTCCTCCTCTCCACAAAAGAAGTAGATAGGTGCAAACTGTTTATTGCGGATACCCGCCAGCAGGGATTCAAAATCATTGCCTTCTTTGGCCATGGTCGCTCAGGAGTGTCAGTTGACTATTGTCAGGGTCTTAAAATTTGAGGTGCTTTACCGTCAGGCCATTGTTTATCAGCTGCTGGAGTGAGGCGATACCTACCTTGAGATGTGTGTCTACATAGTTGGTGGTCACCTTGGTATCGCTGGCATCAGTTTTCACACCTTCCGGTACCATAGGCTGGTCAGACACGAGCAGGAGGGCGCCAGCCGGGATCTCGTTTTTGAATGCGGTGATAAATATCGTGGCAGTCTCCATGTCTATAGCCATCGGACGTATTTTGCGCAGGTATTCTTTAAACTCCTCGTCCCACTCCCATACACGCCGGTTGGTAGTATAGACGGTACCAGTCCAGTAGTCCTGAGAGAAGTCACGGATAGTGGTAGATATCGCCTTCTGCAGTGCAAAAGCTGGCAGAGACGGTACCTCAGGCGGGAAGTAATCATTGGATGTCCCTTCGCCCCTGATACCTGCTATCGGCAGGATCAGGTCACCTACCTGGTTCTTCTTTTTCAGACCTCCACATTTACCCAGGAAAAGTACCGCCTCCGGCTCTATGGCAGAGAGGAGGTCCATCACAGTGGCTGCATTGGGGCTCCCCATACCAAAGTTGATGATAGTAATGCCATTGGCGCGGGCAGAGCGCATGGGCCTGTTCAGCCCTACCACCTCTACACCATGCCACTCGGCAAACATCGTCACGTAGTTGTCAAAATTGGTGAGCAGGATAAATTTGTCAAAATCTGCCAGCTCACGGCCCGTATAGCGGGGCAGCCAGTTATTTACTATGTCTTGCTTTGTCTTCATGCTGCACGGATTATCTATTGACGTGCTAATTACGCAAATTCGCGCTAAATCAATCCACAAGCGTTGACAACGGTAGTTTTTGGCGAGTACCCGTTTCGCTTCCGCGAAGAGCACGGAGCGAAGATGGTGTTTGATCCGGTACGCAAAAAGTATGTGGCCCTGACACCCGAGGAGTGGGTGCGCCAGCATATCCTCCACTACCTGATGGAGCGTGGCTACCCGGCCTCCCTCATAGCTATAGAGCGCGGCATAGAGGTCAATGGGCTGATGCGGCGATTTGATATAGTGGTATATGGGCGCGATTCCCGGCCTCTGATCCTCGTAGAGTGCAAAGCACAGGAGGAGCCCCTCGATCATCATGTACTGATGCAGGCCGTGGCCTACAATCTGACGGTGCAGGCACGGTACCTATGGCTCACCAATGGTAAACATACCTACTTCATCCGCCTCTCCGATGGGGAGGTGCTGGACGAAGTGGTATCTTTTGATGATCTGGTGAAGAGTGGGGAATAAACGGGGAAGCTTTTCCTTTACTTGTCAGCTTTCTTTGCTTCTGCTCCGTCCTTGTCTACATTGATTCCGCCACCTTTTTTGCCTTCTATTTTCAGGCCTTCTTTGTCTACGTCCAGTTCGCCGCCTTTCTTGCCATTGATGTGTACGCCTGGTTTTTCGTCTCGTGCAGGCTCATGTGAGCAGGCAGCGAATGTGAGTGTAGCCGCTGCAGTCAGGATCAGTGTGTAAGCTTTCATGTTTTGATATTTTAGAATGATGAATGTTATATCCTTTTCAAATGACGTGCCTCACTTTCTGACTGGGGCCGATTCATTACTTTCGCCCCATGGCAGACAATAAGCGCAAGATCTTTAATGACCCCGTACACGGATTCATCACCATACCGCATGATATCATTTTTGATATCATAGAGCATCCTTACTTCCAGCGCCTGCGCCGTATACAGCAGCTCGGCTTGAGCAATTATGTGTATCCGGGCGCTAATCACACACGCTTCCACCATGCGCTGGGTGCCTTTCACCTGATGCGGCAGGCTATCAATATCCTGAAAGTAAAAGGGCATGAGATCACCTCAGATGAGGAGTGCGCTGCGCAGATAGCCATCCTCCTGCATGATATAGGGCACGGACCATACTCTCATACCCTGGAGCATATACTAGTGCCGGGTGTGAATCATGAAGAGCTGTCGCGCATCTATATGCAGCGGCTCAATACGCATTTTGATGGGAAGCTGTCTATGGCTATCGAGATATTTGAGGGGAGGTATCATAAGAAGTTTTTGCATCAGCTGGTCTCTTCTCAGCTGGATGTGGATAGGCTGGACTACCTGACCAGAGATAGCTTTTTCACCGGTGTGAATGAAGGGGTGATCTCCTATGACCGTATCATAGAGATGATGAATGTAAAAGACGGGGAACTGGTGATAGAGCGGAAGGGTATCTACTCGATCGAGAACTTTATCATAGCCCGCCGCCTCATGTACTGGCAGGTATACCTTCACAAAACGGTGGTCTGTGTGGAGAATATGCTGATCCGTGCATTGAAGCGTGCGCAACAGCTGATGGAGGCCGGGCACAAGGTAGAGGCATCTCCAGCACTGAGCTATTTTTTTAATAAGAATGTCACGCTGCGTGATTTTGCAGAGGATAAGGAGGTGCTGGAGCTATACTCCCGCCTGGATGATATGGATATCATGTCTGCGCTCAAATACTGGCGCCACTCTGATGACGCGATCCTCAGGCTGCTATGCGCCTCTATACTGGACCGCAAGCTATTCCGCATAGAAATGCAGTCAGTCGAGTTTGCACCGGAGGTGGTAGAGGCACGCAGGAGAGAGGCTGCCCGGGAATATGGCGTGTCAAAAGCAGATGCAGCATACCTGGTCTGGACAGACACTACGATCAATCATGCCTACAACCCGGATGAAGACCGGATCAATATACTGGGATCTGACGGCAGAGTGCAGGATATCACCCAGGCCTCAGACCAGCTCAATATCTCAGGCCTATCCAAGCCGGTGGTGAAGCACTATCTCTGCTACCCAAAGGGGATGGCGAAGACCTGATGATACTGCTAAGCGGTGCTACTCAATAAGATAATGCCCGTTTTTATTAGTTTCACTGTATGAAGAATATACTACTAGCCACGCTGATGGCGGCAGGCATTTACACCGCCAGTGCCCAGGATATAGATGGAACGCAACCCTTTCAACTAGGAGTGACAGATCATATAGAGTCAGGCGTGGCAGGACAGAGCCGCGACCTGAATATTTACCTGCCTAAAGACTATACCGCAAAGAAATCGTGGCCGGTCATATACCTGCTGGATGGCGGCAAGACAGAGGACTTTATACACATATCCGGTATCGTGCAGTTTCTGACAGATATAGTGGATACCATGCCGGAGGCGATCGTGGTCGGCATAGCTAATGTGGACCGCAAGCACGATTTCACCTTTGCGCCGGGATCTACCCCGGAGTTTAGGAAAATGATACCCAATGCCGGAGGTTCGAAAGCCTTTATCTCATTTATGGAAAAGGAGCTCATGCCTTACATCCAAAAGAAATATAACGCTACCGGTAGCCAAACGCTCATAGGTCAGTCTGCCGGAGGCCTGCTGGCCACGGAGGTGGTACTGGATCATACGACCATGTTTGACAACTATCTAATAGTGAGTCCAAGCCTGTGGTGGAATGATGAGGAGCTGCTAAAAAGAAAGACTGAGCAAGGTAAAGTGACGAAGCCCGTGCATGTGGTACTGGCTGTAGGCAATGAAGGCGATCAGATGATGAAAGGGAGTAAGATGCTCATAGAATACCTCAATACCATTGGTAATGGGAAGATCGTAACCCAGTTTCTCCATCTGAATCAGGAGAGCCACCTCACCATACTGCACAATGCGGCGTATAAGGGGCTACAACTACTGCTGTCAAAATCTCCCATCAAAAAATAGTAAGTAGTTCATAAAAAGAAGCGGCGCAAACCTTATGGTTTGCGCCGCTTCTTTTTGAGGAGTGTATGATAAAGACATTTATTTCTTTACCATTTTAAATGTTTGATGTGTACCGGATCCAGAGATGCTGAGCAGGTACATACCGCTACTCATATCGGGGGCTGGTATGCTAGCGGTACCGGAAGATGCCTCCAGCGTACTGCGATATACCTCGCGACCGGATATGTCTGTGATGATGGCTTCATACTGATCAGCGCCCGGGAGTCCTGCTACAGATATCACATCCTGAAAAGGGTTGGGATATGCCGTGATGCCTGTGGCGGCACCTACCTCGGTGATCGCTGTACTAGGCGTATTGTATATCCAGAGCTCATCACCTATGCTATTAAAGTTGGCTGCCATAAACAGTGAGCCATTATTCCAGCACATGGCGTATCCGCTACTATTAGTGCTCAGAGGCCCAAGGTTTGGAGCTACTGCAGGTGCTATGACATGCGTATTAGCAGCAGTGCCATCAGTAGCCCACAGCTGCGGATCTAACGAGGTAGTCTGCTCAGCTACGAAGAGCAGCTGACCGTTGTAGGATATAAATGACCTTGGAGATGATCCATTTCCGGGTACTGTACTCAGTATTTTGAATAGAGATGTGCCGGCAGTACTACCATCAGAGGTCCAGAGTTGATTGCCGTTGATACTGTCTGTAGCAGCGAAGTAAAGATGATTATTTAAAGTGCCCATTCCGAATTGCCCGGCATAGGATGAGCCCGGACCGGCTAGTATATCCTTTACTATGGTAGTACCAGCGCTGGTACCATCTGTCACCCATAGCTCATTACCGGTAGCTGTCTGCCTCGCCATGAAGTAGAGTTTGTTATTGAACGAAACAAACCCTGCATAGGATGCAGGCTCTGATCCTGGTATGCCCGGATCGATATCTTTTAGCAGCTGAGTACCTGCATCTGTGCCGTCGGATACCCATAGCTCATAGCCGTGTATACTATCTGTAGCACCCAGCAGCATCTGCCCGCCAAAGGGGATCATACAGTACGCCCTGCTGCCATTAGGGCCAGGCAGGATGTCTTTTACCATACTGGTGCCGGCACTGGTACCATCTGTCTTCCAGAGCTCAGTACCGTGCACATCGTCAGCGGCACGAAAGTAAAGCGCACCATTAAATTCGTTGAAATGAAAATACAGGCTTCTGAGGTTACCACCGGCATAGCCTTCCGGGTTGCTACCACCGGCTCCGGGGTAGATATCTTTGAGCAAAGAGGTGCCGCCAGCTGTACCATCGCTCACCCACAGCTCTACACCATGTGCTACATCATAGGCCGAGTAGTATACCTTATTATTAAAAACCGTCAGGTAGTTGGGACTAGATGAGGTAGTACCCGCAGCCGCGTCCACCACCATCTGTGTGCCTGAGGGGGTACCGTCTGTCACCCAGAGTTCGTTGCCATGTATGCTGTCATTGGCTATAAAAAAGAGCTTATTGTTGCATACCGTAAAGCTAGATGGATAGCTATTGCCCGGCCCAGGCACTATGTCCATTAGCATTTGCGTGCCGGATGGAGTGCCGTCACTGACATACAGTTCTGAGCCATTGGCTGCTGTAGAGGCTCTGAAGTAGACCTTGCCCTGATAAGAGGTGAGCTCTGTCGGGCTACTATTGCCCGAGCCTGTATTGATATCTATCGGTGTGAATGTCTGAGCCATAGACATACTGACTGATAGCAGGCAGATCAGAACGAGTGGTAGAGTGTTCTTTTTCATAATGCTGTTTGTTTAAGATGAAGGATATGGTTTAATATGATACAAATATAACCAGTACTAATGGCGCAAAAATTCCAAATAATTGATTCTGTGATAGTTTCGGTGATCTAAAGTAGGGTATATTGTTGATAATAAGAGCTTTATATGGTGTGATGGGCCTGCCTTTATTGTCTTAATGAGCATCGTGATATTCCTTGCTCTTTTATGCCCGTTTTATTAGTATATTTGCGCTCCCTTTCTGAAAGGGATATTCACAAAACAAAACTCACGTACTCCGGGTGAGAATAAACAATAACAGAGGTCTATCAGAAATGTCTGAAGAAACACAAGAAGTAGCTCCAGCTACAGAAACCAAAAAACAATTTCAGCCGGCTACTGCCCACGACGACTTTGACTGGTCAGTGGACAAGCGCAACGTAGTAAGCTACGACAAGGCTAAGCACGAAGAGTATGATGCCCTCTATGGCTCTACCCTCCGCACACTGGAAGACCACCAGATCGTAAAGGGTACAGTAGTAGCCGTCACGAATACTGACGTGGTATTCAACATCGGCTTCAAGTCTGACGGCCTCGTGCCACTGTCAGAATTCCGCGATCAGGAGGAACTCAAGATCGGTGAGGAATATGACGTGTACGTAGTAAGCAAGGAAGATAAGAAAGGCCACCTGCTGCTCAGCCGCAAGAACGCTAAGCTGCTGAAGGCATGGGAGCAGATCGTGACTGCAGCCTCTACCGGCGAGGTAGTGACCGGCCGCATCACATCCAAGACAAAGGGTGGTCTGATAGCCAATGTATTTGGCCTCGACACATTCCTCCCGGGCTCTCAGATCGACGTGAAGCCTATCACTGACTACGATATCTACGTAGGCAAGACCCTCGAGCTGAAGGTAGTGAAGGTAAACGAAGCGATCAAGAACGCAGTAGTATCTCACAAGGCGCTCATCGAGTCTGATATCGAGTCACAACGTGAAGAGATCATCGGCAAGCTCGAAAAAGGTCAGGTACTGGAAGGTACTATCAAGAACATCACTGACTTCGGTGCATTCATCGATCTCGGCGGCGTGGACGGTCTCCTCTATATCACTGATATATCATGGGGCCGTATCCAGCATCCTAGCGAGGTACTGCAGCTCAATCAGAAGCTCAATGTGGTGGTACTCGACTACGATGATCAGAAGAAGAGGATCTCTCTCGGCCTCAAGCAACTGCAGCCACACCCATGGGATACCCTGGATGCCGGTATCGAAGTGGGCTCTAAGGTCAAGGGCAAGATCGTCAACATCGAAGATTACGGCGCATTCCTCGAGATCACTCCGGGCGTAGAAGGCCTGATCCACGTATCTGAGGTGAGCTGGTCTTCAGCTCCGATCAATAGCCGTGAGTTCTTCAAGCTGGGCGATATCCACGAGGCTATCGTGATGACCATCGACCGCGAAGAGCGCAAGATGTCTCTGTCCCTCAAGAGGCTGACAGAAGATCCATGGACCAAGATCGCTGAGAAGTTCCCTGTAGGTACACGTGTGAAGGGTGCGGTGAAGAACCTGACTCCATACGGCGTATTCGTAGAGCTGGGTGACGGTATCGGTGGTATGATCCACATCTCTGACCTGAGCTGGACCAAGCGCTACAACCATCCTAGCGAATTCACCAAGGTGGGTGCTGAGCTGGACGTAGTAGTACTGGATATCGACAATGATAACCGCAAACTGTCTCTGGGCCACAAGCAGATCGAAGAAGATCCATGGGATACTTTTGAGACTGTATTCCCGGTAGGCTCTGTGCATGAGGCTACTGTGCTGACAGCTGATGACAAGGGTGCAGTAGTGCTCCTGCCATATGGCCTGGAAGGCTACGCTCCTAAGAAGCATACTTCTAAGGAATCAGGTGGCTTCCTGGCAGCTGATGAGAAGGCCCAGTTCAAGGTGCTCGAATTCAATCGTAATGACAAGCGTATACTCCTGTCTCATGCACGTACATGGGAAGAGGCTAAGCGTGATGCTGTAGAAGCAGTCAAGAGCGAGAAGAAAGCAGAAGCCGCCTCAGCCAGCAAGAAGGTGAAGGAGCTGAACAAGTCAGTAGAGAAATCAACTCTCGGTGACCTCAGCGCCCTGTCTAACCTGAAGGAAAAGCTGATGGGCGACGAAGCATCTGCTGCATCCAAGAAGGCAGACGCCGCCAAGGAAGAAAAGAAAGATGAAGCTAAGAAGGACGAAACTTCTGGCGACCTCTTCTCTTAAATCGTAATACACAGCTCCGGCTGTCACGATATGAGCCCCTCAGAGTGATCTGAGGGGCTTTTTTATTTCACAAAAGAGATTCCATAAGACATCGCATGGCGGATTAGGTGAACGACAAAGAAGAGGGAGACGCAATAATATTTTAATCGTGCGTTCTGAGACTATTCAAAGGATTGTATGAGACGCTTTTTTTGTATTGCTTTATTTATAGGTAGCGTGCTACATCTTAAGGCGGGATGCTACGCATATGCGATAATTAGAATCAATGGTTTATCATTTTTTGATAGCCAGGTAAGTAGCTTTCATGCCCGATGGATAAATAATTGCTATGCAAATAGTTTAGACGGCGGTCCTTATGGCCTGAACGTCACAATCTATTTTCAGCCAGGTGATACAATTTATCTGGACAATATCATAGTAACCCAACCGGGAGTTTATACTACTTCTTTTGATGAAAATTGTGAGAATGTTTTCGAATGGAATTTTACCAATCATTTCACTTGTTCATATCTCTCTGGTATATTAGAGACGTATTATCGATATAACCTGGATCATCATTTCCTGGATTCACTGGGGGCCGTTCAGAAAGCCATAGATGATTCAATTGCTTCCGCAAAAAGGGATTTTAACGATTCTGTAGCAGCTGTCCCTGCTATCGTTTATCCTAACCCCATTGCCGAAGTACTTAATTTTGAATGTTTCAAGACCGTCCAGCAGCCATTTGATCTGGAGCTTTTTGATCTGGAGGGGCGTAGAGCTTTATTCCGGCATGTGACATTTACAGATAGCTACCAGATCCAGAGTATAGATGTCAGTGGCCTGGAGGCCGGTCCATATATTGCAAACTACTTTATCAACGGCAGGCAGTACAGGCGCCAGATCGTAAAGCTGTAAACCTACTATACACTGTAGCATGCCTATGCTACTCTGATACATATTCCGTATTTTTGCGCCTTCAATAGACGTAAGAATGGCTTTTACCAAAGATGATGTGATCAATGCCCTCAGGCATGTAGATGACCCGGACCTTAAAAAGGACCTGGTATCTCTCAATATGATAGAAGATGTGCAGGTAGATGGGAATAAAATTTCTTTTACCGTACGCCTCACTACCCCAGCCTGCCCGCTAAAGGAGAAGATAAAGAATGACTGTATCAATGCAGTGCATGAGCACGTAGCTGCGGATGCAGAGGTAGATGTGACCATGACGGCCAGCGTCACATCACACCGCGCTACCAATATGAATATCTTGCCCAGTGTCAAGAATATCATCTGCGTAGCCTCCGGCAAAGGTGGCGTAGGTAAATCTACAGTATCTGTAAACCTCGCTATATCACTGGCAAAGCAAGGCGCAAAAGTAGGCCTGATAGACGCTGATATCTATGGGCCATCTATCCCTACGATGCTCGGCATACGTGGCAAACGCCCATCTGTGCGCCTGATCAAGGAGAAGCACTATATAGAACCGATAGAAGTGCATGGCATCAAGGTACTCTCTATGGGCATGCTGGTAGATGAGCGTCAGGCTATCGTATGGCGTGGGCCTATGGTCACCTCTGCCTTGCGTCAGTTTGTGACGGACTGCCTCTGGGGCAGGCTGGACTACCTGATCATAGATATGCCACCGGGCACAGGTGATGTACACCTCACTATGATCCAGACCGTACACGTGACCGGCGCTGTGATAGTCACCACGCCACAGGAGGTGGCGCTGGCAGATGCGCGCAAGGGTCTCGCCATGTTCCGGCTGGATACGATCAATGTGCCGGTGTTGGGTATCGTAGAGAATATGTCCTACTTTACTCCGGCAGAGCTGCCAAACAATAAATATTACATCTTTGGCAAAGGAGGCGGAAAGCAATTTGCTGACGAATATGAACTACCACTGCTCGGAGAGCTGCCTATCGTGCAAAGCATCCGCGAAGGCGGTGACGAAGGCACCCCGATTGCGCTGCGCGATAGTGATATCGATCTTTCGGCAAAGGCATTCGAAGACCTGGCTACCAATGTAGCTCGCGAGATAGCCATCCGCAATGCTAAGGCGGGGGCGACGGTCACTGCGGAGGTAGGAGAGGAAGAAGTTTTGTAATTTTTCAAGAGGGATGTTATCTTACTTATACCTCGGATGATACTGCATGATGGTACTGCGCAGAAAATCCCTGTCCAGGTGAGTATAAATCTCAGTAGTAGTGATAGAGGCGTGCCCCAGCATCTCCTGTATGGCACGTAGATCGGCACCACCCTCTATCAGGTGTGTGGCAAAGGAGTGGCGGAAAGTATGCGGGCTGATCGTCTTCTTCAGACCTATAGCCGCAGCGCAGGCCTTAATAATGTAAAACACCATCACACGAGATAGCCTCCCACCTCGTTTATTCAGAAAGAGGATGTCTTCATCGCCTTTCTTTGGCGTGATGTGTACGCGAATATTGTCCTGATAGAGCCGGATATATTTGATAGCCTCGGACCCTATTGGCACCAGGCGCTCCTTATTACCTTTTCCTATTACCTTGATAAACTCCACGTCCAGAAACATATCCGATATCTTGAGTCCTACCAGCTCACTCACCCGCAGGCCGCAGCCGTATAGCACTTCCAGCATGGCCTTATTGCGCACACCCTCGGGAGTGCTTTGATCCAGTGCACCGATCAGGGCATTGATTTCTTCTATGGAGAGCGTATCAGGCAGTTTGCGGGCTAGCTTTGGCGTGAGTAGCAGCTCCGTTGGGTTGATACTTACTACATCCTCCATGAGCAGGTATTTGTAAAAGGCCCTCACTCCGGATATGATCCGCGCCTGGGAGTGAGCATCCATGCCCATCTCATTGATCCATTTGATGAAATCTTCCAGGTGTGACAGGCGTACTTCTTCTACTGATAGTTTCAGTTCTTTCATGTCCAGAAAACGCACCAGCTTCTCTACATCACGCAGGTAGGCTTCTATAGAATTTCCCGAGAGAGATTTTTCGAGCTGCAGATAGGATTTAAACCCTTTGATGTAAGATGCCCAGGACATACTGCAAGGTACTCATTTGGGGGAAAGTAATGATCTACCTTATGAGAGTGATGCTACCGTGGCTGGTGTGCGTATGCCCTGTAGGCCATACACCGATGTACTCGTAGGTGTAGATGCCGGGTGGCAGGTCTTCATTTTTATAGCGCCCATCCCATCCATTGCTCTCCGTACTGCTTTGAAAGACCTTCTCCCCCCAGCGGTCAAAGATCAGGAGAGAGAAAGACTGAAAGTCGTATGAACTGTATATCCTGTAGATGTCGTTTACGCCATCGCCATTGGGGCTGAAGGCATTGGGGGGATAGGCCTGCTCATCGCATGTTTTCTCTTTAGTACGCAGTGTATAGCTCTTCGTTGCACATTTATTACTTACAGTGAAAATATAAAAGCCGCTATCCGGAAACTGTCTTTGCAGGGTGGCATCAGAGATGTCACTCCAGGCATACTGCACGTCAGGTCCGCTCAGGGTCAGTTGTATGTAGAGTGGATCATCGAGGCATACACTGTCTGCATAGATCCAGCCAGAGGTCACCGACGGGCTATCCAGCAGTGCTATATAGATCTGATCTGAGAGTGTACAACCCTCGGTATCGGTCACTGTCAGATGATACCATCCGCTGTCACTCACGTGGATGATCGGTGTAGTAGCTCCGTTGTCCCACTGGTAGATGCCATAGCCGATGGTGGCACTAATATCACCACCCGCTCCCGCGCAGAATGTATCTGTGGCAAATGCGATGATGGGCTGCCTGTCGTAGCTGCCCCTGATGATGATCGTGTCTATGCGTATGACGCTATCGCAGCCTGCAGCGGTACGTAGAGTGTCTATGACTATAGAGCTCTCTGTATATAGTGTGCCGCGCACATGTGTACGAAAGCAGCTGTCAGTAGTAGCACTGGTAGTACTGACTGACAGATACAGAGAGTCTACGCTGACATTTCTCACCAGGCCATTGCCACACTGGTCCAGACCCAGTATAGTGTATATGCCGGTGTGCGACACCTGAAAGGCACCCGAGCTATACTGTACGGCAGAGACTTCCGGCCCTGCTATTATCTGATAGGTATAGCCCGGCACCCCCAGCGCTGTATCCATCTCAGCAGAGATAGTAGCATAGCCAGTGCAGGAAGGGCTATAGGTGACCACAGGCATATCTGGAAAAGTGTACGGAGGGATTACCACAGTATCGTAGACCATAGAGCAGTGAGCACTATCTATGATGGTCGCAATTCCAGACTGCATTTCCAGCCGGATCACGTAGGTGCCAGGGGCCAGGTTATTGATCGTGGCTATGCCACCATTACCATAGATATAGCTGCTGTCTATCTTTTGTCCGGTAGCCGCATTGTATGTGGTATAGTAGATATTGATAGCACCCTGTGCTGCCCCGGTGCCATATTGATACACGATGCTGTTGCCACCGGGGCAGTTTCTGGAGGCCGTGAGGTGGTGTGTGAAATTTGTCACCTGCTCAGGACCTATATAGAAGGCACCAGCTACATGATCACCACAGCTGTCATCTACCTCATACGTATAGTAGCCGGGTGGGAAATCTGCGAAGCCAGTGACACCAGGTGCATACTCATTAAAAATATATGGATAAGATATATGTGATCGGTATGAAAATCCAGGTTTGGAGCTCTGGGCATAAGTAGGCCCCGACAAAACTCTGATCTGTGTGGCCCCGTTAAAATTGTAGATATCAAAGGTGACGGTAGCTGTCGAGTCCAGGCAGCTGCTCTGATCTATATAGGGCGTCACATATGCTGCTTGGGGCGCCGGCGGCTGCCATGTGAACTGTAGCCGTAGCGTATCGCCACACTGATCAAAGCAGATGAATGTATAGCTGCGGCCAGCAGGATGTGGCTGGATATAGTAGCCCATGCTGGATGAGTCTACTATAGCTTGCGTGGCGTCGTCGATCAGTATCCATTGGTTAGGCCTGGGCAGGAAATAATTGATATAAGGCACATAGAGGTGGCTACAAGGCACTGCACTGATATCGGTCCAGCCAGACATATGTATCTCCGGGCCGGGTACGCCAATAGAAGATATGACCGTATCCCCACAAGCATCTATAAAGCCGAAGTAAATGCTATCTCCCGTGCGAAGGCCACCCATCACACTCTCTACGATCACCTCACCGGTATAGAAGCGCAGGAGCCCATCTGGCAGTGGAGCTACGCCGATACCCGGATTGGTGGCGAAATCTGCGTGAACGGTATCTCCATGAGTATTGTACTCTATAAAAGATAGCGGGAACCCCAGATGATCCAGCCCACCGATGATGTCAAACTGAGCATAAAAACCCATGGAGTCGCATCTCTTCCTGTCTTCATTGCCTTTGTACTGTAGCACCAGATTAGCATTGGCAGTACGTGGGATGGTATAATACCTCTGACGCACAGTACCACATGCATCTATGCAGCGCAAGGTATATGTGCCGGCTGTAGTGACTGCGAAGGTGTCGCTCTGCTGTGCCGGGCGTACCTGTCCATCCGGTGCTGTGAGCTGCCATGAAAGAGGATAGCTGATAGCACCACTATCGGGATGGCCTATCAGCACTATGCCGGAGTCACGTAGACACTGGGGGTAGATCACTTGTGGGGAAAAGTCAAAATACTGGTAATAGCCGGTGACTGTAGCGGATCGAGCCAGACTGCTGGCACCATCAGATATTTGTACCGTATAAACGCCAACCGGAAGTGCGGTGAAGATACTACTAAGCTGAGGTAGTCTTATCTGCGGGCCGGCTATGATGGCATAGTGCAGCGGCGTAGTGCTATGTGCATATATCCTTATGGTGCCATTGTCACGGCATGTGCCCTGAACTGTAGAGATCGAATCAATGATAGGCACTGCCGGAAGCCTCTGTATAAGAAGCAGGATGATCAGTATTATGAAGGTGCGTTTGGTCATAGATCGGTGAGCAGCGATGTGTCATAGCTACAAAGATATGGCAATGACTCGAGGCTCACGCACACAAACGCAGCTGTGACAGAAATATTACAAAGAGATAGTGCCTTGCCCGCAGTTTTTATTAGCTGATATTTCATTTACTTTACACCTCTCATTCAATCACCAGATTATGAAAAAGATCATCATCATAAACGGCCCAAATCTCAATCTACTGGGCAAGCGCGAACCAGATATCTACGGTGATATCAGTTTCAATGAATTCTTTGATGATATCCGCGAGGTATACTCAGATGAGATTCAGCTTATTTATTATCAATCTAATATAGAGGGCGAGCTGATCGATAAGATACAGGAGGTCGGTTTCACGTATCATGGTATTATACTCAACGCAGGTGGCTATACGCATACCTCTGTGGCCCTACGTGATGCGATCAGCGCAGTCAAGACACCAGTGGTAGAGGTGCATATCAGCAATATCTACGCACGCGAGGAGTTTCGCCAGCAGTCTATGATCTCTGCCGTCTGCAAAGGAGTGATCAGCGGTTTTGGTCTGGAGAGCTATGTACTGGCTTTGGACAGTTTTTTGTGATCTATTTGATCGTGACCATTACTGCAGATCTGGTGTCCGGTGATTCGATAGCCAGTATGTAAGTTCCTGCCGAAATACCTTCATCGATACTTATGTGCTCAGTTTGCTGGCCAGACTGCTGGTAAAATTGATCCCTGATGACTTGTACCTTTTTCCCATCCAGTGTATATAGAGCGATGGCAGTGTTTGTAGCGTGGAGTAGCTCATAGCTGATACTAGTGCTACCGCTTATAGGATTAGGGTATACCATTATTGGAGATGCTCCATTGTCTGCATTTATCAGGCCCACATTTAGATCATTTAGTAGTCTGATCATCACAAAACCTCTTTCAATATTGGTAGCACCCTCTCCGAGCAGTAGGATTTTCCCGTCATTTTGAATTGCGATACTATTGAGCCGTTGATTTTGTATCAATGACGTATCTAAAAAATAAATACCATTGTCGCCAAAAGAAGAATCCAGTTGTCCTCTTTCATCAAACCGTAGGACAGTTATGGTGCCTGGGCTAAACGATGTGTCATTAGCAGATTGATTACTAGATCCTCCTATCAGTATTTTGTTGTCTGGTTGTACCTTGACTACTCGCGTGGCGAAATTTCTAAATCTGGAAGTTAGCTCCAGACGGGCGGCTGTTGGGAAAATACTATCAGCGAAACCATCTCGTGTCAGGCGGTGTAGTTTTAAGATGGACGAGTAGCCATGATACTGAGAGTCGAGGCAAAAAATGGTACCTCCATCGGCTTGCAGCGCACAGCTACGGATCTGCATGCCTGACTGCAGAACATTAGCGCGCTGGTGATGATATGTAGTATCAATATGTCCATCCGAATCGAAGCGCAGGGCGTAGGGTGGAAGATTATTGAATATCATAATTTTCCCAGTACCAGGCTGCATACCCATACCTATGATGTCAGTACAGGTATCGCCAAAACTTGCTATGCCATTATTAGCAAAAGAGCTATCCAGGTTGCCATCTGGCCTATATTTAGCGAGCATTACAGACTGAAAATTGATTCTGGTATAGCCTGCCTGCAAAATGTGGCCATCTGGCTGTACGATCACCCCGCTGCTCTCGTCATATTGATTTAAATGGTCTGCGGTTGCTATACCATTATTGCCAAATGCACTATCCAGAGTACCATCAGGCTTTAATCTATACACAGCAAATTTGTAATCATTATTGCTGTCTATTACTGAAGTTGACAGCAATATTTTGTTGTCGGCTTGCAATGCGGCTGAGGCTTCAGTTGTAAATGCATTACTGGTGTTATCACCATTCATATATTCAAATCGGCCTCCTACACCAAATGTGGTGTCTATAGTACCATCGGGCAAATATCTTATTACAATTAAGATTTGATTGACGGGCGCGATCGTGATCCAGCCATACGCAATGATCTTGCCATCGGGTTGGACCAGCAGTTTGTGGCCACCGGCCTGCATCGGCCCTGTATTGGTCAGGATCACTCCTGACGAGCTGAATGACGGATCTTGATGACCGGCCTGAGCAGTAGCATGGTATCCCCATAGCACCAGGCACCATAAAACGATCAGGTATCTCATAGTTTATCTGTTAGGTAGCGCGTTGATAGCGTTGATATCGGCTTGACTCATCTGGCCGCTGTCTGCTATGTCCCATACCGCTTTTTGTATCACGCCATTCGGATTATAGCTTATCATTTTTTTGGTACTCAGCAGTTGTATCAGTGGGGTGAGATTAGAATTATCCGATAGCAAAAGAGCTCCGTACCGGTTCTGCCCGCTGAAACTTCTTAATCTGTTTATACAGATAGCGTTAATATTGACACAGGTATACGAGTTGGGCGTCAGTACGATGTCGACAGGTTGCACAATAACGGCATTTTGATTGATAGTGTCAGGACATGGTATGACAATACCTGCAGGTATCGAGAAAGCCATGCGTTGGTTTGTCGAATTTTCGAGGGTCATATAAAAAGGGAGATCACCATAAGGCAGGCATTCATAAAAAAATCTCGATGAGCAGGAACCTGCGTTGGTAGAAATACTGTCTATCTGGGTTACCCCCGCCGGGAATGAAAAGGGATAGCCGCTTACCGGATCTGTAGACGGCCCAAATCCACTCGCAGTGGATCGCTGGGATCTGACCATACGCGGATGTTGGTCTGTGACATCCTTTTGGCATGCAACAGTGATTATGCCTATGCTCACGGCCATAAGCAATAGCCGTAGTTGCCAAATATTTCCGTGCTTTATTTTTTTATTAGTAGTGCTTGGATTCTTCGTACAGGATGACAATGAGCCGATGAATAGGCATGTAGTCAGAGCAAAGGAGAATTGTTTCATAGTCGGTTGGTTTGTCACGCTAAAAATAGGCTCATAAAAATACTAATGCAAGCCCTTTTGATAATATGACAAACTCATGACCTCCGTAGGAGGGTGAGAGCCTACTCGATCTTATTGGCCTGGCATGGCCCACCTTGCATAGAGGCTATCCACTTAGTGATCAGCTCTACGCCCTCTTGGTGTACCAGGGTACGGCCCAGCTCCGGCATCTTGATACCGGCATCCGTAGACGCCATGCGAAATGCCATGATAGAATGCGCGGGATCTCCCGGAGCTATATCTACAGAGAGATTGCCGGTACCGCGTCCTGCTGATACAGGTGTCTTGCATACGCCTACGTGCTCCATATCTTTCATATCCCAGTTGAGATACAAGCCAGATGTGTATGCTGGGCCGCCAGGATTGTGGCAGTGGCCACAGTTGATGTCCAGATAGGCGCGGGCACGGTCATTCAGGCTACCCGTCGTATCACTGTAGGCCACCATCTTTACACATTTACTCAGCTCCGGCATACCTTTCATAAATCCTGTGCTGGTCAGCTTCTCCAGCTGATTGGCTTTGCCATCTGCATAGGCGTATTCTTTATTCAGGTTGCGTACCTTAGGGCCTATAGGTGTGATGCCACCATTGATCCAGTGGCAACCCTTGCATTGATTCTTATTAGGGATCAGATAGTCAGTTTCACGCTTCTCGCCTTTTTCATCTATCCAGTTCACTTTTGTGATATCTCCGGCCACATCCAGCTTGGCATCTTTCTGGTCGGCATTCCATATGTATGTGAGTGCTTCCCAGCCACTGGCTCTGTGCACCAGCAGCCGGGTCTCTATGATACGACGGTTTTCCTCCGGCTTGCGAAAGTCGGCTGGATAGTAAAAATTCTTGATGAGGCATGCACCCACCGGAAAGTTCAAAGCCGTACTCTCCTGATAGTCTACCACCTTGCCATCAGGCATATAGATGAAACGTGCCTTGTGCGCATAGTCTGTAAAGAGCGGACTGTTCAGGTCATAGGGCAGCAGGCGGGCATTAGGCTTGAGGTCATGTATGTCACCTTTAAAGAAACGGTACTTTGATAGCAGGTCAAATGGTTTAGCAGCTACATCGAGCATCACCGGGCCATCACTGCCACCTGTGCAGCTGGTGATATATGCTGCCATACTTGCTACGAAAGCTACCACTATCCCAAACCTGAAATATCTGCTCATATCCTGCTATAAAATTTGATGCCCAAAATTGCGTCAAAATACCTGAAAACCCAACCCGGCTATGATCCCATCGACACCATTTCAGCTATCAGCACCGTTATTCCTCTATACCGGGCGGTTCTATGATTTTCATCAGGGCATCGCCAAAAGCGTCTCATTATTTATCTCTCTGATACTTATCTCGTTTTTATCTTTCCCAGCCCCTTCAGAAACAGCAATATGTGCTCTAAAGTTCGCACTCGGATCTATCTTGTATAAATGAAAAATGGCCCCGCCTACTGACACTGTATCACCTCTGGTGTCTACAGTCTCAAATCTCATGTTGACTCCCTGGCCAGAAGCCTTGGCGATGGCCTCTTTTCTCGTCCATATGTCCCAGAATGATATATAATCACGACTATCGTTGACCACATTCCATTCCCCATCTGTGAGCAGGTCCCTGTAGTCTGTCAGTGATATTTCTCTGATGTGCTCTGCATCTATCCCGATAGATCCGGAGGAGCTGCACGTGCAAGCCACTATCCCTTTCGTATGAGTGATGCTGAAATCAGGGCCATTTTTGACATAAGGTTTGCTGCCTGTCGTATATTGTACATCCTGTAGCGTGAAGGCCAGCCCTAGTCTGGCAAAGATCTGACGCAGCAGCAGTTTTCCTGCCAGGCGCGCCTGCCGGTCCTCGGGCTGCCGGTAGGCCATGATACGCTCACGCATGGCAGCCGGCATAGCCATCAGTGCTGCATCCATCTGTGCAGCACTCCAGAGCCTATCCGTATGATGTGTCAAAACCGTAATAGCCATTGGCGTCAGATTTGCAGGTCGGATGTGTAGATAAGTGCCTGCCTTGCTTTGGGCAAAAAAAAATATTATTGTTAGAATAAACCAATCACCGGTATGCCACCTCTAAGAAAGCAATCTAAATGGCAAACCGGAAGCCGGTCTGCTACCGGGTGGGCAAATGTGATCGTATGAGTATAACCCTCGGACCAGTACGTCCGGATCTGATACGCGAAGAGACGCTGGCCGATATGTTTAGGGCCTCAGCATCGCTACGCCCGGATAAAACTGCTTTTATTTTTGGTGAAGAGTCGATCTCCTACAGGGACCTGGATCGGTGGACAGATGCCATCGCTCAATTTCTGCAGGATGCTGGCATCGGGCGCGGTTCTTTCGTAGGCCTCTGGTGGCCACGCAGTATGGAGCTGCATGCCGCTATCCTGGGTATAGTAAAAACTGGTGCTGCCTACGTACCGCTGGATAGAGAGATGCCGCTGGAGCGTGTGCATACTGTGATGCAAGAGGTGGGAGCCGTTGCCTGTTTTACCGATTCAGATGCAGACCTGGGTTGTGTCACACTCAGGGTGCCTGCCAGGCCTGGTACTGATCAGGTCGTGCTCGCTCCATCAGGTCCTGAGCCGGGAGACAGGGCCTATGTGCTGTATACCTCCGGCAGTACAGGCAGGCCCAAGGGTATCCCGATAGCACACCGTCAGATAGCTCATTTGGTACGCTCCGAAAATTCCCTGCTTGGCATCACGGAGGAGGATCGTATTTATCAGGGCTTTTCTGTCTCTTTTGATATGTGGTGCGAGGAGGTATGGATAGGCCTCCATGCCGGAGCCACCCTATGGGTGGCAGATGCTACTACTGCAAAGGTAGTGGACGAGCTGAGCCAGGTGCTCAGGCAGCAGCGTATCACCGTACTCCATGCCGTGCCGAGCCTGCTGGCGGTGATGGATGATGATATCCCTACACTACGGCTCATCAATGCCGGTGGCGAGGCCTGCACCCCGCAGGTGCTGGCCCGCTGGGCTCGCGGGGATCGCAGGTTCTATAATGGCTATGGGCCCACTGAGACGACTGTCACCGCCAGCTATGCCGAGCTACGCGCCGGAGACAAGATCACAATAGGCAAACCGCTGCCAAACTACAATATGGCTGTAGTAGATGACCACTATGACCTCGTGCCCTATGGTACCAGGGGGCAGCTGGCCATCACCGGCCCCGGTGTGAGCGAGGGGTATATCAATAGGCCCGACCTTACAGCTGATAAGTTTAGGAGCAAGACGCCATCGCTGGCAGCGCTCCCGGGAGATATCATGTACCTGACCGGAGATGCCGTGATCATGCAGCCGGATGGGGAGATAGAGTTTCTGGGACGCATAGATGATCAGATCAAACTGCGGGGCTATCGCATCGAGCTGGGTGAGATAGAAAACCAGCTAAACGCACAGCATGGTATATCAGCCGCAGCAGTCGCCGTGCGTCGCGATAGCAATGACCAGGACGAGCTGGTAGGCTATGTGCTGATGGATAGCGGTGCGGCTTTCGATGAGCAGCTACTGCGGGCAGAACTGGCAAAAGTACTGCCCCCATATATGGTGCCGGCAGTGATACTCTCGCTGAGCGAGATGCCCCGCCTGCCTAGTGGCAAAATAGATCGTAAAAAGCTACCCCGCCCGTCCATATTTGAGCAAGCACCGGTTCATGGTACAGGGCATGAGATAGACCAGTCAGCAACGCTACCGGATAGAGTGATCGCGATCCTACATGGCATTTTTCCCGGCAGGGAGATCCATCAGGGCGATGATTTCTTCACTGATCTCGGTGGCCATTCACTCCTGGCAGCAGCATTTGTATCCCGCATGCGCAGAGAAGGTAGCTTTGCAGCAGCTTCTATACGGGATGTCTACCAGCACCGGCCTTTGAGTAGTTTGATATCTGATTGGGAAAGCCGTAATACCCAAGGGACAAGCGCAAAGGACAAACGAACATTTCACAGCATACCGTCTGCACGCTACCTGCTCTGCTGGGCTGCGCAGTCGGTTGCACTCCTTTTCATCTATACTCTTTTTGCGCTGCAGATATTTGTGCCCTACCTCGGGTACTACTACATACAGCAGGATACCAATAATTATGGCTACGCCATCATCGGTGCGCTCGTGTTTTTCTGCCTGATACCGCCATTTTTCTCTCTCATATCTGTGGGGGTGAAATGGGTGGTGATAGGCCGCTTCCGCGCGGGAGATTATCCGCTTTGGGGCTCTTACTATTTCCGATGGTGGCTGGTCAATACGGTACAAGGGCTCGCGCAGATGGAGTTTCTGAATGGTACACCGCTGTATCCTATGTACCTCAGATGGATGGGCGTCAAGGTAGCACCGGATGCACAGATAGCCGCTGCCAAAATAGGTGCAGAGGACCTGCTCACCATAGGGCGCGATGTGAGTATCAGCTCACAGGTCCTGTTTAATAATGCCTGGGTAGAAGATGGCCTGCTGAAGATACGCGAGATCAGGATAGGTGACCATGCCTATATAGGCAGTAGTGCGGTCATAGCGGGCGATACGGTCATAGAGCCCTGGGGAGAGCTGGGGGACCTCAGCTCACTGCCTGCTGGTAAAACTATCAGGCAAGGCGAGGTGTGGCACGGCAGCCCTGCGCAGTGTATCGCTACACGTAATATTTCAGAATTGCCCCAACCGCTGCAGGCTACCACTCACGAGCTACTGATCTATAAGGTCATCTTTACGGCACTTCTGCTGGTATTTCCTTTTGCTATGCTGGTACCACTGCTACCGGCGCTTTTGGGATTAAACTATCTGGATAACACTACTGTAGGCGAATATGACTTTCACTATCTGGTGTGGACACCGTTGCTGGCGCTCTCCTATGTACTGATCTTTGTGCTTCAGACTGTGGGCCTCACCCGGCTGCTCCAGCGGGGTATACAGCCGGGCACATATCCTATACACAGCGTTACTTATATCCGCAAATGGCTCTCGGAGCAGCTCATGGCCCTCTCACTGATAGTAGTGCACCCTATCTACGCCACAGTGTACGTCACGTCTATGTTCAGGGCGCTGGGCGCCAAAGTGGGCAGGAACACTGAGATCTCTACTGCCAATAACGTGACCCACCCCATGTTTGAGATAGGAGAGGACTCCTTTATAGCAGATGCGGTCACCCTGGGAGAGGCAGATATCCGCGGCCAGCGGCTGATACTGGATCGCACAGTGATAGGGAGCAATAGCTTTGTAGGCAATAGCGCCCTGATACCACAGGGCTATCATATGCCTGACGATATGCTGGTAGGTGTGCTCTCTACACCACCAGCAGTGGCGCAGATAGAGCAGCAGCCCGGCAGTGATTGGTTTGGCTCTCCGGCTATCGCACTCCCGCACCGTCAGCAGAGCTATCCGTACCCGCGTACCCTCACGCATACACCATCACTGCTGAGGCGCATGGCACGAGCCACGATAGAGCTCATCCGTATCATCATTCCACAGACTGCGGTCATTTGCCTTAGTGTGATTTTTATCGGCTATTGCCATGGCCTGATAGTAGACCACCCTATATGGCATTTGATACTTCTTTTCCCAGTTTATTACCTTACTATTATCGGCATTCCGGCTTTCCTCATTACAGTTGCTATGAAGTGGCTACTAGTAGGTCGATACAAAGAAGCCCAATACCCGATGTGGACGCGTCCTGTATGGTTTAGTGAGGCTGTGACTGCCACCTATGAGTCCTTATCCAAAACATTTCTGCTGGAATATATGAAGGGCACGCCCTGGCTCCCGGTGGCTCTACGCATGCTGGGCGTGAAGGTGGGGAAGCGCGCGTGGCTCAATACGCTGGACATCACAGAGTATGACATGGTGACCATAGGAGATGATACAGTGCTGAATAGTGACTGTGGCCCGCAGACGCACCTCTTTGAGGATCGGGTCATGAAGGTGGGCCGCGTCAGGATGGGCGCGCGATGCAGTATCGGAGCACGCTCCATAGTGCTCTATGATAGTGAGGTGGGAGATGATACACGCCTGACAGCATTATCACTGGTCATGAAGGGCGAGGTACTGGCGCCGGGTACGGACTGGGAGGGTAGCCCGGTACGGCCACAAAACTGAAACCGTTTGTACTATGAAAAAACTGAAATTCCTTTTTGCTTTTCTATATCTTCTTCCGCTGGTGCTATGTGCTGCAGAGAAAGACTCTGTCTGTGCGGTCCCGCTGCGGTATGATGTGCTGGACAAGAATACCGACGTAGATGCTTTCCTGCGTATGGCCGGAGACAAACAGTACAATCTCTATTATAATGGCTCTGACCTCATCATAGAGCAGCGGCGCAAGGGTACCCTGTACCTTGTGCACGGACAGAGTTTTGCCTCCTATCAGAATGAGGAAATGTATATCGACTCAGCCTGGTTTCAGAATGTAGGCAATGTGCCGGACAAGGAGCTGGTGATCCGGTATTCGCTATTCAGCCTGGAGCCAGCCAGCCAGACCCGGTCCAAACACCTGATTTTTATAGACCCTGAGCAGAAGAAAATATTGCTGAATATTGCGACTTATGATTTTAAAATAGCTCCGGATGAGAATGGCCGTATCATAGACTACCTCTACGAGGCGGAAGTTCAGATCGTATTCAATGGTATCAGGGTCAAGGCTACGGAGGAGTCTGATGTAGACAACCCTGCTATACAGCTGGACGACGGGCTCTACCACCGTCGTGGGCATTGTTTTGTAAAACACTGATTTATATCTGTTTTCGCTGGCCGCGTATTCGCTTTTATTTTATTTGCTACTCCACGATAAGCGGTTATTTTTGCGCCGTCTTAAGTTTTCATTTATCCCCAATTTAAACACGCTTTCGATATGAAGGATCAGTATGCATCTGAATTGGCGCAGTGGATAGGCAAGGAGCAGGCTGCTCTCGCCCTCCTCGATACTGCCAGCAAACTCCAACTGGAAAAATCTGTAGAGCTGGTGCTCTTCCGCCGCAAATTGTTTGACAAGAAGATCAGTGAGATACTCAGCGATCATGCATATGCTGAGAAATTTACAGGACTGAAGTTTCCTGTATCGCTGTCGCTCAATATTGCTACTGCTATCGCAAAGCTGGACCTGGCTCCATCCCGTATCGATATAGGCCGCCTCTGCACAGAGTTTGTAGAGTCTGGCAATACTGATAACTATGATGCTTTTGTAGCTGAAAAGCTGAAGAACTTCATAGGCAAAGACAAGAAAGAGATCAAACCGCGCGATGTGGTCCTTTATGGCTTTGGCCGTATAGGCCGTCTGGCCGCGAGGGTGCTCATCGAGCACTCAGGTGGTGGCCAGCGCCTCCGCCTCCGCGCCATCGTGACGCGCGACAAGGCTACTGACGACCTGGCCAAGCGTGCCTCCCTGCTCCGCAAAGATTCGGTGCATGGCCGTTTCGCAGGTGTGATAGAGGCAGATGTAGAGAATAGCTCCATCATCATCAATGGCCACCGTGTGCACATGATCACAGCCGCTTCGCCATCTGAGGTAGACTATACTGCCTACGGTATAGAGGACGCGATCATAATAGATAATACAGGTGCATGGCGCGATGAAAAAGGCCTCAGTGAGCACCTCAAATCCAAGGGTGCAGGTATGGTGATCCTCACCGCTCCGGGCAAAGGTGACCTGCCAAACATCGTGTATGGTGTGAATCATGAGCAATTTGACGGCCAGAACGGCAAGATCTTCACCGCTGCCAGCTGCACTACCAATGCCATAGCACCGGTGATCAAGGTGATCAAGGACACCCTCGGCATCGAGCGCGGACACATCGAGACCGTACATGCCTATACCAATGACCAGAATCTGCTGGACAACTATCACAAGAAATCCCGCCGCGGCCGCAGTGCGCCAAACAATATGGTGATCACTGAGACAGGTGCAGGCAAGGCTGTGACCAAGATATACCCTGAGATGAAAGGTCTCCTGACCTCAAACGCAGTACGCGTACCGGTACAGGACGTGTCTCTGGCCATCCTCAATCTGCGCGTGTCTAAGAAGACATCTGTAGGTGAGGTGAATGCCCTGCTCAAGAAGTCATCTCTCTACGGTGAGCTGGTGGAGCAGATAGACTACTCTATGAACGCCGAGCTGGTATCTAGTGATGTGGTAGGCAATAGCCACGCCTGCGAGATAGACAGCCACGCTACCATCGTATCAGAAGACGGCCAGAATGTGGTGGTCTACGCCTGGTATGACAATGAGTACGGCTATACCTGCCAGGTAGTGCGCCTGGCGCGTCACCTCGCCGGTGTACGCAGGCTGACATACTATTGATCTCAGTTCAAAACCATAAACAAGAAAGGTCGGCAGGAATGCTGACCTTTTCTTATTTCTGAATCTATTTATCTATTTATAAGACCTATATGGATTCAGTATCCCACTTATCCTCGAATAATTCTTACTGGAGTTTTGTCTCTCATTTAGATTTTTGGATATCTCTAATATTGGCAATTGTCAGCGTTTATTATTCATATAGATCATTTAAAGAGGCAAGTGCGGCTAAAGAAGCAGCAATAAATGCAGCTACAACCGTTAAGATTCAGACCATAACCATAGAGCTTTCTGAAATTATTCAACACATAGATAAACTAGATCCTAAAATTGACTTTACAAATGCGCGCGATCTTCTTAATGAAAACAATAGGCGTGTCCGAAGACTTATAGCGCCTTTTAAAACATCTCCTGAATATCTAGAAACAATTAATAGGCTTGCAAAAGCATTAGATGATGCTAAAATGGCTTTAGAATCCGTAAGGCCTATCGGGAATAGCGATGACATAGTTAACCTTTCGGTTTATCACGCTGTGGAATCCCATTTTTCTATTATTTCAGAAACATTAGCTGAATTAATGGGGCTTTTTGAGAAGAGAACAATAAAAATATAGGAAATGCAGTCAGATTATTTGAATAACATTCGGACCATTATTAAAAAGACCAAAGAGAAAAAATTGAAATGGAAGAGACAGAATCCAACAACACTCTTCTATGAAATTGTCGATTCTAAAGCAGAACGAAATATAATTTCTATTCAAAAACTTAAAGAGGGACGATCGGGTTTAGGTCAAGATAAATATATATTTAATGCAATTAATTCAGGGAAAGAAGTTGTTGTTAATTTAACTGCAGCTCTAGATGTGTCGTGGGTGGATACTCTTATAGGGGGTGAGGGTGAACTATATAGTCTTTTGAAAGAATTATATAATGTTGCTGATAGAAGTATCGAAAGAGAAGGGATAGATTTTTTAGATGACTTAATTAATCGCCTGTAATATTTAAATTGGTCTATTGGACAAAGGGTAGAGTAATGCCAACCTTTTCTTATTTTCGCCATCCCGTTGACTAGTGACTGCCGACGGTAGACAGCAATACCATGTTTGAGAATTTACAGGAAAAGCTCGAGGGAGCCTTTAAAACCCTCAAAGGACAAGGGAAGATCACCGAGATCAACGTAGCGGAGACCGTCAAGGAGATCCGTCGCGCCCTCGTAGATGCGGATGTCAACTATAAAATAGCCAAGGACTTCACGGACCGCGTGCGAGAGAAGGCTATGGGCGCCGGTGTACTCACTGCGGTCTCTCCTGGCCAGATGATCACCAAGATCATGCACGATGAGCTGACCGAGCTCATGGGTGGCAAGGAGTCTGATTTTAATATCAAAGGCTCTCCGGCCATCATCCTCATAGCCGGTCTGCAGGGTAGCGGTAAGACAACCTTTACGCACAAGCTCGCCAACTATCTCAAGACCAAAAAATTTAAGAAGCCCCTCATGGTGGCGGGTGACGTGTACCGCCCCGCGGCCATAGACCAGCTCATGGTACTGGGCGAGAAGATCGAGGTGCCGGTATATGCCAATAAAGAAAGCAAAGATCCTGTGGCGATCGCTCTGGAGGGTATAGCCAAGGCGAAAGCTGACGGTAATGATGTGGTGATCATAGATACCGCAGGTCGCCTCGCAGTAGATGAGGAGATGATGAAGGAGATCACAGCGGTGAAGGCTAAGACCAATCCTAATGAGATACTCTTTGTAGTAGACTCGATGACGGGTCAGGATGCGGTGAATACTGCCAAAGCTTTCAATGACCGCCTCAACTTTGATGGTGTGGTACTGACAAAGCTGGATGGTGATACACGTGGCGGAGCCGCTCTGACTATTACCTACACAGTGGGCAAACCGATCAAGTTCATGTCTAGTGGAGAGAAGGTAGATACGCTCGATATCTTCTACCCTGAGCGTATGGCTACGCGTATCCTAGGCATGGGTGATATCGTGAGCTTCGTAGAGAAAGCGCAGGAGCAGTATGACGAGAAGAAAGCCCGCGAGCTCGAGGCCAAGATCAGCAAGAACCAGTTCAACTTCAATGACTTCCTCTACCAGCTGGAGCAGATCAAGAAGATGGGTAATATGAAAGACCTCCTCGGTATGATACCGGGTATGGGCAAAGCGCTGAAAGATGTAGATATCAAAGATGATGCCTTCAAGAAGGTAGAAGCGATCATCCTATCCATGACACCAGAGGAGCGCGAGAAGCCGGACCTCATAGATGGCCGCCGCCGCCAGCGCTTGGCCAAGGGTAGCGGTAACACGATACAGGAAGTGAATGCATTCATCAAGCAGTTTGAAGAGATGAAGAAGATGATGAAGAGCATGCAAAAGATGAGCTCAGCAGGCCGCATGATGAAAGGTATGCCCGGCAGGTAATAGCTGCTCGTAACAAACTATATAGCGGCTCCGGTTCATATCGGAGCCGTTTTGTTTTATATTCAGGCTATGATCACGCTGAAACGGCTCACTCAGGATGACTGGCAGACCTATAGAGATATCCGACTGGAATCTCTTAGAGAGGAGCCGTTATTCTTTGGCGGGCGTATCCATATAGAGGAAGCATTGACTGAGGCTGACTGGCGCGCCCGCCTCTCTGGCGGCCGGCAAAATGCCGTTTGGTGCCTGTGCGATGATGATACGCCGGTAGGACTGACAGGTGCGGTGCAGCAGCGTGATGACCCGGATGGAGCACTGCTGGTCGCGTCATACATCAGGAGTCCATATCGGGCACAAGGGTACTCTGCATTTTATTATCAGGCGCGGATAGAATGGGCCCGCGGGGAGGGCTTCAAATATATAGACGTAGCACATCGCAAAGGCAATGATGCCTCCAGAGCAGCCAATCAAAAAGCTGGATTTCAATACACTCATACGGAAAGTGCACTATGGCCCGATGGTACCCACGATGACAAGATCTGCTACCGCCTCATTTTGTGATTAACTCTTTCCCGCACGTATCCATTCAAATTTTACTTTCGCAGTCCATTTTTTATTAATTGTATTTAAGCCCTCTCCTTTGTAGAGGGTTGGGAGAGGTGATATCATGGAAGATCATAGTAAGGAAATAGCCCGTCTGGCCAATGTGCCTGTCAAAGGAGTGATAGCTGTATTAGAGCTTTTCGCCGAAGGCGGCACGATACCATTCATAGCACGCTACCGCAAGGACAGGACAGGCAACCTGGACGAAGTAGCCATCGGCCAGATAGAAGCACTAAAGAAGCAACTCGATGAATTTTATCATCGCAAAGAGGTAATCGTAAAGTCTATCACCGAGCAGGGTAAGATAACCGATGACCTGATGGCGAAACTCGATGCAGCTACCACACTCGCAGAGCTGGAAGACATTTACCTGCCATACAAGCCCAAACGCCGTACCCGCGCCATGATAGCCCGTGAGAATGGCCTGGAGCCGCTCGCGCACATCATAGACGAGATGACCGAGCGCAATCTGGATAAGGTAGCAGCAGGTTTTATCAATGATAAGGTGCTGACTGCAGACGAAGCGCTGGCAGGTGCTCGTGATATCATAGCGGAGTGGATCAGCGAAGATGCTGACGTGCGCTCCAAAGTACGCCGCAAATTTGAGCGCTTTGGCAAGACCATCGCTATGGTGTGGCCTGACAAAAAAGAAGAAGGCGCAAAATACCGCGACTACTTTGAGTACTCTGAGCTGGTGTCTAAGATACCTTCACACAGGATCCTTGCAGTATTCCGCGGCGTCACTGAGGGCATCCTGCGTATGAGTATAGAGCCGGAGGAGGAGTTTGTACTGCAGGACCTCGAGCGCATGTATATAGAGGGTAGCGGCCCCTGTCAGGATCAGTTTAAGAAGGCCATTAAAGATTGCTACAAGCGCCTGTTGCAGCCGCAGTTTGAGACTGAGTTTCGCATGCTGCTGCGCGATAAGGCTGAAGAAGAGGCGATCAAAGTTTTCGCGGAGAACCTGCGCCAGCTCTTGCTATCATCTCCCCTGGGGCCGAAGCGTATCCTGGCTATAGATCCGGGTATCCGCACAGGCTGTAAGATCGTTTGCCTGGATGAGAAGGGCGACCTGCAAAAGACCGATCTCATATTCCTGCTGGATAATGCAAGCAAAGACCAGGAGGCAGCCGCAAAACTCAAACACCTGGTCGAGCGCTATCAGATCGATGCCTTTGCCATAGGCGATGGTACGGCAGGTCGCGAGACCGAAAAGTTTGTGCGCAGTATCACATTTGATCATCCGGTACAGCTCTATATGGTGAATGAAGATGGTGCATCTGTATACTCCGCTTCAGAGGTGGCGCGTGAGGAATTTCCCGATCAGGATGTGACGGTGCGTGGTGCCGTGTCTATAGGGCGCAGGCTCATGGACCCGCTGGCAGAGCTGGTCAAGATCGATCCCAAATCTATAGGTGTAGGCCAGTACCAGCATGACGTGAATCAATTTCGTCTCAAAGATAAACTGGACCAGACGGTAGTCTCCTGCGTGAATGCAGTCGGCGTGAACCTCAACACAGCCAGTAAGCATCTGCTATCATACGTATCAGGTATCGGGCCGACACTGGCGGAGAATATCATCATCTATCGTAAGCAGGTCGGCAAATTCTCATCCCGAAAACAACTCAAAGAAGTACCGCGCCTGGGTGATAAAGTCTATGAGCAGTGTGCTGGATTCCTCCGTATCAAAGATGGCGAAAACCCACTCGACGCCAGTGCAGTCCACCCCGAAGCATATGCACTGGTAGAGAAGATCGCCAAGGACCTCCGCACCGATGTGAAGCAACTGATAGGTAACGAAAGCAAGATAGCGGAGGTAAAACCTGAAGCATATATCTCAGGCACTGTAGGCACGCATACGCTGAATGATATCCTCGCGGAACTCCGGAAGCCGGGCCTTGATCCTCGTAGTGAGGCAGAGCAGTTTGAGTTCTCACATGAGGTTTTCAAGATAGAAGATGTCAAGGTGGGTATGGTACTGCCGGGTGTAGTGACCAATATCACACGCTTTGGTGCTTTCGTAGATGTAGGTGTCAAGCAGGATGGCCTTGTACACGTTTCTCAGATAGCAGATAAATTCATCAGTGATCCATCTGCTGCACTAAAGTTGAACCAGAAGGTAACGGTCAAAGTGGTGGAGGTAGATATCCCGCGAAAGCGTATCAACCTGACCATGAAGCCATCGATGCTGGCCTCTTAGATCATATAGGCAGTGCTACATAAAAGGAAGCACCCTGATCAGCTCCGCCCTTTGCGTAAATCACACCGCCATGGTTCTTTACGATGGTCTTGCAGATAGCTAGACCCACGCCGGACCCAAAATACTGGCTCTTGGCATGAAGGCGTTGGAATGGTTCAAATATTTTTTCAGCATACGCCTGCTCGAAGCCTATACCATTATCAGTGAGCGTGATCAGGTGGTATATAGTATCTGTATCAGGCAATCCATGTCCGATGGCTGAGCCAGCAAGCTGCTCGCTCGTGATGTTTATTTCTATCGGACCATCAGCAGCAGCATATTTGATCGAGTTGCCTATCAGGTTGTGAAAGAGCTGATACATCTGAAAGGATACGCCCTGTATGACAGGTAGCTGACCTGCAGTGATAGTGATATTTCTTGGCTCACCGGGGGTAATAAATTCCTCTCGGATACGGTCTATTATACTATTCAGATCTACTGTCTCAAACTGTGAGGATACATCATGCGCTTTGGAGTATATCAGCAGGTCTTCTATGAATTGCTGCATGTTATTGCTAGATGCAATGATACGCTGCAAGAGGTCTTTTTTGCGCTCATCTGTGGTGTGGGCCTCAGGGTCCAGTATCATATTGGCAAAGGTGCGGATCTTGCGCAGTGGCTCCTGCAGGTCATGGCTCGCTACATGATTAAATGCCCTCAGCTCCTGGTTTTTGGCTTTGAGTGCTTCGTTGTTTTCCTCCAGTAGTTTATTGTTTGCTTTCAGCCGCTCCTCGGCTACCTTTCTTTCACTCAGGTCGCGTGTCACCTTAGAGAATCCGGTCACTGTACCGTCTACGTCGTGTAGCGCGGTCATCACTACACTACCCCAGAATCTGGTTCCATCCTTGCGCACCCGCCAGCCTTCGTGGGTAGCGCGACCCTCTCTCGTAGCTATCCCTATCAGATGCTCAGGCAGCTGTGCTACGCGGTCCTGATCGGTGTAGAATATCCGGAAATTTTTGCCTACTACTTCGTCTGCTGTATATCCCTTTATCTTGCTCGCTCCTACATTCCAGTTTCTGATCGTACCATCAGTATCTATCAGTATGATGGCGTAGTCCTGTACCTCCGCTATCATTTTCTGGTATTGCTCTTCATTCCTGCGCAGCAGTTCATCTTTCTCCTGCAGATCGTAGTTGAGCTCGCTGATCTTCAGGTTGGCTTCTGCTGTGTCTGTGATCTTGTGCGCCACGCACAGCACGCCATATACACCGGTGCCGCCATCAGTGAGTGGCAGCAGGTGTACGTCAAAGAAGTCTTCCTGATTCAGCAGTGATTTGGTCCGGGTATACCGGATGGTTTCTCCGGTCAGTGCTTTTTTTAGGTCATTATGTAGTGGTGAGTCGCCTACGGTCGGAAATAGATCAGCTATACTTCTGCCCGTCACATCTTGCAGTATAAAGCCATAACGGTCCAGTGCCTTTTTATTCATAGCTATCAGCCGCTCATCTTTGTCAAAGGCCATGATAAGGTCCATGCTGGAGTTGATGAGGGCCTCGGCAAACTGGTTGCCTTTGCGGAGTCGTTCATTCTGCAGCTCTATGAAGGTGCGGAAAGAGGTGGATGTCACCTCCTGCAGGTAGTAGTCTATTTCTTCGCTCAGCTCCCGATATAGCTGAAAGTCCTGCGTATATCGCGGTACGAAATGCATCAGCGCCGTACGGCGGATATAGTGTGCCTTGGTGATGTCCTCTGCCACGAGCTGGTCCCTGCTCATCATAGGCAGCTGGTTGTTTACCCATTTCTCCATGGCGTCTGCTATCTGCTCCTTCATCTCACCGCGTACCAGATAGCTCCAGAAGTCACGCGTAGGCTCCAGAGAGAGTGCTATGCGGCTTTCGGGTGGTATAGCGGAGAAATATTTCATGATAGGGGCTTCCACCTCTTCTGACAGGCGCCACTGCAGGTCTATAAACTCCTCCAGGTGCTGCTCCAGCAGATAGGCTATATATCGCGGCAGGTGGTGCAGGCCCTTTTTGATCTCAGGTCTGGTCGATGCTACTATTTTCATGGCTGGATATATTTGGCATCCTGCAGCAGCACAAAATCCTCTCTCGCCGGCCTGCGGTGACCCGACCATGTCATACCACCCAGTAGCTGTATCATTTCCTTCAGCCCGCTAAATGAACTCGGCTTGCGTATATAATGGTCTGCCCCCTGGCGGTACATATCATCTATCTGGTCCGGATTGCCGGAGGTAGAGTAGATGATGATAGCTATCTGCCGCAGCGTCTCGCTGCTACGAATCTCTGTCAGGCATTCGCGCCCGTTTTTGATGGGCATATTCAGGTCCAGCAGTAGTATGTCAGGCAGCTTATCAGGGTTGATCTCTCGCAGATAGGCCATGAGTTCTTTGCCGTTGACTGAGGTATGAAGGGTAGCATCCGGCATGCAGGCCGCCAGCGCCTCTGCAAAAAGCTCTCTGTCATCTTCATCATCATCAGCCAGCAATATACTGAGCTCCTTTTGTACAGGCATATAGTGTGTGTGTATGGTATGTCAAGGAAGAATAATATGACAGCAAAAGTCATGCTGCAAAATCAACCCCTTTTTGAGGTTTTATTTTCCCTTTGAAAGGATCAAGAAGAATTAAAGGCCGCATTTGCGGCCTTTAATTCTTCTTGATATTATTCTTTTACGAACCGATGAGTGCTGGATAGACCGGCAGCATCAGTGACCCTGATGAAGTAGATACCGGAAGAGAGCCCCGACAGTGATACCTGTCCGCTGCGCTCGGGCGCTGTGGCCGTCCTTACTACCTGACCGGCTACGTCAGTGAGGTTTATCTCCTTCACTTCCTCTGCACTCTCGTAGTAAAGTGTGGTTTTAGCCGGGTTAGGATAGATACGGATCAGTTTGTCGCTATTCACTGCTGCTACTGCATTAGGCCCGGTAGTGGTGTCTACTATCTCGAGGCGTGGCTGGCAGTTGAGGTAGTGCGCATCGTGAGATGCGGTATCTATGATGATATTCTCATCCCCATTCTGATATACCAGGTAGGAGAAGTAAAAGAGCATCATCTCGTCTGTAGTAGACTCACCGGCAGTCACAGTCTGCAGCGGCCTCGGACCGTCAGGGTTATTGTAGGTATTGTCATAGGTAGCTATACCATATAGGGTAGAGCTGGCAGGTATCTTGATCGGCTTCTGGAATGGATGGAATCCCTGCCAGTGAAAATCCCATTTAGGTATATCTACCAGTGGGATAGTGTCTCCGGCGGGTGATACAGCCCAGGCCTTCATACTGCGGCACACGAGGTGCGCATGTGGAGCCACGCCTAATATTGTGACATTCACCGCCGGTATAGCATACTGCTCGTGAAATGTTTTGACGGAGTCTGCCGGTATCACTATGGGACCATCGGTCATGCTTGTGATGTAGTTGAGGATAGGAGCCAGAGATACGTTTCGGGTACCAGAGGTGCCACCTTGTACGTACTTGATGTTGACTCTGGTAGAATCCAGCTTTCCCTGTGCCGATACAGGGTAATGTATCTGTACCACTATGCGCGCGCCTGCTGGTATTTTGATACCCATACCGGCAGGGGTGCTGTAGACACCGGATCCCGGTACCCATCCATTGATCAGCGTAGACTTTTGGCTACCGGTCCCGCCAAAGTTAGTATACCCCGGGCCGCTCCCTGCGCTATCCAGCGCGGTGAGGAGTGCCGAGGACGTATCCTGATATACCAGTACATGGTGTACAGCGCTGCGGTCTCCAGGTATTACTTCTATACTCTTGATAAACTGAGCTGAGGATAGTGGATTGGTGATCACGAAGCAGCGGTAGAGGTCATTGCCGGTATATGGCACCGTATAGTCAGGTATCCTGCCTGTCAGGTCAGGATTAGTGATCTGCACACTGGAGGTAAATACCGGCGGCGGCGGAGCCAGGGTAGTATCGCCCAGAGGACCACCCGCATCTACCCATGCCGCTATCGTCTGTATCTCCTGATCAGACAGTATGTGCATATCAGCATACTTCTGGTAGGAGGTATTAGGCAGGTAGGGAGGCATGATCTTGCTGGTCACATCATGCTTCATAGGCTGCATCTCCAGAAAGGCATCATGATACGACATCAGCGAAAAAGGAGCGATACCTGTCGGATTGTGGCAGGTACTGCAGTGGGAGTACACTATACATGCGATAGACGAGGACCAGGTCGGTACCGTATCAGTACCGGCAGCACCGGCGGTCCACGGCGCCAGCAGGCAGGTCGCTATCAGGGCATGGAAAAGTCTTTTCATACATTGGTTTTTGGTATGATTTAAAAATAAATAAAAGGTTTAACATGAAGCCACTTTTGTCACAGATTTGTCACGACCTGTGCAAGGGGGAGAACTTTGTTAAAAATGATCAGCGGCTGCGCAGGTCGCGGCGCAGCGTGTCAAACTCAGGATCATACCGCTCACTGCGGATGTAGAGGTAAAGGAAGAAAATGGACATCCCATTGAAGATATGCCAGAGGCTGTGCGGGGTCACCCTGCCCAGGTCGGTGCAGAATATGTGCTTGATATCCATCTCAAAGAGGATACCTGCTATCACGATACTCACAAAGGTGGCTATCAGGTAGTCCTTATTGGTCTGGCCCGGGTCTTTCATCTCCAGGTACACGCCGGCTATGACCAGCAGGCCCACTATAGTGGCCACTGCAGGATGTATGATATGCATCTCCAGGTGAAACGAGAGGAATACATATAGCGCCGAGAAGATAGCAATGAAGACGAGCCGCTCCGTAGATCTGCGGATATTGGTAGGTTTCTTCATCACTGTGAGCACCACACGGTGGGTGAAGTACATCAGCGGGAATAGCGAAATACTATACACCGCAGAGAAATCCATGTCAGAGAAGAAGTCTATGAGTGAAGAGTGAAAAAGCGTACTGCCCATAAACGTATAAAGCGCCACTGCCGCCAGTGTAAAGGAGTAAAATCTATTGGCAGTGATCAGATTGTACGCGCGTTTCTTTTTGATATCCTCCATGCCTTTGCTAAAGCAAAAGATGGCTATGATCAGGTAGATGAAATTGGTAAACGTATTGAACGGCTGGCGTACGATCCGCTTCATATCTGTAAACTCGCAGAAGAATTTATCTATGCCCTCCTCGGCCTGGTATTTTTCCCAGAAACCATGCCCGTAAAAGAAATGATTCATAGCAGCTATCAGCATCGCAAAAAGGAATGTAGCTACAATGCTCAAAAGGATACGCTCTCTATAAGCCTCCCAGAATAACCTGCTCAGAAACACCATGTGCCTCCTGAACCTAAAACTCCAATGCATAATATATCTTCGGTGACAGATGAAATCAGAGCTACAAGTTAAGATACTTTGCGCTAAATGCCTACGCCTGCCTCCGATACCCGGTGCCGGCTGGCTAGTCACTGAATATCGGTTTCCGCTTTTGGGGCTTTCAGTTATATTAGGCTCCTCAATTTTTACGGCTTGAAATATTTATCAGCGCTCCTGCTTTGCATATCCCTGTCACTGCACGTGGCTGCACAAAAGGCTAAATTATTTGCCGGGCCGGTGGTAGGCTCGGTCACGAACAGCTCAGCCCGTGTCTGGATAGGCTATAGTGGCAAAGGCAAAAACGCAGTGGTACTGGGAGATACTTCTTCCAAGAAGATAGTATACCCCAGCAACTATAGTTATCTGGCAGAAAAGGGCATCGTCTCCCTCACCTTTGATTTCACCGGCTTGCAGCCCGGCCATACTTACAACGTGCTGGTATCTATAGAAGGCTGGAAAACGAACGTCAAGACCAGCTTTCGCACCCAGGACTCGGTATCCGTCCGCGACTTTGCTTTCAATACCGGCTCTTGCGCGCTGCTATGTACAGACTGGATGAGGCCGGTCTTCCCGGGTGCCAAAAGCAATATCTTTACCACTATGAAGAAGCACCCTGCCGACTTTATGCTCTGGCTGGGAGACAATATCTACTACCTGACCAGCAAGGATTATAAGAGCATGGACGCCATGTTCATGCACAATATGCGGGTGCGTCGCAGCTTCACGCAGTACAAGTCTTTCCTGGCCTCTACGCCACAATATGCGATCTGGGATGACCATGACTACGGGCCGAATGATGCTGACCGCCACTGGGCGCTAAAAGATTCAGCCCTCATGGTATTCAAAAGCTTCTGGCCCAATACCTATCCGGAGCAGAAGCAGTTTAATGGCAATTACTTCTCTTTCCGATACTATGATGCGGAGTTCTTTATGACAGATGACCGCTACTTTCGCGACGAGCCCGGAGACTCTGCAGCGCATTTTCTCGGAGAGACACAGATGGTCTGGCTGAAAAATAAGCTGCAACTCTCGGATGCAGCATTCAAGTTTATCTGTATAGGAACCCAGGTGCTCAATGATAATAAGTTTGGTGAGACCTATAAGCAATATCCCAAAGAGAGGGAAGACCTCTTCAACTTTATCATCAAAAATAATATCAAGGGCGTCATTTTCCTGACCGGGGATAAGCACTACAGTGAGATATGCAAGAAGGATGTGGGCGGCTATCCTATATATGATTTAACCTGCTCGCCGCTGACCTCACCTGTATTGCCACGCAGGCTTTTCGGTGCGTATAGCAATGCTACCCGTGTACCGGGCACCGACCTGAGCCGCCACAATTATGGCCGCATCAGTGTGACAGGCCCCGTGGGAAACCGCACCTGTATCATAGAGATACACGGCCGCTACGGCAAGAAGCGCCGCGAGCTACGCATCCCTCAGAGTGAACTGCAACGCAAATAGCTATGCTGCTCTATATCCTGGTCGTACCGTTTCTCTACCTGCTGTCGCTCCTGCCTACAGGTGCGCTGTACGTACTGGCAGATGGGATGGCCTGGCTGCTGGAGCATGTAGTACGCTACAGGCGCAGCGTGATCCACACTAATCTGCGTAATTCATTTCCCGATAAAACAGCCCCAGAGATCAAGCAACTGACCCATCAGTTCTATGGTCACTTTGCAGATATGCTGGTGGAGAATATCAAGGCGCTGACCATCAGCCCGGAGGAGCTGCAGGAGCGCATCTCTGTACCCCGAGTCAGGGAGATATTTCAGCCCTACTGGGACCAGAATCGGAATGTAGTGGTCGTACTGGGCCACGCTGGTGCCTGGCAGTGGGCAGGGCTCGTAGCGCCGGCGCTCATACCCCAGCGCCTGTTTGCCTTTTACAATCCGCTGACCAATAAATACTTCGATAGCTATATCAAGCGTACGCGCAGCCGCTACGGTATGCACCTCGTGTCTATGCGCGACTATCTGCGCCACGTGCGCGGGCAGTATAGCGATGTATCCTCACTACATTTCTTCCTCTTTGACCAGGGGCCGGTGAATGTGCGCAAGGCCTACTGGACCACCTTCCTGCATCAGGAGACAGCTTTTTATTATGGCCCTGCTCATTTCGCTCAGGAGCATAACTGCGCCATGCTATATGTAGCAGTGAAATATCAACGCAGGGGTAAATACCTCGCCACTATCACAGAGGTAGTAGACGATCCTAAATCTGTGACAGACGGGGAGATCATAGAGCGCTGTGTACGGCTGCTGGAGCTGCAGATAGAGGCCGACCCGTCAGACTGGCTCTGGTCTCACCGCCGGTGGAAGCGGAAGCGGCCACCTATCGTTGATAAGTGATTATTGTATTGACTGTCAATTTATTGCAATTGTTTTTATCGCTTGGGAAATTGTCTTTTGATTTGGATTTGACAGGATATTTGGTAAATAAGAAGGAGATACTTATATTTGCAGTCCTCAAAAAAGAAACGACAATGAAAGAAGGAATTCATCCTACAGAATACAGGACAGTAGTTTTCAAAGACATCTCTTGCGACAAGGCGTTCCTCACAAAGTCTGCTGCCCGCTCTAAGGAAACTATCAAGTGGGAAGACGGCAACGAATACCCTCTGGTAAAGGTGGAAATCTCTAACGAGTCTCACCCATTCTTCACCGGCAAGAGCAAGTTTGTAGATACAGCCGGCCGTATCGACAAGTTTAAGAAGAAATACGCTAAGTAGTCTAACTATCAATACATTAGAAGCCTCGCTCATGCGAGGCTTTTTTGTTTCCACATGTTATGAGGCTTAACATTGGCTTAACTTTGCCTCCATACATTTGGCTCGTCTTTTAAATCAATCAATATGGCATTAGAATCCATCCTTTCTTTCTTCATTCCCAAGGACAAGAAGTTTTTTGTCCTCTTTGAGAAGGCCTCTAAAAACCTTGTAGATATATCCCGGGTATTTAATGAGCTCCTTAACACAGGCGCCCCCGACCGCCGCGTAGAGCTGATCAAAACGATCTCAGACCTCGAGCACGTAGGTGACAATATCACCCACGAGATATTCACCGAGCTGAGTACTAACTTCATCACTCCATTTGACCGGGAGGATATCCACTATCTCGCATCATCTCTCGACGATATCGTAGACTATATCCATGGCTCAGCCAAGAGGCTCCAGCTCTACAAGATAGATGAGTATACCCTGGAGATGCAGCAGCTGGCAGAAGTCATAGAGAAATCAGCCATAGAAGTACACGCGGCAGTATCTACACTGAAAGGTATGCAGGATGTAGTGAGGCTCAAAGAAGCCCTGGTCCGTATCAATAGCCTGGAAAATCAGGCTGATGATATCTTTGATGGCGCTATCGCTCAGCTTTTTATCAATGAGAAGGATGCCATAAAGATCATCAAGGTAAAAGAGGTACTCGCTAATATGGAGACCGCCACTGACAAGTGTGAAGACGTAGCCAATGTGATCGAGACCATCCTGATCAAAAACTCATAAGCATACAGCAAAATCATAGCAATGACATTATTGTTAGTCCTTATAGCGCTGGCTTTGATCTTTGATTTTATCAACGGATTCCATGACTCTGCAAACTCCATCGCTACTGTAGTATCCACCAGGGTACTCACCCCACTCCAGGCAGTGGTCTGGGCGGCATTCTTCAACTTTCTGGCATACCTCGGTCCTAGCCATGCTGTAGCCAATACGGTCAGCAAAATGGTGAGCGCAGATGCGATATCCCTGACCCTGCTCATCGGCGGCCTGATAGGTGCCACGATATGGAATCTGCTCACATGGTATTGGGGGCTGCCCAGCAGCTCATCTCACGCGCTCCTGGGCGGGCTCACGGGTGCAGCATTTGTCAAGGCTGGTATGAGCGGGATCAATATGGAAAAGCTGGAAAAGGCTATAGCCTTTATCCCTCTGGCCCCGGTCATAGGTATGGTGGCCACCTATATCATAGCCGTGACAGTGATCAATATCTGCAAGAACCTGCCAGTGACCAAAGTAGACAAGTACTTCAGGCGCTTGCAGCTGGTATCCTCTGCGCTTTTCTCTATAGGCCATGGTGGCAACGATGCTCAAAAGACGATGGGCGTCATCTGGGCTGGTCTCATCTGCTATAGCGCACAGCACCATACTGACACTCCATCATGGCTATACGACCCGCAGTCAGGCGCGCTGCCCAAATGGGTAGCCCTGGGATGCTTTGTGGCCATGGGTCTGGGCACACTGGTAGGTGGCTGGCGTATCGTGAAAACGATGGGGCAGCGCATCACGGCGCTCAAGCCTTTCGAGGGCTTCTGCGCAGAGACAGCGGGTGCCTTCACACTCTTCCTTGTCAATACACTCGGCATACCTGTCAGTACTACACACACTATCACCGGTAGTATCATGGGTGCAGGCCTGACCAAGCGGCTCAGTGCGGTGCGCTGGGGTGTGGCAGGTAATATTCTGTGGGCCTGGATACTCACCATACCTGCCTCCGCAGTGATGGGGGCTATTGCTTATTACCTCTTCGAGAGGCTGGCGTAAAAACCAGGTCACCTCCAATTTTTATTCTCTTGGCTCGTTTATATGTTTAGACGTATATTTGCGCCCTGATTCGCGCCTTTTTTATGAAACTACTCCTACACTACCTTTCCAGATACCGCAGTCTTGTTGTTGTCACCTTTGTGCTGGCAGCTATCAATCAGACCTTCTCCATGCTCGACCCCGTCATCTTTGGCAAGGTCATAGACCTGGTGGGCCGCAATAGCAATAAGCCGGTAGACGATTTCACCAGAAATGCCCTGCTGCTCATACTCGGCAGCATTACTGTAGCGATGGTGAGCCGGATCGCCAAAGCGTTTCAGGATTATACTACCAATCTGGTAATCCAGCGCTTCGGGGCAGATGTGTATACAGATGGATTGAAGCATTCACTGCAGCTACCTTATCAGGATTTTGAGGATAAGCAGAGTGGCTCTACGCTGAATATACTGCAGCGCCTGCGCACGGACTCCGAGAAGTTCATCAATAGCTTCGTGAATGTAGTATTCATGGGCATCGTAGGTATCGTGTTTGTGGTCGTAGCTTCATTTGTGGTCTACGGCTATATGGTGATCGTGTATGTGATAGCCAGCACTATCCTATACTTCAGTATCCGTGTACTATCGCAAAAAATAAAACAGGTACAGGCTACTATCGTGCGGGAGACCAATGTGCTGGCAGGTGCTACTACAGAGAGCCTGAGGAATATAGAACTGATCAAAAGCCTCGGCCTGACCAATCAGGAGGTGAAGCGTCTCAATAATGCCACCTACCGCATCCTGAAGCTGGAACTCAAAAAAGTGCGCAACCTGCGCAGCATCAGTTTCGTACAGGGCACACTGGTCAATTTTCTTCGCCAGTGTATCCTTTTTGTGGTCCTCTATGCGGCTTTTAAAGGGCACATCAGTGTAGGTACGGTGGTGACGTTTCAGTTCTTCTCTTTCTTCATCTTCAATCCACTACAGGAGATGGGCAATGCCCTATTGAGCTATCGCGAGGCAGAGGCATCACTCAATAATTTCCAGACGATACTCGACTCGCCACTGGAGCCACGTGCAGCGTCACCACAAGCGGTCAACCATGTAGATGAACTGAAGTTTGAAGACGTGGCCTTCCAGCACAAGACGGCTAAGAAGCCTGCTGTACAGGGTATTAATTTTGATGTTTCGTCAGGTGAGACGATCGCATTTGTCGGACCCAGCGGCTCTGGCAAGACTACTCTGGTCAAGCTCCTGGTGGGCCTCTATCGCCCGCATCAGGGCCACATACGGTACAATGGGATAGACTCTACCCAGGTAGATATAGACCAGCTGCGCAATCAGATCGGCTTTGTGACACAGGATACGCAGCTCTTTGCTGGTACTATACGGGAGAATCTCCTCTTCGTGCGTCCCGATGCCACAGACGAGATGCTGCTCGATGTACTCTCCAAGGCCTCCTGCGTAGGACTGCTGGCGCGTGCAGAGAATGGCCTGGATAGTTTTATAGGAGAGGGGGGCATGCGTGTATCCGGCGGTGAGAAGCAGCGCCTGTCCATAGCACGTGCCCTGCTGCGTGACCCGTCCCTGCTGGTATTTGACGAAGCGACTTCTGCGCTCGACTCTATCACAGAGGAGGAGATCACACGCACCATACGCACTATCTCTGGCACGCGCAGCCGTATCACGGTGCTTATAGCGCATAGGCTCTCTACTATCATGCACGCAGACCGCATTTATGTATTGGAGCGCGGCCATATCATAGAGACCGGTACACATCATGACCTGCTGGCAGACAAAGGCCTCTACTACGCCATGTGGCGCCAGCAGATAGGCGAGCGCCAGGAGGAGGCCGTAGATGCCTAAATAAAAAAGGTGACCTTTTCAGTCACCTTTCATTAGAAAACGAACAATCAAAAATTACTTGATCACGGAGATCATCCTGCTCTCTTTGCCGGTGGCAGTAGTGAGAGATATGATATAGTTACCGCTTTGCAGCGTGGCTGTGCTGAGGCTGATGCTGTTTTGCCCTGATGCGATCGGATACGTTTGCCTGCTGATGATCCTGCCGGAGATATCTGTCAGCAGCAGGTCTGCATCATAGGCCGCATCTGATGCCAGGGTCAGGTGCAGTACATCTGCTGCCGGTACGGGATACACGGTCAGTGGCTGCGTGCCCTGTATGTCAGAAACTCCGGTCGTGCTGCACGAGGTAGCAGCGATGGTAAAGGCCATATTGCCCGTATAGCTGCCGCCAAAGTAGTTCATCGCAAACTTGTAAAGCGTTTGAGACGTGCCCGCGTCTGCCACAAAGTAGGAAAGGCTGTCAGGCGCAGCGCTGGCCATCCAGGTTTTACCTATCACATTGATGTAGGTAGAGTAGGGGCCGCTGTAGCAGGTCTGAGCGCCGGTACTGCCACCTGCGGCGAAAACAATCTTGCTGTCGTTGGTCAGCACACCCATGTCCTGGCTCAGGTCAGAGGAGTTGAATACAGTATTATTATACCGGGTGAAGACCATATCCCAGTCAGAGATAGCGGGTTCTTTATCCAGAGTAGCCTTTGTATCCAGGTTGTAGTAGGCAAACATTTTATTGCTGTATGGGCGCTTGCGCACCTGGCCGGCTGTGAAGTCGGTATTGTCCAGCTTGTCAAACCAGAAGTTATAAGCCGTATCATACTGCAGGTTGAGTATAGCTATTTTGCGGAAGGAGCCATCCTGCATTTTGAGCAGGTACACAGAGGAGTCTCCTATCACACTATGCGGCCCAAATGAATAGGCGCCCCATCCATAGTTATAGTCATTGCCAAAATCTTTATTGACGTTAAAGGCACCAATGGTCCACGTAGTGTCGGGGTTGTGCATGCGCTGCCAGCCTCTCCAGCCTGTCGTGTCAAAGCTGCTCCAGCCACTCACTTTCTGAGCGGGACTTTTATACAGTTCCACGCCTATAGCTTCGTTGATACGGATCACTGCCGCCTGGTTGGTTTTATACGGCGGTATGGCAGAGCGTACTCCAAAGGCCAGCTGCCAGTCTTCATTGGAGGCAGTGGTTTTTACTTTTGTAGTAGCATTGTAAAATACCATATCGGTCGCGCCGGCGCCCAGAGCTGCGGTGTCGGTCTGGGCCATAGCAGTGATAGATAGACATAGGTAAAGAACGGTAAACAGTTTTTTCATTAATGACATTTTAGCCAGCTGCAAAGTTCGGCTACCTGTCTCGGATTTTGTCACTACTTTTGTCATTAAATTGTCACAAGTTGGAATCTTTCACTGCCCTTCCCTCCTCTGCCCGTGTCTGGATCTATCAGTCAGACCGGCCCTTTGCGCCTGCTGAGTCTGCTCAGGTGGCCTTAGATATCACAGCATTCGTATCTCAGTGGCTGGCCCACAAGGCCAAAGTGATAGGAGATGGCGCGCTGCTCTATGATCGTTTTGTAGTACTGGCAGCTGATGAAGACAAGCTAGCTGTCAGCGGCTGCTCTATAGACAGCACCGTGCGATTTATCAGAGAGCTGGGGGCAAAGTATAATGTAAATTTCTTCGACCGGTTCTATACCTGCTACCTGCAGGACGGCCAGGTGAGAGGGGCAGACTTTGACACTTTCAGGAAGCTGATGGCAGATGGTGTGGTGAGCGAGGATACTATAGTCTTCAATAATCTGGCTGCTACTGTAGGCGCTATGCAGACTGAATGGCAGGTGCCACTGGCGCAGAGCTGGCAGGGTAGGGTAGCCGTACCCGATGCCGGCCTGAAACTCTGACCCACATAAAAAACACAAACCCCGTATGCTTTCGCACACGGGGTTTTTACCTATTGAGTATAACAAAATCCGGATTATTGCTTCACAAACTTAGTGCGGCTGAAGCTGCCGTTGCTATTCAGCTCCAGTACATAGATACCTGCGCTGAGTTTTGAAATATTGATCTGCTCTGCAGGAGTTTTTATGTCCATCATGAGCTGGCCTTTCAGGTCGTATATTTTCTGCTCAGTGATACGCTCTGTGCTGCGTATGGTCAGTACATCGGTAGCAGGATTAGGATAGATGCTGATCGCGCTTTCGTCAGATATATCATGGATGCCATTAGGGCCCTGGATGCTCAGGTGGGTCATAGGGCCGCCTGCCGTCTTGAATATATAGAACGAAGAGTCGCAGTAGGTGTCGTAGCAGGTAGTACCCGGAGTGCCTACAGTGAGGCACACCGTGTATTGGCCTGGAGTGGTATAGGTGTGAGATGGGTACGGGTTGGTAGAGGTGGTGCCATCGCCAAAGCTCCAGAGTACATTCTGGCCATAGTTTCCGGTAGAAAGGTTGATCCCGGTGTAGTAGCCCTGGCTGGCAGCATTGAGAGAGTCCGGATAGATCACAAAGTATGCCTGGCAGCCACCGCCTGTAGCAGAGTTGCCCAGAGTGATGCAGTCAGTGGCCACACAGCCTGTCGTGTCAGTCACGGCTACACATACCGTAGGGCGCAGGGCCAGAGCAGCAGAGTCTATGACTATAGTGGCGCTTCCATTGCCGGTGATGGTGGTATTGTCATACGTCCATACATAGCTGGAGGAGCCGCTATTCAGCGCAGACACGGTGAATGTATACGTGCTGTCCTGCTGACTGGTGAGGGAAAGGTAGGCGCTGCAGGTCGTCTGCAGTGTGTCAAATACGTCTACACAGTTGGTCGCAGTGCAGCCGGTAGCATCAGTCACAGCCACGCACACATAGTAGAACGTATTGATAGGCGCGAGCGCGATAGTCGGCGATGCCAGGGTGGAGGCCTGCTGGCCGTCTACAGTCCAGCTGTAGCTGTATGGGCCTGTGCCGGTAGAGACCGTTGCAAAAGTGTAGTCTCCATTGGAGTCAGCATAGGATATAGTAGTGCTGCAGTTAGTGCCCCCGCCCAGATTCACGGTATCACATCTGGTGAAGCTACATCCGCCTGCGGCGGTATCGTGGGCTGTCAGGCATACTGTATAGGAAGTTATTAGTCCGTTATACTGGTGCGCTACCTGCGATCCGGTACCTGATGTGCCATCGCCGAAGCTCCATGTATAGATGGAAGTAGCAGCATTGAGTCCTATAGTGCTGTCTACATAAAAAGTGGCCCAGCCGCCCGTAGGCGTCGTGGAATAGGAAAAACCTGCAAAGCACTGGGCCGATGCGCTGCCTATACTTAAGCAGCAGGCGAGAAGTGCGAGGAGCAATTTTGATTTCATGTGATTTGTGTTTTTAGTGATTGATCTGTTTTGATGATACAAATGTATGCTGCAAATAGACCCCGGCCAACCTGATTTTTCAATATTCTTATGCATTCAATTGCATGATGCGTCAGGTTATCCTAACTTTTACTGTTTGTTCTATGGAAGCGTTTAGCCAGCCATATGTTGTATTTGATGATTTCAGAATCTTCCTTGTCCAAAGTGTTTTTGCTGGTAAAAAGCATGTCAGCCTTGCGCAGGATATGTGTATCCCGGCGATAGTCCGGAGAGTGGTTCATCTCCGTCAGGAGCGCTAGTATTTTAAGGTCCCTGTGCAGTGTTTTCTCGCCTGCCAGTTCTGCTGCATTTTTGGATACTTGTTTTAGCCTGTGGGTCAGGTTCTCACGGTCTCCCGATTCAAATGTAATGATCAGCTCCGATACCTCTATCTTCAGCCGGAAAGCCGCATCCGCAGACCTGAAACCATCGCTGATGTACAGGCGCACGAGGTTTTTCAGTGCTTCTTTGTATCGGCCCAGGTCGTAGAGCAGTGTGACCCGGTTTAGGTAGACATAGAAGTCGTATGCATTGTTGCGGCGTTTTTTCATGTCTGCATCCAGGGCATCCAGCACACTCAGCGCCTTTGATGGCTGCAGGTGCGAATAGTTGTATACCAGCAGGCTGCTGTAAAAGAAATAGTACTTATCGTACAGCATTTTATTAAATGCTTCGATCTCTTTACCTAGCTTTTCTGCGTAGGTGAGGGATTCTTTATGTTTTTTGTTTTTAAACAGAGAGTTGGCCGCGTAGGTTAGCATCTGCAGTTTGAGTTCATGGTTATCACGGTCAAACCATTTCTCTTTTTCAAATTTCTGGTACGTCTCTATAGCTAGTTTTTCCAATGCCTCGTAGTTGTGCTGCTGCAGAAATATCTTGCTGAGCGCATTATATATCCTGGCCTCCAGATTCTTCCCAAAATTAGACGTAGTACGACTAGATACAGCTTTGACTTTGGCCTGCAGTTTTTTCATCAGGTTCTGATCCACAGAGCCGAAGTTTTGTGAGCGGCGCAGCCTGTAGGAGAGAGCGGCCAGGGCATTGTCCATCTCGCGCAGGTCCGCTACTATATCCGCGTTCTGCTCTCGGCGGAGGATATAGTCATCGGGATTGATCTCCGGCATATCTGAGGAGAGGCGTATGTATTCGCTATAGATCACATCCAGCATCTCGTAGCTCTCGGTAGCTATGGCACACTTTTCCGCCTTGCGCAGGTAGCTGTGCGCTACTTTCAGCAGGTGGCGTGACCGGTATATGTGGGAGAGCTGCAGGTACTGGTGTATCTCATACACCTGATCTTTATGTGTATTGAGTAGTACGAGGCTATCTCCGATGTTTTCTATCAGCCTGTTTTTTAGCTGGTAGTAGCGGTTTTTGGAGGCGTCAGTATAGGATAGCTTTTTGATAGCCTTGTCTTCCTCAAATTTTTCTCCGCTGCTGCGCATATAGTCCAGCAGGATGAGGTCTTTGCGCTCTGCCGTATGATCGCCATACTCAGACAGCAGGCGAAACTTTCGTAATTCCTCCTTGTTTAGCTTGTCTACTATCTGATTGAGAAGATCCATTTTTTATCTTTTGGATAGCTAAGATATAAATTTAATATCCTGAAGTACTTTCGTGAATTATGTACCTTTATTAAAAGTTTTTGTCATGAAGATGATCCGCTACATACTTGGGGTACTTTTAGTGTCTGTATCTATACATGCAGAGGCACAGCTCAGCATCTATATGGACCCACATGCCTTTGACTCGATAGCCAATAGAAGCTACCAGCTCAATAACAGTAATGCCATCAATACTCCTACTGTCGATGTGACGCTTACCAATCAAACTGGCTCCGCTTTCGCAGATAGTATTTATTTCGGATATAGCGTACGGGCCGGCGGTTCTACTAATGACTACCAGTCTTATGCTACTGTCTCCTCCGGGATATATTACCCCATTACATATGTCACTATGCCACCGCAGGGGTCTGCTGTGGTAGGAAGCCTCATCTTTCATTTTACCAGTCCGGTATTTGTAGTGGGGTCATCCATTGTGGTAATCTGGCCGATAGTCAAGGGGCAAACTGCTCAGGTGGATTCAGCTACAATATCCTTTTCGATCACCGCTCCGGATGGCATAGGAGAGGAGACTGCACATGGGGATAAAGTATATATGCATGGCTCGTATCTGGTCATAGAAAATGTCGAAAATATCATTGGAGGCATAAGAATTTATGATGTTACCGGCCAGCTGGTCCTCTCCAGGGAGGCCACCGGTGATATGCGCCTGCCTATGCAGCAGTACGCTGATGGAGTGTATACAGTAGAGACCATCGCAGGCCAGGGCACCCGCAAGGCGTACAAGGTCATGAAAAGATCGGGATATTAGAGTTTACTTCTTGCCCCACACATAGGCAGAGCGCTGGGCGGTAGGGTAGATCACCATATTAGTGATATTGACATGAGGCGGTGCGCTGCAGATATAGAGGGCGGCATCAGCTATATCCTGCGGATGTAGCGGCTCATAGCCATCATAGACTTTGGCAGCTTTCTCCCGGTCTCCATGGAATCGCACCTCAGAGAACTCCGTCTCGCACGCGCCCGGATCTATAGAGGCACAACGTATCTCTGTACCCACTAGGTCGAGGTTGATCGCCTCATTCAGCGCCTTTACAGCAAATTTTGAAGCATTGTAGACATTGCCCTCCGGGTATACTATATGGCCCGCAGTACTGCCTATATTGATGATATGGCCCTCACCGCGCTCTACCATCATGGGGAGTATGGCGCGGGTGATATACAGCAGGCCTTTGATATTAGTATCTATCATCTTCTCCCAGTCGCTGATCAGTCCCTCATAGATCTTATCCTTGCCAGATGCGAGGCCCGCATTATTGATCAGTATATCCGGTACGATCTCAGACTCCTGCAGGTCGTTGGCCATCTTGACCGCCTCAGGAAACTGCCTTACGTCAAAATTGTACGTACGCACCTTTACGCCATATTTCTCCTCCAGTATGTGCTGTGCGGACTCCAGCCGCTCCGCACGGCGGCCGGTCAGGATCAGGCTCGCGCCATTCTTTGCAAACAGCTCCGCGCACGCGCGACCGATACCCGAGGTAGCACCCGTGATCAGTACCCATTTGCCATGTACACTATTGCTCATGGTATGAAAATAGGGAAAAGACGTGAGACGCTAGACTAGAGATATGAGAACCAAGAGCCAGAAGCAAGAGTGGAATGATCTTATCGCAGGATTTGCATCTATATGAATACTTAATACTAGCTACTAAATACCCGGCATGATCTACTACTTCATATATGCCTCCATCTCATCCTCTATACCCTTGCGCAGCTCCATGAGGCGGATCGCATATTGCTGTAGTTGCTTCTCCTCGTCTGTATCTGCAGTATACACCGGGACATTTACAGGTTTGCCATCAGGGCCTACCGAGACGAAGATGATCACGCAGTGCGTATTGCGCACCCACTCGTCAGACTGCGGGCTCTTGCTGAATACATCTACAGAGATGTGCATAGAGCTATTGCCTGTATGTATCAGGCGCGCACGTAGCTCTACGAGGTAGCCTATCAGCATCGGCTTGAAAAACCGGATGCCGCCTACATAGACCGTCACCGCATAGCCCCCGCACCAGTTGGCCGCGCAGGCATAGCCCGCCTGGTCTATCCATTTCATCACAGAGCCGCCATGCACCTTGCCGCCAAAGTTCACATTCACCGGCTCTGCCAGAAATCGGAGCGTTATAGTTTTCTCTTGCATGTGATGAAGATAATCAAAGACCTGTAAGAGTGCATTGTGCTTTACTACTGTATTGCCTATTATTGTGGCACCTAAATTAAATTCATGAAACTCTGGAAACTGCTGTTGCTGCCCCTTTGCTTACTTTATATTTCCTCTTTCGCCCAGTTTGATGAGCTCAGAATATCTTCCGGCCAGGCCTATGACTGCAATGTCATGGAGGGGCTCTGCGGTGGTACGACAGCCTATGATATGGGAGCTGTATTCACTGATAATGATGGCCACGTCATAGACATGGTCTACTATGATCAGACTGCCGGACTGCGCACTATGGCCTTGGATGGCAGTGGGCAGCCTAAGGTCAATGACTATAGAGAGAAATTTGCGACTTATCCATTCAATCATTATCCTGTCAAAGTAGGTGGGCGGCTATACTATCTCTTCGCTATTTGTAGCAAGAACGCCTGCGAGATATGGGCATTTGATATCGATAATGTGACAGGTACCTGTGGCACCGGGCACAAGATAGTCACCACCAATAGCCTGTGGGGTGGATTTAAAATAGGCTACTCTGAGGATAAGCAGAGGCTGGCTATCTACTATCACACAGATGGTGGAGAGAAAATGGCCGATGGCTACCACCCGGCTGTAGGGTACGTGGTAGTGGACAAAAGTATGCGCAAAATAGCCTCTGGAAATGCCTTGTGCCCGTATGCAAACTACAAATATGAAGAGCACGGCCTGGGCCTGGACTCCAGGAATAATGTCTACGTATGCTACAAGCGCAAGGGAAAGCAGAGTGGCTACGAAGTGTTGGAACTGGATGACAGGGGCACTGAGGCCAGGACCGCCCGCCTCGATGTGGATGAGTTTTGTGAGCTGGATGCCCACTTCGTAGAGTCTGGCGGCAATGTCTATCTGTATGGATGCACCTACAGGGAAACATTCCTGGACCGCAAATACCATAAGGAATCAGATCTGGTCATCAGCCGGCTGGACATGGCGCATGGCAAAGCTGATCAGGTGGCAAAGACTCCCACCAATTTCTACACTGGCCTGGACTCGGCTATAAACAATTATTTTGGAGCCATCTATTTCGGAGGTACCGTACAGGCACCCTATACGCTGCATATCAAAGAGGTGATACCCATGCCTGATTCTACACAGGTCATCATAGGCAATGCTGACCGGGGCTTTTTTATCATGAGGGTCACCGCTACGGGCGAGATCAAGTGGCTAAACCATGCCTTTGGTTGCAATAAATATGGCCGGACCTATCCTGTCAACTATGTTATGACGGCGGATGCAGTGTACGTGCCACAGTCATCTTTTTTCAAAAAGACGAAGGGCCCATGGTCCAAGAATGCGATCAACCCCAAGATGGATGTCACACTCACCAAGTTTACTATGGATGGGAAAGTAGAGCAGAAGATACTCTATCCCGATGCTGAGATCAAGTCCGTAAGCTCCTCTCCGGATCACAAGACGCTGGTAGCAGTCTACCACAAGTATGAGACCACAGACTTGCAGCTGCTGCGCATATCTGTGAAATAGCAAAGGCGACCGAAGCCGCCTTTGTTGTATTTGCATTGTCTAATGTCTAGCGTCTATTGTCTACTTCACTCCGATCATCTCTACATCAAAGATGAGGTCAGACTTGGCAGGCAGTGGTCCGCGTGCCTGATCGCCATACGCCAGGAAGTATGGTATGATGAGCTTCGCCTTTGTACCTACTTTCAGCAGGCCGAAACCCTCATCCCAGCCGGCTATCACACGGCCCATCCCTACAGGAAATTCAAACTCTTTGCCACGGTCACGGGAAGAATCAAATTTACTGCCATCCCAGAAAGTACCAGTGTAGTGTGCTACTACTGTCTGGCCCTTGCCGGCTACTGCGCCTGTACCTTCTTTCTCAGTCACGATATAGAGGCCTGTACCCGTCGGCACAGCGTCAGGAAACTTCGCCTTCACCTTCTGCTCCCAGGCTGCCTTCAGACCTTCACGGGCTTTCTCTACCTTCTGTTTGAGCAGCGCGTCACGATCATTGAATGTGGCGATAGCATCAAATCTGGTAGCCGCATCACCTACACGCACGATCTCCATATTGCTGATGGTGTCGCCCTGGCCTATGGAGTTGACTACGTCCATGCCTTCTATTACGTGGCCAAAGACAGTGTGCTTATCATCCAGCCATGCCGTAGGCACGTGGGTGATAAAGAACTGCGAACCATTCGTGCCGGGGCCGGCATTGGCCATAGAGAGTACACCCGGGCCTACGTGGCGCAGCGTCGGGTCAAACTCATCTCCAAAACGGTAGCCCGGGCTACCGGAGCCACTGCCTGTATGGTCACCACCCTGTATCATAAACTTCGGTATCACACGGTGAAAGCTCAGTCCGTCATAGAATGGCTTGCCCTTCTTGACATTCGCCGCAGGGTGATTGCCTTCTGCGAGCGCGATAAAGTTGGCTACAGTCACCGGGGTCTTTTCAAACTCCAGGCTGCAGATGATCTTTCCTTTATTGGTATTAAATACGGCGTAGAGGCCGGGCTGTGTGAGTACGTCTGACATATTGATGTGTTTATTGATGCAGCATAGTTAAGTATTTACTCCCAAAAGCCCTAGGCTACCCACCTCTTGTGGGTTATTCGTATCTTCCCACCATGTCACCACACATCAGGTCAGGGGAGATACTCGCAGACCTGCATTAGTCCGCGTTTGTAGCGCTCCTTTGTAGCGTTGCAAAAGCGAGGGACTGGAATCCTCGTCACAGACGAGTACTAGATAGGAGGCCGTTCAAACGCTTTAGTTCAGAGGGAGTGATTTAAAAGCCTTCAGATTATAATCCATATATTTCTACGGCCACTTTCACCTGGTGTTGCTATACTAGCAACTTATAGTAAGCGCATAATATTGTTACCAATTACAGATCTATTGCACTGTTATGAAAGGATTGACAAAAAGGGACTGGATCATGGGGATTCCCATATTGGTTTTTTTTTGCTTTATGATTTTCGATTCTTTGAGAGGAAATTTACCTGGTTGTGAGGAAAACAAGCAGTTCTACCAGAATAGTTTGCACAATAAAATATTTGAATGTGAAACAGACTCATTTAAATGGTATAAGAATATTAGTTATTATTTTCATCTAGATGATCAGAGGCATACAATTATATTTATAAATGCGGCCGCCACTTCAGATTTAGTAGGAAAACTGGAAGTAGGTGATTCTATTGTAAAATATTCAGATACAAGAGATTTTGAGCTATTCAGGTCTGGTAAATTGATTTATAAATACCAAGCTTATGAGTGTACCTGTCCATATTGCCATTAGCTTATGTGCTATCTTATAAGGGGTTTCATCTTCGCCTTTGGGCGCCCTAGTTCGCTACATCTCTTGTGTGATATTCGTATCTTCAACATCATGTCACCACACATCAGGGCCGGCGAGATACTGGCAGATGCATTCCTGCACTATCCGCTCATGCTGCATGCCTTTGAGGGTTTCACAGAGCTGGAGCGCCATCGTCGTCTGCTGCAGCTCTATACCCGCTGCGCCTCAGCAGCATCTATGTACGGCGGCGTAGTGATGAATGATACCAATGATGGTGCCCTGATCTGGCTGCCCGGTAGTAGTTTCCCGCTCTCACTACCACAGGAGATCCGCTCGGGCATGGGCCTTATTCCATTCACAGTAGGCCCGCGTCCGACCCTCAGGCTGGTCAGGCATGACGGTACGTCAGAGGGCTGGGTCCGGCAGCATGCCGGTGATAAGATGGGCTACATCTGGTGTCTCGGCGTAGCGGCCTCTCAGCGGGGACGAGGCCTGAGCCGCATACTCATAGACCGTGCTATAGAGCAGATGCGGGCACAGGGTATGGATACCTTTTGGCTGAAAACAGAAGACCCCAAAAATGTGGAGATCTATAAGAAGCAGGGCTTCGAACTGGTCAATCACATGATCGTGCCCAGCAGCGGCATACCGAGCTGGGCCATGCGCCGCACTATCTGATCATCAGTTTTTACTATACACATTTACCACTCGCAGCAGTCCGTGGCGATGCTCCTTGTTAGATGCAGTCTCGCGGGCGCGTACCACAGGCAGTGCTGACCGCAACGTCCGTACACGGTAGGCCTTATTGCGGTGTACATGGCCTGCCAGCCAGAGTGCCAGGTGATGGTGATAGGGACGGAGTGCAGTTGTTACTTTATCATAGTCCGCTGTAGGGAGTCCATTGAAGATGGACATGAAATCATGATGCGGCGGCTGGTGGGAGCAGAGTATGATTTTGTGATCACCCGCCGAGTCTGAGGCGACGGAGTTCATCAGCCATTCAAATGACGCATGCGGAAAATCGTTCAGGTGGGGCTTCGGGCCATGCTCACCCTTTGGCCTGCCATATATGAAACGAGGGCTCAGGTCGAAGAAGACAAACTTATACCCCTTATACCCAAAGCTGAAATTCTGAAAGAACTGCTCATGGCGTGAGAATGGACTGTATACACGGATCTGCCGGTAGCCATCATCCCACTTATCTGCCAGACTGCTCAGGCTGTCAAACTCCGAGTGGAATACTGCATTGCAGAGAGAATCTCCCGTGGCACATGCCTCCTTTAGCACATCAGTATGAGAGACCACATCATGATTTCCTATCTGTGGTACAAATGGGATAGTCAGGCTACCCAGTATTTCATTTGCCTTGTCAAATTCTGATTTCTCTCCGCTATCGGTCAGGTCTCCCGTCACTATCACAAACCTGATGTCGTGCTTCTTTGCATTGCGGTTCACCCAGTTCACCGCCATGCGCAGCCGCTCGGCAGCATAGCCTACATCTCCGGCTGGCATCGTATCTCCGCTGTATCCCGGGGTGCCGTAGTCAGGTATATGTTCCCCTACGTGTATATCTGTCAGGTGTACAAATGAGAAGCTATGATGGTAGCCTTTTTTCTTATTGACAGTAGTATGCATGATACGCTGCGCCTCTACAGGCAGCATGGCCGCTGTGAGCAGCCATAGCAGGAGGGTGTACTTCTTTTTCACGAAGTGCTGAAAATAAGAAATGCGTGCTGATAAATATCCTAAAAGAAAAGGGCGACCAAAGCCGCCCTTTTCTCATTGTATCTTGTATTGTCTAACGTCTAAGATCTAACGTCTCAGGTCTGCTGTTTATTTCACTCCCAGCATCTCTACCTCAAATACGAGGTCGGCCTTAGGAGGGATCACGCCACCTGCGCCGCGATCGCCGTAGGCCAGGTAGTATGGTATGATCAGTTTGCCCTTAGAGCCTACATTGTAGAGGCCAAAGCCCTCGTCCCAGCCTGCTATCACCTGATGCTGGCCCAGTACGAACTCAAAAGGCTGGCCGCGATCCAGAGAGGAGTCAAACTTCTTGCCGTCTTCCAGGAGTGTACCTGTGTAGTGCGCTACTACGGTCTGACCCGGTTGGGCTTTGGCGCCTGAGCCCTGCACATCTACTGTGTAGTAGAGGCCGGAGGCCGTCTTCTGCGCATTAGGATACTTCGCTTTTACTTTGGCGTCCCACGTAGCCTGCTCTGCTTTCTTGGCAGCTTCAGCTTTTTGCCTCTGTGCAGCTTCACCTTCTGTGAATGCCTTTACCGCATCAAAAGCCTTCGCTGCTTTGCCCACACGTACGATGCGTACAGTGCGCATGGTGTCGTTCTGAGCGATAGCGTTTACCACAGACTGGCCGAGCACTACGTGCCCGAAGATGCTGTGCTTGTCATTCAGCCATGGTGTAGCCACGTGCGTGATAAAGAACTGTGAGCCGTTAGTGCCCGGACCGGCATTGGCCATAGAGAGTACGCCAGGGCCTGTATGGCGCAGCGATGCGTCAAACTCATCAGGGAACTTGTATCCCGGATCACCCATACCGCTACCCAGTGGATCGCCACCCTGTATCATAAAGTTAGGGATCACACGGTGAAACTTCAGCCCGTCATAGAATGGCTCCCCCTTGCGCACATGCGTCATAGGATTCTTGCCCTCTACCAGCGTCACAAAGTTGCCTACGGTCATAGGCACTTTCACGTACTCCAGCTGGCATACGATCTTACCCTTATTAGTGTTGAATACAGCATAGAGGCCATCGGTCTTTTCCCAGTTAGGATTTTCTGCGGTAGCAGGAGCAGCAGCCGGCTTGGCAGCGCCAGCCTGTGCAAAGGCTCCCGTAGTACCCAGCAGGGTGGCTACAGCCAGGAGTCCGGTCTTGATCGTTCTTATCATCTTGGTTTTATTTTATGAATTTTGATTTTAGAAAAGCCATTGTATTGTCTCAATACTCGATACGCACTACTCAATACTATTTCACACCCAGCATCTGCACATCAAACACGAGGTCTGCGCGCGCAGGTATGGTAGGAGGGGAGCCCTGCTCACCATAGCCTAGGTAGAATGGGATGATCAGTTTGCCCTTAGAGCCGATAGGGAAGTAGCCAAAGCCCTCATCCCAGCCATCTATCACCTGATGGCCACCGAGCGTAAACTCAAACGGATTGCCGCGGTCCAGAGAGGAGTCAAACTTCTTGCCATCCCACAGGGTGCCCGTGTAGTGAGCTACTACTATTTGTCCTTGCTTTGCCTTAGGGCCTGTGCCCGGTGTAGTGATGAGGTAGTAGAGGCCTGATGCGGTGCGCTTGGCGCCTGGGTATTTAGCCTTTACCTTTGCATCCCACTGAGGGTAGGTGGCTGCCATCTTGGCTACCTGCGCCTGGTGCTGCTTGATAGCAGCCTGCATCTGCGCATCCCTTTCCTTCTTCTGGTCTTCTATGATCTTTGCGCACTCAGCCATCTTCTTAGTGAAGGTGCCTACTGCATCCCATGCCTGCGCATCCTTGCCCACGCGTACGATGGTCACAGTATCCATCTTGTCGCCTATAGCAGTAGCATTTACCGTTTTCAGGCCCGCCACTACATAGCCAAACACGTTGTATTTGCCATCCAGCATCGGTGTCGGCATCTTGGTGATATAGATCTGGCTACCATTGGTATTAGGGCCGGCATTGGCCATAGCCAGGGTACCGGCGCGGTTATGCGTGAGCGTAGGGTCTACTTCATTGATAAATTCATAGCCCGGACCACCATGGCCATTGCCCTCGGGGTCGCCGCCCTGTATCACAAAGTCAGGCTCCACGCGGTGCCATGTCAGCCCATTGTAAAAGGCTTTACCCTTTTTGAAGGTAGTCCTTGGATTAGTGCCCTCAGCCAGTGTCACAAAGTTGGCCACGGTGAGCGGTGCCTTCGTGTATTCCAGCTTGCAGACTATCTGCCCTTTGGCATTGGTAAATACCGCGTAGAGGCCGTCTTCTTTGCTCCAGTTGGCATTGTCCTGAGCTACTGGTGCCGGTGCAGGAGCGGCTGGTTCTGCAGGCTGCGTTTGCTGTGTTTCCTCAGCAGGCTTGTTGTTATTGCACGATGACAGGAGCGCTGTGAATACGATCAGCAGCATCGGCAGGGTGTGTTTGAGTTGCTTCATTTATGGTCGTTACTTTTTATTTATTGAAAGAGTTCTTTCGAACGCTCTATGAATAGTTTCTCGGTCTCCTCCATGCTCAGTGCGCTTTTGCCGCCAGAGGCATTGCGGTGGCCGCCACCTTCATAGTATTTGCGGGCAAAGGCATTGACATCTATATCATCCTTAGAGCGGAAGGATATCTTCACCTTGTCTCGCTCCTCAGAGAAAAGTACAGACAGTTTCACTGTCGATACTTTAAAGGCATAGTTTACCAAACCTTCATTATCGCCTAGCTGCAAATTAAATCTTCTGGCTTCAGTCTGCCCTATCGAAATGTAGGCCACACGCCCATCATTTACAACTTTTAACTTTTCCAGTAATGCGAAGCCAAAATAGTGCAGCCGCCGCTCGTCAAAGACGTTGTTGATCTTGTCACTCACATAGTCCGGAGAGGCACCGCGTGCTATCAGGCCGCTGGCTACTTTAAATACATTGGGCGTCGTATTGCTATGCTGGAAGAAGCCCGTGTCTGCCACCAGCCCTGCGTAGAGGTCCTCGGCTATCACAGCGTCTATCAGCTTCTCATCCCCCAGCTCGCAGATCACATCATATACCATCTCTGCCGTAGCAGCATAGGTAGTATCAGAGAATGTGATCGCTGCAAAATCTTCCGGCTGCTGGTGGTGGTCTATCATCACCTTGGTAGCAGTACTATGGATCAGCAGGTCGGCTACTTTCTCCGCCCGGGCCTGCACATTAAAGTCGAGCACAAATATCACCTCCGCCTCGGCCAGCTTCTGGCGAGCCACTCGGTTGTTCTTCTCATCCTCATAGTCGAGTATCGTCTCCGTACCCTTGATCCAGGTCAGATTGGCTGTATAGTGGGTGGGAGATATGAAGCTGGCGCTATGGCCCTTCAGCTCCAGGTAGCGCTTCCAGCCCAGGCTCGAGCCCAGCGCATCAGCATCGGGGCGCGGGTGTGTCACGATCACGCACTGGCGCGGAGTACTGAGCAGCATGCGCAGGGCATGGATATTATCATGATTGATCATCAGGCGGCAAAAGTGCTAAATAAATGGCGGTTTCAAAATATAGATATGTCATTCTGTGGGATTGAGCCCCAGCCAATAGCTATAGAGGAAAATGATGGTCAAGTATGCCCAGAGGAGTGAAAAAAGGATATGTACAGTCGTTTCAAAGCTCTTGCCGCGCCAGAGCTCAGAGGAGTAGCCGAAAAACTGTATCCCTAGCCGTAGCGCCCAGAAGACGCCTAGTCCCAGAGTGATGCGATGGCCCAATGTCGTATTTTGCAGCTCAGCTGCAGAGGTGATACACAGCACGCCCATCATCATGACCACCACTGCTACAAAGAAAGTGTGTACGTACATCATTTGCCTGTTGAGCAGGCTGAGAGGTTTCAGCTCTGCCTCCCACTGAAACCGGCGAGGGAAGCCGACATGCAGCAATGCCAGCGCGACCAGCAGGTACCCTATGATCTTAAAGTGTATGTCCATCTTTGCGGAGGATGAAGATAGTGACGAAAGGATTGATATGCTGTCTGCGGGCTAGTTTAAATCCTGTAGCCTGAAACACGGATAGCCAGGACCGCAGCGGGAGGAAATGGAAGAAGCCAATGCTATAGGCAGCAAAATTAAACGCATCTCTCAGATGCTCCACTACTATCACATGGCCACCACGACGCAGCGCCTGATAGCATGCCGCAAAGAAGCGCTCCCGCTCTAGTGCATCCCTGATCTCATGCGCCGCAAAAATGAGGAAGATAGCATCTATGCTGCCATCAGCGGCTGATATATGGTCTGTGCCGATAGTGATGGTATCTGCATGTGCGGGATATGCTGCACGCGCTCTTCTGATAGAGGGTTCAGTGTGGTGTGCAGGATCATAAAAATCATACGGCATGACGATGGCATCCGGATATCTCTGACGCAGCAGCATTGTAGTCTCATCAAAGCCTGCATTGATATTGGCAAAATGTCCATTTGATCCCAGCTCTATACTATCGAGCCACCGGAGGTCATACAGACCCGACAGATCATATACATAGAGGGATACTACTAAGGATACTGTCACTGGCAGAGCTGTACAAAGAGCAACGATGACAGTCCAGTATCGCAGCTCACCCTTCGTTATGACAATTGCTACACATGCTATCAGTAGCAGGCATGCCGCCAGTGCATAAAAGGGCCAGTTGAACCGGACGATATTAGTGATACCCTGTAGTGGTCTTCTCATGGCTAACACTTTTCTATACGTCCTTTCTTCCAGTAGTACGGCACATCCTCTATGATAAAGGCATTGGCCAACTGCGGTTGGCTCAGTGGCAGCTTTTCCAGGAATGGTATTTTGTATTCTAGCACCTTTACTGCTTCCGGCCGCCAGTGATGCCTCACGCCTTCTATGATCAAGACTTCCTTGGTATTCTTGTCATATGTAAAGGTAAATGGCAACGGCCCTGCGTATTTGCGTGCCTCCTGCCAGTCTGCAAATGGCGACCCGGAGGGCAAGGCAGTAGTATCATCGCCCTTCTCTACCACTATCCTCAGTTCATCGGATGCAGACGTGGTAGTAATTCTATTCCCTTGGGTAGTTTGCTGCAACTTTGATGTAGTGTAGTGATAGTGCGTAAATATATTGCCCATCACCTGCATCTTTAGTTTGTCAGTCTCAGATCCCAGTATGTAGAGTCCCCTGTATCTTTTCCCTTCGCTATTAGTAAATCGTACAAAGATGCGATAGCCGGTCAGGAAGAAATCATTGCCCATAAATGCCGGAAAACCTTTTGGCCGGAGGCCTTTGGTCTGTACCATGGCTACGGCTACAAAGCCCCACTGGTCATGGAGCGTATCAGGAGTCAGGCACTCGGGCAGGAGTGCCTGCAAATCTTCTTTGGGTACAGCAAAAGTGAGCACCAGAGACCGCTCAAAGAATGCCTCTACAGCAAAAGGATGGTTCTGCAGGAAGCGCAGCATGAAAGGACGTTTTAGCGTTCAGTCTTATTCAGTACAAATTCGTTATACAATATTAATGCGATAAAAGCGAATGCAAACACAATGTTGAGATGGCCCCAAAGCAGCAGGTCAGGTACCAGGGTATACTCCAGAATATTCATAGTGGCTATGATCACTGCCTGCACTATGGCGCACCAGCGCGCCTTGATACCGCTGAGTACCCACACAGCCATCAGCACTTCAGAGCACCCTATGAGTATGGTGAGGGGGTGGGCAAAATTATGACCTAGTATATGCGCTACTATGTCCGTGTGCCGTGGCACGAGGTTTAGTACTTTGCAGAATAATCCATTGGCCACCCAGACGGCAGCTATGAGGTATAGCAGTATCTTGTTTACGCTGGCGTTTTTCATAAGGCTGCGAAAGATATTTATCTAGCGTCTAAAGTCTAACGTCTCTCGTCTGGTTCACCCTACTTCTTAGGAAACTTCATCCTGTAGCTCACATCCACATCGCCTTTAGATATCTTCTCCAACTTGCTCTTCAGCAGGCTGCGGCGCAGTGGCTTCAGGTGGTCTATGAAGAGCTTGCCCTCTATGTGGTCGTACTCATGCTGTATCACACGGGCATTCATGTCATCAAACTCCTTCTCGTGTTCTTTCCACTGGCGGTCCATATAGCGGATACGCACCTTAGGCTTGCGCGATACATCCTCGCGGATACCAGGTATGCTCAGGCAGCCCTCCTCATAGGCCCAGTCAGTACCTGTCTCCTTGATGATCTCTGCATTGATAAACACCTCCCGCACGCCTTTGTGTTCCTCCTCCTCGTCATACATCTTGGTACTATCTATCACAAAGAGGCGGATGGCACGTCCTATCTGTGGTGCTGCCAGGCCCACACCCTTGCTCTTCTCCATGGTCTCAAACATATCGTCTATGAGCTTCTCCAGGCCGGGATAGTCCTTGTCTATCTCTTCGCCCATCTTTCTCAGTACCGGATCTCCGTATGCTACTATCGGCAGGAACATTTCTTATTTATGATTTATGATTTTTGATTGAGGCTGATACCAAGGGCCGTTTTGATCATTTGTCATTCATTTTCAAATTTTCAAATCAGCACATTAGCACATTATCCCCGCGTTTCCATATACGATTGCAAGATAATCGTTGCGCTTATCTTGTCTAAATTTTCTTTCTTCTGCCGGTCCTTTTTCTTCATGCCGCCCTGTATCATGGCCTCCATGGCCATGCGCGAGGTGAAGCTCTCATCCACCTTTACCACTGGTATCTGCGGGTATAGCTTCTGCAGCTGTGCTATGAACTTAGTGATATGCGGCACCACCGCGTTTTCCTTAAAGCCATCATTGTACGGCCAGCCTACCACAAAGGTCTCCACCTGCTCGCGCGTCAGATAGGTTTTGATCCAGTCGTAGATGCCTTTGGTCTCTATCGTGTCCACCGCGCTGGCTATGATCTGCAGCGGGTCTGTAGCAGCCACCCCCACGCGCCGCTGCCCATAGTCAAATGCCAGTATGCGCGCCATTACTTAGTGATATAGGGGTTACTCTTCACCGTCAGCACATTTTCAGACGGCTCCGTATTGGTGGTCACGGTGATCTGCTTCAGCTGCTCACCTGCGCGGCCCTTAGAGTCAAACTCCACATCTATCGTACCCGTCTGTCCCGGTTTGATAGGCTCGGCAGAGTAGGTAGGCACCGTACAGCCGCAGGAGGCCTTTGCATTGCTGATGATCAGGTCTTCCTTGCCGGTATTGGTCAATTTAAAAGAGGTCTTATACGCCGGCCCTGATGGTACGCGGCCAAAGTCATGCAACGTACGCTCAAAGCTCACCGTGGTCACAGGGCCCGTCACGATATTATTGTTAGAGCTCTTCATGGGGTCGCTGGAGATATTGTCAAATGGGCTCGGCTCTTCATTTTTGGCAGCAGCTGAGTCTTTGGTTGCCTGCTGTGTGGCCTGTGCTTTGGCCTGCACATCCCGCTGGTGGTCCTTATAAAATAACACGCCCACGCCTATGGCGATCACGAGCAGCAGTATTGTATTGATATATTTCATATGCGAAAATCGCTGCAAAGTTACGGTTTGCACCTGCCTGTGCAAATGCCTTTAAGGATTATTACAAGTGAATGACAGATGACAACGTACATTGGTAGCAGTGTTATTCGTCTAAATACTTAATACTAACTACTAAATACCTGATCTCTGATCAGCACTCCGGCAGGCTCAATGGCACTGTCTCTGCCAGACCACCATCTGCGGTCTCCTTGTACTTGGAGTTCATATCCAGTGCGGTCTCCCACATGGTTTTGATCACTGCATCGAGAGATACTTTAGCTACGTCAGGATTGCTCTGCAGGGCCAGCTGCGCGGCCGTGATAGCCTTGATGGCGCCCATCGTATTGCGCTCTATGCATGGTATCTGCACCAGGCCTCCTATAGGGTCACAGGTCATGCCCAGGTGGTGCTCCATGGCTATCTCAGCAGCCTGCAGCACATGCCCCGGATCGCCGCCCAGGCACTCCGTGAGTGCGCCTGCGGCCATGGCAGATGAGACACCTATCTCCGCCTGGCAGCCACCCATAGCGGCGGATATGGTAGCCCCTCTTTTGAAAAGGGCCCCTATCTCCGAGGCTGTAGCCATAAAGCGGATCAGGTCTTTCTCCTCACCTTTGCCAAAGACGATGTGGTACATCAGTACCGCCGGCACCACACCCGCAGCTCCATTGGTAGGTGCGGTCACTACGCGGCCAAAGGCGGCATTCTCCTCATTCACTGCCAGTGCAAAGCAGCTCACCCAGTTCAGCACATCCTGAAAGGTGGTAGCAGTAGCCTGTATCGCGGTGATCCATTCTTCTTTATTGCTATAGCTCCGGCCTTTGAGCAGTTTTTTATTCATCTGAGCGGCACGGCGGGATACATTCAGCCCGCCGGGCAGGATGCCTGTGGCGTGGCAGCCGCGCCAGATACAGTCCAGCATGGTCTCCCATATGCGCATGATGCCGGCCCGTGTATCAGCCGGGGTGCGCCAGGCTATCTCATTCTCCAGTACCAGCTCTGATATGCTGAGGCCGCGGCCCATACAGTTTTGCAGCAGCTCGTCGCCATCAGTGATATCGTAGCGTACGCGCACCTGCGGCTTGCTGCTACTGTCCTCACCCTCCTTGACCACAAAGCCCCCACCGATACTATAATAGGTCTCAGCCTGCTCCGTACCATCTGCAAAGATAGCAGTGAGCCGCATCGCGTTTGGGTGAAAGGGGAGGCTCTCACGCTTCTGAAAGAGCAGGTCCGAGTTATAGTCAAATGCCACTGCATGCGTGCCTTTCAGTTGGAGCAGCCCATTCTGCTTGATGGCATCTATAGTCGGTGTGAGGAGTGCCGTGTCAAAGGTGACGGGATCAGCGCCGCTGAGGCCCATCATCACCGCTATATCAGTGCCGTGCCCTTTGCCCGTCTTGGCCAGGGAGCCATACAGGTCTATACGGACCTTGACTATACGCTGCACATCACCTACCTCCTGCAGGAATCGCTCTGCCGCACGCCATGGCCCCAGCGTATGCGAGCTGGATGGCCCTACGCCTATTTTGAAAATATCAAAGATGCTTAACTGTTCTTTCTGCATGGTGTTTGCCCCCACACCCCCAAAGGGGGCTTTAATACAAATACAAAATTAGGTTCTCTTTTTTATTGAAACTAGTTAGATGGCGATACCTGCTTCCGTTGTTCTTCCCTCTCCTCGGGAGAGGGAAGATGCCGAAGGCAGATGGGAGAGGCCTATTACTGATTGGGTATCCTAAAGCCAACCTTGTGGTGCCCCTCTATGAGCTTGTCCACTACTACCCGGTCTATGGGCAGGTTTACATCCGTCTCCAGGTCCAGGTCTGCCAGTGCTACCCAGCGAAACGCCTCCGCGTCCAGGCCGGGTTTCACCACAAAGTCAAACTTCTTTTGCGATGTCCTGATCTGCTGCCAGGCAGGGCAGGAGCAGCGGTAGTACACCGATATCACCTGGCTCTCATCATCAAAGTCTGATGGCACAAAGAAGTCTGTAGTGTAGTAGTGGTCCTCTACTATCACCTGCACGCCGCACTCCTCGTGAAACTCACGTATCAACCCATCTATCAGGCCCTCGCCCAGCTCCAGCCCCCCACCGGGAAACTTGGTCGTGTACTTGCCTCGTATCAGCTCGTCCGCCACCAGTATCTGGTCGTGCTCATTGACCAGCAGGCCATATACTCGTACGTTAAATCTTCTCAATATCATTACCGGGAGTTTTTACAAAGGGTAAATGTAGTCAGGAAATGCAAATGACCAACCGTAGGCTGTACACCACAGCCGGGCCTCTGCAGGGGCGGTTTTTCTTGGCCATTTGGTGGCATTTGATACCTTTGCCCGCCACCACAAAAAAGACGTGAACTATGATCAGATACCTACTGCTCCTGTCCTTGCTACTGGCAGGTTGTGCCGCCTTTGCTCAGCAAAATATGGATGAGGTGGTCTACCTCCGTGATGGCTCCTCGGTACGAGGCCTGATCATAGAGCTGGTGCCGGGTATCTCTATCAGCATCCGTGACAAGGCGGGCCAGACGCACACCTTTGCTATGGCACAGGTAGAGCGCATACGGCGCGAGGAGCGGCCTAAGCCACCACCACCGCCATTCTATGCCGCAGTCGAGCTGGGACTCACAGATTTCCCTATGCCGCATCAGTCTACTATCAGCAGAAACCTGCCTCTCTTTGCCATCACGGCCGTAGCCGGTACCAAGGTCACACCTTTGTTTTATGCGGGGCTGGGTTTCGGCGCAGAGGTGTATAATACAAGGGTGTATCATCTGTCTGGTTTCGCCCATATGCGGGTACTCCTTACGCACAAAAAAATAGCGCCCTATCTGGAGCTCAACACGGGCTACAACGGACTGGTGTACTATGACTACACCCGCTACGTCTATGGCCGCACGGATATCCGGATGCATACCGGAGGTGGTATGGTGCAGCCGTCACTGGGCCTGAAGGTCAGCGTCTCTCACAGCGTAGCGCTGACACTGTCTGCAGGGTACAAACTGGTCGCTTTCCCCAAAGATGCTACAGGAGCCTCCTATATGTTTTACAGTGACCGGAATAGAAATCTGGGCCATGCAGTGACCGTACGAGCCGGGGTAATGTTTTGAATTCATTTTATATGATGTTGATTATTAATAAAATAGCCGGTCGTGGATAACTGGGCAGCTCGTGGGAAATTAAAAGCACCTGTACCTTTTGAAAATCAGGGCATATTCATATATTTGCGTCCCGTTTTAGCAGAACGGCAGAAAAGGAGTTTGCCTTTTCAGTAGTATTTACGGGAATAGTTCAATGGTAGAATAGAGGTCTCCAAAACCTTTGATCAGGGTTCGAATCCTTGTTCCCGTGCACCTTTTAAAATCACTCGGCCTGCTCCGGCAGGCCACCAATAAAATTGGGAAGATGAATAAGATCGTATTGTACGTAGAGGAGGCTTATGACGAGCTGGTACACAAAGTGTCATGGCCTACATGGGCTGAGCTGCAGCAGAGCGCTATAGTAGTGCTGGTGGCCGCTGTGATCATGGCACTGCTCGTACTGGCTATGGATGTAGTATCAAAGTACGGCGCTATGGGTATCTATAACCTGATCCACGGTAAATCATAAAGAAATGGCAGAAGAGAAAAAGTGGTTTGTGATGCGTGTGATCAGCGGCCAGGAGCGCAAGATCCGTGAGCACCTGATGCTCGAGATCAGCCGTGGCGGTCTGGATCATATCATCTCTACCGTACTCGTACCTACTGAGAAAGTATACACTATCAAGAATGGCAAGAAGTCTATCAAGGAAAAGAACCTCTTCCCGGGGTATCTCTACCTGGAGGTAGAGGAGAAGCTGATGTCTGCAGAGATCATCCAGCAGCTGCGCCAGGTACATGGCAATCTGGGCTTCCTCGGAGGCAAGACGCCAGAGGCGCTCCGCCACTCTGAGGTGAAGAAGCTGCTCGGCACTGTAGATGAAATGCTCGACTCAGGTGAGACCATGGCTGAGCCATTTATCATCAATGAGGAAGTGAAGATCATAGACGGACCGTTCAATGACTTCATGGGTACTATAGAAGAGATCAATAACGAGAAGAAGAAGCTGAAGGTGACTGTCAAGATATTTGGCCGTAAGACGCCGGTAGAGGTCAACTTCGTGCAGGTAGAAAAGATCGCTTAATCTTAAAAACAAGATAAAGACAAAGGGATAGAAAAAGCATAGGGAGAGAAGGGTGACAGCTTCCGTTTTCTGACTCTCCGGTGCGTGACAAGAAGTCCCGATCATTATTAAACATTTATAACAATAAGCTACAATGGCTAAGGAAATACAAACGTTCATCAAGCTCCAGGTAAAGGGAGGACAAGCAAATCCAGCTCCGCCTATCGGTCCGGCACTCGGCTCGAAGGGTGTGAACATCATGGAGTTCTGCAAACAGTTTAACGCTCGTACACAGGACAAGCAAGGCAAGATCCTGCCATGCGTGATCACTGTGTATACAGACAAGTCTTTTGACTTCGTCATCAAGACTCCTCCGGCTCACGCGCTGATCATGGAGCTCACTAAGAAGACTCAAGGTTCTGCTGAGCCTAACCGTAAGAAGGTAGGCCCTATCAGCTGGGATATCATCCGCAAGATAGCTGAAGAGAAGATGCCTGACCTCAACTGCTTTACCGTAGAGTCTGCCATGAGCATGGTAGCCGGCTCGGCCAAGAGTGCTGGCTTCACCATCGATGGCCCGGCTCCTTGGGAGAATAAGTAATCAATCATCTGGAGGAGTGCTGACCCGGTTAGCACTCCTTTAGTTTTAAATCTTTTTTAATCACGTGGGAGAGCTCCATTGGCTCGCCTGACCACAAAACAACAACACAATGAAACTCACAAAAAAGAGGAAAGCAGTAGCAGGCCTCGTCTCCAAAGACAAAAACTACTCGCTCACTGAGGCTGCAGGCCTGGTGAAGAAAGTCAACACTACCAAGTTTGACGCATCTGTGGACCTCCACATCATGCTCGGTGTAGACCCTAAGAAGGCTGACCAGGCTATCCGTGGTACAGCGGCCCTCCCTCACGGTACAGGCAAGACCAAGCGCGTACTCGTACTCACCACACCTGACAAGGAAGACGAAGCCCGCAAGGCTGGTGCTGACTTCGTAGGTCTGGAGGAGTTCGTACAAAAGATCGAAGGAGGCTGGATGGATTTTGAAGTAGTGATCGCTACTCCAAACGTGATGGCCAAGATCGCTAAGCTCGGTAAGGTACTCGGCCCGCGCAACCTCATGCCAAACCCTAAGTCTGGCACCGTATCTCCTGAAGTAGGCAGGGCGGTAGAAGAAGTAAAGAAAGGTAAGATCGCATTCAAGGTAGACAAGTTTGGTATCGTACACGCTTCTGTAGGCCGTGTATCCTTCTCTGCGCAGCAGATAGAGGAAAACGCAGCATCACTGCTCGGCGTGATCTCTAAGATGAAGCCATCATCTGCCAAGGGTGTTTACTTCAAGGGTATCTCCCTCGCATCTACCATGAGCCCAGGTATCAATGTCGATTACAAGACTGTAGCAGGGATCTAATTTCTTAAACCAATTTTCAGAACATTTTAAATCGATATAAAATGGATAAGGCTCAAAAAAATCAGGAAATAGCCGAACTTAAAGATAAATTCAGCAATACAAACTTTTTCTATATCTGCGATGCATCTTCTCTCACAGTAGAAAAGATCAACGCATTCCGTCGCCTCTGCTTCAGCAAGGGTGTAGAATACCGCGTAGCTAAGAACACCCTCATCCAGAAGGCTCTGGAGCAGGTAGGTCCGGGCTACACTTCAGTATTCCCGCTGCTGCACGGCGTCACAGGTGTGATGTTCTCTACAGAGGGCTCCGTACCTGCCAAGATCCTCAAGGAATTCCGCGAGAAGAATGAGAAGCCAGTACTCAAGGGCGCGTTCATAGATGGTGACACCTTTGTAGGTGATGACCAGATCGCAGTCCTCGCAGCGCTCAAGAGCAAGAACGAACTCATCGCAGACGTTATCGCTCTCCTCCAGTCACCAGCCAAGAACGTCATCAGCGGCCTGCAAGGCAGCGCTGGTCACAAGATCGCCGGCCTGGTCAAGGCACTGGAAGAGCGTGGTGCATAATCAAAAGCTCATCAAGCAATCATATCAAAAGCCTCTCCACCCGGAGGGGCTTTTTGTATTCACCCCGAGGCCATGGATAAATACTCTTTTTGTACTCGCATGGCAACTGAGGTTGCTATATTTGAGCGCTATCAAGTCATAACTATCTGCCATGAAAAAAACTTTACTGCTACTCTTTGCCTGCTGCTATAGCCTGTGGGTCATGTCTCAGAATCCGATCACTGCTGGACTCTGATGCAGCATACTGCAGCAGGACATGACGTGTCTATAGCTAACTATGCCCCAGGTGTATACACTATGGTAGTAGAAAGTACCGAACATCAAACAGGCACGGTAAGGTTCATAAAATAGGAGCTATAAAGCCACATTCTGCTATCCCCGCCCCAAAGGCGGGGATAGTTTTTTATATTAGCCTATCATGAGGGACCTAGCCCGCCAATTTCTGCTCTATACCCGCTCGCAGCGGCGTGCGGTGATCACTCTGGTGGTGCTCATACTGGCAGTACTGGGCAGTGTCAGGGCATACCACTACTACATCCTGCGCCAGCCGGTAGCAGAAGATAGCGCGCTGCGACGCGAGGTGGCTGAGGCAGCTATCCATCACGACCGCGCGGATGACCCTACGGAGAATGAAGCGCCAGCTGATGAGGTTTCTCCTATTTCAAAGAACGTGACAGGGCTTTTCTACTTTGACCCTAATACGATCGCTGTGCCTGAGTGGCTGCGGCTGGGCCTCACTGAGAAGCAAGCCAACGGCATAGAGCGCTACAAGGCCAAAGGGGGCACTTTCCGCGCAGCGGCTGACCTGAACCGCCTCTACTCCCTGACCGACTCTGACAAGGCCCGTCTGATACCCTATGTGCGCATCACCACGGCTGGTATACAGCACAGCGAGGAGCGGACCCGGGCACACAGCACACCTATAGAGATCAATACGGCAGACTCTGCGGCCTTTGAGAGTCTGTGGGGGATAGGCAGGGTGCTGTCAGTGCGTATCATCAGGTACAGGGAGGCGCTCGGTGGTTTCTACAGTGTGGACCAGGTGGGAGAGGTGCGGGGCATCAGTGACAGCGTTTTTGCCGCTATACGGCCGAGGCTCTCTGTGAATCCTGCACTGGTACGCAAGCTGCACCTCAATACTGATGACTATGAGACCCTGCGCCGGCACCCCTACCTGCACGCCAGGATAGCCAAGGCCATAACGGGCTACCGCGAGCGACAGGGAGATTTCCAGCGGATAGAGCAACTAAAAGAGTTTCAGGCCGTACCACAGGAGGTGTATGACCGGCTGGTGCCATACCTGGCGCTTTGATATGCCATTTGGTTAAAAAAGCGGCCACGTGTGACTTAGGTTGGTGTACATGAAAACATTTCATAAACTTGCTGTTAAATATCCCTTAACATGGCTAAACAAGCTGGGAAGGCATCTAAGAAAAGGCCTTCTATACTGACCAAAGAAGACGTTGCGTTTTTTGAATCTTATATCAACAACGCATCTCCGACAGGATTTGAAGCTGAGGGCCAGAAGCTCTGGCTGAACTATATCAAGCCTGCCATAGACGAATACCATGTAGACAACTACGGTACGGTATATGGCGTGATCAACCCTAAGGCTGAATACAAAGTAGTGATAGAGGCGCATGCGGATGAGATCAGCTGGTTCGTAAGCTATATCAGCCCGGATGGCCTGATCTATGTGAAGCGCAATGGTGGCTCTGACCACATGATAGCGCCGAGTATGCGTGTCTTCATCCATACTGATCAGGGCCGTGTGCCGGCAGTATTTGGCTGGCCGGCTATCCATACCCGTAAGCCGGGTACGGAGAAGACCCCGTCTGTAGAAAACATCTTCCTGGACTGCGGCTGCACCTCCAAGAAAGAGGTAGAGGACAAGGGCATCCATGTAGGCTGTGTGATCACCTACCGCGATGAGTTCTTTACGCTGAATGACCGCTACTTTGGTGGTCGTGCACTGGACAATAGGGCAGGGGGCTTTATGATAGCCAAGGTAGCCCGCATGCTGAAGGAGAACAAGAAAAAACTCCCATTTGCACTCTATATCGTAAACTCTGTGCAAGAAGAAGTGGGCCTGCGCGGCGCAGAGATGGTGGTGCAGACCATCAAGCCAAACTGCTGTATCATCACAGACGTAGCCCACGACACTACCACACCGATGATAGACAAGACGGTGGAGGGCGAATTTAAGTGCGGTGATGGGCCGCTGCTGACTGTGGGTCCTGCTGTGCATAATAAGCTGCTGGGCCTGATACGCGATACTGCCAATAAGAACAAGATACCATACCAGATGGATGCTGCGAGCCGCAGCACGGGTACGGATACGGATGCCTTTGCCTATGCCAATGGCGGTATACCATCTGCGCTCATCTCCCTGCCGCTGCGCTACATGCACACCACCGTAGAGATGGTGCACCAGGAGGACCTGGAGAATGTAGTGAAGCTGATCTACGAATCGCTACTGGTACTGACGCCGAAGTTTAACTTCAAGTATCTCTAGGGCTACCATCACATTCCTATTTTATCAGGCCGAGGTAGTATGCTCTGCTTATACACCAGCGCTTGAGGGCTCCATCTGAGACTCCAGAGGCCAGTAGAGGTCTTCTGCAAATTTGATATAACGGCCGCGTACCGGCACCTTGGCGGTGTAGGAGTGTGGATACATGCGTGCATCTGCACGGAGGCCGATCAGGCTGCCATCATCCGTATCGCGTGGGCTAAAATCTTTGTAGGCTGGGTCGCTGATATAGTCTAGCTCCTCCTGCGTGTAAGGCTTTTTCTCAGTAGTTTTTTTTGATTTTGAACCGGGGCGTGGTTTTTCATTTTCTGCTTTGAGAGGCTCCGGAGCAGCAAATTCGGCGCGGAGGTGTGAAGGCAGTTCGCTTTCGCCTTTGGTATTGTAGCCATAGTTGTGACGGAGGATGAAGTGGCAGGTGGAGGCATTCATCTGGCGGAGTAGTCCGGCCTCCTCTATCTTGTGCGTGAAGATCTGCTCGATGTAGTAGATGCGGTCCATGACTTCCTCATCGTTTTCCCATTTCTTCTTCCAGTAGCTCCAGAGCTGCTTGTAGCAGTGTACGCGCAGCAATGCGTGGGTGAGGGTGTGGGTGATGATGATCTCATCGAGGGCGATCTCCTCTATCTGTGAGAGGATGTGGTGGGTGGCCTCGCGGGTCCATTTGGAGGCGTTGTTGTTTCCGGTAGGAGCGGACATAGGTGTTTATTTATGAGTGATGAAAAATTAACTGTAGAGATAGGGAGCAATACCATTTAACCGCAGAGGCAGAGAGACGCGGTGGGGGTTAATACCAGGGGGGCTGCGTCTTTCAGCCTATGAAGAAGAGCGCTAATGCAACAGCCTGCCCTCCAAACCTCCCTAAAGGGAGGCTTTAATACAGAATACAATATCAGAATCAGAATTTGCAGGATTTTAGGATTTTCATAATGAATACATTTTTAGCCACATAGAACACATAGAGACATAGCATACTGAAGACAATGTGCTACTTCTGAATCTCTCCCGATTATATCGGGATCTATGACCTAAAGGGAGACTTTAATGCAATGTCAGAATCAGAATTTACAGGATTTTAGAATTTTCAGAATGAATACAGTTTTTAGCCGCATAAAACATAGAGACATAGAAATTCACAATCCTTTGCTGTGAGACGTGGCTTGAAACGGAATATATTTCTGAACCACATAGAACACATAGACACATAGAAATACAGGGTGCGTATCCTGGATATCCACGAAGAAGGCTATGTATTGCTTTCAGCCACGGAGAAACTCATAGGTCTGGCAGCGGATGAATAGCAGCGTGGCACGGTGCAAAGGTCTGCAAAATGCGCGACTTTTTGCGGTGGAGTTATTGACAAAGGGATGATCCGGCTGGAGAATTACTCACATGAAATTTACGCGCGGTCAGGCCATGCGGAGGATCTCCCAGGTGTGGTCGGCGAGGAGCTTCACTGTGGCCTCAAACCGGAAGGGTGAGCGTGGTCCCCACTCCTCTGGTGCTATGAGGCTGAGTAGTGTACCGCCATCGGGCTTGGTGTAGAGGTGATAGCGCTGGCTGATATTGGGTTTGAAACGGCACTCGGCGAGGTAGATGGACTCTGATATGCGGATGCGGTCGTGTATCTCCTGTGCCTGTGAGATGAGCAGCTCTACCTGCCGCTTGATCTGGGTGAGCTGCGTATCTGTCTGCTCATACATGGCCTGCATGGCCTCGCCGCGTGTGCGGCCCTGATCCAGCGGGCGTATGATGGCACTGCCTACGGTGTGTGCATAGGGCAGCAGGCTGGGTATGTCGGTGATCTTGTCCCGGCTGATGGGATTTTGAAACTCTTTGTCCTCTGACATAGGGGTAATAAGTGTGATGCAAAGGTAAACAGACAGCGCGCGGGATTGTTGGGCAGCGAGGGCGATTTATTACACTTCCTAAAATCAGAAAAGATAGCCTGCAGGGCAAGCTATCTTTTCTGGTAGGGGTGCGGAGGTATGTCTTTAGTTCAGCGTGCAGCTGGTGGTGACACCGAGCACACTGCCTTCGTAGCTCTTGCACTTGCTGCGGGCATTGAGCAGCGTCTCATTGTCTATGGAATGGTTGGTAGTCTGGCCTGAGGTATTGCAGGTACACGTCCAGTCCTTCTTGCATGAAGAGAATGAGGTAACTGCTACTACTGCGAAGATCATTAAGGTGAGTTTGCTTTTCATTTGTGTTTGTTTTTAACCCGAGAGAGTCAAAAGATGTACCAGCGCCGGAGAGGTAGCTTTTGTGGTCATAATGGGTAATTATTGCCCGAAGTGGGTGTGGTGCCTGCTGATTTTGGTCGGCTGATGATAGCGTGAGTCCTGTGTGCTTTATGGCTGGTCGCGCTACCAATAATGTCGGGGAACTTAAACGCGTTGCAAACACTATGCAGGGTGGCCACGCGATATAATCGCGCGGCAGAGGGTGATAGAGCGAGTCCTGTGTGCTTTATGGCTGGTCGCGCTACCTACAATGGCGGGGAGCCTAAACGCGTTGCAAACGCTATGCAGGGTGGCCACGCGATATAATCCATAAGTGTTCGAAACATGATGAAGTGAGGCCCTATTGAGTGTTTTAAACAAATTGACTAAACCCAATTGTAGCCTTTTTAGCATCAAGCGTCAAAAAATGTATTGTGTTTTAGTCAAAACAACCTACACGTTTCGGAAAACCTCACTTGATTTTTCCTATAATAAATGGTAAACAAGGATAGTTTTCCAAGGTTTCGAACACTAGTGGATATAATCGCGCGGCAGAGTGGACCTTTGTTTTTTATAGTCGCGCTACCAACGATAGCGGGGAGCCTAAACGCGTTTGCAAACGCTATGAAGGGTGGCCACGCGATATAATCGCGCGGCAGAGGGGAAGATTGCTTCGAAAAATATCACATCCATTTTTCAATGGATTTTTTCTCGCAAATGAGCTGTTTTATTTTTTCTCAGGCGCTGGTATCGTATCCTGCGCAGGCTCGCTCTCTACGGGTACATCTGCGGGCTCTACAGACTCTATAGGCTGCTTGGAGCCTACGATGCGGAAGGTGGTGCGACGATTGAGCACGTGCTCGGCTTCGGTGCATTCTACCCCATTAGCACACTTATTCACGAGTTTGGTTTCGCCGTAGCCTGTAGCTATGAGGCGCTCACGCACGATACCTTTCTCCACGAGATAGTCTACTACAGACTGGGCGCGGGCCTGGGAGAGTTTGAGGTTGTACGCATCGCTGCCGCGGCTGTCAGTGTGAGAGCCGATCTCTATGGTCAGGTCTTTATTATCCTTGAAGAAAGAGAGTACCGAGTCGAGCACTACCTTTGACTCTGGGCGGAGGGTGGCCTTGTCATAGTCATAGTAGATATTAGGTATCACGATCATCTTTGTCTTGAATATCTTCTCCAGCTGGATATCCTGATGGAGGGTGATGTAGACAGAGTCCTGGTGACGCTTGCCCTTGGTAGTGACGAACTCGTTTTTATTGAAGTAGTCATACTTGCTGCCGGTCAGTTTGTAGTCGCGCTCAGACTCAAGGGAGAAGGTATAGTTGCCGCCCTTGTCCGAGAGGGCAGAGGCTATGACGCTGTCTGTCTGAGGGTCCTTCAGCTCTACACGCACGCCGGGCAGCGGCAGGATACCGAGCAGCTTGCTATCAGGGTCTTCGGGGTTCTCGTATTGTTTGGAGAGGGTCTTACCTTTTAGCGTAAAATAGTTGACCCAGCGGTCCTGGAAGTAGTAGATGTCATCCTGACCCTTGCCACCGGGGCGTGAGGAGGTGAAGTAGCCTGCAAACAGGATGCTGTCGTCTGCGTCCTTGGGTTTGTATTTCTCTACTACCAGGCCAAAATCGTCAGCACCACTATTGATCGGTGCGCGGAGATTGGTGGCGTCCTTCCACACGGTCTTGCCTTTCACCGCGCGGAAGATATCAAAGCCGCCCATGCCCGGCAGGCCATTGGAGGCAAAGTAGAGGTTGTTGCGCTCATCAAGCCATGGGAAGCACTCATCGCCGGAGGTATTGATCGCATTGCCTGCATTGTGCGGGCCGGCCCAGCCGCTGTCAGTCTTGGTAAAGTAGTAAAGGTCCCTGCCTCCAAAACCTGCGCGTAGGTCAGAGGAGACGAAGAGTATCTTGCCATCACGCGAGAGGGCGGGCTCACGGACATTCACAGTATCGTCAAACAGCTTGATCAGCTCCGGCTCAGACCAGGTGCCACCATTCTGCCGGCTATAGTAGATGTGGCAGTAGGCATTGCCCGTAGGGCGGTTTTTATTGTCATCATTATCAAAAACACCGCAGCGGGTGAAGTACATCTCATTGCCATCTTTGGTAAAGGTGCAGGAGCCCTCATCGTCTTTGGTGTTTACAGCCACGCTAAACTTATCCGCATGTGCTCGGGGATCGAGGTCGGAGATATAGATATCTCCCGGCTTGCCGCCGGTCCAGGCGTCAGGTATGCTACCGGTAGCATCCTCGCGGGTAGAGGCTATGACGATGCGGCCCTTGTAGAGCACAGGGCTCCAGTCGCTCTGCGGCGTATTGAGGTAGGAGAGGTTTGTGATCTGGGTGCGGATCACGTTCTTCTTCCAGTCTAGCGCATTCTTGATATTGCGCAGCTGGGAGATAGCTACAGCCTTGCTGGTGGCGTCGCGCTGTCCGTATTTCTCAAAGGTCTTCTGCGCCTCGTCATACTGCTCATTCATCATCTGCATCTGGCCCAGCTTGTACAGAGATTGCTCGTCTCCGAGGTCGGCACCCTTGCGGTACCACTCGGCGGCGGCGGTCGTATTATTGTAGTGGCGGTATGACTCGCCTATCTGGTAGGCTATTTCTTTTTTGCGGGCAGGGTCGCGCTCTGAGGAGAAGTCCTTCTGCAGCATCTCTGCAGAGGTATTATACTGCTTCAGGTCATAGGCTATGGGGCCGGTGAGCGGCGCTTGTTTCGTTTTGCATCCGGAGATCAGCAGCAGGGAGATAAAGGCAGTAAATAGACTATAGCGGAGGCTCATGCTCGGTTTTGTACCCTAAATATATCAAACTAAAACCGACCAGTGAAACGCGTTAGGTTTATTTGGTCCTTTTGATGTGGAGTGTGGCGATAGAGGTATGACACTCCACGTCGTCTATCTGGCCATTTTTGAAATGATAGACATTGCGATTGCCATCAGAGCTTTTGAACTCGATCGTATTGGCCTGGGGAAAAGATAACTCATTGAAGTCGGCCTGGGCTTCATTAAAGAAGCGCTTCTTGCCCGGCTGATAGCCATCGCAATACATGGTGCCTATGCCATGCGTAGGGGCCTCGGTCCAGGTCTTCTTGCCTATATAGGTATCGGCATTGTACTGGTGGCCATCGTATTTGATATTGCTCCACTTGTCCTTCTTGCCGTTATTGATCTCATAGTAGACAGAGGACTGGAGCTTGCCATCCTTGTACAGGGCCTCGTAGTGTGTGTGGTTCTCACGGGTGACCCAGAGTATCTTGGCGCGGGCGTAGGTATCCAGCACGTACAGGTCACCACCGGCATCGTGCTTCTTGGTGATCTTTGTATTGCCTATGCTATCTCCAAAGAGGTAGAGCGTAAAGGCGAGATTCTGAGCCTGCGTCTGCAGCGCCAGGAGTATGAATAAAAATAAGGCAACGGTCCGAGTCATGTATGTGGGAGTCTATATCAGATGACGATCAGCATATATACTTATTTTAGGCCAAAGGAGATCATCAATAAAATATAAAACAGGTGAGTAGCGGGGTTGTTCGGGTAAATGGGAGAGATCATAAAGAATAGTCTGTGCAGGTCACATGGATATGGCGGATGGGCTGCCCAAGAGGATATAAAAAGACAGGCGGGCCGCAGGCGATGTCGGTCAAAATACATCCCTGTGCCCGCCTGCTACTCTGAGAAAAATCTTAGCTCAGCCTATAGCTCAGTGGCAGCTTGAAGCGCACCCGCACCGGGCGGCCACCCTGAGAGCCGGGGGTGAAGCGTTTCAGCTTGCGCACTACACGGATAGACTCCTCATCCAGCGTGCGGGAAAGGCCGCGTATGATGTGTATGTCATTGACGTTGCCATTTTCATCTATCGTGAAGCCTACCATGACACGGCCCTGTATATCCATCTGCAGGTCCGGCTCGGGATACCTGATATTATCTGATATATACTGCATCATGGCAGACTCGCCGCCGGGATACTCAGGCATAACAGATGCATAGTCTACCGTCTCTACTGCCGGAGGGGTGGGTTTGGTCACATTCATGGCCAGCAGGTCGCCGTCAGGAGTACCTATGCGTGTACCGGGTGTAGTACCGTTTTTATTTTCATCGCCCGTAGCGGCGGTGGCCAGGGCAACTGTGCGCGGTATACTGTCTGTAGTATGTTCTGTAGCTGCCGGGATCAGGATAGCAGTACTACGTACAGTAGGGGGATCTGGTACTCCCTGTGGTGCAGCTGCGGCTTTGGGTTTGGGCAGCTCGGGTTTTTTCATTTCTATAGTCTCGATCTTGACATCCTGGAGTTTCTGAGAGATCTCTACTTTTTGGGGTTGAGCTACCGGGTGGCGGTGCGCCATCAGAGACTGGTAGCTGCAGAGCAGAGCTACCAGAGAGATGGTACCGAGCATGGCCTGCCTGATGCGGCGATCGTATGACTGGCGCAGCTCGTAGGCGCCGTAGGCTTTGTTGCGTCCTTCAAAGATGATGTCATTCAGAGAGAGGCCGGCATAATTGGTGTTTTTCATGATTTCTGATTTGACAGTATCATGCGCGGCGTGGGGCTATTCCACAAAAATGATTGTCAGGATTTTGTCAGGAAAAAATGACAGAGAATGCTGCTGACGACGATGTGCGGGATCATGTAAATGATGCAGGAATCGCCAGCCTTTCACAAGCATATTATTTCTCATATATTTAGAAGTCGTTACGAATTTGTTTTGAAGAGATTTTCCATATATTTGCCTATGAACGGAGCTTTTTTTCGAGTGAATGAACAGAGAATGAGCTAAGCCTTGAGAACCAAAATATATGTCTAAAGAACCGAAGAAGAGGGCACCCACGCCCTCTGACCATACTTTTTTCTCCAGATACAGGTGGGAGGTACTCCTACTGATATGCTGCAGCGTGCTCTACGCCAATGCGCTCTTCAACCAATATAATATGGATGATGAGCTGGTGACCAATCATCATCGCCTCACCTCCCAGGGTATATCTGCTATACCTGATATATTTACCTCCAGCTACTACGAAGACGCCTCCGGCTATGCCTATGAATACCGTCCCCTCGTGCTCGCATCCTTTGCTGTGGAGCACCAGCTCACCGGAGACAATCCGTATGTGAGCCATATCATAAACCTGCTGCTCTATACCCTCAGCGTAGTACTGCTCTACCGCATGCTGCTACTACTGCTGCCTGACTACTCCCGCAGGCTTTTGTTCTTCATTGCACTTTTATTTGCCGTGCACCCAGCGCATACGGAGGTGGTATGCAGTATCAAAAACAGGGATGAGATACTCGCGCTGCTCTGTGGCCTGCTGGCACTCTACGCAGCTATCAGGGCTGTGAGCGGGCGCTATGCATGGTATGCTGTAGTGCCGGTCATGTTTCTACTAGCACTGATGGGCAAGAAGACCGTGATGCCACTGGTGGTGATCATACCCTGCGCCATAGCGCTGTGCCGCCCTGTGCGTATGCGGCAGGTACTGGGCCTGGGTACCCTACTGGCGCTGCCGGTCTTTGTGATGCTCACAGATAGCATATCGCACAAGGTGGGCCTGATGCTGCTCATACTGGGTTTTATCTTTTTGTTTTACCTGCTGGTGGTGCCGGGCTACTTAGTAGAGCGCATAGGCAGATTCAGGGCGTACTACCGGAGTGAGACTGCCGGCGCTACACCTGATCAGGACCAGAGTGATGTGAAGAGCTTTCTGGTGGCAGTGCTGCGCGATCTGCAGGTACACTTCTCGTGGGTGCTGCTCGTGGTGCTGGTGGTATGCCTTGGCGTATTTCTGGGTGGGCTGTGGTGCCACTATATGCCTGCTGTGGCGCTGGTGCTGGCTATCCTCACCGCCGGCCTCTGGGGCAATAGGGTGATACACTGGTGGGCTACACTGGGTATCTACATCTGCCTGAGCAGCTGCATGATCATATATGAGCCTGAGACGTCGGTTTTCAGCGACCTGCTTTTCATCGCGCTGGCCTTTCAGATGCTGTATAGCCGCGGTCGCCTCTTCCTACCCTCACTGGCGCTGTATATCTGGCTGGCGTGGTGCGGCTCCGTGTATTCGTATATCAACCTGGGCGTGGTGATGCTGGTGCTCTACAGGTGGCCCAGGATACGCAAGGCCAGCTACCTGGTGGCCGTACTCGGCATCTATGACTCTGTGAAACAGTTCCTGCATAACGGGATATTCACTCCTGCCAGCGTGCATACTACTGCGTACAGTATCTATATCGCGGCTATATTCCTGCTGCCACAGCTGCTGCACCGGGGAGACAAGCTCATGCGCAGGGCAGTGCAGATCAGTGCGCTGCTGGTGCTGATGGCCTACACCTGGCCGGGGCTGGATATGAATACAGCGCGCATAGCCAATGCGATGAACAGCCGCAACGATAAACCTGCCGCTACCATAGCTGCTGTAAAGCAAAACAGGGAACTATCATATGTAGAGGAGCCTGTAGCTGCCGCTGCACCACTGACGGTCAAGGCGGGTACAGCCATGGAGGTACTACTGCACTACCTGCACACAGTGGTGGTGCCCTATCCGATGGCTTTCTACTATGGGTACAAATTCATCACGCCACAGCGGCTGTCAGAGCCCGGGCCGCTGGTGTCACTGCTATGCTACCTGCTACTGGTGGCAGCAGCCCTGGTCAGCATGCGCAGGTGCCGCCTCATCACGCTCGGCCTGCTCATCTACCTGCTATCCATAGCTGCGGTGGCTGGTGTATTCATCCCTATACCGGGTATGGTGGCGGAGCGGTACCTGCTGCTACCCTCGCTGGGCTGGTGCATTGTATTGGTCACAGGGCTGGCCTACCTGCTCTCGCCACAGGCGCTGGCGAGGGACCGTAGCAAAGTATATATAGCGCCCAAAATGCAGTATGCTCTGGGAGCCATCATCGCGCTGTACGCGGTGGTCACCTTTACGAGAAACTTCCAATGGAAAGATGCGGTGACGCTGATGCGGCATGATATCAGCTATGTGGACTGCTCCGCTCAGGCACACAACCTGCTGGCCATAAAACTCATGAAATCTTCCTATGACGTGGCAGATGCCAATGAGCAGCACGCTATGCACGTGGAGGCATTTGGCCACCTGAAAAAGGCGCTCGAGATCTACCCGACCTTCTACAATGCAGCCTATGACCTGGGCCGCGTATCCAGTGTGCTGAATATGCCGGACAGCACCGTGTATTATTTCCGCATGGCGCTGGCCATAGACTCTGCGAATCCGGATCCATCCCTCTTCATGGGCCAGACACTGATACAGCAGGGTAAATTTGGCGAAGCCATACCGCCACTGGAGTATGCCATACGGCACAAAGTGATGGCCTACAATCCATATGCGCTGCTGAGTATGGCCTACTTCAAAACCGCCCGCCATGCAGAGTCTATAGCGGTAAACAAGGAGGCTATACGCCTGTGGCCGGCAGATGGCGGTCCCTACCTGAATATCGCCCGTGTTTATATAGCTGAGAGCAAGACAGACAGCGCTATGATATACCTGCGCAAAGCGCAGCAGGTGGTGCCGGGAGATGGTGAGGTGCAGCGCCTGATACAAAGTGTGGAGTCTGGCAGCAAGGCGCAGGTGGCGCCATGACAGGGGCTATGAGGGTGCTCAGGCTACACTCTCGCGGCGGCTGAATGCATAGAGGCCCGCAAGGGCTACGATGGTGACGACAGCCATCATGACAAAGTAAGGAAACGCCGGAAACGGCTCTCCGAGCAGTGCATAGCGATACCCGCTGATGACACCGGCCATAGGATTGAGGTATAGGAAGACGTGGTACTGCTGAGGGATCACAGTGGCAGGATAGAAGACGGGAGTGACCCAGATAGCGATACCTATGATGACTGGCATGATCTGGGTCAGATCGTGAAAACGAGCGCTCAGGACGCTCATCCAGATGGCGATAGCAAAACCGCAAAGGATGTTGTATATTACAAAGAGCGGTAGAGTGGCCAGGGTGGCAGAGACCTTCTGGCCGGTGGCCAGGATGAGGATGAGCAGTATGGCCAGGGATATGACAAACTCCAGGGCAGCCACTACTATTTTGGCCAGCAGGAGGATGACCTTGGGGAAGTAAAGTTTTGAAAAAATATCCTCGCCGCGCAGGATGGCTGTAGAGGCGGTGTTGGATATCTGGGAGAAGAAATTCCAGGCGATCATGCCTGAAAAGGCAAAGAGGTAGTAAGGAGAGCTGGTGGGCACGTGCATGAAAAAGCGAAATATCATGGTGAATATGAGCAAAGTCACCACGGGGCGTATGATACTCCACAAAACGCCGAAGTATGTTTGTACGTAGAGCATGCGGATCTCCTTGAGGGCAAAGACCCAGATGAGCCAGCTGTAGCTGATGATCTCTCTGCAGTAGGCCGCAAAAGTGAGCGGCGCTGCCGAAAAGACGGTAGGGGCCGCCTGCGTGGCGCGAGAGGTAGGAGCGGTGTGGTGCATAGTATCTCGGTGTACGGGGGCAAAGATGCACAAAATAATAACCGGCACTCCCATGCTGCTGAGAATATGGCTATAGAGCTCTTTTTATATGTTTGATTAAAGTTGCACTATGCAAAAGAAGATGACAAGGGTAAGATTTAAGGACGCTGACACAGAGCAGCAGTTCGAGCGGGACGGGTATATAGTGCTAAAGGATTTTGCAGATGCGGATACCGTGTCCAGGATGCGCTCGATATTTGACGCGCACTACGTACCACCTGCAGAGAAGATGGTCTGCTGGAACTCTGCCGTGAATGCCGATGAATCTGAGAAGAAGCAGATCAGCGCAGCGCTGCTGGCCCTGCTCACACCACGCCTGGAGCAGCATATCGTGGCGTACAAAGAGCACTTTGCCTACTTTCTGACCAAGCCGGCAGAGAAGACAGCTACCAACCTGGCCATACACCGCGATGCGAGTGCTGTAGATGAGTCTGAGCACGAGTACCTCATCTTCTGGATGCCGCTGGTAGATATCACGAGTGACCGCGGCTACCTGTACTTCATGCCGGGCAGTAATAAACTGTTTGACTACCAGCTGCCCATAGGTGTGGACTGGCCATACAAATACCTGAATGATGACCTGCAGAAGTATGCTGTAAACCTGGACCTGAAGGCAGGCGATGCAGCTATTTTTTCCGGCAAGACGCTGCATGGGTCATTTGCCAATCAAAGCGGTGAGGCGCGGCCGGTGGTCTGCTGCGGCCTGGTCAATCCAGCTACAGAGCTACTCTACTACTACTATGACCGAGATAAAAATAATGTAGAAGCGTATGGCGTGACGCCGGAGTTTTTCCTGCAGAGTGATTTTTCGGACCCGGCGGATAAGTATCCGCTGCGGATGTCCTTCCCATACCTACCGCCAAAGCTGACACCCCGGGATGTCTCTGACTTTTATAAAAAGAACTGGAGCCTGTATAAAGATAAATACGGGTTTCTGGATCGTATCAAGCAGAAATACCTCTCCTTTGTATGAAATGTGTGGGTGCTGATATGGATATTGTATTGATCATGGTGGAGGCTGTGAGCCCTCATAGCTATATAGCAGCCGTATGAGGGTATGTCTGATCAGGCCGCCTAAGCTCATGATAAAGGATGCTATGTCTGTGGTGTCATTCCCACCGCTGGGCATGGCGCTGGTAGCAGCCGTGCTAAAGCAGCAAGGCCATACTGTACAGGTGATAGATGCTGCGGTGAGCAGCAGTGGCGCGCAGCACGAGTTTGATGCACGCCATATACAGGCGGTACTGCCCGCCAGCAATGCACTGGTCACGAGCGGCCTCTCCTTTGACGCCATAGCAGATGCCATCCATCCTGATACGGAGCTGATAGGGTTCAGCTGTATGTTTTCTATAGACTGGGTCTCTGACCGCGCCCTGATCAATATGATAGCCGGTCGCTACCCGAGGGCCACGATAGTAGCCGGCGGCGAGAGCGCTACGGGTATGCCGCATATTTTCCTGCGGCAGTGCCCCGGGCTCACGGCCTGTATACTGGGAGAGGGAGAGGAGACGGTCTCTGACCTGATAGGCGCTATGACTGCCGGGCGCCCGCTGGATACCGTGAGCGGTATCATGCTGCGCCGCGATGGCGAGTATGTCAAGACGCTGAAACGCGAGCGCATGCGCAAGCTGGATGATATACCGGTGCCGGCATGGGAGGAGTTTCCCGTGGAACTATACCCGCGGCCGCTACGCCGCGCAGATGCGCCCAACCCCATCACGCTGCCGCTGATCGCTACACGGGGGTGCCCATTCAGGTGTACCTTCTGCACGAGTCCTGATATGTGGGGCACGCGCTACTTTCTCCGCACGCCGGAGAGTGTGGCAGATGAGATAGCCTATGCACAGCAGCACTTCCGCGCGGGCAATTTTGATTTTTTTGACCTGACGGCTATCATCAAAAAGAAGTGGATACTCGACTTCTCCAAAATACTGCAGGAACGCAAGCTGGACATCCTCTGGCGGTTTCCGGCAGGTACGCGGTCTGAGGCTATAGATGAGGAGGTAGTAGTGGCACTGCGCAGCAGCGGCTGCCATGAGATCATCTATGCCCCCGAGTCAGGCTCCGAGCGCGTGCTGGAGATGATCAAGAAGAAGGTGAACATACCAAACATGCTGGAGTCTATGCGCTATGCCAAAAAGCATGACATGCGCATCTACATCAATATGATCATAGGCCTGCCGGGTGAGCGGCACAGTGATATACTGCGTACCTGCTGGTTTCTGATGCAGTGCGCGCGTGTGGGAGTGAATGATGTGGGCCTGGCCAAATTTCGCCCGTATCCGGGCAGTGCCCTCTTTGATGAGCTGTGTGCTGAGGGCAAGATCAGCCTGGATACAGATGAGTATTTTGTAGACTCTCTCTTCCTGGTGGACTCTATCCTGCTCAATAAATTTTATAACCCGTCTATACGCAGCAGCAAGCTGTACATGCTCTATTATTTCCTCTATCTCGGATCATTCTATAGTGCGCAGTGCCTGTTTCAGTTTGGCAACTTCCGCTCTATCCTGCGCGATGGTACCATGTACCGCTACGGTGCCAACCTGAAGAAAGACCTCCGGACCAAACTAAGGAGGTGGATAGGGGCAAAATAAAACCTGCTATCACGGGCAGGTGATGCCTATATAATACCGCTCTATATCCCGCTGGTCAAACAGCGGGCCATCTACCCGCCAGTGCTGGCCTAGGCTATATGCATTGTGCCCCTGCGGTATGATGTGCACCTCATGAAATACCGGAGCCCCCGGCACCTCAAAGCATGGACGCATGAGGCGCTGCAGGTCACCACCCTGGCTGTGCAGGTAGGAGCACAGCAGATCACCTAATCCCTGCCCATGAGCGGCGCCTGACCTCGCACGGAGCGTATCGAGATAGGCATGGGAGAGCAGCATGCGGGTATCGCCATAGATCCTGCGGGTGGCTATCGCCTTATTATGTCCATGGCCCTTGCTGCGTAGCAGTGCATCATAGGTCAGGGCATAGGTACCCGCACTGTCTGCAAAGACAGCCGGGTCGTATGGGTCTACTATATAGTCGCCGCCACTGAGGTGCAGCACCGGGAATACATGCACCCCGTCAGGTATCGTGACAGTGTAGCCCTTCACATGGAGCAGCGTATCTACGAGCCTCAGGAAAAAAGTGCTCCGCTGCGTGCAGTAGAAGGAGACGATATTATGATTGCCTATATCATAGCAGGTGCTGAGTGGGAGCGTATCCCAGCGCTGCCATATATCCAGCATCTGGCTATCGCGCGCGAGCCCGTATTTGGGCCCGAGAAACTGGTAGCTGAATGCCGCATAGGCCAGGTCTGCTGTGGTGAGCGCCTTGAGGTACTGGCGTGTCTCTGCGCTGGTATGGAGTGTGTCTATACCAGCAAATTTAGTACGGAGGTCTGCTATGGCAGCGTCATATGTATAGGGGAGATTGGTATAGAGCGTATCTGTAGGCTCAGGTATATCGCACTCGGTAGGGCGCCACGGGCTGAATCCCTCCATCTCATGCACTGCAGTGCGGAGGTCTGCTACCCTCACCTGTGCAGGCTGCTGGTGGCAGCCGGCCAGCAGCAGCAGTACGGCCAGGCAGAGGAGCCAGTGATAGTAAGCTCTTGGCATCATGGTCTTGTTTTGTGTCATTCCTTTAGCTGCTGCAGGTGCCAGTCAAAGCTGGGCTTGAGCGAAAATTTTTTGTCATGCATACTCCATGGGGTGACCCACGCATGATAGGATGAGGCTATCTCAAAACTAAGGCAGCGCATATTCTCATACAGCGACCGGTGCCCGTCAGAGATGATAAAGCCTACATAGAAGGTACCGACATTAAAGAAATTGGCTGGGATCTGGCAGGAGCACTCGTATATGCCCTCGGCACTGATGCTATACTCCGGCGTGACCCGGTATGAAAACGAATCAGACAGCAGCACACTGCTAAAGTCTGATATATAGATCATGAGATTGTAGGTGCCCGGCCTATTGACACGCAGGCGGATGGTGGCGGTCATGCTCTCCTCTATCTGCGCCTGGTGAGAGGATACCCAGTAGTCCAGTACAGTGATGCACTGATCAGGGTCGGAGGCAAAATTGACAGAAACGTCTTCTTTCTGGCGCTTCAGCCCGGAGAGCGTTTCATAGGTATCTATCACAGCCATAGTTTCCCCCTCTGCCACTATAGCTCCCTGATCCAGTATCAGCGCGCGCTGTGTATACTCTGCCAACTCGCGGAGGCTGTGAGACACGATGATAAGGCTCGTGCCCTGGCGGAGCAGCTGCTGTATCTTCAGCTTGCATTTGTCCTGAAACCGGATGTCGCCTACGGTCATGATCTCATCCAGTATGAGGAGGTCTACCTGCAGGAGCGTCTTGATGGCAAATGCGAGGCGCAGGTACATACCATTGGAGTAGTGGCGTACCGGCTGGTCTATAAAATCTCCTATCTCAGCAAAGTCTATGATCTCATCAGCCATGGTGCGCATCTGCTGTCTGCTGTAGCCGGCCATACTGCCTGCGAGGTAGATATTTTCGCGGCCGCTAAACTCAGGTACCATGCCAAAGCCGAGATCGAGTATGGCTGCAAAGGTGCCATAGATACGTACCTGGCCGCTATCGGGCTTGAGTATGCCGGAGAGGATCTTGAGCAGGGTGCTTTTGCCGGAGCCATTGCGGCCCATGATGCCGAGTGTCTCACCACGGCCCAGCGCAAATGAGATGGGACTGAGCGCATCTATGTACTCCCTGCCCTCCGCATGCTGCAGCTGGAAACGCTTTGATACTGCGTCTACCTCCAAAATCTTGCCCTGTGGCGTCATGGCGATGTGTGCTAGTGGCGGCTAAAATAGAATATAAGCCGCTCTGTAGTACAGGAAAATAAGGATGGTGTCAGAAATAGTTTTTGCTCTTCAGCCAGGTGTAGATCTGCTCGGTGCCGCCGGTACGAGAGAGGACATACTCGCGTGCTTTTTCGGAGCCGGTGCGCAGGTGAGCGCCGTTATTGTCATAGAGGTCCTCTATCACATCGAGTAGCTGGTCATAGCTGCTGATAGTGTGTGCCGCATGCCAGTCAGGATGGCTGAGCAGCTCGAGCGCCTCTGCGGATTTCTGATGGTGAGGACCGAAGATGACGGGCTTGCCATAGACGGCAGGCTCCAGTATATTGTGCACGCTGGCGCCGAAGCCACCACCCACATAGACCACATCTGCATAGTAATAGATGGAGGACAGCATCCCTATACCATCTATGATGATCACGTCAAAGTCAGCAGCATCCTGCGTAGTGACGCGGGAGAAGAGGCCACGGCTCAGCGCGATATTGCCTACGATATAGTAGTTGTTTTCCTCCGTCACGTCGTGCGGTGCTATCACGTACTTGAAGGCGCCCTGAAAAGGATCCTCATTGATGAGGCGGCAGATCAGGTCTACGTCTTTCTTCCAGGTGCTGCCGGCTACTATCAGTTTCTTATCACCCTTGAATGCTGCTATGGTATCGTAGTCCTTGCGCTGCTCTGCTATGGCTGCCACACGGTCAAAGCGGGTGTCTGCACAGACCTGCGCCTCAAAGCCGATGCTCCGCAGCAGCTCACGCGATTCTTCGTTTTGCACAAATATCTGGCGAAAGTAGCGGAGCATCTCCCGGTGCAGGTCCCCGTACCAGCGGAAGAAGACCTGGTCCCGGCGAAATACGGCAGACACGAGTATGACAGGCAGCTTGCGGATGTAGAGCTGGCGCAGGAAGTGGTACCAGTACTCATATTTCACCCAGATGATCAGCTCAGGGCGTACGGTACGGATAAACTTTACGGCATTGGGCAGGCTATCTATGGGCAGGTAGGAGACGTAGTCCACACCCTCGTAGTAGCGGCGCACGTCATAGCCGGACGGGGAGAAGAAGGTGAGGAGTATCCTGACCGCCGGGTCCCGCGCCTTGATCAGCTCTATGAGGGGGCGCGCCTGCTCAAACTCTCCGAGGGAGGCGCAGTGTACCCATACTTTTTTGCCATGCAGGCTCTTCATGTTATTGCGCAGCCGGGCAAACAGCTTCTGGCGGCCATCGTACCAGCGCCTACTACGGCCGGAAAAGGGGTAGCTGACCAGAATACCGATCCGGTAGAGCAAGATAAAAACGTCGTATAGGAAAATGTAGATCCTGGGCACCGGTAGGGTTTAGCGGTAAAATCGTTCAGAGTCCTTGTTGGTAAACTTAGGGATCAGCCAGCCGACCTTAAACCCTATGAACATATCTACACGTGTATAGTGATCTGGTCCTCCCACGCCGCCATTGTCATTGAAAAAGTTCCACGCGCGGCGATTTTGAGTGATGCCGAGGGTGTACTCTATGCCTCCATAAAAATTAAGGAACTTCTTGCGCTCCAGATAGAGGTAGCCTACCTGCCCCTGTAGCATAAATCCATTAGTGAGCCGGTCATAGCCCGTCTTGTAGTCTGAGTTGAACTGGGTATAGGCGTCTTTGGTAGCTCGTATCCATATCTTGTGCTGGAGAAACCCCGGAGCTATGGTCAGCATGATACCTGAGTTTGGGTGGCGGTCAGAGAGGGCAATGATTTTGCCGGTACGGACGGCTATCTGAAATCCCGACATCTCGAGGCTGATGTTGCCTATATCTCCTGTGGTCTGTATGAATCCTCCCTGCGGGTCATAGGTGCTGACCGGGGCCAGTATCTGGTTTTCGCGGACCTTGGAGCCAAATATGTAGGCGCCCTCTACGCCGAGGAGCCAGTTGTGATTCATCTTGTAGCTCAGGTTGAGCCCGATATTATTGCAAAATCCGAAGCGTTTGCTCAGCTCGCCCACAGGTATCAGGGCAGAATAGGAAAAACTGGCCAGGAAGGCATTATTGGTGGCACGGGCGCGCTTCTTCATGTAGTCTGAGCGCTCTATACGGGCTATGATGGAGTCGTCTTCGGTCTGTGCCACAGCCAGGCCAGAAAAGCCCAAAAACATAATAAAAGTCAATAAGGCCCTACGGCACAACATATTCTAACTTTAGGCGATAAAGGTAAAAATATTATTTTTGGACACCCCTTTTTAACTAAGATGAGCAAAATAGAAATGGTCGATCTCATCGGCCAATACAAGCAGATCAAATCTGAAATAGACAGCGCTATACACGAGGTGATAGATACGGGCCGTTTCATAGGCGGGCCGGCGTCAGAGTCTTTTACCCGAAATCTATCTGCCTATCTGGATGTCAGGTATGTGGTACCCTGTGCTAATGGTACGGATGCCCTACAGATAGCCATGATGGCGCTGAATCTCCAGCCAGGAGATGAGGTGATCACAGCAGACTTTACCTACGCCGCTACGGCAGAGGTCATAGCCCTGCTGCGGCTGACGCCTGTGCTGGTAGAGGTAGACCCGCTTACGTTCAATATTTCGCCGGAGGCGATAGAGAAAGCTATCACGCCTGCTACCAAAGCGATCGTGCCGGTGCACCTCTTCGGCCAGTGTGCAGATATGGAGCCGATCATGGCCATAGCCCAGCAGCACAACCTCTATGTGATAGAAGATACAGCGCAGGCCATAGGCGCTTACTATACATTTCGCGATGGCAGCCGCAAGCGCGCGGGTACTATCGGTACCATAGGCACTACATCCTTCTTCCCCAGCAAGAACCTCGGCTGCTACGGTGATGGCGGTGCGATCTTCACTAATGATGAAGCGCTGTCCAAACGCCTGAAGATGATAGCCAACCACGGGCAATCCTCTCAATACGTGTTTGACGATATAGGATGCAATAGCCGCCTGGACAACCTGCAGGCAGCCGTACTGGATGTAAAGCTGAAATACCTGGACAACTACTGCGCTGCACGTCAGAGTGCTGCTGCCTATTATGACGAGCAGCTGGCCGGGCTAAACAATGCAACAATACCTGTACGCGCTGCAAACTCCACCCACGTATTTCATCAGTACACGCTGACGCTGAGGCCGGGTACGGACAGGGTGGCTGTGCGCAAGGCATTTGAGGAGAAGGGAATACCGACCATGGTCTACTATCCATCCCCCATGCACCGGCAAAAGGCCTACAAATCTGACAGATACACCGATACGGATTTCCCGGTTTCTATCAGATTGAGCGAATGTGTGCTATCATTGCCGATACATACGGAGATGACGCAGGACCAGCAAGACTACATCATCTCAGCGGCTAAAGAGATCATTCAATAAACAACCCCAAACCAAACAAACAATAAATGAAGATAGCAGTAGTAGGTACCGGATACGTAGGACTCGTGACGGGTACTTGTTTCTCAGAGACAGGCAATGACGTGACCTGTATAGATATCAATCAGTCCAAGATAGATATGCTCAATAACGGCAAGCTGCCGATCTATGAGCCGGAGCTGGACGTGCTCTTTGAGCGCAATAAGAAAGAAGGCAGGCTGAAGTTCACCACCTCTCTGGCAGAGGGTATACAGGGAGCTAAGATCATCTTCCTGGCACTGCCTACACCTCCGGGTGAGGACGGCAGCGCTGACCTGAAGTACATACTCGGTGTGGCAAAGGACCTGGGCCCGCTGCTGCACCAGTACGTGGTGATAGTAGACAAGAGCACTGTACCGGTAGGTACTGCAGATAAAGTGCGCGAGGCAGTAGCCAAAGGCGCCAAGGTAGAGTTTGACGTAGTGAGCAATCCGGAATTTCTCCGTGAGGGCGTAGCTGTGGAGGACTTTATGAAGCCGGAGCGCGTGGTGGTAGGTACCAGCTCTGAGAAAGCGGAAGAAGTGATGGGCCACCTGTATGAGCCATTTGTGAGGCAGGGCAATCCGGTCCTCTTTATGGACGAGCGCTCAGCAGAGATGACAAAGTATGCAGCGAATTCTTTCCTGGCTACCAAGATATCATTCATGAATGAGGTGGCTAACCTGTGTGAGCGCGTAGGCGCTGATGTGGACCAGGTACGCCGCGGCATCGGTACAGACAGCCGGATAGGCAAGAGGTTCCTCTTCCCGGGCCTCGGCTACGGTGGCAGCTGCTTCCCTAAGGATGTACAGGCGCTGCACCAGACTGCTTCGCAGAATGACTACAACTTCGCGATACTGGACTCAGTGATGAAGGTGAACTATGACCAGAGGAAGCTCTTCCTGGCCAAGATACTGGAGAAATATCCTGATGTAAAGGGCAAGACCATCGCACTCTGGGGCCTGGCCTTCAAGCCAAACACAGATGACGTGCGCGAGGCGCCGGCACTCTACCTGATAGACGAGCTGCGCAGCCGTGGCGCTGAGGTGCGCGCCTATGACCCGGAGGCTATGGGCCATGTGCAGCAGCAGTATGGCGACAAGGTGTACTTTGCCAAGGATCAGTATGATGCGCTGGCAGGGGCTGATTTTCTCGTGATCGCTACCGAGTGGAATACCTTCCGCTCTCCGGATTTTGACAAAGTCAAAGCAGCTCTTAAAGAAAAGGTAATATTCGACGGCAGAAATTTATATAGCCTCACTGAGATGAAAGAGTGCGGATTTTACTATTATAGCGTAGGCAGAAAAACTGTAGAATGAGCAAGGCGAGAAAGAGAATACTGATCACGGGAGCTGCGGGCTTCCTCGGGTCGCACCTGTGCGACCGCTTCATAGCAGAGGACTATCACGTGATAGCGATGGATAACCTGATCACAGGTGACCTGCGCAATATCCAGCACCTCTTCAAGCTGGAAAACTTTGAATTTTATCACCACGATGTATCGAAGTTTGTCTTCGTACCGGGTGACCTGGACTATATACTGCACTTCGCCTCACCGGCCAGCCCGATAGATTATCTCAAGATACCTATCCAGACGCTGAAGGTAGGCGCTATGGGCACGCACAACCTGCTGGGCCTGGCCCGCGTGAAGAAAGCACGTATCCTCGTGGCATCTACCTCTGAGGTCTATGGTGACCCTACGGTACACCCGCAGACGGAGGACTACTGGGGCAATGTGAATCCTGTAGGCCCGCGCGGCGTCTATGACGAGGCTAAGCGCTACATGGAGGCTATCACGATGGCCTATCATACCTATCATGGACTGGAGACGCGGATCATCCGCATCTTCAATACCTATGGCCCGCGTATGAGGCTGAATGACGGCCGTGTACTGCCAGCCTTCATAGGCCAGGCGCTGAGAGGAGAGGACCTCACCATGTTTGGCGATGGTAGCCAGACGCGGTCTTTCTGCTATGTAGCAGACCTCGTGGAGGGTATCTACCGCCTGCTGCTCAGTGACTATACGCAGCCGATGAACATAGGTAACCCTGAGGAGATCACGATCAAAGAATTTGGCGAGGAGATTATCAAGCTGACCAACTCCAGTCAGAAACTCATATCACTCGAGCTGCCTAAGGATGACCCTAAGCAGCGCAAGCCGGATATCACCAAGGCACGCGAGATACTGGGCTGGGAGCCTAAGGTAAAGCGTGCTGAAGGACTCAAGATCACCTATGACTATTTCAAAACACTGAGCAAGGAAGAACTCTTTGCCGGGCATAGGGATTTTATCAATGGCAGCAAATAACTACTACGCGCATGAGACGGCCATCGTAGACGAGGGCTGTACCATAGGAGAGGGGACCAAGATCTGGCACTTCAGCCACATCATGCCCGGCTGCACGCTGGGCCGTGGCTGCAATATAGGTCAGAACGTTGTGGTATCTCCGGATGTAGTACTAGGCAATAATGTGAAGGTGCAGAATAACGTGTCTATCTACACAGGGGTGACCTGTGATGATGATGTGTTTCTGGGGCCTTCATGCGTATTTACCAATGTGACCAATCCGCGTAGCGGTGTGAACAGGAGAGGGCAATACTCCAAAACGCATGTGGGCAAAGGTGCCAGCATAGGTGCTAATGCTACGATCGTGTGCGGCCATGATATAGGTGAGTATGCCTTTATTGGAGCGGGTGCGGTAGTGACCAAGACAGTACCGGCATACGCACTGCTCGTGGGCAATCCTGCCAGGCAGATGGGCTGGATGAGCGAGTTTGGCCATAGGTTAAACTTCGATGACAATGGGAAAGCCACCTGCGAGGAAAGCGGCCAGGTATATGAACTGAAGGATGGTGCTGTAAAGAGAATATCCTGAGTATAGCTGAACTGAAAACGGCTGGTATAAAAAAATAAAACAAAAACCCCACTGAATAAGTCATGTACGAGTCGTTACTAAATAAAGAGAAGAAGCTGGCACTGATAGGTCTCGGCTATGTAGGCCTGCCTATCGCGCTGGAGTTTGCGAGGAAGATATCCGTGATCGGATTTGATATCAATCCTAAGCGTGTGGAGATGATGAGGCAAGGCATAGACCCTAGCTGTGAGCTGGAGAAAGAGGCCTTTGACGGCTGTGATATCAAGTTTACGGCTGACCTGGAGGATCTGAAGGAGGCTTCCTTCTTTATCGTAGCGGTACCTACGCCTGTAGACTCGCACAATGTGCCAGACCTGAAGCCTGTACTCTCAGCATCTACCACGATAGGCAAGGTGCTGAAGAAAGGGGACTATGTGGTGTTTGAATCTACAGTGTATCCCGGCTGCACAGAGGATGACTGCCTGCCGGTGATCGAGCAGATATCAGGCCTCAAAATGGGCGTGGACTTTAAGCTGGGCTACTCTCCTGAGCGTATCAATCCGGGCGATAAAGAGCACACACTGGCCAAGATCACCAAGGTAGTATCCGGCTGTGATGCAGAGTCTCTGGACACGATAGCTAAAACATACGAGATAGTGGTGACGGCCGGTACGCACCGCGCCAGCTCTATCAAGGTAGCAGAGGCTGCCAAGATCATAGAGAATACGCAGCGCGATGTCAACATCGCGCTGATGAATGAACTGTCATGCATCTTTGATAAAATGGGTATCAATACCTATGAGGTGCTGGAGGCTGCAGGTACGAAGTGGAACTTTTTGAAGTTCTTCCCCGGCCTGGTAGGTGGCCACTGTATAGGTGTAGATCCATACTACCTGACCTACAAGGCTGAGGAACTGGGCTACAAGTCAGAGGTGATCCTGGCCGGCCGCCGTATCAATGACGATATGGGTGCGCGTATCGCAAAAAAGCTCGTACAGCAGCTCATACAACTGGATAAAACTATCGCGCATACTAAGGTGCTGGTGATGGGGGCTACATTCAAAGAGAATGTATCTGATATCCGCAACTCTAAGGTGGTAGACGTGATCAAAGCCCTGAAAGAATACCATGTGCATGTAGAGATCACAGATCCATATGCAGATAATGAGGAATTTCAGCATGAGTATAATGAGGCACTGACCACTGACCTTGCGAAAGATTATGACGCAGTGATCGTAGCGGTAAATCATGACAAATTCGCCGGGCTGGATGAAGCTTACTTCAAATCTATCATGAAGCCGGATGGCATACTGGTAGACGTGAAAGGTGATATGAGAAAGCGCATAAAAGGGATCAAATACTGGTCGCTGTAAGAGAGCCAGGATACAAGAACCAAGAGGAATGATGAGGAGCCCAAGGGTATATATGTGGATGATACTGATGTCAGCACTGGTGCTGGCAGGAGGCTGTCACAAGGCCAGCGGTCCATCTATCCATATTTCGGGCTATACAGCTACTGATGAGCAGGGCAATATTTTATGGGCTGTGTCGCACGACTCTACTGACTGGAGAGCAGATGCGGATATCCCTACACAGGTGCGCCAGGCTTTGGATGCACTACCGCTCACCACAGATACTAATCATCATGCACCGGGCACGATAGAGGAAATATCAGATACAGGAGTGATAGGCGGAGCGTATCCTAATCCATGTACCGGAGCTTTTACGCTCTACGAAAAAAAGGGCGGTTCAGCACCGTATGCTTGTAAATATGCGCTGGTAGACGCCAGCCTGCAAGTCTACAGCAGTGGTGTGATACCTGGCAGCGGCAGTAGGACTATAGCTGTGACTATGCTGCAGCCAGGACTATACAGGTTGTATTATTCCTTTTATGATCGCTTAGGACTAGTGTTTCTGAGCGGCCATGGTGATATAAAGAAGCAATAAAGAAAATGAAGAAGATACTCATCACCGGCGGTGCCGGATTTATAGGCTCTCACGTGGTGAGGCTGTTTGTCAATAAGTATGCGGATGCGCACATCTACAATCTGGATGCGCTGACCTATGCGGGCAACCTGGAGAACCTCCGCGATATAGAAGGTAAGTCAAACTATACTTTTGTAAAGGGCGACATCACTGATGCGGCTTTTATCAATGAGCTGTTTCAGAAAGAGCAGTTTGATGGTGTGATACACCTGGCCGCAGAGAGCCACGTGGACCGCTCTATCTCTGACCCGATGGCATTCGTCGTGACCAATGTGATCGGTACGGTAAATTTATTGAACGCCGCACGCACCATCTGGAAGTGCAATAAAGACTCCGAGTTTCCTGCCGGCAAGAAATTCTATCACGTGTCTACGGATGAGGTGTATGGATCACTGGGAGAGGAAGGCTTCTTTCTGGAGACCACGCCGTATGAGCCACAGTCACCATACTCTGCATCCAAGGCCAGCTCAGATCACTTCGTAAGGGCATACTATAATACGTATAACCTGCCCGTGGTGCTGACCAACTGCTCTAACAACTATGGCGCAAATCAGTTTCCCGAGAAACTGATACCGCTTTTCATCAATAACATCCGCAACAATAAGTCGCTGCCAGTGTATGGCGATGGCAAGTATACCCGTGACTGGCTCTGGGTAGAGGATCATGCACGCGCTATAGATGTGGTATACCACACAGGCGTACTGGGTGAGACGTACAATATCGGTGGCTTCAATGAGTGGCAGAATATCAACCTGATCAAGCTGCTGATCAAGATCGTGGACCAGAAGCTGGGCCGCGCAGAGGGTGAATCAGAAAAGCTGATCACCTACGTGAAAGACCGCCCGGGCCATGACCAGCGCTACGCGATAGACGCTACCAAGATCAAAAATGAGCTGGGCTGGGAGCCATCAGTGACATTTGAGCAGGGGCTGGACAAGACCATAGACTGGTACCTGGCCAATGGCGAATGGCTGAACAGCGTGACCAGCGGCGACTATCAGAAGTACTACGCCAATCAATACGCGCACTAACGCGGCATATCCTGCTGCTGGTATGCTAATTGCAATCATGACCGCAAGACACAAATCCAGCCAGTGGCAGAGACTACAGAAATCATAGATTCAAACGAATCCAACTACCGGAGTGCTATAAAAGCATTCACCTGGAGGGTCATAGGTTCTCTGGATACTACGCTGCTCTCGCTGTGGCAGACGGGTGACCTGACCATGTCTATCAAGATCGGGTCCACCGACTTTCTCTCAAAGATCATCCTCTACTACCTGCACGAGCGCGCCTGGATCTACTGGATGGGGGCACGCGTGATGACGCGATGGATATCACTGGTGAAGGCCGTGGTGTGGCGCATGATAGGCTCTATGGATACGGCCTTCTGGGGCTGGTGGTATACGGGCAATGCGCTGACCGGCCTCAAGATAGGCGGCTACGAGCTGCTGACCAAGATCGCCCTATACTACCTGCACGAGCGTATATGGGCCAATGTGCCGATAGGGACGGTGCGCAAATGGATGGATAGCGGTAAGCGACTCCTTAGCAGAAAATAGCGCTTCTTTCAAACAGACAGTTCAAACCAATAAAAAAGCCCATGCATCGCATGGGCTTTTCAGTATGATTGCGCTGCGGCTTAGAGCGTGTAGCTGAGTTGCAGGGTATAGTTGCGCGGAGCCTGGAACATGCCCGGGCGAGTCATCCATTCTGTATTCGCTACGTTCTTGACGATAAATGCCATCTTGAACTTAGGTGTCGGCTTGAATCCTACAGAGAGGTTCAGGATGCTGTATCCCTTGCTGCCGGCTGCTATCTGCGCATCGCGATAGTTCTTGAGGCCGGCAAAAGAGCCGATACCACCTATCTCTGTGAAGAGCTTGCTGAGGAATGCGTAGTCTACGTTCTCCTGGAAGCTCAGGTACTGGTAGTCCAGATTGAAGTCCCACTTCTTGTACGCTACGTTAAAGATCAGTTTGAACTGATGGCGGGAGCGATACTTCAGTACGTTGTTTTTGCTGCTGGATGTCATGGCGTACGTCAGCTTAGATGAGTCAGGATTTGTGATAGGGTCGTGGTTGGCATCATTAGCTGTGCGGAGGCGCAGAGGGATACCTACATTGATATCTACATACGGGCGGATAGTATCACCCTGCTGGTTAAACATTATGAGCTGCTTATTCCAGTCCAGCGCACGTGCATCAGTGAAGGCGTATCCGGCCAGGAGACCGAGCTCAAAGTCGCCTATTTTGCCCTGCAGGCCGGCAGTCAGCTCCGTACCGAGGATACGGGTATTGCCGATATTCTGCGAGGAGAAGCCGAGGCCATAGAGGCCATTCTTGGAGTTAGGATCGCCAAACTGGCCAAAGGTAAACTCCATCATGTTGTTGTAGAAATTGGCAAAGAAAGCTGCATCGCCGTAGCCCATCCAGTTCTTGCCTATCTTAAATGCCTGCTTGATACCCAGCTCTGCGCTGTAGCCTTTCTCAGGCTTCAGGTTAGGATTGCTGAATACGCCCAGCGGGCCTACGTAGGTGTGTACGTACAGCTCTGCCAGAGACGGATAGCGGAAGCCCATGCTGCCTGATGCACGGAGGAAGGTGCCCTCTGCAGCCTGGTAGTTGATACCTATACGGCCCAGCGGATACTTCAGGGTAGTGAGGCTATTGGTACGGCCTACTACGTGGTAGCTCTTGGTGACAGGGTCCAGTGTATCGCGGTCATTATTGAAGTACTCCCAGCGGCCACCTATCACGATGTCCAGCTTATTAAAGAACTTCTTTTCTACCTGTGCATATACGGCTACGTTGGCACGATCGTGATTGCCTATCAGGGAGCTGCTGTCTGTAGAGCCCTTTGGCGTGCGGGAGAGGTCATACATACCTACGAGGCCGGCTATGACCGTGAGGTGTATCTTCTGCATCATCTTCGTGTACTGAAACTCTGCATAGTTCTTGTGGCCGATAGAGCCCTGGCCCGTAGTATTGATATTGCTAGAGTTCAGATAGCGGTAGCGGAATGTGAAGCGGTTATCCTTTTTGTCATAGTAGTTGATAAATGGATCTATGATGTAGCGGCCATTGTGGTAGATGGTGATCGTACCCGGCAGTGGCTCGTAGCCCTTGCGGCCTATGCTATCCCAGAGGAAGAAGGTCTTGCCCCAGCTGTAGTATGCCAGCGCGCTGATACCCATATTGAGGCCCTCTATTTTCTTTGACCTCCAGCGTACCTTCAGGTTGGCGTGCATATCGTGAGAGTCTGAGGAGTCGAGGTAGCCACGGTCTGTAGTGATACCCAGGCCGCTGATGATGTCAAACTGGCCCACCTTGCGGCGATCGGCAAAGTTGGTACCCATAAAATACTGCTGCTGTCCCGGCAGCCACCATTTCATAGACTTGTCTTTTGGTGCTTCATAAAAGCCCGCGTAGCTCGTTACCTTGGTGAAAGGCTTGTCTGTAGGCCATGCGGAGATAGCGTTTATGATACCATTGAGGGCGCCGGAGCCATAGAGAGAGGAGGCAGCACCTTTGATCACTTCTACCTGCTCCACATTCTCCATAGGGATCACAGACCACTTGGCATCATCTGCATCTGCTGTAGTGATAGGTATACCGTCATACAGTACCGCCACGCGCGAGCCGGCACCGTAGCTCCAGCCAGAGCCTGAGCGGATATTGGCCTGGCCGTCTGCTATGGTCACGCCCGGTATCTTCTGTACACCTGTAGAGAGGTCAGTGACATTCTGATTGGCCAGGGTGGAGCCTTTCATCACCTCCATAGATACGGTCTCTTCGCTCAGTTTCTTAGCATACTTGCTACCTGATACGACCACCTCATCTATCATCTTGGCTTTGTCCTTTATCACTACATTCTGCACCTGGTTTTCACCGTCCTTGAGTGTCACGGTCAGTTTGGTGTCTTCTTTGCCCACAGAGTGGTAGACCACGGTGTAGGTGCCGGCCGGAGCGCTCAGCTCATAGTTGCCATCATAGTCAGCAGTGGTGGCAAGGTTTTTGGTCACATCTATGACGACAGTAGCTCCCAAGAGAGCCTCACCTTTCTCATCGGTGACCTTACCGGTTATTTTCCCATTTTGGGCATACGACATCAGAGAGAGCAGTGTAAAACACAACGCGTACAGGATTTTTTGCATAAAATTTGTTATTTGGGTTTTGACCGGTGCTAAAAAAATAGATTTTTTCTGACAATCAAAAATTGGCATATCAAATTAATGTGTTAAATGCAGGTTGATATTAATTGGGTATCCATCTACATATATTGTTTGGAAATAGTACCTTTACGATTCAAACAAGAATAACAGAAATGAAAAAGTTTTTACTCAGCTGGCTGGCTATGGCCGTACTATCCGTAGCCGTGACAGCGCAGTGCGTCACGTGCACTCCATCTATGAGTGGCTGTGCACCCGCCGGTGGCATATGTGGCCACTCCGCAGTAGGTATGGTAAATCACCCATACACTACCAATATCAGCTTCTATATGCCAAAGCACATCAATGACCCGGCTTTTCTGAGTCAGTGCAGCTGCAGCCAGATCAATCTGAACCAGATCAAGGTGACAGGTGTAGGTGGCCTGCCTACCGGGATCAATGCCTTCTTCAACCATGCAAACCAGACATACGACGTAGCAAACGGTGACTCCCTGGGCTGTGTCAATTTTTGTGGTACACCACTTGCTGCCGGCACGTATCCTGTCACGGTGTATATAGAGGCACATGTGATGGCTATCGGCACACCGATAGGCAACGTAGACCCGGGTCCGCAAAACCAGACCTATAAGGATACGATGATCATCCTGCCAGATACATCAGGCGCGGTATCTTCATTCAACTATACTCCGCATGTAAACTCTGACTGCGACTCCCTGACACTCGGCTTCAACGCCCTGCTCACAGCGCCGACACCAAACCCTACCTCATACTCATGGGATTTTGGCAATGGCCAGACGTCTGCTGCGCAGGCGCCGGCCGGCACCCAGACCTACAATACACCTGGTATCCACCCTGTATCGCTCAAGACGGTATTCTATAAATTCCGTATCAAGAAGGTACACGTGTATAACATCACAGGCGGCTTCTACCCGGATATCGAAGAGCTGACAGCGGTACAGAATCCTGACCCGTATATCAAGCTCACTACACTGGGCTACACCAGTGGCAACGTGAGCAACACTGCCAGCAATGTGGACTACAACAACCTGAACCTCGTACTGCCACTCGGCACTGATACCGTGCCTCTGGAGCTGTGGGATGCCGATAATGGTCCTCCATTCGGCTCTGCAGATGACCTGATCGGCACCTACTATGTGACTGTAGGAAGCGGCCAGATAGCCTGGGCCAATGGCAATGCCAGCGGCTATGTAGAGTTTGATACTGTATACGGTACTGCTATCACCGACACTCTGAAGGTGAATATCCAGGGCCGTCCGGCTATGCCTACGCTGGTGGTCAGCAGCGACTCGGTTTGCTTTGGAGACTCAGCGCGCCTGTCCATCTCACCTGCATACAGCAATGTGAAGTATGAGTGGTGGAGGGACTCTACCTACCTGCTCACCGCTACTGACTCTGTGTACTATGCCAAGCAATCCGGCCTGTACCATGTGAAAATAACCAACCTGACCACAGGCTGCAGCACCGAGATGGACACGCCATACTACCGTGTGAGCGTGAGCAGCATGACGCCTACCTCGGCTAACCTGGTATACTCCTCCGGCAATGCTCAGGTATTCCTCAATCCATTCCTGCCGGGCAGCGTGGCTGACTGGTACTACAATGGTACCCTGGTGACCGGCCAGCACGGGCAGATACTGCCTATACTGGGCAATGGTACCTATACTGCCACAGTATATGCTACCGGATTCCCTCAGTGCAAGTTTGAATCGCAGCCACTCACTGTGACCGGTGTAGGCGTGGAGGAGACCCCGGCCAATATCTATGCACTGTCTGTCTATCCTAACCCTAACAATGGTACATTCACTATCAAGGCGAATGTACTGCAGACCGGTGAGGTGACCATCAGCATAGCTGACGTACTGGGCCGCGAGGTATATACCCAGACGGTAGAAAATCAGTACGGCGAGATCAGCCAGAATGTAGATATATCCGGCCTGGCCAAGGATGTATATACAGTGACAGTGTCAAACATCAGCGGCAAGGCTACCAGCCGGATCGTGGTGAGGTGATCTGAATCTGCAAAAAATCTTAAAAAAAGCCGCCTCACTCGTGAGACGGCTTTTTTTATTGGCATATATCGGCCCTTGACCGAAATATTGTTGAAAAAGCTATTGGGAGATAAAAAGTCTTTTCCTAACTTTGGAACATTAGACAAACATTAAACAAACCAAAATCAAATGAAAAAAATCTTTACTACACTCGCTCTCGTAGCTGGTATGTATGTAGGAGCTATGGCTCAGACCTCTCTGTATTTTGACAACACCGTGTTTCAGTCTGTAAATCCAGGCACTACATCTATCACTCCACACGTAGGTACTGTACCGGGCCTCTCTCCGAGTGACTCTCTGCTCCCATGTGGTGTAAAGGGTGCATTCATCAGCGACACTATCTACTTCAAGAACTTCACTACTTTCAGCATCGCTACTGTAAACTCCCTGAAGATCGACTCTCTCTACCTGCCGGCTGGCCTCACATGGAGGACTTCCAAGGCAAATAACACTTTCACTACAGGTGAAGATGGTGTGATCCTCGTAGAAGGTACTACTAACGTAGCTCCGGGTGTATACAAGCTCCGCATCATCGTAGACATCGACGCTACTGTGATCGGTCAGATATCAAATGCTAACGCAGAAGACCTCGCTCACCTCCGCTACCATGTACGTATCGTAAACGACGCATCATCTCCATGCCCTGCACTGGATCCTGCTGACTCTACACTGGTTTACAAAGCATATCCAGTGGGTGTAAACGAAGTACAAAGCAATATCTCTGAACTGTCTGTAAAGCCAAATCCATTCTCTGGTGCAGCTAAGGTTGTATTCACCTCTGCAGTATCTGGCACATACAGCCTGAAGCTGACTAACATGCTGGGTGCAGTAGTATCTAGCAAGGAAGTAGAGATCTACGCTGGTCAAAACGAACTGATGATGGATCGCAATGGTCTGGCATCTGGCGTATACCTGATGTCTATCGCAAACGATAAGGGCGCGATAACCAGGAAGGTAACTATAGAGTAATCTATACTGCTCAAAATATCTGCAAGAGGCTCCTCAAAAGGGAGCCTCTTGTATTTTATGACTATCTTTAGAGGACACCTACACCCTTATACTATGAAAAAGCTCTTTACCACACTGGCCCTTGTGACCGGATGCTGCCTATCTGCTTTTGCCCAGACTTCATTGTATTTTGATACAAATGTGTTCCGCTCTGTAGATAGCGGCAGGACCTATATCACACCGCGTACGGACTCTATACCACGGCTGCTACCGGCAGAGGCCGACCTGCCGTGTATCAAGACTGGAGAGCCCGTGAGCGATACCTTCTATTTTAAAATGCCATCTACCTGGAGTATAGCTACGATCAACTCCATAAAGATCGACTCCATCTACCTGCCCGCAGGCCTGGTCTGGCATACGAGCAATGATACGAATACCTTTGCCGGAGGTGCTGATGGCGTGATACTCGTGACAGGTACTACATATCAATCGTATGGTACCTATAAGCTGCGCATCATAGTAGATATCGATGCTACTGTGGTAGGATATGTGCCAAAAGCTAACGTAGAAGATCTGATGCACTGGCGCTACCACATGCGTGTCAATCCATATAGCACCGAGCCGTGTAGGGAACTCGATCCTGCGGACTCTACTTTGGTATATTCTACAGTTACAGATATTCCCTTTGATACCGTGGGTATATCAGAGATACAAAGTGCCATATCAGGGCTCTCTATTCATCCCAATCCCCTCTCCGGCGCTGCCAGAGTGGCATTCACCTCTGCAGTATCTGGCACATACAGCCTAAGGCTGACTGACATGCTGGGTGCAGTAGTATCTAGTAGGGAAGTAGAGATCTACGCCGGTCAAAACGAACTGATGATGGATCGCAATGGTCTGGCATCTGGCGTATACCTGATGTCTATCGCAAACGATAAGGGCGCGATAACCAGGAAGGTGACTATAGAGTAATCTATACTGCTCAAAATATCTGCAAGAGGCTCCTCAAAAGGGAGCCTCTTGTATTTTATGCTATGCCAAAGCTCATGTTTTTTGCTGAGGCTCGTCTTCCCCTTTTGTCATTATATGCCTACCTTAGCTACTCATCCATAAAACATACTATCCCATGGCAGCTAATATCGGCATACCGGCAAAACACCTTCAGTCCCTCTCCACTCTGCTCAATACCCTATTGGCAGATGAATACCTGCTCTACACCAAGACGCGCAACTATCATTGGAATGTGAGGGGGCCTCACTTCATGGACCTTCACAAATTCTTTGAGAGCCAGTATGAGGAGCTGGCAGAGATCATAGACCAGGTAGCAGAGCGCAATCGCTCCCTCGGCCACTTTGCCGTAGGCACCATGAAACAGTACCTGGCCATCACCCGCCTCACAGAAGATGACAAAGCCACTAACTCCAAGCAGATGCTCCAAAATCTGCTACATGACCATGAGACCATCGTGCGCGTACTGCGCAATGACCTCGTAGCTGCAGCAGAGAAATATAAGGATGCCGGCACGAGTGATTTCCTGACCGGCCTGCTGGAGCAGCATGAGAAGATGGCCTGGTTTATCAGGAGCTATCTGGAATAATTTTCAGCGCATATTTTACCGCAGAGGCGGAGAGCGGAGGGGCGATACAAACTGTATTTACTCGGCGTCTCTCCGCCTCTGCGGTTTAGCTGTATTGCATTTAAATTAAGCCTGCTGCTGCAGGTGGCGGATGGCGATCTGCCGGTATATATCCAGGTCGGGGAGAGACTGATCGGTGAGCTTGGCTTCTTCATCCCATTTCCTCATCGTGATATTGAGGTCAAAGAGCGGGTCTTCCCTGAATGCTTTGGCCTCCGCCTCCTGCATCGGACCGCCCTGGTACTCCAGTGTCTTTTTGCTGGCTTCTGACAGGCGTTGGTAATACTCCGGATCTGCATAGGTGAGGTAGCGCTTGGCATTGACATGCTGCTCGGCCAGCTGCGCCACCCGCTCGCTAAAGCCCATACGGCGCAGAAAGGCACCTGCTTCCTTCTCATGGTTGGTACGGCCATAGTTGCCCATGGTGTCTTTATTCTGACTATGGATCAGGTAGCCTATATCGTGAAAGAAGGCTGCGAGTATCACCTCATCATCATAGCCGCCGCTGCGCGCCAGCTCTGCGCTCTGGCACATGTGCTCCAGCTGCGTCACAGCCTCTCCATAGTACTCCTCAGCGCCGTGCTGCTCATATAGTGCGAATATGTCGTCTACTTTCTGCTGTATGGATGGAGTGGTCATGGTGAGAGTATATTTGGCAAAAATACAATGCTGCGAGATATGTACAGTTTAAATTTAGATTAAGAACACATCTGCTTCATCAGCGCTCTTTGGTATCGGGGATACTGGCCTTGATGAGTGCAGTGAGGCTGGCGTATTCTTCCTCTGTGAATGCACGACGCGGGTAGCATAGAAAGACGGTATTATTGGGATAGATCAGGATAATGTCGTGTGTGATGGTGGCTTTTACATAGTTGCTCCAGAGGCCTTTCGATTCACCGGTGGCAGTCACCGCACGGATACCATCGTCACTAAAGGTGACCTCTTCCTCCCTGCCCAGATTAGGATTCTTTTTCAGGAGCCTGGCACCTGCCTTATTCCTGAGATAGAAGCGGATCAGGTACAGCACGATGATCATAGTCATGATGGAAATCCAGTGTGGAGTGCCCTTATCGCTTGGTCCCAGGGAGGGAATGACTATCACCCCCAGAAACAGTACGATAGTCACTATAGCGGCCCAGCGCCACCATGAGAATCGTAGGCGGAGCGCTTTATTGAAATCTTCTGCTGTGCGGCTGAAGCGTATCTTGATCTCCATGCAGGTGAGTTTTGTGGAAAGATATGAAAAGAGGGTAAATGTATGAGATGGACCAGCCTCACAGCTCATACATCAGGTTGCACCCGCGTATCTCGCTATTGTCCAGGCGCCCCAGTACCTCAAAGCTGCCATCTGTATAAACGCGCCCCAGGTCAGACACCGCGAGAAAAGAGCAGGAGTGCAGGTTGGCCAGGTCTATGATATTGATAGAGCCTGTTTTGCCGGCCGGCAGGTAGGAGAGAGGATCATAGGGGTCACGCACCAGCACGCGCATCCACGGCGGACAGCGGAAGACACCCTCGCCCGCTGAGTATGCCTGAGAGAGTAGCTCCGTCATGCCGTATTCGCTATGTATGGTGCGCACACCAAAGGCGGTGGTGAGCACCCGGTGTATCTCGGCGCGTGTCATCTCCTCACGGCGGCCCTTCATACCACCTGTCTCCATGATGATGACATCTCCCAGTGGCTGCGGGTATGCCTCCGCAAAATCCAGCAGCGCATAGGTCACGCCCAGCAGCAGGAGCCTGCGGCCCGTAGCCCCGGCCAGGGCTATACGCCGGTGCAGCTCTGCGAAATCCTTGTCTATAAAGCCGCTGAGCGGATCACCCGACCGGCGCATCAGGTCATCTGCCATATAGAGCAGAGAGGAGGTGCCACGCTCCAGGTAGGACGGCAGCAGGGACAGGATGCAGTACTGATCCGGACGGCCGTAGAATAGCTCAAACGCGGCCAGGTAGCTGCGCTCATAGACTGCCAGGTCTGACACATGGTGGCGGCTGGGCGTAGTACCTGTGGTAGTACTGCTCTCAAAGGTCTTGACCGCAGGGTACTGGCTGTCTATGACAGTATGAGACTTGAAGAACTGCACGGGGAGAAACGGGATATCTGCCACTGCCGCTACTGTATCAGGTGTGCGGCGCATACGGTCACAATAGTCCCTGTATAGCTGCGTATGGGCATACTGATAGCGATATACGGCCAGTGCAGCATCCTCAAATGAAGCTGCCCCTACGCTGAAGACCTGGTCTGTGAGATGCTGTGGCAAACAAAAATTTGAGGCAAAGGTGCAATAAACGCTTCAATTTTTAGTTTCTTAGCTACAGTGAAAAACCTCCTCGCCATAGCAGTTCTGGCGCTCCTGATAGGGCTGAGCAGCTGCGTGAAGCAACAGAATTTTCCCATAGAGCCGCACGTAGAGTTCAAAAGCGTATCAGACACACTGGTGCGTCTGGCCAATACGGGTACCGCAGTGGACTCCGTGCAGTTTACCCTGTCCTTTACAGATGGAGATGGAGATTTTGGCGTGCCTGCCGGCACCATAGATACTACTACCTGCCCTAACTGTCTGTGCACCAATCACGCCACCGATAGCCTGGCCATGCAGGACAGGAGTGTTAACTTGTTTTACTATCAGTATGTATCGGGTATCAATGATAGCTGCCTCAGCATACCCGGCATAGCTACGGCCTACATACCTGTAGCGAAGAAGTATCCGGCCCTGCAGGGCGATATCACTTTCTCTATCAGTGTAGAGTGTCCGGGCACAGGCACGATAGATACACAGCGCTATTCCTTTTTCATAAAGGACAGGGCAGGCCACTTCAGCAATAGAGTGCTGAGCCCACGGATCGTGATAGATTGCCACTAAGCAAGACAAGCAAACACCACTTCTCATTTTTGACCGAGCCGGACACCACAGTGACCGAATTTTGAGCCCCTGCATCGTGATCTGCTGCAACTAATACAACATATACTGCGTAAAGCCTCCGGGTCGCTATGCCGGTACGCTGGTATAGACGGCTATCCTTTATCAAGACCGAAAAACTATGCTAAAGACAAATCCCTATCTGCTCCCGATGGCGATCCTGATGGCACTATGCAGTACCTCTATGGCCCAGCGGCAGCCCAAGGACCAGTTGGTCATTTTCTGTGATGGCAATGATGAGTGCGGCTACAAGAATAGTGCAGGCAAGGTGGTGATACCCGCGGGCAAGTATTCTTACCTTTTTACAGATACGTTTTATAATACAGCTATAGTGCAGGACCCTACACAGGGCATCGTGGCTATAGACAGGCAGGAGCGGATACTATACCGTGTCTTTGTCTTTGACAATGGGCCGGACTCTGCCGGCATAGGCCTGTACAGGATATACAGCAAGGGAAAATTTGGCTTTGCCAGCCTGGACAAGGTAGTGATACCTGCCAGGTTTGATTTTGTTTACCCCTTTAGCGGCAACTGTGCGGTGTATGTATCCGGCTGTACCTTTCAGTCAGATCCCAGCGGTCAGCATGTAGTGATCAAGGGCGGTAAATATGGCTACATAGACCAGGATGGCAAAGTGATCAAACATGCCGCCTATGAATCAGCCACGAGTTTTGAAAACGGCAAGGCCACGGTGATCTATCAAGGCAAGAAGATCACGCTGGACAGCCATTTCAATGAGGTGGCGGTGTGGTAGTCCTCTTGTTTTGCCGTAGTGCCTGCCTGCCGGCAGACAGGGCGAAATGACACAGAGAAATGCAAGTTTAAACCCCGGATAGAGCACCGGGAACGAATATTGATTGCATCAGTTTCGCAAATACATTTCCGGGAAAGGTTCTAAGGAAATGCAACGGTAGGAGATATGATAAATGAACTACTTTCAGTATTAAATCCCGAGACCTGAAATCTTATTTTACGATACTCTTTATATCACTACTCAATCTCTTCTATGGTAATATTTATGCCCAGCATCGATACGGGCACTATCTCATCAAGTCGTGCGATACAAATGACGTATGTGGTTATGCCAACACCGCAGGAGTGATGGTGATCCCAGCCGGGAAATACTTCCCGGTATTCACTGATACTTTCTACCGTATAGCGATAGTAGGTGATAGCATACATGGTATCATTGCCATCGATAGGCATGAAAAGATCTTGTATAATGTTCACATTTATGACAATGGACCCGACTATCCTAGTGAAGGTGTCTACCGGATCAGGATGGGTGACAAATTTGGCTTTGCCAATGAGAAGGGCATTGTGATCAGACCGCGTTTTGATTTTGTATATCCATTTCAGGAGGGTTATGCAGTCTTTGTGATGGGCTGTTCATTTCAGCGTGACCATTCAGGGGAGCATACAGAGGTAGCTGGTGGCAAATACGGCTACATAGATCATAAAGGCAAAATAGTGCAGCCTGCTATCTATGACTATGCGGAGAGCTTCGATGAAAATGAATTTGCGACAGTGATCTACAAAGGTCGTCCTATGAAGGTAGATAAAACCTTCACAGAGATAACAGGCAAGTAAGTATGATCATCTGGTCTGCTCTGTAAAGCAACCTTTTTTCTCCGCGCCTCTCCTTCTCTGCGGTCAAACGGCTGTTAAATTGCATTTATCGTATCAAAGTAAAATTCCCCTCTCTATAGAAAGGCTTTTCGGGATAGATCTTCTGGTAGTATTTGATAAAGCAGGTGAATATCTCTGCCGGCTGTGCTATGCCGCGATAGGTGCCATCCCAGCCGGAGTTGTCACTGGCCTCATATACGGTCTCTCCCCAGCGGTTGTAGATCGTGATGTGTGCCAGCACGGTGCCATCTATGGCAGGTATGATATAGCGGTCGTTCTTGCCATCACCATTTGGGGTAAAGGCACCCGGCAGAGCTACATCTGCGGGAGGTACGCCTACGCCTACCATGAGGCAGGCCTGCGCACTGCAGCCGCTGGAGTCAGTCACGTCTACGCAGTAGGAGGTAGCGCGCTGTGGGGTGGCCACGGGATTCTGTATCGTAGCTGCTGTGAGGGTCGAGTCCGGCGACCAGTGGTAGGTGGCCAGGGCTGTGCCGCTCACAGATAGCCTCACGCTATCTCCGGGTGCTGCGGCGCTGTCAGGCACCGCTGTGATCTGCGGCGCCAGGTGTGTATAGCTATTGTCCACTATGGCCAGTGCGGCAGAGTCTGTACGGCAGCCCAGGCTGTCTGTGGCTGTGACTGTATAGCGCGTAGTAGCGGCAGGATCACCGGCCACGGAGTCTGAGGTACTGCCATCACTCCAGAGGTAGTGCACAGCGCCCATACCGGTAGCAGTGACGCGCACTACAGCATGGCCATGAGGGCATACCGTATCACTCACTGTAGCTATCTGCATAGAGTCTATATACACGGTCACAGACACAGTGCCTGTGCAGCCGGCAGGATTGCTCACGGTGACACTGTACACCTGCCGCGACACCTGAGTGACGCTGATCTGCTGCGTGGTATCTCCTGTGCTCCAGAGGTAGGAGAGGACAGGCTCATTTGGCACCGTGACGGAGACCAGAGCAGTACCACCGGGGCAGGTGGTCGTATCATCCGAGCCAAAAGCACCGAGGTAGTCCTTCCTCAGCAGGAAATTGTGGTCTACCGTGCAGCCGGCATCGTCTGTCACCGTCACCGTATAGCTGATATCCTGAGTGACCATCACCGTGATGGAGCTGGTACTATCTCCGGTGCTCCAGTGGTATTTTACATTATTGCCGGAGATAAGGGTCGTACGGAGATCGACAGATTGGCCCGGGCAGACGGCTGTGTCGTTAGAGAAGTTTACGCGGAGCGTACCCACATTCACACGGATAGTATCTGTAGCAGTACAGCCCAGGCTGCTGCTCACAGTCACAGTGTATACAGACGGAGCGGCAGGGCTGACCGTGATAGCCGCTGTGGTGCCACCTGTGCTCCAGGCGTATGTGACCGGGGTACCTGTCGTATTGCCGGCGTGCAGCACTACAGGGCCGCCGCCGCAGACCGCAGTATCTGCAGAGAAATCAGGAATGACACTCTCTACCGTGACCACTATGTCATGATGCGTACTGCATCCACCGCCGGCGCTCACCGTGACGGTATAGGTAGTAGTGGCAGATGGACTCACGGAGATGCTCTGCGCAGACTGGCCGCTGCTCCATGCATAGCTGTATGCCGCGCCCGCTGCGGGGTATACAGCGAGCGTGACAGGAGATCCGGCACATATGGCCGTATCACGTGAAAAGGTCGCATTGAGATTGCCCACACTCACATTCATGGTGGCTGTGGCGCTGCAGTGACTGGCACTGCTCACGGTCACTGTATATACCCGGGAGGAGTCTGCGAGGAAGGTGATGGATGGCGAGGCCGCGCCGGTGCTCCAGCTATAGGTGACAGGAGTAGTACCCGGATTATCCGCATGGAGCGTGATCGTGGCGGGGCTGCAAATAGCAGTGTCGCCAGAGAAATTTGGCAAGACATGCTCTACTGTCACGTTTATCGTTTTGATCACCGTGCAGGTATTGCGGTCGGTCACGTTTACAGCGTATGCTGTAGTCTGTGTAGCCAGAAAGGTAATATCGGATCCGGTCTGCCCTGTGCTCCACGCATAGTATACCGTGTCAGAGCTGATGCCTGCTGCGGAGAGGTGCAGCTGCTGATCATTGCAGAGCAGGGTATCTGCTGAGGCTGTGGCAGAGAGGCGTATATACGGCGTGGCAGACTCGGGTATCTGCAGGCCCAGCGCGCTGCCGCCTGTATCACCGGGCAGGGCACCATTGGTCACGCCCAGCGGGCAGAAGCTAGTATTAGCAAGGTTCTTGCCATTGATGCCTCCCGGTGCGGTGTAGGATATATTGCCCGGCACTGCTGCCTGGCTCACCCAGAGCACACCACCGCCGCCGCCACCGCCCGGCCCCATGCAGGACCGCGTGAGAAAATCATTATTGAGGCTGCCACCTATGCCGCCTTTGGCGCGTATGCCTACATTGCCCACGTACTGGCCTACGCGCAGCAGTATGGTGCCGCCGGCACCGCCACCTCCCGCGCCATCACTGCCCGCAGTACGTGTCTGGTCCAGTCCGTCAGAGACTATGCCTTTGTTATTACCCACCAGGGTATTGGCCATGATGATCACTATGGCACCACCATTGGTACCGCCGGTGCCCTCACTGTTATTGCCATGGCCGCAGCCACCGCCACCGCCCATAAATATCTTATTGAGCGTATCGTTATAGCCCAGTGAGGTGCCGCCGAGGCCGGGATCATTGCCCGGGCAGAAGGCTGTGCGTGGTACGATGTAGCCACCCAGGCCACCATAGCCATAGTTGCCGCCGCCAGCGCCTCCTGTATTCTGGTTATTGCCGCCACCGCCGCCATTGATGGTCTTGCCACGGCCAAAGGCATAGGGTGCGGCTATGATACCCTCACCCTTGGGCGCGCCCTGCATACTATCACCAAAGTAGAAGCCACTATTAGTACCGCCAAAACATGCCTGCGAGCTGTCATTATTATAAAAACCACGGAAGCCCAGACCACTGACTTTCACAGAGTCATTCAGCACCAGAGAGTCTGCACTCAGCAGCAGTACACCACCTATGGATCCGTTCCACGGGCGGCAGGTCAGTTTGCCACCGGTCACGGTAGCTTTGTGGTACTCCGGCAGAGGCAGGATCTGCAGGCTGCCGCTGGCATCATAGAGGCGCTCCAGCTGGTAGCGAAACTTCAGCGTATCTGTCAGGATAGAGTCTATGGTCACGATCTCATAGTTGCCGGCAGAGGCATAGCTGAGCAGATTGCCGTAGGTCACAGTATTACTCACATCCATCACCGCGCCCTGCATCTGTATGACCAGTGCTCTCATACCCACCGCAAAAAGCCCCGGAGAGTCTACCACCATCCTATTGCCGCAGCGCACTACAGCGGTCACCTTGCTGTAGTGATTGATGGTGCCGGTGATGTTTGTATTCTGGGCCTGAGAGGCCAGAAATGTAAAAACCGATATGACGAGTAGTAGAACTTTCTTCATTATCAAAACCTTAAACGCTTCATCCCATAGTTCCTGACAGTCATAAATATAGACGAACAAATCTATCCTATCAATAGGCAGGGGGGGGCAAAAGTTTAACACAAAAATGTGTAGACAGGGCTCATATAGAGGTCAATAGGGAAGATGTGGGGGCGGAGCCGTTTTGGTCTGCAGCGAGATTTCGGTAGCCGTTTATACCGCAGAGACGCGGAGGCGCAGAGGGATACTATAAGATCAGACAGGAGCTTTTATGGCCGGTTTGACCACGGAGCTGCCGCGTTTTAGCTTTACAGTTTTAGCTTTTGAGTTTCAATGCTGTCCTATCTGCGCTCTTACCTTGTCCAGCGCTTCAAAGAACTTGTCAAAATCCTCCTGGAAGATCATGACGGTAGAGCGGATAAACTCCTCGCCATTCTTGCGGCTCTCGGTGATCTTGATCACATGATCGCCATTGTGCTTTTCTTTGAAGTCGAGAAAGTAGGTGCGCTTTCCTGCCGGTACTTTTTCACCGTAGAGGTCTTTGTCTTGTTTTTCCATGTGGGACTGGATTGATAAGCCAATATCAGTTTATCTGTGGAGATATGCAAGGGAATATACATACAAGAGTATAGGCTATATTAGTGGCATACATTACGTGCATTTAAAATAAGACGCTGCTGATGGGAGACACCCTGCTACTTTATGCCGGCACTTTCTGCTGCCTCATCCTTATCCTCTTCTCTTTTAGATTCAGCCGGATAGCGGGAGCTGTTCACTTGTTGGTATTGCTCGCGTATAGTTCATACGGCTACTATGGCTTGTTTGAGTGGAGCAAGGGAAAAGGCAATGCACTGGCGTGGTTCTTTTATCTCCTCATGGCACTCATAACGCATAGCCTCATACTGCTGGTATACATCATAGCGCGCCTGCTGCGATCCCGGCAAAATTAGTTTTAAATCTCTGCGCGCCTCCGCGCCTCAGCGGTAAACGATCATCAATTTCCCACCGGAAAGAAACTGCCACTTTTGTCCTTTCTGAGGGCAGCCGGTCAGGGTATGTTTGCTTTTGTAAATCATTACAAAAACAAAAAAACTCCAACAATGAAAAAGCTTCTCACACTCGCCCTGCTGCCTGTTTGCGCAGCGCTACTCCTCACTGTATCGTCTTGTGGCAAGAAAAGCACTACCTCCGGCTCCGGCAGTGGTACCGTGACACTCACCTATGGTGGTGCTACGCATACTTTTGCCGCCTCATCAGGCCTCAATGCCCTCAGCTCTGCCAATGAGATCGGTATCTCTGCAGATGAGAGCAGCGCCGGCCACACCCTCACACTGCTCATCACCGGTGCCCACACCAGCGGCACCTACACCTACGGCCCTTCCTCTACGATCCAGGTCACGTCCAGCTCCGGCATCTCCTACATGTATAGTACCTCAAACGCTCAGGCAGGAGGCTATAGCAATGGCAACATGACCTTCAACATCTCCGGTACTACAGCTACGGGCACCTTCAGCGGCACCCTGTACAACCTCAATGCTGCCAACGACAGCCTGCCATTCACTGGCAGCTACACAGGCGGCGCATACGTACATTGATCCGTTTTTGCCCATCAGAATATCGAAGCGCGGCCTTAGGGTCGCGCTTTTTTTGTGCATAAGGAGGTAAATTCCCACAGCATTTGTGAATTACTTCCCGTTTTAAAATTCCACATCTTTTTTAATTTCGCTAAAATTTTTAGCAAATAAGGGTGTAACCGCAAAAACGCGGAAACGCAAAACTTATCAGGATCGATCATAAAGTCCTTTTGCGTTTTTGCGCTTTCGCGGTATAAAAAGGAAGTAGTATGTCAAAGGAAAAACACGAAGTAGAATATAACGAGGACAACATACGGACCCTCGACTGGATAGAGCACATGCGCCGCCGCCCCGGTATGTACATAGGCAAGACCGGTGATGGCAGCTCTATGGACGACGGTATCTATGTCCTGCTCAAGGAGACCATAGATAACTGTATAGACGAGTACCAAATGGGCCACGGCAAGAAAGTGGAGATCAAAGTGACCAAGGACCGCGTGTCTGTGCGCGACTACGGCCGCGGTATCCCGCTGGGCAAGGTGGTGGAGGTCGTCTCCAAGATGAACACCGGTGGCAAATACGACTCTAAGGCATTCCAGAAGTCGGTGGGCCTGAATGGCGTCGGTACCAAGGCGGTCAATGCACTGTCTACTTATTTTAAAGTCTATGCCGTGCGCGAGGGCGAGCTGAAAGCGGCAGAATTCGCACAGGGGCAGCTGGTCAAGGAGCACAAGCTGGAAAAGACCAATGAGGACAATGGCACCTACGTAGAGTTCACACCGGACAATTCGATCTTCAAAAACTACCACTACATCACCGAGTACGTAGAGCAGATGGTGCAGAACTACACCTACCTGAATACAGGTCTCGCCTTTATCTACAACGGTACCCGCTACATCTCTCAGAAAGGTCTCTATGACCTCCTCTCCCGCAAGAAGGATGCCGAGAACCTCCGTTATCCCATCATCCACCTGGTGAGTGAGGATATCGAGATAGCCATGTCTCATACCAATCAGTATGGTGAGGAGTACTACTCCTTTGTAAACGGTCAGTACACTGTGCAGGGCGGTACACACCTCCAGGCTTTCAAGGAAGCCATCGTGAAGACCGTGCGCGAGTTTTACAAGAAGGACTTTGACACCGTAGATATCCGCGAGGCCATCGTGGGTGCGGTGTCCATACGCATACAGGAGCCCGTGTTTGAGTCGCAGACCAAGACGAAGCTCGGCACTGATAAACTATTGGGCGAGGAGAAGACGATGAAGCAGTTCCTGCTAGAATTCGTAAAGCAAAACCTCGACAACTACCTGCACAAAAATCCCGAGACCGCAGACGCCCTGCTGAAGCGCATCCTCCAGAGCGAGCGCGAGCGCAAAGAGATAGCCGGCATCAAAAAGCTGGCCAACGAGCGCGCCAAGAAAGCCAACATACACAATAAGAAGCTGCGCGACTGCAAGGTGCACTACGGCGATAAAAATGACAAGCATCAGGACACGATGCTCTTCATCACCGAGGGTGACTCTGCCAGCGGCTCTATCACCAAGGCGCGTGACCCGGACACGCAGGCGGTCTTCTCTCTACGCGGCAAGCCACTGAACTGCTACAGCCTGACCAAAAAGATCGTGTATGAGAATGAGGAATTTAACCTCCTGCAGCACGCGCTGAATATAGAGGACGCGCTGGAAGATCTGCGCTACAGCAATGTGGTGATCGCTACCGATGCGGACGTAGACGGCATGCACATCCGCCTGCTCATCCTCACGTTCTTCCTCCAGTTCTTCCCCGACCTGGTGCGCAATGGCCACGTGAAGATACTGGAGACGCCGCTCTTCCGCGTGCGCAATAAGCAAGAGACCATCTACTGCTACGACGAAAGTGAAAAACAAAAAGCCATCACCAAACTCAAAGGCAAATGCGAGATCACCCGCTTCAAGGGACTCGGCGAGATATCACCGGAGGAGTTTGAAGGCTTCATAGGCAGCGACATCAGGCTGAATCCTGTGATCATCAAAGATGATAAGGACATCAAGACCATCCTCGACTACTACATGGGCAAAAACACCCAGGACAGGCAGGATTTTATCATCGATAATCTGCGCGTGGAGAAGGATGTGGTAGAGCAGGAGATAGAGCTGGAGGTAGCTTAGCGCTTTTGGGGAGATTCTTTTCTCGCAAAGGCGCAAAGGGTTTAAGGAAATGCAAAGAGTATGTGAGCTGTGAGGTGAATGTGGCCGGAGAATGTAGGTGAAGTCTAGAAGTAGATAATGAACTATGACTTATAAAGGGATCAGTAGAAGTAGGGAGGAGATCGAAGCTTTGGCGAAGGTGCTGGTAGATATAGCTTTTCATATTCACACTACTTTGGGACCGGGTTTGTTTGAGTCAGTTTATGAAGAGGTATTTTGTATAGAGTTGACAAAGCGAGGAATACCATTCTGGCGACAAAGATCAATTGAGATCATCTATGAAGGTCATTTGATCCCAAAGTCTTTTGATTGTGACATAATGGTAGATGAAACAATCATAATTGAATTGAAATCAGTAGATGATTTCCATCGGATACATTTCAAACAGCTCGGAACCTATTTGAAACTGACAAAATTGCGATTAGGACTATTGATAAATTTTAATGAAGACCTGATAAAAGACGGAATCAAAAGAGTAGTAAATGGATTATAATAGAAATGAATAATGTTACCCATCCAAGCTTTGTATTTCCTTAAACCCTTTGCGCCTTTGCGAGAAACGAATCTAAAAGCATAAAAGACGGAATAACACTCACCAAACCCGAACCTAAATAAAAATCTTGCGAGAAATAAAAACCCTCCCAAGAAGCACTAATAGAAATGGAAGAAAGTAACAATACAGAGATCAATAATGCCGAGCACATAGACGGCATGTTCAAGAACTGGTTTCTCGACTATGCATCATATGTCATACTCGAGCGCGCCGTGCCGGCTATAGAGGACGGCCTGAAGCCTGTGCAGCGGCGTATCCTGCATGCCCTCTACCAGATGGACGATGGCCGTTTCCACAAGGTGGCCAACGTAATCGGTCAGTCCATGCAGTACCACCCGCACGGCGACGCCAGCATCGGCGACGCACTGGTCAATATGGGCCAGAAGGAGCTCATGTTTGACACGCAGGGCAACTGGGGCGATGTGCGCACCGGAGACAGCGCCGCCGCACCGCGATACATAGAGGTGCGCCTGTCCAAGTTCGCGAAGGAAGTAGCCTTCAATCCTGACACCACCGAGTGGCAGCTCAGCTATGACGGGCGGAAGAAAGAGCCGATCACACTGCCGATGAAGTTTCCTTTGCTCTTGTTCCAGGGCACCGACGGTATCGCTGTAGGCCTCTCGACCAAGATCATGCCGCACAACTTTAACGAGCTCGTGAAAGGCTGCATAGATGTGCTGAAGGGCAAAAAGACAAAGCTATACCCGGACTTTCCTACTGGCGGCTACGTAGATGTGAGCGAGTACAATAGCGGCAAGCGTGGTGGCAAGATACAAGTACGTGCGAAAATAGAAGTGGTGGATAAGAAGACCCTCTCTATCCGCGAGATACCGTATAGCACTACGACAGGCTCGCTGATCGAGTCCATCCTGAAGGCCAATGACAAGGGCAAGATCAAGATCAAAAAAGTGACTGACAATACGGCCAAGTATGTAGACATCACCATAGATCTCGTGCCGGGCACCGATCCTGATGTGACCATCGATGCGCTGTATGCCTTCACCGACTGCCAGATATCCATCTCGCCAAATGCCTGCGTGATAGACGGCGAGAAGCCGGTATTCCATAGCGTGGATGAGATCCTGCGCGTGTCTACCGAAAATACGAAAGCCCTGCTCAAACGCGAGCTGGAGATCAAGCAGGCAGAGCTGAATGAGAAGTGGCACTTCTCCTCGCTCGAGAAGATATTTATAGAGAAGCGCATCTATCGCAACATAGAGGAGGCCGAGACCTGGGAGGCCGTCCTGTCTATCATAGACAAGGGGCTGAACCCATACAAGAAGCTCTTCAAGCGCGAGATCACGCAGGATGACATCGTGCGCCTGACGGAGATCAAGATCAAGCGCATCTCCAAGTTCGATGCCTTCAAGGCGGACGAAGAGATACGTGGGCTGGAGGAAACCATGAAGCAGGTAGCGCACGACCTCGAGCATCTCAATGACTTTGCGATCGCATTCTTTGAAGAACTGCTGAAGAAATACGGTAAGGGCCGCGAGCGCCGCACAGAGGTGAAGGGCTTTGAGACGATAGAAGTGAAGCACGTAGTGGCCAATAACTCTAAGCTGTACGTGAACCGTGCGGAGGGCTTCTTTGGCACGGGGCTGAAGAAAGACGAGTTTGTCTGTGACTGCTCGGATATAGATGACATCATCGCCATCACCCGCGCGGGCAAGATGATGGTGGTGCGCCTCGGCGATAAGAAGTTCGTAGGCAAGGACATCATCTACATAGCCGTGTGGCAAAAGAATGATGAGCGCACCGGCTACAACGTAGCCTACTACGACGGCGGCTCCAAGCGCACATTTGTAAAGCGCTTCAACGTGACCGGCGTGACGCGTGACAAGGAGTACGACCTGACGCAAGGTACCTCTGGCTCTAAGCTCACCTACTTCACCGCCAATAGCAATTCAGAAGCTGAGATCGTACGCGTGCAGCTGCATCCTAATAGCAACGCGCGTATCAAGGAGTTTGACTTCGACTTTAGCACGCTGGACATCAAGGGTCGCGGGGCTGTGGGCAATATCCTGACGAAGTTCCCTATACGGAAGATAGAGCTGAAGGAGAAAGGCAAGTCTACCATAGGCGGGCTCAAGCTCTGGCTGGATGAGAAGTACGGCCGCCTGGTCACAGAGGAGAGCGAGAAGTCGCGCTACCTCGGCGAGTTTCACACCGGAGACCAGGTGCTGGTCGTATTCAAGGATGGCAATATCGAGCTGACCAACTACGAGATCACCAATAAATATGAGATGGACGACATCTACCTCGTAGAGAAGTTTGACCGTGAGCGCGTGTACAGCACCGTCTACTTTGACGGCGATAGCAAGCAGTACTATGTCAAGCGCTTCCGCATAGAGCTGAAGAAAGAGAAAGAAAAATCATCCATCATCTCCGATCACAAGGACTCCAGGATGGCCGTCTTCAGCTCGCGCAAAATGCCTGTGGTGAAGTACTTCTTCCTGAAGGGCAAAGACAAAGAAAAGCTGGAAGGCGAAGCCAAACTACCAGAGGTCATAGACGTGAAAGGCTGGAAAGCCCTCGGCAACCGCCTCACACCATACCTCGTGACCGGCAAAATCACCGACATCACTCCCGATGACGAAGAAGAACCAGAACTAGACTCTGATGCACCAGAGTGGGATGGCGAGACCAATCCTAAGGCTGGAGCGAAGGGGGAGCAGAAGGGGTTGTTTTAAGATTAATGAGATGGTGATTCTCGTATAGAATAGAAGTGTAAAATGGCAGATGACTCTTCCGATTATTACCTAGCTGTAAGTAAAGGCCAAAAGTTTACAGGAATTAGACCATTAACTGAAGATGAATATAATGAGTCAATAAGAGATATATTAGGACTAAAGAAGCATGAAGGGTCAAATCTTTTATTTGATGTGGTTGAAAGTAATTTTGAAGACTTTATCAATAAAATAGAATACTATAAAGAAGAATATCGTAAGAACTCTTTAATGCTAAATTTGAATTCTAGCTTGATTTATTTTGACTTAAATCGACTTATACTAAATATTCTATCTGCAATAAGGACTTTTTTAGATCACACAGAAAGAAGGTTACAAAAAACCTATGGTCAAAGCTCTAACGAATTGTTTTTTTTTAAGAAAGAGAGAAATAATGCATTCGACAATAATTTTGCTTATAGATTTACTGAAAAGCTCAGAAATTATTCTCAGCACTGCGGATTGCCTTTAGGGAATATAGAGTTTTCTTCCTATTTGGATGGTGATGATACGATATACAATATTCTAATTTCTGTTGATAGCTTAGAATTATTGGAAGATTATGATTCTTGGGGTGAAGTGGTCAAAAAAGAGCTAGGTGAGATTGATGGAAAGTTTGACCTGCTTCCTTTAATTCAAGAAAAATATGAAGTATTGAAAGGCATTGGGTCTAGATTATATGCTATAGAGGAGGAATATCATCGGCATGCCGCAGAACAGCTCCTTGATTTGATATTAGAAACAATTGAAACAAAGGAGCGGCCGATCATTATGAAACTAAATGGGGATGGCGAGAAATTGCAAATGCAAATACATCAATTCCCATTTAATGCAATTAGCCGATTAACTGGTGTGAAAATTGAGGAGAAATCCCCCACTGGCTGAACTTAGTTCCGTGCCGACGTATAGCGCAAATGTAATCCACTACGTAGCATACTTAGTGCCCAGCTCCGGCACGGATGTAACATCCGCGCCAGTTTTTTATTGTATACATGTTATTGATATTTAGGTTATTAAGGTGCCTTCTCCGGTTCAAAAACAAAACCTATCCGGACGGCAAATTCCGTTCATCCACAAGCTCACCAATTTCAAGGTCTAATACTCCCACTGGTCTAAGCTTCCAGCTTAGACCTTCCAATACGTTAAGCTTTCAGCTTAACGTACACGCGATGAAGTGACTACGGAGATGCGTTAAGCTGCAAGCTTAACTGATAAATAGGTCTAAGTTGAAAACTTAGACCAGTGCTCGCGATAGATTTTGACTGTTGGCTATTGTGTTTATAAACAATGACATAGATTGCCCGCTTCGGTTCAAAAACAATTCTTGTCAAATAATAGAAAGCTCCAATATTCACTACCTTCATCACTATGTCCACTATCACCTATCATCTCGCCACCCTTTCAGATATCGACCTGCTCATCGATCATCGTGTCACCTACTTTGATGACTTTGTAGAGGCGCCTGATGAGCAGGCCCGGCAGCAGCTGCGCAGGGGACTGCGGGACTACTATACCAGGGCCCTACCCACAGGAGAGTGTATCGTATGGTATGCTACGGATAATGGTGAGCTGGCCGCCATAGGTGCACTCATCATACAGCAGGGGCCGGGTAGCTATATCTCGCCAGATGGCAGGTACGGCTATATCATGAGCATGCATACCCTCGAGCCATACCGTAGGCGTGGCATAGCGCAGGAGATACTGGACCGGCTGGTGAAGAGTGGGAGAGAGGCTGGCATCCGCTTCTTTGAGCTGCATGCCTCAGAGATGGGAGAGCCGCTGTATATCAAGAACGGCTTTGTAAAGCTAGAAGACCCTACTTATCGCAAGGTCTTTGAATGAAAACAAAACAGGGGAGCGCTTGCTCCCCTGACTGACATATATTGAGTTCCGTTTTTCTCCTAAAACCCGCCGGCTCAGCACCGGACAGGTTTTCTCGTCTATCCAGATACAAAGATGCGACTGGTCTTTTACGCAGCATTTATGCCAAGGGAAAGATTACGTCATGGGGCTGTTATGAAATCATGACTTCGTAGACTTGCATCTACCTGGCTATGGTCACCTTGCGGGTAGAGGTAGCTCCCTCGGCATTCACTGCCTTGAGCAGATAGATACCCGGAGCGATATGGGCTACAGATATGTCAGCCCTGTCACTCTCCACAGGCTGTGACAGCACGAGGGCGCCGCGCATATCATAGAGCCCTACGGCCTTCATCTGTGCCGGTGCTGTGATGCTGATCTCATTCGCTGCCGGATTGGGATACACCTTCAGCAGGTCTGCAGTCACTTCGCTGATGCCTACACTGTAGCCTACCAGCGGGAGGTCAGCATAGGAGTCCCAGTTGATAGAGTTGGTAGCTATCAGCGGATTGATGAGGGTGTCGAGGCTGTTATTAGGATACATGGCAGCATCATTGTTCATGTTGCGGTTAAAGGCCGGATAGTTGCTAGAGGTCACGTCTAGCCGGATGCGGTGCCCGGTGAGGAAGGTATTGCAAGTGTAAGGCAAGGTCAGCGCTATCTGGTAGTTTTGCCCCGGTACTATGGCAGAGGTGTCTGCAGCGCGATAGCCATTGCGGAAGCGCATACGGAAAGGCGCATGATCCAGTATCATAGACCTGCCATCAGGATACACGTCTGTGAGCCGCACCTCAAAATCAGTGTCGTACCTGTCAGAAGAGACACTGAGATGCACTACTACATTGCCACGTAGCACGGCGTCCTGCGTCAGGGGCAGCGTGGTAAACATAGCGATATCATGCCTGCTCTCCACGGTGTCAGACTGGTCATACGGGCCTTGCGCCAGGTCACTGCGCAGCGTAGGGCCGCCATAGGTAGGAGAGGGGTCTGCAGGATCATAGGTATAGCTCACAGCACCGCTGGCTACATCGGGAGGATAGTTGTCCAGAGACTGATCAGGGTGCATGTAGAAGCGCACCGTGTCAGACCCGGTCATGGGCCATACAGTGCTGCTATGCCAGGTGTTTTCTCCCATCTGGTAGTACTGCACCGTGGGGCTCTGGTCCCAGCCATTGGCCTGGCCCCGCAGGTAGTAGTCAAAGTAGCGCAGCGCGAGGGAGTCATTCCACCCCGCAGCGTTGTTATAGGTTAGTTGCCCTTGTGCGGCTGTACCCACATGCGCAGTGCTATGACCGCCATGCGCCCACGGGCCCATGAGCAGCCGGTGCTGGCTGCCGATACCTGCCGGAGAGCGCTGCACGATGGCCGGGAAAAACTCCAGCATGTCTTTCACATTGTGATCATACCAGCCGCCTATCATGAAGCATGGCACGCGGATACTATCGGGATAAAAGTTAGTACTCTCCGTGACCTGCCAGGCAGTATTATACACCTGGTTATTCATCACAGCCGGCTTCAGGCCAAAGCCGAGTTGGTCCAGCTTGTCCAGGTACTCTGTGCGCAGGTCACCATTAGGATAGTACTCGTAGAATGAAAACTGCGGTGCTGCTACAGATGGGTTGATGCAGGTCAGGTGCGGCGGATTATACTTAGCGGTCTGAAACTGGACCTTGCCCAGTGCAGATGCGCCAGCTGTCCCTATCTTGCCATTGCTCCAGGCCTGTGATGCGATCCACTCTACCACATAGTAGCCGTCCAGTCCCTGCGGAGGCGGATTGAGCGTAGCAGCATGTGCCGAGCCATAGAAGCCGCGCCAGTCTACGGTCACAAAAATATAGTTGCTGCTATTGATGTTGCCATTCACACCGAGGGGCAGGGCGTTTGCCCTGTACAGTAGCCTGTTGTACGGTGTCTGTATCAGTATCACCGGGCCGGAGGTCATACCGGATGGGATATAGATGTCACAGGCCAGTTTCTTGCCGTCGCTCATAGGTATGGAGTCCACTATGGGCGTGAGTATAGCAAAGCTATGCAGGCAGAGGGCAAGCGAAAGCGTAAGTAGCAAATGCTTCATGGGAGATAGATTTTATGAGTAGGACAGATAGATGTAGTGAATGTTTAATCTCATCAAAGAAATAACGGTCGTTTATCAGCGGGCTATGATCATAGCGCGTACCTGCTGTATCATGCCATTCTGAAAGCGTGCATAATACACGCCGGTAGCATAGTCTTCATTCTCAAACCTGACGCTATAGCGCCCTGCAGGCATATCCTCGTCTATAGGCGTGCGCAGCAGGCGGCCCATACTGTCAAATACCTGTATGAGTGTATGGCCTCCAGCAGTGGTAAAGGTAATATCTGTAGCGGTGGTGAATGGATTAGGATAGTTGCTGATGAGGTTCACACCTGCCTTTTGATTGATCTCATGCACACCTGTGGTGCAGTCTGCATTCTGCACCAGTGGCAGCTGCTGATAGTTGGCGAGCAGGATAGTAGAGACATCAGACGGGGGCACACAAAACCAATCCGTGAGGATAGAGGCATATACCGAGCGGAAGTCATACTGCATCGGGATGTTATCATTATCTGCAGGAGTGGCAGGTAGCGTAGGGCTATTGCCGGTGATACCTGATATCACTTTATTGCCAAAGAGGAAGAGCGGCGCCGCAGCGCCATGGTCTGTACCACGGCTGGAGTTTGATATGATGCGCCGGCCAAACTCCGAGAAGGTCATACCTACCACACGGTCTGCCACACCCAGCTGCTGTATATCATCCTGAAATATTTTCACCGCGTCTGATAGTTTTTTCAGCAGGTCGGCATGTTTGCCGGTGGTGGTATCTGAGCTGTCTACCTGGTCCGCATGCGTGTCAAAACTGCCATCGCTGGCCATGCTCACCATATAGATGCGTGTCTTGAGGCCACCTGCTATGAGGCGCGCTACTACTTTGAGCTGGTCTCCCAGGTCGTTATTTGCGGGATAGCTGAGTTGGGTAGAGGTCACTGAGTTCCACGCCGCAGTGATCACACCTGCATATTGATTGGTCTGTGAGGCTACGGTGCGGATATAGGTCAGCTCGTCTCCAGCCGGTGTAGCCGGTGCAGGATCAGGTGCGCCTCCTACCAGATTGTAGATGCTGGATGGATCTGCTACAGCCATTGCCATATTCACCGCCGGTCCCTGAAATACGGGCGAGAGGAAATATCCTATCTGCATGGCCAGCGGGTCCGGCATATCAGTATTAGGATACCCGGTAGGGAAGTTAGGGTACTCATAGCTCAGGTAGCGGCCACTCCAGCCGCTATTCAGTACCTGGTTTGCGTCTGCTCCCGTGAGCCAGATATCTGTGGAGCGGAAGTGGGAGTAGTTAGGATCGGGGTAGCCCACATCACGCACGATGTGCAGCTTACCGCTATTGTAGAGCTGCTGCAGGCCGGTGAGGGAGGGGTGCAGCCCGGTAGTCGTGACACCGCTCAGAGACAGGACCCTGTTTTGCGGGATCAGGATATTATTGCGTGCTGCTGATAGCGTGCTGTATTCATCCAGCGGTATCACGGTATTGAGGCCATCATTGCCCCCTACCATCTGTATGAGTACGAGTACGTGATCATTATTGGCTCCTGCCAGTGCCGCCATCAGTGGCGATGCACCAAAGGCTTTCACAGAAAGTCCATTCAGGAAGGCCGGCAATACTGCTACGGGAGCTGTTTTGAGGAAATCTCTTCTTTTCATGTTGCTTCAGTTTTGGGTATATCAGGCCAGATGGTATTCGGATAGGTTCATGAGGTATTTCATCATGATCTGCAGCTTGCCCTCTACGATGCTGCGGGCGGTCGGATCGCCGGGGTTGGTCACGTAGTCATTCCACGCAGTGGTCCAGTAGCCATTGCTGGTCTGGCCGCCCAGCAGTCCGTATATCCGGATGTAGTCCTTGGTACTCTGAGATACACCTATCATATACAGGTAGTCTATCGCATCGCTCACTACTGCTGCCGGATCTGTAGGGTCCGGCAGGCTGGCGCAGAAGTCCAGCACACTGATCTTGACTGTGAACGTATTGATCGGTACACCTACATAGACCAGGCCATCGGTGATCTGGTTTCGCAGGGGTAGGGTGGAGTTATTGATCCATAGCTCATAGTACTGCGGGTACTGGTAGTAGGATGGCCAGCCCGATACACTAGGCGGATCCAGTACATCCTGGCCCAGTATCACAGAGTAGTATCCCAGTGTGATCCAGGCCTTGTACGAGTCTGCTATAGCGGTAGGTGCAGGCATCGGTACATCATACTCGCGCACCAGGCCTACGAGGAAATCCGTAGGAGACTTGATGATACAGCCCCTGTTCAGCATGTCAAAGAAGTGTTCACTCTTGAATAGCTGGGAGAGGACCGGCGTGATATTGTAACTATTAAGACGGAAGGTATCTGCCAGCGGCTCTATGATATTGGTCTCTATGGTAGCATCGATATCAAAATAGACAAAGTACCGGTACAGCTTGCGGCAGATAAATTTGGCAGTCTCCTGATGCGCAAAGATCATGGTGAGTAGGTCGTCCAGCTCATTAGCTCCGTTGGCTCCGTTTTGCCCGGCTATGACTGTATTATTGTAGAAAGCGGAAAACTGCTTGTCTGTACTGTCATGTTGTGATGGATCAAAATAAGAGGTGAGCGTGGAGGGGTTGATCCTGTAGCCGGTGAGGACACGGGCAGCAGCACGTACATCATCCTCTGTGTAGTGACTCGGCAGGTCCTTGCCTACGGTGAAAAGCTCCTGCAGCTCACGCGCATAGTTTTCGTCAGGCGCGGTATTGGTATTCAGGTAGCCATTGAGGTAAAACAGCATGGCCGGATCCAGCGTGATCGCTTTCACAAAGTCTTTGAAATTGCCCAGGGAATACTGGCGGATGGTAGCCATGTAGCGGTAGCCTCCTACAGGCTGTACATAGGATGATAGCTGTGTAGCAAAATGATTGTGCCAGAAGAGCACCAGCTTCTCCTCTATACTGCGGGACTGGTTGATCATATTGCCGTAGCACCAGGACTTTAGCGATACGCCACGCGGTCCAAGTGCATTGGGCTGGCTGCTGGTATCATTGACCCATGTCTGGCCAAATGGCACTACAGCATCTGTAAAGTTGGCATTGTTATAATTATTCACCGGAGGTGATGGAGCGGTCTGTGGCGTGAGCAGCTCATCTACAGCCTGGCTCATAGTGAGGGTGAGCAGGTGGTCTACGTCGCTTTTCTTTGCGCCAAACATGGTGCGCTTCAGCAGGTGTACGGCCTCCTTGCGGCCCCAGGTGCCGGCGTATGGTGTGAGGGTAGTGGTAGCTGAGCGGGCCGCACCATTGCCTGTATGGCGTGCATAGGGCACATTGGGCTCTGCGGCGGGGCGTAGCAGATCATTCATAGTGATGAGTTTTTATAGATGCACATCCGTGCAAATACAGTTATACTTTGGATTGTACTAAAGATATAAAGTTTAAATGATGCGATGGGCAGAATTGTAAACGTAGCAGCGCATGCTGGCCAATATAACTTTCAAGCAATAGTAGCTCGGCACGCTAATACCTTGAATAGAATTTAATTGCGATATTAGGCTCATACTATCATTATGGGCATCGCATCCGGTATCATCAGACGTCTCATCCTGCCGCAGCACCTGTGGCGTGTCATCAGCCTGCAGCGGGGCCGCAAGAAGGTAAACCGCACCTATGATGATGCGCAGCTCAAACTGTACCATCAGCTGCTGCCGGGAGACTTCCTGCACTACGGCTACTTTGAGGATCCGGCAGTCGCCCCGCAGGATATCACCATCCGCATGATCTACGAGGCGCAGGAGCGCTATGGGCAGAATATAGTAGACCTCATACAAGACAAAGACAGCGAGATACTGGACGTGGGCTGCGGCATGGGCGGCCTGCTGCGCCTGATGAATCAGCGCGGGTACAAAGCCATCGCACTCACACCTGATAAGAATCAGGTGCACCACATCCGGCAGACCTATCCCAATCTGGTACTCGGCTGCCGCTTTGAGGATATGGATATGACCGGTAGTGAAGGGCGATTTGGCACCGTGATCACCTCTGAGTCGCTGCAATATCTGGATCAGGATATAGCGCTGCCCATGATACAGAAACTGCTGAAGCCCGGAGGCAGGTGGATAGCGTGTGATTACTTTCGCACTGGAGATGCCAGTGAGAAGAGTGGCCATCAGTGGCCATCTTTTGTAGAGAGGCTGAATAAATATGGACTGAAGATCACCTCACAGCAGGATATCACGCCGCATATCCTCCCGACTATCTCCTACGTACATATGTGGGCCACCCAGATCGGCATGCCTATCAAAGAGTTTGCACTAGGTAAGCTGAAAGTCAAAGCACCCGGCATACACTATGCACTGGAGGGCAGCCTGCCACTCATAGAGCAGAAGATAGACAAGAACATCAGGACCATAGATCCGGTAGAATTTGCAGCTACTAAAAAGTATATGCTGCTGGTGATGGAGAGGGCGTAGCCATACGCGTCAAAGTGCAGAGAGCATCTGAGCGATAGAAGTGCCAGATTGATTGCCGAGGATGATAAACTCGCGTTTCTTGCCGTCATTTGTTTCGATATAGACCTTCCCATCATGAGGGTATTGCGCCATCCCCCATTTCTTTGATGGATCGTGATAGACGTTTTTGATATCCCTTTTATTGATCCGGAAATTAGAACCAATGCGCAGGAACTCATCACTTAGCAGGTCAACACTCTTGTTGCGAATGATGTAGGATGCTTTAGGATAAGAATATGGGTCATTCAGGTCGCCTCTCACTATCCGGCTGTCGAGTACGAGATTGGTAGCAAAACCTACGGCCGAAAAATCTTCAGACTGTGCTGAGATAGCGCCATTCGCATGTATGCCCACCAGCGTATCTTCTACTACAAATACCCAAAAGGTCCTGTTGAGTATAAGCGCATGGTACTCCATGGCTACGAAGTCTTTGACCTGGCCGAGGTGTATATCAGATAGCAGCATAGCTGTTCATTTTAGGTTTGGATCACACCCACATTGAATGAACGTGTGATAGGAGCGTGGTCTGCCATCTCGATGCCCATAGAGATCATCTTGCGCGTATCCAGCGGGTCTATGATGCCATCAGTCCATAGGCGGGCAGCAGCATACTTGGGGTCGAGCGTACGGTTGTATTTAGCCTTGATGTCATCCAGTATCTTCTTCTCTGCCTCGGGCTCTATGGTCTCGCCTTTAGCTTTGAGTTGGCTCACCTGTATCTGGAGCATTGTCTTAGCAGCTTGCTCGCCGCCCATTACGGCTATTTTGGAGCCCGGCCATGCGTAGATGAGGCGCGGGTCATAGGCCTTGCCGCACATGGCATAGTTGCCCGCGCCGTAGCTATTGCCCGCTATGATGGTAAACTTAGGTACGACAGAGTTTGCCACAGCGGCTACCAGCTTTGCGCCATCCTTTATGATGCCACCCTGCTCTGAGCGTGAGCCGACCATAAAGCCTGTCACATCCTGTATGAATACCAGCGGTATCTTCTTCTGGTTGCAGTTCATGATGAAGCGGGCAGCCTTATCAGCGCTGTCAGAGTATATCACCCCGCCAAATTGCATCTCACCCTTCTTGCTCTTCACCACTTTGCGCTGATTGGCCACGATGCCTACTGCCCAGCCATCTATGCGGGCATAACCGCAGATGATAGACTGGCCATAGAGCTCTTTGTAGAGTTCTATCTCACTATTATCCACGAGGCGTTTGATCACCTCCATCATGTCGTATTGCTTGGCACTATCCTCGGGGATGATGCCATAGATGTCCGCTTCTTTCAGTGCAGGTTTGGCAGGTGTGGCGCGGTCGTAGCCGGCTTTATTGCCACGGCCCATTTTGTCTACCAGCTGGCGGATCTTCTCGATGCACTCCTCGTCATTCTTCATCTTGTAGTCCGTCACACCGCTGATCTCGCTGTGCATAGCTGCACCGCCGAGCGCTTCATTGTCTATGTCTTCACCTATAGCAGACTTCACGAGGAAAGAACCTGCCAGGAATACCGATCCTGTACCCTCCACTATCAGCGCCTCATCACTCATGATAGGCAGGTACGCACCACCAGCCACACAGCTACCCATGATAGCCGCTATCTGCGGGATGCCGGACGAGGACATGATAGCATTATTGCGGAAGATGCGGCCAAAGTTCTCCTTGTCCGGGAAGATCTCATCCTGCATAGGCAGGAAGGCACCGGCACTGTCTACCAGATAGATAATAGGGAGACGATTCTCCATCGCTATCTCTTGAGCCCGCAGGTTCTTTTTGCCAGTCATGGGAAACCACGCTCCGGCCTTCACCGTAGCGTCGTTGGCCACGATCATACAGAGGCGCCCCTTCACATAGCCCAGCATGGTCACTACGCCTGCGCTAGGGCAGCCACCCTGCTCCGGATACATGTCATACGCGGCAAAGAGGCCCACCTCCAGCTGAGGCGCCCCCTTGTCTGTGAGCAGGTCTATACGCTCACGGGCTGTGAGCTTACCTTTCTCTTTATGACGATCTATGGACTTTTTGCCACCGCCGGCTTTGATCTGCTCGCCCAGCTTGCGCAGGTCAGAGATCATCAGCTTCATATTGTCTTCATTGCGGTTAAACTCGAGATTGGCCTTGTCGCTCATGTACTATGTGGATTTTTTGGCGACGCTAATATAGGAGAATCGTAAAGAAAGGCTAATGAGCTGGCCTGGGGGCAATAAAAAAGGGCAACTTGTTCATAGCTGCCCTTCCGTTTTCATGGTCGATTATTTTGCGACCAAAGGTCTAAAGTGGTCGTGCAGTACAAGGTTAGTGCAGAGTATTGTCATGCGCAAGGATTGACCTACAATGTTTTGTCATATTGTATAAGCGTGCAATTTCATGTATAAGCGTGTGAAAGCTGGGCCAAAATTTTGAGCTGTGGCAATTCATGGTATTTTTAGCAGGATGAAAGAGGACCTGCTGCACTATATCTGGCGCTATAGCCTGTATGATACCACCAGCCTGCAGACCACTGCGGGCGAGCCGGTGCAGATCATCAGGCCCGGCCTTTATAATACGGATGCCGGCGCTGATTTCTCCAATGCACGGATAAGGATAGGGGACACGCTCCTGGCGGGCAATATAGAGATACACGTACATCAGCGTGACTGGTATGCACATGGCCATGACCACGACGCTGCCTACAATAATGTGATCCTGCATGTGGTGTACGATACAGATACCACACCCACACTGCTGCAAAACGGGCAACCGGTAGCAGTACTAAGCCTGAAGAACCACATCTCTAACACACTACTACAGCGCTACGATCTACTAAAGGGCAGCCTGGATAAGATACCCTGCGCGGGATTGATCAAAACCTTGCCGCCAGACACTTCGCTGGCTTCCTTCTACGACCGGCTGGTGATAGAAAGGCTACAGGGCAAAGTGGCGGTCGTAGAAACAATGCTACAACAGTCTCACAATGATTGGGACCAGGTTGCCTGGCAAATGTTGGCCACCTACTATGGCGGTACGGTGAATAAGCAACCCTTCCAGCGCTTGGCTGCATCCCTGCCACTGAATATCGTACACAAACATCGTGCGGATGCCAAACAGATAGCGGCGCTGCTCTATGGCCAGGCCGGTATGCTGGAGGCAGAGCATGATGATGAGTACCCGCGCAGCCTGAGGCGCGAGTATACGTACCTCAGGAAACTTCACTCTCTACAGCCATTGCAACTGCATGAGTGGAAGTTCTTTCGGGTGCGGCCTGCCAGTTTCCCTACGGTCAAGATCGCTCAGCTCGCAGCGCTGCTGGTCGGGGAGCCACATCTATTCAGCGGGCTGCTGGGCTGTGGGGATATGAAGGCGCTGCACAGCTTCTTTGAGGTGGATATAGGCCCCTACTGGCATGATCATTACCAGTTTGATAAGCCCTCTGGCAAAGGCGCCACCAGCATAGGCCATATGCTCACGGATATCGTAGTGATCAATGCCGTAGTGCCACTCCTGTTTGCCTATGGCAGGTACAAAGGAGATGAGAAGCTCTGCCAGCGCGCGCTGGACATGCTCTATGAGGTAGCCGCAGAGGATAATGCCATCATCCGTATGTGGGATGGCCTGGGCATACCTGCGCGTACTGCCAATGACACACAAGCGCTGCTACAGCTGCGAAACGAATACTGCCTGAATGGCCGCTGCCTGCAGTGCCAGATAGGCCATCAGCTGCTAAATACAAAAGCCTAAAGAGTTGACTTATCAGCCAACAAAATCCGATAGCTGCGGTTATAACTTTTAACAGGGAGTGCTTGCAGCCTTGCGGGGCTATTACTATCTTTGGAGAGAGTAGCTGATATATGAAATTAGACACATTTAAATTTCTCGTGGAGTATAATGCTTTTGGAGTTTGCACCAAGGTAGGTGACAAGCTCGGTATGCCCATCAAGAATATCCGCCTCTTTTTCATCTATGCATCCTGCCTGACCATTGGCTCTCCCCTCATCGTGTATATGATCATGGCCTTCTGGCTCAAACTACGCGACTACGTACGCGGCAGCAGAAATCCTGTTTGGGATTATTGATAATTTGAAGATTTGAAAATGAAACAGCCATTAAGAGTATCCTAATGGCTGCCGTTATCATTGAGATGTTGCTTTCATCAGCACATCTTCAAATTTTCAAATCATCACATTCTGATTACCCGTTTACCTTCTTGTGATCCGCCAGGAACTTCTCCAGGCCGATGTCAGTCAGCGGATGCTTGAAGAGTCCCTTGATAGATGACAGTGGGCAGGTAGCGATATCAGCGCCGGCCTCTGCACACTGCGTGATGTGGAGCGCACTGCGGATAGAGGCAGCGAGTACCTCTGTCTCATAGCCATGTATGCTGTAGATGTTTACGATCTGGCTGATGAGCTGTACGCCCTCCCAGCCGCTATCGTCTATACGTCCTATGAATGGAGACACCATGGTAGCACCCGCCTTGGCAGCGAGTATAGCCTGGCCGGCAGAGAAGATGAGTGTGCAATTTGTCTTGATGCCATTATCACTAAACCACTTGATGGCCTTGACGCCTTCTTCTATCATCGGCACTTTCACCACGATGTTCTTGTGCAGGGCTGCGAGCTTCTTGCCTTCTTCCACCATGCCTTTGAAGTCTGTAGAGATCACCTCTGCACTCACGGGACCGTCTACTATATTGCAGATATCTACGTAGTGCTGGAGCACAGCCGCATCACCTTTGATGCCTTCTTTGGCCATCAGTGATGGATTGGTAGTGACGCCATCCAGGATACCCAGGGCAGCAGCTTCTTTTATCTCATTGAGGTTAGCGGTGTCTATGAAGAATTTCATTGCAGAGGTGTTGTTGGTTTATGAATAGTAAAGGAATGCAGCGAATGCGATGCCAAAGATAAAAACGACTATAGAAAAAACGGCAGATGTGGACGAAAGGTGGAGAGAATCTTCGGCTAGGGGAAATAAAAATAGGGCAAGTAACTCATGTCGCACCGCTCAACCGCCTACCCTTGCTTCGTTTCCGACCTGGGGGAGTGAGCAGGAGCTGGTCGCATGAGGCTCGCCCCGCCGCGAATATAGTAATTCCGCTATTGGCTCCAAGAGCAGAAGCGATTTTTTATTTCTGCGCAGCAGAGAGATGGCGCTGCAGCTCAGTTCTGGAGATAAATTTTCCTCCCATGCGCTCCAGATGTGGCGTGTGAAACTGGCAGTCCACCAAGTCGTAGCGCCCACTGCGGCAGAGATGGATCAGGGCCACTTTGGATGCAGAGGGCGCGAGGCCAAACATGCTCTCCCCGCAAAACACCCTGCCGATCACCACACCGTATATACCACCCGCCAAACGCCCGCCCTCCCATATCTCTACAGAGTGGGTTATGCCCCTGTGATGGAGCGACAGGTATGCATCTATCATCTCCTCTGTGATCCAGGTGCCATCCTGCCCGGCACGAGGCACCGATGAGCAGTGCCGTACCACTGTGGCAAAATCTCTATCCTCCGTGAGTGTATACCGTGCAGAGCGTAGGAGCCGCTCCATGCTGCCCGAGATATGTATGTCATCAGCATAGATCACAAAGCGCTCATGCGGGCTGTACCAGCAGATCGGGTCACCCTCAGAGTACCATGGGAAAATACCATTCTGATAAGCCAGTAATAAACGCTCGGCAGAGAGGTCTCCGCCCACAGCCAGCCAGCCGTCCTCCTCTGCCAGAGAGGGATCGGGAAAGATCAAAGCATCGCTAAGGCGGAATACCATACCACAAAGGTACAACTACGCGGGGAAATACTCCTGCACCAGTGCCTGCACCACCTCTTCACTCAGCGGCTTGATGCGAAAGTCGGTGATGAGGTCGCTGTACTCGCCCTCTGCGCGGGCACGGTCATCAGGATTGAGCGAGCCGGTGAGCATAAAGATCTTGACACCCGCCTTGCGGCCGTAGGGGTCAGGCAGGTCGCGGTATTTGGTGAGCAGCTCAAAGCCATTTAGCGCAGGCATATTGATATCCAAAAATATGATACAGGGCATAGGGCGGTCGCTATTGTCCTCATCGGCCAGGCTGCGCGTCAGGTAGTCAAGGCCATCTATACTACCCTCCACACTACGCACGTCAAATGGTACCTCTGCGCGCTCTATGATAAAGCGGTGGTAGAAATTGTCAGCATCGCTGTCGTCTATCAGCAGTATGAGGTCGCGGTCACTCATGATTTCGTTTTGGTATGGTCATATTTGCCGGCACAGTTTATACCGGGAAGGTGAAGAAAAATGTAGTGCCCTCACCGACTTTGGACTCCAGCCATATCCTGCCGCCATGCAGCTCTACTATCTTTCTGCAGGTAGCGAGGCCTACACCAGTGCCGCTGTATTGATTTTGGCCGTGTAGCCGCTGGAAGATCACAAAAACCCGTTCACTATATGCTTTATCAATACCTATGCCATTATCCTTTACAGAAAATAGCCAGTGATTGTTTTCCGCTTGTGCTTCTATCGCTATCACCGGAGAAACGCCTGGCTTGCAATACTTAATGGCATTGGTGATAAGATTGGAAAATAATTCTGTCAGTTCACCCTTATTGGCGCGAAGCACAGGCAGGAAGCCCACCTCTATCTGAGCGCCTGACTGCTGTACGGATGTATTGATATCATGTAGTACAGTGCTGACCACCTCTGCTGTGTCTACCCGCTCCATCACATGGTGCCTGCCTACGCGCGAGTACATGAGCAAGTCACGTATCAGGGTCTTCATGCGCTCAGAGGCATTGACTATATAGTCCAGGTAGAGCTCGGAGTCTTTGTCCAGATTGCCTTGCTGCTTTTCCTGAAACATGCTGACGAAGTTTGTGATCGTGCGCAGCGGCTCCTGCAGGTCATGAGCGGCTACGTAGGCAAACTGCTCCAGGTTGTTATTGGTCACTTCCAGTTTGCGGGCATACTCGCGCAGGGCCAAGTGGTCCAGTTTTTTCTCACTGATGTCCCGTATAGCGGCAGATACCCACAACCCGTCCTCCGTCTCCAGCGGGCTGAGGCTGATCTCTACCGGGAAGTCTTCTCCCGTTTTGCGCGTGCCGTGCAGCTCCAGGTCCAGTCCCATGGTCCGTATCTTGGGATCCGCAAAATAGTCCTCCCTGTGACCCGCATGTGCCTTGCCAAATCGCTGCGGTATGAGTATCTCCACCGGCTGCCCTATGAGCTCCCCGCGCGTATACCCAAAGACCTTTTCTGCCTGCTCATTTACGAGACGTATTGTCCCTGATTTATCTACTATGATCATCGCATCTGGCGCGGACTCCAGCATGCGGCGAAATTTATTTTCTGCCGTACCTAGCTCGGCGGCCATATGGTTGATCTCCTCTGCCAGTATGCCTATCTCATCGCGGGAGTATACATGCGCCTTGTCGTCAAACTCCCCACGGGCAATGGCCTTGGCGGCACGGATGATCTCCTTCAGCCCGCGCTGTATACCCCGGCTCACAGATAGTGCCAGCAGCAGGCCGGTGATCTCTACTGTCAGTGCTACGCCAAAGAGCAGGCGCAGTATCACAAACTCCAGCCAGCGCGATCCCTCCCCGAGAGCAAAGGAAAAGTTGTCTTCCAGTAGCGTCAGGTTCTCATTGGTACGCTGTACGTCTGCCTCCAGTGCATCTATGACCTCCCGGCTGGGACTGCCCGAGGTGATCTCGCGGTGCAGCTGATCTGCCAGTGGTATCAGGCGCATGATCTGCGGGTCGGCCTGGGTCCAGGCGTCTATCGCTTTTTTCAGATGGGGCTCACTGTGAAACCGCACCATCAGGTTGATCATACCATCTATATCGTCAGGATCATTGCGTCCCTGCAGAAATCCGGCACGTGCGCCCTCCCAGTCTATAGGCTCCCGGAGCATGGCCTCGCGGGCCAGATGGTCTCCGAGCGGCACTTTCATAAAGAGGAGAAAATTCTGATAGTCAGCCTCGTGATGAGAGTGTCCATATTTCTGCAGATGATAGACTGCGTCTTTCTGACCCTTGGACCAGAGCCCCTCGCCACCTACATAGGCACGCACAGATGACAGCGTATGGATGGCAAACCATAGCGTGAGCAGCTCCACGACTATCAGAGTAGCCATGATACCTACGGTAAAATTGAGTTTGCGGGATATGGATATATCCCCAAACCATTGGGTAATAGATCGTTCTTTCATTAATAACGAGGGGTCCGGTAAAAGTGGCTCATCTCTGCGTGTCAGAGGGCTCGGGAGGCTGGGTATTCATTTAAAAATACATCGAAACAAGAAGAACAATGTTTGCCTTCGGCTAATGCGGTGTATTGTTTGCCTAAACGTGCTGTCTGGGCGGCGAAAGTAATTATGCACAAACACTACAGTTGGCGCAACATCATTTCCTTGTTGTCAAATGAGCTAACAATCAATTGTTTGGCTCGATACCATAGGTGCGTGCAAAACGAATCAAAGCCTCCGCCTCTGACACGATATAGCCATAGGCCTCTTGCTCACCCTGCTTAAACTGTGCCAATTTGCTGACTACCTCTTTGAGGATAGCATTGGCATTCTTGCCTGCATTGACCTCTGCCATGAGGATCTCATCTGCCAGCCCGGTATAGCCATGGCGCTGGAGTATTTTTTTGATGGTAGATATGTAGAAGCGCCAGTTCACTAGAGCGGTATTTAGTAGTTAGTATTTAGTATTAAGATGAAGGGTATAGAGACAATCAAGACGCAGCGTTTTGTATTTTCTGAATACTAAATACTGATTACTTAATACCTAAATCAATATCCTCCAAGATATTTCCTCAGGAACCATTCCGCTGAGAGCAGCAGGAGTATGAGGAAGAATATCCATTTCAGGTTGATCGCACTCTCGGTCAGGAAGGTGTCATAGAGCACCGGTTTCAATACGTTCTTTGCCAGCAGGTCGTCTGCTATCTTGTCAAAGTCGTTGGCGTGGTACATTTGCCCGCCATGCTGTGTGGCTAGCTGGTACATCACCTTGTGGTCGGCTACGGTGCGTAGCTCCTCCAGCTGTAGCGGAGAGATGCTGAATCTGCCATCGGCCTTATAGCTATTTGTGCCGAGTTTGACTGTAGCACTGTAGCTGTAGGTGCCTACAGGCAGGAAGCCCGCATTGAGCGTGTAGTAGTTGTCCGTCTTGTTCATTTTAAACGGATACTCCTTGCCATCTTCGCTGCGTAGCTTCAGGTCTACGTCCGGTGTATTGACCATCTCGTAGGCTGCATTATACAGCTGTGCATCAAAGGTCACAGCCTCATTATCCTGGAATATGTTCTTCGGCAGGTTCACGCGGAATGGCCGCTTGTCGCCTTTCACCGCCAGGTATTGTATCGTCTTGTTTACGATCTCATCAAAGGCGTCAAAGTTCTTATTCTGCATGTAGTCATACATGCGCCAGCGCCAGATACCCTCACCTGCTATGATGCCTATCTTGCTATCCAGTTGGTCTGCAAACATCCACAGCGGGAAGTCTGTCTCCACATTATTGATACGCTGCGTGATCAGTACCTGAGAGGCTCCGGTCACTTTAAACTCGCCAAAGAAACACTGCAGCGGAGGAAACTTGGCAATAGCCTGCTGCGTAGCATCTGACACGGTGAATAAGTTGAAATCCTTACTCACCTTGGCCGTCACATCGTTAAACCTGCTGTTATTGCCCGCTATGGTCAGTGCGGTCTCAGCCTTGGCCAGCGCAGACGGCGAGGTCTCAGAGCCTACTACAAAGAGCACTGACTTCTTCAGCGCCTTGGCTTGCGCCAGTATGTTGTCCGCATTGTAGTTGAGCGAGGGGAGCTGATGCAGGATGATCAGGTTGTAGTCATTCAGCTTACTGGCAAAGTCTGCTGCGTAGGCCACATCCAGCTGGTAGTTCTTATTGGACTCTATGGCCTGCTTCAGCGCGGCGATGTCAGGGTGTGGCGAGGCAGCTACGATCAGTATCTTCTGGCGCCCATCCAGTACCTCTACGAAGATGTCCTTCACATTGTTCTTGTACGTCACCTCACCGGGCAGGTTGGTCAGGGCTAGCTGGTAGTGCGCTATGCCCGCCTTGCCGGCGGGTATGATAAAGTCAAACGAGGCATCAAAGTCATCTGAGCCGATGATGATATCCTTGCGGCTCAGCTGCTTCACGCCGCCATCTATCTCAGAGACAGTCAGCGTCGCATTCTTACCATTGAGAAAGGTAGCCTCTACATCAGCCCGCACGGCAAACTGGTCATTCAGGTATGTGATCTTATTGTAGTAGACATTGCCAAACTTCAGGTCCTTGGGTATAGTGGTATCGCCGAGGGCCACGGAGTAGATGGCGTAGGTAGACTTGGCTGCACTGTAGACGGGGTTGATGCCCTGGTTATAGATGCCATCAGAGGCTACGACCACCGCGCCGAGATTCTGATTGTAGTAGAGGTCGTTGATATTCTCTATGGCATCGGAGATGTTGCTCACCTTGGCGCCAAAGGTGTAAGCGTCAGACTTCTTCAGCTCAGAGCCAAAGGTGTATGGTACTACATCATATTTTGAGGAAAGCTTGTCAGTCAGCGCCTGTAGCTTCTGTACATAGGCGGCAGAGTCTCCGGCCTTGAAGCCATTGCGCACCGACTCGCTGTTGTCTTGCAATATGGCAACGATAGGTTTGTAGGTCTTTGTATTGCGGTAGCGGATAAAGGGCGACATCAGCAGCACCGCCAGTATGGTCACCGCCAGAAAGCGGAAAGCCGCCATGGCCCACTGCGCCCAGGGCCGCTGTGCGCCATCCTGACGGAAAGACCTGTCTCTGTAGTACAGCCCTGCCGCATAGGCCGTGCCCAGCGCGATACAAAGGATGATACACCACCAGGGATATGCGAAAGAGATGCCGGAGTTCAAGTACGCGATTGATTTAAGGTTGCTGGTAAAGATGGTAAATATAGGGGAAATGGGGGAGGGGGAGACAAGTGTAGGTATACTCGGGCACCTTGAAGTTTAATTTTAGGTATTTGACCCGGGTTTATCTAGGTAAAGAGTCTTTTTTATGTACATTATAAAAATCACCATTTATAGGTATTGTATATATTAATTATAATAGTTCTTTTTACTGTGAGGTAATGTTATCAGGAAGTTATAATGCCAGATTTAAAGAGCATAGGAGCAGAGCACTTAAAAAGTGCTTCTAAACTAAGTGAGAGTGTTCGCTCCGGTCTACTTATTTTCTTCTCTCTAGTCGCTTTTTGCTGGTTATCCTCAGAATATATTTTTTCACAAATAAAGTATGAAAGAATAAGATTGAGAGGATTGGAAAGCCGCCCTTTGCCAAGTAAAACGAATAGCCTTTTTCTTTATTCTGAACGTGTAAATGCTATATATTTTAAACAGAATAGTAAACTACTGGATTCATTAAAGTCAAGATTAAAAAAGGAAGAGGATTCATTAGCTCAAAATACGCTTAAAATAGCAGAGGATAATATCCCCAAGACGTTAAACTTCTTTCTAAAACAGTCTTCTAAGGCTCCATTCGGGCTTTTACTTTCATCTGTTATTGTGTTCGCATTCCTAGTATATCTATTTGATTTGAGGAGACAATATATCTCCAAAATAGCCTTAGGCTTGAGAATTTTTAATGAGGAGGATGGCGGTTTTAATAAAATAATGGACTACAATATTTCTTTACCTTTTTGGGCATTTCCTTTAAATCACACGTTCAGTAAAGGCCCTTCTAGCTTAGACATATTGACTATAGGTGGCTGGCGCAAAAACAAGAAGGAGCATTATTTTATAATCGCTACTCTTCTGATACTTATTAATATAATTCAGATAAGACTTTATTATATAGCTTTAATAAGCGATTCATATCTGTTGAGTTGGGTGATTTCCGTACAATGTCTTATTCTTTTTTTATCCTTCGCTTTATCTATCATTTGGATGTTACCAACAAACATCAACAATTCCTATAACTCAGAAGAAATAGAAGCTCTGGGAAAAAAACAAACAAGACGTAATTTTATTGTTGTTTCTACTTTCGCAACTTTAGGGATAATTTTAGCCGCAAGATCTATAACACTAAGTAAACGTATTGTTAATGCATTTTTAAGACCAAGGTTTCGCACAAAAAGAGAGTCTAAGGGACCGTCCAAGAGTCTAATTATCGAACGACAGGCACTGGGATTTTTGAAGGTCAAGGAATACGAAATGGCAGCGAACTTTATCTACAGTTTTTTATTGAAAACCGACAAGAAGGAGCAAGTACGCTTTATAAGATTATTCGATCTCTTAGTTCTAGTCTGTTTTAAATATCCCTCGGTTAATAAAAAGTATTTCGATCTTGCAGTAAGATTAGCCAAACGGAGTGGTAACAAGATACTAATAGGTAAAAGTAGGAGCTGGGTAGGCAATAAGGTAAGGTTAGAAAAATATGCTCCAGGCAGATTGTCTTGGAATGGACAAAAGATATAGTAGCATGTATGTTAATGAAGACTAGCCCCGTTGGGGAAAGTAGGGGTTCGAATCCCCTCATGCTATTTTTTAATCCTGCGCAAGTTATTCCTTAGAACCAAACTGTGGAAAAAAGTCCGTCTGTTTCTTTGTAAATTTAATCATATGTAATCTATTGAATTTTATTTCAATAAATTATTCTCTACGTCGGACAAACAATCCGGACAGACAATATCAAGGCTGTCCCGCTCCACCTGACGACCCATATATCTGCCCCGTGGCATAGCTCGCCATAGGGTCTGCCAGCTGTACATAGATAGAGGCCAGCTCTGCCGGCTGTCCCGGCCGCTTGAAGGGCGTCTGCTCGCCAAAGTGCTCCAGCTTCTCCTGTGTGGCGCCGCCGCTCACCTGTAGTGGTGTCCATATAGGGCCGGGAGCTACACCGTTCACACGGATGCCTTTAGGGGCCAGTTGTTTGGCCAGAGACTTCACGTAGTTCATCGTTGCCGCCTTGGTCTGGGCATAGTCATAGAGGTCCGGCGAAGGGTCATAGGCCTGCTCTGAGGCGGTGCCGATGATCACCGAGCCGGGCTTCAGATGCGGCAGTGCCGCCTTGATCGTCCAGAAGGGCGCATAGATATTTGTCTTCATGGTCGCGTCAAAGTCCTCAGAGGTCACATCCAGTATAGATGGCCGGGTCTGCTGCCGTGCAGCATTATTGACCAGTATGTCCAGGCCGCCCAGTTCTTTCACAGCCGTCTCCACCATCTTCTTGCAGAATGCCTCATCACGCAGGTCGCCGGGTATGGCTACGGCTTTGCGGCCAGCCTGGCGGATCAGCTCCACCACCTCCTGTGCATCGGGCTCCTCTGCCGGCAGGTAGTTGATAGCCACATCTGCTCCCTCACGCGCATAGGCGATAGCCGCCGCACGGCCCATGCCTGAGTCACCACCCGTGATCAGTGCCCGGCGCCCGGTGAGGCGGCCAGCACCTACATAGCTCTTCTCACCATGGTCGGGGCGTGGGTCCATCTTGGAGGCCAGTCCCGGCCACGGCTGCTTCTGGCTTTTGAAAGGTGGGCGGGGATATTTCTTAGTGGGGTCTTCCAGTTCTTTGGCTGTATTGGCTGGTGCGCCGGCGGCAGCGGCCGGGCCGGGGATAGCGGGCAGCACAGCCAGTGTAGCTATGCCGAGTCCGAGGTTCTTTAATACAGTGCGGCGGTCGATGGTATGTTTCTCACTCATGGCAGTCTTATTTTAAGCAGTCGGATTGCCTCAAAAAACATTCCTCCGTTCTCTACGCCCCAAATAGAGCAAAGAAGCGGTACAACTGTGAAGTAGGACCGTCAGGCTTCCGATTTCCTGCCGAAAGTTGAGATGGCGTGCTAGAGGTCAATCAATATCATTGCATCGTATTTATTCTCAACAACAAAACACATCTATCATGAAAAAACTCCTCGTCCTTTCATTCGGACTATTCGCGGCCACTTTATCCTATGCACAAACGACCGCCCTGCAAGACCTCGACCTGAGCAGCAATGAAGGCTTCCCATTTATCACCAAGGCACCTGCAGGCGCAGTAGCCAAGGAAAAATATGGCGAGCTCACTGTCACGCTGGGCAAAAGCTTTGAGGTGAGCATTGGTACACTATCTACGCCTTATGACGCCGCCAAGCGGAAAGCAGAGATCAAGGCTAATACGGTGAACGTACTGAAGAAATGGGTAGTGGATGCACCGGAGGGTGGCATCTATGAGACAGAAGTCTTTGGCAAACAGCAATACCATTTCTTCTACACTACCAAGCTAGGAGAGGACTACGTGATGCTGGAAGATACCAAGAACGGCGATGCCTATACGCTGGCTCAGGTACAGACCATGTACGCCGCCGCCAAGGCCACGCACCTCAAGTAATCATTCGCCCGATGAGCCACCGGAGCCCCCTGCATAGCGGGGGGCTTTTTTATTTGCCGGAGAGCTCGATCCAGACCGGCGCGTGGTCGCTGGATTTCTCCCAGCCCCTGACGTGCTTGTCTACACCAGCCTTGCGCAGGCGCGGTACCACATCAGGGCTGAGCAGGAAGTGATCTATGCGCAGGCCTGCATTGCGGCCATAGGCATTGCGAAAGTAGTCCCAGAAGGTATAGATCACCTCATCGGGATGCAGATGGCGGATAGCATCCGTCCAGCCCTGCTCGACCAGGCTATGCCAGGCCTCGCGTGTCTCGGGGCGAAAGAGCGCATCATCTACCCAGCGCTCGGGCTTGTACACATCTATATCTGTCGGCATCACGTTGAAATCTCCCGTGATCACTACCGGTATCTCCCGATCCAGTAGGGTGGCCGCATGATCCTGCAGCCTTCTAAACCAGTTCAGCTTATAGTCAAACTTTGGCCCCGGCGCAGGGTTGCCATTAGGCAGGTAGAGGCAGGCTATGAGGATGCCATCTACTGCGGCCTCTATATAGCGGCTGTGCTCATCCTCGGTATCACCTGGTAGCGCGCGGCGCACCTCCTGTATATGTGGACTGCGGGAGAGGATGGCTACCCCGTTCCAGCTTTTCTGGCCATGCCATACGGCGTGGTAGCCCAGCTCAGAGATCGCCTCCAGAGGAAACTTCTCCTGCGGTGCCTTCAGCTCCTGCAGGCAGGCCACATCCGGTTTGGTCTCCTCCAGCCAGCGTAGCAAAATATTCAGGTGGCCGTTTACTCCATTGATATTATAGGTAGCGATCCTCATACGCTTAGTTTTGATATAAAGGTATCAAACTATCGTACCAAAAGGGACGGGGCAGCTCAGAGTATATTCGGCACTATGACACGGTCAAATGTATCCCGGTCACGGAAACCATCGCCCTTGATGTACTTGATAAACTGCCGCTGTGTAGGGCGGAAGACGCAGCCTGTAGAGTCGCAGTGATAGGGGGCCAGTTGCTTCAGCCGGGCTATGTCTGCGGAGTCATTGATACGGCCCAGCACCAGTGAGTTATTCTCCGGCTTGATGGAGAAGACCATCCAGGTATCCTTCACCAGCCGGCTCAGAAAGTAGTAGCCCTTGTAGCTTTTCAGCACGGACGTATCAGAGATAGTGAAGACAGTATCTCGTTCTGTAGCTTTCATGGTAAAGGAGTCCTGCTGCGTGACGCTGGATATGATCACAGCATTATCTGAGATCTGCAGAAACTCAGGGCCGGACCGGTGGGCATAGTTGCCCTGCAGGAAGTCCGGAAAGGAAGAGATGGCCGATGCGCCACGTGGCTGTGGCTGGTCAAAGGTGTAGGTCTGGCAGCCGGTGAGCAGCGCCAGGAGAGCGATAAGGACAAAGAATTGTTTCATTGAATGTGGTTTTAGATAAAGCAAAACTATCATGTGACCAGGTAGCAGAGGCAAACACTGGTCAGCCTCGATGCTGCGATATATCATGTTTATACCCGGCTGGTGCATCAGGCCATTATTCAGTAGATTTGCGCCTCACCAGAATCGACCACTGACCACTGATGAAAGATACCATCACACTATATATCACTGACCGCGAGGGCCTGGAGCACACCGTAGAGGCGCCTACCGATATGAACCTGAACCTGATGGAGGTCTGCCGCATGGAGAATCTGGGTGTGGAGGGTACCTGTGGCGGTATGGCGCTCTGCGCCTCCTGCCAGGTATACGTAGAGAGCAGCCATGAGCTGCCGGAGCAGTCTGACGCTGAGCTGGATATGCTAGACCAGGCATTTCATGTGAAGAGGAACAGCCGCCTGGGCTGCCAGATCAGGATCCACCCGGAGATAGACGGCCTGAAAGTGCAGATAGCACCTAAATCGGATGTGTAAATCTGAGTGGATCGGAAAATCGGCTAATCAGTTGAACAGCAATGCATTTTAACCGATTTCCTGACTTCCTGATTTCCAGATCATCCTGCATTTCCATAAACTTCTACACATTTTCAATAACATTTGGGATTTACAAATTAAATCTCCATATTTGCACTCCATTTTTAAACGATAACAGAGCTAATCATGGCACGTTTTTGCGATCTGACAGGAAAAGGACCAATGTCCGGCCACAAGGTCTCCCACTCTAACAGGAAGACTAAGAGGAAGTTCCTGCCTAATATTAAGACCAAAAGGTTTTTTATACCTGAACTCGACGAGTGGGTGACCCTCAAGGTTTCTACTGAAGCGATCAGGACTATCAATAAGAAAGGCCTCTACCCATACCTCAAGGAACTGAGCCGTAAGGGTGAGATCCAGATGAACTAATTTTAAAGAAGCAATCTCAATAAGCTGAATCATGGCTAAGAAAGGAAAAGAGAACAGGATACAGGTGATACTGGAGTGCACTGAGCATAAAGACAGTGGCCAGCCGGGTACATCCCGCTACATCACCTACAAGAACCGTAAGAATACTACGGAGAGGATCGAGTTGAAGAAATACAACCCGATACTGAAGAAGGTAACAGTACACAAAGAAATCAAATAAGATAAGCAATGGCAAAGATATCAAAGAACGCGAAGACAGACCGTACAGCTCAGGTGGGCTCAAAGGATTATGTACGTGTGATCAAGGCCGTAAAAGGCAAATCTGGTTCTTATGGCTTCCTCGAGAAGATCATCCACAAGGACAAGGTACAAGAGCACCTGAAAGAAAAGTAAATCCATGGCGTATAGCCTATAAACATATACCCCTTTCCATTTTTGGGAAGGGGCTTTGTTTTTAAGTGAGGTAAGCGCCAATTTGTGTGTCAGTCTATCGTCTAATATCTCACGTCTAACGTCTCAATTTTACCAATGGGTATTTTCGGTTTTTTCAGCAAGGAGAAGAAAGAGGACCTCGACAAGGGGCTCCAGAAGACCAATGAAGGCTTCCTGGGCAAGCTGACGCGCGCTATAGCGGGCAAGTCTACCGTGGATATAGAGGTGCTGGACAATCTGGAGGAGGCGCTGATCAGCTCCGACGTGGGCCTGGAGACGACCATTAAGATCATCAAGAATATCGAGGAGCGTGTAGCGCGTGACAAGTTTACCTCTACCGGTGAGCTGAACCGTATCATGAAGGAAGAAGTTTCTGCCCTCTTTGTCAATGACCAGAATGACGCCTTTGCCAACTTCAATCTGCCATCTGGCAAGAAGCCGTATGTGATCATGGTAGTAGGTGTGAATGGTGCAGGCAAGACAACGACTATCGGCAAGCTGGCTTATCAGTTCAAGAAAGCCGGCAAGAAGGTCATGCTCGGTGCGGGCGATACTTTCCGCGCAGCGGCAGTAGACCAGCTCGATGTCTGGGCCAAGCGCTCTGACGTGGGTATCGTAAAGCTGGAGATGGGTTCAGATCCCGCAGCCGTATCGTACCAAGCTGTGGAGAAGGGCGTGGCAGATGGCGCAGACGTGGTGATCATAGACACCGCCGGCCGCCTGCACAATCGTGTAGACCTCATGAACGAGCTCTCTAAGATCCGCCGTGTGATGCAGAAGGTGATACCTGATGCACCGCATGAGGTGCTGCTGGTACTGGACGGCTCTACGGGCCAGAATGCAGTGGAGCAGGCGCGCCAGTTCACCGCTGCTACGCAGGTCACAGCCCTGGCTATCACTAAGCTGGATGGCACTGCCAAAGGCGGCGTTGTGATAGGTATTTCAGATCAGTTTAAAATACCTGTGCGCTACATAGGTGTAGGCGAAGCAATAGACAAACTACAGGTGTTTAATGCGAAGGAGTTTGTGGATTCGCTCTTTAAAGGAGTGTAATGATCTCGGATGTCGGATATGGGATTTCGGCAGCGTTGTGCATTTCATCTTAATACTTAATACTTAATACTTAATACTAACTACTTAATACTCGTTTGAAGACCAAAAGCATACAGAAAGATAAAGTCTCCGTGATCACCCTCGGCTGCTCTAAGAACCTCGTGGATAGCGAGGTGATGATGGCGCACCTGCAGGATGGCGGCTATGATGTGGTCCATGACAAGTGGCGCAAGGGCCGCAACATCGTGGTGGTAAATACGTGCGGCTTCATAGACAAGGCCAAGGAGGAGTCTATCAATACCATCATGGAGTATGCCGATGCCAAGAGCAAAGGCAAGATCGAAAAGCTGTATGTGACTGGCTGCCTTTCGCAGCGCTATAAGGATAACCTGGAGGATGAGATCCCAGAGGTGGATGCTTTCTTCGGCACCGCCGAGCTGCCTAAGCTGCTCAAGAAATTTAAAATAGACTACAAGCATGAGCTGGTGGGTGAGCGCATGCTCTCTACGCCGTTTCACTATGCTTATCTGAAAATATCAGAAGGCTGCAACAGGACCTGCTCCTTCTGCGCTATCCCGCTGATGCGTGGCAAGCATGTATCACGTACGATAGAAGAGCTGGTAGCTGAGGCAAAGAACCTCGCTGCCAAAGGTGTGAAGGAACTCATGCTGATTGCGCAGGAGCTGACCTTCTACGGCCTGGATATATACAAGAAGCGCCGACTGCCGGAGCTGCTCCAGGAGCTGGCAAAGGTAGAAGGCATCGAGTGGATCAGATTGCACTATGCCTATCCGGCGCAGTTCCCCATGGAGATCATAGACGAGATGGCGGCCAATCCTAAGGTCTGCCACTACCTCGATATGCCGCTGCAACATGCCAGCGATCCGATCCTCACCTCCATGCGTCGCAATATCACTAACGCAGAGACAATCGACCTCATCAAAGCCATCCGCGCCAAGGTGCCTGATATCGCTATCCGCACTACGATGTTAGTCGGCTACCCGGGAGAAACGGAACAGGATATCGAGAACCTGAAGAACTTTATCGAAGAGGTGCAGTTTGAGCGCCTGGGTGTGTTCACCTACTCTCATGAGGATAGTACGCGTGCGCATATCCATGCTGATGATATAGATGAAGATACCAAGCAGGAGCGTGCTGCTGAACTCATGGCTGTGCAGGAAAGTATCTCTCTTGCGCTGAATCAGAAGAAAGTAGGCAAGACCTTCAAGGTACTCTTCGACCGCAAGGAGGGAGGCTACTTTATAGGCCGTACTGAGTACGATTCACCGGAGGTGGATAACGAGGTACTGGTCCGCGCCGAAAACACCTACATTCGCATCGGCGATTTTGCCAATGTGAAGATCACCTCTGCAGAGGAGTTTGATCTCTACGGAGAGGTGGTGGCCTGATAGCATAAAAGGCAGGGTTATTCGTCTTTCATCGGGCTTAGCGTCACTGACTAAAGTCTATCTCATGTCCATCGTTTCCACTATACCGCTCACTTCTATACCCGGCTTTAGCAGGCTGGTAGCCGACTATATCAGCGGCAACCCGGCACTGCGCCATCTCTACAAATACGACCTGAATATTGATGCCTTCGCACAGGTCATGGCCGATAAGGCCAAAGACCCTATAGACCGCCCGCTACTCGTCTCTGTGCTGAAGAAGCAATATCATAATATAGAAGCATCGGACAAGACGAAGCTCAATATCGAGTCTCTGCTTTCACCAGATACATTTACGGTCACAGCGGCCCACCAGCCGTGTGTTTTACTGGGACCGGCGTTTAATATTTATAAGATCAGCTCTACGATCAATCTGGCCAACCAGCTCAAAGCGAAGTATCCTGAGAAGAACTTTGTACCTGTTTTCTGGATGGGCAGCGAGGATCATGACTTTGATGAGCTGGGTAGCACCTATATCTATGGCAAAAAGGTAGAATGGCCCGCAGCAGAAGGAGAGGGGGGCGCCTATGGCCGCCGCCGGCTTGATACTTTTGTCAGTGTGCTGAATGAAGCGGAGCTCATACTCGGTGAGGCTGGCAAGCCGCTCATAGACAAGCTCCGTGCGGGTCTGGACCGCTTCACCCGCTTTGGTGAATACACGCGCTATATCATTAATGAGCTCTTTGCGGACACCGGCCTCGTAGTGATAGACCAGGATGATGCGGAATTGAAGCAGCGCTTTGCACCGATCATAAAGGATGAGCTGGAACACTCGTCTTCTATCAAGGCACTCGACCCTACGCTACAGTGGCTGGAGGCAAATTATTCTGTACAAGCTACTCCAAGGGATATAAATCTATTCTACCTTAGTGACAATGCGCGGCAGAGAATAGCCAGGAATAATGAAGGGTATGAAACAATCGCCACCGCAGAAAGGGTAGGGGTTCGACTCCCTTCGGGTGCACAAAATGAATCAGCATTCTTTAGCCCCAATGTCATACTCCGCCCTGTCTATCAGGAGCTCATTCTGCCAAATCTGGCATTCGTAGGCGGAGCAGGTGAGCTGAGCTATTGGCTGGAGCTGAAGCCGGTCTTTGAGCATCATAAGGTCAACTATCCGATGCTTGTGATGCGCTCGTCTATGACAGTGCTGAATGCAGGCCAGCTGCGCAAACTGGAGAAACTAGGCCTGACTGTCGCCGACTTTTTGGGTAATATAGATACCCTAATCAGCAACTTCGTCCGATCTAAACTCTCTGCCGAGATGCAGTTTGATGAAGAAACAAAGAGCCTGGAGGCACTCTATGACTCTATAGCTGGCAAGGCAGAATCTGTAGACCCGACACTGAAGGCAACAGTACTGGCAGAAAAGCAAAAACAACTCAACGCGCTGCAAGCCCTGGAGGGGCGCATACTGAAAGCTGAAAAGCGTAAACAGGAAGATGCGATCAATCAGATCAAAGCACTCCATGCAGCTATCGCTCCTCAAAACTCCTGGCAGGAGAGGATAGAGAATTTCTCTTCCTTTTACCTGAGAGATCCGCAATATATCAGGCACATGGTAGAAGCGGCAGACCCACTGCAGCGGGCGATGCTGGTGGTGAATCTGGATGCCTGATCAAAACTTTTTAAAGGAAATTTTCAGGCACCCTTGCATTTTATCTAAACTCCTTTATATTTGCAGTCCCCAATCACAACGGGAGCTTAGCTCAGCTGGTTCAGAGCATCTGCCTTACAAGCAGAGGGTCACAGGTTCGAACCCTGTAGCTCCCACTAAAACGCCTCGCAATTGCGGGGCGTTTTTATTTCTTATAGCTTAATTTAGTGATCTGGCCTGTTGGGAAATATGTCGGACACGAGTAATGCTGTATTTTTTGCTCCTTTTTTGAGAAGGTTATACTCGTAAATCTTTTACCCCTGAAAAAAGGAGCTTTACTACATTTTATTCTTCAGAGATTTAGAGATAGTCACATGGAATGTAGTACCCTTGCCATACTCTGAGTCAAACCAGATCTGGCCATCGTGCAGGTCGGCTACCTTCTTGCAGATGGCGAGGCCGATACCGGTACCCGGGTATTCATTATCAGTATGCAGGCGCTGGAATATCTGGAATACCTTGTCTTTAAATTCTTCCTTGATACCGATACCGTTATCAGATACACTGATATTCCAGTAGTCTGCATCCTCCTCACAGGATATTTTGATGAGTGGCTTGCGATCAGTAGGGATGAACTTCATGGCATTGTCTACCAGGTTTTGCAGCATCTGCGTAAGCTGATACTGCTCCGCAAAAATGGTCGGAAGGCTGCTATACTCTATCGTAGCGCCCTTGGACTCTATCGTGCTCTCCAGATTCTTGGTCACTACAAAGAGGAGCTCGTTGAGATTCACATTCTGGTATGGACGCGGCACAGAGTTGAGGCGGGAGTAGTTCAGCAGGTCTGTGATGAGCTGCTGCATCCGCTTGGCACCGGCCACGGAGAAGGTAATGAAATCCTTGGCATCTGCGCCGAGATCCTGGAAGTAGCGCTGCTCCAGCAGCTGCAGATAGCTGGTGATAGTGCGTAGCGGCCCCTGCAGGTCATGAGATGCCACATAGGCAAATCGCTCCAGCTCCTCATTAGATCGCTTGAGCGTAGATGCTTTTTCTTCCAGTTCTTTTTGGGCTTTGGTCAGGTCTGTGATGTCCAGGATGATCACCATGCCGTAGATGATATTGCCATGGTCATCCTTGATAGGCAGGGCATTGGTCAGGAGCGTCTTGTCTCCTTCTTCAAACTGCTCCACCTGGCTATTGCCCAGGAGTATGTTCTTGTAGCGGCTCTCTCGCGCCGGTATCAGGTCCTTCTCTGTGATATCGTAGATAGTACGTCCCTCTACCAGCTCCTTTGGCGGGCTGATCACGCCTATCAGGGAGCCTTCTGCCAGTACATAGCGGAGGTCCTTGTCATAGATAAAGATGGCCGAGTTTGGCACGTTTCGCGCTATCTGGCGGTAGAGCTGCTCGGATTCTTTGAGCTTCTCTTCGGCGGCCTTAATCTCCGTGATATCAGTGATGATGCCTAGTATATTATTACTCTGGCCGTCCAGCGCAGGTATGGGACGCTTGACCAGCTGTACGTATATATCCTTGTCAGAGCCGCGGTGGTGCATGCGCTCGTCTGTCTGCTGGATGGTCTCGCCGCGGAGGGCCACGACCTTATCCTCTTCTTCAAACCGCCTGGCCTGCTCCTTGTCCGGTAGAAACTCATCTATATGGCGGCCTATCATATCCCGAGAGGTAGTATTATTGAAGTGGGCAAAAGCCTCATTGACCAGTACATACCTGCCCTCATTGTCACGCACGAAGATGAGGTTAGGGTTCATGTCTATCAGCATGCGCAGGAAGTCCTTCTGCTGCTCTATAGCTTTTTCTGCATCCTTGCGATAGGAGACCTCTTTATGAAGCGTCGAATTGAGGTTTTCGAGCTCCTCCGTACGCTGCCTTACTTTTTTCTCCAGCTGTACGTTCATCTCTTTCAGTGTCTCCTGGTAGCGGACGCGGTCTGTGATATCACGTGCATGCAGAAGCAGAGCCGGCTTGTCGTTGTACTCGATCACGGCGGTACGTACCGCCACCGGTATCAGGTGCCCGTCGCGGTGCCTGATGCGCGCCTCAAATGAGCCTATCGTACCCAGTGTGAGCTGCTCCTGGCGCATCTGGTACGCACCCAGATCATCATCCGGAGAAAACTGACGGACATTCTGGCCTATCATGTCTTCTCTGGAGTATCCGTGCAGCTTTGCTGCAGCATCATTCAGGTCATAGATATTACCTTCGAAATCTTCTACGAAAACGCCCTCAGGTGAGCTGTAGAAAAGGTCACGGAATCGCTTCTCACTATTTTTGACCGCTATCTCAGCCAGCTTACGCTCCTTGATCTCGTTTACCATCTGGTAGTTTGAGATGGTCAGCTCCCGTGTGCGTTTTTGCACCTTGGCTTCGAGTTCTTCATTGGTACGGCGCAGGCGGTCCTCCAGCTCGCGCTCCTTTGTTATATCTTCTATGATAGCTATGGCGCCTATGTACATACCACTGCTATTGAGCAGCGGCTTGCCGGTGATGCGCACATCTATCAGCTCCCTGTTCTTGCGGTACATACGTGCCTCGTAGACGTCAGAGACACCCTTGCGGCGCAGCTCAGATTTCGCCTTTATGACAGGTTTAAATTCTTCGGGGAATAGCATGCCATAGGTATCGTGTCCCACCAGGTCTGCAGCGGTATAGCCAAAGATCTTAGTGTGCTGCTCATTGATAAAGAGCTGCACACCGGAGTCATTGATAATAGAGACTGCATCAGTATACCATTCGTCAAAGTACTGGCGGAGGTCAGCTGGCGTCAGGCCTATACTGTTGAGCTTTTCATATTCGCCAAAGAAGTGCCTGAAGACATCACTCTGCAGCTCAGTCTGGATAGTGTCCAGTAGTTTTTTCGCGTCAGGGGATAGTTTACCCAGGTCTGCAGACTTTCCTAAGAGAGCTTTGAGAATTTCCGGGGTGCTAGAGGCCATGTACGACTATATAAAAGCCTAAAATACAATTTTTGACATCAAAAATAAGTGCAATGCTTAGTTTTGTCTGAAACACGGGTAAATATGAAAAAGTGGCTCGGGCGGCTTGCCATAGGGATCGTAGCGGTTTACGTATTGCTTTGCGCGGTCATGTACTTCTATCAGGAGAAGTTGCTCTTTCACCCGTATCCGATAGCGCAGGATTTCAAATATGAGTTTCCCGGCAGGTATGATGAGTTTCGCATCCATCTGGCTGATGGGAGTGACCTGGATGCACTCCACTTCTACACAGATACACCTGCCAGGGGCGTGGTCATCTTCTTTCATGGCAATGGAGAGGCGCTGGATCGCGCAGGGCGCAAGGCCGGCTATTTCACCTCTCGCGGCTATGACTGTATGATGGTAGACTACTCCGGCTATGGCAAGAGTACGGGTACGATTTCTGAGGATAATATCTTTAACAGCGGGCTGGCCCTGTATGACTCCGCGAGGGCACACTTCCCCACCAGCCGCATAGTGATCTACGGCATGTCTCTCGGTACGGGCGTGGCGGCGCATACGGCGCGTGACAGGGCCTGGTTTAAGTCACTGGTACTAGAATGCCCCTACTACTCTATCACGGATGTAGGGAAGCGGAGGTATGGCTTCATGCCTATCGGGCTGCTGTCACGCTATCCCCTCAGCACCTATCAGTACCTGAGAGATATACAGCACCCTACCTATGTGATACATGGCACAGCTGACAGGGTGATACCTGTAGAGTCACCACGCCAGTTTCGCGAGCTGGGACTGCACCAGTTCACCTATATAGAGGTGCCGGGCGCTGGCCACGGCAATCTCCCGGAGCACAAAGAATATGATGAAATGTGGGATAAAGCGCTGAACTGATGGCTGCACCGATGATATACCTGATACCCGGCCTCGGGGCTGATAGGCGCATGTACGAGTCGCAGATGTCTATACTGGAGCGCTACGAGGTGCTGGAGCATCAGAAGCCACTACCGGGTGAGGATCTGCGTGCCTATGCCCTCAGGCTCACTGCCCGGATCGATACGTCAGAGCCATTCATACTGATAGGCACCTCACTGGGAGGCATCCTGTCTATGGAAATAGCACGAATAGTGCAGCCCCAGAAGGTGATCCTGATCTCATCAGTCAAGCATCGCGGTGAGCTGCCCCTGTGGATACGCGTCATGAAGTACCTGAAACTACATAAGCTACTCTCCGGAAAAAGGTTCATCGACTTCAGTAAATCTAATATCAGGGTACTGATCACAAAGCGTGATACACGTGTGGCCAAGCTGCTCATGGACATGCATGAAGATGCTGATCCGGACTTTGTAGAGTGGGCTATCAATGAAGTGATACACTGGGATGGAGGCCCGGATCACAGACCTGATGTAGTGCATATACATGGTACCCGCGACAGGCTGTTTCCTTTCTCCCGGGTGCGGAATGTAGTAGCTATACCCGGCGGCTCTCATGTGATGGGCTGTACACAGCCCGCAGATGTGAATGAAGCTATCCTAAAAGCGCTACGATCGTGACAGGGGAAAGTCTCTTTCAGCTGGCCATGGTCCTGCACGTAGGGGCAGCGCTCCTGTTTCTCTCAGGCAGGCATAGGTACGCACTGCTCACGCTGCTGACAGGTGGAGTGGTGCTGCGCTATTATTTTGCTACCCTCGACCCGTTTCTGCATGACTGGGACGAACGCTTTCATGCACTGGTGGCTAAGAACCTCGCCCAACACTGGCTGAAGCCGACTTTGATAGAGCATCATATCTTAGCTAACGTGCGCGAGGAGTGGACAGACAAGCATATCTGGCTGCACAAACAGCCACTCTTCCTATGGCAGATGGCGCTTTCTATCCGGATGTTTGGGGCCACCGAGTTTGCGGTCAGGCTGCCCAGCCTTATTATGACTTCTATGCTGATCCTGGTGGTATATCAGATAGGCAGGATGGTTTTCGATCCTGTAGCGGGTTTTATCTCTGCCTTTATACTATCCTGCTATCAGCCACTGCTAGAGATGAATAGCGGTATGATGGGCATGGAGCACAATGACATTGCCTTTCTATTTTACGTCACATTGTCTATATGGGCCTGGGTGTCTTTTGAGCAGAGGGGGCGGCAGCGCTATCTGCTGATGATGGGGGCTTTTGCCGGCTGTGCCGTGCTGTGCAAATGGCTGACTGGTATGCTTGTTTTTTCGGGTTTTGCCTTTTATCATCTTTTCCTGCACAAAGACTTATTCACGACAGCCACGCTCAAAAACCTGGCTAAGGCTTTGGCTGTCTGTTTCCTTGTATTCCTGCCATGGCAGATCTTTATCCTGTGCCGGTATCCGGTGGAGGCTCATTTTGAATATGCCTATAACAGCAAGCATTTCTTTCAGGTAGTGGAGGGGCACGAGCACGAGAGATGGTTTTACATACACATACTCCCGGAGTACTACAGAGGTTTGCAGTATCTGATCGGATGGAGTATGGTGGTTTCTTTATTTTTTGCCCGCAGGCTACGACTGGCTGCTGCGCTTTCATTCATGTTTTTGCTGGTCTATTGTTTTTTCACAGTGGCTCAGACCAAACTACCTTCATATGTGATGGTAGTGATGCCGCTGGGCCTGATATTGCTATCAGCAGTCATCGGGTGGGCGCTGCGACTGATATGGAGTTTCGGTACATTGCGATACGTGGCTGGAGGAGTCGTACTTATAGCTCTGCTGCTCCGGTTTATTCATTGGTTTATGATAGTGGAAAACCACTTTGACCCTGATACCTGGCAAGGGCATACGCGTGCTTTCAAGCTGGCAAATACAAGCGCGATCAAGCAACTGTATGGCAAGCTGCCAGCTAACAGTGTCATATTAGGAATGGAGCAGCTGGAGAATATAGATGAAATGTTTTATGTCGGCGTGCCTGCCTATAGTGGGCGGTATGAGTCCGATTACCTCTTTCTGAAAGATCATAAATACAATGTCGTATTCTGGGGAGATTCGCTGCCGAAGTATGCACGGTCTGATAGCACGGCGCACCGCATCAGAGATTATGTGCCGGGCAGCTTGCCAAAATCTCTTTAGCCTTGGCATATATTCTCTATTTTAGCCGTGTATGCAGTTCCTATATCCGTCGTTTCTTTTTGCGCTCGCGGCTCTGGCTATCCCGGTTATCATTCACCTGTTCAACTTCAGGCGCTTCAAGACGGTTTATTTCAGCAATGTATCTTTTCTCAAAGAGGTAAAGGAGGAAACTACCTCACGCTCCCGCGTGAAGCACCTGCTGGTGCTCGCTGCCCGTATGCTGGCGGTGGCGTTTCTCGTGCTGGCTTTTGCGCAGCCATTCATACCCAAGAAGAATACCAATATTGCCTCCGGCAAAAAATACGTGAGTGTCTATGTAGACAACTCTAACTCTATGAATGGCATGAGCGGTGGTATACGCCTGCTGGACAAAGCCAAACAGGCTGGCAAAGAAATCGTGCAGAACTATGCGCCCAATGACCAGTTTCAGCTGGTGACCAATGACCTGCAGGGCAAACAGCAACGCCTGGTGAGCAAGGAGGAATTTCTCTCTATGCTGGATGAGGTAGAGATATCTCCTGCTGCGCGTAGCCTCACAGAGATCACCCGCAGGCAGGCAGATGCCCTCAGCCTGGAAAACTCCCGCAATAAGGTGGCCTACCTGCTCTCAGACTTCCAGCACAATATAGGCGACTTCACACCCGATACCTCGGTGAAGTATAACCTCATACCACTCGCAGCAGATGTACAGCAGAATATATTCATAGATACAGCCTGGTTTAATGAGCCTGTGCAGCTGCCCGGCCAGAGTGCCCACCTGATAGTGAAGCTGCGCAACAGCGGTGAGAAAGCCACCGATGAAAACCGTATCTCCCTCAAAATAAACGGACAGAATAAGGGTATAGCAGACTTCATAATAGAGCCTGGTTCTTATGCTTATGATACGATAGGCTTTGTGATCAACCAAACGGGATGGAATAAGGCAGAATTGAGCCTGCAAGATTATCCGATCACCTATGATGACAATTACTTTTTCGCATTCCACGTAGCCGATAAGATTAAGGTACTCTCTATCAGTGAGGGCCGTGCCAATGCCTATGTAGATGCTGTATTCAAAGACCAGGCAGAGTTTGATTATCAGTCTGCGCTATCCGGCTCTCTGGATTATAGCCGTATCAAGGGTAATCAACTGCTCGTAGTATCCGGTGTCAATAGTATCTCATCGGGTCTTTCTACTGCATTGAGTGGCTTCCTGGCAGATGGCGGTACGATATGTCTCTTCCCGGCAGACAAAGCAAACGCTGAATCTTATAACGCGTTCCTCTCTTCTGTAGGCGCCGGTACACTGGGAGCATGGCGCGAGTCGGAACAGGATATAGCAAAGATCAACATGCAGCAAGGCCTTTTCAAAGACATCTTTGACAAAGTGCCGGAGAATATGAGCATGCCAAAGGCCAAGAAATACTACGCTATAGGCAGCAGGTCTACAGGCATGGATGAGGCTGTACTCTCGCTGAAGGATGGAGGCGAGTTTCTCTCAAAGACAGGCTACAAGTCAGGTGCCCTCTATGTATGCGCTGCGCCACTGGACAAGGCAAACTCTGACCTGCCTATCCATGCTATCTTTGCCCCTATGCTATACAAGATGGCCGTGATGGGCAATCATGAAGACAACCTGGCCTACAAAATAGGAGATAAGCAAGGGATAGAGATAGCCAGCAAGGGCGCAGGCACAGATAAGGTCTACAAGGTAAAGGGTGACAATGTAGAGTTCATACCGGAGCAGTTTGCACTGGGCAGCAAGGTGATACTGGGACTGAAAGACCAGATCAAAAAGGCCGGCTTCTACAATGTATCTCTGGAAAACTCGGACTCGGCAGACGTGATAGCACTAAACTACGACCGCCGCGAGTCTGATCTTAATTTCTACAAAGTAGATGAGCTCCGCACCAAATACAGCGGCAGCAATATCAATGTGGCCAATAGCGTGGGACTGGAGGTAGCACAGGTGATCAAAGAGATGGATAGAGGCGTGTCGCTATGGAAGCTCTTCATCGTGCTCACTCTCGTGGCCCTCGGTGCAGAGGTGCTGTTGCTACGCTTCTGGCGCACCTAGAAAATGCGCGTGAGTGTCGCGCCGTCTACTTCATTTTTCAATACATCGTATCGGTAGGGTTTACCTATTATAGTCTGTAAGTCTGGGCCTGCGGATGTGATGCTGCTGATCAGCCCGTCTTCTACCTCTATCGTCACACCATCGCGCATTATTTTTGTATAGGGATTGCGGCCCCAGAGCCAGGCAGCGGAGCGGTATTTTTCTGCTGTGGCGTATACCTCATGCCACTCCTGCTCAGATAGCTCGTGCCTCGCAGATACAGGCAGGGATGACAGCAGATGCTCCCGCAGGCCTGCAGCAGTCCTGATCTGGTCGCTGCTCTCAGAGATATTCATCGCTGTGCTGCGCACTGAGGCCACTCCCTTAGACTCTATCTCAAATTCGTTACGACGCAGCGCCACACGCAGGGCCTCTATGTCGCTATTGACCAGCAGCGTGCCATGAGACAGGATATTCTTACGATCGGTAAACTGTGCATTACCCGAGATCTTCTTGCCCTGCCAGATGATGTCATTGCGCTTATTAAATTCCGCTTGTATGCCTGCTGCATGCAGTGCATCCAGGACGGGCTGATTGAAGTAGGCGTAGTTATTCACCCGCCGGTCGTCAAAGGCACAGATGAAGGCAAAGCATAGATTGCCCGGGTCGTGGTATACGGTGCCGCCACCCGACAGCCGCCGCACCACCGTGCCACCCATGCGCAAGTAGTCAAAGCTCACCTCTTTGTATATCGATTGGTTTTTGCCTACCACTACGCTGGCATCGTTGATGTAGAGCATCGCATACATCTCGTCTCCCGGTACCAGCGTGCGCACGAGGTAGTCTTCCATGGCAGCATTCAGATAGGGGTCGTGATGGTCGCGCTGGTCTATCAGTATCATGGCGTGAATATAGATATACTGCGAGATAGTAGTATTAAAGCCCTCTTCTTTGGAGAGGGTTGGGAGAGGTGTGATTTTTATTTTTGTAAAAGAAGTCCCACCTTCACCCTCACTAAAACGACCTGACCGAATGATCAAGCTGACAGAGTGCCCCAGAGATGCCATGCAGGGCTTGAAGTATTTCATCCCTACGGAGAGCAAGATAGAGTATATCAATAAGCTGCTCCGCGTGGGCTATTATGCACTGGACTTTGGCAGTTTCGTCTCTGCGGAGGTCATACCTCAGATGGCAGATACCGTAGAGGTACTGGCGGGTCTCGATCTCTCTGCTACTAAAACAAAACTCATAGCCATCATAGCCAATGAGCGCGGCGCGCAAAACGCCTGCCAGCATAAGGAGATCACTTATCTCGGATTCCCGTTCTCCGTGTCAGAGACCTTTCAGATGCGCAATACGCATGCTACCATACAGCAGTCTCTCGAGCGAGTGACCCGGATCAAGCAACTCTGTGACGAGCATGGCAAAGAACTGATCCTGTATATATCCATGGGCTTTGGCAATCCATATGGAGACCCTTATAACCCTGAGATAGTAGAGCGCTGGGTAGAGCAACTGAGCCAGCTCGGTATCAAAATATTCATGCTGTCTGATACGGTAGGTGTCGCTACGCCTGACACGATCACGCATCTGTTCAGTACCCTGATACCACGATTCCCGCAGCTGGAGATCGGCGCGCATCTGCACACTGCTCCGCACAACTGGCGTGTGAAAGTAGACGCCGCCTACAAAAATGGCTGCATGCGCTTCGACTCTGTGATCAAGGGCTACGGCGGCTGCCCCATGGCAGATGATGACCTGATAGGCAATATGCCTACAGAGAATCTCCTCAATTACTTTGATCCGCTGAAGGACTTCGGCCCCGACTTTTCTGTCAAGGCATTTGAAGATGCACTAAGGTCAGCTAATAATGTATTCGTGCATTAAGAAGTTGCCAAATCAGAAATCATAAATCAAAAATCAGAAATCTCCTACTCCACTGAGAGTACCAACCCCTTCAGGTACAGCCCCTCCGGATGGAAGATGCTCTGCGGGTGATCTGCCGGCTGATTGAGGTGGTCTATGATGCGGATATTGCGGCCGCTCTCTATAGCGCCTGCCGCTACAGCACCGTCGAACAGTTCAGGACCCACAGCCTGTGAGCAGGAGAAGGTAAACACGATACCGCCCGGCTTGATCTTATCAAAGGCCGCCTTGTTGAGGCGCTTATATGCCTGTACTGCCTGGTGGCGGCTATGCTGATTCTTGGCAAAGGCGGGTGGGTCTAGTACGATCACATCATAGTAGTGATCCGGTGAACGTTTCATAAATTCAAATACATCCTCCGCGGCAGCCTGGTGTACGCCCTCCGCAATATTATTGAGCGCTATGTTTTGCACAGCCAGCTCTATAGCCTTCACAGAGCTATCTACTGAGTGCACGAGGGTAGCGCCAGCTTTCGCAGCATAGACGGAGAAGCCTCCGGTATAGCTGAATGTATTCAGCACGCGCTTGCCTTTCACATAGTGGGAGAGGAGCTGGCGGTTTTCACGCTGGTCTATGAAGAAGCCAGTCTTCTGGCCACCCTCCCAGTCTACGAGAAATTTATGCCCGTATTCCAGCACTTCGCTCGATGTTTTCTCTCCATAGAGGTAGGAGCCGGTTACTTCTGCCTTTTGCTTGCGCTCCAGTACGGCTTCGCTCTTATCGTATACTGCCTTGAGAGATGCACCCAGCACCTTTTTTAGCGCCTCAGTGATCAGCTGTCGCTGGCCGTGTATGAAAAGGCTATGCGCCTGAAAGACGCAGGTGCCTGCATAGTAGTCTATCACCAGGCCCGGCACACCATCGCCTTCGGCATTCACCAGGCGGTAGACATTTGTCTCTGTGCTATCGGTGATGCCTATGTTTTTGCGGAGTGTATATGCTGATTGTATCTTATTCAGCCAAAGCTCCTCCATAGAGGCTACAGGCGTGAAAGACAAGACGCGCACCGCTATGCTGCCCGAGCTATAGTAGCCCAGTGCCAGAAACTGGCCGCGCCCGTCCTGCACCTCTACCAGTGCGCCGTCGGTCACATTATTATCCTTGCGCTGTATAGCGCCGGAAAAGATCCATGGATGAAAACGTTTGACGGCCTCGGCCTTGTGCGGGTGGAGTATGACGGCAGGATATTGTGACATAGCCGCGAAAGTAGGACTTAAAACCAGCAAAATAAAACTCAAACCAGCCCCGCTACTACAAAGATGCTGCCGCTGACCACTATCAGGTCATTTTTTCCTGCCCCGGCCAGTGCTGCCTTGTAGGCTTTTTTCACGGAGGGGTAGACTGCTCCGTGCAGCTTTTGAGCCTTGGCCTCGTCCTGTAGCTGCTTTGCATCCTTGCCGCGCGGTATGTCCGGCTTGCAGAAGTAGTAGGTAGCTTTCTTTGGCAGCAGGGAGAGGATATGCGTAATGTCTTTGTCAGACACAGTACCATACACGAAGTGCAGCTGATCGTAAGTGAGGTTTCGCAGCTGTGATGTCAGTTCTTTGATCCCGCCCTCATTGTGCGCACTGTCGAATATCACGAGCGGCTTCTTGCTCGTCACCATCCAGCGGCCTATAAAGTAGGTCGACGTTTTGACCTGCTTCAGCCCCTTCACGATCGCGCTGTCAGCTATCTTGACGCCGCCTGCCTGTAGCTGCTGTATGGCAGCGAGTGCAGTGGTGATGTTCTTCTTCTGATAGTCACCTGTCAGGTCGCTCTTATATGCCTTGCCTCCTGCGGAGAAAGAACTGCCGTTGGCCTCTGTTTTAAAATCAGATAGCCTGATCTTCTTATCAGCAAAGGTGATAGGTGCATTGTTTTTATCAGCTATACTAAGGAATACATCCTTAGTCTCAGCGTGAGTCTCTCCGATCACTACCGGGACCTTTGACTTGATAATGCCGGCCTTTTCACCGGCTATTAGCGGCAGCGTGTTGCCGAGAAACTGTGTATGATCAAAGCTGATATTAGTGATGACGGATAGGAGAGGAGTGATGATATTGGTCGAGTCCAGACGGCCGCCCATGCCCACCTCTATGATGGCGTAGTCCACCTTTTTCTCCTGAAAATAGGCAAAGGCCAGCGCTGTAGTGATCTCAAAGAAGGAGGCATTGACAGTCTTGAATTTTTCAAGGTTATCATTGACAAAACGGGTGATGAATGGCCGCGTGATCAGTTGTCCATTAATCTTGATACGCTCGCGATAGTCGCGGTAGTGTGGGGAGGTGAAGACCCCTACCTTGTATCCCTGCGCCTGCAGAATGGAGGCGATGATGTGGGTTACAGAGCCCTTGCCATTTGTCCCCGCCACATGGATGAACTTTGTATCGCGCTCCGGATGGCTTAGTATATCTGATAGTGCAGTGATATTGCCCAGGTCAGCTCTATAGGCCGCAGCCCCTACGCGCTGAAACATCGGTAGCTGATTGAGCAGGTAGTCTACGGCTTCTTTATATGTCATTTCATTCAATTTAAGTTAACCGCAAAGACAGCGGAGAACGCAAAGGATTATATACTATAAACCATTAGCTATTCTGCGAATGCCACCGTTTTTCAGATAAGAAACATTAAAATTCAACAGTATGCCTAGCTTACATTTTGAAAGTTTAAGATAGGTCAGCATTTGCGCTATATGGATATTATTAAGGGTCTCCACAGATTTCAGTTCAATAATTACTTTCTGTTCAGCGAGTATGTCAATCCTGTAGCCTGCATCGAGCTTGATGTTAGCGTATATTATGGGTAGTCCTTTTTGAACTTCTATCGAAAGTCCAGCTTTACGCAATTCATAAGCCAGGCAAATTTCATAACTAGATTCTAATAAACCAGGTCCAAGTTCCTTATGCACTCGAAGAGCGCAATCTACCACGATAGAGGCTATTCTATCTTCATCTTTCTCAAAAGGTTCATTCATAGCATTGTAGTTTAAAAATCCTCCGCGTCCTCCGCGTTCTTTGCGGTTATATTTTCCGGCTTTATCAGCAAGACAATATTCTATCACCAAGCCTTATGCATTTTAAATAGTCCTTTACGTTCTCCGCTGTCTTTGCGGTTATACTTTCCCGCTTTACGAGTAAGGCCAAACACTTAATCATTCCACTTCGTGAGCATCACCCCATTCTCATCAAATAGATGCGGGTAGTGCAGCTTGAGCTCGGACACAAAGAGGTCATATGGCATGTCATCAAACTGGCCGTACTCATGTACATACTTCATGTACTGCTGTCCATCCGGTGAGAACTCCTGAAAGATAGAATCATGTATACCATCAAACTCCAGCGGCGCTGTGCCAAATAAAACGCACAGCGCTTTATTGAAAGCAGGCGTACACTTCACCCACTTGCCGTCCAGCAGAAATTCATTGTAGCCATGAAAGACAAACTTGTCCGAGCGCAGCATGCGGATAAACTTCTCCGTAGAGAGGTGGTTCTGCACGATAGAGAAGCCGAGGCGCGACGGGATACCCACCGCACGGCCGGCAGCGGCCAGCAGGAGTGATTTCTCTATGCAGTAGCCATAGCGCCTCTGGAGCGTCAGACTGCCGGAGATCGCCTCAGGGTCCAGTATGATGTGGTACGGATCGTAGCGGATATCATCACGCACGGCATAGTACAGCGCTACCGCCTTCTCACGGTCAGACATCTCTGGTGTGGTATGCGCTTTGGCATAGGCTATCACCTCAGGATTGTCACTATCTATAAAGGGGGTAGGGCGGGTATACTGATCTATCGTCACGATGGCATTATTTCAGGTTACAATTTTAGGATAAACCTTCGTTATTTTGGGTGAAATGTCAAAACTCGTACGCGGTCTCAGCCTGGGTCAATCGGTAGCCATCAATATGATAGATATGGTGGGCATCGGTCCCTTTGTCACCATGCCATTCGTGATCGGCGCGATGAGCGGGCCTAAGTCTATCATCGCCTGGCTTTTGGGCGCACTGCTGGCTTTTGCAGACGGAGCGGTGTGGGCAGAGCTCGGCGCCAAATGGCCGGAGGCTGGCGGTAGCTACGCATTTCTCCAAAACCTGTATGGCAAGCAAAAGTGGGGCCGTCTTATGGCATTCCTCTATGTCTGGCAGACCTCTATACAAGCACCGCTGGTCATAGCCTCCGGCGCGATAGGTTTCGCGCAGTACCTTACGTTTCTCATACCGCTCAGCACCATAGAGCAGAAGGCTGTATCCGGGGGATTGGTGATCCTCATAACGTTCCTGCTATATCGCAAGATCAATGACATCGGCAAGATATCTGTGGTGATGGGCATGATCGTGATCGGTACCATACTGTGGCTTATCGCGAGCGGCTTCACTCATTTTGACTCATCGCTGTCTTTCGCCGGAGGCGTGCACGATATAGTGCCTGATCTCACACCGCTCTTTTTCTTTGGCCTGGGCCAGGCCTCGCTTAAAACCGTATACTCCTATCTCGGCTACTACAATGTCTGCCACCTGGGTGGTGAGATCAAAGAGCCGGAGGTAAATATCCCGCGTAGTATTTTCATCTCCATAGCGGGCATCGCTCTGCTCTACCTCTCCATGCATACGGCCGTGCTGGGCACCATACCCTGGCAGGAGGCAAAGGATTCTAAGTTTATCGTGAGTCTTTTCTTTGAGCGGATATATGGTCATACTGCGGCACTCGTAGCTACAGTATTGGTGCTGCTGATCGCAGTGTCATCGCTCTTTGCAGTCATGCTAGGCTATTCACGCGTGCCCTATGCCGCCGCTACCGATGGTAATTTTTTCAGCATCTTCTCCCGTCTGCACCCTACCAAGCATTTTCCCTACGTATCGCTGCTGATGCTGGCAGGTGTGGCGTTTGTGTTTAGCCTGCTTTTCCGCCTGGGTGAGGTGATCTCAGCGATCGTTACTATGCGCATTATTATCCAGTTCGTAGGGCAGGCTGTGGGGCTGCTGCTTTACCACGCGCGGATGAAGGAGGAGAAGTTTCCCTATCGTATGCTGCTCTATCCCGTACCTGCGCTCATCGCATTGGTGGTATGGGGCTTTATATTCTGCTATGCAGATGTTACGTTCATCATCGGCGCACTGGGTGTGATAGCCACTGGATGCGTACTTTTCCTGATCAAGGCCAATATCGCTCACGAGTGGCCATTTGCCCCCGCTAAAACTGGAAGTAAATAAACGGCTGTATCTCTGAGGTCTTGACCTGCACGAGTATCACCACTACCACGGCCAGCATGGCTACTACTGCCGGCAGCGGCATACGGTATACGGCCTGCTGCGCCTGCAGCTCTATGTGGTGCGGCAGGAAGTGCAGGATATAGCCCAGCAGCATCACGAGCAGTACATTCTGATAGCCGGCTACGAAATTGAAGAAGATAGATGGTGTGAAGTGCGTAGCTATCTGCGATATGACGGAGGTCGCTATCTGCATATTGTCTGCGCGGAAGAAGATCCAGCAGAAGCAAACGAAGTGGAAGGTAAGGATCACGCCGAGTACCTTGACCAACTTAGTGTCAGGTATTTTGAAGTACTCTTTCACCCACTTGTCTATGCCCAGCGCTATACCATGCAGCGCACCCCAGATGATAAACCGGAATGCTGCACCATGCCACAGGCCACCTAGCAGCATGGTGATAAACTGGTTCAGGTAGGTGCGGAAGCGGCCTTTCCTGTTTCCTCCCAGGGAGATATACAGGTAGTCCCGCAGCCAGGTAGACAGCGAGATGTGCCACCTCCTCCAAAACTCCGTGACGCTGGATGACTGATAGGGTGAGTCAAAGTTGATGCACAACCTATAGCCAAACAGCAGCGCAATACCGATAGCCATATCACTATAGCCGCTAAAGTCGCAGTAGATCTGTAGCGCATAGCCATAGACGCCAAAGAGGTTTTCCAGTCCTGTATATAGTGTCGGATTGGCAAAGATGCGGTCTACGAAATTGGCGCTGATATAGTCGGAGATCACGGCCTTCTTGAAGAGGCCCGAGATGATCAGGTACATGCCCTCACTGAACATGGCCCGCGTCACGATAGTAGGCATCGATATCTGAGGGATGAAGTCGCGCGCCCTCACGATAGGCCCCGCTACCAGCTGCGGGAAGAAGGACACGAAGAAGGCATAATCCAGCATGCGCTTTACGGGCTTCAGCTCGCCGCGATAGATGTCTATGGTATAGCTGAGCGACTGGAAGGTAAAGAATGACACACCCACAGGTAGGAAGATACTGAAGGGGCTGAAGTTGCTACCACAGGCCGCGCAGTATATCTCGTAGAGGAAATTAGTGTATTTGAAATAACCCAGCAGGCCGAGATTCAGCACGAGGCTGAAGATCAGTAGCCCTTTGCGCTGCCAGCCCTTGGGCGCATTGGCCATGATATTGGCGAGGTTGTAGTCTACCACCGTAGAGAGTACCAGCAGCAGGAAGTAGATGCCGCTGGACTTGTAATAGAAGTAGTAAGAGAAAAGGACCACATACAGCAGCTTCACATTATGCTTATGATGGATCAGGTAGAAGATACTGATAAAACCGGCAAACAGGAAAAGGAACAAACCCGAGCTGAAGATCAGCGGCTGGCGCGGTATGTACTCGAACTGATGGAGCAGTTTATGGATGTCTATTGCTGGCATAGGGTCACTTGATGTCCGGTTTGTTCTGAGCGTATTGGTTATATGCCTTCATCAGGGCTTCAAACAGCAGGTTGCCCTGAAAGGCATAGCCCTGGCTGGTAAAATGTATGCCATCTGCACGCATCAGGCCGTAGCGCTTCCACTGGTAGCAAGACTTGTAGCCGCCGCCTATAGAGTAGAGGTCCCAGATGGCGATGCCATTGTCTGTAGCATACTGCACCATAGCGGTGTGCAGCGCAGCCAGTGAATTGTTGTAATACTTCTTGCGGAAATAGGAGTCCGTCGGTGTCGTGATCAGGATCTTAGCTTTGGGGTTGTAGAAGTACAGTGCTTTGACCAATGAGTCGAGCTTGGCTATCGTGCCCCTGGTGTCAAATGGCAACCGCTGCGCTTCATTAGTGCCCAGTGAGATGATGATGAGCTGAGGCTGCAGCGCCTGCGTCTGCTCAGCAAAGTAAGACGCACGCACATACTGAAAAGCCTCTGCACCATTCACACCCACGGAGTGAAACAGCACACCACTGCTGTCATTCTCCAGATTGAGGCCGTAGACTGTCGTCTCATTTTGCTGCTCGGAGAGCTTTTTTACGCGGAGCGTAATATCATTTGTGTTGTACGGCAGGTCTGTGCGTGATGTAAAGGAATAGTCATCTTCCAGTGCATGATGCAGGCTGCTGATGATACGCCCTGCAGTGTCCAATACATCAAAGTCAAAGGCCGAGCTATCCTTCTGATAAAACAGTGTCACCTTGCTGAATGCATAGTTGAGGGGACCTTGATTAAAAGACCTGATGCGGAAGGAGGTGTTTTCTGAGAAGGAACGAATGGTCACACCGCCGATACCGATAGGCATAGGGTCATTTACAAACACACAACGCTTAGACGTACACACCACATTGCTCGTAATGCGATAATTGAATGATTCATTGGTGCCGGCTACATGCAGTGGCACTACGAGGCCACGCCCTGCATTACCAAAGGCGGTCTGGAAGTTGGTGCGTAGTGCCGAGGAGATAAAGTCAGCCTGTATGTGTGAGTCTCCTATCTGTAGGATATTCACACGCAATGGCCGCGAGGCACGCAGCTGGTATAGCTGCTCAAATACCGAGTCTAGAGACTCTGCATGGATGATCTCATTGCGCTCTGTGTGGATGAAGGGATACTTCTGCACGGTATATGGCACCTCTTTACCACCGTCTGCGGCGCTGCATGCGTGCAGGAGCGGCAGCAGCAGCAGCAGCCAGATACTGCGCAGCAGGTAGCAGGAGTCCCTGCCCGATAGATGATATGTCATGCTGCTACCCTTCAACTTTTACTTGATTTACAGAGACCAGTTTTTTCTTTGTCAGTTTCCTACGGCGATCGTATTTCTCCTTCTCATACAGCAGTGTGCCTGCCAGGAGGTCAGCTATGCGGTGGCCCCCTTTGAATGTCAGGTGGGTATAGTCGCTATTGGCCAGCGCGGGCTGTGCTGCCACCCAGCGCACCATGGTAGAGTCGCCACCCATCGCCTGAAACATATCCCAGAAGCAGATGCCATTCTTCGCTGCCACTTTGCGCTGCTCACGTATCAGTAGTTTGACATTCTCCATGGTCATATACTCTCCGTCCACATTGGCGCCGCGATCACTACAGCCCACCAGTACGATGCTACTGTTTGGGAAAGCCGCCTTCATACGCTCTATCACCCGTGTCATGCCTTTGCCATAGGCGCTGTAGTCCGTTTGCTTCTCACTCGCTACATTGAGGCCATAGGAGAGGAAGATCAGGCGGTAGGGATGCACTGCATTGAAGCTGCGATACATCTCCTCGCTTACATAGTTCAGCGCGGTACCCGAGTTGCCACGCATGGAGAAATTATCTACCGATACCCCACGTGTGTCCTCAAAGCTGATACCATACAGGTCCATGGAGTCTGTGATGAAGCTTAGCTTGAGCGACTGTGCATTTTTAGCGAGCGTGACCACATTGACAGGTTTCTCTCCGGTAAGGCCTATGGTATCAGTTTCATTTTTCACCACAGCGCAGGCATTCGCACAGGCCCTGTAGAAGAGCTGCGCGGTAGGCAGTGTATTAAGATGGCGATAGCGGCTGGCCTTATAGGTCACCTGGTTTTCTTCTTTTGGTACAAAGGCAAAGCCCGCTGGCCCGAGCGGATGCTCATTGCTACGCGCGCCCACCATAGAGTAGGTGATCCAGTTGTCAAACTTGTGTATGATGCTCATGCGGAAGCCCGCCACCTCAGAGGTGATCGGCACAAAGCCTACACCACTGCCACCATATACCTGCTGCAGGGTGTCGCGCAGGGGCTGCAGCATGATATCGCCTTCTACATATGAGTCAGCAAAGTACGCGATGCGAAGCACCTGCTGATCTACTGAGTCCAGCGCAGCCAGATATGCCTGCATGCCCGAGCTGTCAGGGCTGTAGTCCTCTATGCAGGTGATGCCCGGCTTGCAGCGGTCATCGTGTGGTGGCTTGATCTCTATGAAAGTGCTGTCATTGCGCACTGCAAATTTGGTCTCCGTAGCTGCTGGTTTCTTCGCCATGATATCACTCAGGATATTGACCCGGCGGTAGTGAAAGGAGCCAAAGTCAAACTCAGGTACCGCATACAGCAGCCCCAGGCAAAAGATAAGCCCGAAGGTAGCTGTGACCGAGTTTTTGATATAGTTTGGTTCCTGCATGGGAGGCTGCGAATGTAGTAAATGGTGGATTTCTGAGCGGGGAATTATTAACGGGGAAAAAGGCAGAGATAATTGAGATATGAACGCAAAACAGCCACCCGTTAGTACGGATGGCTGCAGGTATTTTTTCTGATGTAAAGTTGTCTTGGTTTTTAATACGGAGCCTGCTCCGGTAGGGTGTATTTGCGGCCTTTGTTCTGCTCTTTCAGCCAGGCCATGAGTGGGGCAAAGTACTCTACCATCGGCTTAGCGCTCATGTCGCTATGGATGGTAGCCTGCAGGTGCTCGCGCCAGTCTACACTCTGGCCGGGAGCCATCACCTGCTTCAGGAATGCGCCCACGTCCTTATTGCCCCAGTAGTTGGTAGCGTGTGGGTCCTGATGCAGGATATTGTCAGCTATGTAGGCGTGGAACTGGAACAGCAGAACATTGGCTATAGAGTAGTCGTAGTATTGTGCCGGATCGTCTATGATGTGCGTCTTGGTAGCAGCATCACAATACTCCTCGCCACGCTCGGCAGGCGGTACGATACCCTGGCATTTCTTTACCAGCTCCCACCATTTGGCGTTAAACTGATCCTTGGGCAGTTTCTCGCTGTAGAGCGCATGCTCAAACTCTGTCATCGTACCGCTACCCCATGGGATGTTTACGATGTATTTCAGCGATTGGCTCAGGAGCTGCATCGTATCATTGGTCGCTGCCTTGGCGTCTATCATGCCCAGCCCTTGCAGAAATGGCTTCTGTAGTGACGCCAGACCCATCATGGTGCCAAAGGCCTCATGATACCCACGGTTCGCGCCATTGCGCAGGAGGATAGGCACGGACGGGTTGCTATAGCAGCGGTAGTAGTAGATATGGCCGAACTCATGCAGGCAGGTTGCCCACCACTCGGTATTGGCCTCTATGCTCTGCAGGGAGCGGATATCATCTGCCAGGTCCATGTGCCAGGCAGAGGCGTGTGTGTTCTTCTTATAGCCGGCACCAGCTGGCACAGGGTAGAGAGATGACTTTTCCCAAAATACCGGCGGCAGCGAGTCAAACCCGATGCTCATGTAGAAGCGCTCCGACTCGCGCGGTATCCACTCGGCGCCTTTACCTTTGAGGTAGCCGTCTATATTGAGGCCTTTCACATCTACCAGCTCGCTCCAGTCCTGACCCCAGCGGTTTGGCAGCCAGTGTGCAGGGATATAGTCGGGCACCGGCTGGTGATACTTCTCTGCCAGCGTGTAGCGCGCCCAGGTATGCAGCTCGCGATAGAGCGGCCACACATCGCGTATCATACCATGCGTGAGGGTGGTCATCTCCTCGGTGTTCATGCCATAGTCAGAGGCATTGTAGGCAAAGAAGTCCTTATAATCCAGTGGCGTCACAGAGGCATTGCGCAGGTCGCGTACCTCGGCCAGACCATCTTTGAGCCCCTTGCCTACTTCCTTGGCAGACTGCCAGGCGGCCAAGCGCTCATTGAGGTCAGCGGAGTGGCGCAGGATCTCGTCTATCTTGTTAGGTGTCACCTCCGCGCCATTCATCTTAAAGGTATAGCCGTACAGCTTTGCCACCAGGTCATTGGTCAGGTCTATACGCTTCTTCACCACGTCACCGGCGGTAGCAGGGTTATTGCCCGCCAGGAAGAGGATCGTATTCAGCTCGCGCACCTGCAGCGGTGTGAGCTGGTTCTTTTCTTTCAGGTACTTGCGGGCGCTGTCTATATTGGCTGCGCTGCCGGTATAGGCGGCCAGCGCGGCTGTAGCGATAGCCGCATTGTGCTGGTCCATCGTATCGCCGGCTACGATATGCGTATTGAGCTGCCACTGGCCCAGGTTATCCGCATAGGTGAGGCGTTGGTATTCTTTGTTGTAGCCATCGAGAAATGCCTGTGCCTGGCGCTGCACATCTGCATCGGCTTGCTTGCTGTGGCAGGAGGTGAAGCCGATCAGTGCGGCCAGCGAGAGTATCAGTAGTTGCCTCATGGAGTAAGGGTTTAGTGAGGCAAATATAAGCGGAGAATTCTATCCACCTAAAACAACAAATAGTGCTCAAATGGGTCTCTCTTCTCCTTTGGAGAAGGGAGATGCCGAAGGCAGTAGGATGAGGTGTTACTTCTCCTTATCTTCCTCAAAGTCTATGACCTCCGGCTTCTTGCGGGTGTCGTAGTACTTCTCCTCGCGCCGGGCGGCTTCTTTGGCGCCGGGCTTTTGCGTCTTGTCTTTCTTGAAGAGCTCTTTCAGCTCCTGCTTCTGATCGGCGAGGTCTTGTTTGAGTTTCTTCTTCACCTGCTCGCGGTCATATTTGATGCTAGGGTTTGAGATATTGCCAGTGAGTAGCAGGTAAAGATTCACACCTGCGTATGGATCCTCTTCTATGTACTGCACATCGCTCTGCCTGCTGCCAAACTTTGCTGCCAGGAGTTTGTGCAAGTTGATCTTGAGATGGTAGTCTATCTGATTGTCCAGTGTGTGCGTGCCGGACATGATCAGGTTCAGCGCGGAGGACTGTATCTCCATGCGAGGAATGGTGATCACGCGGTCCTGTATCGACAGCGTATTGCTCAGGTCTGAGAAGACGATATGGTTCAGCTCATCCACTTTGATAAACGCGGAAGCAGACTTGATGGGGTCAAAGTTATTCAGTTCGCCGTGAAGGACACTGCAGGAGAGGTTGCCACTCAGCTTATCCATGTCTATCTCCTTGTAGTCCTTCCATATGGTCTTCAGCGCAAGTGTGGCTGATAGGCTACCTTTCAGATTCTTATCTGTCAGCGTGGTCTGGTTAAAGTTGTCACACTGGCGAAAGAGCATAGGCAGATCTACCTTGTCTATATTTAGTCCGAGGTTCATGAGCATCTGTTTGCCCGGCAGGAATGCCACATATCCCACATCAGTGATCTGGCCGCCCATAGCAGTGGTAGAGAGCGATCTGATATCTATGCGGTATGGCACGAGGCCCAGGTCAGCCTTCACATCTTCAAACAGCATGTGCTCATACACAAACTTGTCTATACTGACCTGCAGGTGGCCCTCCATGTTAAACACATCGCGGATGTCCAGCTTTGCCTTGCCTGTAGTGGGATGCGGTTTGCCCTTCTTATCGTAAGTGTGTAAGAGACTCGATAGATCAAAGCTGTGCATGCGCAGCGTGCCGTTTACGCCCAGCGGGATGTCTGCTGTGTTATTTCTCCTGTCCTGAGAGATAGAGTAGGCTATCAGGTTATTGACCGTGCCATCAAAGACAAACTCTGTATTGAGAAATTTGGCCGACAGGCCATGGATGCTGATATCATTATCCTGATAGGAGAGGTGGCCATTTATTTTTTCGTAGGCCACATTGCCTGCTTCTACATTCACATCCTTCAGATCAAACTCGCCGGAGGCTTTGATATTGGAATTTTGCCCTGCATCAAAGTCACGCTTATTGCCCTGTATGTGAAAGTCCTTGAACGTGATCAAGCCTGATGCACTCTGTAGCACTGTATCGCTAAATAAGGTCCGGAGCTCATGCAGGTCTGCCGTGCCATCTGCGTGAAAGTCTATATCAGGCGACTTCAGGTGCAGCAGCTTCAGATCAAATGCCTGTGGATAGCCATTGAATTCGGAGTGGAATTTGGACACCACGAGCTTGTCATCTCCCACGGAGTCCATCCGGTAATAGCCCTCGGCAGTCACGTGCATTAGCGGTTTGCTGATCTTGGGTATCTGTATCTCGGCGTCATGCAGCGCGGCTGTCACCTCTATGATGGGATTGATACCTGGGCGGATATGGCCATAGATCTTAGATGATACCGTATATCCGCCGCTGCCCTCTGTGCCTGCCAGCTGAGAGGTAAACCGTAGCGGTATCAGCGCGATCAGTTTGGAGATGTCCTTGCCCTGTGTATTGGCGTTAAACTGTACATACGTGTTCCGCTTGCTCGAGATGAAGAAGCCATTGACCACAAACTTGTTCTTCTCTATCTCTATGTTGCCCTTATTCAGCGCAAATCGGTTCTGCTGCTGGTCTACATCTATGGTGATATCCGCGTCAAAGGCTTTGTGCGCTATATACTCATCACCATTGATCTGAAGGCGGTCTATCATCAGCGCGCCCTTCGCATTCAGGTCAAAGCGTGCCGCCCGGAAATTACCCGAGAGGTCCAGTTTGGAGATATTGAGCTGTATGTCCTCCTCCTGGTCGCCAGTGAGGTAGGTATACTTTACATTCTTGACGATGGCCTTGTTGAGATCCAGGTTGAGCCCTCCCGATGGTTTATTGTCTGCCGATTTTTTAAAGATATCCCAGTTGGCATTGCCGCGGGCATCCATATACATATTCAGCGCGCCATCTGCGGCATAGACCTGGCTCACCTCTATCTTGTGGCTCAGCAGCCCCCACATATTAAACAGGAAAGAGAACTCCCGCACCTGTAGCAGGTTTTCACGCCCGCCCTTCAGCTTATTCTTGATAGCCACATCGTGGAACGTGACCGACGCGTAAGGAAAGTGCTGGAGCAGAGAGAAGTCTATGCCCCCTTTCACAGAGACCGGCACAGTGACCTGCTCATTGATCTTCTGGATGATGAGCACCTTCACCTTATCCTGAAAGACATAGCCCGCCACGGCCAGCGCCAGTACCAGCGTGACGATAGTGATGAGGATACCCAAAGATACCCGTATGAGGATGCGCTTCATGCCGGAGGTAAATATATAACTCAGCCCATGGGTAAATATTGCCGGAGGGGTACTAACTATTCACAGCTCACGGGGAGTGTATGATATAGGAAACCATTGCGGCGCATTCTCCCCACTGTCATCTGACTATCCCGCCCGGAAATCTGTGACCTTAAATACATACAGTCTGAATGTATGTGTGTATTGATTCATACAAGTAATTGTTAATAAAGGCGAATTGACTTTTTATCATTGCGCTTGAGTACAAATAGGCTGCCTAAAGTATAAACCGACCGACCCGGCAGTCCCCACCTGTGAGCGTACTATTATATATAGACCAATTCAACCTAAATAGTTAAATATTAGTTGCATGAGAAATTTTACCAGCTACATCAGGACATACGTTTTGGCGGGGCTAGCTATGCTATCCACTGTGGGGTTATCTGCACAGTGTCCTGCACCGACGGGCCTGAACTTTCAGAACGGCCTGAATACCTACGTAGAGGTGCCAAACTCCGCTGCCCTCCAGATCACTGGTGCGCTGACACTGGAGTGCTGGTTTAATACGACCGTAGCGCAGGGCGACTACCGTACGCTGGTATCCAAGTGGCATACGGGTGGGATGTCGGGTTTTGCCTCGTACTCGCTGTTATGGTCTACCGGTGGTGGCCTGAGCTTCTGGATGCAAAATGCTGCTAACACAGATCTACAAGTAGCTACCGGGCAGCTATATAATGATGGCAACTGGCACCATGTAGCCGCTACCTGGGATGGTACTATGGCTAAGATCTATGTAGACGGCACTCTGGTCAACTCTGTGACCAATGCTGGCTTCGGTCCGCTGGAGGTCAATAACCTGGATGTATTCATAGGTAGTGATGCATGGAATGCGAATGACAGGCATTTTGATGGTACGATAGATGATGTACGTATTTGGAGCCGCGCACTCTGCCAGTCAGAGATACAGCTGACCAGCAATTGTGAGCTGGCGGGTGCTCAGGACAGGCTGGTGGCCTACTATAAGCTGAATGACGGTACGCCTGGTGCGAACAATCCTGGCGCTACGACCGCCACTGACGCCAGCGGCAATGGGCTGGATGGCACGCTGAATAACTTTACCCTCTCCGGTGCTACAGCCAACTGGATAGGCGGCAATGTGACCTGCCCATGCGCGGCTGCCGTGTCTCCTGTGGTGACTGTGGCTGCCTCCGCTACCAGCATCTGTCAGGGTGGCACGGTTACTTTCACCGCTACTGCTACCAATGCCGGCATCCCTGCCTATCAGTGGTATCAGAATGGTACGGCTGTAGGTACTAACTCCGGCACATTTACCCCAGCTACGCTCAGTGATCAAGATAGCATATGGGTGGTAGTGACCAGTAGCCTGAACTGTGAGCTGGATACGAGTAATCATATTATCATCACTGTAAATCCTATACCTACTGTCAATCCTACGGCAGATCAGACCATATGCAATGGCAGCAATACGAATCAGGTGATCTTCACCGGCAGCCAGCCCAATACCGGATACAACTGGACCTACAGCAGAAACATAGGCCAGCCGGCTACCTCAGGCGTACCTGCCCTCCGCGTGCCGGCCACTGCTACAGCCACCTCCGGCCCGATCTTTGGCACCAGCCTGGCCAATGCCTATAATGGTGCAGGCATGCTGGCCTACCCTAGCATGACTGCAGCCCATGACGGGTCTCATCTCAATAATTCATTCGTCTACTCAGGTGTGGCCAATACGATCACCTTTGACCTGGGTACCAGCTATGATGTGAATGCACTGTCATTCTGGAATCAGAACAATGGTGGCCCTGCAGCAGCGGGTGCCAATGGTGTACAGGATGCCGTGCTCTCATATTCCAATGATAATGTGAGCTACACTCCGCTCTTTGGTGGTACTACTACTTTCCACCAGGCTACAGCAGATACCTCTGTGCCGGACCAATTCAACTTCCCGGTGATCAATGCCCGCTACTTCAAGATGGTAGTGAGCAGCAACTATGGTGCTGCCGGAGTGACCGGTTTTGCAGAGATAGCCTTCGGGTACTACACAGATACGCTCTATAGCTTTACTGCGGTCAATGCTACGAATACACCTAAGACAGCCGTAGTGACCGTGACGCCTACACTCAATATGTGTGCAGGTACTCCGGCTACCTTCAATATCACAGTAAACCCTACGCCTAAGGTGAATCCTACTGCAGACCAGACAGTATGCAATGGCGGTACGACCACAGCCATCACCTTTGGTGGCCCGATAGCGGGTACCACCTATAGCTGGACAGGATCTGATGGTACCATAGGCCTGCCTACCAGTGGCAATGGCGATATCGCAGCATTCACAGCTACCAATACCGGTACAGCGGTAGTGAATGACATGATCATCGTGACACCTTCTTATACTAATAACGGTGTGACATGTAGCGGCACGCCGGATACATTTTACATCACCGTAAATCCTACACCTACGGTGAATCCTACAGCTGACCAGACAGCCTGCAATCAGGGGCCTACTACTACAATTACCTTCACAGGTGCTGTAGCAGGTACTACCTTTAGCTGGACCGGCTCTGACGCTACTATCGGCCTGGCTACGAGCGGCAATGGCGATATCGCTTCTTTCATCGCCAGCAATACAGGTACTACGCCTGTGACCGATATGATCATCGTGACACCTTCTTACACCAATAACGGTGTGACCTGCACGGGTACTGCCGATACCTTCTATATCACAGTGAACCCAACACCGACGGTGAACCCTAGTGCTGACCAGACTGTATGCAATACAGGTACTACTACAGCGGTGAGCTTCTCAGGTGCAGTAGCAGGTACAGTGTATGACTGGACCGGCTCTGATGCTACTATCGGCCTGGCTACCAGCGGTACGGGAGATATAGCAGCATTCACAGCTATCAATGCAGGTACTGCGCCTGTGGCCGATATGATCATCGTGACACCATCATATACCAATAATGGTGTGACATGCACAGGTACAGCGGATACCTTCTATATCACAGTGAACCCAACACCTACCGTCAATCCAACTGCAGGCCAGACCGTATGCAATACAGGTACTACTACAGCAGTGAGTTTCACAGGTGCGGTAACTGGCACGGTATATGACTGGACCGGCTCTGACGCTACTATCGGCCTGGCTACCAGCGGTACGGGAGATATAGCAGCCTTCACAGCTACCAATACAGGTACTACGCCTGTGACCGATATGATCATCGTGACGCCATCATATACTAATAATGGTGTGACATGCACAGGAGCGGCAGATACATTCTATATCACCGTGAACCCTACACCTACGGTAAACCCTACCGCTGACCAGACTACTTGCAATCAAGGACCTACTACAGCAGTGAGCTTCACCGGTGCGGTAGCAGGTACAGTATATGACTGGACCGGCTCTGATGCTACTATCGGCCTGGCTACCAGCGGCAGTGGTGACATTGCATCTTTCATCGCTACTAATGCAGGTACGGTGCCAGTCATAGATACGATCGTTGTGACACCGTCTTATACTAATAATGGTGTGACCTGCACAGGTGCAGCAGATACATTCTTTATCACCGTAAATCCTACACCTACTGTAAATCCTGGCGCTGACCAGACAGTATGCAATACCGGTACTACCAGCGCAGTGAGCTTCACAGGTGCAGTAGCAGGTACGGTATATGACTGGACCGGCACTGATGGCACTATCGGCCTGGCTACCAGCGGTACCGGAGATATAGCCGCCTTCACAGCTACTAATACAGGCAATGCGCCGGTGACGGATATGATCATCGTGACCCCGTCATATACCAATAGTGGTGTGACCTGCACAGGTACAGCAGATACATTCTATATCACCGTAAATCCTACACCTACCGTGAATCCTAGCGCAGACCAGGATGTATGTAACGGACTGCCTACTGCCGCTGTGGCTTTCAGCGGAGCTGTGGCAGGTACGGTATATGACTGGACCAGCAGCGATCCATCTGTGGGCCTGGCTACGAGCGGCACAGGTGATGTACCTTCATTCACCGCTGTGAATCCTACCACATCAGATGTGATAGATACGATCGTAGTGACGCCATCTTATACTAATAACGGTGTGACCTGCACAGGTGCTGCAGATACATTCTTTATCAATATCCACCCTACTCCGGTAGTGGCCCTGGGCGCTCCGGTGGCTACGTGTGGTGGCAGTGTGCAGATAGACGCCGGCAATCCGGGCTCTACCTACGTATGGTCCGACGGCCCTACTACACAGATAGACACAGTGAGCACCAGCGGTATCTATACCGTGACAGTGACCTCGCCATTCGGCTGTGTAAATAGCGGCAGCAAGACCGTGTACGTCCGTCCGGCACCGGTGGTAAACCTCGGCCCGGACCAGACCAACTGCAATGTGGGCGTAACCCTCGATGCGGGCAATCCTGGCGCAGCATACCTATGGTCTACAGGAGCTACTACGCAGCAGATCGTGGCTGCAGTTACTGGTGACTACAGCGTGATAGTGACTGATACTGCCAGCAGGTGCTCCGGTACAGACACCGTACATGTGACCATCAATGGCAATCCGACCGTAAACCTCGGCCCGGATACTACCCTCTGCGGCGGTACCCTGACCCTGACCGGCGGCGATCCTAGCAATACCTATACATGGTCTCCGGGCGGCTCTAGCAGCAATACCCTGACAGTGACCAGCACCGGTACCTACTCTGTGACGCTGACCAATGCGGCGGGATGCACGGCTACTGATGATATACATGTGACCATCTTTAGCAAGCCTAACCTCGGCGCTGATATCACAGACAGCATCTGCCCTGGCAGCAAGGCTAACCTCTACAGCTACTATCAGGGCAGTGGTGTGACGCTGACCTTCAATACGCCTACACCGGCAGCAGCGGACAGCGGCAGCTACACCGTGATAGGTACTAATGCCAATGGCTGCAGCGATACAGCTATGGTGACGATCACCTACCGTACGAAGCCGGATCTCGGCCCGGATGTGGTAGATAGCGTTTGCCCTGGCTATACTTACAATCTTGAGACACGATTCCCTGGTATACGTAGCTATAGCAACTACTCGTGGAGCGGTACCTTCACTGACACCGCCGTAGGCCCGGGTGTATATACCCTGGTAGTGACCAATGCAAGCGGCTGTACTGATACTGCCACAGTGACTATCATCAATAGCCAGAAGCCAAACCTGGGCGGCACCAAGACAGACAGCATCTGCGTGGGTAGCAAGTATGACCTGACCACCCTGTATCCAAACAGTGGCTATGTATCATACCACTGGACCGGTGTGGCTGACTCCAGCGCTGTGCCTGCCGGTACCTATCAGCTCGTGGTGAGCAATGCAGCCGGATGTACCGATACTGCCTATGCGCTTATCACAAACAGGGTACATACGACAGTGTCTCTCAATATCAATCAATTTGTCTGCAGCACAGTGCCTGCATATCCTCTCACCGGTGGCAGCCCGTCAGGTGGCTCTTACTACGTGAATAATGTAGTGACCAATACATTTGACCCGGGCGCACTCGGCGCAGGCCCTCAGCGTGTAGTGTATGTATATACCAATGGCAGCGGCTGTACAGATTCTGCTGCTACTACCATCACGGTCTATCCGCAGCCTACAGTGAGCAATACTACACTGCCTGTAGTGTGTACCAACTCTCAGGCTATAGACCTCGATACTTATTTTAGTCCGTTTGGCGGTAGCTACTATGGACCGGCTATCAGCGGCCAGTACTTCTATCCGAGCCTGGCCAGTGTCGGTACTACTACAGTGACTTATATCTATACCGACTCGCATGGCTGCTCCGATACAGGTAGTGCGCCGATCACTGTGACCAATGAAGTGTCTGTATCACTGCATTCGACTACTACAAACTTCACTGCATGTGCCACTGACTCAGTGACCTTCATAGCCAATGGCGCTCAGCAGTACCAGTTCTTTGTGAATGGTGTGGCAGCTACGGGTATTTCTACTGATAATACTTTCACTACTACTACACTGCAGAACCACGACCAGGTATCTGTAGTAGGTAGCAACGCCTGCTCTTCTGATACCAGTGACTTTATCATCATAGATATCAATAGCCGTCCTGTAGCGGACGCAGGTACAGATACCACTATAGACCTGGGCCAGACGGCACAGCTACGTGGCAGCGCCACCGGTGGTGTGGGCAACTATACCTACAGCTGGACGCCGGGTGCTTTCCTTGATTTCAATAACGTGCCTAATCCGAAGTTCCACGGACCTGATACGACACTCTTCACCCTGCGCGTGACCGATGTGAACGGATGCTGGGATACTGCTACCGTCACAGTCAATGTGCGCCTGCCGCTGAATATCCAGCTGCCAAACATCCTGACGCCTAATGGTGATGGACAGAACGATGAGTGGGTACTCAACCCTAAGATAGACCTGACCGGATCAAAGGTGGTGATATTCAACAGGTGGGGTGAGAAGGTCTATGAGGCCGCTCCATATGCCAATGACTGGAAGGGTACCTATATGGACACCAGTGATAAGCTGCCGGATGGTACCTACTACTATGTGCTGAAGGTACCGGCTCAGAATACCGAGTACAAGGGACCTATCAACATACTCAGCACTCACAAATAATCAAGAACGCAAACAGGAATCATAAACAGTATAAATATCTTTTATGAAGAAGAAACTCATAGCAGCCTTTGTAGCATGTATCGCAGCCACCTCAGTGATGGCGCAGCAGATGCCGCTGAGCAGCAGCACCTACTTCATGCGCCTGCTGAATAATCCGGCGCTGACGGGCTACAATGGTAGCACTAATGCCTATGGCTACTTTCGCGATCAGTGGACCGGTATGCCGGGCCACCCGATCACCATGGGTGGCATGGGAGAGGTGAGCCTGTGGAAGGAGCAGAGCAATATCGGGTTCCACGTATACAATGACGTGACCAGCATCATCAGCAATGTGGGTGCGCAGCTCTACTATGCCCAGAAGATCAAGCTGGGCAAGGGCCACAGCCTCAGCATAGGTCTCTCTGGCGGTATCCTCAATACGCACATAGACTATGCTAATGCTATAGCTAATGACCCTAATGATGCTAACCTGCTCACCAATAATCGCTCCGGCCTCGGCTTTGACATGAATGTAGGTATAGCCTATCAGTGGAAGAAGCTGACCATCGGCTTTGCTGTGCCGCATGTGGTACAGACGAATGTGATACTGTCAGACCAGACCAAGTCTGGTAGCTATGAGCGTCTCCGCCACTACATGGCACATATCAGCTATGAGTTCAGTTTCAAGAAAGAGAAGTGGAACCTTGAGCCGTCTATCATGTTCCGCAAGGGTAGCGTAGGCAAGCTCTATCAACTGGAGGGCAATGTGATGGCCAACTGGAAGCGCTTCCTCTACCTGGGTGTAGGCTACCGTCAGGACTATGGTATGAGCTTCACCGGTGCTGTGCGTGTGGCACAGTGTGTGACCCTGGGCTATACGTATGAATACCCACTGGCTATGGCCAAGAACTCTGTGACCTATGGCAATACACAAGGAACACATGAAGTGATACTGGGTATCAACTTTGACAAGTGGATCAAGAAGGCTGAGAAGAATGAGAAGCGCCTGGACAAGGTAGAGCAGAAGGTAGAAGAGATAGCCAAGGTAGATACTGTGATACAGGCCCGTATGGACAGCCTGCAGCAGGTCAATGACACACTGGCTAAGCAGGTAGAAGAAGTGAAGCAAGTAAACCAGGTACAGGAGCAGAAGATCGAGAAGCTGGAGGTGCGCGTGGACTCACTGGAGGGTGAGATGGATGACTACCGCAAGCGTATCGCTAACATCAAACCGAGCAGCTTCTCTGACCTGAGTGAGGAGGAGAAAGCCAGGATCAAGGCCGGTGATGTGATCAAGCTAGACAAGGTCTACTTTGAGACCAATAGCAGCTATGTGAAGCAGGAGTCATACGTGCAGCTGGACAAGCTGGCCGCCATGCTCAAGGCAGCTCCTGAGATGAGGGTGCGTGTACTGGGCCACACCGACTTCGTGGCATCTGACACCTACAATATGTGGCTCTCTGAGCGCCGTGCCCGCCACGTAGCAGACTACCTGATCAAGAAGGGCATACCTGCCAGCCGTATAGAGGCCAAGGGCTATGGCAAGCGTGCTCCTATAGCTGACAATAACACTGAAGAAGGCCGCGCGCTCAACAGGCGTGTGGAGATAGACATCCTCAAGAAGTAATCAACCGACCCATAGACTCAAAGGCCGCTATACCCATAGCGGCTTTTTTATTTCACCGCAGGTGAAAGGACAGTATCGGGAATAATAATAGCGACAGGAGTTACTTCTTGATGAGCTGGTCAGGCAGGGTGCCTTGCAGCTTCTTCAGATCGGCAGGGGATAGGTGAAAGGCTGACTGCAGCTTAACATCTCGCTCGCTACGCAGCGTATTGACCTGCTTTTTGCGCGCAGCGGAGGAGAGCGTCTCATCCAGACGTACCTTGCGCGACTCGCGGAGGTAGTCCATCTGTATCATGATAACAGTGTCTGTACGATCATCAGAATACTGCATGGTACTCTGAACCTTTGCACGCATCTTGCGGCCCGCCTCACGGAGCGACTGGCCGGACTGAGCACTGGCACCACCCGACAGCAGCAGGGCTGCGGCAAAAAAGAAAGTATAAGTATATCGCCTCATGACGGTACGAAAGTAATACATCAGCTGCATATCCTTATGCAGAAATACAGCACTATCAGCAGCTAAAATCCACTGGGAGGCCGGCGAAAAATCTCATTTAGTATAACTCAAAAAAGTTTGCTTCTTTGTGCTATAAGTATACTGTGTGAGACCATCCAATGAGATACTGATGCGGGCGTTTCGCATGATGGCTACTGCCAAGAGTATGGCAGAGCTATATGAGGAGCGCAAAGACATCTGTGCGAAATATGTACATGCCACCTCACGGGGGCACGAAGCAATACAGCTGGCAGCGGGCTTCCTGCTGAAGGCGCAGGACTTTGCTTTCCCTTATTATCGTGATGATGCAATGCTGCTCGGCATGGGCTTCACGCCGTCTGAGCTGATGCTCCAGCTGCTGGCCAAGAAGACGGACTACTTCTCTGCCGGCCGCACCTACTACGCGCACCCCAGCAGTAATCGCGAAGACCTGCCTAAGATACCACACCAGTCCTCCGCTACGGGTATGCAGGCCATACCGGCCACAGGTACTGCACAGGGCCTGCAATACAAAGAAGACCGCAACATAGTTTCTCATAAAAGGGGAGAGGAGCCTATCGTGCTCTGCTCCCTCGGAGATGCCTCTGTGACAGAGGGCGAGGTAGCTGAGGCGCTGCAAATGGCAGCGCTGCATGAGTATCCTATCATCTACCTGGTGCAGGACAATGAGTGGGACATCTCTGCCCACTCCTCTGAGATACGCCGCATGGATGCGGATGAGTATGCTAAGGGCTTCAAAGGCCTGCGGGTGATCTCGATCAATGGTACGGACTTCAATGAGTGTTATGATGCCATGGACAAGGTGGTCTCTCTGGTGCGCAAGGACCGCAAGCCCTATCTCGTGCATGTCAAGGTGCCGCTGCTGAACCATCATACCTCCGGTGTGCGCAAGGAATGGTACCGGCCTAAAGAGAACCTGGAGAGTGACGCCGCGCGCGATCCATATCCTGTACTGCGCCAGCAGATCCAAGATAACCGCATAGCGACCAAGGAGGATATAGACGCTATAGAGGCTGAGATCAAAGCCTATGTCGCTGCTGAATTTGAGCGGGCATTGGCGGAGCCGGACCCTACTGCGGAGGACCTGATGGACCATATCTTTACAGAGACGCCTGTCAAGGAGGAGCGCGGTGAGCGTCAGCCTGCGGGTGGGCAGACGGTGGTCATGGTAGATGCTGCATTGCATGCTGTAGATGAGATACTCCGCAAACACCCCGAGGCGCTGCTGTATGGGCAGGATGTGGGTGGTGAGCTGGGTGGTGTTTTTCGCGAAGCGGCACTGCTGGCTAAGAAGTATGGCGACCAGCGTGTCTTCAATACACCTATCATGGAGGCCTATATCGTGGGTAGTACTACGGGTATGAGTGCAGCGGGTTGCAAGCCTATCGTGGAGGTGCAGTTTGCGGACTATATTTTCCCGGGCATCAATCAGCTTTTCACGGAGGTGTCGCGCTCGTGCTACCTGAGTGCTGGCAAGTGGCCCGTGCAGATGCTGCTGCGTGTGCCTATAGGTGCCTATGGCAGTGGCGGGCCATACCACTCCTCCAGCGTGGAGAGTGTGGTGCTGCAGCTCAAGGGCGTAAAGGTGGTCTACCCATCTAATGCCGCTGACATGAAGGGCCTGCTGAAGGCTGCTTATTATGATCCGAATCCTGTGGTGCTGTTTGAGCATAAAGGTTTATACTGGAGTAAAGTGAAAGGCACCGATGCGGCCAAGACCGTGGAGCCTGATGAGGACTATATCATACCGCTCGGCAAGGCGCGTATCGCCCTCGCTGCTGATGAGGACAAGACCGCCAATGGCGAGTCTATGGCGGTGATCACCTACGGCATGGGCGTACACTGGGCTATGAATGCTGCTAAGCAGCATGCGGGCCAGGTAGAGGTCATAGACCTCCGCACGCTCAATCCGCTAGATGAAGAAGCCATCGAGGCCGCTGTGAAGAAGCACGGCAAAGTAATGGTACTCACAGAGGAGACGGTCACGCATTCCTTTGCTGAGGCACTGGCTGGTCGTATTGCCTCGCAGTACTTCCGATATCTCGATGCGCCGGTGCGTATCATCGGCTCTAAGAATGTGCCTGCGATACCGCTCAATGAAAATCTCGAACGCGCCCTGCTGCCTAATGCTGACATGGTGGCACAGGCCATGGGGGAGATGCTGAGTGAATAACACGTTGGCTTGCCAGGCTTGGTAACAAGACGTAAGAGCATGATTATAGTACCATTTGCACAAAGTTATAAACGATGATAAGTGAGGTAATAGACAGCTTATACTATCAAGGCGATTTCGCTTATCCAGAGGTTCTTATTATTTCAACGAAGTCAGGTGTCTACTATAATATCTATCCTGATGGATTCGAAAAAATTGCACCACCCGTACTTACCGATTATCTAATTGATCTTTCGCAACAACTCAGTGGACTGTCCGTAGTCAAGCTTTCACATAACCATGAAGAGATGCTTATTGAATTATCTGACAGAAGATTCATTCAGTTTTATCGCTGTAGTGGTTTCATAGATTTTCTGGAGGGGAGAAAACCTAAAATAGAGAATGAGCTCACAATCATTTCGGAGGATGAGTATGACGAATACAAGAGGATCATCGATGAAACGGAATGTTAGTAGCCGCTTCATTCTCGCTCGCCTTTACTAAAAAACGAGGAGTTAATCGTGAACCATATGCCCGTGTAGTTTCTATTTCCTTATACTGTTGTTAATGTGTATAAGCTCCATGCCTATCTTTTTACCTTGCCTGTATGAAATGTGTACGGCAGGTGCTCGGCCTTCTTTTCCTGTGTAGCGCTTTGACTGCTTCGGCCCGCTTTGGCAGGACCAACAGGATACGCCATTCCTTCAACTTTTTCAGCGCGCATAATACGTTGCAGCTAGAGACCTATCTCGGCTTTCAGGCGAATAACGGCCTGCTGACCACCTCCTATCCCAATATGCTGATCCGCTACGGGATCATAGATGTGCTGGAGCTGCGCGTGAATGTACAGGTCAACTCTGTGAATGACCGCGCCCACTGGACCGCACAGACTGGCCTTACGCCTTTGCAGCCCGGACTGAAGCTGCAACTTTGCAAGCCTAAGAAGTACCGCCCTGCTGTGGCCTTTACGGCGAGTGTCACGGTGCCTCATGCGGCCAGCGAGTCTATGCGACAGACCTACTGGGCGCCTTTGTTGCTCTTTTCTGCGGAGCAGAATATCACGCAGCACCTCAGCTTTGAGTATGACCTGGGCATGCAGTGGGATGCGGATAACTTCCAGCGCGGCTATCTGACCTCGCTCAATATGGAGTATGACTTCACGCCGCTCAGCTCAGTTTATGCAGACGCCTATCTGCTACAGCCCGAGGGCGGCACTCAGACCGATATGCGCCTGGACGTGGGTGTTAATCGTCAGCTCACTAAACACTTGCAACTAGACCTCTCTATGGGTGCTGGCCTGACACCGGCTGCACCGGAGTTCTTCTTCAATGCTGGCTTCATCTTTGCCTATGGCGACTGGAAGCGGCTGGCGGTGCATAAGAACAAATATCAGCGGCATCCTACCTCTCATAGCAGTGGGTCGCTGAGGTGATCGACGTAGCGTGCGTTACAAACGCACACCCAGTTGTCACGCGATATAATCGCACGACAGAGAGATACCTAAATAATTTTACTTTTTGCTCGTGGTAGGATTTTTGTTGCCGTAATAAATATTGCCTGTTGAGTCTATGGTCAGCGAATTTATCATCTGAATGTATTCTGCAATAGTCGCTAATCCGACAGTCTGGCGAAGGGAGTCTACGCGGTTTGGATAGGCCATGGGCAGAGGTACATAAGTACCCATAGAATCTTGCATAAACTGTGTACCATAGATCTGAAGATTGCCTGTGTCAAATAAAGTACGGTCAGTCAAGTAAGCCATATTTTGCGGAGAGGCTTTCCCTTGTTTTACCTTCTCGCGCATAGCACTCAGTACTGCTTTTTGCAAAACTGTATCCTTGTTCTGATGCTGTACGAGTAGATAGAAAGCATCAGCGCCCGCGGTATCTACAAGATCATAATCCGGATAGCCATAGGTGCGGAATATTTGCCAGAGTTTGGTCCTATGTTCTGTTTGCATGGTATCAGGCAGGCCCTGGGGCTGATTGGCTTTCATTTGATCAAGAAGAATCTTCTGATCGGCTGCTCGCATTTGCAACAGCTCTGACTGCAGTTTCTGGTTTCTGCCGGAGGACAGGAGAGCAAGCTGAATAAAGGTGAGGTATAGAATCGTTTTCATGTGTTCATGTTTACTACTACAAGGTAACTATTAGCGTAGAATTTCTCAAGTTTGCAATGGCAGAAAATACCTAGCTTACTTCTCTTATTATGACGACTAAAGGCAAGACATATTTCAACTGGAGCGGCGGCAAGGATAGTGCGCTGGCACTCTATCATGCACAGCGGATGGGCCTCGCGCCGGACCTGCTGCTCACCTCTGTCAATGCTTCTTTTGACCGCATCTCTATGCATGGTGTGCGGCGTGAGCTGCTGGAGCGACAGGCGCAGCATATAGGCCTGCCGCTGGAGACGATAGATGTGCCCGAGGGGCTGACTATGCCGCTGTACAATGACATCATGAGCCGTACGGTCTCCGGCCTGCGTGAGCGTGGCTATACAGACACGGTCTTTGGCGATATCTTTCTGGAAGACCTCCGGGCCTATCGCGAGGAGCAGCTCAGGCCGTATGGCATCATGGCGCACTTCCCCATCTGGGGGCGCGATACGCGGGAGCTACTCACTGAGTTCCTCGACCTGGGCTTCAAAACCATCCTCGTCTGTATCAAGTCTGAGCTGCTGGACCGGTCTTTTGCAGGGCGGGTGATAGACCGCGACTTTATCAAAGACCTGCCGGCTAATGTGGACCCCTGTGGTGAGAATGGGGAGTTTCACACCTTCGTATACGATGGTCCTATCTTCCGCTCGCCGGTGCCCTTTGAGGTGGGGGAGGTGGTCTACAGGGAGTATGACAGGCCCAAAGATGATGCGCAGCCGGAGAGGCAGATGGGCTTCTGGTTTTGCGACCTGGTGGCGAAGTAGTGACCCTCCTACATCCTCCCTTAAGGGAGGACTTTAATCAAAGATGGCAAACGAATAGCTAAGGCGCTGGCAGGGTATTTGATTTCCCGCAGGGAAAGTCATCTCTATGAATCTGCGCTCTGCCGAACCTTTCTGGCCTTTTCATACACCTGTACTGACGTCCTACCCTGCACTGCGTGAAGACCTGCGCGCGGAGGTGATAGTGGTGGGTAGCGGTATCACCGGCGCACTGGCAGCCTATGAGCTGGTCAAGGCCGGCTGCAAGGTAGTGATGATCTCTAAGACACGACCTGCGGCGGAGAGCACCTCTGCTACGACAGCGCTACTGCAATATGAGATAGACGTACCCCTGCGGGAGCTGATAGACAAGGTGGGCCCCGACCATGCCAGCCGCAGCTACCTGCTGTGCCACGATAGTATAGACCAGCTGGATAAAGTACATAAGGCTGTGGGTGCGACGAAAGTCTTTCACAAACGCAAGAGCCTGCTGCTGGCAGCCAGGAAGAAAGATGTAGATGACCTGGCGCTGGAGTATGAGCTGCGCCGTGACATAGGTATACAGGTGCGCTGGCTCAATGATCAGGATATGAAAGAACGATGGGGCCTGGACAATGCTGCAGCTATCTACTCTGCACAGGCGGCAGAGACAGATGCCTACCTGCTCACGCAGAAGATACTGCAGTGGTGTACGGCGCGTGGTATGCTAGTGTACGACCACGCGGAGGTGACAGCTATACAGGAGACGCAGCGAGAGGTGACACTGACCACAGACCGCCACTATACGCTGCGCGCAAAGCATGTGGTGATGGCTACCGGCTATGAGGGTACGAAGTGGCTGGACCGCAATGTGGCGCGCCTGCATAGTACCTATGCTATCATCAGCAAGCCTGTGCCGCGTGCACAGCTCTGGCGTGACCGCTGCCTGATATGGGATACGGGCAAGCCATACCTCTATCTGCGCACTACGAATGATGACCGCATCATCATAGGAGGCCGCGATGAGACCTGGCAGAGCGGGCACAAGCGCGATGTGCTGATACGGCGCAAGTCTCAGGAGCTGTGCCGCGACTTCCAAAAGAAGTTTCCTCACATAGATTTCCATATAGACTATGAGTGGGCAGGGACTTTTGGCGAGACAGCAGATGGACTGCCGTATATCGGCCCTGCAAAGCCACGCTCAAGGGTACTCTACTCACTGGGGTATGGTGGCAATGGGATCACTTTTAGCCAGATAGGGGCAGTGATCCTGCGTGATATCATCACGGGCCAGCGCAATAAGGATGCGAAGATATTCACCTTTGACAGGATGAACTACCGGGCATAGCGATGCGTGAGGGCATCTACTACCTCTATATGTGATGAGCTACCGATACACCCCTGCGCACAAATATCTAGCGTCAGACAGCGCGCTCAGCCGTGTATGGATACGAATGGCGGCGCGAAGGCTCACGGAGCATAGCGCCGGAAGTGGTATCAGCAGTGCGCGAGCCGAAGTCATGACGGGTGTGCTCATTGATAGCTGAGGTATTGTGCTGATCTTCATGATTTTGCTGATCAGTGTTTTTTGATTTTGAACCGGAGCCGCTGTTTTTATTTGCGGGTGTCTCCTGTGCCGGCTGCTCAAACTCCGAGCGGAGGTGTGACGGCAGTTCGCTTTCTCCTTTGGTATTGTAGCCATAGTTGTGCCTCAGTATGAAGTAGCAGGCGGAGGCGTGCAGCTGCTTGAAGAGGGCGCCTTCTTCGAGCTTATTTATAAAGATCTGCTCGATGTAGTAGATCTGGTCCATGACCTCTTCATCGTTTTCCCATTTCTTTTTCCAGTAGCTCCAGAGCTGCTTGTAGCAGCGGACCCGGAGCAGGGCCTGTGATAGGGTGTGGGTAGCAGAGAACTCATCGAGGGCAATGGCCTCGATCTGGTGGAGCATGTGGATGGTAGCCTGGCGGGTCCATCTGGATGCATTGGTGTTGCCGGTAGGTGCGGACATAGGTGTTTTATTTAATGTTGATGAATACGACCCTCTAAATCACCCTAAAGGGAGACTTTAATACAGAATACAATGTCAGAATCAGGATTTACAGGATTCAGAATTTTTAGAATGAATGCAAATGCAATTTTAGCCACTGAAGACAATGTGCTAGCTCTAAAATCACTCCCGACTAAAGCGGGATCTTCGACGTAAAGGGAGACTTTGATACAATGTCAGAATCATGACTTGTAGGATTTTAGAATTTTCAGAATGAATGCAAATACAATTTTAATCACATAGAACACATAGAGACATAGAAATACAGGGGGCATTTAACCGCCGTAATAGCTGTGAAATAAGACTATATATTGCTTTTCGCCACGGAGGAATTCATAGGTAATGTATGCGATGAATAGCGCTGTGGTGATGATGCAAAGGTCTGCAAAAGCTGCGGCTTTGTCTGGCGGAAATACTCACAAAGCTATGGCTGTGCGCAAAAGATATTCACCTTGCTACGGATGCAGCTATGCCGGTAAATGCATCTGAAAAAGGGCACCTATTTGGCCTTCTTAGGAGCGGTAGCGGGCTGCGATGGAGGAGCGGTGGCACCTGATGCAGGTACGGATGGCGCAGGAGTAGCGGCTTTGACAGGGGTAGCGGGAGAGAGGCCCATGATCTCCTCGCGGCTCTGCGGGCGGCGCTCTATCTGCCAGAGGAAGCCTTTTATTTTGCGGTTTTCCTCTGTCATCATCTTGAGCGGAGTGAAGACGGCATCGGGCTTCTGAATGAAGGTGACGCTCTTGACCTTTTTGTCTTTGAAGTACATCCACATATTGACACAGGTGGCGTGATTAGCACCAAGGTATTTATTCTTTTCGTCCTTGCCGTAATACAGGCTTTCGGCATTGCCATCTACAAACATGCGGTCAAGCGTATTGTCTTTGAAATAGCCGTAGATGTTTTTGCCTTTGATCTGGTCGTAGTACTTGCGGCCGGATGGCATGATGATGAAGGCATTATTGCGCAGGTAGAGTTGGTCGGCCCGGCGGTGCTTTACCGTGAGGAAGATGGTGTCTCCGGTCATCTGCGTGGTATCTGCCCAGAGTATCGGCTTGTAATACATGCGGAAGGTAGAGTCTGCAAAGGAGTACTTCATAGAGTCACAGGCGCCCTGCATATCGCGCATGTACATCTTCATGTGATGATAGGCAAAGAAGAGGCGCGTGGTGTCTGTCTCTGATGTGTACTGCGAGCGCAGCGTATCTCCTGACATAAAGAGGGAGTCGGTCTCCATCCTATTGAGCAGGAAGGCGTGGTCCCAGGCGCGCACCTTGGACAGCGCCTCGGTATACTCGCCACGGCGGCCTATCAGCTCAAAGTCCATAGAGGTATCGCGCCAGTGAAAATTATTATACGCCTGGCCGAAGCCGATCTTGCGCTCAAAGTAGAGGCTGTCAGAGGTGAGTATCTGCGCCCCATCATAGATACGCGTATGCACGCCAAATGATCCGATGCTCTGCTTGGTGTCAAACCAGCCATTGTCACAGAATATACGGCTCGATTTATTGTAGATCACCGTATTGCCATAAAAGGTGGCCATGTCTGTGCTGGTGTTGTACTTCAGCGTATCTGAGGTGAGGTGGTAGTCCGGGTCTGTGATGTCTACATTCTTATTGAAATAGACCTCAGACCCCTTGGTATAGTAGTAGCCATAGCGGCTCACGATGACCGACTTCTCGCGATAGACGTGGCCGCCGGTGAGGTAATAGGCTACTTTATCTTTGGTCTTATAGAATATCTCGTCTGCCACGATCTTAGCCTTGCTATCTGTGAGCCAGGCGTGGTCGCGCAGGATGAGCAGCTTGGCCTTGCTGTCATAGTTGAGATAGTTTGAGTAGGCATTGACCGTATCATTCTCTATGTGTACGTGGCCCCAGGCTTCCATCTTATTCTCCTGCTTGTCCAGCAGGGCGCTATCGCAGTACATGAGTACCTGGTCCTGCTTGAGGGCTACATTGCCTACCAGGCGGGTCATCTTTTTCTCTCCCTGCTGCTCAAAGTGGAGTTTGTCCGCATTGATGATCTCTACCTCACGGACCTCCTGTGTGCTATCTGCCGGGGCAGGTGCGGGAGCCAGGGGATCCTTATTGGGCTGCTGGGCCATGAGGGCAAAGGACAGGCAACAAGCCAGGCAGGTGATGAGGATACGATATGAGTGGTAGTGACGCACGGGTCGGTGATTGATACTGCCCATACCAACGGCTACAGGCGGCATTTAGTCTTATTTGGACGCGGCCTTGGCTTTTTTCTTAGCCTCTTGTTTTGCCAGCTTTTCTTTGTACTTGGCATCGCGCTTCTCGCCGCCAAAGACGGATACATTCACATAGCGGAAAGGATGCGCCTTGACATCTACGAGTAGTGTATTGAGGCTGAGCACGGCGCTATCGAGGTCATTGTAGACTTTTTTGTCTTTGATGAGGCTGCCTACGGTGCCCTCGCCATTATTGATGCCGTGCATGAGCGTGTCTATGCCGCTGAGGGCAGAGCGCGCCTTGGCCACTGTGGCGCCGAGGTCAGCATTCTTTAGCGTATCGGTCAGGTCTGATACATTGGCCAGGAGGTGGTTGATCTTCTCGTTGTTCTTATCCAGATTGCCGGTGAATGATTTGAGGTTGGCCAGGGTCTGGTCGAGGGAGCCACCTTTGGATGTGAGCACGTGGATATTATCCAGCGCAGCGTTCAGCTTGTGTATGGTGCTGGTCTGGTCGTCCTTGGCCAGGGCGCCCTTGACAGCTACCAGTACGGAGTCGAGATTGTGCAGGGTGTGGGTGATGTTGTCCTTCAGGGGATCTATGGCATTGCTGAGCTTGCTCATCAGGTCGGGCGCTACATAGGTGCTGATGGTGTCGCCGCTCTTCCACTCGTGAGAGGAGAGCTTGTAGCGGATGGCTATCTCCTTGCTACCTACCAGGTCAGTAGAGCTGATGGAGGCGAGGCAGCTGTCATAGAGGGTGAAGCCATTGTCTATGACCATCTCTACTACCACCTTGCCGGTGGCGGGGTCAAAGTTCTCTGCATTGACAGAGCCTATGCGGTGGCCATTGACTGTGACGGGATTAGACTTATAGATACCTCCTATGTTTTCAAAAACGGCGTAATACTTACTTTTGGTAGTGAAAAGGTTGATACCCTTGAGAAAATAGAAGCCAAAAATGAATATGATGACGGTGATAAGAGAAAAGAGACCTACCTTGGTTTGATTGTTCACTATCGGTATTTTAACCAAAAATATTCATTTGAGCCGGAAATAAAAATAGCGCCAGCCGTGGTGGTGCCCTACGCATGGGTCGAATGTCAAATAATCATATAACAGATACTACGCTGCCTGCACAACTGGTGCTATTTGACGGGGTGTGCAACTTGTGTAATGCATCTGTGCAGTTTGTGATAAGGCATGATAGACAGGGTGTTTTCCGGTTTGCAGCCTTGCAGTCGGAGGCAGGGCATGAGGTGCTCCGGGCGCATGGACTATCAGGTGAGACATTTGATTCTTTTGTCTACCTGCGGCATGGGGTGCTGCACCAACGGTCTACAGCTGCACTATACCTGCTGCGCGACCTAGGAGGTATGTGGGCGCTGCTCTCCACTTTTATCATAGTACCCCGCCCTATACGCGATGCTGTTTATGATCTGGTGGCAAAATACAGGTACAGGTGGTTTGGGCGGCGTGAAAGCTGTATGGTGCCTACGGCGGAGCTAAGGGGTAGGTTTCTTTGATAACTCGTAGGGCGATGCCCTACGCTGGCGGCGTGTCGCCCCTTGGGGCTGGAATGCTGGTGTGTGAATTCGCGTTGCAAACGCTTGGCAGGGGAGTCACGCGATGCAATCGCGCGACAGTATGCTAGCCGTAGGGCGATGCCCTACGCTGGAGGCGTGTCGCCCCTTTGGGGCTGGGATATTCGCGTTGCAAACGCTTGGCAGTGGGGTCACGCGATGCAATCGCGCGACAGTATGCGGTATAATGACTCGTAGGGCGATGCCCTACGCTGGAGGCGTGTCGCCCCTTTGGGACTTAATGAAATGTAAGGTTGAGCTACTATGGATGCTTGGCTCCGATCTCTCTGGTGTAGGCAGCAGTCTGGCGCACGTTATTGACGTAGCAAATAACAAAGGCGGCAGGGAAACCCTTTGACCTGGCCTGCTGGAGTATCTTCTCGGCCTCCCGATAGTGGCTGGTCTGTCCGGCCATGTAGCGCACTACGCCATCTCCGATCTCCTCCCTATTGATGAGGCCAAAGGTGCTGACGAGATCGTCATAGTTGGCCGGAGCTTTGTGAGCTGCTATGATCTGTACAGTGAAGATGACGTTCTCATTATCTGTAGCCAGTGCATCGGATTTGCTGGCTGGTGCAGTTTCTTTCTTTACTGTTTCTTTCTTTGCAGGCTGCTTCTTGTCAGCAGTGGCAGGTGCTTCTTTCTTTACCGGCTCTTTCTTTTCTACTACTACAGGTGTTTCTTTTTTGGCCGGCGGCGTTTCCTTCTTTGCCACTACAGTCGTTGGTTGCTCCTTCTTCGGGGCTGTGGTCGCAGTTTCTTTGGTTACCGCCTTTGGCTCTTTGGCCTGCACTGTTTTTATCGTATCAGTTTTAGCCTTGGCTGTGGTGGTGGCAGGCTTTGGTGCGGCTACTTTGACCTCGGTGGTCACTTTTCTGATCGTATCTCCTGCAGTCTTTACAGTCTTGGTAGTAGACTGGGGCACCGGAGTGGTGGCCTTTGGCGCCTGAGTGACCACCTCGGTATGCGGTGGTGCTGACTGGCGCGGCTCTGAGGTAACTGCAGGACGGATGGTGTCGCGTAGGATTGGTTTGGCTATCTGGTCTATGCGGGTCGCATTGGCGGTGGCCTGCTGCTCGCGGTATACCTGTGGGGCCGGGGCTATATCTGTGGTGTCCGGAGCCCAGGCCTTTTCTTCTTTCTTAGCCTCTGGTTGACTTTGGGCGGTGGTAGACGCCGGCTGTTGTTTTGCTTCTGCTGCCGGAGCTGGCTGTGACTTTGCTTCTGCTACCGGCTGCTCTGCCTTTGGCTGCACGGCTGCTGGCTGTTTGTCCGGATTTTGGCTTGCCGGTGCCGGTGCTTTTGGGGCGGACGGCTGCGTATCTGTCAGGACTGGTTCGTCCTTTTTTTTTTCGGGTGTGGCGGGAGCTTTGGCAGCTACAGGCTCTATGGTATCCTTGCGGCCCTCTATCTGGTTTTTGTAGGTGCGGAAAGCCTTGTAGATAGCGGTGGCGATATTGGTCTGGCCAGCATCTCCGGCCAGAAACTGCTCCTCGGTAGGATTGGATATAAAGCCGATCTCTGCCAGCAGGGATGGCATGGCAGTCTTGTAGAGTACCCAGAAGCCTGCCTGCTTGACCCCGCGGCTCTTGCGCTTGGCCAGGACGGCGAGCTCGTCTTCTATCTTGGAGGCTATGAGGATGCTCTGATCGAGAAAAGCATTCTGCTTCATACTCATGATGATATGGCCCTCAGGAGAGTTTGGGTCAAACTCGTATTTGGTGTTCTTATTGGTCTCGAGGTCTATTACGGCATTCTCACGCTTGGCTATCTCAAGGTTATCGTCAGTGCGGTGCAGGCCGAGCACATAGGTGCTGGTGCCGTAGGCCTCATGATTGGTAGCAGAGTTGAGGTGGATGCAGATGAAAAGGTCAGCCTTGGCCTTATTGGCCATATCGGCGCGGTCTGCCAGGGATACAAACTTGTCAGTAGTACGGGTATAGATGATCTTGACGTCAGGGAAAGCCTCTTTGACCATTTCGCCAAACTTTAGCGAGACGCCCAGGGCCAGCTCTGCCTCATGGTGTCCGCCGGGACCTATAGCGCCCGGGTCCATGCCACCATGGCCCGGATCTATGACCAGGGTGCGTACGGCTGTGCCCTGGCCGGGGCCACCGGCGTATGCAAAAGACGTTAAACAAAGCAGCACCAATAATGAAACTAAGCGAATCACGTTTTGATTTTTATTTTTGGCTCATCCAAAATTCACCAGCAAAGTAGGTCAAATATTCTAGCACAGGCTCACATACCGCTCATTAGTAGTCCTCAGTGGCATCGAAAGTGTCTTTTTTTGTGTACTCTGATTTTGATGTTCAGCATCACACTTTCGGCGCAAAACGGAGGCTTTGGCGGACGCGTGACCACCCCCGCGGACTCCGGCCAGAAAGTGTACCTGGACACCACACCGCGCCCACCTGCGGTACGCGACTCTATGGTGATCACTATAGACTCAGCCACAGGGCGCCGCGATACTGCGCTGATCCGTATCAGCACCCACGCAGCCGTAGACACGGCTGATGCCGAGGGCAGCAGCGAGATCAAAGACAAGATCACCTACAAGGCTCAGGACTCCATCGTCTATGATATAACGTCAAAGAAGATGTATTTGTATAATAAGGGGGAAACTCACTACCAGAAAATACAACTGAATGCAGATGCTGTAGAGTTTGACTGGACTACCATGGAGATGATGGCTCAGGGCGCAAAGGACTCAAGTGGCAAGATATCGGGCAAGCCCATCTTCAAGGATGATGACAAAGAGTACCGTGCTACCAAGATGCGGTACAACTTTAAAAATCAACATGGCAAGGTGTATGAAGTGAGCACCAGCGAGGGGGATGCCTACCTGCACAGCGAGGCCGTGAAGCGGGCTGACTCTACATCGTGGTTTGGGTACAACAGTAAATATACGACGTGCAACCTGGACCACCCGCACTTCTACTTCAAAGCCAAAAAGATAAAGCTGGTGCCCAATAAGGTCATGGTGACCGGCCCGGCTAATCTCTGGATAGCTGATGTGCCTACCCCGCTGTATATCCCGTTTGGTATCTTCCCGGTGAAGCAGGGCAGGCGGTCAGGGGCCATCATCCCCAAATATGGTACGGACGCTCTCAATGGCTTCTTCCTGCGTGACGGTGGCTACTACTGGGCCGCCAATGACAACCTCGGTGTGAAGGTGGTGGGAACGGTGTATACGAACGGGACCTTTGAGGTGAATCCGTCTGTAAACTACCGGTACAACTACCTATTTAGCGGCAACCTGGGGCTGGGCTTTGTCCGTACGCGCCCGGCAGACCCTGACCTGCCGGGGCAGAAGGCGACCAACGCCTTTAAGATCAGCTGGCAGTTTCAACTGGACCCCAAGGCTGCGCCTACGCATACTTTCAGCGCGTCGGTGAATGCCTCTACATCTGACTATAATACCGCGCACCGCGTCACAGACCAGTCTATCTACCAGACGCAGCTCACGTCCAATGTCAACTACCAGAAATCCTTCACACGGGCTCCCTTTCTCTCGCTGTCCGTATCTGCCAGCCACAATCAAAATCTTCAGACACGCTTTATCCAGATCACCTTTCCGGAGTTTCGCCTGAATGTGTCCCGTGTGACCCCATTCAAGGGCAAGGTGAGCAGTGCCAAGCCGAGGTGGTACCAGAATATAGGCATCACTTACGGATTTCAGGCCAAGAATATGATCAGCACCTATGACTCACTGCTGGCAAAGCCGGACTTCTACAAGAATATGCGCTATGGCATCAGCCAGAATGCGTCTATAGATGCACCGTTTACTGTAGCCAAATACCTGACCCTGACGCCAAACGCACAGTATACCGAGCGGTGGTACTTTCAGACGGTCAACCAGTCATGGGTGAATAAGGACCAGCAGATACTGCTACCGGGCGGCGTGTCGATACTCAACCCCGGTGGTGCCAGCTATCTCAAGACGGATACGGTGTATGGCTTTAAGGCGGCGAGGGATTTCTCTGTGGGGGTGAATGCCAGTACGAAGGTGACGGGTATCTTCCAGTTTAAGGGGAAACTGGTGAAAGGGCTGAGGCATATCCTGACGCCGCAGGTGGGATTTGCTTACCATCCTGACTTTGGCAGTCCGTACTGGGGCTACTATGCGCTGGTGCGCAAGGGATTTTACGACCCGACAGTGCAGCAGTACAATCACTTTGATATAGTGAACGGGGTCTATGGCTCACCTAATCCGGGCAAGTCTGCTATGATGTCATGGAGCCTGAATAACGCCTTTGAGATGAAAGTATTCTCCAAGTCTGACTCGATAAACCATGAGAAGAAACTGGGGATACTGGATCACTTTAATATCAGCAGCGGATACAACTTTGCCGCAGACTCCCTGAGGCTGCAGCAGTTCCTCTTTCAGGGTACTATGAGTATCCTGAATAACCTGACGGCCAGCTTTACCTGGACCATGGACCCATATGCGCGTGGCACTAACGGCAATACGATAAACCGGTATTACTTTGATGTGACGCACAAGGGGCTGCTGAGATTCACCAGTGCCAATGTGAGCCTGACGAGTACATTTCACGGCAAGGCCAAGGCCGTGCAGGCCCAGCCGGCCAAGGCCATGCATGATATACCGGACTATGTCTCTTACGATCCGGATGACTACTATGACTTTCACATCCCGTGGAACCTCGCGGCTACCTTTAATATGGGCGTAATCACGAGCTATAGTACCCACACCCTCAGCGACTCCCTGATATATACGCCTAACCTCCGTATAAATGGCGACTTTAACCTCACGCCGAAATGGAAGGTGGCGGTGAACACAGGTTTTGACTTCAATGCAAAGCAGCTGACCCTGACACAGGTAAAGGTGGTGCGCAGCCTGCACTGCTGGGAGCTGGACTTTGACTGGACGGCGTGGCCGCTGGCCTACCAGCAGTTCTCTATAGAGCTGAAGATCGTGAATCCTACGCTACAGGATCTGAAGCTGACGAAGAAGCGGACGGCGTATACGCCGTGATCATTGTCTGAATCAGAATTTTCAGAATTTAGGAATTGACAGAATTATAGGAAGGACATCCTTTCGGTGCTATTGTATGTATCTCACTACGCAATACTCCCTACTCCCTACTCCCTACTCCCTACTCCCTACTCAATACTCAATACTCAATACTGTGTCAGCTTTTCTTATCTGCATTATGCTGAATATTCTGGTCAGGGATAAACCAGAAGGTAGCCACCAGGAAAAACAAGAACAAAGATACGTAAGGGTAAAAGAGGGAGAAAATAATAGCCAGTGCATAGCAGGAGGTAGAGGCGATGGTCATGCCCTGCTGGCGAGTGAGGAGGTAGCGCACCTCTGCATCATGCGGATGGCAGTAGATGATGAAACGGCGCATGATATCATAAGAGATGCCGCACATGATGAGTACGATGGCATATACTGCTACGGGCGCACCTGCAAAATGATTTTCCCCCATCCACGCGGTGGCAAAGGGTACGAGTGAGAGCCAGAAGAGCAGGTTGAGATTGGTCCACATGATGCCGGGGCCGATATGCTTGATGGTGTGTACCATATGGTGATGGTTATTCCAATAGATGCCGATATAGATAAAGCTGAGTATATAGCTGACCAAGGTGGGCACGAGATGGCCGAGGTCAGCCCACTCTGCGCCATGGGGCACTTTGATCTCCAGTACCATGATGGTGATGATGATGGCCATGACACCATCGCTAAAGGCTTCGAGCCGGGTTTTATTCATAGCGGTAAAGTTTGGAGTGGATCACTCTTTGACAGGGATATGTTTTATGTCTACTGTAGTTGCTTTCTCCAGCAGGATGAAGAGCGCGTCATGCGGACCTATGCTGGCCTGTATCCGCTGGCCGGGTTTCGTGAGCGCCTTGTCCTGCCAGATGTCGTAGGCCTCATATGCGGGCTGGACAGTATAGCTCTGCCCAAAATCAGGATCGGTGAATGTCTGGTAAGGATCAAAGTCTAATTTTTTATCGCTGCCAGATCTATTGAGGAAGCACACGGCGTAGCTGCCATCGGAGAGCGGTTTCACCCACACCTCTATGCCCTTTATCTTTTGCCAGAGGAAGCACTGGAGTCCGAGCTTGTCCTGATCTATGGCTACGGCTACTTTGTTTGTCAGTACCCTGAGTATATCAGGCTGCATGGCGCGGAGGTCATTGCCACTCATGAGTGGTGCGGCCATCATGCACCACAGTGCAAAGTGGGTGCGTGACTCAATAAATGACAAGCCTTCATTGCCTACCTCGAGCATATCGGGGTCATTCCAGGCGTTGGGCTTGTTGTATTTCCTGATCCTGGCCTGTGCATCAAAGAGTGCGAGGACGCCGTGATGCTGAAGGAAACGCGGACGTATATCGCCCGTGGTACGCCAGAGGTGACCTACTGTGTCTGCCCAGAGCCATGGCTTGGTAGAGCCCCACTCGCAGAGGGAGAAAACGATAGGGCGGCCAGCCTGATGCAGTGCATCGCGCATGGTGGAGTACTGCACCTGAGAACTGAGGCCGTCAGAGTTGCACCAGTCATATTTGAGATAGTCTACGCCCCACTCTGCGTAGCTCTGTGCGTCTTTGACCTCGTAGCCTGCGCCGCCGGGCCTGCGCTGGCAAGTGAGCCTGCCACCACAGGAGTAGATACCAAACTTCAACCCCTTGGAGTGAACGTAATCTGCCAGTGCCTTGATGCCGGATGGGAAGCGTGCGGAGTCGGCTATCACGTAGCCATCGCGGTCACGTGAGACCTGCCAGCAGTCATCTATCACCACGTACTGGTAGCCTGCGGCCTTCATACCGTTTGCGGCCATCGCATCGGCCATGGCTTTGACCTTCCACTCGTCTATATCACAGTTAAAAATATTCCAGCTATTCCAGCCCATGGGTGGGGTGGGGGCGAGGTTGGGGTACTTTTGCGCGATAGCGCTGAAGCATAGGAGAGCAAAGAGGCAGAGGGTGGTGAGTCTGGTCATGAAGTGGGTTTGTGGCAACTAATATAAGTCAGAATCAGAATTTTCAGAATTTCAGAATTTGCAGAACTGCCAGCATGCTAATACGACCCTCCAAACCTCCTAAAGGGAGGCTTTAATACAGAATACAGCCATCCAAACTTCTCCCGACTGCATCGGAATCAGCGACCTAAAGGGAGGCTTTAATACAAAAATGGAGATACAGCCATTTCTGGTTAGTCTAAAGAAGCATCACTTTCTGATGGTCACTACGTCGAGGGGGCCGGAGGGCTGAGCTACATTATAGTACTCAAAGGTCATGCGCCAGTGAGGGGTACCTTTATGACTGGTCCTGACCACGGTCACTTTTACAGCGCCATTCTGATTGCCATGGCATGATTGAGTATAGATCTTGTTATTGTGTCGCAGTTTGTCGTGCTGTGCATCGGGACAATCTGTGTCATTGCGGCCACTATTGCCTATGGTGATATAGGTAGCATGATTGATACTATCGCGCAGCCGCTCATAGTAATGGATGTGCCCGTTTAGCGTAACGTCTATGCCTTTGCCCTCTACATAGCAATTGCCCATAGCTGATCCGACCACCGAGGAGTAGGAGGGGTGATGGTACATCACTATCCTGTACTGGCCGGGTGCTGTATCTGAGTCCAGCTTCTGACGCACGGTGGAGAGTACGGTGTCATTGATCACACACAAGCCCTCAGGACCACTATTCAGCGCATAGAAGTGGATAGGGCCCCAGGTGAACTGGTAGTTCTCCATCCCCTGCAGGTAGGGGAATAGGGCCATGTAGCTATCCTCCACACCAGCTTTTTGCTGATCATGATTTCCCATGACTGGGAAGAAGCGGTTTTCATTTATGGACTTGCTCATATAGGCGCCATAGTACTTAGTGATAAAGGTGTCTATGGTCCGGCCTGATCCGGCCGGGAATTTGTCTTCGTAGTCATTATCACCTGTAGTGACGATGAAAGAAGGTTTCCAGTCATTGATGACCATGTCTGCTACGGCCTTTTCATCTTTGGTGTCAATGCCGAAGTCGCCGATGACGGCATAGACAAAAGAGTCTTTATTGCCACGTGTCAGGTCGCCCATCTGATAGAGGGAGGTGCGATTCTGAGCGCCGGCATACAAAGAGACTGCCAGGAGAAAGAAGAGGGTGAGATGTTTCATAGTAAGGGTTTAGTGGGGGCTAAGATAAATATTAGGGAATAAGGAATAAGGAATAAGGAATAAGGAATAAGGAATAAGGAATAAGGAATAAGGAATAAGGAATAAGGAATAAGGAATAAGGTTTCCTTAGAAGCCGGGTTTGATGCCGATCTTGAAGCCGAAGTTTTGGGCGCCGGGGACATCGCGGTAGGTGGCGCGCCAGATGAAGTTGAGCTGGATGACCTTAAAGATATTTTCTACGCCGAAGCCTACCTCTACGTACGGTACGCTGCTCGGTGCACCCATACCAGATGGGAGCAGTATAAGAGAGGCATTGTGTGCGCTGAAGCCACCCCAGAGCATTTTGGCCATGACAAACTCGCGCAGGTGGAAGCGCTTGATATATGGTATACGATTGAATAGCAGTCCGTCAAAATAATGCTCGTACCAGACCTGCAGATATTTGTCTGCTACAAACTCAAACGGGCGTGTGAGCTGGAAGCTGTAGTCATCCCGTATGAAGCCGATATTGCTGGAGGGGAGGTAGGCGACAGGGTATGGCGCATTACCAAAGATGTAACCGGCACGGATGGTGATATTGGCGTGGCCTAGCACCGGGTACTGTGCCCGCTGGTAAAACTGTGCCTGGATCTTCTGATAGTTGTAGTCACCGTGAAAGAGATCACGTACACCCATAGAAAACTTTAGCGTAATGGCGGGCGCCTTGGTAGTGACCCAGTAGCGGTAGGTGTAGCCGTCAAAGTACTGCTCGGTCTTGCAGTAGCGCAGATCGGCAGAGAACTCAGTGGTGTGCACATTGTGCGGGGCATAAGTGGTGCCGGTATAGTCCGGGCGCTGAAACTCAAACATGCCCGGCAGTGAGAAATATTTCTTGCTGGTGAAGCCGATATTGCTGGAGAGACCCTTGAACCAGTCGCGCTCATAGAGTATATTGACCTCGCGCACTTTGACCACCTGGTCCAGATTTGCCGTGGAGCTGAAGAGGGTGGTGATGTTATCAAAAGACAGGTTGTTATTCTCCTGGCCTATGATGGTCATGTCTTTTTTGTACTCAAACTCGATGGCGTGCCAGCGGTCGTACCTGGTAGGCAGCAGGAACCGGGCATCGCCTTCGTACTTCCATGTTTTGTCCTTGGTACCATAGGCCGTATAGCCGCTGAGGAGCATCTTGGTACTAAAGTCATAGTTGGTCCGCACACCGAGGCGCAGGCGGTAGTCCTCTACGGCGTTGCGGCTTACCATCTTGTAGATGCGGCCAAACTCAATGGGGCCGGCTTTGAAATTGGCCGTAGTGGCGAGCGAGTAGAGCCATTTCAGCTGCTTGTACTTGGAGACGGTGTGCAGTGTGTCAAAGTTGTGGTATACATGGTGCTCTGACGTAGTGAGCGAGTCAAACCGGATGGTATCCAGATAGCTGAATTTCTTCTTGTAGGCATCGGGATCTACTATCTGATCCGGTACGCGGGCTATAGAGTCGGGTATGCGGATGTCGGTCTGGATATTGCGGCGCGTGAGGTTCTTCTGTAGTAGTACGGAGAGTTTCTTGAGGCTCTTCACCAGATTGCCCTCGCCCTGCACATTCTCCCGTGTCATCAGCCAGCTGCTGTCATTGACCTGCTGGAAGGTTTGGGCGATCTCATAGTCGCGCATGAAGTTGAGGTTGGCATTCTCATTTGGCTTCATGTTGATATACTTGACAGCCCAGGTGGCGGAGTCTATCCAGGCGTAGCCCTTCATGGTCACATCATTGGGATTGCGGCCTACGAAGTTCAGCTTGTAGCTGGTGCGACCCTCTATGCGTGCCGTATCCAGCACGTGGTAGTCATACGCGGCGCGTGCAGAGGGAGAGAAGGGCGAGGTGAAGGAAAGGTAGAACAGAATGTATACATCGCTATAGACATCTACGGTCTCAAACTGCTTGCTGAGCATGCGTACGAGGTTAGGCATCTTGACCCCGGAGATACGCTTGTAGTGTATGATGCGGCTTTTCTTTTTGGGCTGCTCCCGGTAGTACTCCTCTGCATACTCCTCCTGTACCAGCAGGGGGATATACTCCTCACCATTTGGCAGCGTATCCTTTTTCTCAAAGAAGAAGCTGAACGGGCGGAAGAATTTTCGGTTGATGAACTTCTTGGGTACATCCAGCAGGGAGTAATCTATCTTATTGTATTCTTCAAAGTAATAGCTGCGGATATTGGAGGGCCTGTTGTGCGGGCGGGCGTCTACTACGTGGTGATAGATGAGCAGAGCGGTAGTATCTATCACGCGCTTGCGTTTTTTGGGTTTTACGACCACTTCGTTCAGCTCGATATTGTCCGGAGCCAGCTGCAGGGTCACGTGGCTGGCGGTGCCTGGCCTGACCGGATACTCCAGGGCCCGATAGCCTATGAGAGATACCTCTACGAATGATGGTGAAGCTGCGGAACTGATGGCGAAACCTCCGGCAGAGTCAGTGATGACGCCTTCGGTAGTACCTTTGAAACGAACGATGGCAAACTCTACGGGCTGGCCGGTCTTCTTATCTACCACACGGCCGGACACGGTAGTGCGCTGCGCCTCAGCGCTGTATACACCTATGATGGCGAGAATGAGTATGAAGACTTTATGCCACTGCATCAAAACCTTTTAGACTGTACAAAAACCGTGCACAAATATATGCAGATCGAAATGGGTAGAGGTTTGACTGATAGGCGGGTCGGTGGTTTAAGCCAATGAATGTGGTAACGCTCAAATCTAATATTTCTGCTGTGGAAGCCCATGTCAGTGATACTGAGGTGTGTTTGTTATTAGGCTAAGCGGCGAAATGTGGGGGTGAGGAGAGGGCAGGGGGGCGAGGTGACGGGGTGACGGGGGGATAAAATGACGGGATGGGTGTGCCTTGTGTAGGGACAGGTCGCGACCTGTCTCTACCGGCAATGGTCATTATAATCTTAGTTCTCCACCCTCCAAACCTCTCCCGACTGCATCGGGATCTGCGACCTAAAGGGAGGCTTTAATACAAGTTGATGGGAGGAATGGTATTGAGCCCCTGTCATGGTTTTGTTATGTTTTATATGTAAATGATAAAAATTCGATGAGGAATTTGCAGGTATTGGATAGTGTCATTATATTCAAGATATGAAACTGACCAATCGCGCATACTATTACATCGGCTGCTCCGGCGGACGCGTATGGTAATGTACTGAGCGAGACTCAAAGATATCACACGATGCCGCCCTCAAAGAGAGCGGCATTTTTATTTTACGCAAAAAGCAAATGACAATGAAACGACCGACACAGCAGATCTACAGTGACTACACGGCAGAAGACTTCCTGGTATGGAAGACGCTCTATGAGCGGCAGATGCCGCAGCTGCGGCAGTATGCCTGTGATGCCTACCTGCGCGCTGTGGATACTGTAGAGTTTAACGGAGATGCGATACCGGACTTTGCCCGGGTGAATGAGATACTGGCCCAGTGCACGGGCTGGGGCATCCATGTGGTGCCGTGTATCAGCCCCGCGCGGGAGTTCTTTGGCTTTCTGGCGGAGAAAAAATTTACAGCTACCTGCTGGGTGCGGACGATGGCGCAGCTAGACTATATAGAGGAGCCTGATATGTTTCACGATGTCTTCGCGCACATCCCGCTGCTGAGCGATCCGGACTACTGCCGCTTTCTCACGGGGCTGGGAGAACTGGCCATGGAGCACGCTGATGATGATGAGGCGCTGGAGCTGATAGGCAGGTTCTATTGGTTTACGATAGAGTTTGGACTGATGCGGCAGGCCGATGGCAGCCTGAGGATCTACGGCGCAGGCATCATGAGCAGCAGGGGCGAGACGCTGCACTGCATGGTGGGAGACTCTACGCGTAAGGACTATAACGTGCGTGATATCATGGCCACACCATATAGGAATGACATCATGCAGGACACCTATTTCATAGTAGAAAGCTTTGAGCAGCTGTACCACTCTCTGGATGAGGTGCGGGTGGTGCTGGCGGAGATGACGGGGGTGGCGAAAGTACAACCTGTTTAGACTTGACGTATTTCGCTATTTTTGCCACCCCAATTTACCCAATGATATTTCACATAGCTGATCCTACTATCTACAAGGCCGCTGAAGAAAGCGGTGTCTATAAACCCGCCTCTTTTGACTCGGAGGGCTTCATACACTGCTCGGATGCAGATCAGGTGGCAGGTACGCTGCACAGGCATTTTGGCGGAGCTGATAGGCTGCTGCTGCTGGCCATAGATAATGATGCGGAGAAAGAGCATCTGCGCTATGAGGATCTGTATAAACGCGGTCAGGAGTTCCCCCATCTCTACAGGGCACTGCCGCTGAGTAGTGTGCGTGGCACCTATGTGCTGGAGCGCAAGGGGGCGATGTTTAGTATTCCGTTTGAATGGATGCGGAGCTTTGGATGATTTCGCCGCAACAAAGTCTCTGCCTTTCTTTTGGCTTGATCCAAAAGAAACAAAAGATCAAGGCTCTGCGCACTTAGCCTAAAACAACTGCACCCACCCGCTGCCGGTCAAACTCGCCGTCTTCTTAAGTAGCCTTAGTGTAGTATACCTTTCACAACCCAGATGTGGCATTGCGAGATGGCTCAAACAGTGACCGCCAACCTTGCTATGCGATGCAGTTGTTTCTTAACGGCTAACTGCGCAAGGCCGGGGCTGAAACGGTTAATACTGTAGACATAAACATATTGTGCCTGTAGGAGATCGGATTTGTGCTTTTTGAAGACGCAAAATATTGCGTCTCTACTTTTTCCATTTAGCACGTTCGTACTGTTTAGGCCATTCTGCTTCTGCGCCCAGCTCGTGTGCGGCGCGGAGGGGGAAGTGTGGATCGCGCAGCATCTCGCGCGCCATGAATACCAGGTCAGCGCGGCCATCTGCTATGATTCTTTCTGCTTCTGCTGATGTGGTGATCAGACCCACTGCACCGGTCATGATGCCGGATCCCTTTCTGACATATTCCGCCAGTGGCGCCTGATACATGGGTACGATGGGGATCTTGACGCCCGATACATTGCCGCCGCTGCTGCAGTCTATGAGGTCTACGCCGCGCGGGCCTACGATCTGCGCGAGGGCTACGGAGTCATCTTGCGTCCAGCCGCCATCTTTCCACTCGGTAGCAGAGATGCGCAAGAACAGCGGCAGCTCTGCAGGCCACACCTGCCTGATGGCATCGATGATCTCCAGCAGGAAGCGGATGCGATTTTCAAATGAGCCACCGTATGCATCCGTCCGCTGATTGCTGAGTGGCGATAGGAACTCATTGATCAGGTAGCCATGCGCGCCGTGTATCTCTATGATGTGGAAGCCCGCGGCAAGGGCACGCTGTGCTGCAGCGAGAAAGTCTGCCACCAGGTCTGCGATCTGGCCGGTGGTGAGGGCAGCGGGTACCAGGTTGCCTTCTTTGAATGGAATGGCGCTCGGTGCTACGGGTTGCCAGCCGCCTTCTTCTTTTTGCAGCGTCCTGTCTCCCAGCCATGGGGCTGAGGTGCTGGCCTTGCGGCCGGCATGTGCTAGCTGTATGCCCGGTACTGCGCCATGTGCTGAGATGAATGAGGTGATACGCCTGAGCGGCTCTATGTGCTCATCGCTCCAGAGGCCCAGATCTCCGGGTGAAATGCGGCCTTCGGGATTGACCGCTGTGGCCTCTGCTATGACTGCGCCTGCTCCGCCTGCGGCGAAAGAGGCCAGGTGGGCAAAGTGCCAGTCACCGGCAAAACCATCGATAGCTGAATACTGGCACATGGGCGATACTACAAGGCGATTGCGCAGGGTGACCGTACGGATCTGCAGCGGCGTGAAAAGCTGGGACATGGGCGAAGCAATTTAGGTGGGCAAAAATAGGTGTTTCGTAATTGACAATTTGCAAATGATAATTGAAAACGAAGCACTGTGCAGTGATTGTCGATTATACATTGTCAATTGTACATTAAACATTGTCTAGATTAGCTACATGAATACACTATACACTGTAGACCAGGCGCTGAAGCTGAAAGAATACAAGTTTGCGCACCTGCTGGTAGAGCAGACCGGCAATGTGCTGACCCTGACACTGGACCGTGCTGACAAGAAGAACGCACTGAATCCTGTCCTCTTCCGGGAGCTGGCTTATGCGCTATACTACGCCCACCACAGCAAGTCTGTGTGGGTGGTGGTGATCGCTGCCAAGGGGGATGTCTTCTGCGCAGGTGCAGACCTCAAGGCCTTTGCCGGGCAGACGGAGGCTACAGTCTCTACAGTGCCGGAGCCGAATGGCGAGGTGGTGATAGGGGATGTATTCAGCGGGCTGGTGAAGCCGTGTATCGCGAGGGTACATGCGCCGGTTTTTGCGGGTGGCTTCCTGATCATCTGCGGCTGTACACACGTGGTGGCGGCAGATACGGCTACTTTCTCCCTGCCGGAGGTCAAGAGAGGTTTGTTTCCATTTCAGGTGATGTACAGCATGCTGCAGATCATGCCGCCACGGCAGGTACTGGACTTCTGCATGCGGGCACGCACTGTGAATGCCGCTGAGGCAGAGCGGGTAGGCCTGGTGAGCAAGGCAGTGCCCGCAGATCATCTGGATGCAGAGGTGCAGGCACTGGTAGATGACCTGCTACAGTACTCGCCATCCGGTATCAGCCTGGGCCTGCAGGCGTATAATGACCTGAAGTCTATACCCGGCAAGGAAGCGCAGTCTCACATGAAGCATATGCTGAGCCTGGCCCTGCAGACCGAAGATGCGGCTGAAGGCCTGCAAGCCTTCATAGAAAAACGCAAACCGGTGTGGAAAGGGTAAGCGATCTTGCGATACAGAGGCTATAATTAACCAGCAGTTTTTATCTTTATCATCATGAAGTCAACTACGATCTATCTCTATATCCTGTGGGCGCTGGGCATCTTTGCCGTAGTGTCGTGCAGCAAGCCGAGCTATCATATGCCAGTGTATGCGAGTGCCGACGTGCCCGCGGTGAATGCGGGCAGCTGGTGGCGCTACCGTGTGCGCGACTCGATACGCAATCATACCGATACGCTCACGCTGAGCGTGGCCTCTGTGACCACTGCCGGTACAGGGTACAGCGCTCAGTGCTATGTGCTGGATACTGGTGCTGCGATAGACTCCGGCACGCTGGTGGTGTCTGAGACACAGTGGGCCTTCTCCTCGGCAGCAGGCAAGCTGGGCAACTTTGACATCAGGCTGCCATTCAGTGCGGGTGATAGCTGGACTACCTCTGACAGTGATGCTATCTCTGTGCTGCCATACCAGCTCAATGTAGATATACAGCGCCAGAACTACTGGGTGTGGGATATATCCCGTACCCGCCGCCAGTATGATGACAGTATCCGTCAGCACCTGCAGGTATCGCGCAGTATAGGTGTCGTATCTCAGGGCTACAACTACAAGGGGCCTGCCGGTGCCAGGCTTAAGTTTGGCGCGGAGCTGATAGACTATCATTTTTAGTCTGCCAGGCAACTGTTGAGCAGAATACCTCGTTTTACCTATAAACATTTGACCATGAAAACAATTCCTGCCCTTCTTTCATTTTTAGTAGCTACGCTATTTTTGTCTTCATGTGCCAAGAAGACCGGCGGTCCGGTTTATTTTACGCACGGGGAAGTGCCGGCACTGCATGTGGGTAACTGGTGGAAGTATGAGCTATCAGACTCACTGACCCATACGCTGGATACGCCTACGATTACCATCGCGGCGTTATATCATGCGGGTAGTACAGATTCGGCTATCTGCTTTGTATCACACCAGGGGGTAGTGATAGATACGGCTTTTATGACCGTGCGCGATAGTAGTGTAACTTTCCGGAGTCTCTATCTGGCTGGCTATACTATGCGGCTGCCATGCACCGCAGGAGATGTATGGCGAGGCCTCGCGTCAGCTAATGATACCGTCACTGCACTATCCGTGACCGCTACCTCAGATGGCACTATATGCCAGCTGCATGAGCTGGTCAATACGCCAGACGCATACGCAAGTGCTTATACCCAAATGCAGTCTAATGTAGGCATGACAGAATATAGCATCTACTCCTATTCCTTTTTTGGTGTGAACAGGCACTTTGGCCTGCGGCTGCTGGATCATCACCTGAACTGATAATAGTCAACTTTGGTTGAAGTATAAGGCAGAATGATGGGCAGAGTTATTTTATCCTACGAGGCAACCGATCGTATGGAGCTGCCGTTATTGTATCATAGTCGAAACATAATGCAACCCATATGAAAAACGTTATCATCCCAGCCATTATTTTGCTGCTTGCTTTCTGCTCTTATTCCTGTGGCAAGAAGAAGACTCATGTTGATTTTAGTCGTCAGGATCTTCCTGCCTTTAATACAGGCGACTGGTGGTGGTACCGCATCATCGATTCTCTGAATGGAGGTGCTGTGGATACGCTTCGCCTCACTATCACGTCATCTGCTCAATCCGGCGATACGCTGAGGTGTGCCTGCACTGTAGATCGTAATGGTACGGTGATAGATACAAACCAGATGATCGTCACACCTACGATGTTTTACTTCTACTCGGATACAGCCCTGTTTTCATATACCATCCCGCTGCCGTTTGCTGTGGGAGATGCACAGCGCCTCACTAATGACAGCTATTACACCGTAGACTATCAGAATATACTTTCTTATCAGACAGGCTTCGTGGTACTATCACAGTCTAACGATGTATATAATGTGAAAATGGGGTTGAGCGGATTTGAATTTGGCTACGGGGCGATATACCAACTCAGTAAGGGAATAGGTATAGTGAGCGCTGACTACGGTCATGTGCGGACCGGGTACCGCGGGCATAAAACGCAACAGTTGATAGACTACTCGGTACATTGATTGAAGCGCTAGGATGGTCGCTGGGGAAAGTATATTTTCATAGTACCAACCAAATACATAGATCAGCATGGCCAATAAAGTCATCATCACGGCATCTCTCACAGGGGTGCTGGCACGCAGGGAGCAGTGTCCCTATATACCATATACTCCACAGGAAATAGCTGCTGAAGGCAAGCGCGCAGTAGATGCAGGCGCGAGTATCCTGCATATACACGCCCGCCAGAATGATGGGCTGCCTGCATATGATATAGAGACCTACCGCCAGATAGGCATAGAGGTGCGCAAACTCTGCCCGGATGTGATCATCAACTATAGCACAGGGGCTGTGGGCCTGAGCCGTGAAGAACGCATCCATCATATCTCTGCGCTGAAGCCGGACATGGCGGCGCTCAATATGGGCTCTATGAACTATGGCATCTACTCCTCCAAGACGAAGGAGTTTTACCACGACTTTGTGTTTCAGAATCCGTTTGGCGATATCAAGTTCTATCTGGAGAAGATGAAAGAGGCGGGAACGGTGCCAGAGATGGAGGTTTTCGATAATGGACATATCAATAATGCGAATCCCCTGATAGACATGGGGCTGCTGCAAAAGCCATATTTCTTCAGCTTTGTGATGGGCGTGCTGGGCGGTATCCCTATCTCTACGCGCAACCTGCTGCACCAGGCAGCCTCTGTACCTCCGGGTAGCAACTGGCAGGTGATAGGCATAGGCCGCAAGCAATGGCAGGCCATAGCCGCTGCGATCACTATAGATGGCAATATCCGCGCGGGGCTGGAGGATAACTTCTACCTGCCATCAGGAGAGATGGCAAAGAGCAATGGTGAGCTGATAGAGGCGGCAGCCGGCCTGGTGCGTATGCTGGGCAAAGAGGTGGCCAGTATCTCAGAGGCGCGCACGATACTGAATAAGCCACTGACTAACTAAGCCCTTACAATTCGTATCTTTACTACATGAAAAACTTGTACGTTTTTGGTGCCGCTATGGCCTTGCTGCTGGTGGCTTGCCAGTCCGGGCGCAATGGCACCGGCACGGATAGCTACCACTTTGCGGAAACTATACAGGCAGACAGCCTGACACTATGGTCCGCACGTGATGCAGCAGATAAGCAAACGGATACCGCCTATGTGATGGATACCTTGGCTCCGTTTTACATCCTGAAGGATGGTCAGCTGCACCTGGATACCGTGGTGGGCCTGGCACAGCAGGTACAGGTGACAAAGGATGCCTTTGGGCGCTTTTTTACAGAGCAGTTTTACCCGGCAGTATGGCAGGGGCGGAATGGCTATATAAAGGGTACCTCACTGGGCTATGGCCTGCATAGCGATTTTGATAATGATGGCAAAGACGACCTGATACTGTATGGCTATGAGAGGTATGAGCGCGATACGCTGACCGAGGTGCCTGCCAATCCGCTGATGGTACGATTTGTAAGTGCCACAGGGGCTGTGAATACACTGCGCGATACAGCTGCCAGCGACCTAAGTATGAACGAGGTGGACCATGTGCGTCTCTCTGATCATGTGCATGTCTACGAGCTGAATGCCGGCTATCCGGCCTGCGGCTACCCGCAGTGGCACCTGATACTGGCCTATGGCAATGGCAAGGCGGAGCGCATACACAGGGCTGTGACCAGTACGGATAGCGGCTATGGTGACTATTGCGAGTTTTACTATCCTGCAGACTCTACCGGCAGGGCAGATACGATCTATATCAGCCATAGACTGGCAGCGCCACTATCTGAGGAGAGTGACAGCATAGTAGCGCATACCTCAGACTCGACCATACTATACCTGCACAAGGGTAGCTGGGGAGCAAAGAACTACCGGCTGGATCCGGAGAGCAACTGATCTCATTTTATTTCTCTCTGCCCTGCGAGCGGATAGCTGCTATCATCAGCCTGTCAAACATTTTGTCTGAAAGAATGCTGCGCAGGAATAGGATAGGTTTGGCTCCCAGACCAGCTGCATAGCGTGTGCAGGGATGACGGCGGTTGACCGCATTTGATATGACCTTTGCGATCACGATAGGATCTGAACCCTGGCCATCGGCATTCTGAAACATGCGGGCATGTGCCTGAGTCAGCTCACTGTAGGCGGTATTGCCGGAGGTTTTGAGCATGTGCTGGCGGGCTATCTCTGTCCACTCGGTCTGTATGGCGCCGGGCTGTATCACCACTACATCTATCCCAAATTCTTTGACCTCCATGCGGAGGCTGTCACTGAGGCCCTCTACAGCAAACTTGGTAGCATGGTACCAGGCACCGTGAGGCTCACCTATGCGGCCACCTATGGATGAGATATTTATGATGCGGCCGGAGCGCTGCGCGCGCATATGTGGCAGCACGAGCTGAGTGAGCCGCGCCAGGCCAAAGATGTTTACCTCAAACTGGTATTTGGCCTCGCTGATAGGTACATCCTCCAGTGCTCCGTACGAGCCATAGCCGGCATTATTGACCAGCACATCTATGCGCTGCTCGCGATCTGTGATGGCTTTGACTCCTGCTATCATAGAGGCATCATCTGTGACGTCCATGGCTATGAGCTTTACACCATCTGCCTCCAGCTCTTTCATCCGCTCTATGCGGCGGGCTGCTGCGTAGACAGTGTGTCCTTCTTTTGCCAGTAGTCTGGCAGTGGCCAGCCCTATGCCTGATGATGCGCCTGTGATGAGTATGACCTTCTTCATCTATGTGTTTATTTCAGATATAGACGTGCGGATGCACTTTTTATTCTAAATAAAAAAGGGCGGAGCCTAAGCCCCGCCCTTACGTTTCAAAGGACAAATAGATTATTCTATCACCAGCTTGCCGCTGCCTATGGTACGGCCGGACTGACGGATATGATAGCTATACATACCGGTGCTAAGGCCACCGCGCTGGAGGGTAAAGACGCCCTCTGGCGATGGAGTAGCACTGCCCACCAGCTGACCCAGTGCACTGTATACCTCCAGGGTAGCATCGTGCATGTCTGCACCTGTCACACGGATAGTAGTATACTGGCTGAATGGGTTAGGCTGTACGGTGATCGTGGCGCCACCGGTCAGGTCCCTTACAGATAGGGTGTAGTCTATGGTATTGAGTGTAGTATTGGTCACTACAGCAGCATTGTAGTCAAAGAAGATAGACGCCGTATTCTGTATCCGGGTACCGTCTGCTATACCTGCTACAGGGCTGATAGCAAAGCTAAGGAAACCATGGCTCTGCGGCTCATTGTCAAAACTATCAGCGAGCATGATCTGTGAGTAGCGGCAGGTGAGTTGGTGGCCATCCACCTGTACAGTGTAGTCAGGATGGCTGGAGCCGATCACCTTGATAGTAGACGGATCCAGAGTGGCAGGTATGCTATCCTGCAGCACTACATTCACGGCTGGCGCAGTACCCGTATTCTGGAAATTGATAGTGTAGCGCAGTTCTTGTCCGGCCCTGATCAGACCCTGAGCACCCTCGCCGGCCGGAGTTACAGTCTTGGCATTAGGATCCCAGGAGCTGGTAGCTATCTGGTGTACGGTATCCGTATTGTCGGAGAAATTGCTCTCTATACAATTGTCAGTGGCTGTAGCCATCTCAAAGGTAGACTGGCCTATTGTGACGTTCGTATTTGCGTTGAAGTACAGGAAGAAAGATGCATAGGTGCCTGGCTGCAGGCCGGCGGTCACAAAGCTGACGGTATGCGCAGATGTATTGACAGATGCCTGCAGCGGGCTGGCATGATCAAATGTCAGCGCCGGGTCGTAATAGAAAGTCATCGTGCCACTGGCTACGTTGGTACCGTGATTGGCCACATATACGTAGTACTCTGCTGGCCGCCCTGCGGTGACCGTAGTGATAGGTACTATAGTGGTAGTGATATTGCAGGCGGTAGATGTCTGCTGCAGGCCAAAGTTGCTGCCCGTATATATAGCGCCCGGTACGGATGCTGTCACGGAGTAGCCTGCCGGCGTCACACTATATGCGCTATAAGCACTGGAAGGTACATAAGAGATGGCATAACTGCCTGCTGCGCCTATATATGTGTACTTGCCCTGTACATTGGTATAGACCACGAGAGGGCCTACGTGTACAGGCTGATTGGCTACAGGTGTCTCACCGGCGTCATACACACCGTTGTTATTGGCATCGAGGTATACATAGCCACTGATGGTCACGTTTGTATTCCTTATACCAAAGTTATAGCCGCAATAGGTATTGCCATTGGCGGATATAGTGAATGGCCCGTACTGTGCATGGTTGGGCGAAGTAGAGGTACCAAACGGGATGGTGATAGCGTAAGAACTGCCGGCAGTATACTGTATAGTATAGGTGCCCGGATGCACCGGTATGGTATAGTGACCATATGCATCAGTAGTGGCTGTAGCTACCAGAGTGCTGCCGGAATACAGGTAAATGGTCTGACCTGAGACGCCGGCCTCACCGGCATTTTGCACGCCATTTCCATTCAGGTCCTGGAATACATTGCCACAGAAGGTACTGACATACGCACTATTCATATGCAGTACGGCACTGCAACCTGCTGCATCTGTCACTGTCACCGTACCATTGAAAGTAGGCTGCCAGAAGCCGCTATAGTAGTATGGTGATGTGCTGCCAGTGCTCCAGTGGTAGGTGTATGGTGCACTACCATTGACTATGACAGGCACATAATAATGTGATGTGCCGATCCATGAGTGTACTACAGAATCCTTGATATATCCCCCTATGGCGCAGCCACTGCCTGTCACCGTCACTGTCTGACAGATGGAGTCACGGCACTGGGTAGTATCACGGGCGTACATACATATCTGGTGTGTGCCGGCAGCGAGTGTAGCTGTATATGGTGATCCTGTGGCCAGGGTGCCGCCATCTATCCGCCACTGGTAGGTGACAGGACCGTGGCCCCCTGTAGCAGCTCCGGTGAATATGTAGACACTACCCGTATGCGTAGAGCTATAAGAGGCGTGCAGGTTACAGGTATTGAGCAGGAGGGTGTCGCAGGCGGTGCCGGTGCAGCCCGCGCTGTCAGTGATGGACACACAGTATACGCCGGACTGGATAGCTGTGAGTATAGCACTTGTGCTGCCCGCAGGCCAGTAGTACGTGAGCGCGCCGTGGGAACCCGAGGCATGCGCTGTGAGGATCGCCACTGAGCCTGTGACTGACTGTGTGATAGAGGCTGCGAAATGGCAGGATGGTCCGCTGGACTGAAGTGTATTGCACGCGGAGTCGGTACAGCCCGTGATAGTATCATATACACTGAGGCAGGCAGTATGGATACCGGCCGGTACTGTATATGTAGCAGTATAACCGCTGCCGATATACTGACCATCCAGCGTCCATGTGTACCTGTAGGCGCCGGAGCCACCGGATAGCGTAGTAGGGGAGAAAGTATACACACCCGACGAATTCCAGCTATAGGTGGTGGCCACATTCAGGTGGCAGCCTACATTGACAGTATCGCATGTAGATGCGGTGCAGCCATTGGTATCGCGTACAGTGACACAATAGGCGCCTGACAGCTGTGCTATATAGGTAGGTGACCCTCCCGACTGAGGGCCGGATGGCGTGGTCCAGGTGTAGATGGGGTAGCTCTGCCATGCGCCGCCGGTTTTCACAGCGCGCAGTATGTGGTAGGTACCGTAGTTAGAGTCTACTATTGATACGGTGAGATTGCACGGCAGAAAGATAGAGTCACATGCAGTGGCAGTACAGCCATTGTGATCTGTGATAGATACACAGTGGGTTTGATTGGTCACTGCAAAAAGAGATGCCGTAGTAAAGGCAGGGAAAGACTGTCCATCCCACGAATAGTGGTATGGTGCAGAGCCACTGTCAGTATGAGCTGTGAGCTGGTAGCCATTTCCCACAAAGGTATCTGTGATGCTAGCCGTGAGATGGCAGCCTACTACAAAGCTATCGCACAGTGTCACCGCACAACCGATCGTGTCAGTGGCGGTCACACAGTAGCGACCAGAGCTGGTGAGCGAATCTATACGGCCGAAAGAAGAGCCACCTGACCATACATAGGAAACTGGCCCGTGATTGTTATAAACATTTGCAGACACTACTGCTACATTCCCGGTATTGCTCAGGACAGAAATGGCACCTGAGAAATAGCAGGCCGAGCCGGCTGTATCTGTCAGGACCACGGAGCAGCCGCTACTGTCTGTGACAGTGACATGGTAGACACCACGGGTAGTAGTAAAGAAAGTTGCAGTAGAATCGCCACTGCTCCACTGGTAATGCACAGTGCCCACAGCTCCGCTGACGGTGACATGCTGGTTCCAGCCATTGCCTGAGGCTGTAGCCGCAGCAGCTCCTGAGAGGGTACAGGTATTGATGCAGGAAGACGCGGTGCAGCCAAAATTATCAGTCACAGTGAGGCAATAAACATGTGTGCTCTGTACGATGCTATCTGTAGTGGTATGAGCGCCGGAGGACCACTGATAGGTGAAACTATTAGGGGAAATATTGCTATGCGTATAAGATACTACGTAGTGGGATGAACCGATCAGAGAATCCCTCAGATCTACATACACACCACAATGGAAGGGCGCGGCCACCACAACGGTATCGCAACTCTGCGCATGGCACGAGCTGGCATCTGTGACAGAAGAACAGATCACATAGGTACCCTGTGTGAGTGAGTCTGCCAGTGTGGCATTATGTACGTTAATGGTGTAGCCATTAATGGTCCATGAGTACTGCAGCGGTGCTGTGCCCAGCGTAGTAGTGGTCTGGAAGGTATACCTGTTGAAAGGATCATATGTATACGTGAGTGCATTTGCCAGCTGGCATGGGTGTGGATGGAGTGTATCGAGGAAAAAGCAATTATTAGCATCGCTCATCACGAGCTGAATGTAAGATGCTGTATTGGATGACATATAGTAGTCATTGCCGGGGACGCTATTCCACCAGTAGTGGTACGGATATATACCAGTGGCGCTAGCTACATGAAAGAAATTACTTGAAACTATAGAGTCTGTGACCACAGCGGTAAAGGTGCAGACTGTATCACAGGCTGTGGCTGTACATCCTGTGCCGGGGTCTGTAGCTGTGACACAGTAAGGGGTGCCCGGCTGGATGACCGGTGGCGTGAGGTATGCAGTGCTGCCATCGCTCCACTGGAAAGTGGAAGTCCACGGAGTCGGTCCGGCGACGTGCGCTACATACACAGGGCCGCCATTGGATACTGAATCACGGATGCTCACGGCAAAGCCGGAACACTGCGAGTTGGGCACCGTGACCGTATCACAGATGGCAGACTGGCAGCCCGTGCTGTCTGACACCGTGAGGCAGATCACACGTATGCCAGGCTGTATCAGAGGATAGACTACTGCACCGGAGTCGACGAGACTGGTCCCATCTACCGACCAATGATAGACCACGTGGCCTACAGTGGCTCCAGACGTGTAGCCTCGCAGGGTGTCTATGTTGTTTTGGTTATAAGTGTTGTAACTGATGGCAAAATGGGGCTGGAAATTGCACTGAGCGCTCAGCGTGCCCCAGCTACATGACGCGACCAGCAGGATGAGTAGGAGTCTAAAAATTTTCATAGCATTGGTTTAAGGTAAAATATTGGGTTTTTTCGAATATAAGACTTGAATGTACAACTATTAGTTGCACGCCTGCCCAGTGTTAGAAATAAAAAAAGAAAATGACATTACGTGTTCAAACACGCTGGAATGAATGTAGTATGCGATGATAGAGACAGTACGCCTCTATCACTTCACATCGAGGTGCAGCTTCAGCCAGGTTTTTTGCTCAGCTCCGGCGGGATCATATGAGGGGCCCGACATAGTCTGGCCCTGTCCGGTCATACCTCCTGGCCTGCCGCCCATACCGCGGTTATTGCCGGCACCTGTGGGGCTGGTAGATGGCCCGCCACCATTGCCCCCTGAGCGGGTGGGTGCCTCTATAGCGCCTACATCCAGACCCAGGCCGATCGGTTTTTGCAGCTCTGCGGCTGTAGGGGCGTGTCCCAGTATGACCGCCAGGGGTATCTGGTACTCTACGAAAAGGATGTCTATACTATCCCAGCCATAGGCTACATTCAGGCCATTGGCATTGGTCAGAGGCAGAAGCGGCTCAGTGATGCCAGGCAGATTGATATTCTTGATGGCGGTTTGAGCAAACACTACGCGCTCTTTGAGTCCGCTGACACGCTTGTGCAGTGAGGGTGCACCATCACCGGCCTGGCGGCGGCCTGTGTTTTCGCCGCGAGATATCTCGTCTGCTGTGTGGTCCAGCTTCACCGGAAAGGATAAACCCTCTTTTTGTTTCTTCTTGCCCGCAGGGTCAAACCAGAATGTGAGGCCGGAGTGCATCAGCCGCGCCTGAGACTCCATCTCTGTAGCGCGTACACACACATAGAGATTAGACTTGTCATTCATCACATCAAACTGGAAACGTGTGCCCGGCGCATAGAAGCGGAAGAACTGCGGCCACTCTGCCGGATTGCCGTCTATGGTGAGAGGCTGGGCTGTCCAGCTGCTGAGGGCATCCTGCGCCATAGCGGGTAGGCACAGTACTATGGAGAGTGCCAGAAGTAGCTTTTTCATAGCAGCTAATGTATGATTTTTCAGTAAAGTATGAGCGGCGATAGGCGGAGGCTACTGAGCATTTAGGAACTTTTTGTATAAAAATACAACAGCGGTCAGAGCAGGTAGCGTACGGCTATGCCTATGAGCGCCGCAGCGAGTATCACATATGGTTCGCGCATTTTGCGCACGTAGAGCAGGGAGATCACAGTGAGGATGGCTATGATGACCGGCACCGGGTCTACATGCACCCTGTCAGGAGCAAAGGTCTTGATGGCGATCATGACCACAGAGCCGGCTATAGCGCCTATCACTGCTGCAGTGATGCCCTGTACAAAGGCCTTGATGCTTTTATTTTGCGCTATGCGCTTGAAGTACGGAGCTATGATAATGGTGATCAGGAAGGCCGGAAGGAATACAAAGAATGCTGCGACCAATGCACCGGGCATACCCTGCGTGAGATAGCCTATAAAGGCGACCGTGATGAGTACCGGGCCGGGAGTGATCATAGCGACTGCCACCGCATCGAGAAAGGTCTTCTCATCTATCCAGTGATAGTCTGTGACGGTAGCATGCAGAAACGGGATGATGGCCAGCCCGCTGCCAAATACAAAACCTCCTGCTTTAGTAAAGAATACAGCCATCTGGCGTAGCAGCCGGGCATCCCAGCGCCAGAATCCGGCACTGGCTATGAGCCAGAGTGCATTGGCGTTAGCCTTGCTGCGGGTAAACCAATCAGGTGGGGATTTGAGCAGCATGTAGAAGATGCCGGCACCGATGAAGACCCACAATACCTGCGCCTGTGAGATGAATGTAAGGGCAAAGGTAGACAGGAAGAAGAGCCACAAGAGCCACTTGCTGCGGAACGACTCAAGGGTAAAATCACCGACAGACTTAGTAGTGAGGCGGTAGCTGCTGATGCCCACGATACCCACCACTGCTCCACCTACTCCATAAAAGGCCGCCTGCATCCAGGGCAGTCCGTTAAACATCTTGTAGGCGATGCCGAGCGCTACTACCATGAGAAATGAGGGAAGGACAAAGGCCACGGAAGCTAAAGTAGCACCGAGGTAGCCGTAATGCAGAAAGGCGAGGTACGTGCCCAGCTGTGAGGCCAGCGGCCCGGGAGCGAGCTGTGCCAGCGTGAGGCCCTCCTTGTACTCCTCCTCAGTGTACCAGTGGTGCTCTACCACCAGGTCGCGGTGCATATAGCCTATGAGCGCCACCGGGCCACCAAAGCCCGTAGCGCCTAGTTTGAGAAAGTAGAGGACGAGGTCCCTGAGGGAGTGAGGATGCTGGTGCTGATCTGCCATGACCTGATAAAACTATCAAATCCTGCGCACATCAGCCATTCTCGCCGAGCATCTTGTAGAAACTCTCGGCAAAGCTGTCACCTACAGGTATCTGCTTGTCACCGATCTTGATGCGCTTATTGCGCACGCTCTCGATATGAAGCAGTGATATGATATATGACCGGTGCACACGCGCAAATTTATTGGCTGGTAGCTTGGACAGGATGTCCTTCATGGTCATATTGGTGAGCGTCATCTTTTTATTGGTAAAGATCTTGACATAGTCATCCATGCCCTCTACCATCGTGATGTCATCCACATCTATCTTGACTATCTGGTAGTCAGATTTTACGAATATGAATGGTGTGGCTACCTGCGTCTCTGCCGGCTTCTCACGGTAGCTGATATACTCTTCAGCCTTGTTTACAGCCTTGAGGAAGCGGTCATAGTCTATCGGCTTGAGCAGAAAGTCTATCGCATTGAGGTTGAAACCTTCTACGGCATAGTTGCTATAGGCAGTGGTGAAGATGACGAGTGGCGGCTCAGGCAGCGATTTGAGCAGCTGCAGGCCGGTGATGCGTGGCATCTGTATATCCAGAAAGAGCAGCTGTACCTTGTTGGTCTTGAGAAACTCTGCACCGGCATACGGGTCAGAGAAAGCCCCCTTGAGCTCCAGGGATGGAGTGCGGGATATAAACTCTTCTATCACTTCGAGCGCTACCGGCTCATCGTCTATGGCTACACATGAGATCATGATTGGAGGATTTTTAAACTTAATGAATATGTATCTGTATGGTCGCGGATATCCAGCTCGTGCTGGCCAGGGTAGAGCAGGTCCAGCCTGCGCTGTACATTGGCTATGCCTATGCCGGAGGAGTGCCGCTCCAGGTAATCAAATTTCTTATTGGTCACTGTAAATATAATACGCTCCGCATCTGCTACCAGTGTGATGGCTATGGGAGAGGGAGCACTATTGCTGATGCCATATTTGAAGGCGTTTTCTACAAATGGCATCATGAGCATCGGTGCGATCATAGCGCGGCTCGTATCACCTGTGACATCAAAGGTGACCTGCACCGTAGCAGAGCTGCGCATTTTCTGTATATCGATATAGTTATTGAGGTAGTCTATCTCCTGGTCCAGAGGTACCTTGTCCTGGCCGTTTTCCTCTATCATGTAGCGCATGAGGTGGGAGAGCTTGAGCACTGCCTTGGGAGCATTGTCAGATTTCTTGAGCGAGAGGCCATAGATGGTATTGAGCGAGTTGAACAGGAAGTGGGGATTGATCTGCATATGGAGAAAGGCCAGCTCCGTGCGTAGCTGCTCCGTCTCTATAGAGCGTGAGCGCTGCTCGGCCTCGCGCCAGAGATCTGTGATACCGATACCAAAGGCCGCAAACAATATGACGAAGAACCAGAGCGCTACCCGTATGAAGCTGCGAAGCTCCAGAGGACTGTCGTACAGATTCCAATAGCTCTGCATAGCGCTACGGAAGAGATACGTGACCGCAAAAACTGTAAAGAAAGAGAGTATGATGACCGCTACATACTGTACATACCTGCTGGTCCTGATCAGCCCAAATATGAAGCGCTCATGTATGTAAAAGAAAATGAGGAGGCAAAAATTGATAGAGAAGGCGTATAGAAATGAATAGTCCTCCCAGTGCGGCTGCATGTCTCGATTGACCAGCAGCTCGCGGTGAGGGCTCGTGGCAGTCCGTGGCAGGTTGACATATGGTAATATCAGAAACACAGACCATATGACCACTTGTATCAGTACACTATATATCCTTCTTCTATGGGGCATAAAGTCAGCATGAAATTACGACGGTTTTGACGCAAAAAAGAGAAACTCGGTCACAAAAGGAATTTATTCGGTTAACCTGTTTGAAATTCGTAATTAACTGTAAATAAAGCTAATTGGAGATATACTTGGGGTGCCGATGGGGTTGTTGGGAGGGTCATAGGTACGCTTCAGTAGTCCACAGGAGGCCAGACGATGCGCATATGATTTATTCCTTGTAAATATGCGGCCGGATTAGGGCATTGAAAGTGGAATGGATATATAGGGTACCAGGCGGCAGACTGTCCGGCCTGCTCATGCTGGTCATAGCACTCTGTATGAGCAGCCCGGCAGAGGTACAGGCTCAGGTAGTACACCAAGAGGTGGTAGATACAGTGCCCACGCCAGTGCCACAGCTGGATGTGGTAGACGTGCTGAAGATGGCGCTCAATATCAAGCGCGACCCGCTGCGCAAAACAGAACGCAAGGGGGAGACCGGCCCTTTCTTTAGCATCATAGCGTATCCCGGCTATGCGATAGTAACCGGCTTTGCTGGCGTGGGGGTGGCCAATATCTCCTTTCGTACCAAGAAGAACCCGAAGGGCGCTCTGTCTTTTGTCAATAACCAGTTTCAGTATACGCAGTATAATCAGGTCATCTTTCAGTCCTTGTCCAATTTCTACACGAGTGATGAGAAGTGGCAGTTTCCGGGAGATATACGGTTCTTCCACTTTCCCACCTATACCTACGGCCTGAGCAGCAACTCGCCATCCTCAGCACTGGACAAGATAGACTATGAACATTTTCGCTTTTACCGTACAGTGTACCGGCAGGTGCATGACAATACCTACGTAGGCCTGGGCTACAATATGGACTACAGGTGGAATATCAAGGACTACAATGCGGGAGCCAATGGCACACTGTCAGACTACCAGCGCTACGGGCTGACCCGCAGCAGCATGTCGTCAGGCTTTTCGGCCAACTTTCTGTACGATTCGCGGGATAATGCCAACCGCCCCGTGCGTGGCAACTATGTGAATATCCAGGTCAATACATGGGACAAAGTATTCGGCAGTACGCACAACTGGAACTCACTGGTGATAGATATCCGCCAGTACGTACCTGTGACGCACAAGTGGTATGCAGTCTTTGCATTCTGGGGATATGCGTGGATCACGCTGAGCGGCAAACCTCCCTATCTGGACATGCCCAGCGTAGGATGGGACTCGTACAATAATACAGGACGGGGCTATGCAGCAGGCCGCTACAGGGGGCGCAATATGCTTTACTTTGAGACGGAGTTCCGGTTTGATATCCTGCGCAACGGGCTGCTGGGTGGCGTGGTCTTTGGCAATGTGCAGACCCTGTCCGACTACCCTGGCAAATACTTTGGAGCGATACAGCCCGGTGGTGGTCTGGGCCTCAGGATCAAATTCAATAAGCATACGCAGTCCAGCTCCTCTATAGATTATGGCTTTGGTACACACGGCAGCAATGGCCTGGCTACCAACCTCAATGAGGTGTTTTAAGAATATGCATTGACGTTTCGCCATGGTGTGCGTATGCCTGGCCACCTTTGCCCGGCCAAGTGCTCGCTAATTACCCTATCTTAGTGATATACTAAATCCATAACCCATGTCTGCTACCGCCACACGCACTGCCCCACCCACCCCCAAGGAAAAACACTGGCTGCTAGGCCATGTCAATATGCTGCGCGATGATGCGATCGGTATGCTGCGCGGATTCATAGAGCAGTATGGGGGGATTTATAGTTTGTCTATCCCATTTCACCGCGGGGTAGTGGTGTCTGATCCCGCCTATGCACGCTATGTACTGCTGGATAATAATAAGAACTATACCAAGAGTATAGCCTACGATACACTGAAGCCGCTGCTCGGTATGGGGCTGCTCACGAGTGAAGGCGACTTCTGGAAGCAGCAGCGCAAGCTGATACAGCCTGCCTTTCACAAGAAGAAGCTGGAGGAACTGACGGCCATGATGGTGGAGCGCGCAGAGCACTGGGTAGACAGGATAGATGCGCATGCGCAGCGGGGCGAAGCGTTTGATGTGCTACCGGAGATGACGGCCCTGACGCTGGATATCATTAGCAAGGCGATCTTTAGCAAAGGGGTAGAGGATAAGGCACAAGTAGTAGGTGAGCAGATCACATTGCTAAATGAATATACGATAGAGCGCCTGCACCAGCCCATCCGCATGCCGGCGTCTATCCCCACGCCATTCAACAGGAAAGCCCGCAAATCTATAGACCTGCTGGATAGTGTGATCTACGCTATCATAGACGAGCGCCGCAGAGAGGGCGTATCAAAGGATGACCTGCTCTCTATGCTGATAGACGCGCAGGACGAGGAGACTGGTGTAGGGATGGATAATAAGCAACTGCGGGATGAGGTCATGACCATCTTCCTGGCGGGCAATGAGACCTCGTCTAATGCGCTCTCCTGGACGCTCTACCTGCTGTCTCAGCACCCAGAGGTGGAGGCCAAGATGGTAAAGGAGATAGATGAGAAGCTGGATAGCGGGCTGCAGATAGACTTCACTACGGTCAATGAATTTCAGTACGTAAAGCAGGTGATAGAGGAAAGTATGCGGGTACATCCACCTGTGTGGATGGTGGGCAGGCGTACGATAGAGGCCGATGAGATAGGAGGCCACTATATAGCGCCGCAGACCAATGTGCTGGTACCTATCTTTTACTTTCACAATAGTACAAAATACTGGGAGCAGCCGGAGAGATTCATGCCGGAGCGCTTTGCCCCGGATAAGCGGAATGCTATAGACCGCTATGTGTACATGCCTTTTGGCGGTGGCCCGAGGTTCTGCATCGGCAATAACTTTGCTATGCTAGAGATGCAGATCATTATCATCATCCTTTACCGCAAGTTCAGGTTCCGGCTGAAGGAAGGCTTTGAGGTAGTACAGGAGCCGCTGGTTACCCTGCGCCCGCGGGATGGTGTGCAGATGGTGGCGGAGCGCCGGTAAATATTCCTTTTCATTTTTGTCCCATCTGGTCCTCCTTGTTTGTTATAGGTATGTATTCGATATTCATTCACCATTAAAAACAAGAAGTATGGAGCAGTACATTTTGATCTTCAGGCATCAGGATGGGAGCAAGGTAGCCAGCCCGGAGCAGATGCAGGTCTGGATGAAGCAGACCATGGACTGGATAGGCGGCATAGCCGCGCAGAATAAGTTCGTGCAGGGCAATGGCCTACCCTTTGATGAGGCGCGTGTGGTAGGTCACGGCGGCGTAGTGACCAATGGGCCCTTTGGCGATGTAAAAGAGACGCTGGGCGGCTACGTGATCGTGCGCGCAGCATCTGTAGATGAGGCGGTGGAGTTCGCCAAAGGTAGCCCCGTGCTGCAGGGCGAGGGCAATACGGTGGAGGTGCGCCGCATAGCCAGCGGCGATGGCGTGCATTGAGCCCGGACAGAGAGTGACTTACATTTTATCAAACTATCAAACACTAAAAAAATGAAAGAATACTTATTGCTATACAGAATGGATGTGAGCGCCGTACCTGACCGTAGCGAAGAGCAGGCCGCACAGACCCTGCAGCTATGGATGGACTGGATAGGAGGCATAGCTGCCAAGGGCCAGCTGGTAAGCCGCGGCAGCAGGCTGGAGGCTACCGGCAAGGTGGTACGCCCCGGCAATGTGGTGACCAATGGACCATTCACAGATATAAAGGAGGTGCTGGGAGGATACTCTCTCATCAAAGCGAATAACTATGATGAGGCTGTGCAGCTGACCACAGGCTGCCCCGTATTTGCTATGGGCGGCAGTGTAGAGGTACGCGAGCAGGCTGTGATGCAGTAAAATAAATAAGGGGGCAGCGCCGGAGCTGCCTCTATGTATATGGATCAGTCAGCGCTCATACCACATTTATTCCGTACGGAGTTTGGCCGTATCACGTCGGTATTGGCGCGCCGCTTTGGTATAGCTCATATAGCAGTGGCAGAGGATATAGCCGGTGAGACCTTTCTCGCTGCTATGGAGACCTGGCCCTACAAGGGCATACCTGATAATCCCACCGGCTGGCTATATACCGTAGCAGCCAATAAGGCAAAGAACTACCTGGCCAGGGATAATAATTTTCAGAAGAAAATAGCGCCCGACCTCAAGCGCGGAGAAGCCACTAGTCATGGCCACGATATAGACCTCTCTTCCGGCAATATCAAAGACAGCCAGCTGCGTATGCTCTTTGCTGTATGCCATCCTGCCATACCACAGGAGGCGCAGATAGGTATGGCGCTACGCGTACTATGCGGCCTGGGCATAGAGGAGATAGCCCATGCGCTGCTGTCCAATAAGGAAACGATCAATAAACGCCTGCACCGGGCCAAGGAGAAACTGCGGGAGGAGGGCATAGCCATAGACCTGCCACCTGTGGCTGAGATAGAGGAGCGCCTGGATACGGTGCTGACCACGCTCTACCTCCTCTTCAATGAAGGATACTACTCTGAGACCCATGATGAGATGATCCGTGAGGAGCTGTGCCGCGAGGCTATCAGGCTGGCTACGCTGCTCACCGATAATGCGCAGACCGATGTGCCTGCTGTCAATGCCCTGCTCGCGCTCATGTGTTTTCATGCATCGAGATTTGCTGCGCGGAGGGATAGCGAGGGGGAGATGGTGCTATATGCCGATCAGGATGAGAGACTGTGGGACCGGCAGCTAATAGCCCGCGGTGTGGAGTATATGAATAAAGCCTCACAGGGCGACCGCCTGACACGCTATCATGTGGAGGCGGGTATAGCCTACTGGCATACCATCAAAGAAGACAGGCCGGAGAAGTGGGAAAATATACTGCAGCTGTACAATGTACTCCTGCAGCTACAATACTCCCCGATAGCCGCGCTCAACAGGACCTATGCACTGGCCAAAGCCAGGAATAAGCAAGATGCAATAGCAGAGGCAGAAAAGCTGCAGCTGGTCAATAATCCATACTACTACACACTACTAGGAGAGCTATATACAGGGATAGATAATGGAAAGGCGAAGGATAACCTGACACGCGCCCTGGCACTGGCAGCTACCCACACAGATCGCCACACCATAGAGCGGAAACTATCCGCCCTGGATCAATAAGAAACTTTGCGGATCTTTTGAGTGGTCACGGTACCATTGCCCTCCAGTGTCAGCATGTATATACCATCCGGCAGAGATGCGACGGAGAGTTCCTTTTGGCTTTCACCACCCTCTACATGCATATCATCTGAGAGCATATCCTGACCCAGCATATTGCGCAGCGTGACCGTGTACTGGCCGGGCGTAAGGCCAGCGCCGGAGATGGTGAGTTTGCCGCTGGTAGGATTGGGGTAGATGGTGGCCTGCTGTATGCCGGCTACGTCTGCTACGCCTGTGGCAGATGAGGCCACACGGCATTGCGCAGTGGTGATATCAAAGGTGCTGATGGAGGTTGTATTATTATAAGTGGCCTCTAGTGTGTAGGTGCCCTGTACAGATGGCAGGCGCTGCTGCCAGCCGTATATAGACGCCAGCTGTGTCTGGGCAGAGGTGAGCGGCCAGCTCAGTACTGCACGGCCTGTAGAGTCTTTGATCTTGATATTGACCACCATGCCCTGAGTCTCATCTCTGAGGAATACATATATACGCGCATCAGAGCCCGGCTGCAGGCATGGACTTTCGTTTGGTGTCTCAGTGGCGGGGCAGGAGGTGAGTAGCGGATCTGTAGCACCTATCTGGGCGCGCAGGATAGAGGGCTCGGTATATGTTTTTTGCGCAGCCCACCACGAGATGCCGTTCAGCGTATTGCAGCCTCCGGCAAAGGGATCTTTGTACGCCGCAGCGGAGTTGGCCGTACGCACCTCAAAATGCAGGTGAGGACCATTGGCATCTCCGGAACTGCCTACTATGCCCAGGTACTCTCCGGCAGCCACTGCATCGCCGATATTCTTTGACGTCAGCGAGTTCTTCTTCATGTGAAAATAATTGGCAAAGGTACCGTCGGCATGCTCTATCACTACATAGTTGGCCTGAGCAGAGGAGTGCACACAGTTCTTGTCAAACTCGCCATCATGTTTATCTACTATGATACCTGCGGCGGCGGCTATGACCTCTACCTGGTTGTGATCCATCTTGTAGAATGGATAGGGATAGGTACAGATATCAGTGCCGCGGTGCGTATCATAGGTGTTAGTCCCGCAGTTCCAGTCCTTGTAGCTGCCAGCCGACTGATCCTGGTCTACATAGGCAGATATGATATAGTAGCTATTGTCATTTAGTCCGTTTGCCATGCGCAGGGGCCAGCTGAGTGGTACAGAGGTACTACGCTGGCTGCCCAGATGATCCAGGCCGAGCATATGCACATTGGTAGAGCAGCGCTGCTCTATGACCTGGTACATGGCATCACTGATGCAGGGCTGCGTGGCGCCCGGCAGCGGGTCTGCGTGGCTGGTGATGAGAGTCGGCTGCGAAAAGCCTTGTACTGCTATGACACATAGTAGTGCCGCACAGATAGCCTGGGGTACTATCTTCATACTTAGGGGTGTTTTGATAAGGCCGGTACAAGAGCCGTAGTGAGGTATACGGCTAAACATGATTTTTGTTTTCTGTATATTGATCCTATGGATATCACAGGGAGGCTATATCATGTGAGCGAAGAGCCGGACATACTACTCTTTGAGCCACGGACCAGCCCGCAGCGGTATGAGCAAGTAGGCGGGGACGTTGTCTTTGCCATCAGTGAGGAGATGCTGCATCTCTATCTGACACCCAGAGACTGCCCGCGGGTGTGCTATATGGCGGGCCCGGATACGACTGAGGCAGACAAAGCAAAGTATCTCGGTGATGCAGACCGGATCATGGCGCTGGAGCCGGGCTGGCGGCCAGCACTGCGAGATACGAGACTCTACTGCTATGAGCTACCCACAGATCCCTTTGAGCTGCTGGATGCTAATGCCGGCTATTATATTTCCTATGAGTCAGTAAAGCCGGTGGCAGTCACAGCGGTGGCTGATCTGCAGCTAGCTCTGGTGCATCGTGGAGTGGGGCTGGTATATGTGGCAGATCTATGGCAGCTGGCCAGGGATATTAGTGCGTCTACACTCCGTTTCTCATGTATCAGAATGCGCAATGCGCATGGTAGCGGTGGTATTCTTTAGTATAGCGACTTTTGATAGGTATGTGGCTGATATGTAGTGAGTTTGTTGGCGGAGGTTGGGGGGGCATATGGGATTTATTGTCCTTTTTTATAAAAATAGTTGTTTAAACATGTAATTGTATTTACCTTTGCTGTCGCAAACGAATAATTAAACTAAAATCTAAAACACAAACATCATGGCAAAGTGGACAATAGACCCTACACACTCCGAGGTACTTTTCAAGGTAAAACATCTCGTGATCAGTAATGTGACCGGCTCATTCAATGTATTTGAAGGTGCAGCTGAGACCAGCTTAGACGATTTCAGCGATGCTAAGATCACCTTCTCTGCAAATGTAGATAGCATAGATACCAATCAGGCCCAGCGCGATGCCCACCTGAAGTCGGCAGACTTTTTTGACGTGGCCAATTTTCCAAAGCTGGAGTTTACCTCTACTTCTTTCTCTAAGAAAGGTGACAGGGAGTATATACTGAAGGGCGACCTGACGCTGCACGGCGTGACCAAGCCGGTAGAACTGGCCGTAGAATACGGCGGTACAGCCAAAGACCCATATGGCCAGACCAAGGCAGGATTTGAAGTGACAGGCAAACTGAACCGCAGCGAGTACGGCCTGACATGGAATGCTGCCACTGAGACCGGCGGCCTGGTAGTATCAGACGAGGTGAAACTCCTCGCTACAGTGCAAGTGATCAAGCAAGCATAAACTAGTTAAGTAGAATTGGGTTTGAGGCGCAGTCCCTGCATAGGGGATTGCGTTTTTTTATTTGTGGTAGCCAGGGTTTCTTTACTATCTTCCGCTACAGGTGTACGTGGCAGGAGATTTGGAGTAAATGAAATGAATGCAGCAAAGTAAACTACCTCTCAGGATATTGATCATCTATGGCCTTGGCTGTTTCGGATGGAGCATAGGGCTCAATATCATATCTGTGCTGCTCAACTATATCTACCTGCCGCCGTCAAACTCTGGCATGCATGACCTGATCCCCGGTACGGTTTGGTTTGGCTTTGTGAATATCATCTCTGTCATCCTGCTCACAGGGCGAGGGCTGGATGCGGTGCTGGACCCACTGATAGCCAACCTCAGTGACAAAAGTAAAAGTAAACTGGGCAGGCGTATTCCTTTTATGCGCTGGGCTTTTGTGCCACTTAGCATTTTCTGTGCTCTGGTATTCATACCGCTCTATCATCATGAGCATCCGGTCAATGTGTGGTGGCTGGCCGGTACGCAGATGCTGTTCTACTTTTTCTTTGGGCTCTATACTATACCGTATAATGCACTGCTGGCTGATCTGGGCCACGACGCAAGGTCTAAGGTAGATCTCTCTACCGCCCAGTCAGTCGGGTTTATGGCCGGTGCGATGATCAGTGCGTCATCTACCGCAGTAGTGCGGCTCATACTCTACATGGGTATCACGTCAGACAGGCTCACGGCCTATCAGTATGCTATCATCGGGCTCAATGTGATAGCGGCTATTTGCCTGGCAGTACCGGCATTTGGCATCAAAGAGAGGCAGTTTCACAGCCGTCAGCATACTACGGGCAGTGCATGGCGCTCTCTGACCACTGCGCTGCGCAATCCTAACTTCCGCATTTTTGCCATGGCAGATGCGAGTTACTTTATGGCTATCGCTATCATCAGTACCGGGCTGCTGTACTACATAAAAGCTATGCTGCGGCTAGATGAGAGCCTGGGTACGGGCTTTATGCTGGCCATGGTGGTGATCACGATGCTGTTTTATGGAGTAGTGAATAGGATAGGTACGCGCTACAGCCGCAAGACGATGATGATCGCCTCATTTGCTGTGGCTGCTGTGGTCTTTGGGGAAATATTTTTCCTGGGACATGTACCTTTTCACCCTATACTACAGGCATCGGTACTGGTCGTATCATTTGGGATACCTAATGCATTTCTACAAATACTGCCTAACACGGTAGTAGCCGACATAGCCCATGAAGCGCGGGACCGCGCAGGGTCAAATGAGGAGGCCATGTTTTTTGGCATGAGGGCATTCTTTCAGAAGATCGGGCAGACAGCAGGTATCACAGTTTTCGCCATGCTCATCACACTGGGTAAGGATCCCGGCCACGATATGGGCCTGCGTATGAGCGGTGTGGTAGGTGCAGTACTCTGCGCCTTTGCCGCTGTGGTGTATATATTCTACAAAGAGCCTGTGGCCAGGCACAGGTAGGTTTTATTTCTTGGTGCCGCTACCGTCGTTTGGCTTTGGTGCAGGAGATGGATTCTGGCCTTTCAGCGCAGACTCTTCTTCATATACGGGATATCCAAACGGGTCCATCAGATCCAGATTGCGTACTTTTTTTAGCGTATTCATATTCATTATTTTATTGGGGAATTATTCAAAGGCTGTGCCATTCAGCAGTTAAAGACTTCTTCAGCGGTCTTGATACGTATCACCAGCCCAGGTATACCACGGGATAGCTCATCTATCACGTCTCCGTCTATAAAGACGTGACAACGCTGCTGCATCTGATAGCACTCAAAGTAGTAGTCCAGCGCATCAAACTGGCTGATAAAGGGCACCAGTTCCCAGTAGATATAGTTATCCTCACCGGAGTTGGGCATCCACTCCTCGCGGGTGCAAAAATACTTGTAGCCCATAGCCTCAAGCACAGTCAGCGTCGTATCATCAAATATCAAGTCCATAGCCGAATATTTACTCATGTCAGTCAAATCACAAACTGTACCATATAGATTTATCATATACATCTTCCCGATGCGAAAACAATTGCACGGCAGACAGACAAGGAGAATATTGTATCAGCCTCAATACGGCACGATTTTTTAGCGATAACCTTTCGGTAACCCAAAACACACCCAATATGACAAACACCCGTGAAGTGCGCGAGGTCACTATTACCCGCGATTTTCAAGTCTCACCCCAGATCGTTTTTGAGGACTGGATCTATGCTAATAAATTCTGCCGCTGGTGGGGTCCAAAGAACTTTAAGACCTCTGACTGCAAGATACATGCAGAAGAGGGGGGAGCCATGCATGTCTATATGGAGGCACCGGATGGTAGCAGCCATGAGGTGCGCGGCCTCTACCACGAGGTCAGTGAGCCCGAGCGCATTGTCCTCACTACATATGACCTCGATGCAGAGGGCCAACCGCTGCTCGAAGTACTGCACACGGTGACCTTCACGGGGCACAGTGAGCACACACATCTAAGTATCACCGCTCAGGTGATCCATGCAAAGCCTGAAGGCGTCAAATATATGGCTACTCTGGAGCAAGGCTGGGAAGAAAGCCTGGATAAGCTGGAGCAAATGACCCAGCGATAGAAGATCAAAAAGACATTAATAAAAAGCGCAGCCATCATCCGATTACTGCGCTTTTTATTAATGTCTATGTCTATGGCTTGGGTGGTGGCGGAGCACCTACGCCGGCCAGTTTGATACCTCTGTAGTCCGCCAGCGCGCGGGTAAACTCAGCGCCGAAAAATACGATCTGTGATGAGTAGTAGACCCATAGCAGCACGATGATCACACTACTGGCAGCTCCATAAGTATTGGCTACGCTGCTGCTGCTGATGTAGAGTCCTATCAGGTATTTGCCGATGGCAAAGAGCACTGCGGTGAAGATAGCGCCGTAAAATACGTTCCTCCATTTCATCTTGACATCAGACATGAATTTGTAGATCAAGGCAAAGAGCAGTGTGGTAAGCCCGAGAGATACTACCATCTCCAGCAGCGTAATCAGAATTTTAGATATAGCAGGTAGTAGGCCACCGAGATAACCCGATAAAGCTGCAATCGCTGCACTCAAAGCCAGGGAAACGATGAGCAGAAATGCAATGCTGGCGATCATACCAAATGAAAAAAGGCGCTCCATCAGATAGCGCATAAATGGCTTCTTCGCCTGAGGTTTGAGATCCCATATGATATTGAGCGAGCTGCGTAGCTGATCGAATACACCTATAGCACCCGTAAGGAGCAGCACTATGGATACCGTGGTAGCGATCCAGTTTTTGCCTGGCTTGTAGGCGGCTTTCACCATGCTTTGCAGCTGGTCCGCAGTGCTGCTGCCCATCAGGCTGGTCAGCTGGTTTTTGAGCTCGCCTGTCACGGCCTCTGGTCCATATATAGAGCCCACTATAGAGATCACTATGATCAGCATGGGTGCTATGGAGAAGATGGTAAAATAGGATAGGCCGGAGCCTAAGGCCGCCGTATCATGAGAGAGGAATAGTGTGACAGAGTTGCGCAGCACAGTGATAGATGCTTGCAGCCAGTGAGGCATTTTTGAGAAAACTTTGCCCCACGAGGTTTTAGTGTTCTCCCATATATGTGTAAAACGCTCGCGCCAGGATGATATAGAAACCGTAGCCATACTTAGCTTTTAGGTATATGCTGTATCAAAAACATGCCAAGCGATGAGCTAGGCAAAGCATTTGCAATGGCATACGGAAAAACATCCATTCATGAATACCAACCGGCTTTCACCAAAGATACAAGCAGCACTAAACGATCAGATGACCAAAGAAGCGCATGCGGCTCAGATATACCTCTCCTATGGCGCATGGGCAGACAGCGAGGGCTACGGCGGCACGGGAAATTTCCTCTTCCGCCATGCACATGAGGAGCGCAACCATATGATGAAGATACTGGAATATATCCTGAAGCGTGGCGGGAAGCCTACGGTCAGCGCTATCCCTGCACCGCCTGCAGATCCTAAAAGCCTTCACGAATGTTTTGAGAAAGTCTTTCAGCACGAAGTAGACAATACGACTGCGATCTATGCACTGGTCAAGCTCTCCTTTGAGGAGCAGGACTGGGCTACGTGGAACTTTATGCAGTGGTTTGTGAAAGAGCAGACAGAAGAAGAAACCCTCGCACTAGATCTGCTGGATCAGCTCAAGATAGCTGGCGGCGAAAAGGCTGATGTAGATATGCTCTACAACCTGGACAGGGAGCTAAAGAAGAAGCCTGATGATGCTACGCTGGCTCAGGATGTGACGGAAGAGAAGCCGTAATGATCCCTACTCAATGCACGATCTCGTACCTGCCACCTTGTAGCTTGAAATAGCGAGGTGGCAGTTGCGTTTTGCCCCATATGGCGTAAATGGTCACGGCACTCGTATTAAGGTTCAAGGCGTATTCATAATGTTCAGGCACAGAGTCTATCTGTATGATACGGCAAGAGTCCGGAGATATTAATGAAGTGATAAGCATACTCTCGTATCCTGAGGCCCAGGCGGAGGTATTGCGCTCAGGAGGTATCCGGCGCGCATCGAGAAAGATGCCGTTAAGTTTGCGGCCGGTGATTTCTTTCAGATAAGGATCATATATGTGTAGATGCTCAGAATACTTCATATGTGCTCCCCCGATGGCAGCCACCCGGATAGCTATGATCAGGCATATGCTGGGTACTGCGTACCTAGCGGGATAAGACGGCAAAATGTCAGCAGCTAGCGGCAAGGCTACGATGAAGGCCAGTGGTAATAACATATTCTCCAGATAGTGGTATGGTATATCTGCAGGGCTACCGATCATGACCAGCAGCCAGTAGCTCACTGTGCCACCTGCCACCAGCAATACTTTGAAAAATGCACGCTGTCTGTACTGCCATATCAGCACTGCTACCAGCAGCATAGCACATACAGAGTAGTAGATCGCAAAGTGTACAAAGAACTGCTGAATAGTAGCTAACGCTGGGAAATGCGGCAGGTTTATCTTGAAGAACTTAGGCAGGTTCATCTTGCTACGTTCATACCGGCTGAATAAGGTCAGCCCTGATCTGATAAAGAATGCAGCAGCAGAAAGCGTAACTATGACAGAGGCTGGCCTGGACGATATGTACCGCCATGCACCATAATAGTAGAATAGCAAGAATAATATAGGAAAGAAGATAAGAGGATGGAAGGACTGTATCCATACAAGGAACAGAAAGTGCGCTATATATCTCACTCCAGGAGAGAATCTATCTAAAGAGCCCTCATATAGCAGTACAGCATATAGGCAAAGCCAAAGCATACCCTGCTGCAGCTCAGACTGAGGCCAGTAGAAAACTTCATTGGTGATAAGTACCAGATATAGCGGAGCAAGTAAGAACAGGAGCATCCTTTTGCTAAAACTGTAGCAGATCAGATAAATAGCCAGAAAGAGTAGGATGAATGACAGCGAGTGCAAAATCATGACCGTCTGCAGATCAGCATGAAGCCAGATAGCAGTGAGTGGTATGTACTGCGGAATGATAGAGCCAGGTCGAAACCAATTAATCCACGGCTTTTGTTCTATGAGCAGATACACTGCCTGATAGGCCGTGTCAGAAAAGGCTATACGCTCTCTGAAGAAGATACCCGCCAGCACAAGTAGAGCTGCAAAGCAAAGCAGGCCTATGGTAAACCAGACTTTGCTTCCCGTTGCTATTTGGTATGTAGAGCCACTATTTGCCATAAGGCACGTAGCCCATTATGTCGGTGCGCTCGGTCTTAAACTCTGAGTTGAAATGGAACTCGATGTCGGGGTTATTCTCGCGCTCCATTTTGAGAAACCACTCTGATGGGGCGAGGTAGACTATGTTTCCGTCCTTATCATTCACGATACTGGTCTGCTTGAAGCGGATAAAGTCATCGAGCTTCTGCTGATCCTTCGACCGTAGCCAGCAGGCACGGGTCATACTGATAGGCTGGAATCGGCAGCTGGCACCATACTCGTGCAGCAGGCGGTACTGGATCACCTCAAACTGGAGCTCACCCACAGTACCTACAAACTTACGATTGCCCGGCTGCTGGGTGAAGAGCTGCGCCACACCCTCGTCTGTGAGCTGGCTGATGCCTTTCTCAAGCTGCTTGGCTTTCATCGGATCAGTATTGATCAGCTCCTTGAAGATCTCTGGTGAGAAGGCCGGTATACCTCGTATCTGAAAGTCTTCGCCCTCTGTGAGGACGTCGGCTATCTTAAAGTTGCCCGTGTCATAGAGGCCTACTACATCACCGGGATATGCCTCGTCTACGATGTTCTTGTCTGATGCCATGAAGGTAACTGGCGTGCTGAATCGGAAGTCCTTCTCCAGGCGCACGTGGTGGTAGTACTTGCCGCGCTCAAACTTGCCGGATACGATGCGCATGAAGGCGATACGGTCGCGGTGCTTGGGGTCGAGGTTGGCGTGTATCTTAAAGATGAAGCCTGTCATCTTGGGTTCCTCAGGTTCTATAAAGCGCTTGTCACTCTCACGGCCCTGTGGGGTAGGAGCGATATCTACGAAGGTGTCGAGCATCTCCTGTATGCCGAAGCTATTGACTGCAGAGCCGAAGAAGACAGGAGCGAGGTTGCCCTTCAGGTACTCCTCTCTGTCAAATGGGTCATAGACGCCCTCTATCATCTCTACGTCTTCGCGGAGCTTGTCTGCGTCTAGTTTGCCGCAGTGCTGGTCTACGTATGGATCATTCAGATCACTGATGGCTACTACATCGTCTGCTACGCGGGTGGTCGATGCCTTGAAGAGGTTGAGGCTCTTATTGGCGAGGTCGTAGACGCCCTTGAAGAGGCTGCCCCGGTTGATAGGCCAGGTGAGGGGGCGAGTGCGGATGTGCAGCTCCTTCTCCACCTCGTCCAGCAGGTCAAATGGGTCACGGCCCTCGCGGTCCAGCTTATTGACGAAGACGATCACGGGGGTCTTGCGCATGGCGCATACCTCCATCAGCTTGCGGGTCTGCTCCTCTACGCCCTTCACTGAGTCTACTACGATGATCACCGAGTCTACGGCAGTGAGTGTACGATAGGTGTCCTCGGCAAAGTCCTTGTGGCCGGGGGTATCGAGGATATTGATGAGGCGGTCGCGGTAGTGGAAGGTCATGACCGAGGTAGCTACGGAGATACCCCGCTGCTTCTCTATTTCCATGAAGTCAGAGGTGGTGGCCTTCTTGATCTTATTGCTCTTGACGGCGCCGGCGGTCTGGATGGCACCACCAAATAGGAGGAGCTTCTCCGTCAGGGTGGTCTTGCCGGCATCGGGGTGAGCTATGATACCAAAGGTCTTGCGCTTATGTAGTTCTTCTGTGAAGGTCATGTTTTAATTTGAAGATTTGAAGATGTGACTATTTGAAGATGAGACAAACAGCCACTTTCGGGCTGCGAAGATAGGCATTTTGGGGGCGACTACACAGGGTGGGGTGGGAGGCTCAATTGAGGATTAGTAAGTATGGGACTTTGGTCAACTGAGGGTGGTGGGTGTCGTTGTTTTTTTTCGACTAAGGAGCAGCATGATTGGAGAAAAATGTGTTTTGTAAATGCTTTGCAGTTATTATTATAAAAGTGTGATTATTTAGAATAAAAAATAATAATAAATAGTATTCAGTTTTAATATTAAGCTGTTTTGTATGAATTTTTATTTTAAATTATGAAAGGCTTTCAGCCTTGGGTGGGAGCCAATCCGATGCCGGGGGGAAGGACACAGCCTTGGCTGCATATTTGCTTTTGCAAGCCTATGACTACCGCTTCATCTAGGAAAAAGTCCCGACCCTCGTTTCTTTACCGCAATAGCCTGAGTATCGCGCTGCTCCTGATCTTTGCGGGCAGTTTCGCCGGACAGGCGGTGATGGGGTGGCACGTCTTCAATGATCGTCAGGAGCAATACCATCAGGCAGCGTATACCTTTGGGCAGTATGTAGCGAGCGGGCATATCCTGTCGGCTACCTTTGAGAACTGGGAGAGCGAGTTTCTCCAGATGGCGGTGTATGTGGTGCTGACCATCTTCCTGCGGCAGCGCGGGTCGTCTGAGTCTAAGGGCTGCGATGGCCCGGAGGATGTGGACCGCATGCCGCAGCCGCGGCCGGATGCACCCTGGCCAGTGCGCAAGGGCGGCTGGTACCTGGCCATCTATAAGCACTCACTGTCCATAGCCCTGCTGCTGCTGTTTTTTATGAGCTTTGTGCTGCACTATACAGGTAGCTGGATAGACTATAACTATGAGCAGGGACTGAAGGGCGGAACAGTGGTGGCCTATATCAGCTATGGAGGGAATAGTCAATTCTGGTTTGAATCCTTTCAAAACTGGCAGAGTGAGTTCCTGTCTATTTTCGTGCTTATCGTATTGTCCATCTACCTCCGGCAATATGGCTCCCCGCAGTCTAAACCGGTAGATGCGCCTCATGACGAGACGGGAGATTAGTTGGGCACATTCAGATCATCACCAGAATTTCCACCAAGGCTTAGACGCAGCGGGGCTGGTGGTGATACCCGGTTTATTGCTAGCAGCCGGGCTGTATCTATAGCCGCGAAGTATGGTCTCTGATAGCACGTCATCTGCAAAGTCTAGCCTCACGCCAAAGTAACGCTGGCAAATGAAAAACACGAACTCTTCGCCCATCTGGTCTTCAGTCATCTCGTCCTCGCCCTGGCCGTATAAGCGTGCGCCGGTGTCAGTGATGCGCGACTCACTGAGCAGGCCGAGCTCCTCGGGTAGTGGCTCTCCCTCATCTGCAAAGGTGCCATCGTCTGAGCTGCCGGCACGAGTGCGCATGCGGTGGCCGCCTTTGGTCACCAGGTAGCCCCAGAGGTTGACCGCACTATGCAGGAGGATGTAGGCGATCTCCGAATCAGGGAAAAGGCGGCTCAATGCCGCCTCAGCTGGGCTACCCTTCTGCTCCAAGGCAAGGACCGGGATATCTGGCGAGCAGATGATGATATTGTCCCCCGCGCGGCCTATGTATACCTGGCCCTCATCGGGGTTTATCACGGCCTCAAAGGGCTGCTCTGCTATCGGGGTGAGGTGTCGGTAGCCCAGTGCGGGCAATAGCTGATCTATATCTGCCTCTCCCGGTTGATGGATGACGATGAAGGATGCTTTCCAACCCATGCGCTGTTGTTTTAGATAGCTGTAAGATGCGATAATGCGTGGAGAAATGGAAGTAGGAAAGGATTATTTGGGCGTTGCAAACGCCACACAAGTTGTCACGCGATACAATCGCGCGACAGAGAGGGCGTTGGAACTAAGTTCCATAAATGCATTATAGGCAGATGGGCGCCTAGCTTCGGCACGGAACTAAGTTCCGCGCTAGTGTGGAAATTATTGGGGCGTTGCAAACGCCAGACCGGTAGTGACTCGATGTAATCGCGCGACGGAGGGGGGGCAGTTTGCAGCCTCAAGTCGGAAACTTGAATTTATTGGGAGTTCCAAGTTGCGCTGCGCTAAACTTCGAACGACGAGGGGAGTTGGAAACTTAGACTAGAGGGGGGTATAGTCCCGCGTTATTCTATATTAGCGCAGCATAATTGGGGGTGCCAAAGATTGAGACGTCCATGACTTCTCCGTGTAAATTTAACCCCAACTTTTTGCGGTCATACCAGCAGCGAACAATCACTCAGAAACACTGTTCAAACAAGGTGAAGGTAAATATTATTGGAGCAGGTGTGTCGGGTTTGTGCGTAGGCAGCTATCTGCAGATGAATGGCTTTGAGACGCAGATCTTTGAGAAGCATGATATACCCGGCGGCCTCTGCACGAGCTGGCAGAGAGGTCAGTACACTTTTGATGGATGTGCACACTGGATACTGGGCAGTGACAGCGGCAGCTCCTTTCACCGCATGTGGTCAGAGCTGCTGGATATGGGGAGCATCCCCTTTCACGATCACTATGAGCGCATAGCCATAGATGTGAAAAATACCAGAAACAAATACGGGGAGAAGACCTTTCACCTCTACACTGATCTGGATAGGCTGGAGCGCTACATGCTGGACCTGGCTCCCGAAGACGCTGGTACGATACGCGCATTCATCAGGCCTATGAGAGTGATGCAGCAGTTTGACCTGCCGCCTGTGATGGATGACCTGCCTCCGCTGCAGAGCGCCCTGCGTGGTATCCGTATGACGCGGTATCTCTATTTCTTCTATTGGTTTCTGCGGCTGAGCAGGCAGACCAATATGACCTTTGCCCGCCGGTTCAAAAATCCTTTTCTACGCGAGAGCTTTGAGCTGCTGTATGATGGCTTTGAGGTGAGCCTGATCGTGATGATGATGCCGCTCTCGGTCTTTGACAAAAAGAGTGCAGGCTACCCCATAGGCGGTTCGCTGGCATTTGCCAGGAGGTTGGAGGAGAGCTACCTCGACCTCGGTGGCCGCATACACTACAAAACACCAGTACACAAGATCCTGACCGAAGGAGACAAGGCTACGGGCGTGCTGGTGAGGCATGGTGTGCGCCTGGAGTCTGATATCACCATATCTGCCGCCGACTGGCGGTACACCGTGTTTGATGCGCTGGAGGGCAGGTATGCCAATGACGAGATGAAAGCTATACATGCCGGGCAGGGCATAGAGGTGTACTACTCCGTACTACAGTTGTCCTTTGGCATCCGCAAGGACCTCACTCAATATCCGCACTTTTCCCGCTTTCCGCTGGATACTCCTATCACCTCACCCGACGGCGATACCTATGAGCGCATGGAGGTGCATATCTACCACTACGACCCGACCATGGCCCCGGAGGGCTGTGCCTCTGTGGTGGTGAGCTTCTACACGCGCAGGCGTGACTACTGGATAGACCTGCGCCGCACAGACCGCCGGCGGTACCGCGCTGCCAAGGACGAACTGCTGCGCCAGGTGATACCGCACCTGGACCGCAGGCTGGGCGGCATAGAAGGCCTGATAGAAGAGACTGATGTAGCCACACCTGCTACACTGCTCCGCTATACGGGCAACTGGAAAGGCAGTGCACAGGGCTGGCTGCCGGGCAAGAATATACTGGCAGGATCGCCAGTACAGCATACACTGCCGGGTCTGAAAAACATGTATCTCTCCAGCCACTGGAATCAACCCGGTGGCGGCCTGCCCATAGCGATCAAGTCTGCACGTGATGTAGCCGCGCTGATATCCAAGAAATACAACGGACGCTTTATAAGTAAAAAGCCTAGTGTTTCTAGTGGCCCCGAGGTCTAGGGAGCAACGAGGATACTGAAATCATGGTTTTTACTGCGCTATATCATCTCCCTGGCTCGCGTATCTCCAATGCTAGCTATGACTCATCAGTTGCGATTGTATACCGATAGATTGAGATCTGCTATGTTTTTTAAGATCGTATTGGGAACGCCACACGCATCTGTCCTACCCTTTTTTTTGCCATAGAGGGGTCGAAAGTCAGAGACTTTAGTTTATTCTGAGTTCCAAGTTATGCTGTGCTAAACTTGGAACAGCGGAGGCGTTGCAAACGCCATACAATTGGTCACGCGATACAATCGCGCGACAGAGGGAGAGATATGGAAGTAGGGAAAGAATTATCTGGGCGTTGCAAACGCCAGGCAAGTGGTGACGCGATCCATCGCGCTATGGAGGGATAAGGACAGCCGTTTTACCGCCTCAAGTCGGAGACTTGAATTTATTCTGAGTTCCAAGTTGCGCTGCGCTAAACTTGGAACAGCGGGGGTATTTAGGGCGTTGCAAACGCTACACAAGTAGTCACGCGATATAATTGTGCGACAGAGAATAGCCGGGGGCGTTGCAAACGCAATGCAAGTGGTAATGCAATCAATCGCGTGAAGGAGGGGATCTGTATCATTGTTAAAACTAAATTTGTTTTCTTTGCCGCCTCACAAATCCTAAAACTACAAGAACATGAGAAAACTTGCCATTGTACTGGCACTATGTGCTGTGATGCTACAGGCACATGCCACCATTATCTACGTGAATCAGAATGCTACAGGTGCTAATACCGGCACCAGCTGGATCAATGCCTATACCAGCCTGCAGAGTGGCATCAGCGCTACTGTGACTGGCGATCAGATATGGGTAGCAGCAGGTACCTACAAGCCTACGGCTACCACCAATCGCAGCATCTACTTTGTGATGCCTAGCGGGGTGTCTATATACGGAGGCTTTGCCGGTACAGAAACTCTGCTGAGCCAGCGGGACTGGGTAGCCAATAGCACCGTGCTGAGCGGTGACATAGGCACCACGGGCTATGCCTATGACAACTCGTATCATGTGGTATATGCGTATAGTGTGACCTCCAATACACGCCTTGACGGCTTTACGATACGTGATGGATACGCACGGGATATCAGCTACAATTATTATGGCGGGGGGCTGTATATAGCCAATAGTAGCATGACTGTGGCGAACTGCATCTTCACAAATAACTCTACCAACAGTGCCGGTGCGGCCATAGCGCAGACGGGCAGCGGCGGCCCTACTACAGGTATACTCAACCTAAGCAACTGCTCACTGGTATACAACACAGGCGGCACCGGAGCAGCGCTCTACCTGCGCGGTACCCAGTCTAATATCACACACTGCAATATCTCTGACAATAATGGCTCAGAGGTGGTGTACATCAGCGATGGCACGGCCAATATAGACCGCTGTGTGATATCCGGCAATAATACCAGTGGAGGCTACGGTACCATGTTTGTAGAAAATCTGGGGGGAGCGATCAATATGTACAACAGCCTGGTAGCGGGCAATCTCTCTGACAATACCTCTGGCCTGGAGATACGGCCGGATGATGCACTGACGCAAAGGATATGGAACTGTACCTTTGCCGGAAACAAGAGTACCGGTACCTCTACTGCCTACAATGCTACCGTGGTGCTGAGTACCTACACGAATATGAGTAACTGTATCGTGTATGGTAACTATAACGGAAAGTCTGTATGGAGCTATAGCTATGGTGAAATGTACAACAACGTGATAGAAGGCAGCCCTACCAATAATACTGGTGCGAATAATACCGCTACAGACCCACTCTTTGTCCATGCGGGCAATGCCTCTCTGGCACCATTTGATACTACAGGACTAAACTACCAGCTGACCGCTGCCTCCCCTGCCCTGAATAATGGTGATAATACCTACACTACCAGCCCGTACCTGTTGGACCTGCTGGACTCTACACGTATCTCAGGCATCACAGTAGACCGGGGCTGCTATGAGCACCAGTACTGCGCCGCTACAGTAGCGATCACACCATCCGGCGCTACATCCTTCTGCCAAGGTGGACTGGTGTCACTCTCGGCCAGCACGGGCTCAAGCTATGCGTGGAGCAACGGTGCCTCGGCACAGACCACGGCTGTGAATGTACAGGGCACCTATACAGTGACGGTGATAGATGGCAATGGCTGCTTTGGTACTGCCTCGCAGGCAGTAACGGTCTACCCTGCCTCGGTGCAGATATCCGGCAATACCGTACTTTGTCCAAACTCATCTACTACGCTGACTGCCAGCAGTCCTGATGGCAATATCTACCAATGGAGCAATAGCCAGAGCGCGGCAGCTGTCACTGTGACGCAAGGCGGCACTTATACGGTGACGGTGACCACGCTGAATAGCTGTACTGCTACAGCCAGCTCAGTGGTAACGATCCACAATACTGCTACACCTGTGATATCTCAGAGTGGCAATGTGCTGACGAGCAGCGCGAGCGCAGGCAATCAATGGTATCTGAACGGCACAGCTATCAATGGAGCTACTGGCCATACATACACGGCTACTCAGAGCGGTACCTATACTGTGGTAGTGACAGAGAGCGGCTGTACATCAGATGCTTCTGCGGCGCAGAATGTGATCGTAGCAGGTATCAGTACTATAGCACCGGAAGGCATATCTATCTATCCTAATCCGGCTACCAATATGATCATGGTGACAGGTATGCATATAAATACTCCTATCGAGATCACTGATCTGCGGGGTAAAGTGGTGCTGCACCTCAAGGCCACCAGCGAGAACCAGTCGGTCAATATAGAGGGCCTGGCTCCAGGTATGTATCTTCTAAATGGCGCGAAGTTCATAAAGGAATAGTAAGCTTTTGAGCATTGTATAAAATCGTTTCTACCTAAGTGGAGGAGGCATTTTCACCTGCGCTTGGTGTCATCACCAATCCGCAAACAGGGCGCTAAACTCGTGGTCGGTGATAACACACGATCACAGGCATGTAATCAGTTTGCAAGGATAAACGGCCTCCCCACCCCAAATTCCCTACCTTCGCGCAAAATTTGCGATAGCATGGTGACGACTTTTGAGGATCTGAATCTGAATAAGCAGCTGCGTGGTGCGCTGGCGGATATGGGCTTTGTGCAGCCTACTACGATACAGCGCAAGTCTTTCTCTGTGATCATGTCGGGGCGTGATGTGGTGGGTATAGCACAGACGGGTACGGGGAAGACACTTGCCTTCCTGCTACCGCTGCTGCGGCAGTGGGAGTTTAGCCAGGTGGTAGTGCCGCGCATCCTGATACTAGTGCCTACGCGGGAGCTGGTGACACAGGTGGTGGAGACGGCGCAGGCGCTGAGCAAGTACATGAGTGTAAAGACCGTGGGTGTATACGGTGGTGCGAATATGAATACGCAGATACTGGCGCTGAGCCAGGGCGCGGATATTGTAGTAGGTACGCCGGGCCGTGTGCATGACCTGGCGCTAAACGGGAGCCTGAAGCTGAAGTCTGTGAAGCGGCTGGTGATAGATGAGGTGGATGAGATGCTGAGTCTGGGTTTTCGCACGCAGCTGACCAATATCCTGCGGCTGCTGCCGGAGCGGCGGCAGAATCTGGTGTTCAGCGCTACGCTGGGGGATGATGTGGAGGCGGTGATCCATGACTTCTTCAACGGGCCAGAGAAAATAGAAGCCGCACCTGCCGGCAGCCCCCTGGAGAATATCAGCCAGACAGCCTATGAGGTATCCAACTGGAATACAAAGATCAACCTGCTGGAGCTACTGCTCCGCACTGATACAGCGATGAAGAAGGTGCTGGTCTTTGCGGCCAGTAAGAAAATGGCGGATGATATATATGAGATCATAGGACAAAAATTTCCTACTGCGATAGGCGTGATACACTCGGGCAAGACACAGCCCAACAGGTTTGACACGGTGGCGAAGTTTCAAAGCGGTGCGTACCGGGTGCTGATCGCTACGGATATCATAGCGCGCGGCCTGGATATAGCCGAGGTGAGCCATGTGGTGAACTTTGACGTGCCGGATGTGCCGGAGAGCTATATACACCGTATAGGCCGCACGGGCCGCGCTGACCAGCGTGGGCAGGCCATCACACTCGTGAGCCCGCGTGAGGAGGCATACCGCGAGGCGATAGAGCAGCTGATGCAGCAGCAGATCGCAGTGCTGGATAATCCGGATGACCTGGAGGTATCTACCGAGCTGACGCGTGATGAGCTACCGCGCATAGAGGTGAAAGGTGTGGAGGATAAGCTCAAGATACCGCAACATGGTGTGGGCTTCCACGAGAAGTCGGCAAAGAACATGAAAGAGAATAACCACATCACGCGCGCAAAGAAGATGCAAATGAAATATGGCAAGCCGAAGAAGCGCCGGCCGAAGAAATAAAAGAGATCAAAAGAGTCATGCCTATCCCATCGGCATCATTGATATATAGACCGTAAAAAATAAAAGCCGCTCCCAGGAGCGGCTTTCTCATTGAAGTCCTGATCAGCACTTGCACTCTGGCTCACACTTGCAGTCATCACCGCAGCAGCACTTCTTGTCAGGATCGGTGCCGCATTTGCAGTTGTCACCGCACTGGCAGTTGGGGCAGGTGCACTTAGGATTATTGCAGTTGCGCTTTGCAGTAGTAGTGGTCGTTGTCTCTTTTTTAGTTGATTCCATTGTATCTGATTTTGTGGTGATTTAATGATACAAAGGTACGGCCGTGGCAGGCCAGGGTGTTTACATTACTTTGGGTGCCTGTTACACTACTTTGGGTTTATAGCCTATCCAGTGACTGGCGCCGTGCCGCCCCTACCTCACGGAAATGGGATGGGGTGAGGCCTGTGGTCTTTTTGAACTGGCTGGAGAGGTGTGCTACGCTACTGTAGCCCAGCTGATGCGCTATTTCTGACAGTGTATGCTGACCGTATACGAGCAGCTCTTTGGCGCGCTCTATGCGCTGCTCTATGAAGTACTGCTCTATAGTACGCCCCTCTACGGCGGAGAACATACTGCTAATGTGTGTGTACTCATAATTGAGATGATCGGACAGGTAGCGGGAGAGGGTGAGCGCCATATCCGCAGGGCTGGCCTCATTGCGTGCGCGGCGTATGATGAGCTGTTTGGCCTTCTCTATTAGCACGGCACTATGGCTATCTATGAGGTCGAAACCTACAGCCTGCAGCTGAGACACCAGCGCTTCTTTTTGCGAAGCTGAAGGTAGCTGGCTGAGGTGTATCTCTCCCAGCAGCACCTTGTCATAGGCTATGCTGATACGGCGCAGTATGTCTTCCACTGTCATGATGCAGCGGGTGCAGACCATATTTTTGACCAGGAGTATGCCAGGCATTGAGGATGCTTGTATACACGAAGGTATGATTTTTAGAGTAGCACTATACGGCCGGGCTGTGCCTATTTGCCATAGAGGTCACGGACGTGCTGGCGGATACCTGTGAAGATATTGAAGGGTATCTCTACTGCCTGTGTATTGGCGAGCCAGGCGGGTATGATACCGCCCATGTCAGTGTAGTATTCATTGATGACGTAGGTGCCGCCCTTTGCCGGTATCAGTTTCCAGTAGGCGTGCATCTGGCGGATACGGGTGGCTGAGGTGAGCGGTGCTGCATCGGGCTCGCAGTTCACATTGATATACGAGGTATCTGTGCCGCTACGGCGGGTGATGGTCATGCGCTCTGCGCAATCCAGGTCAGGCAGTGGCCAGGGAGTCTTGTAGGTCAGGATGGCAAGAAATTCATTGTCTGATATCCGCTTTAGTATTTTGGCAGAGCGGCAGCTGGGAAACCAACCGCCATAGCTATTGAAGTCATTCAGCAGGGAGATGACCTGATCTACACTGATAGGTAGCAGCATCTCGGCGCGGGAGGTGCGCATTTTGCCTTGTTCGCTTTTGCGTGTATAGACTTTGATGCCGTTCTTGTCAGTGCCCAGGCGCCAGTCATCACCGGCCGCCTGCAGGCAGGAGGCTGACAGTAGCAGCAGGCAGAGCAGGGCTGCCAGCCGCTTGCGGGAGTGTGAGCGTGCTGTGATCACGCGGCCTCGGCTGATGTCAATTCTGTAATGGGCTGCATGCGGTAGCGCAGCAGGGCTATGATGTCAGCCTCGCTCATAGTGCCGGTCAGGTCTACGTAGTGCGATGCGAGCAGGTCATACCTGCCCATCATGAGCCAGACGAACATCTCAAACTCCTGCGTATCGCGGAAGACGGAGGCGCGGTTGGCTTTGTACTTTTCTACATTGCGGTAGTAGTCGTCGGCCATCTTGGTCCAGTGCATCTGGGGATGATGATGGTGCGTGACGTGGAAGTCTTCGTTAAATACATTGTAGTGACCATCGAGGATGGTCACAGAGTTGATGTAAGCATTGTCCTGATCGGCCGGGTCGCAGAAGGTGTGCCAGATATAGTTGATAGCGGCTAGGTAGATGATGGTGCTCAGGTGTGGCAACAGGAGAAACGCAAAGCCAAACCATGGATTGACGATCATGAATGCGGTGATGATGCCATAGTAGCAGGCCATAGCCAGTGCCATGCGGCCTGCTGGTTTCCACTGTTTCTTTTCTATGAAATAGCCAAGTATAGAGACACCGGTCCAGTACAATGCAAAGCGGCGCAGGTAGACGAACCACTGTAGCGGATCGGTGCGGTCCAGGTCCAGCGTAGATGTCACATCGCCAAAACCATTGTCAAACTTGTGGTGGATACGCTGGTGCCCGAGCGGATAGGTCTCAGGCACGTGACCGTAAAAGATGCCGAGCCACCAGCCAAAGACATTATTGAGCCAGGCGTACGGAGCCTTGAATAAGCCTCTGGTGTCGTGGCCTTCTTTATGTATGAGCGTGGCGATATTGGAGAAGAAGCGGAAGTAGGGGCCCATCATGAGTACATTGTAGGCAAAGGCCACGGCCAGCTGCGTGTACCATGGTGTCTGAAATCCGTGCAGCACCTGCCAGAAGAAGCTAGCCCAGAAAAGTACGGGCGTCCATATGCCCACACCCATGAGGGTATGCAGATAGGGAGCATTGCGCTCATCGCGCATGATGCGGGCTGCCAGCCATACTGCCAGCCTGCTGAAGGCTCCGCCTATCAGGCGTACAGGGGCACTCTCGCTGATGCGCAGCCAGAGCTGATCCCAGGCGAGGCCTACGGCTACCACCGCCCCCATCCACGGGGCAGGGAGCATGAGCAGCACCGATATGATGCCTCCGGAGAGCTGTGAGAATAATCGTAGCGGTGAGAATCCGGGAGCTGAGGCAGAGAGTGTGCCGGCGTGGTCCTTCGCGTCCTTTTGCATATATACTGGTCAGTTATTATGTGTTGAAAACCTAGTGGTTGTATCTAGTAAACATTGTGATAAGAAAGACGGGAAACAAATCAATCAAGTCAATGCTGTGTAACTTTCAATCAATGAAAATGCGTGTCAGGCAGCCGCTCGGTAAACGCATCGAATATATAGGTGGGTGGTGAAGGGTACATATGTTACAGAGTTTGATGAAATGCATTCTATTTTTGATGACAAATCAGGTGATATGGAAAACATGTGGGAGGAACGCTATGGAGCGAAAGAATATGCATACGGCCGCGAGCCTAATGAATTTTTCAGGCAGGAGATAGTAAAACTGCCTGCCGGAAAAGTGCTCGTGCCAGGGGCCGGGGAGGGGCGCGATGCGGTCTATGCCGCCACGCTGGGATGGAGCGTAGATGCATTTGACCTCAGTGAGAGAGGTAGGGACAAGGCGCTGCAACTGGCAGGTGAGTCTGGTGTGGCTATCGACTATGCGATCACCGACGCTGCAGTGTACCAGGCGGAGCCTGAAAGCTACGATGCCGTAGCACTCATTTACTTTCACCTGCCGCCGGCTATCAGTGCTCATATGTATAGGGAGGTGGCTAAGGCGCTGAGACCTGGTGGGGTACTGATACTAGAGGCATTTAATCCAAAGCAGCTGAACAATACATCCGGTGGTCCTAAAGATATAACGTGGCTAGTGACTGCTGAGCTGCTGCGGCAGGTGTTTTCTGATATGAAAATAGTGCTGTGTGCAGAAGAGCGGGTCATGCTGAGTGAAGGAGCATACCATCAGGGTGTAGCTGATGTGGTACGTCTGGTAGCTGTAAAATGAGGTAGGCAACCTGGATAGCATTTAGTCCCTAAAAAAATTGGCATTGGCATTGCATGTACGTATAGGTAAAAACGAGAGAAAATGTATAACGTCACCACATACCCCCTGCTGATAGCAGGTTTTTTCCTGACCAGCCATTCTATACCGGATCAGGCTACTGCCATCAAGAACTTTGATCAAAAGCGATACCTGGGCAAATGGTATGAGATGGCTCGCCTGGATTACTACTGGGAGAGAGGTATGGATAATGTAACTGCGGCTTACTCGCTGAAAGAAAATGGAGACATCCGGGTGGATAATCGGGGGCGTGATATCAAACATGATAAATGGAAGGAGAGTGTAGGGAAAGCTAAACCTGTAGGAGATCCTACTGAGGCTAAACTGAAAGTCTCATTTTTCGGCCCATTCTATGCTGGATACAATGTGATAGCGCTGGACAAGGACTACCAGTATGCGCTGGTGATAGGGGAGAATACAGACTATATGTGGATCCTGTCACGCACCAAGACGATACCTGAAGAGATAAAGAAGGACTATGTGGCGAAGGCTAAAGCCCTGGGCTACCCTGTGGAGAAGCTGATCTGGTGCCGTCATGACAGGGACTAAACGATGTGATATAAAAAACAAAAGCCGCCTGCGAGGGCGGCTTTTGTTTTTTTATGCCGGGCGCGGGCTATTTAGGCCGCAACGCCTTGATAGCGCGGTCCGGATAGTCTGTGATGATACCATCTACGCCATCTGTTTTGAGGGCTGTCATTTTGGTCATCTCATTGGGTGTCCAGGCTATGACCTTGATGCCCAGCGCGTGGCACTTAGTGATCATTACTTTATTGCACAGCAGAAAATTGGGCATATAGCATGTAGGATTAAAATGGAGGTCCTTGAGGTTGGTCTCCAGTACGTCTGTATTTTTTTCTGACATGAGGCCTGTCATAGCTGCCTCGTCCAGTTTGTGTATCTCCTGCAGGATGCGGAGGTCCAATGAGGCAAAGATGGTACGCTGCTGTATACCTTTTGTCTTTACTGCCTCATAGACCAGTTTGGAGTACTGAGGTGGCTCCGGGTGCATCACTTCGTCACCCTTTTTGGATGATACGATCTGGATGTTATAATTCACGGCAGGGAGGTTATTCTCCTTTGTATATTTCTCTATTGCATCTATGGCCTCAGAGAGCAGCGGCTTGGTCGCAGCTTCTTTGATCTGGTCTGTGAAACGGCTATTGCCGCGCTGGCCACAGTCAAATTTTTTGATCTCATCGTAGTTCATTTGATAGATCTTGTATTTATCCTTGTCTGCTTCGGTCAGCGCTTTGCCGTCCGGAGCGGAGCAGACCGCTTCGTCTATGGTCAGGTCATGCGAGACCACTACCTGGTTGTCCTTGCTGATGACTACGTCCAGCTGGATGGTATTGACCCCGATCTTTGCAGCGCGCACGAATCCGTGAATGCTATTCTCCGGGTACATACCACGGAAACCGCGATTGCCACCGATATCGATGGGCGTCTCGGCCATGGCGGCAGTAGTCATACAGGCGAGCAGGAGCGTGGCTATGTGTTTCATGTTACAGCTTTTGGTGTAGTCCTAAGATACGTGATAATTTGATAAAGGGTTCCCTGTGGAGCCCTTGTGCAGGCGAAAGGAAATTTTATTTTTGCCGCATCATTTTTGAAAACTAACTACTTATACTTTATGAAAACGTTCATTCTCGCCTTTGTATTTCTCATGTCCCTGGCCGCCGTAGCCCAGACGGCCACTGACACACTCATCTGGAACGATGGTACTACGTACTATGGCAAGCTGGAGAAAAAAAGCCGCGGTGAGCTACAGTTTCGTACCAAAGACGGGCAGCTACACTACGTGAGCACGTCGAGTGTCTCTCAGGTGCGCCTGGCAGATGGCTCGGGAAACGCACTGACAATGCAAGCACCAAGAGATACCACAGGAGATGCCGCAGCTGCTGCCAGAAAGGCACTGCGCAAATCAGAAATGGACTCTCTGAAACAAGCCTCAGCCGAGGAATATCCATCAGTGGACTGGTCTGATCCTACCCTGCCGAAATATATAGTGAGGAAGCACCGCACAGGCATAGGCCTGTCTGTGACAGGAGCTGCACTGATGGTAGGAGGTATAGGTATGCTGGCGGGTGGATTGGCCAATAATGGTCAGACCACTACATACTCAAACGGCTACAGTGCAGGGGCAACTGTCAATGTGGGGGCGATAGGTGTGGTGGGGATACTGAGTATCATAGCTGGCCTACCTATGGTGATCGTGGGGGCAGTCAAGGCAACGAAGGCCAGACGCCTGGCGCTGACGCACCAGAAATATCCTCATTAAGGAGACTAATTGCCCAGTTCCTTCGCTCTATTCAGCGCGGCGTAGAGGGCGTCGTGTACTCCCTCGCTGGTGTGGGTGGAGTCAAATACTTTGAGCGCTGCCTCTGTAGTGCCACCACGTGAGGCCACTTTTTGAATCCATTCGGCGCAGGTGTTCTCTCCTTTGCTCTGCAGATGGACTGCACCGAGAAATGTCTGCTGTACGAGCAATTCTGCTTCAGATTCCTTGAACCCCATGCGGACAGCCGTCTGTATCATGCTCTGCATAAAGAAGAATACGTAGGCAGGCCCACTACCTGATACAGCCGTCGCAGCATCTATCATAGACTCTTGCTCTACATGGAGCGATTTGCCGGTAGTATTGATGAGGTTCTGCACGATGAATAGCTCCTTCATATCCATCTGCGGCGTAGCGGTGAATACGGTCATGCCCATGCCGACCTGTGCCGGAAGATTTGGCATAGAGCGCACTATTTTGGTAGCTCCCAGGCTGCCTGCGATGCTGGCTATGCGCACGCCCGCCATGACTGAGAGAATGACCTGATGCTCCCGTATGAATGGACGTACGGTAGCAGCCAGGGCAGGGAAGTCCTGCGGCTTGACCGCCAGGATGATGATATCTGCCAGGCTCACAAAATCTCCGGGCGTATAGTGGATCTGGTCCTCGGGCACATTGATGCTGCGGGCCTCTGTGTGCTGGGATATTTTGTCCAGTATGTAGAGATCGTTAGGATTGATAAAGCGGGAGGCGAGGAAGCCACGTGCGTAGGTCCTGCCCATATTGCCAAAGCCGATGATAAGAATCTTCATAGCGCTAAAGATAATGACAGAAACATAAGTATGATAAAACTAATCGGTGAAATGCCTGAAAAGGTCATTTACCTTTGGCCTGTGGCACCGGCTCGTTTTTCTTTAGCTTCTTCTCATCTATCAGCATGCCGGCCAGGGCGCGGCGCTTGGCTACATACCTGAGGCGGGGATCGATATGATTCAATGCTACCAGTTTGTCATATGCTTCTATCAGTTCGGGAGGTGTTTTACCCTGATACTCGATCTTGTAAACCGAGTATCCATCAAAAGGTATGATATCACGGGTCTTGACAAATTTTACCCTACCGGCTGTTCCATTGGCTTTGAAATAGGAAAGGAACTTATCCCTGCGGGCCTGGCTGAGCTGAGCGTAGCGAAATGATATAAGATCTTTGCCCAGCAGATGCTCTGCCTTTTCCTGTACAGAATATAGTAACTCTATGCCCGACTGATGTGACAGATAGTGCACAAACGCAGAATCCTTGACCGACATCTGGTCTACCTGTATAGAATCATCTGGTGTATAAGAGGTCAATGTACGATGGTGCGTATCGAGGTAATACTTTTTCTTGGCCTCATAGAGAAGGATATATTCTTTTTCCTTGGCCTGATACTCCGTAGATGTGATCTGTATCTGCGCCTGCGGATATCGGGCCATAAAGGCTGCTATCTCCTGTAGATGTTTCTCCTGGTCTTCCAGCAGGTCGCACCGGCGCAGCTCCCACTTGATGGCAAGGGTTTTTTCTACTGTATTTTCTACCGTTTTGGCGTGCTCTATATAGGGGATGTATGGCGGTTTTATCAGTATGTTCCGCACTACTTGCCCTACTATATTCCATATCTTAAAATGCGGACTATGCAGGTCTCCGGCTATGGGGATGCTCACATCCACGGCATTGCCGGGATTGCGCAAGATGCCAATGATCAGAGGCATAGGCTCCCATTTAGTATCGTTTTTTCTCACGCGCCCTGCCACGCGTGTGTCCAATACGAGCAGATGATTGTCACTGCTGATAATATCGTGCTGTACCTTTGTACTACCCTCTATCTCAATAATCCCACGATCTAAAGGAAATGATGTATAAGTGATGAAATAAGGATTGAACAGGGCCACAGGCACACGGCGTAGCTCATAGTGCAGGTCATAGTCCTGATAGGTGCCGGGGTTGATCCCTACACTGGCTGTGAAGGTGCCATGAGGGTTGACATCAGTTTTGATACTGACCTGGATGTGCGGGTTGTCTTTGTGAACGGAGTCAGCATGTGTGTAGAGGTGTTTGGCCCCGATATAAAATTTCTCCCGCAGCGCATAATCTATGTATTTCAGATCACCATCATATACATCAAAGTGGTCGAGCCGGTAGGAACTCCGCAGGAAGTTTTGGACGAGTACTTTGACGTACTTTCCTATTTCTATGATCAGGTTAAACTTTGTATTGTCTGCCTGTGCGGCTTTTACTTTTTCGGCGCCGGCGCCAAACATATTCCGCAGATTGTCGAGATAGTCGTAACGCTCATAGACAAAGTAGGGATGCTGCAATGCAATAGAGTCAAACCAGTACTGATAGCGACGTGGCGTGAGGTCATGGATGCAAAAACTCAGTCGCTCAAAGGCAATAATGTCTGAGGTCGGAGACTTGCCTACATGAAAGTCGTGCACATCTATCGGTCCGTCTACATGCAGGGCTAGTTTGTCTTTGAAATTTCCCGTGCTGCGTATATCTGCATCTACTGTGCCTCGCAGGCTGGCATAGTTGGCCAGGTCGCGCAGGTACTGCTCCAGTATCTGCATATCGAGATTTTTGACCACAGCAGCTACACCATAGTCCAGCTTGTAAAGGTCCAGGTATCCTTCGCCTTTCACGGTACCTGTGCCACTGCCAGACTGCATATCAAACTTCACATGAAAGGAGTCTATCGCCCACCATTTGCCGGTGCTGGAGATATTGACATGTTTCATGTAGTAGTTGATCGGAATAGATTTCTCTATGTAGTGAAACTCTCCGTCAGTGATCTTGAAGTTCAGAATATTGATGTGTAGGGGATGGCGCACCTTGGGGCCGGGTGGTTTGCGATGCTTTGGAGAGAAATGGATGATGAGGTCATTGAAATTGAAAAGCTTGTGATCCTGTATGATCCAGCCTACGGGGCGCACCAGGTCAGCATCGGTAAACTCATAGGTCTTTGTAAGCGTTTTCAGGATATTGTAGTGTACGTTGAGTTCATCGGCCTTTAGTATGGTGAGGCTATCACCTCCCGGCTCGTATATCTTCAGCCCGCTGATATGGACATATCCGGTGAAAGGATTGACGTACACCCAACTGGTCTCGACCTGCCTGCCCAGCACAGTGGGGCCTACATAGCTCTCAATGATATATTTGCCTACAGGAGAGGCGCATGCTATCACTGCTATGACCACCGCCGCTATGATAGTGACAGTGATCAGCAGCCGGCGCATAGTGAGAGGAGATGCGAAGGTCTTTTTCACTCAGGCTGCTGTGCAATATCGGTGCCATAGCCCCAGCAGCTATTTGATTAACACAAGGTTGTGCCAAGCCGGGGAAATAAATACCCCAATGCTGATGCAAACAAAAAAAGCGGCCATCGCTGACCGCTTTTCATGCTCAATTAATAAACCTTATTCTTTAATTTTCTGTAGAGGAGGACTGCTTCGGCTCCTCAAAGTGGAACCGGGAGCCACAGCGGGAGCGGAAGCGCTCCTTTTGCTCACTACTCATATTTTGCCAGCGGTCCTGCATGCGCTGCTGCCACTCTGCGTCATTAGATCGGCCCCTGCCTCCGTATGTAGCCCAGGCCAGCCGCCGGTGATGCCAGCCGCCGCCCCATCCGCGCGCACCAAAGAGCAGTCGCACCAGAGCAAAGACGCCGAGCGCTTTGAGAAATGTGAGGCTGCCAAAGCCGAAGAGGGAAGGCATGAGCCAGTTCCACAGGCCCATGGTGGCAAATGCCGCGCCTGTGATAAATGCTATAGGCACGAGTATAAATAGAAATCTGAATCTGCGTATCATGTTATGTTGTTATTGTGATTTGAAAAATCAGCAGCCGGCTGTGCGTGCATGCGTGCCTCAGTAGGTGTGCTATATACCTGTAGACGCAGCAGCTTGATTTTTATTGATAAAGGCTGTGAAAAAGTCAGGGAGACATGGCACAAACAGTCAAAAAATGGCTAACTCGCACCGGGAAACCTAAACCCCGCCTACCATGGATCTGCCATATGAACTCCGGGACCTGCTGCGCCAGGCCTACTCTGCAGAGAGGGCCGCAGCTTTTGCCTATCAGGGCCACGCCTCCTCCCTGCCTGCAAAGGACCACGAGGACAAAGCCCGTATACGTGAGATAGAAAATGATGAGTGGATACACCGCGCCGAGGTGCTCAGCCTCATGCATGAGTATGATGTATCTATCTCCCTGTGGTACGAGATCAAATACTACCTGATAGGCAAACTGATCAGCTGGAGCTGCCATGTGATAGGATGGTTCATGCCGATGTACTTTGCCGGGCGGCTGGAGAGTGGCAATGTGAATGAGTACTACAGGATGAAAGACCTATTTCACACAGAGGGTATCACGCGGCATGATGATATACTGGAGGAGATGGGTGTCAAGGAAAAAGAACATGAGGTTTTCTTCCTCGGCAAGATCCGCTCGCACGCGTGGCTGCCTCTGTTTGAGAAGGTCTTTGGCTGGGGTGCCTCACGCAGCTACAACCCGATAGACCTGGACGAACTCTGATCACTGCTGTATCGTTATTCATTTTATCTTCGCAGGGATGCTCAGGATCGTTTGCATATTATTGGCGCTAAGTCTGCTATGTGTAGGTAGTGCTCAAGCTGCCGGCTGGCAGGGCAGGAGCGTGGTGATGCGTGCAGGATCGCCTACGGACTCCCTCTACTATAAGGACAATGCAGAGAAACTACGTGCGGAGCTAAAGTACTACCGTGGTATGAAGGCCACAGGAGGCACGCTGACAGGACTAGGTACTCTTTTCTTTGTAGGTGGGCAGTCGCTGCTGTGGACCAGCGTGGCTATGAATGAGACGGGCCGCAGAAATCATAAACCCGTGGCAAAGGATCCTTTATTCCTGGCGGGGCTGGGGTCTACGGTGCTCACGGCGATACCGATGGCATTTGGTGTGCCGCTACTGCGGTATGGTACGAAGCAGGTGCGGCAACTGAAAAAGCAGATACACTGATCCTGACTGTATGAAGCAAGCTAACCGTATACTCACGATCTTTCACTATATCAGGATGACCCTGATAGGGGCGGCTATGATAGCGCTATTCACATGGGAGCGGTTTCCACTCCTCCACGTAGTAGCGGTGCTGGCGGTAGCCACAGAGGTAGTCGTAGAGATCGTATATATGCTGTACCTGATGCGCGGATTTCAGCGCGTGGTAGCGACTGTAGAGCTGGAAAATGAAATAAAAGGTGATGATGGCCTCTCTACCAGCTACTACCTGCTGCGGTACCAATACAATGGCGAGGAGCAGGCGTGCCGCTACGGGGACACTGTACTGACCAATACCTTTGGCGGAGTGACGCACTGCCGGCTGATGATAGACAAAGGTGACCACCGCGTGATCATGATAGATGACTTCAAGCGCCGATACCTCAACCTGATCTTTGCGCTGCTGATGCTGGCTAGTGTCATGTCATTCTACGGCGTCTTTGGCGCAGGTGCATTCGGGCAGTGAGGATCACTTGCGCCGGCGCACCATTTTAGCATCAAATACCCCTCCGAGATAAATCGAGCCACCATACTCCAGCGCAGTAGCAGCGGTACTGACCTGCGCGCCATTGTCATAGTACACTACTTTTTTCTCCCCTGTCTTTACATTGACCTGGTATGCGGTGCTGGGAGAGAGATGGGTAGAGTCCTTGCGGTGCTTCAGGAAGTCCAGAAAGCGTAGGTGGCAAGCCACGAGCAGGTCATCTCCTACAAACCGGAGATTGTCAGGGCCATGCATTTTAGATACGACTTTTTTATTGACCATCAGGCTGTCTTTCATATCAAATGAAAAGATCTTGTCCTGGCGTGTGCTGGCCAGGTAGACCTTGCCATCGCGATTTGTGATGCCATTGCTATAGCAGAATTTACCTGCGGCTACAGAGCAGTGGCCATAATGCCAGTAGATGATCTTTGCCCGCTTCAGTATCAGCAGCGCCTCCCAGAAATTTCCCAGCTTGCCCATGTCATTTGAGATGAGTACGCTGCCATCGGGCAGCCCCGTCACAGCATTGGGAGATACGATGAGCGGGTCTACGATCTTATTGAGGTATACCAAACTGTCCCGATAGACGCGATAGCGCAGGATGGATTGCTCACTATCTGCATTATTGACCACGAGGAGCACGAGTGTGTCCCGGACCCGTACCAGGTCTACACCATGCGGATAGAAGGATAGGCCTTTGGGCTCATGTCGCTGCATCACTCTCACCTGGCCCGTGGCAGGATAGTAGATATTGATCTCTCCGTAGTAAGGCTGGCTCTGGCGGCGCGCATTGCAGGATACGAGCAGGCGTGGCTGCTCACTGATGGTGTCTATGACCATATCCTCAGGACCCGGGCCTACGGATATGACCTCATCTTTGCTCTGATAGGCCTTGGGCAGGGATACACAGGCAGTCAGGGATACAGCCAGCAACAGGAGCGTCAATACTTTTTTCATAGCTGCAAAATGCTAAAAAGAAAGGAGAGCGGGAATACGTGGTGACCACATTGTATCAGTGTCATATATCTGTCATAATCACATGCGCTGCATTGTTATTAGATCGGTGTAGATAGCTTTGCAGTACTAAACCGATGCTATGAGACCTATTGTACTTTTCGCCCTGTTGTTTGTTTGCTCAGCTGTGCAGGGGCAGCGGTATGCTGATATTAGCGCTAATAATATCAAGGCGACTTTCAGTTCAGGGGGCGTGTTTTATATGATAGATACGGGACGAAATGGCAACTACTCTCATTATGAAGTGCCGAATGGATCTGGACGCTCCACTATTTTTGCAGCGGGGCCCTGGCTAATGGGGCTCGATACCTATCATCAACTAAGGGGAGCCTTTAACAGATATGAGCCTGACGGTGATTTTCAGTTTGGCCCCGTCGCTTCGGATCATCTGATCTATGATAGCAGCTATATGCGTGTCTATCCTATAAAGTATGGCGAAATCAGGAATCACATAGTGCACTACCACGATGCTGGCTATGTACCATCTCAGCATATCCTGGACTGGCCTGGGAACGGTGATACAACAGAGCCGATGATCATCGCCCCGTTCATAGATCTAAATGGTAATGGCCGATACGAGCCGATGTTAGGTGACTACCCTGATATCTGCGGTGACGATGCCATCTTTATGATCCTGAATGATTCTATGGGAAGCCATAATGGTTTTTGTGGTAGAATGTTTAGCGAAATACATATACTGGCGTATTCATTTGACGTGCCACCTGATAGCATACTGTACAATACAACTTTTCTCCGCATCAAGATCATCAGTAGAGCCACAGAATTGTTTAAAGGTGTGCGGTTCTCAATGTTTTTTGATACAGATATAGGTTGTCCATATAATGATCGAATAGGTTGTGATACTGCGCTCAATAGCTACTTTGGATATAATGATCCAGATATACCAGATGCAGGGAATAACATATGCTATGGACCTCCCGGATATGGTCGCTTAAAAGTGGCGCAAGGGTTTACTTTCCTGAATCACAAGATGACAGCTTACAGTAGTACCGGTGGTGATCCAATGCAGAAGAGCATAACTTGTGGGAATATCTATAACTGGCAAAATGGGAAATGGGCAGATGGGACGCCCATGACCGTAGGTGGAAATGGTTATGGTACCAGCACGCAGAATATCAAATACATATATCCCGGCGATCCGCGAGATTCCACCCAATGGTCAGAATTATTTACCCAAAACGGCACTACAATCGCTGCAAACGATAGACGAGCTGTGGGAAGTATATCATTTGATTCGTTAGCTCCCGGCCAGTCGTATACAGTGGATATGGCCCTCTTTACAGCCATTGCAGATAGTACAGCATCCCGACTCGCTGAGATCGGTGTATTGAAGGACGGAATAAGGAGTATTCAACACCTATATGATCGAGGGATGACCTGTTATTCTACATCGGTGACAAGTAGTGTGCCTATGATAGGGACAGATCAACTCTACATTTACCCGGTACCAGCCATATCTTCGCTCTACCTCAGCGAGAGTGTGGAGGGCGTAAGCTGCACCATTATAGATGTGACAGGCAAGGAGTATCCAGCGAAGGTCAATGACCGACGTCTCGATATATCCGGCCTGGCGGCTGGTGTTTATCTTTTGCAAATATCTGATGGCGCCTCCGGAAGAAATATTCGCTTTGTAAAGGAGTAAAGACACTGTCTGTTAAAAATCACTGCCGCTGAATCTGCGGAAATCCGTTATTTGCAGTCAGTAATCCATGCAGGCAATGAAAGATAAGACTTCCATTCTCATCATAGCTATCGTACTTGTAGCGCTTATCATATTTGTATATAAATATAGCGTACCTGAGCCGGGAGACCGCATAGGGCCACCGGTAAAGGACACGACCTCTGTCGTGCTCGACTCTACGAGCCATAGTGTGACGATAGAAAAGTAACCCCCCTAGCGGCTGATCACAAATCGCTTTGTGACGGAGGTGCCCGCCAGATTGATCTGCATGAGGTAGACGCCTGCTGCCTCATCTGTCATATCAAAGTGTACTTTATTGCTCAGCCCATCAAAGTGTCTGTCCTCATAGACCGTTTTGCCTACAGCATCATAGATGTGTATCGCTGCGCCATAGAGTGACTGGCCTGTGGTATATAGCTCAAATGATCCGCTGGACGGATTGGGTATGATACGGAGGTCTGTGGCGCTAAGGATGTCTCTGACGCCTACACCTGTAGTGTCTACCAGGTGCTGAGTGACACAGGCATCGCGCCTGAGGCCCAGTACCTGTTGGTAGTCCTCATTAGCTACATCTATCACACTGGCTATACAGATGGTACTATCCGCGAGGTGGCTATAGTAGACCCGCAGGAAATTGAGCGGCGCCAGCTGCTTGAATAGTGCCTGGTCTTCACTGCTCAGCTCGGTGATATGGCCCGTGGCTGAATGGTGGATGACCGGTGTATAGTTGCCGATGGCCAGATTGGCGGTAGAGTCTACTGTGATGCCGCTGAGTTTCAGCTCATAGCCCATCACCTTGCAGAGAGGGTTGTAGACGCTGAGGTCTACATAGTGCTGCTGCCAGTTTACATTACCTATGCCAAAAACGACCGAGTCCAGCGGGTTATAGACATTATACGGGAACTCACACAGGTGCTGCGAACTCTGAGGATTATTCAGCGTGGTCAGGGTGCTATCCATTTTGCGCAGACAGCCATTCAGGCGCGCAGCATCCACTACGGTGATGTGACCGTCGCCATTCAGGTCATTGCACGAGGTGGTAGCGAGTGTCTCTGCAGTCATACCATTCAGGTACAGATTTAGGTCTGCAGGGTCGCGTTGCACATTTGTATTGAGATCGCCGCGTACAGCACTGCCGCCACAAGTATGTGCGCAGTCCAGCACAGCATTGCCAAAGGTATCACCAGCGCAGTCTACATAGGCCGGGCAGGCGGGTAATGTGTCGAAGTATTTTTGACCATTGGGGCCATAGTACAGGCGGAGGCATACCTGAGACCAGTTATTGTCATAGCGGGACTCTGAGTGACCCAGCTTGTCCGGAGATCGGTCCCAGTTGACACGCACCACCAGGGTATATTTGCCTGTATCGATCTGAGTAATGTCTATCCACTGACAGGCGAGTCCCGAGCTATAGATATCCCCGCAGCCCGCGGTGATACCCATATTGGCACAGGAGAATTTGCCCGTACCGCCACCGCTACACTCCAGGTCCAGTACACAGAATCCATTTTTGAATCCTACCTGTACCTGCTGGTTATTCTGATCATAGAGCAGATACTCTGCATAGCCTACATAGTGCCAGTGCTGATGGCACGGATCCCATACGAACTGATGCCCCACAGTATCCGGCGCTCCGATGAAGTAATCCTGAGTACCAATATTGCGGATATGCGTGCTGAAACGCAGCAAGCGGCGGTGACCATAGCCTGCGAGGCAGCCCTCGGTCACATAGCAGTCCCCGTTGGCCACATTCAGCGTGTCGAGATACATAGAGTTCTTCAGCTCTATACCATCTATTGCGAGGTCCGGTGCAGGGCATAGCGGACTAGGCGGGTATACACAGGTGGTATCCGGGATGGTAGCGAGTGGATTAAAGTTGCAGGAAGCAGAATCCATGCATCCCTTGATAGGCCCCTCAAAGGTGATGCGCCAGTTGATCCAATGGTGTGCGCAGCTGGTGTCATACTGGCCTATACGGATGTAGTACGTGCGGCCAGCCTGCATAGCGCCGGATACGAGAGAGAGATAGTTGGGACAGTTGTCATCATTATACATGATGGTGCCCTGGTTGTCATTAGTATACACCAGGCCTACACAGTGGTCATACACGTAGATCTTAGTATCACAGGTATTGCCCATGGCGCAGGTGAAAATATTATAGAGGCCGGAGGAGTCTGGCGTGTAGGTATACCAGGTGTCCGGACCAGCGGCGCGGATGGTATCGTTTTTAGTAGCTACGATAGCATTGTTGCAATCGTGGCCTGCCTGGCAATTGAATAAGGTGGTCTCGGCGCGGCCGAAGCTGCCACCAGATACGACTGTGACTCCGTTCAGTTTGACCAGATAGGAGCCCTGGCCGTAGTTGCAGCAGATGCCATCGCCATAGGCGTCAAAAATGGTAAAGCGAAGGCACATAGATGTATCTACGCATATCGTATCGCTATTCACGGTACCGCTATCTATCAGGGCGTTGGTCACATCATTGTGCAGGCTCCAGTGGGTTTCCTGAGGAAACTGGTCAGGAGTGATACTTACTATCACCTGTTTGTAAGCAGCAGAGCAGGGATTGGCGGCGCTGGCACTTTGCAGAAACAGGCAAAAAATAAAGAGCGGGAGGAGTAGTCTTTTTACCATAGTCATGGATTTAGCTGACTCAAGATAGATATTAATCTATAGGCTGCAAAAAATAAAAGGGCAGGGTGTACACCACCCTGCCCCGGCTACAAATGAGCAGCAGCATTTATTTGCGTGATGATGATTTGCCCTTAGAGCCCCTCTTAGAGGAAGAGCCAGCCGAAGGTCCTGAAGAAGATGACCCTGATGAGGAGCCATATCCTGATGAACTGGATCTGCCCATACCCCTGCTGGAGCGTGAGGTAGATATATCATCAGCATCCTCATCCATTTCGCTATCTACATCATACTCGTCGTAGTTGTCATAGCGTTCGTCATTTTCATCTTCGCCCATACCCTGACGGCCACGGTCGTTATAGTTCTGGTCATCGCCGTACTCGTCATACTGATCATCATAGTCGTTTGAGCGGCTATAGCTGCCTGAGCGGTCATAGTTGCCATTGGATGGCTCATTGTCATCCCAGTAGCGGTCGCTGTATTGGCTGTTGTAGCCGCCGTTGCTAGTACCATATTGGTCAGAGCGTGATGAGCTGCGGTCATTGCCACGGCCATAGTCGCTCTGAGAGTATGACTGGTCGTTGCCACGGTTGCCAGTGCCACGATCGTTGTAACCTCCACCTGAGTACTGGCCACCGCCGCTCATATTGCTATACTGATTGCGACCCCAGTCGCCACGACCTGACTGCTCGCGCTGACCATAGGTGCCAGCTCCATCATTATATCCTGAGCCTTCATTCCTGCGGCCTTGATCCTGCCACTGGTCACGCTGAGAGCGATTGGTATTACTATTACCATGCTGATCATAGTCAGCGTAGCGATCGTTACGTGTATTGTAGCCACCACGCTCATAATCATTGTTGCCGCCTTGGTTGCGACCACCTTGAGATCCCTGGCCACCCCAGTTCTGACGACCCTGATTGCCGTATTGGCCATAGTCCTGCTGCTGGTTGCGGCCACCACCCTGGCCATACTGGCCTTGCTGGTTACCTTGCCAGCCGCCTTGGCCATATTGACCTTGCTGGCCGTATTGGCCTTGACCACCTTGACCATATTGACCCTGATTGCCTTGCCACCCTTGATTGTATTGGCCCTGGCCTCCACGGTTGCCTTGATTATACTGACCTTGTTGATTGCCGTACTGTGAACCTTGGTTTTGACCACCATGACCTACGTACTGACCATAGTCATTGTAGTCCTGCTGGCCCCAGCCACTCTGATTGCCGCCTTGATGGTTTTGCCAGCCTTGGCGGTTTTCTTGTGTCCCATAGGAGCCACCTTGGTTGTATTGGCCCTGATTGCCATATTGCTGTCCGGCATTGCCTTGGCTGTACTGTCCGTACTGACCTTGTGAGCTTCCTTGTCCTTGTGAGCTGGATTTGCCCTGAGGTTGCTCAGAAGACTTTGACGTTTTGCCTGCAGATTGGGACTTTGAGGATGAGCCTTTCATTTCAGAAGTTCCCTGAGATGATTCCGATCCCATCATATCTGTCTGATCGGCTTTGCCGCTGTTTTTAGATGAGGTGGATTTAGGGGATTGTTTAGAAGAGGTAGTTGAAGATGTAGATGAACTTTTGGAGCCCTTTGCCGAGGCACCTTTGGATTTTTCCTTGTTTTCCATGACGTTTAGTTTTTTGTTTATTGGAATACAGGATGGCTCCAAAGCATATGCCACGCAATTTATTTTTGCGATAGAATTGTCAGACAAATCATTGCAAAAATATGGGCAAAAGATTCCTTTTGCCAGCTGGGCAAAACAATGCGGGCTGTATAGAAAAGTGTATGTAGAAATATCGCCTGAAACGGGAAATACGACGATTTCGCAACTGAAGTGTAAGCGCTGCTACTACTGGTAGTTTACGAGCTCGACGTCAAATATCAGGCATGTATTGCCGGGTATACTGCCGCTGCCATAGGCACCGTAACCCAGTAATGACGGGATGAGCAATTTGGCTTTGCCCCCCTTCTTCATGAGTGGTATGCCCTCTTGCCAGCCAGGGATTGTATTGGACAAAGTCAGACGAGCAGGACTACCACTGACAGACTGGTCGAAGATGGTCCCATTAGTAAAGTAACCGGTATAGTTGACCCATACTGTAGATGTAACTGTGGGACTGCCACCTGTGCCCGTCTGCGTCTCTACGTAGTATAGACCATTGGGCTCAGCTACTGCAGTGAGGCCTTTGTCGCTGATGTATTTTTTTAGGATGGCATCGTCTTTATCGTTCTGGCTTTTGCCGCAGCCCATGAGGAGTATCAGCGGAAATATGAAGAGGTATATTGTCTTGCGCATTGTCGTAGTGATTTTACTATGGTAATATTATGGCAATAAGAGAAATGATCTTTTGTTTATCGGTGAATGTGGGGTAAATAAAGGTTTTAACAGCTCAGGACTCACTCCTTCATTTTCAATAGTACCGTATCGGCTTCTACAAATTGTTTGTCTGTCACAAAAACTTCTTCCACCTCGCCGTCACTATGCGCCTCTATGGTTGTCTCCATTTTCATCGAGCTCATCACCAGGAGTCCTTTGCCCGCCTGCACTTTGTCTCCCGGCTGTACCAGCACTTTGACCACTTCTCCCGGCATAGGGGCGGCATAGCCTCCCTGAGCCAAGGCCGCACCGGGTTCTGTGAAGCGAGGGACTGCTCTGAACCTGAATGTACCATAGGCACCACTCTGCACAAATATCTCTCCCGCGCTCTGTGCGATATAGTAGGACTGCCTGTAGCCATCTATCACGCAGGTGAGCTGGTGGCCGCTCACGGAGACCAGTGCTACATCGCGGACATTCTCATTACTGTATACTTCAAATCTATCGGTTGAGACAGATTTATAACTGATGGTTATTTTATCACTGCCTGACTCGATCAGATATGTCTGTGGCTGATAGGAGATATTGCGCCAACCATTGAGTGAATGAGCGAATACCTGCTGCCCTTTGCGCTGATGCCAGTCATATAGCATCGCTGCTACGACAGCGCTGTCTCTTCCTTTTTCTGTTGTCTTCCTAGCGTAGCCAGCGTATTCCCGCTCTATCAGTTTCGTATCAAAAGATCCATCTGTAAAGGATGGGTTCAGCAGGAGCTCTTTCAGGAAGTCTTTATTGGTAGTGAGCCCGAGCACCACCATATGATCCAGGGCATATACCATCCGCTGGATGGCCTCGCTGCGCGTACTGCCTTTAGAGATGACCTTGGATATGAGAGAGTCGTAAAATACATCTACGCGGCTACCGCTCACTACGCCGCTGTCATACCTTATACCTGTGAGCTGCGGCTCATGCCAGTATAGTATCTCTCCCGTAGCCGGGAAAAAACTATTCTCAGGATCCTCGGCGCACACGCGGCACTCTATGGAGTGGCCCACCTGCTGCACTGTATCTGCACTGATAGAAAGCGGCAATCCCTGGGCTACCTCTATCTGCAGGCGTACAAGATCGAGGCCTGTGGTCTCCTCCGTCACGGGGTGCTCTACCTGCAGCCGCGTATTGACCTCCAGAAAGTAGAAGTTACCCTCTTTGTCGAGGATGAACTCTACCGTGCCGGCATTGTTGTACTGTATTGAGCGGGCTGCTGCTACCGCGGCATCTCCCATCTGTTTTCTCTGGTCATCTGTCAGAGATGGCGATGGGCTCTCTTCTATCACTTTCTGGTAGCGCCGCTGCAGCGAGCATTCTCTGTCGTAAAAGTGCGTATAGTGGCCATGCTTATCGCCAAATATCTGAAACTCGATGTGCTTGGCCGATGGGAAATATTTCTCCATGAGCAGGCTGCCATCACCAAAGCTTTTGATGGCTTCGCGGGAGGCTCCTTCGATAGCCGCTGCGAGTTCTGCTGCCTTAGTGACGATGCGCATACCCTTGCCGCCGCCACCAGCAGAGGCCTTGAGCAGGATAGGGTAGCCTATCTTGTCAGCCTCCTTTTGCAATGTAGCAGGAGATTGATCGGCGCCATTGTATCCCGGCACTACGGGTACCCCGGCTTTTTTCATCAGTTCCTTAGCTCCGATCTTAGAGCCCATAGCAGTGATCGCAGCTGCTGATGGGCCTATAAAGATGATGCCCTCATCCGCACATCGCTGTGAGAAGGATGCATTCTCTGACAGGAACCCATATCCGGGGTGGATAGCATCGGCACCTGTCTGCACTGCGGCGGCTATGATCTTGTCCTGCACGAGGTAGCTCTCTGAGGCGTGTGTACCGCCTATGCAGACAGCCTCATCAGCCACGCGTACAAAAAGCGCATCGCGATCTGCATCAGAGTATACTGCTACAGTGCTGATGCCCATCTCACGGGCAGTGCGCATCACACGGATCGCTATTTCGCCACGGTTGGCTATGAGTATTTTGCGTATCATGTCTGAACTACGATTCTTTTGATCCATTAGATTGTTTTGAGAAATACATTATCACCTCAGTCCTTCTTTAAACTTTTTACATCCGAAAGACTCCAAACCCTTCTGCTCCTTTGATCTCAGTCCTGTGTATCACCTGCATGCACAACTTCAGGTAGTTTCGTGTATCGCGCGGGTCTATCACGCCATCGTCCCATAGCTGACCGGAGGCATACCAGGCGTTGCTTTGTTTCTCCGCTTCCTTTACCATATAGCCTGCCATCTGTTTGCCTTGCTCTTCATCATACTGTATGCCTGACTTCTCGGCTGCTGCACGACCTATAGTCTGCATCACGCCGGCCAGCTGGTCCGGGCCCATCACAGCGATGCGTGACTGCGGATAGGTGAAAAGGAAGCGTGGATTGTATGCGCGGCCGCACATGGCATAATTGCCCGCTCCGTAGCTGGCGCCGGTGATGATGGTGATAGCCGGTACGGTACTGTTGCTTACCGCATTGATCAGCTTAGCGCCATGCTTGATGATCCCTTCTTCCTCATATTTCCTGCCTACCATAAAGCCGGTGATATTCTGCAGGAAGAGCAGAGGAGTATTGTTCTGATTGCAAAGCTGGATGAATTGTGCTCCTTTATTGGCCGCCTCGGAGAAAAGGACGCCATTATTGGCCAGTATACCTATCCGGTAGCCATCTATCTGTGCATAGCCTGTGATGAGCGTAGCACCATACAGCGGCTTAAACTCCGAAAACTCTGAGCCATCTACTATGCGTGCTATCAGCTCGCGCTGGTCAAAAGGGATACGCACATCTGCAGATACCACTCCGAGTATTTCCTCTTTGTCATATAGTGGCTCTCTGGTTTTCTGAGTGTGCGTGGCCTCGGGTTCATTGAGCTGCGCTACTACCTCACGCGCCAGGCGTATAGCGTCCATCTCATCATCTGCCATGTAGTCAGATACACCGGATACAGTGCTATGCATTTTGGCTCCGCCGAGTGACTCCTCGTCTGTGATCTCATTGGTAGCCATGCGCACCAAAGGAGGGCCGGCCAGGAAGACCTTTGCTTCATCTTTCACAAAAATGGCATAGTCAGACATGCCGGGTATATAGGCACCGCCAGCTGTACTACTGCCAAAGACGACCGAGATAGTAGGGATACCAGCCTGTGACCTGCGAGTGATCTCGCGAAAGTTTGTACCCCCGTAGTTGAATATCTTGGCCTGATCCGGCAGGTTGGCTCCGGCAGATTCTACCATATTGATCATGGGCAGCCGGTTGTCCCGGGCTATCTCACCTATGCGGAGGCCCTTCTGCAGCGTGGCGTAGTCTATCGCACCTCCTTTTATGGTACCGATATTAGAGTTGAGCATGCAGAGGCGCCCGCTCACAAATCCGATACCGGCTACAATAGTGCCGCCGGTACCAAAGCCATCCATACCCCATCCGGCAAAAGGCAGAAGCTCCATAAACGGAGAATCCTGATCCAGCAGCAGCTCTATACGCTCGCGTGCCAGCAGGCGTCCGGCCTTCTTGGTGCGCTCCAGGTATTTAGCCTCCCCCTGAAAGAGTGCTTCCTTCTGTTTGCTTTCTAGTTCCTTTATCTTCTCCTGCATTTGTACCAGGTTTCGCTGGTAGCTATCGGAGTTGCGGTTGATCTTAGATCGGAATACGGACATGGTCTGGGCGGCCACGGTTTAGGATGACCGTGTGGGAAGTTAAATGCTTTTTTGAATATGGCAGATAAATTTCAGCGAGTGCAGGATGGTATGAAATGAGGTGCGGGTGTCGTCAAAATTTTACCTCCATAATGAGTGTCATATGATCGGATAGGTCCTGGTGGTCCAGATCCCAAGGGGTAGTGTAGCGCATGATATGCCGGTATACATCCCTATATGGATGGCCGTTTGCCCTGTAGAGTAGATAGTCAATGATGTCCTGCTCGGGATGCAGGAGTACCTTGCAGTAGTTTTCACTCATATCACATACTACATCGTCAGATGTGTAATGCATATCCCCGGATATCGGTCCGTCTTCGGCCTTCAGTATATCTACCATTGCCGGGTATAGCACAGTGTCTGTCCGGAATGTATTGTAGTCGCCACCCAGTATCTGCGGGACATCCTGCTCCGTATGGCGCTGCAGCATATCTGCCATCTGGGTAAACTGGTCGATATGTATCCTGGGCACCCCACCTGCCTGCAGATGTGTATTCATGACCTGGATCTTGTGGCCGTGTATGGTAGTAGCTGCCAGCAGGGCTCCTTTGTGCGCCCAGCAGTCATTGCCAGAGCAGGAACTGAAGCGGATCTGCCCGAGCTTTTTCAGTGGCGTTTTGCTCAGGATCATAGCACCTCCACTGAAAATAGTACCGGCCTGCTTATTGACCGGGCCGAGCATGTAGGGATAGGTCTTTTTTAGTTTGCGCTTCAGTATTCTGTAGCAGCGATCATCAAAGACTTCCTGCAGAAGGACGATGTCCGCGCTCTCTGCTATGATGCAGCGCGGCAGGATGCGGGCACGCTCCACAGGCTTGTGATGGATGTAGTGCAGGATGCGCGGAAGCATTTTGATATTCCATGTCATGATGCGTATGGTGCCTGTATCTCCGGCCTGACAGTGCGCAGTGGCTGGCAAGAGTACCAGCGCGAGTGCTATAAGCACTAAACGAGCATTCATATAAGGGGTGATCTTTCTCAAGGTAAACTTCTACACATTTTCCTAATATTGGAATGCTATTCATCGAATGCAGGTATCTTTATAATTAGTGTCTATGCTGACCCTCAGGATACATATCCTTTTTTTGATGCTGGTCTGCGCTGCGGCAGTGGATGCACAGCGCCTGTACCAGATCAGTGGTGTGCCCGTGAGCAGGGGAGGAGCGACACTGGCAAATGGTTGGTGCGGTGGATTTAATAATCCGGTCATATCTCCCGCTGACCTGAATCAGGATAGCCTGACGGACCTTTTTATCTATGACAAAGCCGGATGGAAGGCCGAGGCATTCCTCAATAGTGGCAGTGCAGGCCATCCCTCTTACCGGTATGCGCCGGAGTATGATGTCGTATTCCCGACCGGAATGCAGGACTGGGCGCTCATGCGTGACTATGACAGAGATGGGGTGCCGGATATATTTGCCTATACAGGTATCAGCAATATCACCGTGTATCACGGGCGCAGGATAGCAGGTGGCGGACTGGCATTTGACCTGATCGTGCCACGATTGACATATACCTACGGAATATCCGGGGTGGATGGCATATTCGTCAATGCAGATAATATGCCTGTGCTGGCTGATGTGGACTATGATGGTGACATGGATATCATGACCGCTGATATGAGCGGCTCGCGTATCACACTGTACCGCAACAGGTCTGCCGAGCTAGGCTATGGCGCAGACTCACTCATATATGTGAATGCAGACGGCTGCTGGGGCAATATCTACATGAACAGTGGCTGTGGTGTCAGCTTCTTCTCATGCAAGGCTGGTGATATGCCTGCCGGTAGTCCAGCACAGGCAGGCCAGCGCGATGGCGGGGGTACACTTTATGCGTTTGACTACGAGGGTGATCATGATATGGATATCCTGCTGGCTGATATGACCTGCAGTACCATTAAGTTTTTTCGCAATGATGGTGACTCTGTAAATCCGGTGGTAGGCTATACCGATACCCTCTACCCGAGCTATGACCACTCAGTCAAAATGCCGATATATCCGGCCACATACGGAGCTGATGCGGATAACGATGGCTATGCTGATATGCTGGTCGCACCCTTCATGAGTAATAATCTGTACCTGATCAAATCTGAGGATGTGAAGTGCCTGCAGTACTATCACAATGATGGACCGGTAGCACCGCTCAACAGATTCCAATATCAGGGTGATAGCCTGCTCACGTCTACTACGGCTGATATAGGGACGGAATCTCACGCCTCGTTTTTTGACTACAACGGAGATGGCCTGACGGACATCGTGCTGGGCAAATACGGACGCTATCATGGCTGGCCACAGCTGGCGCTGTATGTCAATGTGGGTACAATAGACAGCCCGTCATACAATGAAGTGACTCAGGACTGGAGCGCACTCAGCGTGTATGTACTATCTGGTGCTTACCCTGCTTTTGGCGATATGGATGGAGACGGACATGCGGATATGGTGATAGGCACGCAGACCGGGGAGCTGGATTATTTTCGTAATGCCGGTACTGACACGGCTTCGTTTCCGTCTATGACACAGCCATCATGGTTTGGTATCAATGCGGGTACGGGCGCTGCCCCCTATATATTTGACCTGAATGGAGATAGCCTGAATGATATACTGGTAGGCGGTACCAGTGGCAAGGTCAGGTATTATTGGAATTTCGGTACGCGCAGTAGCCCCCAATTTTCGCCAGACTCTGTCAATACATCACTGGGGAATATCTATATCCATAGTGTGCCTATACAGACTCTGGAATACAGTAGCCCTTTCGCTGATGTGGAGCAGGGCAATACGTACCTGTATAGCGGATCGAGGCAGGGCGCTGTAGCCAAATACCGCGTGGATCAGGACAGCCTGAGGCATGGCGCTTTTGCTCTGGTGAAGGGCGATGTGATAGGTATATCCGGTGGCCAGCATAGTACCGTAGCCATAGCCGATATCAATCATGACGGGTATAATGACTACCTGCTCGGCAATGCGCGCGGCGGGATGATGCTCTTCTCAGATGTGTACTGGGGCGATGGCACTACGCTGCCTACTGCTATCAAAGAGGTAAGTACTGACGGTGACGAGATACTGGCCTATCCCGTACCGGCATCCACTGAGCTGCGTGTGAAAGCTACATCTACAGACCACTATGTGACCAGCGCAGATCTGTATGACATGGAGGGTAGAAATGTGGCCACTGCCGTGACAAATGGCGGTGATACGATCATAGACCTCGGCGGATTATCTGCCGGTATATATGTGCTGATTGCTACAGACAGCAGAGGGTATATCTATAGAACGCGCATAGACGTGGTGAAGTGATCAGATGTCTAATAGCCTCCGGTGATAATTGACCTGGCCGAGGTGGTAGGCCAGATGGCCATAGAGGTGTATCAGAAAGTGCCCCGTGGTCTCCTGCTTGTCATGCTTCATGATGGGGAATGTCTGCTCTAGAGCAGCATTATCCAGTTTGCTGAAGGTGGCTTGCATCATGGCGATCGTTTTATCCAGCTCACTGAGCAGGTCGGCTCTGGGCGTATCTTTGGTAGAAAACTCCAGGTCCCGCTCTCGCACATATCCTGTGCCACCCATCGTAGCACCAAAGAAATGATTGAGATTGCCTATCAGGTGCAGTGTCAGATTGCCGGCAGAGTTGCTGATATGAGCGCTGGTCCTCCAGATGTTAGCTTCACTCTGATAGGCCGCTATTTCTTCTTTGAGTTTATTCAGATCCCGGATGTAAAATTCAAGGAACTGTGCGCTATAGTCGATCATGTCTTACTGTTTTGCCACCACAAGATAGCTAGTTTGCAGACTAATCAGAAAGTGTATTTGACACCGGCATTCATACCAAAATCATACACGCGGCTATTCTGTACCTTTATTTTGCCTATGCTCATGCGCATAGCGGGCTCTGCAGAGATACTGATGCGATGTGGCAAAAGTATATCAACGCCTACTGTATAGAGCATAGAGCCATAGTAGCGTTTGCCATTGCCCAGTGAGTAGTATTCCATCAGGGCACCGTTAGTCACTTGATTGCCCGCTGTATACTGTGCATCTGCAATGGCTGAGGGCTGGAAATTATTCGTGCCCGGAAAGTCAGCTGTGGCGATAGGGATCATAGAAGATGGCGGTACCTTCGGCGTCAGCTGGTAGGAGAAGGTCTCATTTACTTTGATATGATTGATATAAGACACTCCTGCACTGAGGCGCACACGCCGGGAGGTGTATGGATATACTTTGATCCCGATAGGGATACTAAGCTCTTTTATCTTTGACTGGTAGCTACGCAGGTCGTTATAGTTATTATCCGGATAGACAGGGTTGTTTATTTTGAAATGCACCTCTGAATAAAGGATGCTGTTAGTGATAGCAAAATATTTGCCTATATGCAGCTGCTGAGAAATGCCCATAGACCATGTAGGCTGGTCACAAAACGTCTTCCTGGCATAAGAAGCATAAAACCCCGTCTCGGCACCGAGGGTATAAGAGATCATGACTTTTCTTTTGTGATAGGCAGGTATAGCGGGTGTAGACTCCCCACTATTGTCCAATGCTTTTTCGAGTGATGAATGATCGAGATCGATACTGCTACCTGCCGGCAGGTCTGCGGCAAAGAGCTGTCCTGATGTTTGTTTGCTCTCGCTAATGCTGTGCTCGGTATCAGCAAGAGTGTTTACTGATTTGGTCTGTGTAGCATGTGCGCGCCTTCTGGCAGAAGTACCTGGCGTAAAAGGGACAAACCCTGTAGCCTCTGAAGGCAGAGAGGTAGTCGCGGTATGATCGGCTGAGCTCGCTGTTTGTTTAGCCGCAGTCAGAGGTTGCTGAGCGGTAGTACCGCCGATAGCCATATGGCCTGCTGCGCCCGGGCTAGTGGTTTGGTGTTTGCTAGCTGCGGCCACTGCCGCTGAAGACGCAACATTGAACCGAGGTGCAACATGGAAATTATAATGGTACACTCCTGCACTCACCAGTAGCGCTACAGCTACCGCACCCGATGAGAGCCACCACCAGAGCAGGCCGCGCTTTTTCTTGCGCTCCATGAGCTGCTCCATCGCTGCCCATGCGCCAGGGTCATACGCGTACTCTGCTGACAGCAGCTTTTCGCGCAGGGCCTTATCGTTGGGATTCTCTGCCATATTCATCTGTTTTGACTGTTCTGTTTTGTTCTATCATCTTTCTGAGTTTCACCTTGGCCTTGGCCAGGTTTGACTTTGATGTTCCTTCATTTATCTCCAGCAGCTTGGCTATCTCCGGATGGGTATAGCCTTCCACCACGTAGAGGTTAAATACTGCTCTGTATGCGGGTGTGAGGCTATTGACCATAGCCATGATCTCATCTACTGTCAGGTCTGATACGACGTCCGCTGTATCCTCCATGTAGATGGTCTGCTCTATATCGGTATGGCGGTGGCGTATCTCTGCGCGGAGGTGGTCTATAGCCGTATTGATCATGATACGGTGTATCCAGGCTTCTATTCCGGAGTTATCCTGCTTCCTGTAGTCTTTGATGCCTGTGAAGACCTTCAGGAAACCTTTGTTGAGTATCTCGGTAGCCTGGTCGCGATCAGCAGCATAGCGCATACAGGTGCCCATCATACGCGGGTAGAGACGCTCATAGAGCAGCTTCTGCGCTGTTCGCTCATCGCGCTTGCACCCCTCTATGATCTCATCCAGCATTTTGTGATAGGACACCTGCATCGCTACTAAGTTACTAAATCGGTCTTTGTCGGTTATTTTACTACTGCTATATGGCTTAGCTGAGTCACATGTTGCGGGTCGCTGTAATCATATTCATAAAGGCCATCGGAGCCGATCATGAGCAGTGTTTTATTCCAGGCTATCACATCCTGAGACTGTATATTGCTGAAAGCACCCAGCTGGTGGCTGCCGATATTATTGACATCAGCAGCGTCAAATACTTTCAAACCTTCATCACCATCGCAGATAAACAAGGTCGCACCATCTATACTCAGTCCACGTGGGCTATGCATGGTGTAGGTAGAGACTATGGTAGGAGCAGTACTATTGGTCACATCTACTACCTCTAGCTCGTTTACTGAGTTATTGCAGGTAGAGCCGGAGTGGAGCGTCACATAGGCATAGTGGCCCTGTACGACTACCGGATCACAAGACAAGGCATGAGCAAAAGTGCCGTCATGCTGAGGGGCGAAAGGGTTATTGAGATTGAATATCTGCATGCCTGTGGAGGTGCCGATATACAGGTGCTTGTCATAGGCGAAGATGGTCTCGATATTCCAGCCGATAGATGAGCTGCCTGATGCAGCCGGTGCAGCGGCATTGCTCACATTGAATACGCGGAGAGACGATTGATCTACGATGTACAGCGCATCCCTGTCTATAGCAAAGCGGCTCGTAGATCCCGAAATATTAGGAGAGGAGGGAGTAAATGCTGTGGGAGTGGACACTCCCGGGCTAGTATTGGTCAGTGTCTGTACGTCCCCCTCCATCCAGTACACCGGTCCGCTGGCAGAGCAACTAACCTTCTCTGTGACACGGGCTGAATCATATCCTATCAGTACACCGCTGCTTCCATTGCTATAGCTGACGTAGAGAGGGGGTAGGGCATCATAGTTTGTATTGACCACAGTGGCAGCAGCCGGGTTTGATATATTCAGAGAGACCAGGGCTGTATAGCAGTCAGCATAGAGGATATTGTCCTTTACCGCGATATCTATATTGCCGGGTATATTGATAAAGGCGACATTCTGCGGAGCAGAGGGATTTGAGTTGTCTATCACGTGTATGCCCTGCATGTATTCATTCACGAGGATATAGTGCCCGGTCAGAAATATTTTACCTGTTTTCCTTAGTGGCGTGCCGGTAGTCGTCTTTATATCCTTTACGATGTCCGATATCTCACGATAGACAGGAGTATACTTCCAATATGTGCGGGTCTGCTCGCATTGGTCCTTTTTGCAGGAGGCCAGGAGACCCGTCAGGACCAGTAGTGGTAGGATCAGTTTTCTCATATAGTGTGTTTTGGGGTTTTATGGAATACTTCAGGCAACGGTTGTCAGAGAGGAAACGTTACCCATATGAAAACCGTTGCCTGACCTCAAAAAATATCTGTTATGAGAGTATTGACCACTTTTGTCCTTCTGATCCTGGCCTGTGGCGCTTTTGCTCAAAATACCACCCGTGACATCCTGTATCTGCATAATGGTAGCATACTATATGGCAAAGCAGCCACTCTGACTGATAAAGTACAACTCAGGATGACAGACGGTAGCCAGCTTGTCTTTGCACCGGGGCATGTAGATTCTATCCGGCAGGAACCTATGCGCAGGTCAGTGCTGCGGGATTTCAGGACGCACTACTACCGTCACGACCGTGGCTATCGCAATATCACAGAGTTTCAGCTATCGTATGGCACAAAGCCTGCCGATAATACTTACTACTATTACTACTACTCTGACAAGACGGACGACATAGGCCTGAGTATCCATACCATAAACGGGTATCAGATCTGGCCGTACCTCTTCGTAGGGGCAGGAGTGGGGGTAGACAGGCTCACCAACTACAGACAGACATTTATTCCCGTTTATGGCAGGCTGTGTAGTGAGTTTCTTAAAAAAAGGGTGACGCCCTATGTGTATGCTGACGGCGGCTATGCATGGATGGTGGCTGATAACGTATCCAGCACAGAGGGCTATAGCAGCTATCATCGTGAGGGTGGTGTGTATGTGACCGCTGGCGGCGGCGTACGGATTTACACAAAGAGCAGAGCATCTGTCATGATCAGCGCAGGATACAGACGGATGTATAGCCGTGTACGGTACGCGTATGAGTACGATGCATCTACTACATATGACATGAGGCGCACTTATCAGCGTATGGTTCTATCAGTAGGGGTGTCCTTCTGATCGGAATGGGGCAGTGTGCATACAGAGATTTGGCTATCTTCATCGCATCAATCTCACATCCATGCTCAGAAAGATATTGTACGTGGCAGCCGCACTGGTAGTGGTGGCAGTTGTCGTTTTCTTTGGCTTTGTACCAGGTATCATTGATAAGAAGATCAATACCACTATCCATCGGACCAATGCTGCCGACAGGGTGAGCTGGTATGATTCTATCCCTTTCATAGCAGACCTGCACTGCGATGAGCTGCTATGGCACCGTGACCTGCTGGCGCACCATTCATATGGTCATGTGGACGTACCTCGTATGCAGGATGCCAATGTGGCGCTGGAGGTCTTCACGATAGTGAGCAAGACACCTCGCGATCAGAACTATGATCACAACTCAGACAAAACGGATCAGATAGCACTCCTGTCTTTTGCGCAGCTACGCGCACCGGCAGATTGGTTTAGCCTGAAAGCAAGAGCGCTGCACCAGTGTGAGGACCTGCACGAGTCGGCCAAAAGGTCAAAGGGAATGCTGCGCGTGATCACTACCAGGCCTGAGCTGCAGCAATATATCAAGGATAGAAGTGCTGATCGTAGCCTGACGGCAGGTATGCTGGGCCTGGAGGGCGCTCATTGCCTGGAGAATGATGTCAATAATCTGGATACTTTCTATCACATAGGGGTGCGGTATATCGGGCTGACCCATTTTTTTGATAATGAATGGGGCGGCTCTGCGCATGGCATGGACAAAGGCGGCCTGACGGCAAAGGGTAAAGAGCTCCTGCACAGGATGGAAAAACTGCACATCATGATAGACCTGGCTCATCAGTCCACCCGGACCATCGACGATATCTTTTCCAATACGACGGGTACACTCATGGTATCTCATACCGGAGTGCGTGGCCTGTGTGATAATGGCCGCAACCTGACAGACGCGCAGATAAAGGAAATAGGGAGGCGTAATGGGATCATAGGTATAGGAATGTGGGAGACGGCAGTCTGTGGTACTGATGCCTCCGCTACGGCGCATAGCATCAAGTACGTAGCCGACCTGATAGGAGTGGATCATGTAGCAATGGGCTCCGACTTTGACGGAGCGGTGAATGCGACTTATGACATCACAGGATTTACAGAAATAGTAAAGGAGCTGATAACGCTCGGATATAGCCGTGCAGATATAGAGAAGATCATGGGTGGCAATGTTCGTGACTTCTGGCTGCGAAACCTGCCGGAGTAAGCCAGTTATCTGGTTCTGCGGGTATCTATCTGGAACAAGGCAAAGACTACCAGTGTATGATTTGATTCAGCTTGAACTCCATTGTTACGCAGGATGAGCTGATGCATATACCCCGCAGATAGCAGCGCCCAGCGATTGAAGCGGTAGCTCAGGCCGATATGCGCACGGTTTTCCTCCGGGAAATGATATACCACATCTGGCCCTACGGCTGCATACATCTCGTCCCAGAGATTGAGTGCGATAGTTTTAGGTAGCCGGATATCTCTGTGATTTAGTGCAATATTGGCCTGCAGGCGTGCGCGGATACGGGCTTTAAATACATAGCCGGCATTTTGTATCTCTCCGGCGCTTGTCTTTACCTGCCGCTGGCGCCAGTTTTCTTCTGCACGTATACGGGCATTAAACCCTACACGGCCCCAGTTGTTACGATATAGTATCTGCTGCCAGATGCGATGCTCGTACTGAGTGCCCAGCGCAGGGAATTTTCCGTAAGGATAATTGAGGAAGAAGCCGTAGGCCATCGGAGTCACCACAAAACGCTCGCCTACATATACGTCGCCCCCCAGGTGAAACTCATGCTGCTGGCTGCGCTTAAACTCATTGAACCGCATAATAGCTTCTGTCTGGAGGCCAAAGTACCTGGTGAGGCGCATCTGGCCGCCCACCCATAGCCACATGCTGGACTGCTGGGCTGTAGTGTGCGGCGTCTCTGCCTGACCTTGCTGCACAAAGAGACAAAAAAGAGCCAGAAGTAATGTTATCTGAATGTTAAGCCGCACCGCGCAAAGGAAACAAAATCCAGGAAGGTGAGAAAGGCCTCGACGGCTAAAGGATACAACAACCGAAATGGATATGATGCAGGACATAGAGGTTGCTAGCTTGTTGCCACGCCAGTTGCCACAGGTAATAACTGGCATATGTATTGTTCTATAGAAACCAGCTTCTGGTCTGGGATGGCTCAGTAAAAGAGCCCGGATTTGATTCCAATCCCCAACAAGAACCGGATACAACCGGTTTTAATGATCAGAAATTTAAGACCCTCTTCTTACAACAGGAAGAGGGTCTTTGTTTTAACCGGAATTTGTCCTTAGAGACAATAGTCCATACCCTTTGCTTACTACCTGCAAAATGTGTACTTTTGCGGCCTCTTAAGAAGGATTTCCCAAATGATCACAGTCAATAACCTCTCGCTGCGCTACGGCAAGCGTACCTTGTTTGATGATGTCAACCTCAAGTTTACCAGTGGCAACTGCTACGGTATCATAGGAGCTAATGGCGCAGGCAAGTCTACTTTCCTCAAGATACTGCAGGGTGACGTAGACCCGACCACAGGTACGGTCGCTTTCTCCAAGGGCATGCGGGTAGCAGTGCTCAAGCAAAACCACTTTGAGTTTGATGAGGTGCCGGTCATGACCACCGTGCTGATGGGCCACAAGACACTCTGGGGTATCATGCAGGAGAAAGATGCGCTGTATGCCAAGGAGGACTTCTCTGAAGAGGACGGTATCCGTGCCGGCGAGCTGGAGAATACCTTTGGCGAGCTGGATGGCTGGAATGCAGAGTCAAAGGCTGCCGAGCTCCTGAGCCATCTGGGTATCAAAGAAGAGTATCACTACAAGCTGGTGAAGGAGCTGGATGGCAATCAAAAAGTGCGTGTGCTCCTGGCGCAGGCGCTCTTTGGTAATCCTGACATCCTCTTCCTCGATGAGCCTACGAATGACCTGGATGTGCATACCATCTCCTGGCTCGAGGACTTCCTCGCAGACTATGAGGGCATCATACTGGTGGTGAGCCACGACCGTCACTTCCTGGATGCCGTGTGTACACATACAGTAGATATCGACTTTAGCAAGATGACGACCTACTCGGGCAACTATAGCTTCTGGTACCAGTCGTCACAGCTCGTGGCGCGCCAGCGTGCAGATGCCAATAAGAAAGCCGAGGACCGCATCCGTGAGCTGCAGGATTTCATCCGCCGCTTCTCGGCCAATGCGTCTAAGAGCCGCCAGGCTACCAGCCGTAAGAAGGCCCTCGACAAGATCAACCTGGAAGACATCAAGCCATCGAGCCGCAAGTACCCAGGCATCATCTTCAATAACATGCTGCGCGAGCCGGGCAATGAGATACTGGAGGTGCGCAACCTGACCAAGGTGGTCAACGGTGAGACACTCTTCAAGAATGTGACCTTCACTATGAAGCGCAATGACAAGATCGCGCTCATAGGTGACAATAGCCTGGCTGTGACCGCCCTGCTCAATATCCTGAATGGCACTGATAAAGACTATACCGGCACCTTCACCTGGGGGGTGACGATCAATACTGCCAGCATACCTAATGACAATAGCTCCTTCTTTGAAGGGGTAGACCTGAACCTGATAGACTGGCTGCGCCAATACTCTCCGGAGGAGAAGGATGAGACCTTTATCCGCGGCTTCCTGGGCAAGATGCTCTTCAGCGGTGAGGAGGTGCTGAAGAAGTGCAATGTGCTGTCTGGAGGAGAGAAGATGAGGTGTATGTTTAGCCGGATGATGCTGATGAGGGCTAACCTGCTGATACTGGACGAACCTACCAACCACCTGGATCTGGAGTCTATCACCGCGCTGAACAATGGCCTGAACGACTTTAAGGGGCACGTGATCCTGCATTCGCGTGACCACGAGCTGGTAGAGACCATAGCTAACCGTGTGATAGAGCTGACGCCTAAAGGCATCATAGACAAGGACATGACCTTTGACGAGTATATCAATAGCGACCGTGTAGCTGAGCAGAAGGCTGAGCTGGTAGGCTAAGAGAAGCACGATACGATATAGTCAAAGCCATTCCGATAGGGGTGGCTTTGCTGTTTATGGCTGGCCTTAGGGCAAGTTTTCCGACTATAGAACTATTGTGCTTTGCTTCTTGCGAGGGGCGCGACGGGCCGATAAGGAGCAAGTTTTTCGACTATGGAAGGGTTGGTATCATTAGGTTTGAGAGTGGTGGCAATAGGTCATGGTAACGCTATCAAATATGACAATAAACTATGATAGTAATGCCTATCAGTGAGATAGATAAGGGTGCTATAAGGATCGTTTCGTTATCCATTGATTCTCAAAGGCATTTTGGCTAAAGCCATGCTCGCATTTACTGAAAACCCCGGACTCAAGTCCCGGGCTAATGAGATAGCAGAAAAGGTCAAAGCTCAGGCAGGTGCCTGAGCTTTGACTTTATATAAAGGATATGACTGTATTACTTGATCTTGGTCGAAGCCTTGGTTGGGTCGAGGAGATCATAGAACTGGTTCAGACGAGGCAGGAAGATGATACGCGTACGGCGGTTGGTAGCCATGTCTTCGGCATTGTCATTCGGCACCAGGGTATTGTACTCTCCACGGCCAGCTGCTATGAGCTTATTGGGGTCCAGGTGATAGTTGTCTTGCAGGGCGCGGACTACGCTGGTAGCACGCTTTACACTGAGATCCCAGTTGTCATCTATACAGTTGGTTTTGATCTTGTTATTGTCTGTGTAGCCCTCTACCATCACATCTACCTCAGGGCGAGAGGTGGCTATAGCGGCTATTTTGCTCAGCACAGCGCCAGCCTTATCCGTGATGGTATAGCTGCCTGATTTGTAGAGCATTTTGTCAGAGAGATTGATATACACCACGGTCTTGTCCACCTTGATGTCTACGTCCTTATCATCGAGGCCTTCCTTGAGTGCTCCCTTCAGGTTGACAGCCAGAGCGAGGTTGATAGAGTCAGCCTTGTCCTTGGCGGCGAGCAGCATCTGGATGTATTTGTCCTTATCCTGCAGCTGGGCGAGGGTCTTGCCTATGTTTTCGTTGGCTCCCTTAGAGAGGACGGTGAGGTCGCCTACTGCGGTTAGTTGCTTGTCACGCTGCTCCTGGCAATCTTTTAGCTGGGCCTGTAGCTGTTGGAATTGATCGTTTTTACCTCCGAGGTTGCTGCGGGACATGGCGAGGTCATTTTCGCAGCTGCTGAGGCGGCTAGTGAGTTTGTCTTTGATCTCGTTGCAGCTCAGGAGGTCGCTTTTGGCCTTGGAGAGCTCGCTCTCGAGGGCGCGGTATTTCTTCTTGGTGACGCAGGAGCTGAGCGATACAAGAGTGATCAGCGCTGCTATCGTGAGGAGATGCTTCATGATGTTTGGTTTAGATTTTTGAATACCAATACGGCCATAAAATCTGCGCCAAAGTGTGGGATTCCCCAAATTGGGATTTACGGAGACTTTGTTAACTCGAAGCTTTTATGAGTGGTGAGGTTAAGAGGCATTGGTGGATTTTAAATCCACGGATAGTTGAGTTCGGGATTATAAATCCCGAACAGCAGTGCGCTTGGAAAAGGTAGGAAGCGTATACTTGTTTCAATGGCGTTGCAAACGCCATACAGAGTAGTCACGCTTTGTAAACGCGCGACAGAGGTGCCTCTACCATTGGCATTGCGAAAAGGAAAGTGTATAAAGCAAAAAAGGCATTCTGGTGAATGCCTTTTTTGTCGTAAGATGATGCACTTGTTTATTACTCAACCACGAATCTGGTTTTGATGGACAGGCCATCCTTGGTAGCTACGGCGCTGTAGAGGCCGCTGCCCAGATTTGAAGTATTGACCTGCGTAATGGACGATATACCTTGCCATGCACTGATCTCTCTACCTGACATGTCATAGATAGTGATATCACCACCTGTGAATGAAGGTGGGACACTGAAATGCATAGTGCCTGCTGCAGGATTAGGGTAGGCCGTCATATGGATGGCTGCAGGCGCCTGATCTGAGATGCCCGTAGGGGCGGCTTTTTTGTAGAGTACAGCATCTGTGAAGTCAAAGGTGCCGGCATATATGTATCCATTGTATGCCTCTATTGCATTGATGAATGAGGTGCCGGTGTTAAAGCCCATATCTGTCCATGAAGAGCCATCCCACCTGGCTATGTACTTGGCATGTGCTGCGCCTATCATGCTAAAGTCTCCGGCTGCATACAGGGAGCCACCATACACGAGCAGGTCTCTGATACCATTGCCTCCGGCTCCGACACTGCTCACACTGCCGCCTACTGTAGACCATGTGGTGCCATTCCATTTGGCTATGTAGTAGCCACTGGCGCCACCCACACTAGTGAAGTCTCCTCCGGCGTATAGTTCATTATTGTATACCGCGAGGGTACGTATCTTGCCATTGAGGCCAGCGCCCAGTGGCTGAAAAGAGGAGCCATTCCACGTAGCAATATGATTGAGCACGGTAGCGCCCGTAGAGTCAAAGGATCCTGCTACGACTATCTGTCCGTTAAACTTAGTGATGGCGAGTATCTCCTTATTAAAACCAGCCAGCTTTGGGCCCACCTGTACGGAGCCTCCGGCGCTGCTATATTTCATCAGCTTGCCAAAATCTGAACCCACATAGAGGTCTGTACCATCAGCGTAGAGGCCCGACTGGCTTTCATTCAGCCCGCCATAGATAGACCAGCTGCTGCCGTCCCACATAGCAGGGCCCGAGCCCGAAAAATTGCTCATGGCGCTGGTGCACCACAGGTCTGATCCAAGAACTTCAAATTGGGAAATGCCCGAGCCAGCTATCAGATTGGTTTGATAGAACCAGTTGCCGCCATCATAGTTGGCAGACCAGTAGGAAGTGTTGCCATCCACCTTGGTGAAGCCTCCTCCTATGAAGAGATTGCCACTATAGCTTTTCAGATCATCTATTACCTGATTGAAATGTGCGACGGTAGTCCACTGGGCCGAAGCAGAGACGGTGATGACCGTCAGGAGTGCGAGTAATTTTGTTTTCATTGATGTAGTTTTTTTAGTGGTGTCAAATGTAGGTAATATGGCTGATAGAATTTTCTCTGATGCGCTAGATATGGTATCAGACTACAGAGCGGCCTCGTCAAAAAAATATCTCCTAATTTCACCACATGCCTGAAACACCTAAAAACTCCCGCCCTGCTGCCCTCGGTTTTATCTTTGTCACGCTGCTCGTAGATACGATCGGACTGGCTATCATCATACCTGTCTTCCCTAAGCTGATAGAGACGCTGATACATGGATCTGTGAGCGAGGCCTCGCGGTGGTCGGGGTTGCTACTGGTGGCATATGCAGTGATGCAGTTTCTCTGTGCGCCGCTGATAGGCAACCTGAGTGATAAATATGGCCGTAGGCCTGTGCTGCTGTTTTCGCTGCTGGGGTTTGGGATAGATTATTTGTTTCTGGCATTTGCGCCGACCATCGGCTGGCTTTTTGTGGGTCGTGTGATAGCGGGTATCACGGGAGCGAGTTTTACTACTGCCTCGGCCTATATAGCTGATGTGAGCCCGCCGGAGAAGCGCACGCAAAACTTTGGGATGATAGGAGTGGCTTTTGGCCTGGGCTTTATCATTGGGCCTGTGATAGGCGGTGTACTGGGTCGGATGGATGTGCACTATCCCTTTTATGCCGCTGCTGCACTGGCCTTGCTGAATGCTGCTTATGGTTTCTTCATCCTACCCGAATCTCTGCCGGAGGAGCATCGCCGCCCTTTGGATTGGAGGCGCTGTAATCCGCTGGGTACACTGCTTCAGCTCAGAAAGTACCCTTCGGTAATAGGTCTGGCAGTATCCCTCTTCATGCTCTATTTTGCGGCGCATGCGGTGCAGTCTGTGTGGACCTTCTATACGATGCTGAAGTTTCACTGGAATGAAGATATGATCGGCTACTCGCTCGGATTTATAGGTGTGCTGATCGCGCTGGTGCAGGGTGGGCTGATCCGTGTCACTACCCCTCGTCTGGGCTTTGAGCGGAGCGTATGGATAGGGCTGCTGCTGTATGCTACGGGTATGGTACTCTTTGGCCTGGCTACCCAGAGCTGGATGATGTTTGCCTTTATGGTGCCGTACGCGCTCGGTGGCATAGCAGGACCCGCTCTACAGGGCATCATGACCAATGAAGTGCCGAGCAATGAACAGGGCGAACTGCAAGGCGGCCTGACGAGCCTCATCAGCCTGAGCACGATCTTTGGCCCGTGGTTTATGACGTGGGTATTCTACTTCTGCACGCGGAGCGGAGCGCCACTATACCTGCCGGGTGCGCCGTACTACTGTGCGGCTCTGTTACTCTTGGGTAGTGCACTGCTGGCGGTGCGCAACTTTAAAAACGTGAAGCATGCAGAAAGCGCCTCTACGGCTCCCTAAGGTCAAAGCTCACCTGGAAACTATCTGTAGCGTAGGGCCACGTGACCATCCATACATCGGTGCCGTAGATGTGCTTTTTGCCGGATGCCGCAATATCGAGCGATATCTGATCATTATGCCTTAGTGTAGCACCGTATTGAACAGTATCTAATCTTACACCCACATTTACCTGGCCTGGCTGTAGTGTACTGGCATAATCATAAGTGGCTAAGTAATGACCGGCACCGGCCTGATCGGCACCATAGAAATAGAAGTGGATAGCTGAGGATACCATGTAGCCGGACGTATCATAGATAGCTATGGACCCATTCACGCCTTGCACATTATTGGCCCATATAGTGGGGCGATAGTATTTGCCTCTCACAATGAAATACCCTGGTGTATCAGGCAATACGACAATGGTAAAGTCTTTTGAGCTTCCGAGGTTTGTAGCGGATGCATACATAGAGCCGTGATAGGTACCGGGCCGGGTGTAGGTGTGGCTGACAGTGTCACCCAGCACCACGGAGCTATCTCCGAAATGCCACTGTACAGTTGTATTGCCCTGGGAGCAACTGCTGAAATGTACAGGGATATTGACATAGGTAGTATCAGGTAGCGTACCGATACAGGCGATTGGCCTATCTTCCTTTTTTTTACAAGCAGAGGTGGTGATCATGAGGCAGATGCACAGCGCAGCCGTGAGCAGTTTGCTTAGATTTTTCATAGCGTATACATTTAATGGAGAGATTTTCCGGCAACAGAACGACGCGTTCAGGAGTTTATTACACGCTGATCAAAATTATCTATCGCTAGGTTGCACTACGGGTTTGTCCTCCGGCTTGGCTGGTGGGAGAGGAGTAGGTACAGGTGCTTTTTTCCTGCGCTTGAAGAGGTCCAGCCAATTATCAAAGTCTTTACGATATGATAGGCCTATACCCGTCTTATTGCGGTTGCGCTGGTTGAAATTGTCGTAGTCGTTTTTATTGTAGGTCTTAGCCCGCCATGAGCCATTTTTATCCAGTACATATTCTATCTGGAAGTCGCCGGTGACGTAGGCATTAGGGTTGCTGGTAGTAGTCACCGTATTGCTGCCCACGCCTTTATTATCGCCAAAGTCGAAATTGCCACCTACGTTAATAGAAAGGCGATTATTAAAGAAACGCTTGGTGAGTGCTAGCTGGAGTTCCCGGCGGGTATTGAGATTGTCGGCAGAGTTGGTACCGGTGCCTGTCCAGTCATCGTATTGTTTGAAGTTGAAATTAAAATCCAGGTCGTGGACATTGAGATTGTCAAAGAAACTTCCCAGGTATAATGAGAGCTGTGAGGAGAGGAACTCACTCACGGTATTGGCCACAGAGCCGCTGATAGAGCGGGTACTGGTGGCATCGCCCGCCGCCAGAGAGTTGGTAGGCAGGAACTTGCCCATGACCAGCAGGCCAAATACCTGTTTATTCATCTCGGCATCAGAGGTGCGGATGAGCTGTATCTTATTGTCTATATAGGTGCGGATCACAGGGTCAGGATTCTGCGGCGTGATATCAAAGGAGATCTCTGGTGCGGAGAGTACACCTTTGAGTTTCAGCAGAAGGTCTACTACGATCCGGTTTTTGGAGCGGGAGATAGCTTCTTCATTGTAGGTACTGGTCACGGCATTGGCGCTGTAGATGCCGAGGAGGTCTGATATCAGGTCATAGGTAGAGGTGCGCACCTTATAGATCGCTTCGGCATTGAGCTGGGCGCTGTAAATGTCACCATTGAAGATAATGGTACCACCCGGATCCAGTGTGAAGCGCTTATTGATCACATTCTGCAGCGTAAAGAGGTAACTACCCCGCGCGATGGTATAGGAGCCGCGGATATTGAAGTCTCCTGTGCGGAGTATCTCTATACGCATATTGCCGCTACCGGTGCTGGAGAGTATATCCCCGGCTACAGGATCGAGTATGACATCTACCTGCGCGTCCGGCGTCACGTCTACACTCACCGTAAAATTAACTCCCGACGGTGCGCGGCTACGGCGGGCGCGCAGCATGGTATCCTGCTGGCCTGGTTTGATGAAGCGGTAAAAATTGTAGCGGTTGGTCTCGTAGGAGTTATTTATAGGTATGTGCACATAAGTGCCTTTCTGCGTGGTACAGCCGTATGCGCTGATATTGACATAAGGGATAGTGCCGGTAAAGTCTACATTGCCTGCAGCCATGATCTGTCCGTAGAAGACGGGCTGGTCTTTTACAGTAGTATTGAGGAACTCGGCCCGCTGCGTAGTGACATGCAGATCGAGCGTGAATTTTTTGAAGTGGTCATGATAGATACGTCCGGTGCCTACAGCCGTATTATTGAAGCGGTCTATCACAGTCAGCGTACCTATGTCAAAATATCCATCTCCCAGCTCTACGTCTTCATCCTTCAGAGTATAATAAGTATTGAGGTAAGACACCTTGACTTTCGCATCATTCAGGTGCAGACTACCCTGAGCCACCAGTGCATTGACCGGACCTGTGAGGTCTATATGTGCCCTGGCGGTGCCGCTTACTTCCTTTACATATTTGACGAAGAGGGGATGATTAAGGAAGTTGAGATTCAGTGAGCTGATATCCAGGCCCATATTCAGCCGCTGCTGCTGTATGTCAAAGAAGCCATTCAGCGCAATATCGTTTTTGACGCCCTCCACGCCACCGGTCACATTGACGCGCTGGTTCACATTGTCAAGGGTGCTATTGATACGAAGGGTGCCGATATTGATATCCTTCATGGTCAGGTCACGGGCCTCTACATTGGCTACGATGGCCGGTTTTGAGAAAATATTTTCTACCGTCACGGTACCATTCACTGTGGCGGTGATATCCTTTACCTTCCTGCTGAAGATATTGAGGAAGTCTGCGAGCGCGGCGTCTTTCAGCGTCAGGTTGATACTGGTAGAGCTGTCACCTTTCAGATAGGAGTCCAGCCGGACAGATTGCGCTCCGTTTACAAATACTAATCCGCCGGGGCCTGTGGTGATCTTCTTGCCGTGGATGCTCAGCAGGTTATCCGGCAGGAAGCTCCACTTATTGCCTCCCAGATATACGGCAGATGGGTCCATGCGTATCTCTACCCCGCCAGTCACCGGCCTGATGTAGGATGTCACATCGGCTTTGTTGAAGCCTTTGCCATCTGCTGCTACGAGGTCAAACCGGAACTCCTCCTTTTCTTTATTCAGGCGTGCTATGAGCGTATCCACCACCAGGCTATCACCGATATAGAAATTGTCTGCCGTGGTGTGCATATTCACCTTGCCCTCATGAGAGGTCAGGTCCATGTCAAAGCGCCTCAATACATATTTGTCATAAACTACCTCAGGTACGGATGCCTTGATATTCAGGATCTCTTTGGAAGTGTTGAACTCTCCCGATATCACAGAGTTGCGTATCATACGAAACTTAGGGTCTATGACGCGCGTGATGGCTGATGAGTCATAAAACCTGAAGTTGAACGTAAACTGCTGTGGATAGATATATGCGGTATCTGGGTAGTCTTTGGTAAAGGTGTAATTGAGGTAGCGGCGTACTGCCTTGGTCATACCGGAGAAAGTAAAGTGACCGTTCATCTCCCCTTCAGCATTGTCAGAGAGCAGTGTGATCTTTTTGGACTGGTCTGCACTGACTGTAGAGGTGAGCGTGAGGCTGTGTACCAGCACAGAGTCTGAGCGATGCTGCACGAATATGTCCTGGCCTACTATCAGGCCTATCATATCATCAGGTTTTTTGCCTATGAAATTGGCGGTGAGGACGCCCCTGATATTAAAGGTATCCTTAGTGATATTAAGGTCGCGCAGCGATACATTGCGGATATCTGCGGTGAAGTTGTAGCGGGGCAGCTTCTCGGTCAGGTCTACCAAGCCGCGGAAGTCCATGTCCAGATTTTTGTCATGCGAGGTTAGCTCGCCGTTAAAGAACTTACCCTTGATGAGACCGTTTACTTTGAGGTCCTGATATTCATAACCTTTTACCGTCAGGCTGCTGACTTCACCATTCAACTTTGCATTGATGGTCTCCAGTTTGATGCCATTGCCCACGATGGTGGTTTTCAGGCTGATCTTGCCGAGCAGCGGCTGCTGGCCAAACCATTTGCCCAGGTCGAAGTTTGTGAGCGCCAGCTCGCCTGAGTAGGAGCCTGTTTTCAGCTTCGTGTTGTACTTAAAGTTGATATCTGACGAGGCTGATCCTATATCTGTATACAGGCGCCCCTGGGTGACAAAGTCAGTAAGGAAGCCGTCAAAATTTCCTGTGAAGCTGATATTGCCCAGCGTATTAAAATTAGTCGGGAAAGGGGCTGTAGGTACTATGCGGCGGATGTCCTCAGCACTGGTAGTAAACTGGCTGATACGGAGGTTAAGGAAGGTCTCATTGACATCTGGCAGGCCACTGGTGTAGAAGTCGCCCTTTAGTATGGTGTTGCGACCTATGCTGAGTGCGATGCCTTTACCCTGCAGGTCATTGATGCGGCCCTTTACGTGGCCGGTGATGAAGATCTTGTTATGCGCCAATGCATCGAGCCTGCCTTTGGCAAAGTAGTTCAGGTCTTTGATGGAGATATATGCCTTCTCCAGGTCTGCCTTGAGCGTGACTTTATTGATGAAGTCATTGAAATCTTCATACTCAGTGAAATTTACCGCCAGGTAGTTGTTGATGCTGCTGTTTGGCGTCTCCAGTTTGAGTTTGCTCAGGCTTATTTCTTTGTCGGTAGCCTTGACTATAGCTGTGAGGCCTTTGATGCTGAAGCCGCTGCGCTCCGCAGCTGTGAGCGCACGCACATCTATGCATATGGAGTCGCGCAGTATAGCAGCCATGCCGGTTTTGAAGTTGATACCCGTAAATAAAATATGGGAGAAATCAATTCCCTTTGGGCTGGAGGCCAGGTTTAGATTGTCATAGGCAAAGGTGGAGTGTGTGATGGCTGCCTCCTGCCAGCTGAGCTGCCAGCCCGGCGGCATGAAGTGGATAGCCTCTATAGGCTTGGGGCCACTAGTATCCCTGAGGCCGCCTGTGATAGCTGCGTAGACACTGTCTATGCGTATAGACTGCAGGGCTATATTTTTGTTTTTGACGGCTATCTCTTTTACATCCACATCACAGGATGGTATGAGCACTTTGACCAGGGACTTCTTCTTCTGATCCTCATAGCTAAAGTCGGTGTGGTAGATACCGATCGTCTTGAGCTGGATCAGCACATCGAGAGACTTTGCTAGCGTATCCTTTTGGGGCGTCACTATAGGCGTAGATGGCTTGTCAGAGGCGAAGAGCGTGGTCAGGTTGAGCTTGCCGGCTGTATCGCTCGTCAGCTTCACACGGGCATGATCCAGTGTGATACCTTTGATGTTGATCTCCTTTTTGAAAAGGCTCCAGTATGATATGTTGGCATTGAGCGTGCCCGCGTAGATCAGGGTGTCTCCTTTTTTATCTGCCAGGTAAAAACCCTGGAGGTCTACATTGCGCAGTAGTGACCACTGGAAGCGGTCTATGGATACCTTGGTGCCGAGGCGCTTGGAGACGTAGTTGACCACGATATGGGCTACATAATTCTGCACGGCAGGGATACGCAGGGACAGTGTGACACCACCGCATAGCAATAGTACCAGCAGTATGATGATACCGAGTATCCTGAGCCCTTTCTTCATCTTATGTGCACCAACGCGTGGCTACGCCCTAAAGTATGGGTCCGCCCGCGTTTTAAAAATCTTTAGTTTCTTATTCTTTCCTTTCTTTGCAGCGCGATGCCTACTATACTAGCCATAGAATCAAGCTGTGACGATACATCTGCTGCGGTCTGTAAAGATGGCAAAATTCTTGCCAACGTTATCGCCTCGCAGGCCGTACATGAGGCATGGGGTGGCGTAGTGCCCGAGCTGGCCAGCCGTGCGCACATGAAAAATATCATCGTGACCGTAGATACGGCTATGCAGAAAGCAGGTGTGAAGCAGGCCGATCTCGATGCTATAGCCTTCACCCGCGGTCCGGGCCTGATAGGCTCGCTGCTGGTAGGTGTTTCCTTTGCCAAGGGCCTCGGCATGGCGCTCAACGTGCCCCTCATAGAGGTAAACCATATGCAGGCGCATGTCATGGCAAATTTCATAGATGAGACGCCGGCCTATCCGCATATCTGCATGACCGTGTCCGGAGGGCATACGCAGATCATACTGGTGAAAGGGCCACTGGATATGACCGTGATAGGGGAGACGATAGACGATGCTGCGGGAGAGGCTTTTGATAAATCTGCCAAGATACTCGGCCTGCCATACCCAGGCGGGCCGCTGATAGATAAAAGATCTAAAGAGGGCGATCCTGATAGATTTAAATTTGCTAAGCCTCAGATACCGGAGTATGATTTTAGCTTTAGCGGGCTGAAGACGTCCATCCTGTACTTTGTGCAGGCGGAGACGCGCAAGGACCCTGAGTTTGTGTCTAAGAATCTGAATGACCTCTGTGCCTCTATCCAGAAAACGATCGTAGATATCCTGCTGAAAAAGTTGGAAGCTGCCGTCGTGGCGCACGGCGTGAAAGAAATAGCGCTGGCCGGAGGCGTATCTGCCAACTCTGAACTCAGAGAGCGTTTTGCCGCCCTGGCGGGCAAACACGACTGGAAAGCCTACATACCTAAATTTGAATACTGCACGGACAATGCAGGGATGATAGCCAAAGTGGCTGAATACAAATACGAGCGGCAGGAGTTTTGTGGCTATGACGTGGAGCCGCTGGCCAGGTACGCTATGTAGGATGCCTGAGAGCAATCTGAAAAACACTATTTTAGCCCGCATGAATGAAGCGGGTGTTTCCCTGATCAAAAAATATTTTCCTGATATCACAGCAGAGCAGGAGGCGGCTTTTGCCACACTGGGCTCTGTATATGCGGAGTGGAATGAGAAGATCAATGTGATCTCGCGCAAGGATATAGAAAACCTCTATGAGAGGCATATCCTGCATTCACTTGCTATAGCCAAATTCACCTCCTTTAAAGGCGGCACAAAGATCATGGACCTGGGGACGGGCGGAGGCTTTCCCGGCGTGCCGCTGGCTATCATGTTCCCTGATTGCCGTTTTCACCTCGTGGACTCGATAGGCAAAAAGCTGAAAGTGATCGAAGCGGCAAAAGAAGCTGCCGGATTGAAAAACCTGTTCACTTTTCACTCACGGGCAGAGGATATGGCCTATGACTATGACTTTGTAGTATCACGCGCGGTGGCACCTATGAGGGAGCTGATGCAGTGGTCTACGAAGAAGTTTCTGCCGAAGCATCAGAATGAAAAACGCAACGGCATCATCTGCCTGAAGGGCGGTGACCTGACGGAGGAGCTGGCAGGGCTGAAAATGGTGCAGCTTACACCCCTGTCAGAGTGGTACGAGGAAGATTTTTTTAAAGATAAATCACTGGTGTACGCACCTAAGTAGATGATACTGGACGCACAAAATATCACTAAGAGCTATGGCGCACTCCGTGTGCTGAATGGTGTATCGCTGCAAGTACAAAAAGGAGAGGTGATCTCTATAGTCGGTGCCTCAGGGGCAGGCAAAAGTACGCTGCTGCACATCATGGGTACGCTGGATAAACCAGATGGTGGGACTGTGACCATAGCCGGTGAAAGTATAGCAGGGAAAAAGGATAAGGCGCTGGCATCGTTTCGCAATCATAAGCTGGGTTTTATCTTTCAGTTTCACCACCTGCTACCTGAGTTTACAGCAGTGGAGAATGTCTGTATACCGGCCTTCATAGCCGGCACGAAAAGCGCCACCGCTGAAAAACGTGCCAAAGAGCTGATGGATATGCTCAAACTGAGCCACCGCACCGGCCACAAACCTAATGAGCTATCCGGCGGAGAGCAGCAACGGGTGGCTGTAGCGCGTGCGCTGATGAATAACCCGGCTATAGTGATGGCAGATGAGCCATCGGGCAATCTGGACTCCGACAATGCGCGCGACCTGCACAGGCTTTTCTTTGACCTGCGCGATCAGCTGGGCCAGACCTTTATCATCGTGACACACAATGAGGACCTGGCTCAGATGGCTGACCGCAAGATCGTGATGAAGGATGGCCGCATAGCAGACGGCCAGTAGACTTGCCATTCGGCTGAAATCTCACTACACTTGTCTGGCTGATGAAATCTCCACAAGATATACTATGGCAATACTGGGGCTTTAATGCTTTCCGCCCACTGCAGGAGGAGATCGTGCAGTCCGTGCTGAAGGGGCATGATACGCTGGCGCTGCTGCCTACGGGTGGTGGCAAGTCTCTGTGCTTTCAGGTGCCGGCACTGTGTATGGATGGCCTGTGCATCGTAGTGTCTCCACTCATAGCGCTGATGCGCGACCAGGTGCAGAACCTGCAGGCCAAAGGCATCAAAGCTATCGCTATTCACACTGGTCTGCCTCATGGAGAGATAGACCGCCTGCTGAATGCGGCCATGTTTGCAGACGTTAAGTTCCTCTATATATCTCCGGAGCGGATCGCTACGGATGAGTTTCAGGCGCGGGTGGCCAATATGAACGTGCGCCTGATAGCGGTAGACGAGGCGCACTGTATCTCTCAGTGGGGGTATGACTTTCGCCCGGCCTATCTGCGTATAGCGGACCTGCGGGCGCTCGTGCCGGGTGTGCCCGTCATAGCGCTGACGGCCACGGCTACCGTGCCTGTGGTGAGCGATATACAGGCACAGTTGAAATTTCACAATGGGCAGGTTTTTCAAAAGAGCTTTACGAGAGGCAACCTGAGCTATGTAGTGCGACAGGCCGATGATAAAAACCTGCAACTGCTGGATATTCTCAAAAAAGTACAAGGCTCTGCTATAGTATACGTGCGAAACCGCCGCAAGACAAAGGAAATAGCAGACTACCTGCGCAGGAGCGGTATCAAGGCGGATTTTTATCATGCGGGGCTGGAGAGTGATGAGCGCCATAAAAGACAAGCCGACTGGGTATCCAATAAGACCCGCGTGATAGTCAGTACCAATGCATTTGGGATGGGGATAGACAAGCCGGATGTACGGGTGGTGGTGCACATAGAGCCGGCGGATTCTATTGAGGCGTACTTTCAGGAGGCGGGCCGCGCGGGCCGGGATGAGCAGCGCGCCTATGCCATACAGCTCATGACGGCCAGTGATGAAAAAGATCTGCTGGAAGGTAAAACCAAAGACATACCCACTTACCAGGAGGTGCGGGAGATATATGACCAGATAGGAGGGGAGCTGAATATAGCCTTTGACTCCGGGGCACACCAGCCGCATGATTTTGATTTGTCCGCTTTCGCTAAAAAGTACCAGTATGGTCCGGTGAAGGTGATGAATGCACTCAAGCTGATGGAGACGCAAAACCTGCTGGAGGTCAGTGATGGATTTCAGTCGCAGCCGCGGGTCAAGATAGTAGTGGGCAAGGATGTGTTGTACAAATTTCAGGTAGAGCACCGCAAATATGAACCGCTCATCAAGATGATACTGCGTACCTGTGCAGGTGTGTTTGAGGACTACGTCGGCTTCAATGAAGTAGCGATAGCCTCTAAGGTACGTATGTCCTATGAGGCGCTGACCACTGCTATGCTCCAGCTGGATAGGCTGGATATCCTCTCCTACATCCCGCGCCGGGATAAGCCGCAGTTGATCCTGCGCCAGCCTCGTATGCGGCGTGATCACCTCACTATGGACCGCGGCTTTGTAGAGGCGCGTATATCCGGAGCCAGGGAGCGGCTGGAAGCTGTGCATCAGTATGTGGCCAATAGAAGTGTGTGCCGTAGCCGGTGGCTGGTGGCCTACTTTGGTGAGGCGGACGCGCCTGACTGCGGCATCTGTGATATCTGCATAGGCCGCAAAAAGGAGAGCCTTAGCACAAGTGATTTTGATGCGATAGCGGTACAGATATTAAAATCGGCAAAGGAGCCGCTATCTGTGGCTGCTCTGGCGGATACCCTCTCTCTCAGCCCCGAGCGGGTGAATGAAGTAGTACGCTGGCTGGCAGATCAGGGCAACATAGCCCGGACAGAAGATGGTAAAGTGTTTGCCCGTTCATAGCTTTCATTCATTATTCTCAGCACTATAGTCTATCCGAAAAAGCCTAGTTTCGTCGCCATGCCTGCGCGAAGCATCATACTGGCTGTGACCAATGACCTGACGTACGATCAGCGTATGCAGCGCATCTGCACCTCGCTGACAGGAGCAGGCTATGACGTGACACTGATAGGGCGGGAGCGTGATCGGTCTCTGCCATTAGATCATTTTTCTTTTCGCCAGGTGCGACTCAGGTGTTGGTTTGATAGCGGCAAGCTTTTTTACCTGGAGTATAATGTCAGGCTTTTCTTCTATCTCCTTTTTCACCGGTACGCTATCATCTGTGCCATAGACCTGGATACCATTGTGGCCTGCTACTATGCTGCTATGCTAAGTGGTGCCAAGCGTGTTTATGATGCACATGAGTACTTCCCGGAGGTGCCTGAGGTGGTGCGTCGACCGCGTATACGCGCTGTATGGCAGTGGGTAGAGCGTACCTATGTGCCGCGTATGGACCTGATCTATAGCACTACACAGAGTATCTCAGAGATATTTCAAAAAACATATAAAAAAGAGGTAGCCACCATCCGCAATCTGCCACTGACGCAAAGTGTAACCATGGCGGCAGATCACACACCCCGCTACCTGCTCTACCAGGGTGCGCTGAATGAAGGGCGGGGCCTGGAGCATCTGATAGAGGCTATGGCTGACCTGGATATAGAGCTCTGGCTGGTGGGAGATGGGGACATCACCGCCCAGCTGAGAGAGCAAGTGGCTCAGGCCGGCCGGCAGCACAAGGTGAAGTTTACGGGCTATGTGAAGCCTGCCGATCTCAGGCAGATCACCGCCGGCGCATTTATAGGGATCAATCTGCTGGAGATGAAGGGTCTCAGCTACTACTACTCCCTGGCCAATAAATTTCTGGACTATATACAGGCAGGTGTGCCCCAGGTGTGTATCGGCTTTCCGGAGTATAAGCGCATTAATGATCAATACCATGTAGGGTTATTGGTAGAAAATCTGGAAAAGGATACGATAAAAAACGCTCTGACACGTTTAATGGAAGACAAAGATTTATACGCCAAAGTGAGGGAGAATTGTTTGGTTTGCAGGCGTGATCTCACATGGGAAAACGAAGAGAAAAAACTGATCGCGCTTTATGACCGGCTCTACTGACAGGCATCTGCATATAGTATCATTTAATGTGCCCTATCCTCCCGACTACGGTGGTGTGATAGACGTCTACTACAAGATCAAAGCCCTCCATGAGCTGGGAGTGAAAGTTCATCTGCATTGTTTTCACTATGGCCGCGAGGAATCCAAAGAACTGGAAGAGGTCTGCGCATCCGTCAATTATTATGAACGCAAGAAGTTTTACCAGGCTATCTACTCCTCAGTGCCCTATATCGTAGGGTCGAGGAAATCTGATGAACTGCTGAGTACACTAGCGGGAGACGAGCACCCGGTACTCTTTGAGGGATTGCATACCTGTTTCTACCTGGGGCATCCATCCATACGGCAAAAGATCAAGGCTGTGCGCATGCACAATGTGGAGTGGGAGTACTACAAAAGCCTCAAGGAAGCTGAACGCAATTTCCTAATCAAATACTATTTCAATGTAGAGGCAAACCGGCTCAAGAAATTTGAGGAGGAACTGCGTCATGCAGACAGGATATTTGCGATCAGCAAGAGCGACTATGAATACCTGCGCCAATCCTATGAGGATATAGATTTTGTATCTGCCTTTCACTCTAATGAGGAGGTGACGTCAAAAACTGGCCGTGGCGACTATGTGCTCTATCATGGCAACCTGAGCGTGGTAGAAAATAACCAGGCGGCTATATTTATAGTGAAGAAGATCGCAGCTGACCTTAAGATACCTTTTGTAATAGCGGGCAAGAATCCTACTGAGGCGCTCAAAAAAGAGGTGGCCCGGTACCCACACATAGAGCTGGTAGAAAATCCATCTTTTGACAAAGTGGCTGATCTGCTTAGCAACGCTCAGGTCAATCTTCTTACCACCTTCCAGAATACAGGCATCAAGCTGAAGCTACTCAACTCGCTTTACAGGGGGCGCTTCTGCCTGGTCAACTCGAAAATGGTAAACAATACGGGTCTGGAATCACTCTGTGTGATAGAGGATAATCCTAACGCTACCAAGCGGCTGATCATGGACATGATGAACCTTGATTTTGATGAGCATCATATCAATAAGCGGAAGAAACTGCTGGACCATGAGTTTAGCAACAGGGCCAATGCGCAAAAGATCATCCGTGCTATCTGGGAGCAGCGGGACTGATATGGAGCTTCACCGTACCTTGTCACAATACTGTCATATCCGGTATTATTTTATGTAAAAGACTTACCTTTGGCATCTGTCATTAAAAATATCTGATGGCCTCACTCCGCAGTATTATTTCCAGCCCTCTGGGCATCCTGAAGCTAGCCATAGCCCTCTGCTATATCGGCTTGGGTATATATCTGATGGTTTATGGCCAGCAGATATTAGGGTTCATAGAGCCTACCTATAGGTCTATACTTTCGTGGGTGTTTATCGCCTATGGGGGATTCAGACTGCTGAGGGCACTGACAGACAGGCCCGACTCTCAAAATATCTAACCGTGCAGTATCGCCCGCTTTACTTTATCGCCATATTTTGCCTGGGCCTGATGGCCTGTAGCCGCCACACAGACCAGGCCACACCGCCACCTGTAGCCATAGAGGGGCCAGCGCACATAGACTCTATCACTGTCTATGCAGATGAGGCTTTCAGATATATCATAGACCAGGAGGCGCGTGTGTATGAGAATGATCAGCCGGATCAGCACCTGCATCTCATCTACCTGCCGGAGGCCGAGGTGCTGAAGCACCTGACGTCAGATAGCTTTTCTACAGTAGTGATAGGGCGCCGCCTCAGGGAGTCGGAGCGCACGCAGCTATTCAAAAAGAATCATATCACGCCGGATGAGCGCTGTTTTGCACGAGATGCGATAGCACTGGTGGCTCATCAGGATTTTCCGCAGGATACGCTGCAATATACTCAGGTGGGCAAGCTCGTAGCCGGTACGTCGGACCAGTACAAAGTGGTCTTTGAAGGCAATAGCTCCGGCGTGGTGAGCTATATGTTTGGCCTCTTTGGCCAGTCGGCCCGTCAGTCTGCTTTTGCAGTGAAAAATACGGATGAACTGGTAGCCTACCTGCAGAAAGATAAGAACGCCATAGGCTTCATACCATATGACAAGATCAGTGATGAAGATGTAGCATCGGTGCGCGACCTGCTAAAGAAAGTTAAGCTCCTGTACGTGGCTAAGCCCGACTCAGCGGGCCGGATGGTAGTGTCTACCGCCTCTCAGAGCGAGATAGCCGATGAATCTTACCCTTTTGCAAGGCCGATCAACTTCATACAGCATAGCATGGATCAGAAGGTCGGCACGGGGTTTGTTAATTTCCTGAACAAAGACAGATCAGGGCGTATTATATTGAAATCGGGACTGGTGCCTGCTATCATGCCATCACGTACTATCAATATCACAAACTGAAATAAAAACGAAAAACGCTATCATTGCAAATCTTAAAAAAACCGGATAATAGGATGAAAAGTATCAAGATCGCAGCGGCTATGCTGCTGTTGTCCTCTCAGGTATTCGCACAGTCTGCACTGGACGAGGGCAAAAAACAACTGGAGAAAGAGAACTATGCCACCGCCAAGAATATCCTGCGAAAGGCTTTGGCAGATGGTACTGCTGACCGCGTACAATCGGCCTACTATCTGGGTAATACCTACCTGAAGATGGACGATCCGGATTCTGCCAAGATATGCTATCGCGTACCCGGTTTTGAAAATAAGACAGTATATGGCCTGCTGGCCAATGGCCGCCTCAGCCTGCTGAATGGCGATAAGGCTAAGGCAAAAACATACTTTGAGCAGGCTGTCGTGACCTCAAAATTTAAGAGTGCGGATATCCTCAATCAGGTAGGTGATGCATGGTATAAGCCGACGACTACCGACCTGCAGGAAGCTATCAAGAATTTTGAGGACGCCTTCAAGATAGATCCCAAGAATACCAACAATGCCCTGGAGCTGGGCGATGCCTACCTGGATAATAGCGAGGGTGGTAAAGCGATGAGCAAATATGAGAGTGCAGCAGAGGTCAATCCTAAGCTGACCATGGCCTTTATCAAAATAGGCCGTCTCAACACCCGTGCACGTACTTATGATGATGCGATCAATGCACTGCAGAAGGCTATCGCCCTGGAGCCGGACTATCCGGTGGCGCACTACGATCTGTTTGAGACCTACTTCCTGGCCAAGAAATATGACCTGGCCAAGCTGGAGATCAAGAAATATATAGAGCTGAATAAGGATGATGCTGATGCCAAGACCAAGTTCATCAACTTCCTCTATGCATCAAAGGAATACGATCAGGTAGTATCTGAGGCTATGAAGATGCTCGACGCTGATCCTACCAATGTAGTGATCCTGCGTGCCCTCTTTTATGCTAACTATGAGCTCAAGCACTTCAAGGAAGCTGGTGACTATATGCAGCGCTTTTGGGTAGCTACACCACAGTCACGCGTCCGTCCACTGGATTATGTATATAGCGCCAAGATAGCCAATAAGAATAATGACACTACTGCGGCTCTCAAGTACTTTAATACCGCTCTCTCTGTAGATAGCAATAATGCCGAGCTCCTGTCTGACTACGGTCAGCTGATGTATACTACCAAGAGATACCCGGAGGCTGTGGCATCATACAGCAAGCGGATAGCTAACTATCCCAATCCTACCTTCTATGACTTCTACTGGCTAGGGCGCTCTAACTACAATATGGCACTGGCGTGGAAGGCTAAGAAGGATGACAAAGCAGCCAAAGACTCCGCAGCTAAATATTTTATAGCCGCCGATACGGCATTCTCCGCGCTGACCACTAAGTATGCTACCGTAGCAGATAGCTGGCAGTGGAGGGCAAAGACGAACAACAATCTGGACCCTGAGATGAAATCTGCTGCTGCCAAGCCATACTATGAGCAGTTTATCAAAGTAGCGGAGAGCGGTACGGATCAGGCGCGGTACAAGAACTTCCTGATAGAAAGCTATCAGTACCTCGGTGCCTTCTACCTCAATAAGGGAGATAAGGCCACAGCCGGTCCTTTCCTCAATAAGGCGAAGGATCTCGATCCTAATAATGAGCTGACCAAAGAACTGCTGAAAAACATCTGATCTGCAGCCAAAGAATAGAAATGGCCTTCCTCCGGGGAGGCCTTTTTATTTGGCATGTGGATAGCTAGCTTTTATCGGGATTATCTTTTTTACTATCATGCATACGATATGGAATTCAAATGTACAGAGACCCTCCACCATCCCCTGCCTGTAGTGTGGGAGACCATCCGTGACAGGCTGCCTGAGATAGCAGCGCTGCAGGATGATATGGAGTACGTGAAAGTGGTAAAGCGGACCAGGAAAAAGCCCGACGGTGTGCATGTGATCAGCCAGTGGCAGGCCGCACCACCACTGCCTGCCATGCTCAAAAGTATGATCAAGCCAGAGATGATGCTCTGGACAGAAGATGCGATATGGGACAATGAGACCTTCACCAGCCAGTTTTCTATAGAGACACACTATAAGGTGGAGGATATCTCCTGTATAGGCTCTATAGCCTGTACCAAGGCCGGCAAGGGGACCAAGGTCACCTTTAGCGGTACTTTTAGCATAAAGAAAACTGCAAAATCTTCCATCTTTCTCACTGGCTTCGTCCTTTCCGCTATAGAGGCGCTGGCGGCCCGCCTTATACCGCACAATTTTTCTAAGGTGATAAAATCCCTGGATGATACCATCCGGGATGAGCAGTAGTACAGAGATTTCCTCACAGCAACACGGTACAGATATTGAGGCATAGTGATCAAAAATAAGCACTATGTCAAAGTCAATAGCTAATAAGAGGGTCGCCGTGGTAGCGACAAATGGAGTAGAGGAGTCTGAATTCACTGTGCCGATAGAGGCACTGAAGAAGGCAAATGCAATAGTAGATGTCATCTCTCTCAAATCAGGTAAGATCAAAGCTTGGAACCACACAGACTGGGGTGGTGAATATCCTGTAGATAAGATAGTGTCAGAGGCAGATCCCGCAGATTATGATGCGCTGGTACTGCCAGGTGGTGTGATGAACCCGGATAAACTGCGCACTGATGCTGCTACAGTGGCTTTTGTGAGTACATTCCTGGAAGAGGGCAAGCCGATAGCCGCTATCTGTCATGGGCCATGGACGCTGATAGAGACAGGCCAACTGAAGGGGCGCCATATGACCTCTTATCCATCTATCAAATCAGACCTGATCAATGCCGGAGCAACCTGGTCAGACGAGGAGGTAGTGGTGGACAATGGTCTGGTGACCAGCCGCAAGCCAGACGATCTACCAGCATTTTGCGCCAAGATGATAGAAGAGATAGGAGAGGGGCAGCACTAGATCTGTGCGCACCTTCATTACTTTTTTAAAAGGTCATCACAAATGTCCATAGCTTAACTATTTGTTTGTCTATGTCTTAAATGAAAGCAATGGATACATTTCTCGCGCCCATAGAAAAGCCGGATAGCCTTCTGATGAGGCTGGTTTATTATTTTACTGAAAAGCAATTCGGGAAAGTCCTGACTCCACTCAAGGTGTTTGGGGCGCGGATGCCCTTGGCCTTTGGCAAGTGGCAGGCACAAATATCTTCATTGGATAAAAAGCTGACTCTCCCTGCTGAGACGGTCATGCTAGTCAGAGAGCAGGTGGCACATCTCAATGTTTGCCTATTTTGTATGGATATAGGCCGCTCAGTAGTGATCAAAAAATCATTGAATGAAGCCAAGTTTGATGCGCTGTCTGAGTATCAGACCAGCCCGGTATTTTCTGCTGCAGATAGGGCCATGCTGGATTATGTCACAGAGCTCACCCGGGATAGAAAGGTGGAGCAGGCTACCTTCTCTCGTATGCAGCAGTACTATACGGAACGGGAGATATGTGAGATAGTGTATCTCGTAGCCTCTGAGCATGTCTACAATATGACTAACATCGGGCTGAACATACACTCCGATATGCTATGTGATATCAGCCGCCGCAAATAGCGGACAAACAGTAAGGTTTCGATTTTTTGGGATAAAAGGTGACAGCGCGACTGACTTGTTTTGCATCAGTCAAAATTTCACATCAAAATCCAAAAGATCATGAAAAAACAATTACTTACGATGATGGCAGTCATATGCATGCTGCCTGTTATGGCCCAGTGGCAAGGTACCAATATCACTAGCCTGCCATATCTGCCCATAGGCAATATGACGGTGCACAAGGGAGGCCTGTATGCAGTGCTGGTAGATCTCACACCTTCCAGGCTTTATAAGCTGGATGCCGGTGGTACATCCTGGACGGCTGTCAATACAAGTGAGACAGGTCCGCGCCTGATACAAGATGCAGGCAATAAAATGTACATTGCTACGCTGCAAGGCCTGGAGTGCCAGTTGTATTACTCCTATGATGGTGGACAGACGATGATCATTGATACTGTCGGCATTACCCGCTATCAAAACGGTATCTCACTGGCCACTAACATGTCATATCACAATGGTAAGATACTGCTGGGTACCAATGATGCCTATTTTATCAAAGATACGGGAGAGACACAGTGGCATAATATCACAGACCTGGCGGGTAGTGCCTTATTTCCACCAGCAGATCCTATCACATGGTACGGCGACACCATGTACGGATACAAGAATAACTTTCAGCGCCTCTTCGTCTCTGCAGATAATGGTGCTACCTGGACACTCCGCACCACCGATCTGCCGGTAGATTTCCGCACTATCAAGCTGATCACAGATGCCTCCAGCAGCCGGCTCTATGTAGGAGGATCATGGGCCAATGACAGCACCTCGGGCATATGGTATTCTGATAATGGCGGCAGCCACTGGTCACTCGTCAATACACATGGACTCATATACCAGGCTGTAGACCACACACCACAGAAAATAACTGCTATGTACGCCGATGGTCAGACTTTCTACGCTGCTATGAATAATAGTGCCAGCCCCTCTGCACCAGATGTGATAGGTACCACTACGGGACTAGCCAACCTGGCATGGGATACGGCTGGCCTAACTACTATGGCAGATAATCAGACGTATGGGGACTACTTTGTGAGATATAATAATGACGTATTTCTGGCCATCAATGTGATCGACATTTATAAAAAGGGAGCGGGTACTAATGCTGTGGTCGCGCTGAGTGGCACCAGCATGCACCTATATCCGAATCCTGCCGCCAGCAAACTATTCATCGCTGCTGATAATACATCTCCTTTGTATCATGTGGTCATATCTGCTATAGATGGACATACAGCTATGGACTGCAGCTACTCAGATAGAGGCATAGATGTATCTGGCCTGGCTCCGGGCATTTACTTTGTGCAGCCACTATCAGAGAGTGCGGTATATACTCCTGCTAAGTTTGTAAAAGAATAAAAGTAACCTGATAAATGGAGAGAGCCCCGGTAGGTATATCGGGGCTTTTTAGCTCAGTGTAAAAAGGAAAGTAGCGCCTTTGCCATCTTCACCTTCGGCCCATATCTGGCCGCCATGCTTCGTGATGATGCTGTAGACTATGGCCAGGCCTATACCTGTACCCTCAAACTGGCTCTTGTCATGTAACCGCTGAAAAGGGCGGAATAATTTGTCGGCGTGCTTCATGTCAAATCCTGCACCATTATCCTTGACATAGTATACCGTCTTGCCTTCTGCTGCATAGGAACCGATCTCTACTTTGGGGTGAGATTTTTTTCGGGAGTATTTTACTGCATTGCCCAGCAGGTTTGAGAATACTTGCTTGATCAGGCCCTCGTCTGCTACAGCCTCGGGCAGGTCTTGTATTTGTATCTCGGCTTTGAGCTTAGGCTCGCTGCTTTTTAGCTCCCTGAGCGTACCGGAGGCTACCGCGTTCATGTTTACCTCGGTTTTTTGCAGCTCCTGGCGTCCGAGGCGAGAGAGATTCAGAAGGTCGTCTATCAGCTCGCCCATGTGGCGGGCATTATCCTTTATACTATTTAGAAACTCCTGTGCTTCATCACTGAGCTCGTGGGTGTGTTTTTTTAGCAGGAGGCCAGTGTAGCCACTGATGATGCGTAGGGGAGCACGCAGGTCATGCGACACGGAGTAGCTGAATGCCTCCAGGCCTTTATTCGCTTCCTCCAGCTCAGCTGTGCGCTCTATGATCTTCTGCTCCAGTGATTCATTCAGCTCTTGTATTGAGGCCTCGGCCTGCTTGCGCTCAGTGATATCACGCAGGTTGCACACTATACCTCTGACTGCCTCTACGTGAAATAAATTGGTAGCTGTACCCTCAGTCCAGACATACCCACCATCAGCGCAAGGTAGGCGCATCTGGCCAAAAACAGGAAGCCCCGGATTTTCCATTACTATCTTCAGCCTGTCACGCACCATCTCCACGTCATCAGGATGGAGCATTTCGTACATGCCGTACTTGAAAGGATTTTTCTCATCAAAACCCAGCAGGTGAAAGGCTGAAGGGCTGGCATAGCGCACCAGAAGGTTGTGGTCTATGATGTAGATGAGGTCGGCTCCGTTTTCTATCAGCGCTCTGAATCGCATCTCCCGCTCCATGAGAGCTCTCTCTGCGCGAAGGCTTTTTAGTTCGCTTTCTACCTGTTGTAGTTTTACCTTTTGCAGCTCACGCTCTTTCTTTTCGTTCTCGTATTTGGCCTGTACATCCAGTACTGTACGGCTCATTTCTGAGTCATACATCTTTTTATAATATGAGATATACCGCTCATAGGCTTCGAGTGCTTCGGCGGGTTTGTTTTCCTCCTTGTGCAGGCGGGCACTCAGCTCCGCCAGATTTCCTTTCAGCACATCATTCTTCAGCTCCATGGATCCTTCCAGGGCTGCTTCGTACAGCTCCCTCGCACGTTTCAGATTTTTGCTCTCCAGCGCTATCAGTGCGAGCTGTACTGATGTATTGAGCTCTTCCAGCTGTACATTGTTCTTGCGATAGAGATCTAGCGAGAGGTTATACTTTTCCTCTGCCTGCGGCCACTGCTTCTCACGCATCATGATATCGCCCTGATTGCTATAGGCCTTAGCTGCCACCAGCGGAGCGTTAAACTCGACTGCATATCGGATCGCCTCTGTATATGCCTCCAGCGCTTTAGGTACATTTTCTTCCCTTCTGTACTGCATACCCATCGCAAAATGCCAATGCATGAGCAGATCGCGCTGCTCGTGTCTTTCTATCAGTTCCGCTGCAGCTTTCAGTGCTTCCTTGCCCGCAGTAAAGTTTTCGATTAGAAAGTGTAGGGAGGAAAGCTGAATGAATCCACGGGCCAGGTCTTTATTATTGTCCAGCGCTTCTTTGAGTTCTATAGACTTCTGGAGGTATTCGATAGCATAGCGATACTGATTGGTGGCGGTGTATACGGCGGCCAGATTGTCATACCGATTATAGATGTATCGAGACTCTCCGATCTGTCGCGATAGGATGAGTGATTTCAGGAAAAGCTGCTCGGCCTGAGCATAATCTCCTTGCTTGAAATAGATGTTGCCACGGAGGTTGGAGCTCTTCATTTCCAGCAAAAGATCGGGCTGTTCTGCCAGCTCATTATCTAACAGTGTTAGAATATTGAGGGTTTCTACAAAGTTATTGTTGTGGTAGGATACTTCTGCTTGAGAAAAAAGGAAAGATGTTGAAATATTCGTATGCTTTTTTTTCATTCTACGAGCAGAGTGTATATGTTTGCGCGCTATTTTTTTAAATCACCCCAAACAATTCAAAGCTAATGAAAAAAACTTTGCTCTTCGTCTTTTGTGCTTGTCTTCTTTTGTGTGCTTCAAGTGCTCATGCTCAGACCGCTCAGTCTGCAAGTAGTACCATTACACTAAACTCTAGTGGCATGGTAGTACAGCCTATGGGCGTCGGTACTGAATACCTCGGTATAGTGGTAACTGACCTCAAGGGAAATCCTAAACCGGGCGTCTATGTGACAGCACCTTGTGCTGGCAGTCCTAAATACACAGACGTTCACGGAACAGCGTCATGGGGACCTTTCAGTGTATGTCCTTGCAGCCAGTCTTCGGCTACTGCAACTACTACAAACTGTGAGCTGTCTTTCAAAGTGTCTTGTGGCACCACAACAGTAGTTTGTCCTTAATCAGACGAATGCAAAAATCACCATAGCATTATTGCAATTGGTATGAAGAAGGTCAGGCAGATCACCCCAGGGAGATCTGCCTGATTTGTTTTTGTGAATACATAACGCTGGATATAGCGGACTATTCATTGCTAAATATCAGCACAAATTAGTTTTGTATATATTTTATTGTTAATTAATGTGCCGGTGTCTGGTATGTGATGTTTTGGCGCGGCTAAAAGTGCTACTTTAGTCAAGGCTACATCAGGATAACATATGCGAAACATTTTATTGTTTTTATTTATACTGCTATTGCCGGGCCTATCGCTCCGGGCACAGCAGCAGGTCTCAGTCATCAGCAGGTGCGGCGGTACTGATCTCGTCACTATACCATCTATAGTAGATGCAGATCAGGATGGTATGGATGACCGGCTGGAGCAGAAGTTGCTGCAGCAGTTTATGCCTAAGATCATACAGTTTAGTGATGAGTCATGCCCCGGTCCGGCACTGGACGGTACTGGAGATAGCAATCTGATCGTCTGCCACATATACCCTATACCCCAGCAGTATACACGGAGCAGCAGCTATGACTCTATACAGATCCATCCCGTAGCACTGGTACCTGCCCATCAGCTGGTCCCGGGCCTGATCTGGTACTATCCCAAGGTGAAAGTAAACTGTGCTGTGCTATATGGGCAGGATTGTGGCGCGCTGGGTCATACCGCCGATGTGGAAGGATTCAATTTTTCCCTGAAGTATACCGGGCCCGATACTACTGCCGGGTGGATGTATGATACTATCATGAGCCACTGGATGGGAGATACGATCCAGAGTGTCTCGCACGCAGGTACGCTCTGTCAGCACGTGGAGGTCAGACCTATGAAGAGCCTCTACATCTCCTGGGGGGCAGACTCTGTATATGCCTCACCGGATAAGCATGGCAACTATCTGACCATAGGGGGCTGCGGTTCATCCGTCATCTGCAATCCCGGCTGCGGAGCCACCAGGCAGCTGAAACATGTGAAGCCTGTAAACCTCGGAGAGCCCGGAACTACTATGGTAGCAGATCTCGGTACTATCTATACGGCCTACGCAGGCAATGATCCCTGGACCGCTTCTAACTTCCTCAATGCACAAGGAGGAAATGCCGGTGCGATCAGGGATAAAATGCTGCTGTCACTCAGCTCTACATTCATCAGCGGTCATGTACTCACTGCCGCAGAGATCTGTCCGCTATATACCAGGTGCTATGGTCAGCCGGGTTATAATTTTAGTGACTATTCATGCGCCGGTGTGCCATATCAGTTTCGCTCCCGCGTCCTGACGCAGTCGGGTATCTACAGAGATACGATATCAGATGCGCACGGCTGTGATAGTATTGTCACGCTTTCGCTGGCCGTATTGCCTCGTGATACAGTCTCATACAGCACTGCCGTGTGTGCAGGTAGCAGTTACATATTTCACGGACAGGCTCTGACTGCATCTGGTGTCTATAGGGATACGCTGAGTGACACGCACGGGTGTGACAGCATAGTTCGGCTGACTCTGTCTGTTTATCCTGCATCAGGTACGTCTTATCAGGCAGTGAGCTGCGATAGCAGCTATTCCTTTCACGGGCAGCAGCTGATCTCGTCAGGTGTATATAGCGATACGCTATCAGATGCACACGGATGTGATAGTATAGTAGTACTCACGCTGGTCATAGATACGCCCACTCTGATAGTATGGGGCAGTAGTGCGGATACAGTCATGGCACATACACACCCTATACTGCTCGCCGTGTCTCCAGCCGGCGGGACTTTCACTGGTGCAGGCGTGCATGGCAATCTGTTTTATGTGGATTCTGTACAGCCCGGTACGCATGTGGTGACCTATCTGTATACGGATCAGTATGGCTGCAGTGCGGTGAGTACTCATACCATCACAGTACTGGGACCTGCAGGCATCTCAGATGTGCCTCAGATAGATGTCAGTGTGTATCCTAACCCGGTGTCTGATATACTTACTGCTGAGTCGCCATTTTTTGCTACAGGGAGTGTGGCAGTGAGTTTTTATGATATGGCTGGTCATCAGATCCCGGTGTCCTACTCCCGGCTGGGACAGCAGATACAAGCCGACTGCGCGGCTCTCAGCGGCGGGCTATATTTTGTCAAATTTGAGGTGGGAGCTTCGCGTAGCTACAGGTACTTTGTGAAAAGCGAATAAAGGCCTATCACGCGTCTGGCCCCAGTGTAAAGAAGAAGGTGGCGCCCATGTCTGGCTCTGCCTCCGCCCATATACGTCCCTCGTGCATCTTGATGATACGATGGGCCAGGGCCAAGCCTACTCCTATACCATCAAAGTCTGATCGGTCATGCAGCCTTTTGAATACTCCAAAAAGATTGTGCGCAAACCGCATGTCAAATCCCGCTCCATTATCCTTGATGAAATATACGGTTTCACCATCTTGATCCATATAGCCGATCTCTATGGTCGGCGTTGATTTTTTGGATGAGTATTTTACAGCATTAGAGAGCAGGTTGACCCACACCTGTTTGATCAGTGCATGGTCAGCATATGCAGGTGGCAGGTCGTCTATTATGATCTGCTCGGGCAGGTGTCCCATAGCCCTGCCCAGATCATCGAGTACTATACCTATCATGGACTTCATATCTACCGGGCTTTTGAATAGCGCTTTGCGACCCATACGGGAGAAATTAAGCAGGTCATCTATGAGCTGCCCCATACGCTTGGTATTGTCCAGTATGATATCTATAAACTCGCGCGACTCTTCATTCAATGACTCTGCATGGTCGGATTGTATCAGTTTGGCGTAGCCGGCTATGATACGCAGCGGAGAGCGCAGGTCATGAGACACCGAGTAGCTAAAAGCTTCCAGGTCCTTGACCACCTCCTCCAGCTCAGATGTGCGCTCAGATACCAGGGTGCCCAGGGATTTGTTGAGTTCCTGTATCGCACTCTCTGTTTCTTTGCGCTCAGATACATCACGAAAGTTGCATACCACACCCTGTACCACGGGGTCATCCAGCAGGTTGATACCTGTACCTTCTATCCACACATACTCACCGCTCTTTTTGGGAAATCGGAAATGACCATGGATCGGTACACCTGGATTTGCCAAAACTGCGAGTCCCATCTCAGTGGCTATATCCTGATCCTCAGGGTGCACCATTGGAAATGCATCTACACCTGCGATCTCATCTTCACTGTAGCCTAGTATCTTGTATACATAGGGGCTCATATATACAGGCTGCCGGCCTGCCGTCATGATCACAATTCCATCTGTACTATTCTCTATCATCGTGCGAAACCGCCGCTCTGTATCCTGCAGGTCATGCTCAGCCTTTAGTGCTTTAAGATCGCTCTCCACCTGTAGCAGCCTTGATTCTTTCAACTGTCTCTCGCCACGCTCCGCTTCATACTTGGCCTGTATATTGACTATGTTTCGGCTTAGTTCGTTATCATACTGCTTTTTGTAGTGGTTCAGATGTCGTTTATACGCATCTATGGCAGATTTATAGTCTCCCTCTGCTTCATACATCTCTGCGCCGACACTTTCCAGCTCTTTTAGCAGTACATCATCGCCGGATTGGTATATATCCTCACGTACACGCAGGTAGATTTCCTTGCATTTAGATATATCACCCAGCTTTAGTGCTGTGAGGGCTAGTTGTATACCTATGTTCTGCTTATCTATACTGAGATGATTAGTGGTAGATATCTCGAGCGCTTTTTCAAACCGGTCCTGCGCCCTGCCCCAGTCCTCCAGGCTCACATAGATATCGCCTTGGTTGGTATACGATCTGCATTCTACGAGCGAGAAACCCAATGCACGTGACTTTTCGATGGCTTTATCATATTGCTGTAATGATTCATGGATCTTTTTCTCGCGCTTATACTGCATGCCCAGCAGAAAGTCATAGTGCATAATAAGCTGCTCATCCGGAGGATACCGTTCCATGATCTGCCCGGCCTTCTTTACAGTCTCTTTACCCGATTCTACATTGTCGATATAAAAAAATAATGCCGCCAGCTGCAGTAGCCCGGGTATCAGGTCTTTCTCATGCTGTGTTGCTTCTTTGAGGTCTATAGAGTGCTGCATATAGTCATGCGCCAGGTGGTACTCTTTGGTAAAAGAGTAAAGCGCAGCAAGGTTGTCATACCTCTTGAATATGAAAACAGGATCACCGTATTCCTGAGCTAGCTGCAGGGACTGCAGGCTGTATTTTTCGGCTTTCTTTATTTCGCCCAGGTTGAAATAGCAAAGACCTGCCAGATTGGTCAGCTTCAGACGCATGAGCAGAGAGAGGGTATTTCCCTCTGATTCCATACCGGCCAGTACGCTCAGCGTTTCACGAAAGGCCCCCTTCGCATAAAAGGAATATGCTTTATCCAGCTCTATTTGATAAGATTCCTCAGAAGGGTGCATTGGAGAGAAATGTAACAAATGGGGTTTAAAAACGTAGGTGTAAGTCAACCAAATATTTCAAATGTATGAAAAAAATTATCCAAATCTTCGCTACCATTATACTGCTCTGCATAGTCCTGGCAGCTGATGCCGGTACAGATAGACATCATAAACCCACAGATCCATCGCCTGAGTATGCCAGTACGCTACGTACATCATTCAAACCAGGCAAACGTATTGGTGGGGAGATGATACTTACTGTGCTTACCCTGGATGTCAATGGGAAACCACTGCAAGGGGCTCTGGTCACAGCTGCCTGTACGGGGCAGGCGGCCAAGTATTCCGACGCAAAAGGCATTGTGACATTCAATCTGGGCACCTCCTGCCCATGCAATGAGGATGGCCTCACTGTGACCACATCCAAAGGATGCTACCAGCAGATCAAGGTGAGCTGTGGGCAATATACCGTGCAGTGCAATCAGTGATCATATCTTTCATCAAAAAGAAAATGCCCTCCGGAACCGGAGGGCATTTTCTTTTTGAACTTTATTAAAATCGAGTTACAAGTTTTGTATTGTATGTTACAAATTTCTGTCAGCTCAACGCAAATACGTAGCTACTCCTGTCGCCTCGTTTGAGGCCATCCGCCCGATAGGTTTTAAGTACTCCATTCAGTATGTTCTCCAGCTCGAGAAAATCCTGCGGCTTTTTCAGATACATATCCGCACCCAGCGCAAAAGTATCATCAATATCCCTCCTCTCATCAGAAGTAGAGTAGATGATCACGGGTAAATGCTGCAGGCGCGGATCCTTGCGTATATCAGCCAGGCTTTCCTTACCATTTTTCAGAGGCATATTAATATCGAGAAAAATGAGGTCGGGCAGGTCTTGTGTCTTAGTGAGCTTTTCCAGCAGATCCTCACCATTCATAGCGGTCTTTACGGTGATAGATTTATCTATACCTTTGACAGTGTGGATAAACAGGAAATGCTCATCCGGACTATCATCAGCCAGCATTACATAAATTGGTTTAGACGTCATGAGGCGCAAAAGGGTTTTTATTCTGAGTCTCAAAAAGGTGTGCAAAGATAAAAGCAGTATCCTAATTATTCAATAGGTCTGGTCTTAAAAGTTTTGGTGTCAGTGCAAGTGATGGTCGGCTATTAGTTTTTGCAAATATAAATGTGGTTTAAAATTATGATATTGTCTATCAATCTATTGTATTAAAAATGAAAAGTGTTCTTCTTATATGAGTGTTTATCACGAGACTATAATAGTTGGGGCAGGTTTTGCCGGTATATGTATGGCCATCAAGCTACGCGAGGCCGGATACAATGATCTGCTCATCCTGGAGCGAAACGACGCCATAGGCGGCACCTGGTATGATAATGCGTATCCCGGCGCTGCCTGCGATGTAGAGTCGCATTTATATTCTTTTTCATTTGCGCCAAACCCGTCATGGAGCAGGCAGTTCGGTCCGCAGCAGGAGATACTGCAATACATGGAATACTGTGTGGATACCTATGCGCTCAGGAGCAGCATCCAGCTGCAGTCAGAGGTAGTATCGGCTACTTTTGATAAAGAAGCCGGACTGTGGCATATCAATACGGGAGCTGGCCAGGTTTATACTGCACGCTTCTTCATATCGTGCTCTGGCGGACTTAGTGACCCTGCTTATCCTTCCATACCGGGTTTGGATACATTTTCGGGCAAGATGTTTCACTCCTCGAGATGGGACCATACGTATGACTATGCAGGCAAGCGACTGGCCGTGATAGGCACAGGCGCGAGTGCCATTCAGATCATACCTGCTGTAGCAGACCAGGTGGGCAGGCTTGACGTTTTTCAGCGCACGCCTGCATGGGTCATACCTAAGCCGGACAAACCCATATCTGCATTCAGGAGGCGTATGTATGAGCAGTTCGGATTTATGAGGGCACTCTACAGGTGGCGCCTGTACTGGCAGCATGAGCTGATGGCCATAGGATTTGTAGTTCACCCTTCTGTCATGCGGCTTTTTGGTCGTGTAGCCACACGATATATACATCGTGCAGTCAAAGATCCTGTACTGCGCAAAAAACTGACACCGTCCTATGTGATAGGTTGCAAGAGGATCTTGCTGTCTAACGACTACTACCGTGCCCTACAGAAACCTAATGTATCTGTGATCACAGACGGCATAGCTGAGGTCAATGCCGGCGGGGTACGCACTGCAGATGGTGCGCAGCATGATGTCGATGCTATAGTATTGGCTACAGGGTTTCAGGCCGCGGAGAATGTGACGCGTTTTGCTGTGAAAGGCCTCGACGGCCTGGATCTGAACGAAGTCTGGAGAGAGGGCGCTGAGGCCTACCTGGGTACTACAGTCAGCGGGTTCCCCGATATGTTTCTCATAGTCGGCCCCAATACGGGCCTGGGGCATAGCTCCATGATACTGATGATAGAGGCGCAGGTAGCCTATATCATGCAGGCTATCACACACGCCAAAAAACGCTCCGCCAGATATATGGATATAAAGGTAGACGTACAGCGGCGCTTCAATCAAAAACTACAGCAGGAGCTGGCTCAGTCCGTCTGGCAGTCAGGTGGCTGCCACAGCTGGTATCAAAATAAGAATGGTAAAAATGTGACACTATGGCCTGGCTTCACATTTACCTTTATGAAAAAAACAAAGCACTTTGAGCCTGACAAATATGACTGGGTGCAAGGCTGATATTACCATTTGGCAAAGTGCTCTTCCACTACGCCATGACCGGTAAAGTTATGTAGTACACCATCTAGCCTGACTGTGCCTGCAAAGGTGCCAAAAGGTTGCTTAAACTTGCTCATCATCACCAGCGCATTGATATCCTCACTGCGGACTCCGCGTGGCGTGAATTTCATATTGAGTGTGCCATCCAGTGTGGCTATGTGCCAGATACTCTTCTCCACGGGCCTGCCATAGCTGAATGTAGCCTGGGACAATGATTGTACTTTGCCTCCCACCCATAGGGCGTTTTCTATACCGTTATTAAAGTCGCCTACCAGATTCACCCCAAACTCGATACCCGTATCTGTTTTGGCATTTAGAGATGCCCAATTCCAGAAGGTGTGGCGCGGAGGGTAGCCCTTGCTGAAATCCAGCCCGCCTATATCACCGTTAAATGTGATCTGCTCACCATCTATAGCTGCCTCTACAGTAGCAGGCAGCAGTAGGTTTTTATATGTATGATGAAAGGGCCTGTCTCCGGCGGGTGCCAGGGTCGTGCTGCCTTTGCCGTTTTCTGTCATAGCTATTTTGATGCGTATACGCTTGCCTAAAAAACTGCACACAATGCGGTCTCCCTCCGGTGTGATAGAGAAGTTTTTGAGCAGCCATGTAGTACTGAGGTCCGGGTCAAAGCTGCTGCCGAAACCAAACGGCACAGTAATTTTCTCTTCTACATACTTGCTAGTCTGGGTATCAAAAAAATATACAAACGCCGTAGCTACTACACCGGCATCAGCTATAGCAAAGCCGACACAATACCTCGCGCTGAAAGCACTGGTGAATATCCACGCCTTGCGCTGAGAGCGCCGTAGTGATGACCACGGAGCCGTGCTCAGGTCGGCTATCATGCCGCTATACAGTCCATATGCAGTAGGCGCGATCTTAAATTGCGAGAGGGATCCGGGGGCTTCTGTCAGCATTTCTGTGATTTGTGATACGGCATGAATGTACAGAAATCCTTCTTAAAATTGCCTCACGTGCCGGTAGATCAATGCTCCTTCTTCTCTATCTTTTCTACCTGGTCTTCCACTGCACGGTCACCACTGGCCAGGCCCTCATTGCCGGTATCCAACACAAACTTCCAGTGTTTGTCTTTGTCCTTGTGCCATATAGTGCAATAGGTACCTACTTGGTCCGGTTCGTTTTTGGTCACCAGCTTATAGGTGCCATAGGTATATCCTATCTCACCCGAGCGGGCCACATCTGCACTGATCGGTATCCAGGTGAGATGGCGGGTAGTGTCAGGGTGGTGGGAGAGCAGTGCTGCTATGGAGTCGCGCCCGGTCACAGGCATGCTGTATGGGCGGAGCATGGTGGCATTATCTGCAGCATATTCTACAAATGCTGTATTTCGTCCTTTTTCCGCAGATAGGGTAGAGAAGGCTATGTCTGTTTTCAAAAGGTCATTGCGCATAGAGTCCATTATCTCAGGACTTATTTTGCGCCTGGTGCCATGTTCATCCTGATGGCAAGACGATAGGAAAAATGTAGTGAGCAGCAGTAGTGCGAGATGTCTCATATCGGGCGTTTTAGTGTTTGGAGAAAATATCACTATCTGGGGCAAAAGTAAGGTGATAGCAGTACTGATGGGGAGGAGTGCTGTGTTAATTGTTTCCAATATATGTGAAAGTCTCTTTTCCCCGAAAAATAAGGCTGGTACTCCGGTACTGGTACGGTATTTTTTAGTTAAATATTGCATAAGGAGGACGTTAGCCTCTTACTATAAACTATTTTTGATACATCTAACTTACTATATGAAAAAGATATTGATCGTGCTCACAGTACTGCTAGGTACATATGTAGCACAGGCACAGGATGACCGGTACTATGAGAATAATAATAATGGCAATGGGGATGACGTATATACCGATGACAGCTACAGCGAGCAGCAGCTGGACCAGTCTGGCACCAGCTACCAGACTTTTTATAATGATCTGAGCCCCTATGGTACCTGGGTCCAGAGTGCATCATATGGATATGTCTGGATGCCGGCTCAGGCCGGAGGGGGCTTTGAGCCCTATATGACCAATGGACACTGGGAGTATACTGAGTATGGGTGGACATGGGTGTCAGATTTTGACTGGGGCTGGGCCACATTTCACTACGGCAGGTGGTATATGGATCCGGCGTATGGCTGGGTGTGGGTACCGGGCTCACTGTGGGCGCCGGCCTGGGTGGCCTGGGGCCAGTACGAGGGCTACTACTGCTGGGCCCCGCTCTGGCCGGGAGAGTATGCTTCTACTCATTACGGCAGCAGGGATCATCATTGGTACTTCACGCAGCAAAATCACATCGTAGACCACGATCTATCCAATCATATAGTCAATAATACCGTGGTCAATCATACCGGTGGTAGTATAGATCCTCACATCATACAGATAGATCACGTCAGCACTTTCAATAAATCGATATTCTTTGCCGGTCCTAAGCTCAAAGAGGTAGAGAAGCAAGCCGGCCGCTCTGTAGAGCGTGTCAATATAGCCACTGCGCCAAAACCGGAAGCTACCCGTGTCAATAATGGAACAGTAAATATCTATCGTCCTGCTATAAAGGCACCTGTACGCCAGAGCGAGCCTCCGGCCCGCACAGCTGATCCCGGCACGATACAGCGCAATAACAACCCTGCGCAGGAGCGGCAGCAGCAGTCAGGGGGTATCAGTACTCCTCAGCGCGAGCAGCCTGCACGCCAGCAGGACTGGAGCCCGCCGCGTCAGAGCACCACACCGGTTCAGATCCAGCGCACGGAGCCTGTGTACCAGCGCACGGAGCCGGTACAGCGGCCATCGCAGGGCGGCGGCTTCATACCCGCAGGCCGTCCCAGCCCACAGCCCCAGATGCATATAGAGGCACCGGTGTCACGCCCGGCTCCTGCACCCGCTCATATCGGGGGAGGGCCTAGACGCTGATAATCAGCGGGTTTACCTTGTATATTTAAGGGTTTGTCTTGTTAAATCATTGTTTGACAAGACTTTGTTCTGATGTAATATTGCATACGGTTAATTTGCATCACTTTACAACGAAGAAATTGTGATAAACCAAGACCTATTGAGCATTGTATTCGTATATTAGGATAAATATGGATACAAGTGGTAATAACGTCGAAAACGAAATGGCTATAATGGATTTTCTGATAGTAGATGATAGTGACGCTTTCGTGAAACTGACGAAAAGGACGCTAAACAAATCAGCGCTGGAGTGCACTGTGCACGAAGCTTCCAATGGTAAAGCAGCACTTGAGCTGCTAGATAGCCATAATGCATGCCCGGATGTAATATTGCTGGATATGAATATGCCGGTCATGAATGGATTTGAATTTCTGGACCAGTATATACAGGAGGAGCGATGCACAGAGTCTACGCTCATCTATATGCTCACGTCCTCCGTCATGGAGCAGGACAAGATGAAGGCCAGGGAGTACCGGCAGATCAAAGCCTATTTCGAAAAACCACTTACGGCAAAAGATATAGAGCAGATCACTGCAGACCTGGCTGCTCGTGACCAGCATTAGCTGGCACAGTTTTGTATACCAGAGATTACATATTTTGCAGTATGAAAAAAGTACTCCTCACTATCGGCCTCCTTATTCTCTCCAATACATTTATGACGCTGGCCTGGTATGGGCACCTGAAGTTTAAGGACATGAAGGGCTTCAATAATCTGGGCCTTATCAGTATCATTTTTATCAGCTGGGGCATTGCCTTATTTGAATACTGTTTCCAGGTACCGGCTAATCGTATCGGGTTTCAGGAAAATGGTGGTCCGTTCAGCCTGCTCCAGCTTAAAGTAATACAGGAGGTCATCACACTCTCTGTTTTTACCGTCTTCTCCGTACTTGCGTTTCGCAATGAGACACTGCGGGTCAACCATTTCATAGGATTCGGCCTTCTCGTACTGGCAGTATACTTTATCTTCAAAAAATAGCCATTCCTTTGTGTCTCAAATAGGTGCAAATTTTTAAATTTGCGGCATATGAAGACGACACGCTACTTATTTGCCTTTCTTTGTGCCCTTCTCTCTGCCCTCTCCTCTGGCTACGCTCAAAATACAGAGTGCCGTTTCGCAGAATGGGGACATGTGACCACAGATGAGCTGAAAATGACAGAATGCGCCTTTGAAAAAAAGGCCGATGCTATGCTCCTGATGGATCTGGGTGAGGTTCATTACCGGCTTGCTTCGGAGGGATTTGCCGCCTCAGGCCATTTCCGTATCAATACAGCTTACTACCAGCGCTACAAGATATTTTCTGAGAGTGGTACGCACCATACTGATAAGAAGATACTCATCAGCACCGGTACCACACAGGAGAAGCTCAAGAATATCTACGGCACATGCTACAATCTGGTAAATGGTGAGATCAAAAAAACGATTCTCCAGCCGGACGATATACATCGCACGCAGCTGAGCGATGGTACCGAGCAGGTGTCATTTGCCGTACCAGGCGTAGTAGCTGGCAGCGTAGTAGAGATAGCCTATGAGAGGGAGGAGTATGTCACCTATCACTTGCCGCGTTGGTACTTTACCAAAGACATTCCATCTGCCAAAAGTAGCATCACTGTGGGGTACCTCGATGCCATGATCTACTACGTAGAGCAGCACCTGGTGGGAGATACCCTGCAGACCCGTCAGGAGCCTTTTACCTCTAGTATCATGATCCCTCCGCAGGGTAGCTATGTACCGCAGGCGCTGACCGGGGTACGGCAGACATATACGGCATATAATGTAGAATCATATCAGGATGAGCCGTTCATAAATTCCTCCCGCAACTACAAGAGCTGGATCGGTTTTCAGCTAGCCATGTTCAGGCCGCCGCTGAGATTTGACAAGAACCTCGTCTCTTCATTTGATAAACTCTCGGAGCAGCTATACACATCAGAGCGATTTGTAGACGGGATGGACCTGCATGTGATACCACGCAAGCTGTGGATGACCATGCTCAATGATAACATGAGCAAGGAAGTGCTGGCCAGGACCATCTATGACTACATACGGGCCAATATATCAGATAATGGTGGCGACGGATTCATACCGGAAAATTCTAATGCAAAAGTATGGAAAGACAAGACCGGATCGCAAACTGAGATCAATATGATGCTCATCAGCGAGCTGCGCGCATCGGGCGTAGATGCCTATCCCATACTGGTGAGCAGCAGGTATGCAGACAATGTCAACTTCAACTATCCCATACTGCATAACTGGGAGGCTGTAGATGCCCTCGTCATGCTGGATAGCAAAAATGCCATCGTGCTCGATGCATCGGAGAAGTCATTGCCTTTTGGTGAGCTGCCAATAGCTCAGCTCAATACTACCGGCTGGGTAGTGAGAGGCGTGAATGATCACTTCTGGTATGATATCAAAGAGAAAAAGCAAAGTATGAAAGTGGTGAGCATCAATGCTGCACTAGACGAGGCTGGCACCATAGCCGGTACGATCGATATCACCTATACCAATCACAACGCTGCCGGCCTGATCAAAAGGCGCAAGGCTGGCAAACAGGCTGCGATCACTGAGGCGCTCAAGGCGGTACTACCAAGCGTGACCATAGAGTCTGTATCCGACAGCATAGTAGAGGAAAAATGCTACTATATCCAGAAAGTCAAATTTACCACTACGGCCAATACTGATAATGATGGCAACGTATACGTGTCTATAGCTAATATCTATGGTAGTGCTACTAATCCTTTTGTGAGCAGGCGGCGGGTAGCGGATGTTGACTTTGGCTATACTGACCGCACACTGACCACTATGAAGCTCGCTATCCCTGCCTCCTACAGAGCAGATAGTACCCTGCCGGCTGCCCAGATGCAGATGAGTGATACTTCTGCGATCTTTACTAATCGTACAGAGGTCTCCGATGGAGTGGTCACTTGCGCTCAGAAAATAGATTATACACGTTCTGTGTATCCTTCTCGTTCCTATGCTGCACTCTACGAGTTTGAGAAACATTATTATGACCTGAGGCAAAAGCCTGTAGTACTGCACAAGAAATAGATCATGAAAGGAACTACGCTACTGCTGTTTTGCCTCAGCTCACTATGCCTGCGCGCCGGCACACGTGAGGACCTGGCTGTATCCCTCATACCAGACTCACTGCTGGCTGGGGCACATAGTGTAGTGCGTAGCGCTGAGTACGTGCTGGACATACAGGATGCCGGCCATGCGGAGTACACCGTACATCGTGTAGTGACCATCCTGGATGAGGCAGGAGCTGAGGACCTGGTCATCTATGTACCATATGACAAATACCGGAAAATAAAGGATGTCAGGTCTGTGACTTATGACTATGCAGGGCACCAGCTCAATAAGCACCTGAGCTATGAGATGGAAGACTTTGCTATGGTGAGCGATGCGCTTTTCAGCGATGAGCGGGTCCGGTACCTCAAGACTGCCGGCGGCGCCTACCCGGTCACTATAGATGTCACTACTACCATCCAGATGGATGGCATACTGGAGTATCCTGACTGGCAGATACAGGGCAGGGGTGAGGCTGTACAGCAGAGCACATGTACGGTGCTGGCCCCCACAGCGCAGATGGTGCGCTGGAAAGCCTACCATACTGCCATCCGGCCCGCAGTGACCCACGATGAAAAGACCGGTAAAGCCCGTCTGCAGTGGACAGCAGCAGGTATGACAGCGCGCCGGGTACCATCCGGGTCATATTCGGCCAGGTACTTTTTGCCGCGTATAGATCTGGCACCGACAGACTTTGAGATCGATGGTCACAGGGGCTCGCTCTCCAGCTGGACATCCTTTGCCGCCGCTATAGCTGATATGTGGCAGGATAAAAAGGTATTGCCTGCGGATATACAGGCAGAGATCAGAATGCTGATAAAAGATACACGCACCGACCATGAGCGCGTAGCGATACTCTATAGCTACCTGCAGCATCATTTTCACTATGTGAGCATACAGGCGGGTATCGGTGGCATCATCCCGATCGATGCTGCTACAGTACACCGTGCGCGCTATGGCGACTGCAAGGCACTCAGCAACTATATGTCGGCCCTGCTCGATGTGGCCGGCATCAGGTCATATCCTATTCTGATCAATAGTGGAGAGCGGGAGGTAGCGATAGATACCACATTCCCGGGAGATAAGTTTGACCATGTCATTCTGTACGCCATAGCAGACGGGGAACCTGAGTGGCTGGAGTGTACCAGCACTGCTATGGAGCCGGGTCTACTGGGCACTTTTACAGAAAACCGGTACGGCCTGATGGTGGCCCGGGATGGTAGGCTCATCCGCACGCCTTCATCTGCAGCTGACCGTAGCCGCCTGCTCATATCACATGATATAACTGTACAAAAGGATGGTAGCGGCTCCATGAGCGGCAGCGTAGATATGTGCGGAGAGTATCGTGGCGCAGCCAGGGAAGAACTCATAGCCGGCAAGGAAAATGACCAGCTTTCATTCCTTTTCCGGTATCTCGGTATCAAGAGGCCTGAAGAGGTGGCGCTGGCACGGCCGGTAGACAGTGCCGGGCATATTGCGTTATCCCTGCGCGGGTCCAGCAGCCGTATCTCCGATTTCCAGAATGGTACTAAATCCTTTCTGCCATCTACGCGTGTAGCGCGCTGGTATGATAATCTATCTGCAGATACCACTGTCACGTACAATCTCATTCTGGACTTTCCGCATGATAAAACGGAGGAGCTGACCTATCATCTGGCTCCCGGCGAGGTCAGCCTGCCCCCGGATGTGGACCTGGACAACAGCCTGCTTGCTTTTCACCGCCGTGCAGCCCGTGCGGCTGATAATACAGTGACCATCCATACTGAGCTGAAGATGAAGATCCACCTGCTCATACATACAGATATAGGCCTGATGAAACAAACGCTCCAGCAGATCAGCAAGGCACTCCAGCAGAAAGTAGTCTATACAGCTGCCGAGTAGCGTCTCCCTGTCTATGGTACCTGGAAGTTGATTAGTGCCGTCTGAGTGGCGGTACTGCTGGCAGGCAGTGTGAATGTAGCATTGGACGTGCTCACGTAGTCGCCGCTGCTCAGCGTACGGTTTCCATCAGCATCGTAGAATGCGTACACATAGTAAGTACCCGGATGCATATAGTTAAAAGTAAACGACCTGTCTCCTGATGACAGGATGACATAGCGGGATCGTGTTTTGAGGCTGGCATAGTTGATAGACACTCCTGAGATCATGGGCTGTGTAGTCACAAACATGAGGACTGACTTATTAGGGTCAGGTGCCGGCAGTGAGGGGGAGAAAGTGTACGACAGTGTAGACTGCCCCAGGTAGGGCTGCGCCGACTCTGGATACGGATCACCGGTCAGGGTGTAGAATATACTCTCTGTCAATCCTGCAAAGGTGGATGAGAAATTCTTTACCATTATTTTCTGAGGATAGTGGAAAGCCAGAATGGCTGCCTGGCAGCTGCTGGTGTCCTGTCTGCCTGCGCGCCACTCCATATGGAGTACAGCAGAGGAGAGGCTGTTATTCTTATTGGTATAGCTGCGCAGTATCAGGCTGTCATTGCGAAAGATCACCTCACTCCACACGCGGCGTGTCCCCTTTACAAAATCTGAAAACCGGTAGTAGGCCTGTGTACCGGTCTCAGATACACTGTCCGCTATCAGGTACGACACCCGCTTCATCCCGGCAAAACTGCCCCCATTGCGGAAGCAGAGTTTATACTCAGTACTGTCATACACGATAAAGAAGGACATGAAAATGTCATTCATCGTATCCAGTTCATTTTTGGCAGAGACCTGGCCGCCACTGATCGGGCGGAAATCTACGATCCACTCAGGGTAGCCACCCAGCGCTGTAGTAGAGGTCACAGGCCCATCCCATATACCTGATATGCGCAATAGCAGCCCGTATCCCTTCACTGCAGAGGTGCTGACGTCAGGCGGCACATTCGGATTTGTATTGTTAGTGCTCTGCTTGTCATGGCAGGAGGCTAGCAGGCAGAGGATCGCTACTGCTATACCGGGCCATATTTTGTGGTTTATATGCATTATTGGTGGTTACTGGTTTTAGCAAATATAACCTAAAGCAGGCGCAGATCTTATGACCTTCCGCATATGGCATAGAAATAGCTAAATTTGGATAAGCACACTGATCCGTTCACTAAACCTATCTGCATGAAGCTTTATCATACTATCATTTGTATCCTTTCTGTTTTTTTCGGGGTCACTGCACTGGCACAGCCCCAGGTCACTAATGGAGGCTTTGAGGTGTGGAGTGGCATAGACACGGTGCGGCCGGATGGTTGGGCTACTACAGAGCGACTGCTGGCCCTGCCTGTCAATAAGTGGGTCACCCAGGAGACAAGGCCAGCCTATGTACACGGTGGTGTCTCTGCTATCAGGCTTGTGGCAGATACGCTGCATGGACGCGCAGCAGTCAATAGCGAGGCCTACGGCACCTTTGTACATGCTACCGGTATCGCTACCAATGGCAAGACAGGAGCCAGGACCACAGTAGATGACGACTATACGTATATGCCCGGAGTGATAGCTGCGGGCGTCGCCTCGCAGCCACGTGGATATTGGGTGGGGTCAGGTGTAGCGCTGGGTGCGCGGCCGGCCACACTCAGTTTCTGGGTCCGTCTGAACCATCCCGTAGCAGATACAGCCAGTGTCCGCGTATTGCTCACACGGTGGAGCGCGTCCAGAGGGGCACGCGATACGGTGGTCATAGATCGCCAGGATATTTTCCCGGATAGCAGTGTCATGAGCGGATATGCATTGTTTACAGATACACTGGAGTACCTCAATCTGGAGATGCCGGATACGGCTCGCATCACCATATACGGTGGGCGTATGCGCAATACCGGCGCCCGTGGCAATGAGACATGGATAGATGGGGTGGTCTGGGGCTACGGTTTCCCGCCTCCTGTCAGGCCGTATGTGCTGGCTGATTCACTCTGGCTACTGCCCAATCCAGTGATCAATACGATGCGGGTACGTGCCGATAGCTCACTGCTGGGCTGCAGGATCATCATACAGGCGGAGACGAGTGTGCTGGTGAAAGATATCCCTATATCCGGCCCCAATCTGACCATAGATATGACAGACGTACCGATAGGCAACTATGCCTATGTACTCATAGATGGCAATGAGCGCAGGCTACGCAAGGGATATATCTCTGTGCTCAGAAATCCATGATCAGGGGTCAATCCCTGACGTGGAAATAAGGGTAAGGTACTTCTGCTGACATTCGGGTTGATAGGGTTATAATGACAAATAAGTACTTGTTTTATACGAGCCTTCAGTCAGGAGGTTTCAAAAGTGTACCATTGATAGTAAATCCATTATACCAGGCAGATCATGACAGTGGTCAGAGGCAATAAGTTTATTTTCCTGGCACCGGTGGCAGTGGCCATTAGCTCGATGGTATTGTTTCTGTTGGCTTTGGTCGGTGGCTGGTTTGGCCCTGCTGGAGTCGTAGCAGGCGAGTTTTGCGAAGCGTCCCGCCCGGGCCTGATCAAGCAGCCGTATAATACGTGGTCCAATATCTCCTTTATCCTCTCCGGTATACTGATAGGCTGGCAGCTCATGAGCGGCCACTATGACGCCAATGCTAATAGTATGACAAGGCGGCCCTTTTATGCCGTCTTTTATGCTTCTATTGTTGTGCTATTGGGACCCGGCTCCATGTGTATGCATGCCACCACTTCGGATCTGGGTGGCTTTTTTGATATGCTGTCCATGTACATTGTAGCATCCTTTACCTGGGCCTATGCCTTGGAGCGTTTCTTCAGGCTGAGGTCACTTCATTTTGCGGGGCTGTTTACCTTGTTTCTCTTCTTCTGTATCTGGGCAGATGGGCGTGAGGATATTCATATCGGGTTCGACTTCTTTGGAGATACGGTCTTTGCCGTGCTGATAGGGCTCACAGTGATCACTGAGGTGCTCAATAGATATGTACGCGGCATGCATCATGATATACGCTGGGCGCTGGCTGCCTTTGGTGCGCTCATGCTCGCGTTTCTTATCTGGACTATCTCCGGCACTGGTACCTCGCTCTGTGATCCATATTCGCCGCTGCAGGGGCATGCTGCCTGGCACATCCTGTGCGCGGTGTCTACTTATTTCCTTTTCAGATTCTATGCCTCAGAGCATACAGAGGTTCACTCTATATCAGCATAGTCCGGAGAGGAGGAGAGGCAGGCCTCTACAGAGTTGCCAAACAGCTCGGTGAGCGTGAGGCCAAAAGCGCGCGCCTGCTGTGGCACGATACTCTCTGCCGAGAGGCCGGGCACAGAGTTTACTTCCAGCATATAGTACTGCCCATCCCGCAGGATATAGTCTATGCGGCACATTCCTTTGAAGTCTAGTTTCTCGTATATCGCAGCTGATGTTTCCTGTATGTTCTTCGCTATCGCCGCGTCTATCTCTGCCGGTGTTACCTCCTTGGAGTGGCCTTCATACTTCGCTTGATAGTCAAAAAAAGCATTCTTGCTCCTGATCTCCGTGAGTGGTAGCGGTGTCACCTGCCCCTTGTAGCGGATCACACCGCATGTCACCTCCGTACCTTTGATAAACTCCTCAGTCAGGATCTCATCATCATAGTCAAAGGCCAGCCTTATAGCTGCCTCCAGGGCCTCGGCAGTGTCCACCTTAGAGGCACCATAGCTGGATCCGTTCTTATTGGGTTTTACAAAAAGGGGATATGTCAGCTCAGCATTGATCTTTTGAGCCAGCGCAGTACGGTCCTGGTCTTTCTTGGCCACTACTGATTGCGCAGACAGCACGCCAAATGGCCGCAGGTATTCCTTCGTCCGGCTCTTGTCAAAGGTGATGGCAGCTGTCATTACGCCGCAGCAGTTGTACGGTATGCCCATCATATCCAGGTAGCCCTGCAGTTTGCCATCCTCTGCCGGTGTACCATGTATGGCTATGAAGACTGCATCAAATTTCACCTTGCTGCCGGCCATCACTGCGCTGAAGTCATTCTTGTCTACCTGTGTGCGGGTATCAGTATCCAGAGCTACCCAGTTATTATCTTCTATCAGTACTTTATATACATTGTACTTGTCTTTGTCCAGGTACTGGCATACTATCTCTCCGCTTTTCAGAGATATACCTGCCTCGGCTCCTGGGCCGCCACACATGACGGCGATATTCTTTTTCATATAGATGTATTGTAGTGGTCATTACGAGCCGTAGCCGCTGATGCTTGCCAGCCCGGTTTTCATGGTAACGCTAATTAATGGATATTTGTGCCCCGGCAGCGGGGATTCTTTCATCCTGAGGTAGATAACCCGGCCCTCACTGCCTAAATAGATAGACAAATGCACGAGAAAATAAAGCGAAGGATAGGATACCTGGTCGCACTGGCTGATAAAATGCAGGATAGTGAGATACTGGAGGCCGTGATACAACGTACTGCCAGTCTGCATCCATTTTTTACTATAGACTTCATACACACGGCGATCAGTGCCATCAGAGAGCAGATGCTGGATGAGCAGAAGCTGACCGCCTGGCTCTCGCCCTATGACCTGCCGGACCAGGACTCCACCACCCGCATCGGCATCATCATGGCCGGCAATATCCCGCTCGTGGGCTTTCATGATTTCCTGTGTGTATACGTGGCAGGCCACCCTATGCAGATCAAACTCTCAGGCAAGGACGACCTGCTTTTCCCGGTAGTTTTTGATATGCTGTGCAAAATAGATACAGCACTGCCCGCCCGTGCGCAGATAGTAGACAAGCTGCAAGACTATGATGCCGTGATAGCCACAGGCAGCAATAACAGCTATCGCTATTTCGAATATTACTTTCGCGACAAGCCAAAGATCTTGCGCAAAAACCGCAATTCAGTAGCTGTACTCACCGGCACTGAGACTGATGCAGATATGCTAGCCCTGGCCGATGATATATTCATGTACTTTGGTTTTGGCTGTCGCAATGTATCGAAGTTATATGTGCCTGAGGAATATGATATTACACGGGTGTTTCCCCATTTTGATAAATATCAGTGGATGTTTCAGCACTCGAAATACATGAATAACTATGATTATAACCGGACCATCCTGTTGCTAAATAATACCCCCCATCTGGCCAATGAAATAGTAATGATACAGGAGCAGACCGCTATTGCATCACCGGTTTCCATGTTATACTATGAAAGGTACACGGACCCTGATCGTCTGAGGGAGGAGTTGGCGCTGCATATCGGGGAGATTCAATGTGTAGTGGGAGGAGACGAGGTTAGGCAAATGTTAAATCTCGATGTGGTACCATTCGGCGCTTCACAAAAGCCGTCGTTGGTTGATTATGCTGATGGTGTAGACATTTTAACGTTCCTAAAAGGCCTTTGACCTTGCAGTATTATATATTACTCCGTATTTTCATCAGATAATCCCAAAAACACAAGTAAACCAGCCATGTTCAAAAAACTACTTTTTGCTGTGCTCCTCATGCCGGTCACTGTATTTGCCCAAAATACATATGATCTGGTGTACAACACCCTCAACACAAAATGCTCCAATGCGGCCTGCCATAGTGCCAGCTCTGCAGAGGCATTGAAGTTTGATGGTACACCGGGTGCTGTCTACAGCGCTCTGGTAAACCAGCTACCGGGCAGCTCTGCAGCTCTGGCCAGAGGAGAAAAGCTCGTATGGGTAAACCAGCCGTATGAGAGCTACCTGCTCAAGAAAGCAGCCAGCTGGCTGGATACAGATCTGGACCTGCCGGCGGCTGAGGCAGATGCCGCTCACGTGAATGCCGGCCTGTCCAATATTGAAGCTGAATTTATACGTCAGTGGATCATGTATGGCGCCGCTCAGAGCAGTGTGTTGATAGATACTAACATCATCCATGCTTACTATAATGATACTGCCCGTGCAGCATTCTACCCTAAACCGGCCAAGCCGGCTCCGGGTACAGGCAAGCAGGTGCACATGGGGCCTATCTTCGTACCGGGCACAGGCACCACAGAGATGGAGTTTTGCCTGAAGCATGAGCTGGATTTTGACACAGATGTAGAGGTCAATGCTACTGAGGGCAACATGAATCCTCAGTCTCACCACTTCCTCCTGTTCCGCTTTGACGACTCAGCCTCTGCTGCGGCTATGTCAAACGGTATGCGCAGGATACTGCTCACCTCCGGCAATTCATCTTTTGACGGCAATAAGGCGCTGAGCAGTGCATGGCAGACTAGCCAGACCTACACCCTGCCTACCCAGACTGCGTTTTTCTGGCCTAAGAAGACATTCCTCGACCTGAACTACCACATGAAGAACTATACCGCTCCGGGTACATCTGGAGTACAGCCTTTTGATTTTTATCTGAATGTGGCTACGACTCCGCATCTCCCTACATCCAATACGATAGAGATGAAGACCAAGCTGGTCAATAATCCCGGTCTTATCATCTTCCCTCACTCTACCGCAGAGCTGCCATATGCGGATAACGATAACGGCAGCAATGAGACCCGCTATGTATGGATGATGTCATCTCATACGCACAAATATGGTACGGCTTATAACCTGTATACATATGACGGTAATTTACACAATGGCTATGGTGATACCATCTACAATGGCAACTATGAGTATGATCCTAGTGGCGCTACTCTTTTTGACCGTGGCTACTATGACTGGGAGCACCCATCTGTCAAATACTTCGTGCCACAGTATCCGATCAACTTTGCCACTAGTGGCGTAGTAGCGCAGACCACATGGAATAATACCGGTGGCAATCTGATCCACTTTGGCTATACCACTGCTGATGAGATGCAACTCTTCTACTATATGTATACTACCCGCCTGGCTGGTACCACTGCTGTAAACGATGTGAAGACTGGCGACGTGAAGTTCACTGTATATCCAAACCCTATGACAGATCAGGGCACACTGATGTACACACTGGACAATGCTGCTACTGTAAAAGCGACCGTCGTAAATGTAACCGGCAGCGAAGTGGCTACGCTGAAAGAAGAGCGCAATCAGGCTGGTACCTATACCATGGATATGGGATCTAAGGGCCTGGCAAAGGGTATCTATTTCGCCCGTCTCAATGTAGACGGCGCTACCTATACCAGGAAGTTTGTAGTGCAATAACTCGTTTGAATAAGTTTCTCAGAGCCCCTCTCCGGAGGGGCTTTTTTGTTTATAGCCCACGTGTGAAAATCACCTACCGGAGCCGCCAAAACATCTATATTTGCCCCCTCAATCTAAGTCATGGAAAAACTACGATCATACCTCGAAGCCAATAAACAACAACACCTCGATGAACTACTGGAGCTGCTCCGTATCCCGTCTGTTAGTGCAGATGCAAAGTTCAAAGCAGATGTGCTGCGCACGGCAGAATTTGTAAAGGATAAACTCATAGCTGCCGGTGCTGATAAGGTAGTGCTGGAGGAGACCAAAGGGTACCCTGTGGTGTATGGCGAGAAGATCATAGACCCTAAGCTGCCTACCGTGCTCGTATACGGCCACTATGATGTGCAGCCAGCAGATCCTTATGAGCTGTGGCACTCACCACCATTTGAGCCGGTGATCAAGGATGGTAATATCTATGCACGGGGCAGTGCAGATGACAAAGGGCAAATGTACATGCATGTCAAGGCATTTGAAGCGATGATGAAGAACAATGCACTGCCGTGCAATGTCAAGTTTATGATAGAAGGAGAGGAAGAGATCGGCTCTGAGAATCTCGAAACATACGTGAAAGCCAATACAGCCAAGCTAAAGAGCGACGTAGTACTGATATCAGATACTTCGATCATAGCTAATGATATCCCATCTATCACTACGGGCCTGCGTGGCCTGGCCTACCTGGAGGTAGAGGTCACAGGCCCTAACCGTGACCTGCACTCAGGCGTCTATGGTGGCGCTGTGGCCAATCCTATAAATGCACTTTGCGATATGATCTCATCTCTGCATGATGCAGACCGCAAGATCAATATACCGGGATTCTATGATGATGTAGAGGTCGTGTCAGATGCAGAGCGCGCGGAGATGGCCAAGGCGCCATTTAGCCAGGAGGAGTACAATAAGGACCTCGATATGGCCGAGGGCCTGGGAGAGAAAGGCTACTCTACTCCGGAGCGTGTCTCTATACGCCCCACACTGGATGTGAATGGTATCTGGGGTGGCTACATAGGCCAGGGTGCCAAGACAGTACTGCCATCCAAGGCGTACGCCAAGATCAGCATGCGCCTCGTACCAAATCAATCCTCAGAGAAGATCACAAAGCTTTTTGAAGATCACTTCGTCAAGATCGCTCCTAAATATGTAAAGGTAAAAGTGACCAACCTGCACGGTGGTGAGGCCGCTGTCACGCCTACGGATACTGTGGCCTACCGCGCAGCATCCAAGGCCATGGAAACAACCTTTGGCAAGGCACCGATACCACAGCGTACAGGTGGCAGTATTCCTATCGTGACCATGTTTGAGCGCGTTCTCGGCACCAAGACAGTCCTCATGGGATTTGGCCTGGACTCTGATGCCATCCACTCACCCAATGAGCACTACGGCCTTTTCAACTATTACAAAGGTATCGAGACCATACCTTATTTCTTTGAGTACTTTGCTGAGATGAGCAGATAAGAAACTCATATCAACTAAAGAGCCCCGTAATTATTGCGGGGCTCTTTAGTTAATGGTATGTGGGGAATCTTTACTTGCTGAACTCCTGCAGGTCTTTCATGATCTGATTAGCGATATTGTCAGACGTGGTCTCAGAGTTAGACTCGGCATAGATACGGATGATCGGCTCCGTATTGCTACGGCGCAGATGCACCCAGTCTTTATCAAACTGGATCTTTACACCATCTATGGTACTTACTTCGTAGTTAGAATACTTTTTTTCTACCTGCTCAAAAAGCGAATCGATATTCACTGATGTATCCAGGTCTATCTTCTTCTTGCTGATATGATAGCTAGGGTAGGTAGAGCGCAGTATAGAGGCTGTCTTGCCAGACTTGGCCAGGTGCGTGAGGAAGAGGGCGATACCAGCCAGCGCATCGCGGCCGTAGTGCAGCTCAGGGTAGATCACCCCTCCGTTGCCCTCGCCACCTATCACTGATTTTTCTTCCTTCATCTTCTGCACCACATTCACCTCGCCTACAGCAGAGGCATGGTACTCGCAGCCATACTTTTCGGTCACGTCACGCAGTGCGCGTGTAGATGACATATTAGATACGGTGCTGCCCTTTTTGTTTTGGAGTACATAGTCTGCCACAGCTACCAGCGTATATTCCTCGCCAAACATCTCACCATTGTCACTCACCAGTGCCAGGCGGTCTACATCCGGATCTACAGCTATACCCAGGTCGCATTTAAATTTGCGTACCGTATTAGCTAGGTCACCCAGGTTCTCAGGCAGCGGCTCCGGATTGTGAGGGAAGTGGCCTGTCGGCTCAGTATAGAGTTCTATGACCTCTTCTACACCCAGCGCCTTCAGCAGCTTAGGCAGCGCTATGCCGCCGCTGGAGTTGACACAGTCTATAGCTACTTTAAATTTCTTGGCCTGTATCGCCTTTACGTCCACCAGTTTCAGGTCCAGTATCTTTTGGATATGTTTCTCTATGTAGCCATCTTTCAGTGTATAGCTACCCAGTGAGTTGATGTCTTCGTATTCTACACTGCGCTCTTCTGCTATGCGCAGTACTTCTTCTCCGGCTTTGGCAGAGATAAATTCTCCCTGAGAGTTCAGCAGCTTCAGTGCATTCCACTGCTTGGGATTGTGGCTCGCAGTGATGATGATACCACCACCGGCTTTCTCATCATATACTGCCAGCTCTACCGTAGGGGTGGTAGAGAGGCCGAGGTCCACCACGTCTATACCTATAGACTGGAGGGTAGCTGCTACGATGCTGGATACCATCTGGCCCGAGATACGCGCGTCGCGGCCTATCACCACTTTGCGCTGGCCGCTGGTCTCGATCACCCAGTGGCCAAAGGCCGAGGTGAATTTCATGATATCCTCCGGAGTGAGGTTAGCACCCGGGAATCCCCCTATGGTGCCTCTGATACCTGATATAGATTTGATAAGGGACAAGTGAATATTTTTTGTTGCAACAAATATCCCAAGCGGCAGAATATGCGTAACTTTGGGACGACGAATGTACAAAAAACGGGCACTTGCGACCAGCCTAAATATAAACATAAACTGCATTCATATATGAGATATGGCGGATAAGAAGTGGTTTGAAACGTGGTTTGATACGCCGTACTATCACCTGCTCTATAGTAATAGGAATGACGACGAGGCACGCGCCTTTGTTTCTAACCTGGTGCATCACCTCCACATCCCTGAGGGTAGCCGCGTGCTGGATGTAGCCTGCGGCAAAGGGCGCCACAGCCGCTACCTTGCCAAAATGGGATACGAGACCACAGGTCTCGATCTCGCAGCGCATAGTATAGAGGAGGCAAAAAAAGATTTGCTCCCAAATCTCCACTTTGAGGTCTGGGATATGCGAAAGGTCTACAGGGAAAATTATTTCTCACTGGTCGTAAACCTCTTTAGCAGTTTTGGCTATTTTGACAACGAAGCCGATGATCAGGCTGCGATACAAGCCATGGCCGCAGACCTTGTGCCCGGAGGCACCCTTGTGCTGGACTATATGAATCCAGAGTGTACGTCCAAACTACTCAAGGCACGTGATATTATCAATCGCGGCGACATACAGTTTCATTTGCAGAAAAGGCTGGAGAAGGGCTTTATTGTAAAAGACATCAATTTCATAGCAGAAGGAGAGGAGCACCACTATCAGGAGCGCTTGAAAATGATCAAGCCTGAGCTGTTTCGCAAGCTGTTTGAAGGAGCCGGACTCACCATCACCGAGGTGTTTGGCAATTATGACCTCGGCCCATTCCGCCCGGGCGAGAGCAATAGGCAGGTGATTGTGGCCAGGAAAAAGTAACTTGTCCTATCATCTCGCTATAGTGAGCCCGCAAATAGACCACACCCTCTTCCACTTCATCAATCAGACCCTCGCCAATCCGGTCCTCGATCTTCTATGCCCCATTCTTAGAAACAGGTTCACCTGGCTGCCGTTCTACATCATTGGTGGCATTTACATCCTGTATAAATATAGGTTGCAAGGACTGTTCATACTGATAGGGGCGGGTATCACGATCCTCCTTTGCGATCAGGGCGCTAATATCATAAAGACGCATGTGCATCGCCTGCGTCCCTGCCATCTCGAGCCTGGCGTACGGCTGTTCATAGACCGCTGTAGCGATACCTACAGCTTCCCGTCCAATCATGCTACCAATCATTTCGGGCTTGCCATCTTTCTTGCCTCGGTATTTCGCAGAAGCAGTTGGCTTGTAGTTACATTACTGGTATGGGCCGCATCAGTAGCATTTTCCCAGGTATATGTGGGGATCCACTATCCTATAGATGTCACAGCAGGAGCGCTGCTGGGTATGGTGATCGGGGGAATGATGTTTTTCTTATACAGCATGATGTCAAAGCGCATCCATCAGTCGAGGGGCTGATTTATTTCAGTTGCGGCTTTTGCAGATTGCAGTACCGGCATTGTATCTTAGCCCCGCATACTAAACTTTTGCATGAAGCACGGCTTACTCCTTCTTATCAGCATATTATCTCTCATCGCATCGGCATCAGCGCAAGACGTATACGTCAATACACAAGTCTCTTCGGGCAATAGCAATGCTAAGGCTTTTGGTCGCCGGTTTGCAGATGGATTTCTGGATCGCAGGCATCATCATCTGCGTGACACCAGCTCTGGCGAGCCCTTTGCACAGTTTGACCTCACCTGGCTCAATGGCAATGACCGTCGGCATGAGGCTCTGCTGGCTACTAAATATTTTACCGGTTCTGCTATGCTGGATATCAACTATACAGCCTCCGGTCATCATCCTATAGACAATACAGTAGTAGGCTCTACTGCCCTGGCGCGCAATAATGAGATACAACTGTCACTCGCAGCCTTTGGAGGCGAGTTCAACTATCACAACGTACGCGCCAAGCTCATGCTGCAATTTGGCACCCGCACTACGCTCATACCGCGCAATGATGCCAGCTGGAACCGCGGCCAAGGGGACCTGAAAACTGCCTATCGCTATATCAGTGAGGCTTATGCAGGCTATCATTTCAACGCTATGAAAGGTATCAATGTAGATGCCGGCATCTTTATGTCTTACATCGGCATGAACTCGTATTATAATGCCGAGAACTGGATGTATCAGCCTTCCTATACCTCTGACAATACACCGTGGTTTTTCAATGGTATCAGGATGCAGATGTTTCCCAATACTACCATGAAAGTAGAAGTATGGCTCATCAATGGCTGGCAGTCCTACGGCAAATTCAACAGTATGCCGGGTTTTGGTGTGCAGTACATGTGGTGCCCGCGCGAGTACATCCGCTTTGTCACAAACTCATACTTTGGAGCCGATGTGCCCAATGCCCCCAAGGCATACCGCTTTCACACCGACAATAACCTGCAGGTACGATACTACAATAATCCTGATGGCAAGCTGAGCAAGGGTGCTTTCAGTTTTGCAGGGGATCTCGGTTTCCAGCGCGGAGGCGGGCTGGGTGGTTTTGGTGCTATGAGCGGCCTGCCGCAGTCCAATTTTCTGGGGGCTATGATCTATCACCGCCTGTGGTTCGGTCACGACCACTATGCATGGACAGTCGGTGGCGGTATCATGCACAATCCCGGCCGCTATCTCGTACTCGCACCCGGAGGCGATGCTGATCCCAATATCAATCCGCAAACCGGCAAACCAATCGGCACGCATCCCTACTCGCTCAATCCTGGAGACCCCTTTGACGCCTGGGACCTATCCACCACACTAGACTGGATGCCCAATGAGCTTTTCACCCTGCGTCTGGAGGTGGTGCACCGTCAGGCAGCGCAACCATATTTTGCAGGTCATGGAGGCATCACCTCACCAGATGGCTATAATGGTACAACTATACCCGCAGGCTGGGCACCCGATCTTGTACGACAGGAGACGCGTTTTATCGGCGCATTGTTAGTTCGGTTTTGATTGCTTCTTCACCTTTGCACTTCAGCATTTTTGCGGTGAATATATTTCAGCCTTCTTCTTTTTCTATACATTTACCTTGCTACAAAATCAACGCAACATGGAATTCGAATTCATCAAAGTCAATCCGCAATACGATAAATATATAGCGCTCATCGAGCTAAACCGCCCTAAGGAACTCAACGCGCTCAATCGCCAGCTCATGCTGGAGATACGTGATGTGCTCCGTGTGTGGGATGAAGACGATAGCATCCGTGTAGTCATCCTCACAGGAGGAGAGAGGGTTTTCGCCGCAGGCGCAGATATCAAGCAGATGGCAGATGCCACGGCTATATCCATGCTAGGTATAGACCAGTTCTCCACCTGGGACCAGATCAAAAAGACCAAGAAACCCATCATAGCCGCTGTGTCAGGTTTTGCCCTCGGTGGCGGCTGCGAACTGGCCATGACCTGCGATCTCATCATCGCCTCTGAGACGGCCCAGTTTGGCCAGCCGGAGATCAATATAGGCACCATGCCAGGTGCCGGTGGTACCCAGCGCCTCACGCGTGCAGTAGGCAAGAGCCTCGCCATGGAGATGGTCCTCACAGGCCGTTTCATCACGGCAGAGGAGGCACAGCGCGTAGGTCTCGTGGTGCGTGTCGTGCCTGTAGAAGTACTGCTGGCAGAAACTGTCAAAACTGCTAAACAAATAGCCGCAAAATCACCGATAGCCGTGCGTCTCGCCAAAGAGTCCGTCAACAAAGCCTATGAGACCACCCTCGACGAGGGGCTTCAGTTTGAGCGCAAGAACTTCTATCTCACCTTTGCCTCAGAGGATCAGAAGGAGGGCATGAAGGCTTTTGTGGAGAAGAGAGCCCCGGATTTTAAAGGTAGGTAGTATACCTTCTTAAAGTTGCATCCACGGCTGCCTTTTCAGGTGGTCTCCCAGCTCGGCAAAGGGCACAAAGATGGGCGCCAGAAACTCACCTCCTCCCGGAGCCCATGTAGTAAACATGAGCATTACACCTTTGGGAGTCATATAGTATTTGGTTGGAAGGTTCATCTGCATAGCTAGATCATTACTCATTTCGTCTCGTACCCACTTTGCCGTGCGCAGGTGAGTTATCCAGATTCGTTTCAGCGCATTGGTATCGCTGCGCAATATTACATCAGACAGCCGCAGACACCGACGGTCTGCACTAGAGTAGCTGGCATATGTCGCGATGTATCCTCCATGCCTGCCGCCCTCATTGCTGGTGTTGACCTGCTCTACAGATAGCAGGTTAGAGTCATTGTATAGCACATTGATGGTATAGTCCTCTTGCCAGTTGCCAGGATGGCCTAAGCTTTGCCCAAGCAGCCTGATCGTCTCTTTGAAGTCATGAAATAAATTCACCGCCCTTGCCCTCATGTACCGCTCCAGTTTAGTCTCGGACCGGCTGCCATAAAATTTTAATAGGTTGTTTTGCAGCGCAGATCCCGTATCAGTGGCATACAAAAAGGAGCTGGAGTAGTATGACCTGAAGGCATTCTTTTTATCCGCGCTTAGCACTGTGACAGAGTCCAGGTAGTTCTTCTGCCGGAGAGGCATCTGATCTGTGGTATCCCGTTTCAGCTCAAAGCTATATTGCTTGAGTAGTGCCTTGTGATCTCCGCTCATCAGATACCAGACCCCTTTAAAAGCATCCCCCTCTATCTGCCCGTGGAATACCTCTTGCTCAGACTCCGTAGCCAGACGGATGGAGTCTTTATCGATGATAGTGTTCCATTGATATAGCTTGATCGGATCTTTATACTGATCGTATGAGTAGTAGCCGCTGGCTAGCAGCCCCCTGTCACTCCAGTAGGATATGGTCAGCTCCATAGTGATCGCATACCTCCCGTCTATACTACCTTTGAGGTGATAGTATCCGGGACTGATCACTGCGCCAAAAATCGCAGACGGCAGGTAGGAAACGATGGCAATAAGGATCAGGTAGCGTTTCACAGAAATATGGGGTGTTTGTGTTTTAAAATTAAGCGTTTGCCGCCGCAATCGGTGCCATATTTTGACTTGTTTTTCAGGTTTTAAAAATCTTTCCCACACCCTCATATTTCGCTTTTCTATACCGCCGGATTTCCTATTTTTATAGGATAAACCGAACTTTCTGTCAATGCATAAAAGTTTACTGGCTTTTGTACTGGCTGTATGCGTGAGTAGTGCTGCGATAGCGCAGGGCGGCTTTTGGAGCAATGCCGGCGCACTCGTCTCTATACGCGATACATCCTTTGTCTCCGTGATAGGGGATATGTACAACTCAAACGGCGGCATCTACTACAATTTTGATTCTATCTTCCTCACCGGAGACTGGAGCAATACTGCCGGCAATCACGCCTTTGACTCCATACTCGTACCTGCCGGCACCGGCTACGTATACATGTATGCCGCCGATCAGCGTATCAAGGGTACTGACCAAACCTACTTTCACAACCTCATCCTGAAGAATCAGGGAACCAAGTATGCCGACCTCGACGCCAAAGTAGATGGCTTCCTGGATATGACCGACCGTGAGTTTAGCGTAGACACCAATACCATCTGGGTGCGCAATCCGCGCCTCAACTCCGTACGCCGTACCACCGGTTTCCTCTCCTCGCTGAAGGATGGTGGCCTGCTGCGCTACACAGACTCTGACTCTACCTATCTCTACCCGGTAGGCTCTAATCTCGGTACCTCCCGCTACAGGCCCATAGAGATGACCCCTACTGCCTCGCAGAATAACCAGTACAAAGTCCGCTTTGCGAATATCGATCCTACGGCAGAAGGCTTTGACCGCAATATCCGCTTCCACCTGGTTTGCTCTATCAATCCAAACTGGTACCATCGTATCTACCATCCTTATGGTCCGGATTCGGCTGACCTTGCTATTTTCTACGATCCCGCAGCAGATGGCCAGTGGAATGACATCGTACACTGGCAAAACCTGCCTGAGTGGGAGTCTATCCACCGCGATACCGTAGTACCGGGTGCACCATTTACCAAGATGGCCAAGTTCCGCTGGAATGACTACAGCTATTCACCGTTTGCACTTGCTATCACCTCTCAGCCATTTGCTGTGGCTGGTGTAGATACCATCATCTGGAGGCTCGATACTATCCAGCTGCAGGCATCAGGCGGCGTGGGCTACGCATGGAGCCCGGCAGATAGCCTCAGCGATGCCTCCGTGAGCGATCCGCTCGCATGGCCGTCGCAGAGCACCATCTACCATCTCACTGTAGAGGATAGTAAGGGCTGCTATGATTATGACAGCCTCTATGTCCTCGTGCGCAATAAACCGATACCAAACTTCTTCGTGCCTGACGTGATCACGCCAAACGGAGACGGATACAATGATTTCTGGCATATCCGCGACCTGGACCGCTACCCGCAGAATGAAGTGCGTATCATCAACCGCTGGGGCGATGAGCTCTTCTTTGAGGCACCATATCAGCAGGACTGGACAGGCATGTGGAAGGGAGAGCCCCTGCCGGGAGCTACCTACTACTACATCCTGAAGGTGAAAGACGAAAATGGCAACTGGATCACATTTAACGGGCCTATCACAGTAGTGCGGTAAACCTAAAACGGACGAAGCAATGATCAGACATATACCAGTTAGCAATATTTTCAAAAAGGCGGTGCTCACATCAGCAGTAGCTGTGATGGGCTTGGCAGCATACGCGCAGCAGATAGAGGAGTTTTCCCTCTTTCGTGAAAACGCCGTGGCACTCAACCCTGCCATGGTGGGCAATCAGGGTTTTCTCTCAGGCAATTTTTCTTTCCGCAAGCAATTTAACCAGATCACAGACGCTCCATATACTGCCTACATGAATATGCAGGGCCAGGTAGCCGACAAAAATTTCGGCGTCGGTGCGTCGCTGATACATGACCAGACCGGCCCTACGGGCAAGACAGGCGTGACCATCGCAGCAGCCTACCAGCTGAAACTCGGGAAGTCTAATAACACTGAGGCGCACTACAATACTGCTACTACGCACATGATCTCTTTTGGCCTCTCTGTGAGCCTCATGCAGTACCGCCTGAACGGCAGCGCCCTGCATCCTGACCAAGGCGGCGATCCGGGTCTCTACAGCAGCAATGCCTACAAACTGACACCCGATGTAGCCTTTGGCGTCTACTACCAGTGGAAGGAAAACCTCTATGCAGGTGTATCCGTGCCTCAGGTGATGGGCCTCAATATCAACTATACAGGCCGCGATGGCTATGCTGCTATCAAGACCGTACAGCACCTCAACTTTCTGCTGGGTGGCAAGATCCGCGTCTACAAGCATATCTTCAGTATAGATCCGGCAGGTGCCTTCCGCTGGGTCAAGAATGCACCGCCTCAGGGGGACATAGGCCTGCGCCTCACCTTCCTGGATGGTATCTGGGTAGGTGGCACCTATCGCACCATGAGCACTGCCATCATAGATGCCGGTATAGAGATCAAAGGCCTCGTCAGGCTCTCCTATGCTTACGATCTCAATTTCTCCAAGTACCATGGCGACATAGGCCCTACACACGAGTTCTCCGTAGGCTTCCGCTTCAATCGTGACAAGAAGCAGCTGCACGACACGAAGGTTTTCGCCGGTATAGGGCAATAAATTTTTCATATGCCGTTTTGTAGGCTATGAAAATCGTCCTCCTGTCAGTATTGACTTTTATAGTTCTTTCGGCCTGTGCGCAGCAAGGATATGAAGATGTGGTTTACTTGAAAAATGGTTCTGTCGTTCATGGCATTATCATAGAGCAGGTTCCTAATATATCCATCAAGATACAAAACAGAGTTGGGGATGTTTTCTTTTATGTATACGATGATATCGCAAAGCTCACCAAAGAGCAGGTAGCATCACCGTCCTCACAGGCGCAGGTACCTTATACAGCTGATACTTCAGACTATTTTCGCACTTTGGTCAATATAGATATAGGAGGCCTTTTCGGTATTAATGGAACAACTTATGTCCCCGCAAATGGCTATACTCCAAAAGGGCACATTCGATCCTCTCAGCCAGATTATTTTCAGGCTACTGTAAATCTGGCCCGTAGGATCCGGCCCCGTATTTACGTTGGTGGCGGATTGGGCTTTTGTCTTTCGCGGTTCCCTATACTCGCACAGGATCACGATGGACACCTATCTGCCATGGTGCCTGCCTACGCCGATGTCAGATTTTATATACTGCCCGGTAGGCATACGCCCTATCTAGCTGTACAAGGTGGAGCGGCGATGTATACTTGCAATGCAAAATTTGGGGCCGGTGGTTTATTAGCAATGCAGTTTGGAGGTAGATTCAGTGTGGCACGGAAACTGGGCCTGAATCTATATGCAGGTTATCGCATGCAGCATATAGCGATGTTCGATTATATCGCTTACACAGATAAATATGGACAGTACTACAGTACCGATACGCGGTTTCATTCAGTATTCAGCTTCTTTCAATTTGGCGGAGGGTTGAGTTTTTAATAAATAAAAAAGCCGCACCTTTTTCGGGCGCGGCTCTATAATAGTGCAATGAAGAGACGATGATCAATGCCAGTATTGGAATACTGCGGTATAGGTACGATTGCGTGATGTAGTATAAGTCACCTTGTAGCCATATGGGCAGTTTGTGGTTACGTTACCGGAGGCATCTACGCCAAAGAGTACATCTAAAGTGTTGCCATTTACATAGTGCTTCATCTCGCCGCTGTCAGGATTGCGGTAGCTGCTGCATGAGTTGTCAAACACGATAGGGGTTGAGATCTCATTCACAAAGTCATTGCCCTTGCGGTTAGTGCCCCACATGTCTACATTAGAGTGGCCACCCTGAGTTGCATTGCCGGTGAGCGTGAGGCTCAGGCTGGTGCCATTGCGCACAAAGGTACGGCTGCGGTCCACGCTCCATGTGCGGCGCGATCCATCATCAAAGGTCAGCTGCACACCTGTGGCCGTGTGGCGGTGTACCACTGTGCCATTATCCAGGCCGGCTACTAGGCGCCAGGCCAGGCCGCCCGTTACATTTGTCAGCTTATTGAGTCCATCATACTGCACATGCCCCCCTGTAGCTACGTTTGTGATCACCAGTGCGCTGAAATTAGCATCCAGCACAGCACCCTGATCGCGCCAGCGGGTACCTGAGGTATAGCCCTCCAGTGTCAGTGTCACAGTACCAGACCGCTTGAATTTATTGTCTATGACAGTAGTACCATCATAGGCGATGGTCAGGATGCCATTAGACTTTTGTGAGCTATCTATCGTGGCGCCTACCAGTGCATAGATGCCGTCGGTTTTGCCAGATAGGCTAGGCACACCACCGGCAGCATTGCCGGCATCGTCCATTACCGCATTCATATGTTGTGTAGCAGTATTCTGGTCCTGAGCACTGCTCAGGTCATTGATATCCGTCGTGCTTTTTTTGCAGGAGGACAGTGCCAGGCCCGAGGCTGCTATCAGCATCAGTACCAGCCGGTAGTGCGTTCTTTTCATATTTTGTGTTTTTGGTTTATCAATGCAGACGTGTGTATGACACGCATTTAAGATACAAGTTTAAAACGACTGGAAAACAAAAAATGATATATGTTGATTTGTTAAACGCTCGGGTGGCTTAGGACCGCCCGGGTAGGGTATCATAAAAAAAAGCCCTCCGTAGTGGAGGGCTTTTCAATATCTATAGCATAGATCTTACTGGCCTGCCAGTTTAAACATGATAGGCAATACATAGGAAACCTTTACTGCTTTACCTTGCTGCTTGCCGGGGTTAAACTTAGGCAGCATACGTACTACGCGTACTGCCTCACGGTTGATACCATCGCTCACGCCTTTCTTTACAGTGATGTCAGTCAGCGAGCCATCTTCGGTCACTACAAAGCCTACTACCACACGGCCCTGGATATCGTTTTCACGCTCCATGTCAGGATAGTTGATGTGCTCTTGTATAAACTTCATCATAGCGCCTTCGCCTCCCGGATAGGATGGCATCTGCTCTACCACAGTGAAGATCTTGTCCTCCACGATAGGCTTGCTATCTACTACCGGTGCTTCTACTACTGCAGGAGCATCGTCCTTGCCCTCGTGTGTCTCTGTACTGATCGTTTGATCCTTGATCTCAGTTACCTTTACAGGTTCGTCGTCTTTGTGTACTTCCTCATCCTTCTTGGCTACCATCTCGAGAAACTTCACCGTAGGCCTCACCGGTGGTGGTGGCGGCGGCGGCGGCGGCGGTGGTGTCTCGTCCTTCAGTGGTGGTGGCTCTGCCAGCGTCACTGTGGTCTCGATTACTTCCTCTTTTGGCTTCGATTTCAGAAAAGAAAGGTCTACGAAAGAGCCGGCTATCAGTACTCCTGCTACACCTACGGTGATCAGCAGGCCTATGATAGAGTTCCTGGCTTTTTCTTTGCGCAGCTGGTAGGCGCCGTATTGTTGGTTCCTGTTATAGAACACAATATCGTCAAACGACCAGCCTTGAAATGATTTTGATTGTTCCATGCTCTGCTGTTATGCTTTGGTTTGATGCAGATTTTTAATTTTTTCCATAAGGGCGGCTTACTTTGCTTGTACCCTTTCTACCTGCTCGGCAGCTACCACTTTACCGTTATTGTCTATGGTCTCCTGCTCGATCGGCACGATGTCTTGTATCGCATAGATACGGGTCTTGGTGATATCCATCTCGTCCAGGATGTCCACCATGTCCTTGTATTTAGCGCCTTCAGCCATCTTGATCAGTACGATCATCTTATCACCGTACTCTTTGTCATGGCCGTGCATCCGCTCTACCTCTTTCTGCTTCTTCAGGATCACCTCACGGATACCTTGGTCACCAGCGAATGTAGTTTGCTTCATATCGGTCATCTTGCCCTCTGAGGTGCCATAGTACCATACTGCGTCGTCTTTGCCGAGCAGTACATTTATCACCTGGCTTTCCTTTACATCTTGCTTCTTCTCGTTGTCCTTTTTAGGCATGGAGAGGTCCATAGCCTTAGGCTTATTGAGAGACGTAGTGAGCATGAAGAAGGTGATCAGCAGGAACGCGAGATCCACCATCGGTGTGAGATCCACCTTGGTAGACAGCTTCTTGCCTCTTACTTTCCCTCCATGTTTGCCTCCTCCGCCTCCCCCGGAGGTATCTATTTCTGCCATTGTATCCTGGTCTTTATTAGATTAGAAATTATTCTTTCTTCTCCGCAGCTGCGGCAGAAGAGCCACCCGCCAGGGTGGTGATCAGGTTAAAGGTATGGATATCTTTCTCCGTCAGGGTCTTGATCACTTCCTGTACGGCTTTTACATCGGTATTCTTATCACCTTTGATCGCTATGCGTATTGCATTGCGGGCACTAGGGTGGTTGATATCTACGTCTGCATACCTGCCGGCCATGACCCAGTCGCCCAGCTGATTATCAGCAGAGTCTATAGGTATACCGGTGCTCTCTGAGCTGATCTCATCAGGCTTCTTATTCAGCAGGTCGCCCACATTCGTCTTTGCATTAAATCCGAATGTCTCTACCTGTGCGAAGTTTGCCTTCTGCTTTTCAGTCAGATTGGCCAGCGCCGGATATTTATCCTTGTAGTATTCAGCCATCTTCTCGAGCGCCTTCAGGCGGAAGGTCGCACTAGGATAGTTGATGTAGGCCTTTCCGTTTTTATCTACAGAGATCTTGATGGCATCATTCACCTGTATCTCCGAGCGGGAGTTTGGCAGGTCTATGGCCACCGGTTCAGAAGGCTTGAATTTTGAGGTGAGGATAAAGAACGTCAGCAGGAGGAATGACACGTCACACATGGCGGTCATATCTACTGAGGTGCTTTTCCTTGGTATTTTTACTTTAGGCATTTTACCTGCTTTAATATTAGTGATGAAAAAAGAGCTGCATTTCCATAAGCCACTAGCCTATTTTATGCATACTGCTTATTCCCAATTACTTCTTGCGGCTGGCAAATGACTGTGCGATGCTGAAACCGATCTCGTCGATAGCGTATGTCAGCGCGTCTATCTGGCTGGTAAATACGTTGTAGAGGATGATCGCGCAGGCAGAGGTAGCGATACCGATAGCCGTGTTTACGAGGGCCTCAGAGATACCGGCAGAGAGCTTGGTAGGGTCTGGAGAGCCTGTAGTAGCGAGAGCGGCAAATGACTTGATCATACCGATCACCGTACCGAGGAGTGCCACGAGGGTACCTACAGAGGCGATAGTAGAGAGGAATACGAGGTTCTTCTGCAGCATAGGGAGCTCCAGAGAGGTAGCTTCTTCTATTTCCTGCTGTATAGCGAGTACTTTCTTTTCGCCTTCCAGCTCTGTGTTAGTTGCCATCTCCTGATACTTGTGGAGACCAGCTTGTACCACGTTAGCTACAGAGCCTTTTTGCTTGCCACACTCAGCCAGTGCGCCGTTTACGTCACCGTTAGAGAGTGCAGTCTTTATTTTCTGCAGGAATGGCTCGATAGAACCAGTACCCTTAGCCTTAGTGATAGTGATAGCACGCTCGATAGAGTAGCTGATTACAGTGATGAGCATACCGATCAGGATAGGTACGATGAAACCGCCCTTGTAGATCAGACCAAATATGTTTGAGCTGCCGTCAGCATTTTTCAGAGGTTCTTCTTTTGCATCTACATAGCTACCTGCGAAAAACTTCCAGATACAATAGCCGATGATCAATGCGATGGGTACTACCAGGATGCTGAAGTCGAATCCCTTTTGTTGTTGTTTAGCAGGAGCTTGTGCCATGATGCTTATTGTTTTTTAGTTTAATGGTTTATTATTGAGAAGTTCAAAAATAGATTTTTAATTCTCTATTCAAAATTTTGTTTCAAAAATTTGGCCCTCTGTGCTGCGCGCTGCACGGCGCCCTATTTTGGCTATACAAACGCCCATATTTCCGGCCTATTGCGGTGTTGCAATTTTCGTTTGCACATATTGCAAATCCATGACAAATCGGTAGAGACTGCCATTGGGCAGGTCAATGGACCTATTGGCCTAAAACGGGGATATATGCAGGCTTTTTGGCATGAATTTAGCAGAGCAAAATCTCAAGCTCATAATACATTCGCTGCCCTCTGATATCGCTGTACATTATATTAGTATGGTTTGCAGGTATCCACATATGTGCAGTGATAATAGGATAGATATAATATTATTAAATCATATTTTTACAGAAATCAAAAAACCAATTCTAAATGGAAGACAATAAGCAAGGTGCCGGTGGTAGCAAGAAGATCTACATCGCCATCATCATCCTCCTGCTCCTCATCAATGGCGGCGCTATCTACAAGCTATGGGATGAGAATCAGAAACGCGAAGACCAGAAAGCAGTCATAGAACAAAAAGATACAGAGCTCAAGGGGCTCAACCAGCAGTTTGAAACTGCAAAGCAGGACCTGGAGAGCATGAAAGGCAAGAACTCTGAGCTGGACAGCATCGTAAACGATCGCCAGGCGCAGATAGAGAAGATACAAGGAGAGCTGGCTGCTGCTCAGAAGCGTGGCAACCTCTCTGCAGGCGAGCTGAAGAAATACAAGGACATGGTAGCGCAGGTACAGGCGCAGAATGCTGAGCTGCAAAAGAAGATCGAGGAGCTGACCGCTCAGAACCAGGAGCTCAACGCCAAGAACCTCGACCTAAGCAAAAACCTGGATGCTGAGAAAACCACTACTGCCCAGCTCACAGACCAGAATAAGGGCCTCTCTAAGAAAGTAGAACTCGGCTCCCTGCTCCACCTCCAGAATCTGAAGATAGAAGGTGAGAAGAAAAAGAAGAATGGAAAGGAAGTAGCCAAGACCAGCGCCAAGAGCATAGACCTGCTCAAGATCAGCTTTGCTACTGGTGACAACAAGGTACTCGAGAAAGGCAACCTCTCTCTGTATGTACGCGTGATCAACCCTAAGGGCGAGACTATCTCTGTAGCTGACCAGGGCTCAGGCACACTCAAGCTGGCCGATGGCGGTACTGATATGCAGTACAGCAAGAAGGTAGATCTCGACTGGGATCAAAACAGCAAGAATGTGGCAATAGACTGGACTGAGAATATCAAGACAGCAGGCACCTACAAGGTAGAGGTCTACCAGGCAGGCTACCTGATCGGTCAGGGCTCAGTGACACTCAAGTAAGAAATACGACAAGCATTAAACAGAAACCCGCCGTCACCGGCGGGTTTTTTTTATGATGTGATTTGCGAGCGGAGCGAAGCAATCTTCAACTTAAATTGTATTTGGCTATTAGATTCTGCTAATTCTCAAATTCTGAAAATTCTGATTCAGACCATCACTCCTTCTCCAGCGCTATCTGCAGCGGCCTGTCAAAACTCTCCGCCAGCGAGATCAGTGTCTCCGTACGGTTGATCCCATCTATCTTTTGCAGCTTGTCGTGCAGTACCTCACGCAGGTGCTGTGTATCCCGGCAGATGATCCGGATAAATAGGCTATAGTTGCCCGTCGTATAGTGGCAGGATACCACCTCCGGTATCTTGCGCAGCTCCTTTACTACCTTGTCATACATATCGCTCCTCATCAGGTATACACCTATGAATGCCGTCACATCCATTCCCAGCTTCGGCAGGTCTATCTGCAGGCGCGGGCTTTTTACGATGCCCAGCTTCTCCATCTTGGCCATACGCACGTGTATAGTGCCGGCAGATACAAATAGCTTTTTGCCTATCTCCGTGTAGGGCACAAAGGCGTCTTCCATCAGAATATTCAGTATCTGCAGATCCAGGTTATCGATTTCGTAATTAAGAGCCATTTTTAGTGTCCTATTTTTATATAAACGCAAAGAAACTGATATAAATTATCAATTACGTATATTTTATCGTAAATCTTTGAATTATTTGTAAATAAAGGCGCTACTGTTTATCTTTGTTCTACGAAAGCGGAAGCAATCGCAATATTGTTGGGTGATGAAATTGGCAGACATGCCCTCCTGTCTCGGGGGTGAGGACCAAGGGATAAAGCTCGTTTTGTAGCTAAAATGTAGTGACAGGTCGCGACCTGTCACTACACGCAGACCGCAAGCCAGACTAACCTCCTCATGTAGGTTCGACTCCTGCTCCAACAGCCACTACTAGCCAGGGCCACTGCTCTGGCTTTTTTGACACCTCGGGTGTCGCATCTTTTTAGGTAGAGAATGATCCCGGCTCTCTGGGCGATTGTCGGTTTCTCAATAGCCCTTGTGCTGCCATGCCGGGGCTATTTTTATTTCCATACGTATTGGCACATACCTTGTGATAAAGAGCAGCTGTAGATCATGACCTGTATCATGGCTTTATCTGTACTAATCCGTAACTTTGGTATAAACCATCCATCATGAAGAATATACTCGTAGCCGTAGACCTCCAGCAGGGAGATATCCTGCTGCTCAATAAAGCCGCTGAGATCGCACATGCCTTCAAGGCCAAGGTATGGGTAGTGCATATCACCCTGCCCGACCCCGAGTTTGTAGGGATGGATGCCGGACCCATGTATGCCCGCAAGACACTGGCTGAAGACTTTCGCGCCGAGCATAAAGCGCTGCACGGCTATCACAAGGTACTGCATGACCAGCAGGTACGCGGAGAGGCGCTGCTCATACAGGGTCCTACTGTGGAGACCATCTTTGCCGAGGCTACAAAACTGGATGCCGACCTGATAGTGATAGGTGCGCACAAACACAACTTCCTGAAGCGTGTATTCGGACAGGATATCACACACCAGATCACGGATCAGTCCCGCATACCGATGCTCATCGTACCCTTAGATTGATTGGCAGAATTCAAGAATTGCTAATACAAATTACCGTATTGCATCTTTGATCCGTACATCTGTAAACCTGCCTTTGCCGGCCAGCAGGTTAGTAATTCCGTAAATCAAAAAATCACTCTCCCAGCATACCCGTCTTGCCACCTGTAGCTATGGAGTCTATGCGACCTATGCCCGGCTGGGTCCACTGTACGTGGTAATCGCTCCAGCCCTTGGTACCGGCCTTATCATCCGTCTTGTAGTAGTCTGTAGATAGTATCTGCCCCCAGCTACTCATGGCCAGGCGCATCTCCGTATAGTCGCCCGCGCGGGCCTGATTGGCGCCCTCGTCGCAGCGGGTGCGTATGATGTAGCCTTTTTTGACTGCCGCCTGTATGTCTGTATAGTGGCGCTCCGGGTCATTATATTTCACAAAGGCGGCCTCTGGCGTGCCCGGCTTTGCATAGGTGAACATCACTCTGCCGCGATAGGAGGGGTGCCCCTTGATGTAGGTCGCATGCTCATCACCACTACAGTCTATGGTAAAGATCACCTTGCCCCGCGCCTCGGCCAGCGTAGGCCAGCCGCGCGTGAGGATGGCATGCTCCAGAGTGCTGTCTATACCGCGGAGGTCATCTGGTATGATCACTCCTTTCAGGTCCTGTCCAAATATATCTCTCACCTCCGCATCCAGGGCATCGGCTGCGGCTGAGTCAAACGGCAGCGCACGGGCAAACCGCCTGAGTGCATGCACATGGTCTCCCACGGCATCGGTCTTTACCTCCACATGTATATATATGGGTAGATGGTGCGGGTGTGCATCGCTCCAGCGCCTCACCTCTGCCAGCCCATCGCGAAATGTCAGATTCGTCGTATTGTAGTCCACATCTGGTATGTGCAGCATTTTGTAGCCGGGCTTTTTCAACTCTGGCAGCCCTGAGGCCGCACGCAGCCCTACGAATGACCGCAGCCGCCTATAGTAGTAGCGCCCGCCCTGTGGGTCATAGTAGACATCCAGCTCCACCCCGCGTATACCATACTTATCAAACTGCTCTGTGAGTGGCACGTGCTGGTAGTCAAGCTCATCCGGGTTGAGGTCATGTGGTAGCAGGCCCATCTTGTAGAGATTCTTCACATAGCTTAGCACACGCTTGTCCGTGCGCAGGTGGTAGCTATTGTGGCTGGCTATGATCTGCACCTGATTCATACGCAGCTCATCACCATCAGATGGGGCAGGTACAAAAGATAGGCAGGCAATAGCAGCAATGGCAATGAGGATAGCGATATACTTCAATGAGATGTTTTAAGAAGTGGCAAGATAGGATAGCCGCACTTAACAATCAAATAATAGAGGCCGTGCCTCAAACGCTGCTTAAATATTTATAAGGTTAAAAGCAATAAGCAGGGCAGTGGCAAAAAGTATTAGCAGACCTGTCAGGAATATATACTCTGCGATAGTCTCCAGGCGCAGGCTCAGTCCATTCACAGTTTTCATGGAGAGAAAAGAAGCGATACTACTGGCCATAAACAGGATCATGGCCACGAGCGTGATCTCATCCAGATAGGTACGCGATTTCACATGCAGCAGGCCTATAGTGGTCAGCAGGATGAAGCACAGGCCCAGCAGGTTGGCAGAGGTGTTGAGTATGTGAGGCGAGTTGGGCGATTCTTTTTGGGGCTGCAGCATGCCTTTTTTGATAGCTGTAGGTGTCTCTGGTTTAAGTCACCACTGTTAAGGATGGTTAAGCACTATCAGATATTTAGACGCTGCCTCAAGGTCATGAATGGGCGCTCTATCACGCCATGCAATAACCAGGCTACCGCCAGGCAGGATGCAAGGCATACCAGCATCATTACAATATTGTCTTTATCCAGATAGGATGATAAATATAGCTGTGTCAGATGTATCACACCCTTGTGCGTCAGGTAGAGCGCGTAGGACCATGCTGCTGTATAGCTCGTAGCCCGGGACCGGACACGGTAGAGTACACTCCCCGGTGATATAGCACTTATTACCAGCAGTCCATAGCCTACAGAGATGAGCGGAAAGCCAAACACAGAGGCCACATAGCTACTTTGATCCATGCAGATGACGTATGTGGCAGCTAGTACTACGCCGCCCGCTATCAGCAGCACATGACTGTATCCCGCTACCTTTGCAAATAACTGGGGCCGGAATACATAGATTGCTGCGATGGCTATACCGGTCAGCAGGCCATCTAGCCGGCAGTAGGTAGGATAGTAGATATACTCATACCATCTCAGCACACCCATCTCACTATCCGCCTCAGGTGTATAGCTGTACTGCCATATGCAGTGGCGGACCACTATGCCCGCTACCATCAGCCCCGGTACCAGCCAGAAGCTCCGATACAGCATACCCCCGGCTACCAGTGCGATGACCACCAGCGGAAACACCAGGTAGAAATGCTCCTCCACGCACAGCGACCATGCATGAGAGAAGGTGCCTCCGGTAGAAAGGTCAAGTCCAAAATTTTGAGTGAAAGTGAGGTAGCGCCACAATGGTCGCAGTGCCTCCCGCTCATGAAATGCGGGCACCAAAAAGTAAATAGATACGACTACAACATAGATGGGAATGATCCTGAAGACACGCTTCAGGAAGAAACGGGAAAAGGATATGGGGCGTCCCTGAGCTATCGCAGCAAACAAGTGAGAGGAGATAAGAAAACCACTCAGCACAAAAAACAGGTCCACACCTGTCCATCCAAAAGCTGCAACATCCTGCAGCCACGCCGGATGGCCAAAATATGGCAACTGATAGTGAAAGAAGAACACCAGCAGGATGGCTAGTGCGCGCAGGTGGTCCAGGCCATGTAGTTTTTCTGTGTGCAAGGGAGAAAAAGTGAAGTATGAATCTATGCGCTTCCTGCTTTCTTTCCAAACTTCAGATACTATCTATAGACCTGCCGATCAAACGATCTCTGCCTCTGCCACCTCTGCCTCTGCCACAGCCTTCTCCTCACTCTTCGGCCAGAAAAACTCCGACGGATGCTTCCGGAAATACTTCCATACAGAGCGTATCAGGTCGGGATAGTTAGCAAAGTACAATCCACGCGACCGCATGGCCACAAAAAGTGCCAGCCAGAAGCTCACGATGAAATTGACAAAGCCGATCACTGCCAGTCCGCCCAGGCAGGAGAGCAACGTCTGCATAGCTACATGATAGTGCTGCCCGTAGATACCCAGCGCAAAATTTCCCATGGAGAAGGTCACGTGGCGGATATCCAGTGGTATCCCGGTGATATGCCCGGCAAAGGCCGTCATCCCCAGCATGAAGCCCACAGCTATATTGCCCATCAGGCCGCCGAGGTTGTGCTCCAGATAGTGGGAGAGGCGCGCCAGCCTGTCTGCCCGCATGTGCCTGATCAGCCACGGATGGTGCTGCAGGCGCAGTCCTATGCGGCTTACGATCACCTTATTATCGCCAAAGCCCGATATCAGGCCGGCCATGAAAAGGTAGAAACCTGCAAAGGCCGCATACAGTGCAGACGGAGATCTGGTAGGAGAGATGTCTGCCAGCATCTTCTCAGCTGTATGGCCGGCTATGAAGTGGTCGCCACCAGCTAGGCCTATCAGGTAGATCCACAGCAGTGCAAACGGGAAAACCACCAGCAGGTTGCCGGCAAAGGATACGATCTGGCTGCGCATCACCGCTGCGATCACGGCTGCAAAGCGCACATAGTCCCTCTTGCCCTCAGCGCCATCCAGGGAGCCTGCTATATAGGCAGCTGTCATAGCAGGCTGCTTGGTAGCGATAGTGAAGCCCAGCAGCTGCACTACTACAAACCCGATGGCATAGTTTAGGGAGTAGCCTATACCCTCCCACAGGGGCGGCAGTTTCGCGTGATGCAGGAAGAGCTTGATGATGACCATAAACGAGACGATAAAACCACCACCCGCAGCAGAGAGAAACATGTCCCTGTACTCCCGCCTCCCTGAGGTGATGTAGTGCTCACCCGTCATCCGCTTGTGCTCGGTGATACGGTAGGCTATCATCTGTACATTGTCATTCACAAACTCGCGCAGCTTGCGCGGGCGCAGCTCCGTCTGTATGATCTCTGCGATCAGCGTGCAGAAGCCGGTCACTTTTTGCCCGGCCTCTATCTCCTGTATCAGGGCCAGTATGCGGCTGAGCCGCTCCACCAGTTTTTCAGATTTGCGCAGCAGAAAGGTCTGCTTCAGCGAGGTGCCATTTTGTGCCGCTGCTTTGTCCATGCTCCGTATGTTGCTGGTACATTGTTTCAGCATCACCATGGCCTGGCCATAGTCTTCGTTTACCTTTTCGCGATCTTCTTTTTCTATAGATACGAGCAGTTCATTCACCTCCTTATTCTGCTCCATAAATGGCGTAATCAGCGTCTCATCCCTGCCCGCGCGGATCAGTATTTCCTCCTCCATACCTATCGCTGCTATCCGGTAGGAGATTACTTTTGCGGCGTTCTCCAGGTATGTCTGTATGATGGCACTATCCGGCAGGAGCATAGCTGCGTTAGCACAGACCCAGTCATTGCCATATGCCTCCATCAGGTCGCTATACAGATCGCCGTCTCTCTTATGGTGAAATATCTTTTTGATCACTACGCGCAGGTCGCGCTCATGCAGCACATATGGCAGGATAGAGGCCTTGAAAAGGCGCATTGTCTCCTCTGCAAAGCTATTGCCCACCGGTATGCCGCTCTCAGTGAGCGCATAGGAGATATCAGCCTCGGCAAATAACCTGACTACATGCTCCTGTAGCATCGCCATATCTGTCTCATCCAGATCAAATGATGCCGGCAGCAGCGAGCCTTTCTCTTTTTTAGCGCTACGCCTTATACGGTTTACCAGCGCCATCAGGCCACTGATACTCTGCTCTGCCTCCGGTGAGAACCGGTCTGTGAAGTCTGGATGGATGGTCATGCCATATTTCTAAATCAAAAATGATGCTAGCCCATTCCAGATCAGGTTGCAAACTTTCCACTTATTCACATCGGACAAATGCAGACGGTCGCGTATTCCTCCTTCCACTCAGCAATATGCTGGGTTGCGCTTTTTTTATTTGCATTAGCCCTCTCCTTTGGAGAGGGATGGGAGAGGTGGCATTAAAAGAAAAACCTCCTCACCCTATCAGGGAGAGGAGGCTCACTATATGGAAGACTAGAGAGAGACGCGGTAGTTAGATCAGCTTCACTTCACCTTCACCTACTACATAGCCCTTTTGGTATACCTGTACCTTGTAGGTGCCTGGATCCTGCAGGTGCTGCTCCCAGTACATGATCACCTTCTTGCTCTTCTGATCCCAGTCTATATCAGCCTTCTTGCTGTATTGTACCGGATTGTCAGATTCAGCAGTGGCGATAGTGCCAGAGCCCTTATCCTGCTGAGCTACAGTTTCACCCTTAGGATTGATGATCCTTACATAGAGGTCGAGGTTGCCCGGGTCTAGTACCTTATTGTTACCTGTTTCAAAGGTGATCTTCAGTTCTTCAGCAGCTTTTACCCTCTTCACAGGTACTTCCTTGCCGCTGTGGCGCTTCTTGATAGCTTCTACATCCACTTTAGCTATCTGCAGCAGGGAGCCTACTTCTACTTTCTTGGCCAGGCCTTTATTCTGATCTGTCAGCTGCGCAGTGGTCACGCGCTCAGCATCGAGATTCTTAGTCAGGTCTGTATTCTGATTGGTCAGCTCCTGGTTCTTTGTATTGAGTTGGGCTATCTGTTCAGTCAGGTCTTTGATAGATGCTTCATACTTAGATACCATCTGGCGGGCTTTTGCCAGTTCACCCTGTGTCATGTTGCCTTTGCGCACCATATCTGCTATTTGGGCTTTCTCGCGGTCTATCATAGCCTGGTCTTCGCGGATCTTATTGTCCAGCTCGGCATTCTTGCCCATGTAGGCTGTGAGCTCAGCACGCTTTGCATCGAGTGTATCAGAGATGTTTTTAAATTCTCTCTCCAGTGACACCTTCTGCGCGGTCACGCTTTTCTTTTCTGTATCTGTATTATAGAGTACGTATGCAGTACCGATGTTCAGCAGTACGAGTAGGATGATCGCCGAGTAGAAGACCTTCTTACTGACGGTGCCTTTTTGATTGCTTTCCATGATTATAGTTTTTAGTAATTAAAAAATAAAAATGTACAGCTCTCCTCCCATGCGGTATTATGTTTTAGTGATTGCGGCAGCTAGTAGATCGCCGTCGGATGAGTGTTTGCGATAACCGTGCCAAAACTGTTATCAAGTCTTAAAAACTGGCCTAACGCCATGTCCAGCAGCTATTTAAAAAAGAAAAGCCGCCTACCGCTAAAAACAAAAATTCCGGCAAGACCGGAGTTTTCTGATAAAAGTTGTTGTATAAGACAATTAAAGGCGCTTATTCTATTACGATTCGTTTAGTAAAGCTATCTCCCGTCTTATCATTCACCACCCGCACCAGATAGCTCCCGTCAGACAGGCCATCCCGGCGCATCATTACAGCTGTACCGTAAAAGCTTTTTTCCAATACACGCCCTCCCATCAGGTCGGTGAGTGTCACGGTATACTGGCCAGGTGCCTGATTACTCAGCGCTATCTCAAAAGCGCTGGTGGCGGGATTTGGACTGATACGCAGGTGCGAAGAACTAAGTTCTGTGATACCACCGGGGCAATTAAAGGGGTGGGACCTGAATCTGATATTGTCTATCATCCATCCGGCCCGGTCACCGCTGAGACTATCTGTGAAAGCAGTAAACTTGAAAAGTAAAGGATTGTCTGTAGATGTTTTCAATATACATCCCGTAGCGATCACAATAGTATCTTCGGTCCATGCGCTGTCCAGTCCACTGATATATGCCAAGCCTGTAGATGTAGTATCACCCGTCGCATGCTTATTATACCAAATGGGAGGATTGATATAGTGTCCATCCACATATTCAAAATCGCATGACATGTCGCAAAAGCCTTGGAGACCGTTGATCGTATAATAGAGGCTGGGAACTTCGCCGGTATATACGCTGTGCCAATGCTGTCCGCTATCTACAGAGTATTCTATACTGGCACCGCCATGTGCAATATCCATGTCAAGTTTATGCACAAAGGTTAGTAGCGCTCCACCACCGCCATATTGCACGTCGAAAGGTATTGAAACAATAAAGGCTGCCCGGGTATTTGCCGGCATGGCAGAATCTAGAACCGTGACTATAGCGCTGTCTGAGGCATACGCCGAATCAAAAATGGCCTTATCCGGGCGACCTATCTGCCATATGCCCAGTGAGTCTAGCGCACTATCAGTATACAGGTATCTCGCTGTGGCCGAAGTGTCTTCAAAGGTCAATATGAAATTAGGGCTGCTTTGCGCTACCGCAGAACACACGCTCATAGTTACTAATAGGAGAGTAGTATAAATTCGTTTCATAAGAATAGTTTTAGTCTATGATCAATTGTTTGGTAAAGCTATCTCCCGTCTTATCATTCACCACCCGCACCAGATAGCTCCCGTCAGACAGGCCATCCCGGCGCATCATTACAGCTGTACCGTAAAAGCTTTTTTCCAATACACGCCTTCCCATCAGGTCGGTGAGGGTCAGGGTATACTGGCCAGGTGCCTGATTACTCAGCGCTATCTCAAAGGCGCTCGTGGCAGGATTTGGCCGGATCTGAAGATGGTCTTTAGGTATATCGCTTACAGATAGAGGACAATTGATCGTAGGATACATCGTCCATGTTATATTGTCCAGCATCCATCCGGCATGGCCATTGGCTGCGCTATCGCTATAGGCCGTAAACTTTAACCATAGCGTGCTATCAAAAGCAGAAACACATATAAAGGACAATGAGCTTTTATTCCAGCCTAAGGAGTTGCCTGTCACATATAGATTGCCACCGGGCAGCGTGTCCTTGGGACCAGCATTAGACTGGAAGTCCGTCCACTCAGGGGCATACGTCAGTGGTTCTCCCATTGTTGGTCTGAGTTGGCTGCCGGTTACCCGGCCCCAGGTCTGCCCTTTGTCAATGGAGTAGTGGATGTAGCCGCCACTTTTCAGAGAATCAAAATCAAATTTTTGCTCAAAAACCAAAACGGGACTGGAGAAATAGCCCGGCAGTTTGCCGAGGTCCAGGATAAATGAAGCGGCAGTGGAGGAGGGATAGGAGGAATCAAGTAGCGTGACCAGAGCGTTAGGCCTCGAAAAAGCAGAATCGAAAAACAACTTTTGTGGCATGCCTATCTGCCAGATACTGGCAGAGTCCAGTATCGTATCGGTATAGTAGTGCTGGTGTATCACTGCCGTATCTTCGAAAGTCAGGACAAAGTCTGTACCCGCCTGACCTGCCACACGGAGGGTGAAAGATAGCAGTGCACAAAAGGTAAAGAATTGTTTCATAGACTAGTTTTGTATAAAGGTATATTGTCCGGTGGGTTGCCCCGATTCTGTATTGTCACAAAATCGTCATTTTTTAGAGGCGTGGATTCAGAAATGCCCAAACTCCCTCGGATTGCCATTTCCTGTTATATGACAAATCCAGTTTTGTCATTTTTATGCTGATAGACTGTCCAGTGGGGAAAACTTTTATCAACAATCACAGTTTAGATTCTTTCTAAATAGGCTGAAACCCTGATAAACACTATGTTTTTCAGTGAGAATTGTCACAAAAGTTAAGGTGTAAATTTTATTGTACTTTTTTGCTTTTTTAATAGTTGCCCCATTATATTTGCCCCCGTCATTTTTATGACACTATTCTGACAAATCATACCATTCATGATGGAAAATAGAAGTACTCTGATGAGGAAAAACCTGCCCCTGCTCTTCGCTTTTGCCCTGATTTTCAATCTCTTTTCTGCTGTTTCATTTGCCGCCGATGTCGACAAGGCAAAGTGGAGCGAGGGTAAATCGCTGTTCAAAAGCAATTGCGCCAGCTGCCACAATCCCAAGGTAGCTCAGACTGGTCCGGCCCTGATGGGTGTGACCAAAAGGTGGGAAGACGCCGGTGCCTATCAGGGCAAGCCTGGTACCTACTGGCTGCATATGTGGATCAAGAACTGGAGCGACGCCGTAGCCGCCAAGGATCCATATGCCGTCAATATCCAGAACTATGCACCATCTGAGATGAACCGCTTCCCGTCTCTCAAGGATGAGGACATAGACAAGATCCTCCTCTATGTAGAGAACCCTGACGCTGGTGCTCCCGCTACTGCCGGCGGTGGTGGCGGTGCTACTACACCAGGTACGCCTGCCAAGCCTGAGGAAAGCTCAAACACGACGCTCTACCTCCTCGGCCTGCTCATGCTGGTACTCGCTGCGATACTCGTAGCAGTGACCCGCCGCCTCGATACTGTGCTCAGCGAGCAGAAGGGTATCAAGGTAGAAGCTGGTACGCCATTCTACAAGACTCGTTCATTCAAGGCTGCTGCTATCCTCATCCTCTTTGTAGGTAGCATCTTCTGGCTCGCAGAGGGCGGTATCCGCCTGGGCCGTCAGAAGGGATATCAGCCTACTCAGCCTATCCGCTTCTCTCACCAGCTCCACGCTGGCAAGCATAAGATAGACTGCCAGTACTGCCACATCGGCGCTGGCAAGGGTAAGGCATCAGGCATCCCTACACTCAATACATGTATGAACTGCCACAAGGCTGTGACCAAGGGACCTGTATATGGTACTGAGGAGATCGCCAAGATCTACAAGGCTGTGGGCTGGGATCCTGACAAGAAGGTATACTCTGGCACTCCTAGGCCGGTAGAGTGGGTACGTATCCACAACCTGCCTGACCATGTGTACTTCAACCACTCTCAGCACGTAGTAGCCGGCAAGGTACAGTGCCAGACCTGCCACGGCCCGGTAGAGACTATGGCTGAGGTATACCAGTACGCTCCGCTCTCTATGGGCTGGTGTGTCAACTGTCACCGCCAGACAGAAGTCCAGTTTGCCTCAAACAACTACTACAGCACTTACGAAAAGCTGCACGAAGACCTGAAAAACAAGAAGATAGACAAGGTGACCGTAGAGAAGATCGGCGGTACCGAGTGTGCTAAGTGCCACTATTAATCATGTAGAGCCGCAATATTTTGCGGCTTCACAAGGGCTGAACCAAAGAAACGATGTAGAACCGCAATATTTTGCGGCTTCACTGGGCCGAAAGGAAAACGAAAGGAAATTAAAAGATCAAGTTTAACTCGAAATAAACGACATGGAAGACAAAGTATACTGGAAAGGTCTGGAAGAACTGGAGCAGCCGTCCCTGCAAAACGACAGAGAGTTTGCAGATGAGCTGCCAGTGCTCGGCTCCATCACAGAGCCTATCACTACCAAGGGCACTACCAGCCGTAGGGACTTTCTGAAGATGCTCGGATTTAGCACCACAGCCGCTGTGGTAGCTGCTGGCTGCGAGATGCCGGTACGCAAATCCATCCCATATGCATTCAAGCCGGAGGAAATCACTCCGGGCATAGCAAACTACTATGCCACTGCTACCTACCAGGGTGGTGACTACGCCGCAGTGCTGGTCAAGACCCGCGAAGGACGTCCTATCAAGGTGGAAGGCAATAGCCTCTCTATAGTGAGCCAGGGAGGTACCTCCAGCCGTGCGCAGGCATCAGTACTGTCTCTCTATGACGGTGGCCGCTATCGCAATCCGATGAGGGGCAAAGAGAATATCACATGGGATACTGCTGATAAGGAAATAGGAGAGAAGCTCAAGGCAGTGAAAGACGCCGGCGGCAAGATCGTGATCTACTCTGCTACCATCCCGTCTCCATCTACACTCGCTGCTATCGAGGAGTTTAAGAAGGCCTATGGTGCTGACCACCTGGTGTCTGACTCCGTATCATACTCTGGTATCCTGGCTGCCAATGGCGGCGCGATCCCTGCCTATCATTTTGACAAGGCTAAGGTGATCGTGGGTATTGGTTGCGACTTCCTCGGCACATGGCTGTCGCCTATCGAGTTTGCCAAGGACTGGTCAAAGAACCGTAAGCTCAGCGGTGGCAAGAAAGAAATGTCACGCCACATACAGGTAGAGTCTGCACTCACAGTGACCGGCTCTGCCGCTGACAAGAGGGTGACTGTAAAGCCGGGTGAAGAAGCTACATTCGCAGTAGACCTGCTGAAGGCTATAGAAGGCGGTGCATCTGGCAATAAGAAGGCCGATGGTGTAGCCAAGGAGCTCGTAGCTGCCAAGGGTGCTGCACTTGTAGTATCAGGCTCAAACGATCCTAATGTACAGACGGTAGTAAACGCTATCAACAAGGCGCTCGATAGCTACGGTGCTACCATCTCTGACTCTCAGACATACAATACCAAGAAAGGCTCTGACAAGGCTGCTGCTGACCTCCTGGCAGGTCTCGATGGCGGTACGATCAAGGCTGTGATCTTCTACCATAGCAATCCTCTCCTCACGCACCCTCAGGCTGCCAAGCTGAAGGACGCTATCAAGAAGGCTGCTGTATCTGTATCATTCAGCGAGGTAGCTGATGAGACATCTGAGGCTTGCGCTTACGTTTGCCCGGACAATCACTGGCTCGAGTCATGGAATGACATCTCTCCAAAGACTGGCGTGTACAATATCACTCAGCCTACTATTTCTAAGCTATTCAATACGCGCCAGGCGCAGGAGACTCTCCTCACATGGTCTGGCAATAACACAAACTTCTACGACTATATCCGTGCCTACTGGGACAAGAACCTCAGCGGCAAGCAGTCTAAGTTCACAGGCTTCAATGCGCTGTGGGATGTGACCGTCCACGATGGTGAGCTGGTAGTAGAAGGCGACAAGACAACTGTAGGCTCATGGACCGGTAGCTTCACTGCTACTGCTGCTGACGCCGCTGCTGCTGTCACTGCTGCCTATGGCAATCTCGGCGATACACAGCTCAAGATATATGAGTCTGTAGCGATCGGTGATGGTACCTGGGCTGGCAATCCATTCCAACAGGAAAACCCGGACCCGATCACTAAGATCACCTGGGGCAACGTGGTCCTGACCTCTGTAAACTGGAGGAGGAAGAACAACATCAAGAACGACCTCGAGCTGAAAGACTACCAGCTCGTCAAGGTGACTGCAAACGGCCAGTCAGTGACCCTGCCTGCAGTAGCAGTACCTGGTATAGCTGATGGCACTTTTGCTATCGCAGTAGGCTACGGCAAGACCGTAACTAATGGCGCAGCAGGAGACGACCTGAAGGTAGGCAAGAACGTATATCCGCTCCTCGGTATGACGGGAGACAACTACTCATTCGTATCTAAGGCTACAGTAGAGATACTGAGTCAGGAGGAGAAAGTAGCGATCACCCAGTCTCACCACAATATCGTGCTGAAAGACCTCGGCGGTATCAAGAAGCGCCACATCGTAAAGGAAACGACGCTCCCTGAGTACCTCAAGAGTCCTGACGCCGGCAATGAAGAGCGTAAGGAAATACTCGAAGAGCTGGTGACCCTGTACTACAAGCATGAGTACCCAGGCCACCACTGGAAAATGAACATAGACCTGAACTCTTGCATCGGTTGCGGTGCCTGCGTGACGGCTTGTAATATAGAGAACAACGTGCCTGTAGTAGGCAAGGATCAGGTGATCCGCTCACGCGAAATGCACTGGATGCGTATCGACCGCTACTTCACGTTTACCAAGATGGAAGAAAACGCTACAGACCCGGCAGACAAGAACGCACCGGCGCTCCCTGCAGAGGAGGTAGACGTAGTATTCCAGCCGATGCTGTGCCAGCAGTGCGACAATGCTCCGTGCGAAAACGTTTGCCCGGTAGCCGCTACTACACACAGCAGCGAAGGTCTGAACCAGATGACCTACAACAGGTGTATCGGTACCCGCTACTGCGCAAACAACTGTCCATACAAGGTTCGCCGCTTCAACTGGTATGACTATCAGGCTGCTGACTCTTTCGATGGCAAGCGTGTAAGCAAGATGTGGGCAAATGAAGGCCTCCTCTCTGACGCTACCCGCTCTCTGCATGAGCCTCTGGCCCGCATGGTGCTGAACCCTGATGTGACCGTACGCTCCCGTGGTGTGATCGAGAAGTGCTCATTCTGCGTACAGCGTACTCAGGAGGGCAAGCTCGCAGCCAAGAAGGAAAATCGTCCGCTGAAGGATGGTGAGGTGAAGAGCGCCTGCCAGACTGCCTGCCCTACAGATGCGATCATCTTTGGTGATGGCAATAACAAGGAAAGCGTAGTAGCCGGCCTGCTCCAGGACCCACGTACATTTGGCGTGATAGAGGAGATCCACACCATGCCAAACGTGACCTACCTGACCAAGGTGAGGAACCGTGAGGAAGAAGTTAAGGCAGCTGGTAAAGAAGCATAAAGTATTAAGTAATTAGTATTAAGTATTAAGATAAAGTCGATAATAAAGAGAAGGTAAAGGCAGATAGCAGGTAGTTCCATTGTATTTTCTAAATACTGACTACTAAATACTGACTACTAACTCTGATAAAAACAAAAAAGATGCACGCTTACGAATCGGATTTTAGAGAACCGCTCATCAATGGTAATAAGAACTATACCATCATCACTGACGAGCTCGTAGCACCTACCGAGAAAACCTACACCGGATGGTGGCTGCTGCTGATCATCTTCGGCGCTCTGGCCGGCCTCTTTATATTTGCACTGAGCTGGACGGTATTCTTCGGTATCGGTGTCTGGGGTCTGAATAAGACGGTAGACTGGGCCTGGGATATCACCAACTTCGTGTGGTGGATCGGTATCGGTCACGCAGGTACGCTGATCTCAGCCATCCTCCTCCTCTTCCGCCAGAGGTTCCGTACCGGTATCAACCGTGCAGCGGAGGCGATGACGATCTTTGCGGTGATATGTGCCGGTATGTTCCCGGTATTCCACATGGGCCGTGTTTGGAACGCGTTCTTTATCTTCCCTTATCCTAATACACGTGGTCCGCTCTGGGTTAACTTTAACTCACCACTCCTCTGGGACGTATTTGCGATCTCTACTTACTTCTCAGTATCACTCCTCTTCTGGTACTCTGGTCTCATGCCAGACTTCGCTACGATCCGTGACAGGTCAAAGGGCAAGACCCGTAAGATGATCTACAACATCCTTTCATTCGGATGGACCGGTACAGCCAAGCAGTGGCAGCGCTTCGAGTCTCTCTCCCTGATCCTCGCAGGCCTCTCTACACCGCTCGTACTTTCTGTACACACTATCGTATCATTTGACTTTGCTACATCCGTCATCCCGGGCTGGCACACTACCATCTTCCCTCCATACTTCGTGGCAGGTGCGATCTTCTCTGGTTTCGCCATGGTGGAGACGCTGATGCTCATCGTGCGCAAGGTGTTTAAACTGGAAGACTACATCACTGTAAACCACATCGAGTCGATGAATAAGATCATCGTACTCACAGGCTCTATCGTAGGTATCGCTTACATCACAGAGCTCTTCATCGCATGGTACTCTGGCTACATGTATGAGCAGTTCGCATTCTACAATCGTGCACTGGGCAAATACTGGTGGGCATACTTCATGATGATGAGCTGCAACGTGATCTCTCCGCAGGCATACTGGTTCAAGCCATTCCGCCGCAACCTCTGGGTTACGTTCGTACTCTCTATCTTCGTGAATATCGGTATGTGGTTCGAGCGCTTCGTGATCATCGTTACCTCTCTGGCAGATGACTTCCTGGTATCAAGCTGGGCATACTTCCAGCCATCATGGGTAGATATCTCGATCTTCATCGGTTCTATCGGCCTGTTCATGACCCTGTTCCTCCTGTTCTGCCGCTTCTTCCCTGTGATCGCTATCGCCGAGGTGAAGTCAGTGTTCCGTACCTCATCTGCTACAGCCAAGGCTGAGCGTGCGAAGCAAGAAGGTCTGGCCAGTGGCGGATTCGTAGGTCACACTACATTTGGTATCCTGGATAAGGACGCCAAGTAATATCGTAGAGCCGCAACATTTTGCGGCTTCGCAAAAAGGAATTTGAAAAAGAAAATTGACGAAAAAGACGCCACAGCGTCGATCAATAAAAGATAAATAAGGTAAAGATGGGTGCAGTAAAACAAAGCAACAATTTCGTACTCGGTCTCTGGGATCATGAGGAGGTATTCCTCCACGCTATAGAGCACATCCGCCACGATGGCCTGGAGATATATGAGACGCTGACGCCATTTCCGGTACACGGCCTGGAGAATGCACTCGGCTATCGCGAGACGAGGCTCCACACAGCCGGTTTCCTCTTTGGTGCTACCGGTACCACACTCGCTCTGTCATTCATGACATGGGTGATGGCTTTCAACTATCCTCTGAACTTTGGTGGCAAGCCATACTGGCCGCTCCCATCCTTCATACCGATCACCTTTGAGCTCACGGTCCTCTTCTCAGCATGGGGCATGGTACTTACATACTGCGTGCGCAATAAGCTGATCCCTGGCTATGTACCGCGCATCTATGAGCCACGCACTACGGATGATCGTTTTGCACTCGTATTTGATATCGAGGGCAAGTCTGCCGAGGAGATCGAGAAGATCAAGTCTCTCTGCAATGGCAATGGTGCAGTGGAAGTAAAGAACCGCACTTTCAAGGACGGCGAATAAGCACCCATGTAGAGACGCAATATTTTGCGTCTTCAAAAATGACGATAGGACCTCTGAAGAAAAAAGAAAAGAAAGAAGCTCAATAAGAATAAGATAATGAGAAAGCAAATCATAAACGTAGCACTGGTAGCAGCCTCTCTGACACTGCTGTCATCATGCGGTTTTGACCCCAAGACGCCTGGCCGTGTATACATGCCGGACATGACCTACTCAAACGCGCTGGAGACCTACGCTCCGAGTGTGATAGTGAATGAGGATGGTGACTCCGTATCTACGCGCAAGCCTGTAGCAGGCACCATCCCACGCGGCTGGATCCCTGCAGATGAGAAGATCCGCACCAATGAGGCATACCTCATGTCTTATATGTCAAAGAGCTATTTCACTCACGCTGCTGACAAATGGCAGGAGGAGTATGACAAGGCTGCAGCATCTCTCAAGGATCCGCTGGAGTACACAGAAGAAAACAAGGCCGCTGGTGGCAAGCTCTACAATACACATTGCATCAACTGCCATGGCGCAGCGGGCAATGGCCAGGGCAACCTCGTAGTACTGGAAGACGGATCTGATGGCCCATACACAGCCGTACCACCAGACTACAAGAAGAGGCTGCCTGAGATCAAGGATGGCAATATCTTCTACTCTGTCAGCTATGGCAAAGGCATGATGGGCGGCTACGGCTACTCACTCAATGTGACCGAGAGGTGGCAGGTGATACACTACATCAAGAGCCTCGCCGGCATAGACGGCGCAGCTACTGGTGCTGGTGCGCCAAAGGAGGAAGAGAAGAAGGATGGTGCTAAAGCAGAAGCTCCAAAGGCTGATGCAAAAAAGAAAGGATAATCCCTGGAAACGTAAAAGAGAAACAAAGACAGCAGATCACAAGTAATTTATAAAGACATGGTAGAAAAATTTGAATTTGACAGCAAGCTAAAAAAGAACCTCTTCATCATGATGGGGGTGGGGCTGCTCGGCCTGATATGGGCTTTCTTTGCCAATGGCGTGCATGACAATCACAGCCGTTTCTGGTCAAATATCCTCCTCAATACCTACTACTTTACCGGTATGGGTATCTTTGGTATCTTCTTCGTCTCGGCCAATCAGCTCGGCTACTCCGGCTGGATCACGCTGGTCAAGAGGGTATACATGTCACTCTCCGGCTTCGTAGTGGTCGGCGCGGTATTCGCGGCTATCATCGTAGGCGGTGTATGGGGCGGCTACCACAATCTGTATGAGCACTGGTCTCTGGAGGCAAACATGAAAGAACTGCCAAACGTAAAGCAGGCATTCTTCAATAAGGGTTTCTGGACTGCACGTGTAGTGATCTACTTCACACTCTGGATCCTCGTAGGCAAGGCTGTGATCAGCGCGATCAATGCCAAGAACATCGGTGACCAGAAGGTATACAAGCGCTCTAAGCTCATGGCAGCACTCTGGATCGTTGTATTCGCAGTATCTGAGTCATTCGTCAGCTGGGATATGGTGATGAGCCAGGATCCACACTGGTACTCTACACTCTTCGGCTGGTACAATTTTGCCAGCTACGGTTGCGGCGGATTCGCTATGGCTATCCTGCTCGTGATATTCCTGAAGAGCCGCGGCTACCTGCAGCAAGTAAACGAAAACCACATCCACGATATGGGCAAGTACATGTTTGCTTTCTCTATCTTCTGGACTTACCTGTGGTTCTCCCAGTTTATGCTCCAGTGGTATGCTAACCTCCCTGAAGATACTAACTACTGGGTCAAGAGGTTTGACGTTCCTACGTTCAAATTCACCATCTTCCTGGCACTGACTATCAATTTTGCTGCGCCGCTCCTCCTCTTCATCAAGAGGGGTGCCAAGCGTAACCTGAAGGTAGCTGCGTTCATCGCTGTACTCGTGATCTTCGGTCACTATGTAGACTTCTTCAATATGACCATGTTCGAGCCAAACCTGCTGCCAGCTGGCCAGGAGGAGTGCTGCAAGAAGGGTGAAGGCAAAGAAGAAAAGAAGGAAGCTGCTCTCGCTGGCGGTACAGTACTGTACGCACAGGCTGATGCCGGAACAGCCAAAGGGACTGTAGGTAAAACTCTAGTGACACCTGAGAAGGGCTCGACAGACGCTAATACAGCTGAAGGCAAGTCAGCCAACGAAGCTGCTGCACAGACAGAAGGAGAAGCTAAAGAAACAAAATCTGAAGAAGCCAAGGGTGGCGAGAAAGTCTGCTGTGCCGGTATGGGCAAGGGTGAGTGCAAAGAGCACATGGCTGCCTGCAAGGAAGGTGAAGGCAAGGAAGGAGAGGAGGCTTGCGGTGGTCGTCAGACCAAGGCATCTCTCGGTCTGCCAGAGCTGCTGACTTTTGTCGGCTTCCTCGGTATGTTCCTCTACATGTTCTTCAATGAGTTCTCTAAGGATAGCACTTTCAATGAAAATGACCCTTACCTCAAGGAGAGCCTCCGTCACCATGTAGAGTACGCATAAAACACTGGACTGCTTATATTTGCATCGGGACCGAAAACAAAAGAGTAATAGACTAGTTGTAGTAGTAGAATAGAAATTATAAGGAAATCAATAAAGAAAAATCATGTTAGCATTTGTCACTTTTGCATTGATCGTATTGTTCTTCACAGTGCTGGTTCTCATAGGCAAGACCAACGAGCTGTCTGAAGACATAGCCGGCAAGGGCATGAATTATGACGCCAAGAGCAAGTGGAACGGATACATGCTCCTCGGCTTTGTCATAGCGTTCTTCATCAGTATCGTCTATCAGGTCAAGCTCCTGGCGCCTATCATGATACCAAAGTCCGCCTCCTACCACGGAGAGAAGACAGACAACCTGTTCTATGTGACGCTGTTCTTCATGACCATCGTTTTCATCCTGACCCAGTTTGCCCTTTTCTACTTTGCCTACAGGTACAATCAGAGCAAGAACAAGAAAGCATACTTCTACTCTCACAATAACAAGCTGGAGGTGATCTGGACAGTGATCCCGGCTATCGTACTCGCCGTACTCGTGGTAATGGGTATGAGGGTTTGGTTCCAGATATTTGACGTAGAATCTCGTGACAAGAACGCCCTCGTAGTAGAGGTCACTGCCAAGCAATTCCAGTGGATGGCTCGCTATCCCGGTGCTGATGGCAAGTTTGGCCACCGCATACTGGACACTGCTCACATCACTCCGACCAATGAGCTCGGTATAGATTGGACCGATCCAAACAGCCACGACGACTTCTGGTCTGACAAGCTGGTCTTCATCAAGGGCAAGCCTGTTCTGGTCAAGCTCGGTGCGCTGGATGTGATCCACTCTTTTTACCTCCCTCACTTCCGTGTCAAGATGGATTGTGTGCCAGGGATCCCTACTCAATTCTACTTTACTCCAAAGTACACTACAGAGGAGATGCGTGACTATCTCAAGACACTCCCATGGTGGAATACGATCAACCCTGAGACCGGTGAGCCTCGCTGGAAGACCTTCAAGTATGAGCTCGCTTGTACTGAGATCTGCGGCCGCTCTCACTATGGTATGCAGAAAGAAGTGGTAGTAGTAAAAGACCAGGCAGAATACGATGAGTGGATGAAGAAGCAGTCTCCTATCTACGTAGCGCCAAAGGCTGAAGGTACAGCTACCGACTCTACAGCAGCTCCGGCTACCGCAGCTACTGATAGCACATCCAAAGAAACTGCAAAGACAGGCAAGCCAGTAGCAGAACTAGTAAAGAAATAAGAATCATAAACTAAAAATAGCAGTGCTATTTTGCACACTAATTAATATCAATAAGAAGTAGACATGAGTGCTCACACAACAACAACCGCCGATGTACACGGGCATGTGGATACAGACCACATCCACGGCCATGACCACCATCACGAGCCTACCTGGATGGAGACTTATATCTTCTCCACAGATCACAAGACGATCGCCAAGCAGTTCCTCATCACAGGTATGTTTTGGGGTATCGTAGGTGGTTTGCTTTCGGTGCTTTTCCGTCTGCAGCTCGGCTGGCCAAATGATACTTTCCCATTCCTGGAGACATTTCTGGGCAAATGGGCAGAAGGTGGCAAGATCAGCAATGAGTTTTATCTTGCTATGGTTACCATGCACGGTACCATCCTCGTATTCTTCGTACTAACTGGCGGTCTGTCAGGTACATTTGCAAACCTGCTGATACCATACCAGATCGGTGCGCGTGATATGGCCTCCGGCTTTATCAATATGCTGTCTTATTGGTTCTTCTTCGCAGCTTCTATAGTACTGTTTACATCATTCTTTGTACAGACTGGTCCTGCCTCTGGCGGTTGGACAGCTTACCCACCACTGAATGGTATGAGGGATATCGCTATCAATAAGGGTTCTGGCCTCGGTTTTGACCTTTGGGCACTGGCTATGACTTTCTTCATCATATCATCCCTGCTCGGCGGTCTCAACTATGTAGCTACTATCCTGAATCTCCGTACCAAGGGTATGGGCATGATGAAGCTCCCGCTCACTATCTGGGCATTCATGTTCACGGCTATCCTCGGTATCCTGTCATTTCCGGCGCTCCTCGCTGGTGTGGCGCTCCTCGAGTTTGACCGTCTGCTCGGCACCTCATTCTACCTCAATATGATCGTGGTAAACGGTCACCTGCTCGACTACAGGGGCGGTTCTCCGATCCTGTTCCAGCACCTGTTCTGGTTCCTCGGTCACCCGGAGGTATACATCATCATCCTCCCGGCCATGGGTATCGTGTCTGAGGTACTGTCGGTACACAGCCGCAAGCCTATCTTCGGCTACCGTGCAATGGTGGTATCTATCATGGCTATCGTGGTTATCTCCTTCCTCGTGTGGGCACACCACATGTTTGTGACAGGTCTCAATCCAAACCTCGCTGCAGTATTCGTACTCTTTACACTCCTCATCGCTGTCCCATCAGCTATCAAGGTGTTCAACTGGATAGGTACCATCTGGAAGGGTAGCATCCGTCTCACGGTACCGATGCTCTTTGCTATCGGATTCGTATCGATGTTCATCTCTGGTGGTCTCACTGGTCTCATGTTGGGTAACTCGCCTATCGATATCCAGCTCCACGATACATACTTTGTAGTAGCTCACTTCCACATCGTAATGGGTGTAGCAGCATTCTTCGGTATGTTTGCAGGTGTGTACCACTGGTTCCCACGTTTCTACGGTCGCTTTATGAATGATACCCTCGGTTACATTCACTTCTATGTGACCCTGATCGGTGGCTACGCTATCTTCTTCCCTATGCACTTTATGACTGGTCTCCCTCGTCGTTACTATACTTTCGCAAACTTTGAGACCTTCAATAACTTCAACTTCCTCACGCAGTTTATCTCTGTAGCAGCTATCGTGGTATTCCTCGCTCAGCTGATCTTTGTGGTAAACTTCTTCTACAGCATATTCAAGGGCCGCAAGGTAGATGTAGAGCGTACAGAAGGTGAGCACACTTATGGCAATCCATGGGAAGGTACCACTCTGGAGTGGACTGCACCTATCGAGCGCATCCACGGCAACTGGGCTGGCGAGATACCATCTGTATACAGGTGGCCATATGACTACAGTGTCAATGACAAGCCATATATCTCTCAGAATACGCCACTTGCACCAGGTGAGGTAGAGCACACCTAATCAGGAAATATTAAGTAATAGAGTTAGTATATAAGATCGTGCAAAAAGTAGAAGCCATAGACAGACAACCGAGCCTGCTCGTGCAGAAGCTGAGGGACTATGCGGCGCTGACCAAGATAAGGCTCAGCATGACCGTAGGTATCTCCGCTGCGCTGGGCTATCTCTTCGGTGCTGATCTGCATGCTATACACTGGGCTGCCTTTGGGCTGTTCTTTGTAGCGGGACTCATGGTCACCTGCGCATCCAATGTGCTGAACGAGATCATAGAGAAGGACTCTGACAAGCTGATGGAGCGCACTATGGGCCGTCCGCTGCCTATGGGCACCATGACCGTAGCAGAGGCTATGCTCTCTGCCGGTATACTCGGCGTCGTAGGCGTCCTGATATTAGCCTTCCAGTTCAATCTCACTGCAGGTGTACTGGCTGCAGTATCACTATTGTCTTATGCATTCATCTATACGCCGCTCAAGAAGGTTTCTTCTATAGCAGTATTCGTAGGTGCTATACCGGGAGCACTGCCTCCTATGATCGGCTACGTATGTGCCAGCGGCCAGGGCCAGATAGACTACTTCGTCGCGCTGTCTCTCTTTGCTATCCAGTTCCTGTGGCAGTTTCCACACTTCTGGTCTATAGCATGGATCCGCTATGACGAGTACCTGAATGCTGGTATCAATATGATGCCATCTGCCTCCGGCAAAACACGCATGACAGCTATACACTCTGTGATCTATTGTGCCGGCCTGCTTATCGTATCTATGATCCCATACTTCATGGGATGGATCGGTATCATATCGGCTGGTGTGATCGCGGCGTTTGGTGTTGTATTTCTCTGGCTGGCGCTGGAGCACTATCAAAAGTGCACAGATGTCTCTGCCAAAAAGGTGCTCTACACATCCTTCCTCTACCTGCCGGTAGTACAGCTGGCACTGGTGCTGGGCAGGATATAAATTTGAATTGATTTTCCCGGGAGGGAAAAAGTTATATAAAGTATGAATCGTACTATAGCGATGAAGAGTGGGGATGATGGATACATGCAGGAGCTGAAAGGCTCTACCGAGTACACAGGAGTGCATCCGCAGAAGTTTGCCCTCTGGCTCGGCATGGCTAGTATGACAATGTTCTTTGCAGCACTGACGAGTGCGCTGATCCTGAAGAAGGGTGATTTCAAAAGCTGGGAAAACTTCCGGCTACCTTCCATCTTCATGGCCAGCACAGCGGTCATCATCGGGGTGAGCATAGCCATGCACGCAGCGCTGATCAGCTACAGGAGGGCAAAATTTGCTGCCTTCCGTTGGCTTTTCGCACTGGGTTTTGTATTGGCCTTCGCCTTCCTGCTGATGCAGTGGCTGGGTTTCCGCGCACTGGCGGATATGGGCTTTCCGCTCACGGGCAATATAGCAGGGCAGTTTGTCTACCTGATGGCTATCGTGCACGGAGCACACATAGCCATCGCGCTCTTGGTCACAGCCATCGTGCTGATACTGGCCATACGCGCCCGCCGCGATCCGCTCTATGAGCTCAAGGATGTGATCAACCCAAAGCGCAAGCTGCACATGGAGTTGCTCGTCACATTCTGGCACTACATAGACATCGTATGGATATACCTCTACCTGTTCTTGTATTTCAACTACAGGTAAATAGGGATCAGGGGCAAAGGACGAGAAGAAGAAAAGATAACGAATCAACGAAAGTCGAAAGACCAGATTTGAAATAAGAACCTGAATTGAAAAACTGAATGACCCGTCGCATGCGGCAGATTCTTCCCTCTCCTCGGGAGAGGGAAGATGCCAATGGCAGATGGGTGAGGTCGTAATTAAAAGAAAAAAATAAAAGCAACAATGGCATCTGCTACAGTAGAACAAGGTCACGGAGTAGTATCAGAGCGCGAGCTCTGGAAAGGCGGGCGGTCACCGTTTGGCATCAGCTACGGCAAGGTAATGATGTGGTACTTCCTCATCTCTGATACCTTCACCTTCGCTTCTTTCCTGATCACCTACGCGTCTCTGCGTTTCACCCAGAGCACCTCATGGCCTAGCCCGGCAGAGGTATTCAGCTCTATACCTCTCAGCATGTTTGAGGGAGTCAAGGCACCACTCATCTTTGTGAGCTTCATGACCTTCCTTCTCATCGTGAGCTCGTACACCATGGTGCGTGCCGTGCAGGAGGGCTACCGTATGGACCGCTGGGGTGTGATCAAGTTCCTCATCCCTACTATCATCTGCGGTGTGATGTTCCTCGGCTGCCAATACCTGGAGTGGACCCACCTGATAGAGGAGGGTATGACCACTACACATGCAGCAGCAGTGACCAAGGTCGTAAACTTCGGACAGCTCTTCTTTATCATCACAGGCTTCCACGGTCTCCACGTATTCGGCGGTGTACTGCTCAATACATGGCTCCTCGTAGCTACCTGGAATGGTACCTTTGAAAAGCGTGGCCACTATGAGATGGTAGAAAAGCTCGGTCTCTACTGGCACTTTGTAGATCTGGTATGGGTTTATGTATTCCTTTGCTTCTACCTGCTCTAAGGAAATAGCGGATAACTCAAATTGTATTTGTCTAAATACTTAATACTAATTACTTAATACTAATATGGAACAACACAACGATATACCAGAAGGCCACCTGCACCTCTCAGACGCTGAGTACTCTCACGGCAAGGGTGAGGTACTGAAGACCATCATCATCCTGTCTGTAGTGACAGTAGTAGAGGTCGGCGTAGCCATCACTTACGATCACTTCAACCCGACCGGAGGCAACTTCAAATGGGCTATCAACCTCTTCATGGCTGTCATGTCAGTAGTGAAGGTAATATACATCATGGGCACCTTTATGCACCTCAAGAATGAAACGAAAGGTTTCTTCCTGACCTGCATCCTGCCTTTCTGCTTCCTCATCTGGGCTATCATCGCTTTCGCCTATGAGGGTGGCTCATGGCAGCACATGCGCTCCCTGCTAAACGTATTCTAAGAAATATCGATCCAAACCAAATCGACGATCCCTGCCTCCCGAGGCGGGGATCTTTATTTAGTACCAGTCTCACTGCCGTGATCCAAATAGAATCATCAGATACATGTGAGCTGTAGCAATGCTCGATGTACGCTCCGTACCAGCAGCACATCTACGTGCTGTTGAGTTTTATCTTTTAAGTTTTGCCTTGATACATATGCCTACCTACTCCGCACGCATGTATTTCGCGTTGTCATAGATCAGCGCACCGGCCAGCACGGCAGAGGCTATCAGCATGGCATCCAGCCCTATCAGGGAGTAGGTGACACCACCCGCAGTACAGCCGGCAAAGAATGCCGCTACGATCGTAAACCTAAGGCCGATAGAAGCACGCAGTTTGCGGCGCTTGTCATCCGCATGGTAGAAGAATAACTGGCCGATCTCGATACCCAGATCTGTAAAGAGGCCCGTAAGGTGAGTAGTGCGCACCACTGAGCTGGAGATGATCGTCACCAGTGAGTTCTGCAGGCCCATGGCAAAGAGCAGGCAGCAGGAGAGCTCTGTTGTGTAGGCGAAGTTATGCTCCACCGGCACCAGCGCCGCCACAGTGATGATAGCGATCTCGATCGTCACCGGTACTACATATACGTATCGTGCATTTCTGCGCGAGATAGCCTCCACCAGCACACTGGCAAAGATGGCTCCGAAGAAGAAGGCAATGATAAAGGCCATATACTCCAGCGCCGCAGCATAGTCACGCCGCAGCATGCCCTGGGCAAAGAATGCAAAGTGCCCCGTCACATTGGTAGTCAGGGTCTCTACGGCAAAGAACCCGCACACATTCACCACCCCTGCCACAAACGATAATAAGCCCGCCAGTTGCAGATTATGTCTCAGAGTCCGTGTCTGTCCGTGGTGATGGAGCATGCAGCTAATTTAAGCGATTTGAACTAGCTGCACCCATTTGCATCATATATCTGTGCACCGCTCATATCCCAATGTATGTTTTAAGAGTTGTATTTAGCCTCCCTTTAGGGAGGTCTGGAGGGCCTGTATTTCCTACGCGTTCTTTGCGGTTAGTAGTCTTGCTTTTTGTTTGCAAACCTATTAGCCTTCTATTTGAATATTTTTTGCGTTTCCGCGTTTTTGCGGTTAAAATGTATTCCTCAGTACTTCTTATTCTTAAAGATCGTCACCAGCATCCGCAGCCCCAGTATATTGGCCAGCACAAAGCCGATACCACCCGGTATAGAGATATGCATGTACAGCGGCGGAAACTTCACCGCTATCAGTATCGCACTCGCCATCAGGATACAGCCTATGATAAAACCACCCGCTATGCGGTTGCTCGCCAGGTCTATTTTGTGCGTCAGGTCATTCAGCCCCTCATGCTCTATGGTCACCTTGGTCTCACCGCGTTTCAGCTTGCCCAGTATCTCGCGTAGGTCGCGTGGCAGGTTGGTCAGCAGGGTAGGGAGGTCCTTAGATGCTTCAAAGAGGTTCTTCATCAGCTGCGCCGGTGTGAAGGCTTGTCCGAGCGTCTTCTTGATGTGCGGTTTCAGCTCGTCTATGATATTCAGCTTCGGGTCCAGCCTGCGGCCCACCCCCTCTATGGTGATGAGGCTCTTGGATAGCAGAAAGTAGTCTGCGGGCATGTGGATGTTATACTTATTGACAAAGTCCAGCAGCCGCGTGAAAAGCTCCGCCATATCCACTTGGTCTACCGGTAGCGCGTGGTAGTCACTGATCAGCTCCTCCACCTCATACTCAAAGGTCCTGCTACCCTCAAACTGCTGGCTCACTGCTATGTTTTTCAGCCCCCATATCAGGCTGGCAGAGTCGCGCGCCGTGACACCATATACGATGTCTGCAAAGAACTCCACGTCGCTCTTCAGCACCGTGCCCATCATCCCAAAGTCTATGAAGCAGATCTTATTACCCGGCATCGCAAAGATATTGCCAGGGTGCGGGTCCGCGTGAAAAAAACCATGCTCAAAGATCTGCTGAAAGAGTGAGTAGATGCCATTCCTGGCCAGCATGTGCGGATCATCGCCTATGCGCTCTATCCCTTTATTGTCATAGGGGTGCACACCATCTATATACTCCATGGTCAGGAGTTTCTTGGTGGTGTAGGCGGGATAGTATTTAGGTATCACCACGATCTCGCTTGCGCGGAAGTTTTGCGCAAAGCGCTGCAGGTTGTAGCCCTCGTGCAGTAGATTCAGTTCCTTATAGATCGCATTCTCAAATGCCTTGACGATACCCACCGGGTCCAGCTGCTCCAGTATGTGCCGCTCGGCCAGTTTGCCCGCCATATACTTCATGATGCGGATATCCAGCTCTATGGTCTCTATGATATCCGGGCGGCGCACTTTGAGTATCACTTCTTCGCCACTCTTCAGCGTAGCGCGGTGCACCTGCGCGATAGAGGCACTGGCAAAAGGCTTCGCCTCAAAGTGGCTGAAGACCGTATGTATCTTGTGGCCTATCTCTTCCTCTATGATCGCGCGCGCCACCTCCCCCGGGAATGGCGGCACATGGCACTGTAGCTTCTCAAACTCCTCCACCAGCTCTACCGGTATCACATCGGGCCTGTTGCTCAGTATCTGTGCGAACTTGATATAAGCTGTGCCCAGCTCCTCTACGGCCAGCCGCATGCGCTCCCACTTGGTCTGCTCGTGTATGTGCTGTACGGTCTGCTCGGAGAGAAAGGCCTCCAGCACACGAGCCTTTAGCGATACACCGGCATCCGCCAGTATATCCTGAAATCCATACTTGACCAGTACGTTCACTATCTCGCGATAGCGCCTGAGTAGTTTAAAGCTTAGGGACATTGTCAGCAGTTAGATCGGGAGTTAGGTAATTGCTACAAGACACGTTTCACGCTACCAAATCTATCTAAGCTGCTGCGCAGAAAACCTGACGAAAGTCATGATATAAAAAGTTGTTGTCATGTTTCTCCCGCCACCGGCACACTACTTTTCCATTCTCAAAAATGCAGCTATCATGAAAAAGAGAATCATACTGGCTATGGAGGGTGACCGCATCTCTACCTCCACACTACGCTACGCTATAGAGATCGCACGTGAGTCAGGCTCTGTGCTTGTCGGCGTCTTCATGCGCGACCTGAAGTATGCCGGCTTCACCTACGCTACTATGCTAGGCTCTGATACCACCGGCTACGCAGTAGTAGGCAAGGAGGAGAAAGCCGCTACGGAGAAAAATATCCGCCACTTTCAGGAGCGCTGCAGCGCAGCAGGTGTCGGCCATCACGTACTGCTCGATCAGGATGCACCTATAGCCGGTCTTATAGAGGAGAGCGCCTTTGCCGACCTCATCATCACCGACTCGCGTATGAATATTTCCAGCCTCCTGCCAGATACACCCAGCTCCAGCCTGCGCGATATACTGGTAGATGCACACTGCCCCGTACTCATCGTGCCCAATGCCTACCGCACCATCCGCCACACCACACTGTCATACGATGGCAGCCCATCGAGTGTCCATGCCATCAGGATGTTCAGTTATATCTTCCCTGAGTGGGCGGGGCGCCGCACCACCCTGCTCAGCGCGCAGGACAAGCGCGAAGGCACACACCTCCGCGATAGCCACAACATCCGCGAGTTTGCCGGTAGCCACTATCCCAATATCCAGTACCAGGTCATCCACGGAGATACTGCCACAGCCATCACAAAGTACATGAAGAAAGACGGCGCAGACTCCGTGATCGTCATGGGCTCCTACGGCCGCAATGCCCTCTCACGCCTCATGCACCAGAGTATATCAAACGCACTCATCAAGGAAGCCAAAGTCCCTATCTTCATAGCCCACCAGTAGGGGAGGAGCAGGAAAGACCGCGATATTATCCTTTTGTCATGTCGAGCACAGCGAGACATCTTTACGTGCCTGAAGCTCCCATCTATCGCTCTCATGATTATCTCGCGTCTTTGTACGCATTCTTTCCTTATTTTTATTAGAGAAAACGTAAACATGCCCGATAGGTCGCGCACTATATTTTCAAAGAGCAATATCCTCCCTGTCTGTATCATCGTGATCATAGCTGTCACGCTCTGTGCCTGTACCGCCAACCGTATAGATTATAAGAAGACGATCATAGGCACCTGGAGCAACGCTCCATTCAATGGTATAGCAATAGGCCGTGATAGCATTTATAGCGCAGAGCATTTCACTAATACATTCTATCAGGTCACAGGAGATTCCATTTTTATCTTTTACCCTGATCAGGAGGTCCGGCAGCGCTTATTTTTCTTCGGGCCCGACTCCTTTTACATGGGCATGCCCTCAGGCTCCGCCAATCCTCCTTTTGTCAGGATTAGGCATTGATAGCAGTAACTTGTGCTTGCTACATTTCTATGTCTCTATGTTTCTATGCGGCAATAAATGTATTTTATCCTGCGTCTCCGCGCCTCTGCGGTAAAATCTACGACCTTTGATTCCCCGCTACGTTGTTCAAAATAGGCTAGTGCATTTCTATATCTCTATGTGTTCTATGTGGTTCAAAATTGTATTGGCCTTCCTCCCTGCTTTGCCTCACGGCTGTCCTATTTCTCCATTGGCACAATACTAGTATCTTCATAAAACGAAAACCCAACACCACATGCCACAAGACAGACTCCCCGCTATACCACCACAGTACCAGACCGTCATGCCATATCTCATCATAAAGGATGCAGCGCGGTTCATCACCTTTATGCAAACAGTCTTTGCCGCCGAGGAGACCTATAAAGTGCTTCGCGATGAGCAGTCAGATATCATCATGCACGCCGAGATCATGACCGGTGGCAGCACCATCATGCTGGCAGACGCTACCGACCAGTACCCGCCGCGCACAGCCGGCCTCTTCATCTACGTAGCAGACGCAGACGCCACCTACGCAGCGGCATTGGCCGCAGGGGCGCAGAGCATCATGCCGCCGGCAGATATGCCATACGGCCGCAGCTGTGGTATCACCGATGCCTGGGGCAATACCTGGTGGCCCACCACTCCGCCTAAACAGTAGCCATGCATCTCATCCGCATATTCCTTTGGGTGCTTATCTTCTCCCTCGTGGCCAGCGGCCTCATAGGCATCGCCGTCTTTCTCTTCGCAGATTTCAACCCGCGTGAGATGAAGATCCTCTTCAGCACGCTCGATGTCGGAGCCTGTAGCCTGGCGGGTCTCTGCTGTGCTACGATCTTTGAGACGCGGTACCGGTGGTTTTCCATCTTAGGCATCGCCATCGTGATCATCACCATGGGCCTGTTGCTCTACACCATCTGGTGGTGGGAGCGCCTGGAGAATTTCAACCTCGTGCTCACCTCCGTGATCTTCTCCGCTACCTGCTCACACATCGCGCTCACATTGCTCACTAAGAATCCTACGCGCCTGGTCTCCTGGGTACTGGGCTTCACAGTATTTTCTATCGCGCTGCTGGGTATCATGCTCACAGTGCTGGTATGGTACGACAATATCAGTGAAGTATTCTATCGTCTCCTCGGCGTGTGTGGTATACTGGATGTGCTAGGTACCATCATTTCACCCATCATCAGCCGCACCCAGCGCTTCCAGGACGTCATGGAATCTTAATGATCATTCTTTTACCACCGTTGTTCTTCCCTCTTCAAGGTGTTTGGACCGAGGACATCCTTCACAGTAGCTTCAGAACTGTAAAGGATGTCCTCGGTACGATGTAAACTATGTCTCAGGTCCAAACACTTGGGAGAGCGAAGATGCCGGAGCCTGCCTGCCGGTAGGCAGGGCAGATGGGTAAGGTGATTTTACCTCTGACCTCCACGCCCTCACCTCACATTTTTGCAGCCTGCTGCCAGATTGCTCACCTTTGATGTACCGATCAGCCAGAGGGCGATCGCTTTTGGGTTTAGTCAATAAACAGCCTCCGGGCCGTATCAAGTTTTCAGTGGTTATTTATGTGTAAAGGGCCGGTACCGAAAAGTACCGGTCTTTTTTTGCCCTCGACCGGTCTATTACCAAGCATTTTCTGCCTCCAAAGCATTGGCGCACTTCAATGTGAATGTGCGAAAAGGCTTTTTGATTAAAATTTATATCCTAATTATCAGTGTGTTGTGTTTTTGTTTAGTACTTTGTATTGCATAATACAGGTTAATGGATATATCTTTGCATTAGAAATTATCATTCTAAACCAACTAAACACCACATATCATGAAAAAGATACTGATCGCCCTCGCTTTTGTAGCCGCTACTGCCACTACCGCTTTTGCTGGTACCCACACCGCACCAGTCCTGACCGCCGAGCAGCGTGTCACCTATGAGGTGCGCTCACAGCTCATCATCCCGCCGGTACTCATGGAGGTGCCGGGAGAGTATCGCGCAGAGGTGCACTTTCACGTAGCGCAGGATGGCCACATAGCTGTAGACGAAGTGGTCTCTGACAATCCGACCCTCGTCAAGAGCCTCCGCAATCAGCTGAAGGGCTACACCGTCAGCACCAGCGGCCTCAATACAGAAAACTCCTACAAGGTCAACGTGACCTTCCGCGTAGCCGACTCCGGCCACGACAACTATTAAGCCTATACAACCTATACAAGAACCATAGGAGAGTGTGGTACTTGTTTCGTCGGGATAGGATTACGACGGGGCGCAGCGAAAGCTGCGCCTTTTTTGTTTAGAGATCCCCAGCCATTTCCGATTAAGGATTGCATTCAGTCTCCCTTTAGGTCGCAGATCCCGATGTAGGCGGGAGAGATTTAGGGGGCTGTATTCAGTATTTGCATTTTCTATGTGCCCTATGCGTTCTATGTGGTTCAAAAAATGTATTTGTATTCAGTTTCCCTTAAGAAGATTTAGCAAGCTGTATTCAGTATTTGCAATTCTATGTCTCTATGTGTTCTATGTGGCTCAAAAAATGTATTTGTATTCAGTTTCCCTTAAGAAAATTTAGAGGGCTGTATTCCGTATTTGCATTTCTACGTCTCTATGTGTTCTATGTGGCTCAAAATGTATTTGTATTCAAGATCCGATAGGTAGGCATGTGAGGGCGGAAGACCGCGTTTGGACGGCGGAGCCTTTTTCTCCATCTTCGCTCCCGCATATACGCAATACACTCCACCATGAAAGAGATCAAAAAGACATCCTGGCGCAGCCCATCCAATATAGCCCTCGTCAAATACTGGGGCAAGCACGGCAATCAACTGCCAAAGAATCCATCCATCAGCTTTACCCTGGACAAGTGCTTCTCCGAGACATCGCTCTCCGTATCTGAGAAGACCAGCAAGGACAAAGGACTCGAACTGAAGTTCTACTTTGACAAAAAAGAAAACCTCGCCTTCCGCATCAAGATACTCAGCTTCTTTGAGGGCATCTCAAAGGACTTCCCGTTTCTCACCAAGTATGCCCTCCAGGTCAACTCTACCAACTCCTTCCCGCACTCATCCGGCATCGCCTCATCGGCCTCTGCTATGAGCGCGCTCGCCCTCTGCCTCTGTGATATGGATGCAGCACTGCGTGGCAAGAAGGTGGCCAAGGACAAACTGCTGGAGAAGGCCAGCTACTATGCACGCATCGGCTCCGGCAGCGCATCGCGTTCTGTATTTCCTATCGCTTCTCTATGGGGTGAGGCAAAGCATGTCAAAGGCTCTTCAGACGAGTATGCTATCCCTTTTGAGAAAGAGATGCACAAAACTTTCAAGACCTATCAGAACGCCATCCTCATAGCCAGCAGCGCGGAGAAGAAAGTCTCCAGCCGCGTAGGCCACCAGCTCATGAAGACCAACCCATTTGCCAAGGCGCGCTACAAGCAGGCCAATGACAACCTTGCCGAGTTGCTCCCCGCGCTGAAGAGTGGCGACCTCACTAAATTTGGTGAGCTGGTGGAGACAGAGGCTATGACACTCCACGCCCTCATGATGTGCTCACAACCTAATTTTATCCTCATGACTCCTAGCACCCTCGCCATGATAGCCCGCATCAAGGCCTTCCGCGAGAGTACCAAGCTGCCGCTCTATTTCACACTCGATGCCGGCCCTAATATCCACCTGCTCTACCCTGAGAATATCAAGAATAAGGTCGTACCATTCATACAGGAGGAGCTCAGCGAGCACTGCGAAAATGGCCGCATCATCTGGGACAAAGTAGGCAAAGGCCCGGCTGCCATCAAGTGATTTGCAGACCGGCAAATCAGTAGATCTGGTATTCGGTCAAACAGGAAATCCGTAATTCCGTAAATCTCACTAGTGCCTACCGCTAAGAAAAAACCGGCTTATAAAACCTTTCGCTCTAAGCTGCTGCTATTCGGTGAGCATATCATCAATACAGGAGCCAAAGGCCTCGCTGTGCCTGCCGGCAAGTTTTCTGGCAAGTTTGCTTTTATAAAAGAAGAGCTGAACGAAGCCGCCATCGCGTCAAACCGCTCCATACAGGAGCTGGCCGAATATATCGTGCATGATGACGAGCTGGGCAAGCTCTATGATACCAATGCCCTGCTCACAGACCTCGAGCACGGCCTCTATTTTCACAGCAATATACCACAGGGCTATGGCCTCGGCAGTTCCGGCGCGCTGATCGCAGCGCTCTGCACACACTACCGGCTAAAGCCCGTCAATAAAAAGGACCTCACTGCTGTCAAGATCGAGCTGGCAAAGCTCGAAAGCTTTTATCACGGCCGCAGCTCCGGCCTCGACCCGCTGGTATCTTTTATGGATCAGGCAGTACTGCTGGATGGGGGAGAGGTCAAGGAGACGTTTGACCTCAAGGCAGCAGAGAAGACCTACTTCAAGGTCTTTGTACTGAATACAAAGAAAGCCCGCAAGACGGCTCCATACGTTAAGCTGTTTCTGCAGAAATATAAAGACCCAAAGTTCAAGTCTATCATAGACGAGTCTCTGGTCAAGGCAAACGACATGTGCATCAAGAGCCTGCTAAAGCCTGGCTATAGCACCTTCTGGAAATCACTCAAGCTCATATCTCAGATACACTACGATCACCTGCCCGAGTTCATACCCGATGCCTACAGAGAGATATGGAAGTCCGGCCTCAACAACAATGAGTACTACCTCAAGATCTGCGGCGCAGGCGGCGGCGGCTTCATCCTCGGCTTCTGCAAAAAAGACGCCCCCATCCGCGACATCCTCAGCCACTACGAGATAGTCGAGCTCATGGAGTTTTAAGCACTGCCGTAGAGCCGCAATATTTTGCGGCTTCACGACACCTAAATTAAATTAAGCGGGGACAGTAATACCACGTGAAAGACGTACCAGTGCTCTAAATAAATTCAAACCTTTGCGAGCGATAGCGAATCTTCCATTTAAATTATCTTTGCTCCATATGAAACCGTCATACCTATTACTTCTATCCCTGTTGTTAGCATTTGTACTCCCGTGTCATGCGCAGTACAGCTCTTTCTTCGGGCAGCACTCCACAGGTTGGAAGATAGTCTGCCACAACCTTGATGAAGCCTGGCCTGATTCTGTTTATACAGTTTCTGATACACTTATCAATAGTAGGTCATATAGAAAAGCTACTTACCGGTCAGGAGGCCTTACTATATTTTTTCGTGAAGATACAATCACAGGAAGAGCCTGGTGTCTTAAGCCTGGCGGCTCTTGTGCAGGCGCAGATACTACCGAGATGCTCATCTGCGATATGAGCTTAAATGTCTCGGATACTTTCAACAGGGGATGCTTTGGTGGTATGGGCGTAGATACATTAATGATCGTAGACTCGGTATATATGGATCGTGGGCATAGAGTCGTGAGATTAAAAGCACGGCACCCAGTGGGATATGCAGCACGAGACATTGTGTTTTTTACCGAGGGGATAGGACCTGGCGGTAGTTTTGTATGGATGTATGGCTGTACTTTGTGCTTGGATCCATACCTTTTATGCAGCTACAAGGATGAAGTGCAGACAGATTATCCTAACGCAATCTTCAATGGTGATTGCAATCCGCAACTGACTGGTGTAAAAGACCTAGAAGAGGTAGCCACGACTTTATATCCTAATCCTGCTGGCAGTTTCGTAAATCTCCCCAAAACCTATCCTGACTCTGATCGGTTTACTATCTATGACATGTCCGGCAGATTAGTTTTGGATATAGCAAGATCTGTTGGGGCATCATCTCCCACTATAGATTTATCCACTTTGCCAGAAGGCATATATCGTGTCAACTTAAAGAATGCCAAAGGATTTTCAGCTGTCTACAAATTGAGCATAGCTCGGTAAACGGGTCGAACTTTTTTTTGGATGCTAATGAAGGTAACTCATGCATTTCCTTTGCGCCTTCGCGTCTTTGCGAGAGATGGATTCACCTCTGCGTCTCCGCGCCTCCGCGGTGAAAACGGTATTACTTCCGCGCAGTAGCCGCCGTATCTACAGGCAAAGCCGTACGCGCCTTGCGCACACTGTCTACCTCGTGCATGATCTGCTCAGGCGTCATACCCAGGTGGTCCAGCAGAAACTGTACATCCTTCGCCATCTTGCTGTCAGGGTATTTCTGCAGGTACAGGTGGTACGACTCGCGCGCCTTATCCAGGTTATGCTTGTCATTCTCATATGTGAAGCCCTCCAGGAAGAGGCCCATATTGGCCTTGGGATACTGAGGGTACTCCATATACACGCGGTGGTAGTTGTCGATCGCTTTGTCAGAGAGCCCTATCGCACGGTCAAAATCTGCCGAGCGCATCAGGTATACCGGGGTCAGGCTATCCTTAGGGTAGTGGGCGATATAGTAGTCGTAGTCAGCCAGCAGTTCCTTTACTTTGGTCGTGTCGGCCACATTCTTCTTGGCACTCTCGCTGATGCTCACCTCCAGTGCGCTGATCGCTTCCGCCTTCTTCTTGGCAGAGAAAGCGCAGGCACTCAACGTCAGGGCGACGCAGGCAGCAGGTATTATTTTCTTCATCGTCAGGGTCATAATCGGAGGGCAATGATACAGGATTTCAGCCATTGTACCAATCTTATATAGTATCTCCATGGATCATATATAAATACATTGCTTTCTTTGACAATGCCATGACGAAATAGCACCAGTTGCTCTTGTCTCTGATGCATTTAGATTACGGCTTCATCATATCACACCACTTCTTTCGAAAAGTTATCCTCAAAACAACCTTTGTCAGTAACTTCACCGCAAAAATTGACCCAATTTGCACACCTTTGCACAGCACCACGCAGCCATTCATCCGCTGCAACACCTATGACTAACTCCGTGGTTTTACATTGCAATTCCTGAGTAGACGATCTCTCCGATCAAGAGTATCAAGGTAAGCCTGGGTCTTGTATTCGGCCTCTCCATAGGTCTGAGATCCCGATGTAGTCTGGAGGGATTTAAGGGATTGTATTTCTATGTCTCTATATGTTCTATGTGGCTAAAAATGTATTCATTCTGCAAATTCTATAATCCCGTAAATTCTGATTCAGACATTGTATGCTGTATTAAAGCCTCCCTTCAGGTCGCAGATCCCGATGTAGTCGGGAGCGGTTTTAGAGGTAACACATTGTCTCCTGCATTTCTATGTCTCCATGTGTTCTATGTGGCTAAAAATGTATTAATTCTGCAAATTCTAAAATCCTGTAAATTCTGATCCAGAAATTGTATTCGTATTAAAGTCCCCCTTTAGGGAGATTTAGAGGGCTGCATTTGTATTTAACCTCTGCGTCTCTCCGCCTCTGCGGTAATAAATGTATTTACTAACTCTAAAAATAAAACACCTATGTCCGCACCTACCGGCAATACCAACGCATCCAGATGGACCCGCGAAGCCACCAGCCACTTGCTCCACCAGATCGAGGCCATCGCACTCGATGAGTTCTCCATCACCCACACACTGACCCATGCCCTGCTCCGCATGCGCTGCTACAAGCAGCTCTGGAGCTACTGGAAGAAAAAATGGGAGCACGATGAGGAGATCATGGACCACATCTACTACATCGAGCAGATATTTATCCATAAGCTGGAGGAGGGTGGCCTCTTCAAGCGTATGAACGCCTCTACCTGCCATTTTATCCTCAAGAATAATTATGGCTACAGCCCCCACGGTGAGAGTGAGCTGCCATCCCATCTGCGCGCTGAGTTTGAGCAGCCGGAGCCTCAGGCACAGGCAAAACAAAACACCCGCTCCGGTTCAAAATCAAAAAAGGGCACTGAGAAACCACCTTATACTCAGGAGGAGCTGGACTATATCTCAGACCCTGCCTACAAGGACTTCAGCCCGCGCGATACTGACGACGGCAGCCTCACCGACCTCCGTGCAGACGCGCGTCGGTATCCGCACATGTACACTGCCAAAGTACCCGTGCGAGGCCGCTTTATCAAGTTTGCAGAGGATCTCTACTGGCCGCTGGAGTCACAGATGGAGGTGGCCCTGTAGCGGTATTTTCAGTGCCGGGATAGTATTACACGCCAAAGCACACTGTAGGAGCAGAGTAGGAGAGCTTAGACGAATTCATCCAGGTCTCTGCGGTCCTTTTTGGTAGGCCTGCCGGATTTATTCATACGCTTGCCCGAGTGGAAGCTGAAAGAGAAGGCAGATTTCTGCGCCTCTATCACCTCTGGCGGCGTCAGGTCCTTATAAAACTTGACAGCCTCAGCGTACTGCACACGGTGGTCCAGTATGGCCGTGACCTCCACCACCCAGCGCCGTGCCTCGGTCTTGACGTGGTAGACATCGCCTACAGATACGATCCGCGAGGCCTTGACCTGTGCATCATTCAGCTTCACCTTGCCCGCGTCTATAGCAGTAGATGCCTGTGAGCGTGTCTTGTAGAGGCGTATAGCCCAGAGGTATTTGTCCAGTCGTACTTTGCCGGTCTCGGTCATACTGCAAAGGTAAGGCAATACATTCCGTTTTGCCACATCCGCTTTGACAACTTTTCATAAGGCACCAACTCTGACCTCACACAAAAAAGCCACTCCAAGGAGTGGCTTACAGGATTGTGTATTAAATCCCTCTCCTTTGGAGAGGGATTTAGGGTGAGGTCTAGTCTATCTGTACCCTGTAGCTCTTAGGATACTTCACAGTATACGACAAACGTTCTTTCTGTTCTTTGCCTGATGGTATGTTGAGCTTCCAGGTCACCTTGCCGGTCTCTGTATCGCGGGTAGCGCCATCGTGAGTGATATCATCTATAGAGATATCCTTGTCTGTGGTCACAGGCACCTGATCCTCTATCGTGATATTGATAGGGAACTTCTTATTGTTCCGCACCGATATCTCAAACGATGCTGCTGCGGTCTTCTTGTCAGACAGTATCACGCGCTTGTTGTAGTCCTTCACCTGCTTGCGCTCCACGGTGATGCCCTTGTCTACACCTAGTGAGAGATTCAGTGTGTCATCGGTGTTAGCCAGGCTGAAGGCTGTCTTGCCGGTGTAGGTACCCTCATAGTAGAGGTTCACCTCACCGTCCATCAGGTTGTAGTCCAGCCAGTTTGGTATGTGTGCCATCAGGTAGGCTTTCTTCTCGCGCTTAGGTACGCAGAAGTATTCAAACGAAGCAGGTATATCTTGCTGCTTCATATCTACGGCGCGTATCTGGCCATCGTTCACCACCGTGTAGGTAGTAGCCAGCTCAAAGCTGATACTTGTGGCGTTTTGTGTTTGAGGAGTGTAGGCTACGTTGCTTTCCGCCTTCACATCAAGATACTGTGAATCCGCAGCGGCTTTTTTGTATCGAGGTGCTGCTGGAGCAGACATAAATCCGTACATCGCATTAACAGGAGTAGCTATCAGGTTTCTCAGCCACAGGGGGGCCAGTGTAGGCGCTATACCGGACTCATTAGGATTGCCGTTAGAGAAGGCTATGCGTACGTCCTTCCACTGCTCGCCGGTGTTCTGCCATACATTGGCCTTGTACTTCAGGGTGAGAGGCTTATTGATGTCATCTACATAGAGGTCATAGGATGGATTCCAGCCAGCATTGGCCACTACATAGCTGAGCGTAAAGTCACCTGTAGCCCCTGCCTGAGACTGTACGGTCACCACCACATCCATGGTAGAGGTCTCAGTGTTGGCATTGAGCGCAGCGATCTGCTCATTGATGCGGTTGATACTGTCTTGTTCTTTCTGTATGCGCTCATTGTAGTCTATCTCGTTAAACTTCAGGTCGCGCAGGCGGGTGCGGTGCAGGTCCAGTACGGCTGCGAGGTCGGTAGCCTTGAGGCCGGTGTTATCGCCGCCTACTTTGTAGTTAGCTTCCAGCATCTTCTCCTCTTCGGTATAGATGCTGAGGGTAGCGCGGTCGCGGGTCTGCTGCTTCTCCCACACCTTGCGGGAGCTCTGCAGCGCCTCTATATCTTTACGCTTCTCCTGGTCGTGCATCTTATTGGGCACAGGAGAGACAGACAGGATGGTAAAGCCCCCGCTGGCCTCTACGCGCAGGCTGCTCTGGTCCATGTACGGCGATATACCGGTAAAGGTGAGCTCACTGCGCCCGGCAGAGATACTGGTCTGCGTCACGCGCGTCACCTGTGCTCCCTGCGGGAAAACAGTCACTCGGGTGACCTTTGACTCTATGTTCTTTGAAATAGTCTGTGCCGTGGCAGCAATGGTGACGAGCAGCGCCACCAGGAGGGTTGTTACTTTCATGCGTGTGTATTTAGTTTATCAATGCCTATCACATCTGTGATATATGACAAAGACTATGGACCCCTCAAAGTTCCATAAATTACCACCACACATCGTCACTCTATTGTGATTTTTTTAGAAATGCGAAAGTCAGCCCAAATGAAATGTTCTTCTGTATTAAGCCTCCCTTTAGGGAGGTTTGGAGGGTTTGTATTTAAGCCTCCTTTTAGGTCGTAGATCCCGATGCAGTCGGGAGAGGTTTGGAGGGTTTGTATTTCGCATTAAAAGCCTTCCCCTTTGGGGAAGGTTTGGATGGGGACTGTATTAGGGATTTAGGGAGAGGTGCTCAGTGCTTCACCTCACACGGATAGTCAAAGAGGCAGCGCGCTTTGATATACTCGGCTACAAAGTCCGGTACATAGCGCTCCCAGCCATCTTCACCGCTCTTGATCATCTGTATCACATTGTTTGAGAAGATCTGGAGCAGGGACGGATCGTAGCCCTTCACATCTATCAGAAACCTGCACGTCTTCATATAGGCAAAGAGGTGCAGGAGGGATTCAGAGATAGGATAGTTCTCCAGCGTGATGAGTGGTGCATCTGCTGTAGGCTGGTAGGGATACACCAGCATCTTCGTATTGCGCTGAAATATCTCGCCAAAGTAGTGCAGTATCTCACTCTGCGGGTCGGCATAGTGATCCTCATTGAGTAGCTCCATGAGGTTCATCACACCTATCACGATGCCTATATTCTTGGGCCTGCAGCGGCGCAGGTAGGCCAGCAGGGTGTCGTGCTTCTGGCAGTTTGACACCATCACGGTGTGGCCCAGGCTGCACAGCACATCGGTACGGTCCAGAAAGTCCTTGTCGTCAAATCCAGCATTGGCCTCCAGGTTATTGATCGTGAGCTCGCTGATAGCCAGCAGCTGATCATCCTGACAGTCAGGAAACTGTTCTTTGAAAGTCTGTATGCCCGCGTTAAACATATCCTCGCTCACCTTGGTCACCGGGCGGAATCGTCCGCGCAGGCACAGGATGTTGCGCTTGTAGAGGATATCTTTAGGCTGGTAAACTTCCTTGTCCGGGCCAAAGATCGTACCGCTGGTAAAGGCCTTCTTCACCAGCATCAGCGCCAGCAGGCGGTTGTCCACTGAGGCAAAGTCAGCACCCGTGATACGCAGCATGTCTATCTCTGCCTGGTCCGTAGTGAGGTTATCCATCAGCGACCCGACGAAGGCATCCATATCCTGCGCATACCAGTAGCAGGCGTAGATCAGGTTCACACCCAGGCCGCCTATGGTGCGCTGCTGTAGCAGGGCGTCGTTCTCTTTCAGCCGCACGTGCATGATCACTTCATTCACCGGCCCCTGGGGCACCAGCTGAAAGCGCAGCCCCATCCAGCAGTGCGGATCGTTATTGCGGTGATAGTTGATAGTAGTACAGGTATCTGCAAAGGCAAAGAAACGGCGGTGTACGTACTTGTCATCTGTGAGGCGGTTCTCTACCAGGTCGTACTCGTGTGCCAGCATCCGCTTCACGCGGCTCTCGCTCACATAGCGGCCGGAGCCCTCCTCGCCATAGATAGAGTCAGAGAAGGTCATGTCATAGGCAGACATCGTCTTGGCGATGGTGCCCGAGGCGCCACCTACCTGAAAGAATGTCCGCGCCACCTCCTGCCCCGCACCGATCTCGGCAAAGGTGCCGTAGATAGAGTTCTCCAGGTTTATCTTAAATGCCTTCCGCTTGATCGAAACTACTTCCCGTTCCATTTATATATACTCCCCGTGATTTACTTTTGTGGTTTAACAAATATAATAACGAAAAAGGGGACTTTAGGTTCCGATAACGTTAATTAAGAGTGCTCAAAAGACACTTGGCCTGGGCCCTGGTTTGATCGGGACACTTACACTGAAAAATTGAATAAGGGAGCTAGATTCTCTTGCCGCTGTCGGCCAGACCGGCAGGATCAGGTCTTTGCTCTTGATATACCCGTCCGGTATACCTAGAAAAGGGTATATGGCTAATAATTAATATAGAAAAAATGATTTTTTATTTGAATTTATTTGTTTGAGTCATGCGTAGCTGTATCTTTGGGATATAACATTGTTGACATTAAAGGACCTACTTATGTCTACCATTCCTCACAGCAGAGCGCAGTCTAAGGCCGAATACATCTGGGCTGGGATCATAGCGATATATCTCATAGTCGTTTTTATCATAGCATTTATATTTCTGGCGGGCTGCTGGCACTGTCTCTCGCTTACTGGCGGGGGGAGTGTTCCGTTTGAGGTCATCGTTTCTGCGGGCCTCATAGGGAGCATGGTCATATCATGTGGCCATCTGTCGGTCCATATAGGGGTGAGGACTTTCCGTGTACAGTGGGCGCTGTGGTACTTCGTCCAGCCTCTTATCGGTGGCGGTATGGCGCTTATAGCATACTGGGGTATGGAGGGCGGCATCCTGGCCACCAATGCACCTCAAGGGTTCAAGCTGTTTCTATGCTCCCTCTTCGCCATGTTTTCCAGCGATGCCACGCGCAGATTGCGGACCTGGTTCGGCAACTATGAGTTTGCCGCAAAGCCGCCTGAGGCGAAGGATGGCGCGGCTGCTAATAGTACTACTGGTGACTTTAATAGTTTGTCTACTGACAAACAAAAAGATATTCTCGAAAAATATGTAGCGGCCAATCAAAGCGATATGAAGCGGCAATACCCCAATGTGGAGCATATCGAGGTTGGTTTCAAGAGAAAAGATTCGAAACCTACAGGTCAGCGTGCAATTGTCTTTTTTGTGATCAATAAAGGGGCTGTTTCGAATACAGGGACGCTGCCTGCAACCATTACAATAAAAGATGGCGATACAAAATATAATGTACCAACTGATGTCAGGAATGCAACGCTGGCAGTTTCCTTGGCTTATAATACCTGTGAAGGACAGCTTGTAAAAAATCCAGGATGTAGCGTAGGCACACCTACTTCTGACGAGAGCGGTAGTATTGGGTTTATAGCAACAAAATACTATGACAGCGATCCCTCACATGATGAGAAGGTGATGGTAAGCTGTTACCACGTCATTGCACCGGCTAAGACATTGAGGAAGGATTGGGCTTATAGCAATTACGATAATAAAAGCGACAATCTTGTACAAAGCCCTTCTAGAAAAGATACAACAGGGCACTCCAATATCATAGGCTGTATGATAGAAGGGTGCATTACTACATATTTGGATATAGCCTTGGTTAGGCTCTATAATAACCAATCCGTAGTCAATAAAGTAAAAATGCCTGATGGAGGATCATTGACATGTTCTACTTACTGTTCATCCAAAGACATTAATAAAAGCAAAGCTGTTTTTATGATGGGGCGCACGTCTGGATTCGTGAGCGCTACGGTCTCTAATCCTGTAGTGGATGATGTGGTGGTAAAATATTCAGAAAATATTCGAAATGCTTTTGATGATCTTATTGAGATCACTGCAGACGGCTCTGCGACATTTGCTGGTGGTGACTCCGGGGCTTTGATATATGATACTCAAGGCAAAGCGGTTGGTATTCTTACTTGTGGATATGAGAACGAGCCTCACAAGGCGTACATTGTAAAAATCGAATCAATTTTAAACCTTTTAAACCTAATACTGCTATGAGGTATTTCTTAACAACTATTTTTGCTATTTCTCTTCTCTCCGGTTTCGGACAATCTGTAAAACTGATTGTAAAGGATGCTACGCCGATCACTCTGGAAAATAACGGATACGCACTTGTTAAAAAGGAGAATTTCGGTAATATAGAGATCAGAATCGATGATGCCAAAGGACATAATTGCGAGGTTTATGTCAAGTATAATAATAACAAGCCACCAGTGGCGGTGCCTGGTTCGGGAGATAACGCTACGTCCTATAGTATCAAAGTCCAGGACGACAAGCTGAAGATGCTTGATGTAATAGTCAAGATCGATGGCAAGCCTTCAGAGTATTTTATTTTGAAGCAAGTAGATGTTGATAATGTTACCGAGGACCCTGCGAAGCAGCCCGTATTACACTACTACTACATAGGCGTATCTCCCGATCAAAAAGACATCTCTGATCAGAATAAAGAGATTTCTAGTGCAGATTTTAAAGCATTAAAATTTGGAGTCAAAGGTTTCACGACAGGAAATTATTTCTTGCATATCGATGGTACAAAGAACGTGGTACAACCTATTCCTATTAACACAGGGAGGAATATCGATTTGAAGTCTTATACAAACGATATACAGAGTATAACGGTAACTGTCTTTAGTGGTGCTGCTCCTGTGCCGGGAGGGTCTTTCACATTTACCATTAATGACGCTAGTGCTGCTAATGATCGATCTTCAGATACCGATACTACTGACGATAATGCGGACCAATTTGGTACCATGTTTGGTGGGTTGTTATCCTATAATTTTGTCAATAAAACGAGCTGGAAGGGTTTAATGCCAGAGTTGCAAGGTGGCTTCAGTCATAATACCAAAACCCTAGATGTTGGAAAGAAAAGTACATTAGGTCTGAGCTCCAACTTTATATTGTCTAGCGCTAGTTATGGACTAGTCGATTCTGGTAACTATTTGGCAGCCTTGATGCTACCCGGCACTTTTAATATGGCCCTCGGTACAAGTCCTATTTTTGTGTTTAATAAAGAAGCAAAAAAGGAAAGCGCCGTATTTATGACCATTGCCACTGGTCTGAAAGTTATAACAGGGATCAAGGAAAGTAAGGGGGCCATAGTACAAGGTAATCTCAAGCTTGGCTTGGGACTCAAGATCAGTGACTTCTTTTCCATTACGGCCACTGGTATTTTCGGTTGGCATAATCTTAGCACCGACCAGGAAGATAATTTCCGCACTCTTTTTAATAAGCCTGTGATCCCAGGCCAGCGTGGTAATAATACGGCAATTCAGTATCTGGTCTTACAAGGCCAATTCAAAGTTGATGTCAATCGAAAGGATGCAGAGCCTCTTCATCTCGGCTACTTATTTATTGATTATCGTGCTGCCAATCGCGCAGGATATTTTGACTTTAAGCCACAAGCCTTCTTTACCATCGGATTCAGAAAAACTTTTGATTTCAGTACGAAACAGCTTGCAAGAGATGCACAGGCTATGGGAGATGACGGAAAACGTAAAACTAAGGCTAAAAAACAGCGCGCAACTTACACCGAATCCTTCCAAAACTAGCCCTATGAACCGAATCCTTCTCGTACTGTCTTTCTCACTCTTACTCGCGAGCTGCCACATGCCCACCTGTAGCACTTGCAAGGAACCATCTGCATCCAGCTTCAGGAAGGTGTTTGGAGATAGTATACAGGCGGTGGTCTATCGGGACCAGCCTGTCACGGCGCAGGATGAGGGATTTCTGCGCTCATTGACCTTTGAGGATATGAACTTTGATCTCGATAGGATCAAACATCAACCGCTCAATATGGTAAAAAACTTCAACATCCTGCTTCCGTTCAAAGAGGCCGACACCTGCCGTCAATTAAAGGTGGATTTCCGGTTTACTTATGATATCAGTACAAAAGATACCTTGATGCTTGATTTCATAGCTCCTGATAGCACCTATAAAGTGTGGGTGACAGATACAACCCGCGGTCTGCTATCCGAGTCCAGCGGTTTCATGAGCTTTACTACTACGGCAAAGCAGGGGGCGGATTTCCTTAAGCTGCAGGTGCATATGTCCCTACATAGCGATACCATAGGCCGGGTGAGCAAGGTTAACATTAGTTCCTGTGATGTGGTATGTGCCGCAGCCAGGCACTGAGACTGGGTAAAGCACGGTATCGAACAAACAACACGGCATGGTTGTTTCATATCTACTAACCATGCACCTGATCAAAAACCACTGGTACCTCGCCTGTTTTGAAGACGAGCTACAGCCCGGAGGGCACATCAGCCGTATGATATGCGGCGAGGATATCCTCATCTACCGCACCGCCTCAGGCCAGGTAGCAGCACTGGAGAACCGCTGCTGCCACCGCAATGTACAGCTATCACTCGGCTACGTAAAGGGAGAGCGCATGAAGTGCGGCTACCACGGCTGGGAGTTTGGCGCGGATGGGCGCTGCGGTCTGATACCATCGCTCGGCCCTGATGAGAAAATTCCCCGTGCGGCCTGTGTCAGGCAGTATCCGGTCAGGGCTCAGCATAAATGCGTCTGGGTCTTTGTGGGCGATCCGCTGCTGGCTGAGTTTGAAGAGATACCCCCCTTCAAAGAGCTGGACGAGTGGCCGATGGTGTACAACTACCATGTGATCAAAGCCAATATCAAGCTCGTGGCAGAGAGCCTCTTTGACTCGCACCATATCAACCATGTACACCGCAAGAGCATCAAGACCCTGATGGGCAACCTGCACAATGAAAAGCCGGACTATCACCTCAGTATCACAGACCGGTCCCTGCACGGCTGGTACATGCGGGATAACGAGGGTAGTATCTTTGAGAAGTTCTACTTCGGCTTTCAGGATAAGGTAGAGGCGCACTTTGGCTTCTGGTGCCCGCATAGCAGTATGCTGGACCTCCGGTTTCCGGCGCACCTGCATATGCCATCGCGCCGCATGGTCATCTATGAGCATTTCTACCAGGTAGACGAGGAGCACGTCATGATGATACAGATCACCACCTGGCATCGTATCTTCCGCTACAATCCATGGTTTGCAAAGTGGTTTATGCTGCGCAAGAGTATGCAGATAGTAGAGGAGGATATCGCCTTTCTGGAGAGCAATAAATACTGGCACGACCGCCGCCAGCTGAATGATATGCTTATTCGCCCGGATGAGCTTACCTTTGAGTTCACACGCCTGTGGAATAAAAACATACGCACTGATGCTACAAGACCTGATCAGAAAGAAGCTGCACCACTACCGCCAGCCACTCAGCTATTCTGACCCCGCACTACCCTACACAGCTACCGCCCGCAAGCGTGTGGCAGTCATCGGCGCAGGCATAGCCGGTATCAGCACGGCGTGCAATCTGGCCGAGCGCGGCTTTGAGGTACACCTGTATGAGAAGGAACACTTCCTGGGAGGCAAGGTAGGTAGCTGGCAGTTTGAGAGTCACGGCGAGACGCTCCGTGCAGAACATGGCTTTCACGGTTTCTTCCGCCAGTACTTCAACCTGCGCAGCTTTCTCAAGAAGCTCGGTGCTGACAAGCACCTCATACCGATAGACGACTACATCGTACTCTTTGACAAAGACAAGAAGCAAGGCTTCAAGGACCTGAGCCGCGTGCCGGTGATGAATATCCTGGATATGCGGCGCTATGGTGTCTTCTCGTGGCAGACCTTTGTGAGCCCTTTCAGCATGCCTATGATAGACCTGTTGCGCTTTGATTTCAAGAAGACATACAAGAAGTATGACAAGGTCAGCTTTGCAGACTTTGCCCGCCGCACCCGGATGAATGACAGGATGAAGTTGATCTTTAGCTCCTTCTCACGCGCCTTCTTTGCCGAGCCGGAAGATATGTCTATGGCCGAGCTCATCAAGAGCTTCCACTTCTACTTTCTGAGCAATGAAGAAGGCCTGCTCTATGATGTGCTGGATGATGACTTTCAGCATAGCTTCCTCTCATACTGTGAGGCTTTTCTGCAAAAGCACCAGGCGAGCATCCATCTCAATACACCAGTCACCAGCCTTGCTAAGACCGTTACTAGCTTTGAAGTGAACGGTGAGGCCTACGACTACTGCGTCCTCTGCACAGATGTGAAGCACACCAAGCGCCTCATGCAGTCAGCACAGGGCTTTGAGTCATACGGCACCACACTCTCAGCGCTCACATCACTCAAGCAGACGAGCCGCTATGCTGTGCTGCGCCTGTGGACAGATCGCTACGAGGCTGACCCGTCGCTGCCTTTCTTTATCTTCACTGACAGGCTGCGCTGTCTCGATAGTGTCACCCTCTATCACAAGATGGAGAAGGAGTCTGCACAGTGGAGCCGTGAGCATCAGGGTGGTATCTTTGAGCTGCACAGCTATGCGCTGCCGGATGATCTGCGTGATGATGCAGAGATACGCAGGCAGCTGCTGGACGAGCTATATCACTACTTCCCGGAGCTGCGCGGCATGACGATCAGGCATGAGTATATGCAGCACCGTGATGACTTCCCGGCCTTTCACACCGGGCAGTATGCCACGCGGCCAGAGGTAGTCACAGCGGTGCCGGGTTTCTATCTGGCGGGAGACTGGGTGCGCATGGACAACTGTACCATGCTCATGGAGGCAGCCTACACGTCCGGAGCCCTGGCGGCAAATCACATCATGCGCCAGGAGGGTCTGCGCGAAAACGAACTCATCAGCGTACCGACCAAAGGCCTATTAGCCTAAACATAAATCAGTAGTCTATCAGCACAGCAGTAGTCATAGGATCTGGTATAGGTGGCCTGGCCACTGCTATCCGTCTCGCTCACCGGGGCTATCGCGTCACCGTGTATGAGCAAAATCCGGACGTAGGTGGCAAGGTGCATCGCATAGAGCAGGATGGCTATAGCTGGGGTTTTGGCGCTTCGCTATTCACCATGCCGGAGCTGCTGGATGAGCTATTTACACTCTGTGGCAGGGACCCGTCAGACTACTATTCCTACTCACGCATTGATCCTGTCTGCCGCTACTTCTATGCAGATGGTACACGGCTCGATGCCTGGGCAGATACAGAGCGCTTCGCTGCGGAGGTAGAGCAGCGGACCGGTGAGCCTGCTGGCAAGGTCACACACTACCTGCGCCGCGTAGCAAAGATGTATGAGGTCACAAAGAATATCTTCCTCTACAGCTCTCTGCACCGCTGGCAGACCTACGCCACGCGCACCGCTCTCAGAGCGCTGGCAAACCTGCCACGCATCGGCATAGGTGGCCGTATGCATCAGGCGAATGCTACTGCTTTCTCCGATCCGCGCATCGTGCAGCTCTTTGACCGCTATGCTACCTACAATGGCTCTGATCCTTATCTGGCTCCGGCCACGCTGAATGTGATCTCGCACCTGGAGTATAATCAAGGTGCCTACTTTCTGCAGGATGGGATGCCGATGCTCACACGCAGCCTGCACAGGCTCGCGCTGGATATGGGAGTGGAGTTCGTTACTTCATGTCCTGTCACAGCCATCCGTGTACAGCAGGGTAGCGCTATGGGCATAGAGGCGCGTGGTACATTTATTCCCGCCGATATCGTGGTGAGCAATATGGACATCGTCTACACCTATCGCAAGCTGATGCCATCAGAGTCAGCCCCATCGCGCTATCTCGATCAGCCGCGATCCTCATCGGCCATCATCTTCTATTGGGGTATGAACCGGACCTTTCCGGAGCTGGACCTGCACAATATCTTCTTCAGCTCAAACTATGCGGAGGAGTTTCGCCAGCTTAGCATAGAGGGAGAGATCAGTGATGATCCGACCATCTATATCTACATCAGCTGCAAGAAGCAACCGGCTCATGCGCCTGCAGGAGGGGAGAACTGGTTTGTCCTCATCAATGCGCCACATGACGCAGGCCAGGGCTGGGAGGCGGTAGCTGCCAGCGTCCGCGCAAATGTAATAGCCCGACTCACTAAAGAGCTGGGCACGGACATAGCCGCCTGCATCGCCACAGAGACGGTCAATCACCCCGCCACCATAGACAGCAAGACAGGGTCTTATCTCGGCGCTCTATACGGCAGCAGCTCCAACAATGTACTCGCGGCCTTCCTGCGCCATCCCAATTTTAGCAGGAGCATAGGTGGGCTCTACTTCTGCGGTGGTAGTGTGCATCCCGGTGGCGGTGTGCCGCTGTGCCTGCTGTCGGCGCGTATCATAGATGGTATCATAGAAGAAAACAATAAGGCCTGATGTTTGTGGTCAAAGAAGCATCGATATGAAATACACTTACCTGCTCATAGATTTTTTCACAGTGATTATGCCACTAGTCTTCTCCTTTGACAGGCGCGTCGCCTTTTACAAAAAATGGAGGTACCTGATGCCGGCTATGCTTATCACTGCTACTATCTTTATCGTGTGGGATCACTACTTCACACTAGCAGGTGTGTGGAGCTTCAATCATAATTATACGCTGGGACTCGATGTGTGGTCGCTGCCGGTAGAAGAGGTCTTGTTCTTTCTCACCGTGCCGTATTCCTGCGTTTTCATCTATGAGAATGTGAGAAGCTATAAACCAAAGAAACTCCTGCCAGAGAAACTTTGGGTCATCCTGCTCCTGATCGCGGCTGTCTTTGGAATATTGGCCTTCAGCGCATCAGGCCGGGCCTATACACTCTCCGTCACACTCGGCATGGCCATATTCCTGCCACTGTCTGTATGGCTACTCAGCGCAGAGCAGCTCGAAAATTTCGTACTCGCCTTCTTCATCAGCATCTTGCCTATGCTGGCAGTAAATGGTGTCCTCACCGCTCTGCCGGTAGTGAGCTATGATGATCACCAAAACTGTGGTGTGCGCATCGGTACCATACCTGTGGAGGACTTCCTCTATGGTGCGCTACTGCTCGGCATCAATATCTGCCTGTATGAGGTACTGCAAAGTATAGCAGCACGCAGACGCTCCGGCTCGAACAAAATCAGCCGCGCTGATGTTTAGACTGAAAAAGTAACCGATGCTGAAAGTAAAAGTGGACCACGACGAAGCAGAGCAGATAGGCGACGAGCACGTGATGACCTCTATAGAGACACCACTCCGTGCAGATGCCTTTGCCATGGATGATGACCTGAAGATAGAGCTGATAGAAGAGAAGTTTGCCGAGATCATGCAGATACTCGGACTGGACCTGGAGGATGATAGCCTGCGCGGCACACCGCACCGCGTGGCCAAAATGTATGTGAAGGAAATATTCAGCGGCCTCAATCCGGCCAATAAGCCTAAGATCGCCGTGTTTGAAAATAAGTTCAAATACCGCGAGATGCTGGTAGAGAAGGACATCGCCTTCTACAGCAACTGTGAGCACCACTTCGTACCGATCATAGGCCGTGCACACGTAGCCTACATCAGCAATGGTCAGGTGATAGGCCTCAGCAAGATCAACCGCCTCGTACAATACTACGCCAAGCGCCCACAGGTGCAGGAGCGCCTCACCATACAGATAGCAGAGGCTATCAAAGAAGCGACACAGACAGACAGCGTAGCCGTAGTGATAGATGCGCAGCACCTCTGTGTATCATCACGTGGGGTGGGTGATACCAGTTCCTCTACCGTCACATCCAGCTTCACCGGCAGGTTTCAAAATGAGCAGACACGCAATGAGTTTCTGGCCTACTGCGGGCTGAATAAATAAAACGCACATGGGGCAGTATATCGTCATAGGTGGCACCTCAGGTATAGGCCTGAATATCGTACGCAGGCTCTCTGATGCTGACCATCAGGTGCACGTACTCTCCCGTACTGAGCGAAACCTGGAGGGCATCAGAAATGTATCACACACTGCCTGGGATGCCAACAGTAATAACGCTCCTGCAGGAGACTGGCCGGCAGAGATAGACGGACTGGTGTACTGCCCCGGCAGTATCACGCTGAAGCCATTTCACCGGCTCACCACGGAGGATTTCCTCACAGACTATAGTGTAAATGTGACTGGTGCAGTGCGGGCCATACAGCATTTCCTACCGGCGCTAAAGGCGGCAGCTACACCATCTATTGTACTCTTCAGCACGGTAGCTGTGCAGACAGGCATGCCTTTTCACGCCTCTATCAGTGCTGCTAAAGGGGCGATAGAAGGGCTGACCAGATCACTGGCTGCAGACCTGGCGCCACGCATCCGCGTGAACTGTATCGCACCCTCTCTCGTGCAGACTGAGCTGAGCGCGCGACTTACCTCCTCAGAGGACAAGATAAAGGCCTCCGCACAGCGCCATCCGCTGGGGCGCATTGGTACCACTGCAGATATAGGCGCTATGGCTACGCTGCTACTCACAGATGCTGCATGGATCACAGGGCAGGTGATACATATAGACGGAGGTATGAGCAGCCTCAGGCTGTCATAGGGTCAGAGGTACTTCTCGCACTTTTTCCAGTAGGACATAAATGCCCCCGGCACCCTATCCACCTCGGGGAATAGCCACTCAGGTTCGTCTTTGATACCGGGATAGTGCAGGGTAGTGGGATGTTGTTTAGCATACACCTCCGGGAAACTACCTGTATGCAACAGTTGCTCTACACTACCGCAGAATACCTGTATACCCGGTATGTTTTCTGCTAGCCCTAGTATGAATGATAGCACGCGCTGTGAGACTGGATACTTTCGGTAGTGCTCCGGCTCCAGCAGCAGTACGCGATTGGCATCCATATCTGCGCGCCAGAGCGGATCGAGGTTGTAGGCGTTGTAGATCAGCAGTGGCCGGTCATAGCGCAGCTGTGGTGCCGGTGCGTCTGGCAGCATTGTTACCAGCTGTGGTACGGAACACTCTTTTAGCACCGCAGGTATGGGCAGGTGTGGAAGCTGCTCATAAGGCACATCCAGGAAAGTACCTCCCTGCTGCGTGTGGCAGTACTTATTGATATTGGCTTGATCGCAGTAGTATTTCTTTGCGGAGAAAGTCCCCGCTACCCACTGCCAGCTCAATGTATTGCTAGCTAGGTCGTGATCTGCGAGATGATAGTAGAGCCAGCGCGAAGGTGCAGACCAGTGTGCACGTCCTATGTTACAGGCTATAGACGCTACATACATGCGTACATGATTGTGCATATAGCCGGATGTGTATAGGTCTGCGATAGCGGTATCTATAGCAGTGATGCCAGTGCGGCCATCCATCAGTGCATCAGGCACATCATGATGTACTACATCCTGCTGCGGCCCTTTGATATCTGACCATAGCTGCTCACCCAGCCGGTACCACTGCCGCTGAAAGTACTCCCGCCAAGCCAGCTCAAAGATAAAGGTGTAGGCCTGCTCCCGGCTGTAGCGGCTCAGTATACGCTCCCTCACATAAGGTAGTGAAATGACCCCACGTGAGATATAGGGTGAGAGATGGCTCACGGCGCCGTCAGTATAGTTGCGCGTGCGGGCATAGGCTGTGGCATCTACGCGCTCTACAGCGGCCAGTATATCTGCATAGCGGGTCAGTAGCTGCGGCGTCATATAGCTATCAGTTTCTTCTCACGCAGGTGGTGTAGCATCAGGGCTTCGCCTTCGGCTATATTGCGATAGCTCACTACATCACATAGTGCCAGCATGTGATCACCGCCATCTGTCAGGGTGATGACCTGGAGCTCTATCACGGCCAGCGCGTCGCTCAGTACCTGATAGCCTTGGTACGTCATGAGCCGCTTGCTGAGTGTCTTCAGTTTGTCTTTCGTACGGCCGCTCTGTTTGCCCAGCCGGGCTATCAGGTCCAGATGAGAGGTACTGAGCAGCTGTAGTACAAGGCTGCGCTGCCCAGCTACATTGTCCAGCGTCTTTGTATCCTTGTAGATGCCTACCATATAGCGCTTGGGCTGCATAGACACCTGTGAGGCGTAGGTGCAGATATTCATATTGTGGCGGTGGCCGTCGTGACTAGCCACACTGTAGACGGGCAGGTCCAGGCGGTTCCACGGTTTCTTCCTGATAGTGCTCATGCAGTTTTCTTGTATGGGTATTGAACAAACAGGCCCTTATATTGTTTATCGTTGCATAACCATTACACCACAAGATTGTTTAGCCCCACATGAACAAGCTTCTTACGTTTCTATTGCTATGCCTGTCACTGATCGCCACGGCGCAGACAGGTATCATACGCGGCCGTGTAGCTGTAGCCGGCAGCAATACTCCCCTTGACTTTGCCACTGTAGCGCTGGATGGCACTACCATAGGCACACAGACTGATGACAAAGGAGAGTATGAGATCAAAGATCTCCAGCCCGGTTTCTACAATGTCAAGATCTCCAGCGTAGGCTATACCAGCAAGACCGTGTTTGAGGTAGAGGTGACCAACTCCAAGCCGGCTATCGTAAACGCAGACCTGGAGAGCAGCACCGAGAAGCTCAAAGAGGTAGAGGTGACGACGAGTACCTTTCAGCGCAAGGAGGAGAGTCCCGTCTCTATCCGCACCATCGGCGTGAATGAGATACAACGCTATCCGGGGGGCAATAGGGATATCTCGCGCGTGATACAGTCGCTGCCGGGTGTCGGATTCAGCAGCGGCTTTCGCAATGACCTGATCATACGCGGCGGCTCTACGGCAGAGAATAAGTTTTACCTCGATGATATAGAGATCCCCAATATCAACCACTTTGTGACGCAGGGTGGCTCCGGCGGGCCACAGGGCCTGATCAATGTCGACTTTATCCGCGAGGTCAATTTCTACTCATCAGCCTTTCCGGCAGACAGGGGCAATGTGCTCAGCTCTGTGATGGATATCCGCCTGCGTGATGGCCGTGAGGACAGGTGGGGCGCTGCCGCTGCGCTGGGCATCACAGATGCTGCCGTCTCTGCTGAGGGGCCGCTCGACAAGAAGAAGAAAGCCACCCTGCTGCTCTCATGGCGCTCGTCTTACTATGACTGGTTCTTCAAACTCATCAACGTACCGATCTTTCCAAACTATAATGATGGCCAGGTGAAACTGCGCTGGAAGATCACGCCAAAGGATGAGCTGACCTTTCTCAGCCTGAGTGCCATTGATATCTTTAAGCTGAACCTCCAGGCCAATAAAACCGAGGCAAACAGATACCTATTGCAGCTACTGCCTGTCAATAACCAGCAGAGCACTACTAATGGCCTGAAGTATACGCACTACTTTGCCAATAGCTACCTGCAAGCTGTAGTGAGCAGCAGCGAACTCTTCAACCAGATAGATAAGTATAAAGACAACAGCAAAGACTCTACCCGCACGCAGTACTACCGCTCTACTCAGGCGGAGACCAAGGCGCGGCTGGAGTGGACTAAACGGGACAAGGGCTGGAAGATCAATGTGGGTGGCAATCTGGAGTGGGATCATTATTACAACCGCTCACAGTTTCAGGGGGCCTATTTCAAATATGACTACCTGACCAGGCTGGATATCTACCGCTATGGTGTCTTCTCACAGGTGAGCAAGGCTGTGGCAAAGGACAGGCTCACGCTCTCTCTCGGCCTGCGGCTGGATGGCAATACGTACAACAACAGTATGCTCAACCCGCTCAATCAGCTGTCACCACGCTTTGCGCTGTCATATGCTATACTGGAGCGCCTGCGGCTAAACTTTAATACCGGCTACTACCACGAGACACCAGCCTACACAGTGATGGGATACCGTGATACGACCGGCACACTGGTCAATCAGAAGCGCCTGACCTATATGCGTAATATACATGTGGTGGCCGGCATAGAGTATACGACAAAGTATAATAGCCGCATATCCGTGGAGGGTTTCTTCAAGCAATACTTCAATGTTCCTTTCCTGCTGGATGACTCTATCTCGCTGGGCAATCAGGGTAGCAACTTCGGAGTAGTGGGCAATAATCCTGCTGAGAGCACTAACAAAGGACGCTCCTATGGAGGCGAGTTCCTCTTTGAGCAGAAGCTATACAAGGGCTGGTTTGGTATCGTATCGTACACCTTGTTCTGGAGCCAGTTTCAGGATAAGTATGGCGTGTATCGATCTTCCAGCTGGGATACGCGCCATATCATCAGCGTCACAGCCGGCAAAAAGTTCAAACGCAACTGGGAGCTGGGCGCCAGGCTCCGCGTGCAGGGCGGCTCTCCGTACACACCATATGACCTGGCCTACTCCAGCCTCATACCTGTCTATACGGCCAATCCCGGCGGCGTCCCGGACTACAATAAGCAGAACTCACAGCGCCTGCCGTGGTTTCACCAGCTGGATATGCGCGTGACCAAGAAGTGGTACCTCAAGTCGGTATCAGTGGAGCTATACCTGGATATACAGAATGTATACTACTACAAGCAGAAGCAGCAGGACCTCTTTACGATCAAAAGGGACGCCGCGGGGCAGCCCATCGTAGACCCATCAGATCCTACCCGGTACATACCTAACCTGCTGGCCAATAGCAGCGGCGTACTGCAGCCGGGCCTGGGGCTGATCATTAGTTATTGATAAAAAGAGGGAAAGTTTACCACTCTACAGGCGCGCCATCGCGAAAGAAGCCACCGCTAGGGCCGTCTGCTCCGAGTGTTGCAGCCCATACGATGCCCCGTGCACCATCGCTCACCGGGCGGGCGCCATGCGCTGCAGTACCCTCATAGGTAGCTACAAAGCCGGGACAGACAGCATTGACTTTGATAGGTGTAGATTGTAGCTCTGCTGCCATATGTATGGTTAGGGCATTGAGTGCGGCCTTGGTCATGCTATAGACTGGTGTAGCGCCGGGCTGTGTGGTGATACCAAACTGCGGATCGCGAAAGGAACCCGCACCGCTGGAGACATTGACCACGCGCGGTGCATCGCTACGGCTCAGCAGCGGGGTAAAGGTCTGCACCATGCGCCAGGCACCGAGCAGATTAGTGTCAAAAGCCTGATGGATGAACTGTGGCTCAGCCTGTAGTACCAGCTGGCCGCGGTCATAATAGGCTCCGGCATTATTGATGAGGATATCCAGGCGCTCGTAGTCGCTCTCTATGATACGGTATAGCGCGCTGATACTGGAGGGATCGGTCACGTCCAGCTGTTCGGCCTGCAGATTAGCCGGGCCAGCCAGCTGTTTAGCCTTAAAGAGATCCCGCGCAGTGATGATGACATAATATCCCAGGGCAGATAGCTGCCGAGCGGTCTCGTATCCCAGGCCGGTCTCCCGGCTCACTCCAGTGATCAATGCTACTTTCATAATACACTAACTCATTGTTTGGGATAACAACAAGGCATTATTAATGTTCGATTGTTAAATTTTTTTTCGGCGAACCTTTTTGTTACCACTTTGTTTTCACGGTGTAATGCGATTTATGGCTAGTATTGTCTCCCATATGGAAAAAGCTGTACCCGATATAAGGTTATCAGTAGCCACCGTGCTGCTGGTAGTACTGCATCTGGTGGGTGTCATAGGGCTGCACAGCACGGAGTATAGCTACTGGTTTGAGCGGATAGCCTGGGTCAATATGCTGATCAGCTTTGTAGTAGTGGCAGCTATGTATCGCAGCTGGCCCGGGCTGCAGCTGATCTTTGCCGGTACAGCACTCATACTAGGTATGGCCAGTGAGGTGATAGGTGTACAGTATGGCTGGCTCTATGGCGACTATCACTATGAGGGCATAGCCGGCCCGTGGGTGCTGGGGGTGCCACTCGTGATCGGGCTCAACTGGGTACTACTATCCATCTGTAGCGGTACGCTGGTGGCAGCACTTTTCCATCATACGCTGGCCAGGGTCGTGGCAGCTACCATGCTGATGGTGGGCATAGATGTATTATTGGAGCATTTCGCTATAGCGCATCACCTCTGGGTGTGGGAGCATAGTGGCATACCACCACTTATGAACTATGTGACCTGGGCCGCGGTAGCATTTGTGCTCCAGTGCCTGTACGTGGCGCTATGGCGCGACCAGGGCAATAAGGTCGCTATCATATACCTGCTGGTGCTCACGGCATTCCTGCTGGCAGACAGGCTATGGGATCATGAGCATATCCACATCGGTTCGGTACGGATACCGCAGCATTTGATTAGTTTTGATTACGGAGTATATAGTATAGTGTAGCATATGGGTCAGTATTCTATCAAAGATGTAGAGGTACTATCAGGTATCAAGGCGCATACCCTGCGTATCTGGGAGAAGCGCTATGATTTCCTGAAGCCACTGCGTACCGATACCAATATACGCTACTACGATGACCATCAGCTACGCCTCATCCTCAATATCAGCACGCTAAACCGCAAAGGATTCAAGATATCGCGAATCGCTCACATGACTGAGCCCGAGCTAAATGCCGAGATCCTTCGCAGCAATGACGATACGGACACCGATGATCAGACCGATATGCTGATCCGCGCCATGATAGACTTTGAGGCCGGGGCTTTTGAGCGCGTTATCAATCAGCTGACCAGTAAGTTTGGCTTTGAGGATACTTGTATCCGGTTGTTCTTCCCCTTTATGATGCGTACAGGGGTATTGTGGATCGCCGGGACCATACGCCCTGCTCAGGAGCATTTTGTGACCAGTCTCATACGCAGAAAACTGCTCGCAGCCATAGATCGTGTACAGACCCCTGTCAAGGCTGGTGCAAATAAGTATGTCCTATTCCTTCCAGAGGGAGAAAACCATGAGACTTTATTGCTTTTCACAGAGTATCTGCTGCGCCTGCGTGGTCAGCAAGTAGTCTATCTGGGTGCGTCTGTGCCTATGGATGACATGAGGTACGTCCGTGAGGCTTTCAATCCCGATGTATTGGTCACTTATATCTCGATAGAGCAGGAGACCATCAGCACGCAGGACTACCTGAGCCAGCTGGCAGACATGTACCCTGACACCCGCATATTGGCAGGAGGTGCCCGCCTGAGCCAGCCCGACCTCCATCTGGCAGCCCACATCACAGTGGTCAACTCCGTCTCTGACCTCAAGGACGCTATCGCCTGATCTTTCTTCAAAACAAACATTATATTTTAATCTGTTGACTTTCAACTACTTGAAGTTTTTAAACTATTTTGTTTAATCTTTTTACGAAAAAAGTAAACAATATGAATTTTCTGTGTTTAACTTTGCATTATAAAAGTTAGACAAAATGAATTTTGCAACACAGCTAATGCAATACGAAGCGAGCCTCAAATCTCTGGCTTTTTACCTGACAGGCAGCGCTACGCGCAGTGAAGACCTGATACAGGAGACCTACTACCGAGCCCTGCGCAATGAGGACAAATACCAACAGGGCACCAACCTGAAAGCCTGGCTCAGTACCATCATGCGAAACATTTTTATCAACGACTACCATAAGAAAAAGGTAGTGCAGCCGATAGGAGAAGGGGACCGCGAGGTACGCGATACATTCCGTACGGAGGTTAACGGATCTTATCGTAACTTCCTCTCCCAAGAGATCAGCCATGCCATGAAGACCGTCAATAGTGATTTCACGCGCCCATTCCTGATGTACTTTTCAGGATTTCAATATCAGGAGATAGCGGACCAGCTGCACCTGCCTATAGGCACGGTGAAGAGCCGTATACACTCTGCACGCAAAGAGCTGCAAAACAAGCTCCGCGCGATGGGCATAGAAAATGCAGCATACCTCAACTAAGCGAAATGACCAGACCCCAAAAAGTAATCGTGATAGGATCCGGATTTGCCGGTCTGAGCGCGGCCAGTACACTGGCCCAGCAGGGCTGCGAGGTGACCATACTGGAGAAAAACTACCAGCCCGGCGGCCGTGCCCGCCTCTATCACGAGGAGGGATTCACATTTGATATGGGGCCTAGCTGGTATTGGATGCCGGACGTGTTTGAGGATTACTATCGCCAGTTTGGGCATTCTGTCTCAGATTTTTATGAGCTGCGCAGGCTGGATCCGTCCTACCGCGTTTTCACTCAGGGTGATCAGAAAGCCGATGTGCCGGCTGCATATGACAGCCTGGTCGCTTTCTTTGAGAGCCGGGAGAGTGGGGCAGGAGCCAGGCTGGAGGCTTTCCTCGCAGAGGCAAAGACGAAGTACGACATAGCCATGAGCGATCATGTACACCGCCTGAGTGATTCGATCACGGAGTTTCTGGATCTCAATACCCTGCTGGGCACTACCCGCCTGCAGATGTTTCACTCACTAAAGAAGGTGATCCGCTCCAGGTTTAAAGACCCGCTGCTGGTAAGCATACTGGAGTTTCCATCACTATTTCTCGGCGCTACTCCTGAGACCACACCTGCACTCTACAGCATGATGAACTATGCTGACCTCGTGCTCGGTACCTGGTATCCTATGGGCGGCATGTATGAGGTGATACGGGCTATGGTGCGCATAGCAGAGGAGCAGGGTGTCAAGATCATAACCGGCTCAGAGGTGACAGCGATAGATGTGAAGCAAGGTGTGGCTACCGGTGTGATATGCGGAGCCGTACACTACACCGCAGATGCAGTGATAGCTACGTCTGACTACCACTATACAGAGCAGGTGCTGCTACCGGAGCAATACCGCCGCTATGATGAGCACTATTGGGGTAAACGTACCATGTCGCCCTCGGCGCTCATCTACTACCTGGGTGTAGACCGCAGGCTGCCGGGGCTCCTGCATCACAACCTGTTCTTTGACGAGGACTTTGCTGTGCATGCGCGGGAGATATATAGTGACCCGCAGTGGCCGTCAGCGCCGCTATTCTATGTGTGCGCGCCGTCTGTGACTGACCCTACCGTAGCGCCCGAGGGCAGCGAGAACCTCTTCCTGCTCATGCCTCTGGCACCGGGGCTGCAGGATACCGAGGAGATGCGGAGCAGATACTTTGATATCATGATAGAGCGGCTGGAGCAGCGTATAGGCATGCCTATACGCGATAGCATAGTGGTAAACAGAAGCTATTGCATCCGCGATTTTGAAAAGGACTACCATGCCTACAAGGGCAATGCCTATGGCCTGGCCAATACATTGATGCAAACAGCTATATTGAAGCCTAAAATGCGGAGCGCCAAGGTGAAAAACCTGCTCTACGCAGGCCAGCTGACCGTACCGGGGCCAGGCGTACCACCTGCTATCATCTCCGGCCAGATAGCAGCCCGCGACCTGATGAAACAACTAAAGAAAACAAACATACTCACTAAAACTCCCGCTCATGTTTAACCTATTTGTCAAAACCAGCGCTGCCTGCAGCAAGCTAGTGACCCAGGCCTACAGTACCAGTTTCTCACTCGGTATCCGCACGCTGCATCCGCGCCTGCGCGATGCGATCTATGGCATCTATGGCATGGTGCGCTATGCAGATGAGATCGTGGACACATTTCATGATTTTGACAAGAAGGCGCTGCTGGCCAAATTTAAAGCAGACACATATGAGGCTATCCGAGACGGCATCAGCCTCAACCCGATACTACAAAGCTACCAGCTGGTGGTAAACCGCTACCAGATACCGCTGGAGCTGACGGAGGCTTTCTTCCGCAGTATGGAGATGGACCTGTATGAGACCGCCTATGGCCGTGAAGGCTACGAGGAGTATATCTACGGCTCTGCCGAAGTGGTAGGCCTGATGTGCCTCTATATTTTCACCGAAGGTGATAAGGAGATGTACGCCCGGCTGGAGCCATCTGCGCGTGCGCTGGGGGCTGCCTTTCAGAAGGTCAACTTCCTGCGCGACATGGGTAGTGATTTTGACGAGCGGGGCAGAGTGTACTTTCCGGGGATCGACTTTGCCCGCTTTGGTGATGCAGCCAAGCAGCAGATAGAGGCGGAGATAGCGCATGACTTTGCTGTAGCGCTGGAGGGTATACGCCAGCTGCCGGTGAGTGCGCGTGGCGGCGTACTGCTGGCCTACAAGTACTACATGAGGCTATTTGCCCGGATACGCCACACACCGGCCAGTGTGATGAGTACGGTGCGTATACGCGTACCCAACATGGAAAAGCTCCTGCTACTCTGCGTGACGCTGACTGGCGAGTCGGTGAAAAAGGCCTTTGGCGCCTCTGGTAGCCGTCGTGAGCTGGACTATAGGCAGGCAGCGTAAATTCGTAGCATTTTACGCCTTGTATATTACCAGTAGCCACTTGTAAGATAGCGGCTCGACACTGCAACTATAGCATGCCATATCCTGTACATAAGTGAAATAGATCACGTATGCATCCCCTCATAGATATCCTCATAGTCGAAGACAATCCACATGATGTGGTATTTATAAAACAGGCGATCAGTGAGGTAGGTCTGCCACTGCATGTGCATCATATACAGAATGGCGCGGACGCTATCGATTTTCTCACAGACCTGACCGGCAGGGGCGGTATCCCGCCGCGGCTCATCCTCTCAGATATACGGATGCCCAAAATGGACGGCTACGAGTTTATGCAATACATAAAGGATAATGATAAGCTGCGCGACGTGCCACTGGTAGTGACCTCTACCTCAGAGCAGGATGCAGACATAGAGCGCAGCTACCGCCTGGGAGCCAATAGCTACCTGATCAAACCGATGGATGTCAGCATCTTCATAGACACGCTGGTACGCGTCTTCCGCTACTGGCTCAGTGTGAGCCAGCCACCGAAGGGGGAGCAAAGTATGGATACGTTTATGCGCTTCAGTACAGCCGCATAATAGCTAGTCTGCATCATAGGCAGCCTGGATCTGTGCTATGTCCAGTTTCACCATGCTCCATAGGGCCTTCATAGCGCGTGCTGAGCGCTGAGGATCCCCTGTCATCCATTTGCCAAACATGGATGGCACTATCTGCCAGCTCACGCCATATTTATCTTTCAGCCAGCCGCACTGTACGGGCTGGCCACCATCTGATGTCAGCGCATCCCAGACGTGGTCTATCTCCTCCTGCGTATCACATGGTACGACCATAGACAGGGCACCGGTATAGTTCTCCCACGGACCGGCATTGAGCAGCATAAACCGCTGGCCATTCAAGTCCATGTGTATGGTCATGACAGTACCCTTGGGCAAAGGAGCACCCTCACCATAGTAAGTGGTACTGATGATCTTAGAGTTTGGAAATGCTTTGGTGTAGTACACTGCTGCCTCGGCCGCGGTGCCTACCTGCCAGAGACAGGGATAGATAGTTTGCATGGTGTTTAGATTTAGTGGTAAATGATACTGCAAAAATGCAGCCTATCTGCCACATCTATGCTGGCTGTATGCGACAAAGAGGAGGTGTAAAGATGCACTACCTTTATGGTCAAAGCGTTATAGGTATATTATACAAACCTAATTATCCTCCTAAGCCAGACTTCCGATTTTGAGGTGTTTTTTGACTTTGAGCAGGGGTGTGGCTGAAGTATGTTTGCTATCGCAAAGAACAATGGAGACGTATCCACCACTATGATACAGGACTTTGTTTTTTAGTAAATGTAACGAAAGGCCCAAACCCTAAAACCAGCCAATCGAAAGCGGCGCCCTTGTGGTGCCGCTTTTATATTCTGATATAACATATTTTCGCTTTTCAAATATAGATTTGGCATAGTATTGACATCTCAGTGCTCAAATCATCCATCATGTACAAACTCTGCGCTCTCACAGGCCTGCTGCTCGTCTATACGGCTGCCGGCTATGCTCAGTATGGCTGCAAGACCATGACCAAAGGCGATACGATCTATCAGCGCTGCTACTATACTACCGGGCAGCTCTCTACAGAGATCTGCTACCTGCGCGCCGATGAACGGTGGAAGCACCTGAAGGTATATACTAAAACCCACGAGCTGAGCTATGAAAACAGCTATGGACAGCGCTATGGATCCAGCCATGTGGACCTGCGCTACCAGGCCGATGGTGGTGTAGCCAGCGCGCACTATACCATGCAGCCGGATGGGGGTATACAGTATACGGACGTCACTACTTATTTCAAAGCGGATGGCACTCAGGACCATGTGGAGGATAATAGCCGTGGTAATGACGGGGAGCCTCATCTCAGGCTGCTCCGGCCACAAGAGCCCAAACCGATAGCTCCCATACCACAGACCACCCCGCAACCTTCTAAACCTAATGAGTGTGCTCCGGTGCCCGGCCAGAAGAAACTATACCTGATCAACTATACCAGTGAGACGCTGCAGCTGATATATCAGTATAAAGATGGCAGATCGTCTGCCATGAGGGCGGCTGTAGAGCCGTCTGATACGACAGTAGTAGGTGTGTACTCATCCTATCGCAGCAGTAGTGATCCACTGCAGCACTATGGCATACAGGTGGCCAGCAGGCCAAAGACCGGCTATCAGTACGAGGTGAAACCTATCAATAGCGGAGATACTGCGGATCAGTATGTGATAGTGGTGTGCAGAAAAGTGAAGACTAAAAGATAACAGATCAGGAATCTACCAGACCACGGCCTTGCTTATTCACGAGGCCCTTCTCTATGAGCAGCAGCTTGGTCTTGTCCAGTACGCCATTTACAAAGTCCTTGCTCTTTGGCGTGCTATAGATCTTGGAGATGTCTATGTACTCGTTGATAGAGACCTTGACAGGTACTGTAGGGAAGTACTTCAGCTCGCAGACGGCCATCTTCATCAGCACCAGATCTAGCGTAGCGATACGGTCCATCTCCCAGTTCTTCAGGTTAGGCTCTATGTCTTTGGTCAGTTCTTCATTGTGCTTGTAGCACAGGCGTAGCAGGTCTACTCCAAACTTCTTCTCCTCCTCCCACTGGTGTATGCCTGAGATGAGCGCATTCTCATCCTCCTCGGTATATGCCTCCACATACTTCTGCATCACGTGATTGAGCAGGAGCTGGTCATCGTCATAGTTGACATACAGGTCCTCGAGCTGTGCTTCAAACTCCTTGTTTTTGCCCAGGATCTTTTTGACCACCAGGTCCATCACCTCGCGGTCCTGCTCCAGAGTAGGGGCCTCGGTGAGGGCGATGTAGTTTTTGTAGGTGTACTTGTCATGCAGCATGTTAAACATGGCCTTGACCACCTCCTGGTCTATATTGTGCGAGATCTTGTATTGCTTCAGGTAGGACTGATACTCCTTATTATTGTGGAGGTAGGTCGCTATCTTATTTGAGGCTATGAGGGTACTGGCCTTTTCGTCGTCTTCTGTCTTGATGTATTTGGCCATCCTCTTGGCCTTGTCTACCAGTGAGTACTGGCATACTTCATACATGTAGGCCAGGTTTGTAAGGTAGAGTGATATGGAGCGGTCCAGGCTTTTGTGGAGCTCCGACTCCAGGGCGCCGAGCTGTACATCAGGATTGACCTCGATGCTGTATAGCACCTGCATGACTTTCGTCCTTAAACTTCTTCTGCCGAGCATTATTACTTTATACTATCTCTTTGATACCAATGAACGTGTGTTATTTCTTTGCGGCATTGATCCGCTCTTTAGCTATACGGATCGCAGCCTCCTGGGTTGGGACTTTGTCAGCCTTTGCCCGCGCAAATATCTGCAAAGTTTTGTCATATATAGCATCAATATACACTTGAGTCTCTTTTTCCGTCAGGTTTTGCACCTCGCGGTAGCAGTTGATCACGCCACCGGCATTGATCAGGAAGTCAGGTGCATATAGGATGCCACGGTCCAGCAGCATATGTCCGTGTATGTTTTCATCTGCCAGCTGGTTATTGGCAGCGCCTGCTATCACCGCACACCTGAGGCGGCGGATGGTGTCCGTATTCACCGTGGCACCCAGGGCGCAAGGGGCGTAGATATCTACATCCAGGTCATATATCTCGTCTGTACCTACCACCGTGGCGCCACTCTCAGCAGCTACGCGCTTCAGGTTTTCCTGATTGATGTCTGTGATATAGACCTTGGCGCCGGCTTTGGTCAGGTGCTGCACCAGATAGCCACCCACGTGGCCGATACCCTGTACCGCTACTTTTTTGCCGGAGAGGTCCTCTGTACCAAAGGCTTCCCTGGCACTGGCCCTGAGCCCGAGGAATACGCCATAAGCCGTAAATGGCGATGGGTCTCCTGTACCACCCGCCTCCAGCGGTTTGCCGGCTACATGGCGGGTCTTCTGCATGATATAGGCTATCTCCTGTGTAGATGTGCCTACATCCTCGGCAGTGATATATTTGCCTCCCAGTGTATGTACGGTCTCGCCAAATTTCTTCCAGAATTTCTCCGTGCGCTGCTCCTTATTGGGGCTGATGATCACGGCTTTGCCACCACCGAGGTTGATACCGCTGATGGCAGATTTGAAGGTCATGCCGCGCGAGAGGCGCAGTACATCCCAGAGTGCGTCAGATTCGTTTCGATAATTCCAGATACGGCAGCCACCCAGAGATGGGCCTAGTGTGGTATCATGTACGCCTATGAAACCCTTGAGGCCGGTTTCTTTATCATAAAAGGAAAGGAGGTTTTCATGCTCCATCTCCTGCATCAGGCTCAATACGTTAGATTCAGCTTTTACGTCAGTAGCAGTACTCATAGCTGTATTTTAGATCGTGATCATAGGTACAAGACGGGTCAAACCTAAATGAAATAAATGGAATGGGCAAAGTGAGGGTGAGATGCTGGTTTCTTGATACCGGATACTGGATACAGGAGACTAGATGCAAGATACTAGATGCTACGTAGCGGATGCTAGATATTGGATGCTATCCGTGATCAAAGCATATGGTCATTTGGGGCTTTTATGATTTGTTTCCACGGCCTGAATGAAACTATTGATCTTACGGCCTAGTATCTGTATCTTTTCTGAGAGGGTATCATATTTGTTCTTATCCGTCAGCGAGCCGGTCTCAAATAGGGTATCGAGATGATCAGTGGTTTCATCGCAAGAGGCCTGGGCATAGATCAGAAACTTGATATAGTCTGCTTTATAATATCTTCTCCCATAACCTTCTACCAGCGCAGACCGAACTCCCTTGGATGACCTACGTATTTGCGACCCGCTCTCATACATTTCAAACTTTGGTAACGCCAGTGACATAGCATGTATTTCTATACTCAACTCACGGGCACGCTGCCATATTTCAAGATTCTTATAACTCATATTTTAAAGGTACAGCTTTAGCGAATACTTTCACTTATCTATCGAAAGAGCATTCTAATATAATTGATCCACTGTCAGCTATCTCTGGTGGTCTGGTATTAATATCTGCACTCAATATCCCGCATCTATTATCTAGTGTATTGTACCTAGTCTCCAGCATCCAGTATCTAACATCCAGTATCCGGCATCTAGTATCCCGCCCCCAGAATCACTATATTTGCCCCGCAAATGAAATCACTCCTTAGCCTCGGCAAATACTTCGCCATGCACAGATGGCGTGTCTTATCTGGGTTTCTTTTTATCCTGCTGGCCAATCTCTTTAAGACGTATAACCCGACCGTGGTGCGCAATGCGGTGAATAGCGTAACAGAGAAGCTATGCAATGTGGGCACTGCCGTGAATGGCAAAGAGTACCTGCTGGGCCAGCTGGCCATCGTGCTGTTTGTATTCCTGGGTACCTACGTGTTGGTAGCGCTGCTAGAGGGGGCGTTTACCTTTCTGATGCGGCAGACCATCATAGTAGTATCGCGCCTCATAGAGTACGATATCAAAAATGATATGTACGATCACTACCAGCGGCTCGACCTGGCCTTTTACAGAAAGAATAATACGGGTGACCTGATGAACCGGATCACAGAGGATGTGAGCCGCGTACGGATGTTTGTCGGGCCATCACTGATGTACACGGGCAACCTCGTCTGCATGTTTGTGCTCTGCACGGCTGCCATGATCCATGTGAACTGGAAACTGGCCCTGTTTACACTGATACCGATGCCATTTCTCTCGCTGCTGATCTATATGCTCAATAACAAGATCAACAGGAGCAGTGAGGAACTGCAGGCGAAGCTCTCTGATATCACGACCAACGCGCAGGAGAGCTACTCCGGCATCCGTGTGATACAGGCCTACGTGCAGGAGAAGGCCATGCTGGGATTTTTTGGCAAGGAGAGCGATGAGTACAAAGACCTGTCTATGAAACTGGCAAAGGTCGAGTCTATTTATTTCCCACTGATCACTCTGCTGGTGGGCTGTAGTATCTCCATCATAGTATATGTGGGAGGTATCTATGTAGGTGATGGCAAGATCACGCTGGGCAATATAGCCGAGTTTATCATGTACCTGAATATGCTGACCTTCCCGGTCAGTGCGCTGGGCTGGGCGGTGTCGCTCACACAGCGGGCGGCGGTATCTATGGATCGGATAGATCGCTTCATGAGTGTACAGCCCACCGTACTGAATGACGGCGGACGGCTGGAGGACCTGAAAGGAACTATTGAATTCCGCCATGTGGACTTCATCTATCCCGATACTGGTATCCATGCGCTAAAGGATGTCAGCTTCGCCATACCGCAGGGGCAGCGCTGGGCCATAGTGGGCCGGACGGGCTCGGGCAAGTCTACCCTCGCAGACCTGACCGTGCGTATGTACGATGCGACCAAAGGAGAGGTGCTGATAGATGGCATCAACATACGTGAGTGGAACACCGGCCACCTGCGCCATCAGATGGGCCTCGTACCACAGGATGTATTTCTCTTCTCTGAGTCTATCAAGGATAATATCAACTTTGGTACTGAGAACTCCAGCATGGAGCGCGCAGCCCGCTATGCAGAGTATGCCTCCATACATGAGGAGATCAAACAGTTTCCACAGGGGTATGATACAGTGGTGGGTGAGCGCGGTGTGACACTCTCCGGCGGGCAGAAGCAACGCATCTCCATAGCACGCGCACTGGCCAAAGATCCCTCTATCCTCATACTGGATGACTGCCTCTCTGCTGTAGATGCCTCTACTGAGAAACGCATAGAGGCCAACCTGGATCGGGTACTGGCCGGCAAGACATGCATGATCATCACGCATCGTATTTTTTCATTGATGCATTTCGATAGGATACTGGTGCTGGACGAGGGCCGCATAGCAGAGGCCGGCACGCACAGAGAGCTGCTGGCGCAGCGCGGTATCTATGCAGAGCTGTATGAAAAGCAGGCTGCAACCGAATCTACATCCACCACGTCTTAGAGCCTGATGCCTGAGCAGATACGCCCCCAGCGAAAGTGTATATCATTCTGATTTCTGGGGAGAAGTTTTCACAGTGGGTATTAGGACCATTCGAAAACAATCGTATAAATTTGTCAGAGTCGGTTAATTTCTAAAACAACAAAAATCTACGGTGGAAAATAACGGGGGTAAGTACAGCGGTTACTTCAGCAAGAAACTAAGAGCAGGAAAAAGAAGGACTTATTTTTTTGATGTGCGAAGCACCAAGCAGGGTGACTTCTTCCTCACTATCACCGAGAGCAAAAAGAAATTTGACGGCGACGGCTACGAGAGCCACAAGATATTCCTCTACAAAGAAGACTTCAAGAAATTCGTAGAAGCGCTGAATGAGACACTGGATCATGTCAAGACAGAGCTGATGCCTGACTATGACTATGATGCAGACCGCACTGTACGCACTGATGATGAGGACCACGGCGGCTCCCGCGAGGGACAGGCCCCGCGCGTATCAAATGATAACCACACCCGCCGCCGCAATATAGACGACTATCCGGAGCCAAAAGAAGGAGAGGAGGATACTACGCTCCGTCCGGACCCTGCCAGCGGCGAGCAGAATATAGACCACAAGTCATCATCCGGCATAGGTGATGATGAGGAGATAGCCTGGTAAGAATCCACCGTATATGGAGCCGCTGATGTCCCGCACTACGGAGTGCCCGCGCTGTCATACCCCATTCACCTGCCGTGCAGGCGATATCCAAAACTGTGAGTGCAATACTGTGACACTGACCGATGCCGGGCGCAGGTATATAGCTGCACGCTATAGCGATTGCCTATGTGCGCGCTGCATGAAGGAGCTACAGGCGGAGTGCGCTGCGCAGCAGCAGTAGGTCACTTAGCCTCCAGGATCTTCTTCTTCTGCACGTCAAATTCTTCCTTGGTGATCACACCATCATCCAGTAGCTTCTTCCATTTCATCAGCTCGTCTGCACCGGAGAGAGTGGTGACTATCACGGGTGGCGTATTGGCGGCTGGTGTAGTCGTTTTAGTGGCCTGAGTGGCTGTAGGAGCTGCTTTGGTCTCTGTGGGAGCAGTGGATGGTGTCGTAGCTGCTACAGGCTTGCTGGCAGCAGGCTGTGCGGCCGGAGCTTTGACGGCTTCTTCTTTTGCTTTCTTTTTGCGCTGCAGCTCCTCTATGATAGACTCACCCTCTTTGTAGTCATTGTTGTCATCAGCCTGTGCTGCGCTATTGGGTTTGATAGCGGTGACTACAGGCGGGGTACCCAGATATACACAGGAGGCACGCAGGCGCGACTTCTCCGTTTCTCCCTCGCGGTAGGTGTGCTCATAGTAGTTTTCGGCCATGAGGTGCGCCTTGCTGTATTTGATACCTGCAGCTGCTATGTCTTTAGCCTGCTGTGCAGTGATGGTGTAGGACATGGCGTATGCGCTGAACACCTGTGCGCTGGTCACATAGGCTATAGGAGATGACTCCTCTAAAGAGGCGGCTATGATCACTTTACCATTGGCCAGCTTGAGGTCCAGCGTGGTGCCGGCTGGCAGTATATTGCGCTGGTCGCCGGCCATACATACCAGCGCATCCAGGCGGTAGTCATCACCCACACGTGTGAAGCCTATCTCAAAAAAGTAATTGATCTTGAGGCGTGCGCCAAGTGTCCTTTTGCCGGTGATGGGGTCTGTTTTGTCAGTAGAGTATTTGCAGCTCTGTGCCTGAATAGTGGTAGCCACGATCAGCAGCAATGCGATGCTGAGCACTTTTTTCATAAATGATGGATTGATGCCGCAAGGTAATATTTCCCAGCTTATGGTGCCTCAGCCCTGTATGCGGCGGAAACGAATGCGGCTTTATAGCTCCATTCCAATATCTGCCCTGTTTATACATTTACTGTTATCTTCTTCATAAGCAGATTTATTGTCATCTTATTGTCATAAAAGAGAAATCGATGCATGGCTGGCAATAGCCTATATATATTAGATATCGTATTAATTGCAGGGTATTAAAGCAAAGGAACTGAAAGTGATAACTCTGCCTGCATAAGATCGCGAGACCAATGAAAATAGTAGCCACAGGAGGATGTATCAACCGGCAGGAGGGGTTGCCCTTTGAAGAGCATTACCATTACCTGCTGCGTGATAAGGTATATCAGTGCACAGGTACCAGTCCCGATATCAGGCTGCTGACTTATTACAATTACTTTCAGGTGTCGTCATATATAGCTGAAGCTCTCCATGACAGGCCTGATGTCTTAGTTTTTTTTCTCCGGCCCTTTCCGCTTCATCCACTCTTCAAACCAGTCATTCGCTATCAAGGTAAAAGTGCCGTGACACAGACGATCCTGCATCCTGTATTCAGGAGGTCTAATCTGGCACTGCAGTCTGATACAATGGTGCTGCATGCCACTGCACCGCAGCAGGCAGGCAGGCTGGGGCACCGCATCCTGGCCCATGCCAATATAGCTGCAGGAAAGATACTCAGGCTGGATCGCTGGGCGCTGCACTATATAGTGACCGAGATAGGTCGTATACATGAGATCTGCCAGCGCTCCGGTACACGCCTCATACTGACAGGGCCACCGGGCTATCCGGCATACGCTCCGCTGGATCAGTTTTGCGCGCGGCTCAGTGAGGAGGTGGGGCAGATGTCAAAGCTCCGTGGCATCAGCCATGTAGATATGCAGGAGCCAGGGCGATGGCTGGGACCAGATGGAGTACACCTCTCCAGGGCAGGGCATGGTTTGCTGGCCGATGCGCTGGCTAGCTTGCTCTTGCCAGTATAAGATCGTGTTATCACGCGGGACAACGCTCCAGCAGCTCCTCCACAGTCAGGTGCAGTATGGGATGTACGAAGTCCGCCGCCAGCTCTGCCAGTGGCTCCAGCGCAAAGCGCCGCTCCGGCAGGTAGGGATGCGGTACCCGCAGTTCCGGCAGGTCTACTACATCACTGCCGTAGAACAGGATGTCTATATCTATCACCCGTGGCCCCCAGCGCTCAGTCTCCACGCGGCCTACTTCCTTCTCTATGGCTTTCAGCATATGGAGGAGGTCCAGCGGGGAGAGATCAGTCTCTATCTGCAGGGCCTGATTGAGAAAGGCCGCCTGGTCAGTCTTGCCCCATGGCGCAGTCTCATACTCCTCCGAGTGAAACAGCTCCTGGCCCGCCTTAAGGTCTATGAGCTTGCGCGCAGCGCGCAGATGAGCATGCCTGTCGCCCACATTGGAGCCCAATAGCAGGAAAATATTCTGGATCATGGCAGGTATGGTTTATTGATGCGCAATATCGTAGAATCAGGGCAAAAGCCGTACCTTTTATCGTTGTCGTAGAATGCATAAGATGTGGATTTCTAGCAAGCAGCCCTGCCTCAGAAAATATTAATATTGCTATATCGTCTGGTACATCATTACCAAAAAACAAACTACATAAAATGCTGAAGTTCCTGAAATACGTCTTTGCCACGATAGTGGGCCTCTTCCTTTTTTGCTTTATCAGCCTCTTTCTGCTGATCGGTATCATAGCTGTGGCCGGTGGCTCTAAAAAGGATGACAATAAACTGGAGGCAAACTCTGTACTCAGGCTGGACGTCAATCACCATGTGGCAGAAAAGTCTCAGGAGAGCCTGGGTGAGCAGCTCGGCTTCGGTGGTGGCAAGGAAGCCGACGGCATAGGCCTCTATGATATCTGCGAGATGATCAAGGAAGCGACCAAGGATAACAAGATCAAAGGTATCTACCTGCCACTGGGTATCAATCCCAACGGCCTCGCTACGATAGAGGTGCTGCGCAACCAGCTGAAAGAGTTTAAAAAGAGTGGCAAGTTCATCTACGCCTACGGCGAATATGCCAACCAGAAATCCTACTACCTCGCCGCTGTGGCTGACAAGATATACCTCAATCCTAATGGTGGTATGGAGGTGCCGGGTTTTGGCCGTGAGATCATGTACTACAAAGGCGCCCTGGAGAAACTGGGCGTAGAGGTGCAGGATTTTCACTGTGGAGCTTTCAAGAGCGCTATAGAGCCATACCTGCGCGACAAAATGAGCGACCCTAACCGCGAGCAGCTGACCAGTATCTATGGCGATGTGTACTCACAGTTTCTGACCAATGTAGCTGCAGACCGCAAGATGGATACGGCTACCCTCAGCGATATCATCAATAACCTGAAGGCTACCCTGCCGCAGGAGGCCAAAGAGGTAAAGATGATAGATGAGACGGCCTACTATGATGAGGTAGAGACAGCTATGAAAGAGAAAGTGGGTGTCAAGAAAAAGGACGACCTCAATCTGGTGGACATAGACAAGTACAGCGAGACGATGCCGGTCAATACTGAGGCTGGCAGCAAGATAGCAGTGCTCTGTGCCGATGGCGAGATAGTGGACGGCAAGGGTGGTGAAGAGCAGGTCGGTTCTGAGCGATTTGCCAAAGCTGTGGCTGACCTGCGTAAGGATGACAAGGTAAAGGCGATCGTACTGCGTGTCAACTCTCCTGGTGGCAGTGCGCTGGCATCTGATGTGATGTGGCGTGAGCTGGTGCTGGCCAAGAAGGAAAAGCCGCTGATCATTTCCTTTGGAGATGTGGCAGCCTCCGGTGGCTACTATATCGCCTGCCTGGGTGATAGGATCTTTGCGCAGCCTAATACGATCACCGGCTCTATCGGTGTCTTTGGCCTCATACCAAATGCCAAGAAGCTGCTCAATGACAAACTGGGTATCACTACAGACAAAGTATCAGTGACCAAGCACGGTGCCTTCTCACTGGGCACTAATCCGCTGGATGAGCAAGAAAAGGCCATGGTGCAAAAGAGTATAGAGCGTACCTACCGCGAGTTTAAAGAGCGCGTGGCAGAGGGCCGCAAGAAGGATACTGCCTATATCGAGAGCATAGCGCAGGGCCATGTGTACACAGGCACTCAGGGCATCAAAAACGGCCTGGTAGATGAGATAGGCGGCCTGGACCAGGCCATAGCCTACGCAGCCAAGCAGGCCAACCTGAAGGACTACAAAGTGAAACTCTATCCCGGCGAGCTCTCTCTGAAGGACCGCCTCTCATCCCGCTTTGGCAAGATGAAGGCGGACCTCGTGAAGAGCGAGATAGGAGAGGAGCAGTACAAGGTGTACAAGACACTGGAAACGATCTCTCACTATTATGGTGTGCAGATGCGCATGCCTATGGAGATGGGGCTTTAAGTTGCATTCTTGTATTTATCTAAATACTCAATACTAACTACTAAATACTGTTTTGAAAATAATAGGCATCACAGGCACGCTAGGCGCAGGCAAAGGGACTATCGTAGAGTACCTGATCTCTCATCATGGATTCAGGCATTTCTCGGTGCGGGGTTTCCTCACGCAGATCATACAGCAGCGCCAGCTACCGCTCAATAGGGACTCTATGGTGAGCGTAGCCAATGAGCTGCGCGCTCAGCACACGCCCAGCTATATCGTAGAGCAGCTGCTGGACCAGGCGCTGCAGAGTGGCCAGGACTGTATCATAGAGAGCATCCGTACTACCGGAGAGATAGAGGCGCTGAGAAGGCGTGACCACTTCACCCTGCTGGCGGTAGATGCCGACCCGAGGCTGCGATATGAGCGCGTGCTGGAGCGTGCCTCTGAGACGGATCACATCAGCTATGAGACCTTTCAGGAAAATGAGAAGAGAGAAATGACCTCTACCGATCCTAATAAGCAGAACCTCGCCGCCTGCCAGGCGCTGGCAGACTACAGGCTGGATAATAACCACTCGTTTGAGGAGCTGTATGTGCAGGTAGAGGCGGTGCTGAATAAGTTGAAGTAAACCTTTGCATTGTCTAACGTCTATCTTCTAATATCTAAAGTCTAACCAATGTCAGAAATCAAATACATCCGCCCATCGTGGGATGAGTACTTTATAGAAGTGATGGACGCTATCAGCAAGCGTGCTACCTGTGGCCGTGGCCGTAGCGGCTGTGTGATAGCGCGTGACAACCAGCTGCTGGTGACCGGCTATGTAGGCTCCCCCAAGGGGCTGCCGCACTGCGATGAGGTGGGCCACCAGATGAAGAAGATGATACACGAGGATGGCAGTGTGACCGAGCACTGCGTGCGCACCGTACACGCCGAGCAGAATGCCATCTGCCAGGCTGCCAAGAATGGTGTGGCACTGGATGGGGCTACGCTCTACTGCCGTATGACTCCCTGCCGCGTATGCTGTATGCTGATCATCAACTGTGGTATCAAGCGTGTGGTATGCCAGCGCAAGTACCATGCAGGTACGGAGTCAGAAGCTATGTTTCTGGAGGCGGGTGTCAAGCTGGAGTATATCCACGAGGAGGTGCAGACCTACGAGCCGCAGAAGTAATTTCTGATTTGTGATTATGATTTTTGATTTGCCTTCGGGCAAAATATGCACAAAGCTATTTACCGGTTTCAGGTACAGTAAGTCTTACTAATTTCGGCATTTATATTGTAGCTAAGCAATCATAAATCAACAATCAAAAATCATAAATAACCAGATGTCGTTACTCCCCCCTTTGCCGGAAAGAATGCGCCCCAAGAGCTTTGACGAGTTCGTAGGGCAGCAGCACCTGATAGGCGAGGGCAAAGTACTACGCCGCCTGATCGAGTCAGGCAATATACCATCTATGATATTCTGGGGGCCTCCGGGTGTTGGCAAGACCTCCATGGCACGATTTATAGCAGACCGTGCGGTGCTGCCCTTCTACCAGCTCAGCGCGATAGACTCTGGTGTGAAGGAACTGCGCGAGGTCATAGCCAAGGCCAATCAGGATGGCAAGGCGATCCTCTTTATAGATGAGATACACCGCTTCAATAAGGCACAGCAGGATGCCCTGCTGGGAGCCGTGGAGAAAGGTACCATCACCCTGATAGGTGCTACTACTGAGAATCCTTCTTTTGAAGTCATATCGGCGCTCCTGTCGCGTGCCCAGGTGTATACGCTTCGCCCGCTGGAGCGGGAGGACCTGGAGCGGCTGCTGCAGACCGCTATCGCAAAGGATACCGTACTGCGGGAGCATAAAATAGAACTAAAGGAAACCGAAGCATTACTCCGCTACTCTGGTGGTGATGCCCGCAAGCTGCTCAATGTACTGGAGATAGTGGTGAATAACGGACTGACAGACAGTGCTGTATTGGAGATCACAAATGCTATGGTAGAGCAGGTGATTCAGCACAAGATGGCGCTGTATGACAAATCAGGCGAGCAGCACTATGACATCATCTCAGCCTTTATCAAGTCTATCCGTGGTAGCGATCCCAATGCAGCGCTCTACTACCTGGCGCGTATGCTGGAGGGTGGCGAAGACCCAAAATTTATAGCCAGACGGTTACTGATACTCTCCTCTGAGGATATCGGCAATGCGAATCCGACCGCTTTCGTAATGGCCAATAACTGCTTTCAGGCGGTGAGCGTGATAGGCTACCCTGAGTGCCAGCTCACACTGGCGCAGATCGTGATCTATCTGGCCACCTCGCCTAAGAGCAACTCCTCCTACACCGCTATCGGTGCTGCCCGCGCACAGGTGCGTGCCACGGGTGACCTGCCGGTGCCCCTGCACCTGCGCAATGCGCCTACCAAGCTGATGAAGCAGCTCAACTATGGCAAGGACTATCAATATGCTCACAGCCATGAGGGCAATTTCATCAATGCGGAGTTTCTGCCGGATGCGATCAAGGGTAGCAAATACTACGATCCGGCTAATAATCCCCGGGAGAATGAGATCCGCAGGCAGCTCCGGGACTGGTGGAAGCAGAAGTACGGCTATTAGCGATACACGTTTTCAGGCATATCATTTGACAGTTTCTAAACATGGAAAAGGCTGATGTCATCATCATAGGCGCTGGTATCTCAGGCCTCACTATAGCCCGGCAGCTATGCCGTGCAGGGCAGAGCGTTCTGGTGGTGGAGGGGCGTCTGCGTATCGGTGGGCGCATACACACTTTCTCCAAATCGGGTCTGACGCTGGAGGGTGGAGCAGAGTTTGTGCATGGTGACCTGCCGGCTACGCTGGAGATGCTGCGAGAGTATGACATACCATGTGAGCCTATAGGGGGCGAGATGTGTCGTGTAGAGCATGGCCAGGTACAGGAGCAGGACGACTTTGTAGAGCATCGTGATAAACTGATGGAGCACCTCAGTGAGCTGAAGGAGGACATGGCAGTGACGACCTTTCTAGACCGGTATTTCCCCGATGAACCTTATGCTGTATTCAAAGATCATATCAGGAAATATGTGGAAGGCTATGATGCAGCTGATGCTGCACGGGCCAGTGCCTACGCCTTTCGCGATGAGCTGAACGAGCCGGAGGGTGACCAGTACCGGCCGGAGGGAGGCTATGGCGCATTGCTGGATGCCATCCTATTTGAGCTGCGTGGCAGCCAGGCTGAGATACTATTATCTACTACGGTGAAGGAAATACACTGGTCTGCCGGCAAAGTAAAAGTCACTGATGCCGATGGCAAAAACTATCATGCGCGTCAGGTGGTCGTCACCGTGCCGCTCGGTGTGCTGATGGATAAGGAAGGGCCAGCCTCACTCACATTTCATCCGGAGCCTGAGGCGCACCTGGCTGCTGTGCAGAGTATGGGCTTTGGTCATGTGATCAAGGTACTGGTGCTGCTAAAGCCTGACTTTTGGAAAGATACCGCCGTGCGGAAGCGGCTGGGCCAGTCACTGAATGAACTGGGTTTCATATTTTCTGATGCACCGATACCTACGTGGTGGACGCAGTACCCGGCTACAGACCCGCTGCTGACTGGCTGGCTGGGTGGGCCGCCTGCTGCGCAGCTGAGGTATGCAGATGATGATACCCTGCGCCATCTCGCTATCAGTTCCCTAGGATACATTCTGGAGATGACACATGCTGAGGTGGAGGCTGTGATAGAGCACATCGAGGTGTTCAACTGGTGTGCTGATCCATATACACTGGGTGCCTATGCCTATAAAACTCTCAAGACAGAGCAGGCGCTGCAGGTGCTACATGTGCCGCTAGAGGATACCCTATACTTTGCCGGTGAGGCGCTGTATGCGGGGCCTGAGATGGGCACTGTAGAGGCCGCGATACGCCATGCCAAAGATGTAGCCGAAAGGATGCATCACAGCGGCAGGTAGATATCAAACCGCGCTCCTGCACCCGGCGATCCGGTAGCTCGGATCCTGCCACCATGGTTCTCTACTATCTTTTTCACAATGGCCAGGCCGATGCCGGTGCCCTTGTAATCTGTTTTGCTGTGCAGCCGCTGAAACACTTCAAATATCCGCTCACTATACTGCGGGTCAAAACCGATACCATTATCCGATATGCTGAGGTGGTAGTACTGACGGGTGCTATCCGGAGCTTCAGCATTGTCAGCATGGCCTGATATGATATCGGCCTGTACTCTGATCACCGGGTCCGTAGTGATACGGCTAAACTTGAGCGAATTGCTGATCAGATTGGTAAAGAGCTGGCGAAACTGATAGGGCACGATACGCAGGGTACGCAGGTCATTGCTATCTATGGTAGCGCGGGCAGACTGGATGGACTCCTGCAGCTCTGTGGCTACACTCTGCAGCAGTGCATTGACATCCGTTTCTTCAAATGATTTTTCAGTCGTATTGGTACGGGCATATTGCAGCAGGTCCTCTATGAGTGTCTGCATCTGCCGTGAGGCATTCTGTATCTTGCCAAAGTACTTCTTTCCTGTGTCGGACAGGTGGGCAGACTCGCCCTCTGCTATGAGATTGGTAAAGATCTCGATCTTGCGCAGCGGCTCCTGCAGGTCATGGCTGGATACGTAGGCAAAGCTCTTCAGCTCGGCATTCATTTTCTCCAGCTCCTGGTTTTTCTGCTCTATCATGGCTGTACGCTCGCGCACCTGCCGTTCCAGCTCCTGTTGGAATGCTTTCTCCTCCGTCACCTCGCGCATCGTGCCTATCATAGCCACGGGCTTGCGGTCTTTGTCATAGACCACCTTGCCATGCGTGCGGATCCAGCCGGGAGAGCCGTTGGCCTTATTGATACGTATCTCGTAGTAGTAATAGCCGGTCTCCATAGCTGTCACAAAGGCCCCATTGCGCACGGGCAGGTCATCAGGATGTATCTGCTCTACCAGGCGCTGGTGCGTCATAGTGGTCTCAGCCGGATGGCCAAAGATCATAGCCATCTGCGGCGAGTGCGTCACAGCATCAGTGGTCAGGTCGAGGTCCCAGGTGGCCAGGCGGGTAGCCTCTATGGCCAGGCGCAGGCGCTGCTCTGCCTCCTCTACCTTGGCGCGGGTCTCTACACGGTCGGTCACGTCTACCACGGTACACATGATGCCCGATATCGTGCCGTCTACCTCACGCAGCGGCGCATATTCAAAGTCGAAGTAGAATTTCTGCATCGCATCCCGCCCCTGTACATAGGCCAGTGCTTCCTTTTCCTGATGTATCCTGCCGGTAGTGTATACCTCGCGAAGCAGGTCCGGAAACTTCTGCTCTTTGAGCTCAGGAAATATATCGAGAAGCTTCTTGCCCAGTACCTCTTCGGGTGAGCGGTGCCATATTTTATCGTATAGTACATGATTGGCCATCTCGATCACATAGTCCGGCCCCCTGAAGATCGTCATGGCGATGGGCGAATGCATAAAGACGCTGCGAAACTGCTTTTCGCTTTCTGACAGGAGTTGCTTGGCCGTCACAGTCTCGGTGACCTCAGTGGCCAAGACTATGATACCGGATATGGTGCCGTCATCTTCGCGTAGTGCCTGATAGACAAAGTTGAAATACGTCAGGTCCTCACGGCCGTAGCGGCGCAGTGTGACAGGAAACTCAAAACCATAATACGGATCACCTGTGAGGTACACATTAGTGAGCAGTGACTCCACATACTCCCGCACCTCCGGCAGCACCTCAAAGAGTGGCCTGCCCAAAAACTGCTCCTCCGTACGGTCTATGACCTCGAGGTATTTGCCATTGGCTACCTCTACTACAAAGTCCGGCCCGCGAAAGACTGCGATACCGATAGGGACCTGCCTGACTATATTGCCAAAATCTGATCGTGCCTGTATGTCAGCCGGGGAGTGGTCGCTCATATTTTTTCATTCAAAACGAAGTGCTCAAATGGTGGCCTGCCACACTCGCCTGCCATCACCTTGTCACAGGCCTGCCCTATGGTAGCGATGAGTGCGCGGAAACTGCCCGGCTTGCGCACATAGCCACAGGCTCCCTGCTCATACACTTTTTTCACCACGTCAGGATCCAGAGAGGTAGATACGATGAAGACTGGTATATCGCGCAGTACGGCATCGCCTTTGATCTCCTCGAGGCACTCCATGCCGTTCTTGCGAGGCATATTGAGATCCAGGAAGAGGGCATCAGGCGCAGGTAGTCCATCCTGCTGCAGGTAGTCCATCAGCTGCTCACCATTGGTAGTTTTGTATAAAACAGAGCGAGGCTGCACTTCTTTCAGCGCTTCTTCGAAAAGCTCGCGGTCTGTCTCATCATCATCCGCCAGTAGGAGCTGAAGCACTTTTTCATTCATTGTCGAAAGATAAGTCAAAAACGTATACCAAGGTCAGTGAGGAGCAGAAAAAGCAACTACAAGCTGTTGTCTTTAAGTACAATAAACCGAAAGGAAGTTTCCTTAAGAGATTCTCTCCTTACCCTTTGTAAACGGAAAAATGAAACTATTGTTCGCGTCTTAACCCATGTTAAAACCGGTCAACTTACCGTTTGTAATGTTTGACCCGACGATACAGCTCACCTTTCTTATGATACGCGCCGGAGCAGTAGGGACAGGTCACGGCCTCCCTACCAAAGTACCTTGCTATGCGAAGGCATCAGCCCATCTTAAAACCTGTGAGCACCCAATTCTTATTGAGGTCTATCACCGGCTCGCCGCAGTAGGTGCAGGTATCATCGGTGGTATCATTGTACGGAGCGCCGCAGCTTGGGCACTCGTAGCTGTAGACAGTTTCCTTCTCCGGAGTCTGCAGTGCTTTAAGGTTTCGCGATAGCGTCATAGAGAAGCTATGCGGAGCCATATCGCCATCCATCAGCTCCAGCCGTGCACCACTGGCACGGACGCGCTGGTAGGTAGCCGTGAGGTCAAAGTGCAGGTTCAGCCTTTCACCCTCGGTGTCGTAGTGCGTCAGTGAGACATCATTCAGGTAGAGGCGGTCAAAGATGAAACCACCGCTCTGCTTCTTCACCGCCAGGATAGATGCCGCTGTATCTTTATCAGCAAAGCGCGAGAGCTTCTTGTCACTATCTCCCGTGAGCACCTCCATGATCTGCATGAAGACATTGCTCGCCACATCCTCTACCCGCTGTACGGCAAAGAGGCTGTCATGCTGCGTGAGCGCTGCGAGCTGCTGGTCCTTCACCATGCTATTATTAGGTGAGTAGTCGTCCTCCTGCGTGATCTCGCTCAGCACCCAGTCATAGGCGCCGCTATTGGTCAGGGTGCCGCAGCCACTACAGCGGCTGATCTCGCCCATCTCCGTCTCAAACGGCGCACCGCAGTTGGGGCAGTTGGCCGTATTGTAGAGGTCCTTGTCAGCCTGCACATCGCCACGGCGGATAAAGGTCCAGTACTCCGTAGCCTCATCACCCGCAAATGACTCGTTGAACTGCGGATATTTATCACTGATGAACTGATCATCCATGCGAAAGCTGATGGCCACATCGGCAGTCTGGTAGTGGCCATCGGTATTGACCTTGGCCAGGCGCAGGCCGCGTACCTGTATATTGCTCAGCTTATTGACCTGAGAGAGCTTATTCATCATGGCAAACTGCGCTGTGTAGCGCTGATATACGCCATCAGATATCCACTTGCGCGCAGGCTTCAGGTTCTTTTGCTGCCAGGCATCCTGAATGGTGCGGAAGGAGCTTTCTACCTTCTGCGGTGTGAGCCCCTCAGGGAAGGATGCAGCAGGCGTAGACGGCGCTACATAGGCCTGACTGCCCGCCTCATTGCCGCCTTTATTCTTGCGATAGTTATAGATCACCACGATGCCGATGATGACCAGCACGAGCACGACCTCGCCACCGGTCAGGCTGCCACCACCACCACCGCCGCCGCCATAGCTATGATAGCTGTGCGAGCTGCTGCTGTGATAGCCACCACCACCGCCACCGCGGCTGCGGCCGCCACCACCGCCGGCACGTGCATAGAGCTCGGCACCTGTCAGACTGAGAGATATGAAGAGCAGGAGTGCTTTATAGAAATAAGACTGGACTTTCATGTATATCTGGTTTGGGTATATAGGCAAAACCCTCTCCGCAGAGGAGAGGGCTATATGAGTTTCAAAAAAAATTATCCTACCGGAGGCGGTGGGGGAGGCATCTGGCTGAATACGCTATTGAGCTCTACCACATTGCCGGCCTGCGCCCATGCGGCCATGCCTGCTTTCCACACCAGCGTCTCACGGCTGAAAGAGCCGCCACGCGCCATCTGCTCTATCTGCTCCAGGCTGAATGGTCCTGACTGCTGCCCATTCACTGCCGTGAAGAACGCTACCGGCTGCGGAGGGGGAGGAGGCGTATTGGCATTCTGCTGGGCCTGGTTAAAGTTATTGGCCACGATATTGCCGAGGCCCACGCCTACGCCTATACCGATGCCTGCACCACCTATGCCCTCATTAGCCGCGGCGGTCTGTATGCTCTGCGTAGTGCGAAACTGCGCCAGCTTCTGCATATCCAGCTTATTGAGGCGGGAGTAGTCGAAGATCTCTTTCTTCAGCTCCTCCGGCATCGATACATTCTCTATCAGGAACTTCGTGATCGTCAGACCATAGGCCTGAAAATCCTGATTTAGCTTCTCCTGCACCATGCTGCTCAGCTCCTCCAGGTTAGACGCAAATTTCTCTATCGGGAAGTTGCCATTGCCCACTGCCGTGGTAAACTTCGTCATGATGAGGCTACGCAGCTGGCCATTGATCTCATCTGCCGTGTAGAGGCCATTGGTACCGGCTACTTCTTTGATAAATTTGCCTCCATCTGTGACGCGATAGGCAAAGGAGCCAAAGGCACGCAGCTCTATCATGCCAAAGCGCTCATCGCTCACTGTGATAGGATTCTTGGTACCCCAGCGCTGGTCTACAAACTGGCGCGTAGAGACGAAGAACACATCCGCCTTGAACGGGCTCTCAAAGCCATACTTCCAGCCCTTCAGCGTGGCCAGTATCGGCATATTCTGCGTGGTCAGGGTGTACATGCCCGGCTGATACACATCGGCTATCACGCCCTCATTGAGAAATACGGCCTGCTGCGACTCGCGTACGGTCAGCTTGGCGTTCATTTTTATCTCATTCTCATAGCGCGGAAACTTCCAGACGATCGTATCGCTCGTATTGTCCGTCCAGTCTATGATGTCGATGAACTCATTCTTGAGCTTATCAAAAAATCCCATGTTAGTTGGTTTTGGTTAGTGATGAATTGGTAATGGTCACTTGCTCTGGCAAGCTTATGAAAGATTAGTCGAACTGTCAAGCCAAATATTGTAAAGGGTAACATCGATTTTGCGGTGAAATCGGAAGTCTGGGGGATAACCCGCTTTGTCATTCCGCCGGCTTGCGCAGCTTGCCAGAGGAATCTTGTCTTTCTGGCAAACTAGCTGAATGCAAGATGTCTCCGCTGCGCTACGACATGACAATACAGCAGGTGTTCCATGCGTTTCAGGTGTTCCACTCTGTTTCAGGTGTTCCACTCTGATGGAACAAGTGGAACACTTTGGAACAGTGGAACGGTAGTGGAACACCCTGGAACAGTGGAACGGCAAATGGAACACTTGGAACAGTGGAACGGTGGAACACTCTATTGGTCTTCCCCACAAAAATCCGTCATTCCGACGCCTTACATCTTTATAAAAAATAGAAGCGATAAGGCGGACCTGTCCCGCACGCTTCGTCGGGAAGGAATCCCAGGCTCAATGGGAGTGGTAAGGGGAGCAGTTTAATTGTGATTCAAAGTTAGTTGAATGCGAACTACGCTAATTTTTGCGTTAAAGGAATTCAGAAAATAATTTAATCTCTTAAGAAGAGAAATAATTTTTAAATTAGTATTTATACTAAGTAATCTATGGGTAAATATATTGACGGGCTAGGCCTTGTAGTAATAATTGCAGTGGTTTTTATATTACGACAATTTTGTCCTTCTCCAGCAAAGAATATAGCTGTTTACACTACTTTGGCTCTCGGAGCATTTCTTTTTGCTCGGTTGTTCGTTAATTATCTCGAAACGGGTAGTAAGAACGCTTTGCTTCCTTGGATACGACAAAAAACTAATAAAGAAAATTCTGAGCTTGCCTCCCGGATAAGCGCCTTGGAAAATAGTATTTTGGAGGCTAACAAGGCTGACCTTGATGGTAAACGGCTTATTCAATTGAAAGAGTTGAACTCTCAAATCTATGCTCTTAAAGAGGGTACCGAATATTTACAGTCGCTTTTATCTCGATATAGTATCGTAAATCTCTTAATCGGCATAATAGCTACATGCTTTGCCACAGGAATACTGATAGACGCTGTTCTCAATCAAAAGGGTACAGACGTTCTAACCGCTAATCAGTATCTTTTGCAAATTCTTCCTCGATTTGCCCTCGCAATATTTATTGAGGTATTTTCTTTCTTTTTTTTGCGTCTCTATAAGATCAATTTGGAAGACGTAAAATATTTTAATAATGAAAGGACTAATATTGATTCCAAATTACTTTCACTTCGCTTATCTTTGCTAGAGGGGGATTCAGAAAAAATAGGTGAAATAATTACTGTTTTAAGCAACGTTGAAAGGAACTTTATTCTTAAGAAGGATGAAACTTCTATTGACCTAGAAAGAAGGAAGATTGAGGCAAAGCACGAGTTAACCTTATTGTCTAGGCTAAATATTTTAGAAGCAATGAAAGTTTTCAAAAACAAGGAAGTATCGTCTGATGGGTAATTTTGCCCCTAGTTAGCTTCCCCGCCCACCAGCGATCTGGGAACTGCTCTTCTGGTCGGTGAGGACGCACAACCACAGAAAGGCTTTATAAGCGGCCTATTCTGTTCCATTACCGTTCCACTGTTCCAAAGTGTTCCACCTGTTCCACTACCGTTCCACTGTTTCACCGGAGTGGAACACCTGAAACACTGAAACGGCCTCCTACAATCTGCGATTCAGTAAATCCGTCATTCTGTAAATCTCCCCTGCCCCTGGTAGGCGTCCCCGCCGACCAGCGATCTGGGCGCTACCCTTGTGGTTGGCGAGGACGCACAACCACGGACAGACTTTTAAGTTGCCCGTTCCACTGTTCCAAGGTGTTCCACCTGTTCCACTACCGTTCCACTGTTTCACCTGAGTGGAACACCTGAAACACCTGAGACAACCTCCCGCAATCTGTAATTCCGTAAATCAGTAATTCTGTAAATCCCCCCAAAGACTTATTCACAAAGCAAAGCCAGTGGTAGTGCGGGTTTTGGTGTTTTGAGCGTGGCAAAACGGCTTCACCTGAGATAGCTGTATTTATGTATTATCGCTTATTTTGCTATATTTGCATCGTATTTCAAAGCTGGTGGTGACGGTACTGCCGGCTTCTTATCAGTAGCTGTGCACGGCTCCTTTCTTTACCGTATCTGATCTTTATTTTTTATCATTTTAATCCCCATACTACCTATGGAAAATCCACAGAGGCCACTGCCTCCGGGTGTGACACCCGTGACCAAATCATCCCAACACATCATCGCTCCCTGGCATAACCCCGCCGCCGACCTCACTGAGATGCGTGAGCGCGAGCAGGCAGCCCTCCGCGCACAGGCCGAGCGTGATGGCCTCACCCCCTATCTACCTGACAAGGAAACCCTGCACCGCGCCGACCTGATAGGCGCAGAGATGCAGAAGAACATAGCCGAGCAGATAGCACGCGAGCAGGCGCCTTCGCCAACGGTACTGACGCCCCTGCAGCGGCTGGAGGCTGACGCGGCCATGCATAGTGCGGCCCTGCGGGCACAGCCTGCGGCAGACGACCCACAGCAGGCACTACGTGCCGAGGCCGAGGCCAAAGGGCTGCTGCCATACCTGCCCGAGGGGGCTGTGCTGACGCCTGCCACCCTCATACGCGCTGAGATAGACAAGCTGGAAGAACAGTACGACCGCACGGGCGATGAGTCTCTGAAGCGGCAGCTGGTGATGCTGGATATACAGATGTACGGCGTGATGACGGACGAGGAGTTTGACGCGGAGGTGGCGCGCACGCGCAGTGAGGCGGTAGCGCAGAAGCTGGACCTCTTTCACACGCAGCCTGTAGATGACTGGATAGACCAGGCGGCAGCAGAGCCGGAGCCTAAGGCGCTGTTTGATGCCTTCTGGCATGAGCGCGACCTCTGCATCCTCTTTGCCGATACTAACCTGGGCAAGTCCATACTCGCAGTGCAGATAGCAGACAGCATCAGCCGCGGTGCAGGGATAGGCCCCTTCCGCATGGAGGCGGAGGCGCAGCCGGTATTGTACTTTGACTTTGAGCTCACGGCCAAGCAGTTTCAGGCGCGGTACACGCATGAGTATGCAGACCCGTATCGCTTCTCGCGCAGCTTCTTCCGCTCGGAGATCAATATGGAGGCCGACTACCGCGAGTGGGGCTACAAGACCTTTGAGAGCTATCTCTACGCGCAGATAGCGCTACAGATAGAGCAGACAGGCGTCAAGGTCGTGATCATAGACAACCTCACCGCCCTGCGCAGTGACAATGAGCGCGCCAAAGACGCCTATCCTATCATGGAGATGCTCAATAGGGTGAAGAAGCGCATGAAGGTATCCATGCTCATCATAGCCCACACGCCCAAGCGCGATACCACACGGCCTATAGAGGAAAACCACCTGCAAGGCTCCAAGCAGTTCTCCAATCTCTGCGATAGCATCTTTGCCATAGGCAAAAGCCACCGCGATCCACGTACGCTATACCTCAAACAGATCAAGCACCGGGTAGGGGAGAAGGTCTACGAGACAGACAACGTCTGCCTCTGCCAGATCACCAAGCCTTACAACTTCCTGGGCTTTGAGTTTATGGGTACAGGCCGGGAGGCCGAGCAGCTGCGCGAGATGAAGGACAAAGACCTGGGCGCGAAGGTGGCTGCCGTGAAAGACCTCCACGATGCAGGCAAGAGCCAGCGCGAGATAGCGGCGCAGCTCACCATACCACTCGCCACCGTGCACCGCTACCTGAAGCGTGCCGAGGAAAGCGGTAAGGCTGCGTAATAGAGCCTTGACACCAATGTGGTGCATTGCACTGTAGGGACAGGTCGCGACCTGCCCCTACCACCCTAAACCTGACATACCCTGAGGGGCAGATGCGGTGGCGTGGCTACGGTCTGCGGCCTTCGGGGTTTTTTGTTTCATGCGGGTAGGTGTTCCATACTGTTTCACCAGATGGAACAAGTGGAACAGATGGAACAGTGGAACGGTGATAGCGGCTTAGATATTAATCGTAACTTGCCGCAAAGGAACACCATGACAAACGCCTTCCCCTACAATCAATACTCCACCACCGCTGCGCTATACGATCTGGACAGCCGGCAGAAGACGGTGGATGATGTGAAGTTCTACACCTCGCAGTGTACCGACCCGCCGGGTGCTGTGCTGGAGCTGTGCTGTGGTACGGGCCGTGTGGCGATACCGCTGGCGCAGCAGGGGCTCGAGGTGACGGGGCTGGATATATCTCCTACGATGCTGCATGTCTTTCAGGAAAAGCTGGCGCAGCTGAATGCGGATGTGCGTGACAGAATACAAATCGTGAAGGGCGATATGACGCAATTTGACCTCGGGAAGAAGTTCCGGTATATCATCATTCCCTTCAGCTCTTTTCAGGGCTTGACGGAGGATGCGGATATCCGTAGCTGCCTGGCCTGCATACACCGGCACCTGGAGGCTGAGGGACAGTTCATAGTCCATACCTTCCGCCCACGCATGGTGCTCAGTGCTGACAATTGGGTCACCACAGAGGAGACGACCACCATAGAGACGCGAGATGCTGATGGCCAGCTACAGTTTCGCCGCACAGGCCTCAATAAATCCATCGATACCGATACGCAGCTCATGTACAGCGATAGCATCTTCTACACCTATGACGAGCAGGGCCGCGAGACGCAGCGCCTCGTAGAGCATCTCAGGCTGCGCTACTACTATCAGGACCAGCTGGAGCAGCTGATGGAGGAGAGTGGCTTTGTGGTCAGAGAGGTCTATGGCTACTATGACCGCAGTCCGGTGACGGATGCATCTACGGAGATGATACTGGTGTGCGGCAAACGATGATCATTCCCCACGCGGTTCTTCCATCTCCTTGGGAGAGGGAAGATGCCGAAGGCAGATGGGTGAGTTGCCATTTGGTTTTAACATCCAAAAAGCAGATGTTTACCATATATCACACGATTCATGAAGCAACTACTATTCTGCCTCCTCATCGCCACCTCGGCCTTTGCACAAAAAGACTATACGCAATATGTAGATCCGTTCGTCGGGACGGGTGGGCATGGGCATACCTTCCCTGGGCCTACGCTGCCCTTTGGGATGGTGCAGGTGGGGCCTGATACGCGGCTCAAGACCTGGGACGGCTGCTCGGGCTACCACTACTCTGATGGCAAGATATTTGGCTTCTCGCACACGCACCTGAGCGGCACGGGCTGCTCAGACTATGGTGATGTGCTGCTCGTGCCAGAGATAGGCAAGCCGAAGTTTAAAAGCACGCAGTATGCGCAGAGCTTTGACAAGAAGAATGAGAAAGCATCTGTAGGCTACTATAGCGTAGAGCTGGCCAATAAGGTCAAGGTGGAGCTGACCGCTACCACACGTGCGGCGCTGCATCGGTATACCTTCCCTAAATCTGCACAGGCCGACATCGTGCTCGACCTCAATCACCGCGATGAGCTGAAGTACGGCGAGATCAACTTTAACGGCAATAGCGAGATCACCGGTGCGCGTATCAGCCACGCCTGGGCCGACAGCCAGATCGTGTACTTTGTGATCCAGTTCTCAAAGCCGTTCAAGAAGTTTGGCATCAGCAATGGACCCGTGCTGCACGATGGTATGCGCAGCATGTCAGACACTGACCTGAAGGGCTACGTGAGCTTTGAGACCGGCGAGGGCGAGGCCATATATGCGCGCGTAGGCATCTCTGCCGTGAGCATAGACGGGGCGAAGAAAAACCTCGAAGCCGAGCTGAATAACTGGGAGTTTGACAAGGCCGTGGCTGCCGCCAAAGAGGCATGGAATAAAGAGCTGAGCAAGATAGACCTGCAAAGCAGCGACCCTGCGGTGATGCGTACCTTCTACAGCGCCATGTACCACGCCATGATCCCGCCCAATATCTATCAGGATGTAGACGGCCAGTACCGCGGCCGCGACCTCGCTGTGCATGAGGCCAAGGGGTTTAACTATTATACGGTGTTCTCACTCTGGGATACCTACCGTGCGCTGCATCCGCTGCTCACGCTGATAGACAAGAAGCGCTCGTCAGACTTCATCAATACTTTCATCACGCAGTATGAGCAGGGTGGCCTGCTGCCCGTGTGGGAGCTCTCTGCCTGCGAGACCAACTGTATGATAGGCTACCACGCCGTGCCGGTGATCACCGAGGCTGCGATGAAAGATGTGAAGGGCTTTGATGCAAACAAGGCACTGGAGGCGATGAAGAAGAGCGCGATGGAAGACCGCAACGGCCTGCGCGACTACAAGGCGCACGGCTATATCAAGATGTCGGGCGCGCATGAGAATGTGAGCCGCACCCTGGAGTACGCTTACGACGACTGGTGCATAGCCATGCTGGCAAAGAAACTCGGCAAGACCGACGACTATAACTACTACATCAAGCGCGCACAGAACTACAAGAACCTCTATGACCCATCTACGGGTTTCATGCGGCCAAAGGAGAGCTCTTTCCTCTCACCATTTGATCCATACGAAGTCAATCACAACTATACCGAGGGCAATGCCTGGCAGTATTCCTTCTACGTGCCGCAAGATATCTCAGGCCAGATGAAGCTGATGGGAGGCAAGCAGAAACTGGCGGATAAGCTGGACTCTATCTTCAATACCTCACCCGTGCTGCACGGCCACAAGCAGCCCGATATCTCCGGCATGATAGGCCAGTACGCTCACGGCAATGAGCCGAGCCACCAGATAGCCTACGAGTACAACTATGCAGGCCAGCCGTGGAAGACGCAGGCTATGGTACGCCGCATAGACGCCGAGATGTACCGCGACCAGCCCGACGGCCTCTCGGGCAATGAGGACTGCGGCCAGATGAGCGCCTGGTATATCTTCAGCGCGATGGGTTTCTATCCGGTATGTCCGGGCAGCGATCAGTATGCTATCGGCAGCCCGCTGGCAGATCATGTGATCATGCACCTGGAGAATGGCAAGGCCTTTACGGTGAAAGCCAACAACAACGCTAAGGGTAATGTCTACATCCAGTCGGCAAAGTTGAACGGCAGCAACTATATGAAGTCTTACATCACCTATGATGACATAGCCAAAGGCGGCGAGATAGAATTTGAGATGGGACCACAGCCCAATAAGGCATGGGGATCTGGTGAGTCAGATGTGCCAGTGACTAAAATAGACTGATGAATACATTTATTAACCGCGAAGATCGCAAAGGCCGCAAAGATTTATTCAAAATAACTTTACGTTCTTAGCGTCCTTGGCGGTTCTTTCATTGTGTAAATTTTCATAATAGCGATAATAAATGACCCAACCTAAATCCAACAACTCCGCCTTTGCTACCCTTGTGCTTGTATTCTTTTTCTGGGGCTTCGTAGCGGCCAGCAATGATATATTGATACCCGTCTTCAAGGAGCACCTGCGGCTGGAGCAGTGGCAGAGCCAGATGGTGTCGTTTGCATTCTATGTAGCGTATACAGTAGGGTCTATCATCTACCTGCTGGTATCGCGCGCCATAGGAGAGGACCTGCTGAATAGGCTCGGCTACAAGGGTGGTATCGCTCTCGGCCTTGGTATCTCGGCGCTGGGTACGTTGTTGTTTTACCCGGCAGCAGAGACGTCTTCTTTTCCACTATTTATCTCGGGGCTTTTTATCGTCGGCCTTGGATTCTCACTACAGCAGACAGCTGCCAATCCGCTGGCCATCAATCTCGGCGACCCAGCCAAAGGTTCGCAGCGACTCAGCCTGGCAGGTGGTATCAATAATGTGGGTACGACCATAGGACCAGTGGTAGTGAGCCTAGCCATCTTTGGTGCAGTGGCAGGCGCCACGCTCAAGGACCTCAGCGCGGTGAAAACACCTTACCTCATCCTCGGTGCCGCATTCATAGTCGTAGCAGCGTTGATATGGTTCTCCTCACTGCCCAATCACACACACAGTAAAGCAAAGGAAACTGCCGCCAGATCAGGCAAGGAGAAGAGCCTCTTCAGCTACCCGCAGCTGTGGATGGGCATGATCGCCATCTTCCTCTATGTAGGCGTAGAGGTATCTACCGCGTCCAACCTACCTGAGTTTCTCAAGCAGCACCTGCATATCGGTACAGATCAGGTGTCGCCGTATGTATCCCTCTTCTGGGCTAGCCTTATGATAGGCCGGTGGACGGGTGCCGTGGGTGCTTTCGATGTCAGCGATAGCATGAAGAAGGCGCTGAATGTCATACTGCCCTATGCAGCCTTTAGCGTCTTCCTGTTTGTAAACTGGCTGGCTGGCCGTGACCTTGCACCCTTCTACATCTATGCCGCCATCATCCCCATCATCATCATCGGCAATCTGCTGACCAATGGCAAGCCTGCGCGCCAGCTGCTGCTCTACTCAGCACTCGGTATCGCCGCGCTGATCATCGGTATGCTGGCAGATGGTATCGTGAGTGTCTATGCCTTTATCAGTGTGGGCCTCTTCTGCTCTACGCTGTGGCCGTGCATCTTCACCCTCGCCATCACCGGCCTGGGCCGCCGCACCAATGACGCATCGAGCTACCTCATCATGATGATCATGGGCGGTGGTTTTGTGAGCGTGCTACAGGGCTGGCTGTCAGATCCGGGCCTGCTGGGCATCCAGATGGGCTATGTGGTGGGCATTTTCTGCTTTGCCTACCTGGCCTTTTATGGCTGGCGTATGAGGCGGCTATCTACCCATGAGGGTGCCGTACCGGTAGAGTAACCTGCGGATCACAAGAATTTAACAAATCTCTTTTAGCGGCATGTCTGCCGGATTTGATCCGTGTTGGCACACTATTGTCTTGTTTATCTATGAGTTGCCACAAAATTTACCGACACGTGCAACGTCGCGGCGGCATAGTGCATCCGCATGTTACACAGGGTTTTATGTTTTATTTGTATGGCATAAAGGTTAAATTTGTGTACCCTGTTCTCTAGTCCTTTAAATCTTGATTATTAAATGAAGAAGATTCTATTGTCCCTTAGCCTGGTGATCCTTTCGCTGATGGCGAGCGCTCAGCAGTACCCTTGTCCCTTTGTAGATGCCGGCCCGGATCAGAACCTCCCCTGCGGTACCAACTGTACTAACCTGACCGCCTCCTGGCTACCGGCTTTCGCCACTAATACTTACAACGTTTCGTCTATCAGCTACTCGCCATATGCCTACCTGAATGGTGTAGCGCCTCCCAATCCGTTTTACACTCAGGATGACTTTTACAGCGGTGTGATCAATCTCCCTTTCACGTTCTGCTTCTTTGGCAATGCCTATAATCAATGCGTGATAGGCAATAACTCCATGATCTCATTCAATACTGCCTACGCCGGCCAGAGCAATCCATGGCCTATGAATACCGGCGGTACCGGTAGCGGAGCGCCGATACCTAGCGGGCAAAATCAGCTCAATGCCATCTTCGGCCCGTACATGGATATCTTTCCGGGGCAGCTGTCTGTGGTAGACTCAAACTATATCAACTATGCGGTCTTTGGCTCAGCACCCTGCCGCAAATTTGTGGTGTCATACTATCAGGTGCCTTTCTTTGGCTGTACCAGCACGCTGCTCACCAGCCAGATAGTACTCTATGAGACTACCAACGTAATAGAAATATACATCGGCGATAAGGGAACCTGTACTACCTGGAATGGCAACCTGGCCCTGGAGGGTATACAGAATGCCACCGGTACTGTCGGCTATGCAGTGCCTGGCAGGAACGTGAGCCAGTGGAGCGCACATAACGACGGCTATCGCTTTACTCCCTCGGGCAACTCTATCGTGACTGTAAACTGGTTTCAGGGCGGTACACTTATTGGCTCAGGCCCTACGGTGAATGTATGCCCACCCAATAATCACACCACCACCTATACGGCTGTAGCCACCTACAATGGATGTGGCAATCCGGTATCCCTCAGTGATGATGTGACAGTGCATGTCTTGCAAAACGCGGGTGGTACGCAGTATGTGAGCTGCCCATCGCCTACTACCTCCATCACTACCAATGCTACCGGCACAGGTACGTGGACTCAGATACAGGGCCCCGCCAGTACAGTCATTACGCCGCCTACCTCGCCTACGGCCACCATCACAGGATTTTCGCAGCCGGGCACGTATATGTTCTCCTGGTCATCAGGGGTCTGTACGGATACACTCACCGTGCAGGTGACGCAGCGACCGGATGCAGGACCGGATCAAAACAAGTGCAGGTATGATACGGCCTTTATGCATGCCTATGGCACAGGGGCATGGTCTGCACTGCCTAATAACCCGCATGCTACACATATCGATTCGCCCGCGGCCAGAAACAGTATGATCACGGGCTTTGATACCGGAGGTGTGTACCAGTTTGTCTGGACCACGGGACCCGGCTGTAGCGATACTGTGGCTATCAATATACCATTCTTTGACCTAGCTACCTCCACCTCCAGTGCTACTGTGTGCCAGTACTCCAATACTACTGTCACGGTCACTCCGAGCACTTCCAATCTTGGCCCATTCACCTACCAGTGGCTGCAGCCTGCGCTGGTGCAGAGCCCTACCTCTGCCACTACACTGATCAATGCACTCGCCACGAGTACGTGGTTTAAAGTGCAGGTGACATCGGCAGATGGCTGCAAGCTGATAGACAGCGTAAAGGTAAATACCTCTCCCAATGTAGGTACCAATGTGCGGGCCACGGCCACGCCAAATGTGATCTGCCCCGGAGACCCTGTCACGCTCGTAGCCCTGGCCAATCCGAATAGCTGCGGCGCTGCGGTGACCGCCTGCTCAGGGCCTGGTACGACTGTCACAGTCGGCACGGGTACCTCCAATCAGGGCGGTACGGGCTTCGTCTATCCTGCACCATATGGTGCCTACTACCAGTCTGCACACCACCAGTTTCTGATCCATGCCAATGAGATCATGGGACAGGTGCCTACAGGCGGTCAGATCAAATCCCTGGCCCTGCAGGTCAATAACCTGAATGGTGGGCCTGCGCTGCAAAACTTCACGATCAGCCTGGCCTGCGTAGGAGCAGACTCACTGGACAATGCATTCCTGGCACGTGGCTCCCTGACGCAGGTGTACACTACGGCCAGCTATACCGTGACCACGGGCTGGAATACGCACGTTTTCCAGACACCATATGACTGGGACGGTGTCTCAAACCTGATAGTGGATATATGCTTTAGCAATACTACTACGGGCAATAACCCTAAGATGAAGTATACCACCACGCCATTCAAATCGGTCTGGTGTACCTATGCCAATACTCCGCAGTGCGCGGTGATAGGCTACCAGCAGAATACGCCTACCACTAATGCCAGCCTCTACCAGCGTCCTAATATGAGGCTGAATATGTGCATCACTGACCTGAATAATGCAAACCTCGTATGGTCTCCGGGACCGCCTGATCCTAATGCACCTACGCCTACCACGGGCGATACGGTGATATCGCACCCTGTGGCTACTACTACCTACCAGGTAGCGCTCACCTCGGCCAATGGCTGTATCAACTATGCATTCGCTACTGTCAATGTAGACACATCGGCCAGGCTGACCTTGAATAGGGATACCTTTGTCTGCAGTGTGCAGCCTATCGCGCTGAATGCGCTGCTGACAGGAGACTCCGCACATCCTGCACTGGCCACCTATACATGGACCGCCAGCCATGGTGCAGTACCACCGAGTGGTACAGGATTGAGCTTTGCTACCTATACAGTCACTCCTACGCAGACCACTACCTATACGGTGAGTGTGACAGGTGGCAGCAGGTGTACACTGGTAGACTCTATGACCGTCACCGTAGGCAATGGATTGCCTGTGCCAAAGCTGGTGGACTCGATCTCCTGTGCCGGGCAAAATGACGGACGCATTTATCTTCATATGAATGCCGGTATAGCTCCATATCAATATGTCTGGTCTACCGTCACAGCCGGCAATGTAGATAGCGCCGTAGGCCTCGGTGCCGGCACATATACAGTGCAGGTCACAGACGCACAAGGCTGTATAGGCCGGGATACGACTACCCTCACAGCTCCTGCGCCGCTCACACTGCGTCTGGACTCCGTCAATATACCATGCTATGGCGGCGGTACCGGATCTGTGACAGCTACTGCGGCAGGCGGCAGGCCGGGATACACCTATGTGTGGAATCCATCAGGATCAGGCACGACACTCACCAATCAGCCGGCAGGAACATATAGCGTACAGGTATTTGACAATAGTGGCTGCAGTGTGACAGGCACTACTCATATTACCCAGCCTACACAGGTGGTATCCAGTGCCGCTACTACCAGCCTCGCCGGTGCAGGTACGCATGATGGTACTATCACCGTGACCACTACAGGAGGCACTCCGGGGTATACCTACACCAGCGTGCCGGCTGTGACAGGCCTGCCTACTGCGACAGGACTCGATACTGGTGTCTATATCATCACGGTATGCGATGCCAATGGGTGCTGCGTACGTGATACTGCTCATATATCAGGGCCGCCACCTATACAGGTCACGGCTACGGTCACTAATAATAACTGCTACGGTCAGAGCACGGGACAGATATCCGTCACCGCATCAGGCGGTGTGGCGCCATACACTTTTGCGTGGAATACCACTACGCCGCCTACTATGGGACCCACTGTCACAGGCCTCCAGGCCGGTAGCTATACGGTGACCACTACTGATGCAAACGGCATTTCTGTGACGAATACGTATCCGGTCACTGCGCCACCTGCACTGGGAGATAAGATAGACTCTACGCTCATCACCTGCTACGGAGCAGCCGATGGCTCACTGAGAGATAGTGCCTACGGTGGTGTGGGGCCATATACCATCACCTGGACGCCAGGAGGTGCAGACCCACTCAGCAATCTGGGCCCCGGCACCTATAGTGTACTCATCACTGATGTCAATGGATGTACCCTGACTGATCAGGCATCCCTGGGCCAGCCACCGCAGCTCGTAGCTGTGATAGATTCCGTGCATCCTACATTCTGCTATGGTAGCGCTGATGGTGCAGCGTGGATCACGGTATCCGGGGGCACACCACCATATGATATCACCTGGACCGGCAGCGGGTCTACATCTACCGTAGCCAGCGACCTCAATGCAGGCACACATACTGCTACTGTCACAGATGCGCATGGCTGCACTACTACTGTGACCGCTACTATCACAGAGCCACAGCAGATAGCCACCACCATCAGTACCACCGCTGCACACTGCGAGGGTAGCAATGATGGCTCTGCCACCGTACTGGTGACGGGAGGTTCTGCACCATACAGCTACAACTGGGATAATAGCTTCGGAGGTACTACGGAAAATAATCTATCCTCGGGCCAGCATATACTTATCATTACGGATTCGTACAACTGTACGGTATCCAGCACCTTTAATGTAGATACCCAATACGTATTACACCTGGCTATGACCAGTACCCCGGTTACCTGTTTTGATGGTAATGATGGTACTGCTACAGTCACTACGCTAAACGGTGCAGCTGTGGCCAGCTACGACTGGTCATCAGGCTCTATCATCAATCCGGCTACAGACCTCTATGCCGGCTATGAATCTGTGACGGTGACAGATGGATACGGCTGCTCGGCTGTAGACAGTGTAATGGTCAATGAGCCACCTCAGCTCGTAGCAGTAGCTGACTGGAGAGATCCTATGTGTCATGGCGATGCTAATGGCAAAATGTGGTTCAGCGCCAGTGGTGGCCAGGGACCGTATCACTATACATATAATGGAGTGAACTATCAGATGACGGATACTATCACCGGTCTGCCGGCTCTGCCTAATCCGTATCTGGTAGTAGTGTATGATAGCAAAGGCTGCGCGGAAAATGTGGCAGTCACACTACACGATCCTGCACAGCTCATGGTAGATACCGTGGTCACGCAGATCACCTGTGCCAATGCGCTGGATGGTGCCATCACTGCCAGTGGTATAGGCGGCACACCGGGCTATACGTACTCATGGTCGCCAGTATCGTCTTCCAGTAGTACTGTGACCGGTCTGGCACCGGGTAGCTATACAGTGCTCGTGACCGATGCCCATGGCTGTACTGCCACTAATACGGTCGTACTCGTAGCGCCGCCACCTATCACCGTGACCTCCCTTGGTGCTGATAGTGTCAGCTGCGTAGGCTCTACTGACGGGCAGGCACAGATCACTGTGACCGGTGGCACACCTGGCCTCACTCCTCCATATACTTATGCTATCAATGGTGGTACGCCTCAGGAGAGTGGTAGCTTTTACGATCTGGCGGCGGGAGTATACCAGCTGGTAGCTACCGACGGGCAGGGCTGCCATCTCGATACCTCTGTGACAGTAGAAACCCCACTGGCTGTGAATGTAGCGGTCAATCCGCTGGATACCACGCTAGAGCTGGGCAGCAGCATCACGCTTAGTATTCTGGTAGATAATCCGGGCGGGCAGACGATCACCGGCTATGCGTGGTCTCCGGCTGCCGGACTCACCTGTGTAGACTGCCCTGCGCCGGTAGCTACGCCATATCAGCGCCAGGACTATACAGTAGTGGTGACCTATGGCAAAAACTGTACAGCTACCGCTCATTCTACGGTAAGGGTAGACCATGGCCCGGATACATATATCCCTAATGCCTTCTCGCCAAATGGCGATGACAACAATGACTTCTTCACCGTCTATGGTTCAGGCCTCAAGACTGTGACGATGCGCGTGTTTAACCGCTGGGGTGAGAAAGTGTTTGACTCCGGGGATAACCAATGGGCATCATGGGACGGCACCTACAAGGGTGTACTGCAGCCACCTGCCGTATATACCTACGTAGTAGAGCTGACATACCTGGATGGGCAAAAGAAGATAAAAGACGGCAGCCTCACACTGCTACGATAAGACAGATAAGAAAGAAGGCCTGACCATACGTCAGGCCTTCTTGTTTTTGCCCTTTGCACTTATGCCCGGTGACTTTGGTATCTGCTTTGCAGCTTGAGGCATACGATACCCACACATGCCCCATACCTATCTACGGTCATCCATACTCGCTATACTGCTGCTCAGCCTTTGTCGCCTGTCTGCGCAGAATAACTACTGGACGCAGGCCTACAGTGCATATTCTATCCTGACAGGTGGTACCTGTATGACTTGTGCATCAGACAATAGCGTATTCGTATACAATCCGGGCGCAATAGGTTTCCTGGATACGCTCAATGTCAATATCAGCGCAAACCTCTACGGATTGGATCATCTCAGCCTGAAGAATGGTGCAGGACCGGGCTATGACCTCACTTCTAATAAAATCAACCTCAATGCTCAGGTATTGTCCGGAACGCTCTCGTTCAAGAAGATTCCAAAACTGCGTATGATCTACGGCTATGTGCTGCGAAACTTTACCAAGTTTGACTTTGAGACGCAGGCAGATATGAACTATGATGTCATTCATTCATCGGTGGGCCAGGAGCACTTTCGAGCTAAATATGACCAGAGCTATAGCTATGTGGAGTATTGGGGTGGAATAGCAGCTGCTTATAAGGTCAATGAGCACTTCTCCCTGGGCCTGGGGCACTATGGCGGCTATATAGGTATGCAGGGAGAGCTGTTTCAGCAGGCCACTGCAGATGTGATAGACCCCAGCGCTGCGCCCTATTCCGCCTCTATGACCACCCGCTACAAGTACGCTGTCAATCACGTCTATATTCTGTTCAAACCGGGCATGGAGCTGAAGTTTGGAAACTATAAGATAGGCCTGGCAGCAATGCTTCCCTCCACTACCATCTTTAGTGGTGGCAGGATGTATCAATCACTCGCTGCCGTCAATCTGCCAGCCGGCGATACACTGAGCATCTTTCATAAATACCCAAACCTGACCGTAGTAGGAGACCAGCATAATATCCATACACAGTACAAACTGCCACCCAGTATATCCCTGGGCCTGGAGTATGGCACAGAGAAGTTTAGGGTGGCAGTTTCAGCGGAGTACTTTTTTGCTGTAAAGGAATATGACCTGCTGCGCGGTACTAATAATGTCTATGCCCTGCCGAGTGCTGTCTACGGCACTGATCCCATTCCAGACTTTATGCGTATCCGTACCGGCTCGCTACAAGTGACCAATGCCGCTATAGGCTATGACGTCAGACTCTCGCAGAAAGTATCCCTGCTGGGCGGCTTCCGCACGGATTTCAACAACAAGATACCCCTGCTGAGCAAAAAATATAATGATTACATCGTAGCTGCAGATCCGGAATACTGGAACTACCTCCACTTCTCCACCGGAGTAGCTATCAATCGTCCCCATAGCAAGATCTTCCTGGGCTTCACATACAAGTACGGCTTTTCAAACTATCATACCGCCTTTGCCAATTTTGCCGAACCGTCAGACTCGTACTACCTCGCCGGTCCGCAGCGCTATGATATGGGACTCAGCTCACACGGTATCTCTTTTGTGCTGGGCTATACCAATTTCTCCAGTGCCCTATTCGGCCTGCCGCTCAAGGCTGCCAAGCAGGCCGGTACTCCTGATATGCTGGCCCCATAGGCCTGAAATATATAGAGGGAACCCCTCTCGAGATTCCCTCTTTTAACCATACACACATGAAAACGAACATCGCCTGTCCTGATCAGGCCTGTCTACCTGATATACGATATCTCTACCGTATCTGGATTGCAATGCTGACTGTATAACAGTCTTGTTCCCAAAAAGTTTGTTCCCGGTTTTTTTTATTGATAGATATCAGTCCAGTGCCGCTTTCCAGGCAGTCGATTTTATGGAGCATAGCGCTATATTTGACTTAAGTCCAAAGCATCCGTATATGTTACCACAGATCAAGACCTTCGATGAATACCACCAGCAGTATCAGGCCAGTGTAGATGACCCTCAGCAGTTTTGGGCCGATGTAGGAGCGCACTTCAGCTGGCAGCGGACATGGGATCGTGTGCTGGACTGGAGCTTTCATGACCCTGCCATCAGATGGTATGATGGTGCCCAGCTCAATATCACCGAGAACTGCCTCGACCGGCACCTGCCTGCTCGTGCTGACCAGGTGGCCATCATCTGGGAGCCAAATGATCCAAAGGAGGCTGCACGTCATATCACCTATCGTGAGCTGCACGCGTCAGTTCAGCGTTTCGCCAATGTACTGCTGAATAATGGAGTGCAGAAAGGCGACCGCGTCTGCATCTACCTGCCCATGATACCGGAGGCTGCGGTGGCCATGCTGGCATGTGCGCGTATCGGTGCGGTACACTCGGTGGTCTTTGCAGGATTTAGCGCCCAGTCCATATCGGACCGCGTCAATGACTCCGGCTGCAAAGTGATCATCACTGCCGATGGCTTCTATCGCGGTGAGAAGAAATTTGAACTCAAAAACATAGTAGATGCAGCACTGCAGTCTACGCCTACCATAGAGAGGTGCATCGTATTTGACCATCGCCACCTGCCAGTGAATATGGAGGCAGGCCGTGACCTCTGGTGGCATGAGGAGTGGGCTAAAGCAGGCCCGGATAATATACCCGCCACAGTAGAGGCCGAGGACCCGCTCTTCATCCTCTATACCTCCGGCTCTACTGGCAAGCCTAAAGGCGTGCTGCATACTACCGCCGGCTATATGGTCTTTGCCGCCTACACTTTCAAAAATGTTTTTCAATATCAGGAGGGAGAGGTGTTTTGCTGCACGGCTGATATCGGCTGGGTCACAGGCCACTCCTATATCGTCTATGGCCCCCTGCTGACTGGTGCCACCACCATCATGTTTGAGGGCGTACCTACCTATCCGGATCATGGCCGCTTCTGGGAGCTGATAGACAAGCATAAGGTCAATATCTTCTATACCGCGCCTACCGCTATCCGCTCGCTACAGGGATTTGGCGAGGAGATATTTGCAGATAAAGATCTCTCCTCCCTGCGTGTGCTCGGCTCTGTAGGCGAGCCGATCAATGAGGAGGCCTGGCACTGGTACCATGATAATGTAGGCAAAGGCAAATGCCCTATAGTGGATACCTGGTGGCAGACCGAGACCGGCGGCGTCATGATATCACCACTGGCAGGTATCACTCCGCTGAAGCCGGCCTTTGCCACGCTGCCGCTGCCGGGTGTCGAGCTGCTACTGGTAGATGAGAAGGGCAATGAGATAGAGGGCAACGGTGTAGAGGGCAATCTCTGCATCCGCCATCCATGGCCGGGTATGGCGCGCAGTGTGTATGGCGACCATCCGCGATTCAAGCAAACTTATTTCAGTACCTATCCGGGCTTATACTTCACCGGAGATGGCTGCCGCAGGGATGAGGATGGCTACTACCGCATCACAGGCCGCGTAGATGATGTGATCAATGTATCTGGCCACCGCATAGGTACCGGCGAGCTGGAAGACGCCATCAATATGCACGGCGAGGTGATAGAGAGCGCTGTAGTGGCCTACCCGCATGACGTGAAGGGCCAGGCTATCTATGCCTATGTGATATGCGATAAGCATATAGACAATAAGGACATGCTCTACAAGGACATCCGCGACCACGTGACACAAGTGATAGGAGCCTTTGCACGGCCTGATAAGATACAGATCGTACGCGGTCTACCCCGCACCCGTAGCGGCAAGATCATGCGGCGCATCCTGCGCAAGATAGCTGAAGGCGACACGTCAAACCTCGGAGATACCTCTACGCTCATAGACCCATCTGTAGTAGATGCGATAAAAGCGGAGGCAATACACTAAACCTATCGCAAATGGAATTTAAAGTCAAAGTCAGTACTATCTATCCATGCTCTCTTGAGCGCGCATTCAAAACACCTATGCTCTGCGATATCGCTAAGGTGCATACAGGTTTCCTCGTCATGCCGGCTATCACTCACTGCACAGAGGATGAAAACTGGGGCAAGCCCGGCTACAGCAAGAGATGCTTTGTAGCCAGGTCGCTCGTATTTGGTGGGGGAGAGGTGTCGAGCGATACAGTACTGGAGCGCATAGAAAACAAATACTGGAAGATACAGGTAGCAGATTTCAAGATGGACATGATCGGCTTCACACGGTTCGTAGGAGAGTGGCAGACCACAGAGATCGCCCCCGGTCAGGTGCAGATAGACTATACCTATACATTGCACGCTGATACGCCCATCTTCTATCCGCTCAACTGGCTTTTCTCCAGGACCTTCTGGCCGGTCTACATGCGCCGTGTACTGGAGAATATCCGACAGATGGCCTGTCATGACGAGCCTTATCAATACGCCTGAACTTCATCAGCCCTGCTCCGGCGGGGCTTTTTGTTTCTTGTGTGTGTGTTCTGTAACATTTGTACCGATGTGCCGGCAGCAGCTGCACTAGGTTTGCAGTCACATTACTATTATCATATGAAATACATCATCGTAGGTGCCGTAGCTGGTGGGGCGAGTACCGCAGCCCGTCTGAGGCGTATGGACGAAAAGGCCGAGATCATCATTTTTGAAAAAGGAGACTATATATCCTATGCCAACTGCGGCTTGCCGTACTATATAGGCGAGGTGATCCAGGAGCGCAATAAACTCTTTGTGCAGACTGCAGCAGCATTCAATGCCCGGTTCAATATAGACGTCCGCGTCCGGTCTGAAGTGACAGGCATAGACGCTGCGCGCAAAGTGGTGCAGGCCACAGATCTGCTCACAGGGCGGAAGTATGAAGAAAGCTATGACAAACTGGTGCTCTCCCCGGGGGCAGATCCCGTACGGCCACCACTGCCGGGTATCAACTCGGAGGGCATCTTCACGCTGCGCAATGTGAATGATACAGACTATATCAAAGCCTATGTAGACCGGCACAAATCCGGCAGGGCCGTGATAGTAGGAGCCGGATTCATAGGCCTGGAGATGGCAGAGAATCTTCACGCACTGGGCATGGACGTGACGGTGATAGAGATGATAGGACAGGTGCTGGCCCCACTCGATTATGCCATGGCGGCAAAGGTGCAGAACCACATCCGCTCCAAGGGCGTAAAGCTGAAACTCAACACGGCCGTAGCAGGCTTTGAGAAGGTAGATAGTGGCATCAAGGTACTACTAAAAGACCAGGAGGCGATAGATGCCGATGTAGTGATCCTCTCTATAGGTGTACGGCCTGATACACGCCTGGCTGTGAGTGCGGGACTGAAGCTGGGCACAGCTAAAGGTATTTATGTAAATGAATATCTCCAGACTTCTGATCCTGATATCTACGCCGTAGGAGATGCGATAGAGTTTGCCAATCCATTCACCGGCGTCTCTATGAATACCTATCTCGCCGGCCCTGCCAATAAGCAAGGCCGCATCTGTGCCAATAACATCGTACTAGGCAATAAAGAAAAATACCACGGCGCGATCAATACTGCCATCGTCAAAGTGTTTGACATGACCACCGGTGTGACCGGCATGGCGTCCAAGCACCTGCGCGCTGCTAATATATCGCACCATGTATCTACCACGCACAGCGGCTCTCACGCAGGCTACTATCCTGGCTCGCAGCAGATGACCATACAGATCACTTTTGCGCCGGATACAGGCAGGCTGTATGGAGCGCAGGTAGCAGGCTATGATGGTGCAGACAAACGTCTCGATGTACTCGCCTCGCTGATCCGCAAAGAAGGCACGATCTACGACCTCATGGAGTTTGAGCATGCCTATGCGCCACCCTACTCATCTGCCAAAGATCCGATCAATATGGCTGGCTTTGTAGCAGACAATATCCTAAGTGGCAAACACAACGTGATCTACTGGGATCAGGTCAAAGACCTCCCCAAAGGCGCTATGCTGATAGACGTTCGCACACCGGAGGAATATGGCAAAGGCACAATACCCGGTGCTATCAATATACCTGTAGATACGCTGCGCAGCAGGCTGAGCGAAGTGCCTACAGGCGCAGCTATATATGTCTTCTGTCAGGTGGGCCTGCGTGGCTATCTGGCGCAGCAGATACTGCTACAGAGTGGCTACAGAGATGTAAAGAATGTCTCCGGCGGCTACAACACATGGAGCACCTGCACCGTAGAGAGGGCAATAAGTGAGATAATACAAACCGCAGCAGCCATATAGGTTGAGCGCAATATTTCTGGATGGTGGCCCTGGCTGTATATACGGTCAGGGCCTTCCTTTTGCGCTGGCCCCAAAAAAAGAAACCCGGTCAGCAAAAGCACACCGGGTTATTCTAAAAAAAGAAACGTGTTGTCCCTTACTGGAGTTTCTTTATCACCTCTTCCTTGCTGATGTAGCCTTGATTGGTCCAGATGAGTTGCCCACTGCGGTAGAGCTGGAGTACGGGTAGCGCATCTATTTTCAGGTCGCGGCAGAGTGCCTGATTGTCATCGGCATTGATGCGTATTACTTCCACCTTGTCTTTCATATCGTTCTTTATCTCCATCAGATAGGGTTTCATCTTCTGGCAGGGAGCGCACCAGTCTGCATAAAAGTCTACCAGCACCAGCTTGTCAGTTTTCAGCAGAGCAGCAAACTGCTCCTGTGTCATGCCCGCAGGTTTTGCGGCAGCACTGCCTGTCACGAGGGGCAGGTCAGCGGCACGCCACTTCATGATGCCGCCTGTCATCTCATATACTTCTTTGAAGCCTGCCGAGCGCATATGCTCTGCTGCGGCACCGCTACGGCCACCGCTCAGACAGTATACTAGCACGGGTTTCGCTTTGTCCAGCCCTGCTATCTGCGCGTCAAAGTCACTGCCATTCCAGTCTACGTTCTTCGCTTTGTCCAGGTGTCCCTTGTCAAACTCATCCGGTGTGCGTACATCCAGTAGTGGTGCATCAGGTAGTTGCTTTACCTTGGCGGCAAAGGCTGTCACATCGAGCTGGCTGCCGCTGCCTGTAGCCTGGCTCTGAGAGCAGCTGGTGAGTAGCATGCCTGCGAGGATCGCGAGAAACCAAAAGTTCTTAGTCATCTTATTCTATGTTTATTGGTAATAAAAAAGCCCACAGTATCCCTCATGTAGATACTGCGGGCCATGTCTTGTAGTAGCATCACTGACGGCCATGTACTTCTTCGTACTCCGCCTCTACGGTCTTGTCCGTATACTGGTCTGGCGTGGAGGAGCCACCTGTGTAGCAGGCACCCGCAGCGCAGCCATAGTTAAACAGCCCCATAGACCCAAAGTAGGCACCAAAGGCTATCATCATCCACTGCCGCTCACCCACAGCCTGTACCATAAAGATGACGCCCATGATGAGGTAAAGCGCCCGTACGAAGGTCCACCCCGTAGTGATCCTGCTGAGAAAGGTTGTATTCATATGCTTAGTTCAGTTTGTTTCTGAGGCTCATCCATCCGCCACCATTGTAGGCTTCGTAGCCTGCGCTTTGTAGTATCCCTTTGGCAGAGGCGCTGCGCATGCCAGAGGCACAGCAGGTGATCACCGGCTTGTCCTTCTTGATCTGCTTCAGCTGGCTCTGCAGGTTATTGAGCGGGATATTCACAGAGCCTTTGATGTGGCCGCCGGCGTATTCACCTTTGGTGCGTACATCTATGATCATTGCGCCTTTGGTCATTAGTTCTTTGTAGTCTGTATCCGGGCCCAGGCCCAGGAGGTTCTTCAGCATTTGTAGCATTATACTTCAGTTTTTTTGATGGAAAATCAATTGTTATTCAGCAGGGCCATCCAGCTACCGCCATTGGTACAATCTATGCCTATACTCTGCAGGTAGCCTGTGGCCTGGCCGCTGCGGCCGCCACTGGCGCAGCACAGTACGATAGGCTGCGGCATAGCGCGTATCTGGTCTACATGGTCTACCAGCTGGCTCAGTGGTATATTGATACTGCCCTCTACATGGCCGCCCTGGTACTCTGCGGTGGTCCGCACGTCTATGATCGTCTTTTTCATGCTTGTATTTATTGTTTTGTTTCTGATTGCTTGTGAGATGGCTCCAGGCTACTGAGCAGCAGCCCACCCAGCAGTGCGCCATACAGGGTACTGTTCAGTGGCTTTGAGGTGATAGAGCAGGTGCCCGTGGCGCAGCCTACGTAGTGGTAGTACGCATAGCCGCCCACAGCGCCCATGAGCACTCCTATGATCTCCAGTCTGTATTTTTTGAGTAGCGCTGTCACCCTTCTGCTGTTTTGCACTGCAAAGATGATACAGCGCGAAAACCTGGTACGGAACAAATGTTACATACCCCCGCTACGGTGCCATAATGTGTGGAAAGAGAAGAGGAGGTTATCCCTTCCTCAGGTATTTGGTCAGGATCACGATGGTCTGGCCATCTACTTTGCCCTCTATCTGCTCGTGATTGTCCGGTACCAGGCGTATGCCTTTTACTACAGTACCCAGCTTGGCGCTGATGGTGGAGCCTTTCACATCCAGTGTTTTGATCAGTACCACGTTGTCGCCATTCTCCAGCAGGTTGCCGTTGCTATCGCGGTGTAGCTGTACCTGGGTGCTATTCTCATGGTCGCCGGTGGCTTTGGCCCAGGCCAGGTTCTTGTCATCCAGGTACATCATGTCCAGTGCCTCTGTGGCCCAGCTTTCATTGCGCAGGCGGTTTAGCATGCGCCAGCTCACTACCTGCACAGCAGGCACCTCGCTCCACATGCTTTCATTCAGGCATTGCCAGTGGGCGCTGTCTGTTTCCTCTTTTTTATTGAGCTGGCGGCTGCATTTGCCGCATATCAGCAGGGTATCGTCCACAGTGCCGTCAGAGTGTGGTGGCACCTCATAGAGGCTGAGGTCTGTTTCACTTTTACAAAGCTCGCACTGGCCGCTGCTGCGCTCATGCAGCATCTTTTCTACACTCATGACTATGATTTAAGCCGCCGAAGGTAGCCTTTCCGCCATGCGGCAAAAACTGATTTTTGTCATAAAATTGCCACTACAGCTTCAGCATGTTGAAGCCTACACTATCAGACTGGCTGCCCAGGTAGTAGACGGTATCGGTATTGAGCATCGTGCCATGCATCGATACATTATTGTAGGTGAAATGAAAAGCAGCGTCATACTGTATGCCTCCTACACCACTGGCCTTGCGGTCAAAGGAGAAAGACTGATAGCCGTTTATGATGCTGTCTTTGGTAGTGTAGCCGCTGATATTCCACTCTACGAGCAGGTCTACAGGAGATACGAGGCCGAGTTTGCTCTGATAGTCTATGCCTGAGGCGCTCAGTGTGGGCTCTGGCGCTACACCTATGCCACTCGGTGTGCTATAGCTGGTCTGCGTCACTTCGCTGAGGCCAAACTCACAGTCTACCACCTGCAGCGTCACCTTGTCATATTTCATCACCAGAAACGGTTTGCCGGTCACCGTGCGGCCTGGCTCACCCATGATATTGTACATGTAGTAAGAGTTTGGTATCGCGCCAGTCCAGTAGGAGTAGCCGTAGGCACCCGTATCGGTATTCTTCTTGCATGAGGTGGTGGTGAGCACTACGAGTAGGGCTGCGAATATTACTTTAGATATACGACTCATATTGTATTTGATCTAAAGCAAATATAAAGATGAGTAGCCTGGCGCCTGATAACGCTCATCAGTCGCTGCGCTGTGCAGCATCATTGCCGGTTATGGTTTGCCAATTATCAATTACCTTGCACCTCATGCAGACCACATCAGAGCTACTCCGCCTCATAGAGCTAAAGCAACACACAGAGACCGTATACGAAGGCGAAAGCAACTTCATGGGCAGCCCCAATGTCTTCGGCGGGCAGGTGGTGGCGCAGGCGCTCAATGCTGCTACGCGCACGGTGCCGGAGGACCGCATCTGCCACTCACTGCACTGCTACTTTATCCTCCCCGGCAATCTCGGCCTGCCTATCATGTACCACGTAATGGAGATCCGCGATGGCGGCAGCTTTACCACCCGCTTCATACAGGCCAAACAGAACGATGTGCCGATCTTTGTGATGGCGGCATCGTTTCAGAAGCAGGAGGGTGGCTTTTTTCATCAGGTGCCGATGCCAGAAGGGGTGCCTTTGCCGGAGGACCTCTCTCAGTGGATACATGTGGATGAGCATACGCACCCGCAGATAGCAGGCCTGATGGAGGCCTATCTCAGCATACCGCGACCGCTGGAGATGCGCTCCTGCCAGCCGGAGATCAGGAAAGGAGAAGCCGCGAGCCCGCATAATAGGGTGTGGTTCAAATTTAAAGAGGCACCTTCGGACCTATCGTGGCCTACTGTACAGCAGCTCATCGCTTATGCTTCCGATTACAATGTGCTCACCACAGCCCTGCGCCCTCACACCAAGGATGCCAATATCCTAAATACACAGCTGGCCAGCCTGGATCATGCCATCTGGTTTCACCAGCAGGTAGACCTCACTGACTGGCTGCTGTTTGACCTCGTATCACCTATCGCCTCCGGCGCGCGTGGACTGACCACGGGCCACATCTTCACCCGCCAGGGCAAACTCGTAGCTACCGTCTCTCAGGAGGGCCTGATGCGCCCTAGGATGCCCAGATAGATAGTCCTTTTAGTCTGCTGCCTATCAGTTTTCAGGGGTTTGATACTACTTACTTTCTAGTTGGCACAGTATCTGTTATTTGTAAAATGAAATTATCTAGCTAAGAGGCTGACCGTCTCACAGAGCTATTTTCTTTTACTTCAATCACATTGTCATGAAACAAAAGATACTATTTGCTTTACTCGCTTTCTTTAGCCTGGGTGTTATGGCTTCGGGTCTGAGTACCTCATCGCTTGGGGCCTCTTTTCTGGTCATGGGTGCCATGCAGCAGGAGCAAAAGGCTACATTATTTCCCAACCCGGCCAAAGACAGGATATATGTAAAAGGCTCAGGAGTGGCTCGTATAGAGCTGATAAATATGATCGGCGAGGTAGTCCTGGATGAGCCCCTGACAGCTAGTGGACTCGTACTGCTCACTGATATACAGCCAGGCATGTATATCGCACATGTGTATGACGATAGCGGTACCATTACGCTCAGCACCCGTCTCACCCGCCAGTAGCAGGATTGGGGAAAAAATAGGATTGGCACGGATTTGCTATTACACTGACCGTATTAATTCACTCACCAAAAATAAAACGTTATGCTCAGGTGGTCATTCATATTCCTCATCATCGCCATAGTGGCCGGTATATTCGGTTTCACAGGCGCAGAGGCAGCAGCGGCATCTATTGCCAAGATACTTTTCTTCATCTTCATAGCTGTATGGGTAGTGATGCTGGTACTCGGTATCACGATCTTCAAGAAAGCCTAAACTGTAGAAAAGCATGATCCGAATGGAAACTACAAACGGATCGAATGGAAACAAAATTTGGCCCTCACGGAAACGAAAAGCCCCGCCTAGACGGGGCTCTTTGTTGTAATATGTTGCAGGGAGGAGATTCTCAGGCGGCGAAAGCATAGATGATTCCCAGTGCCAGTATCATCACCAGTCCCAGAATGTAGAATAAAAGTTGCTTTCCATGTTCCGGCTCACGTAGTACCATATATTGCGTTTATATGAATGCAAAGTTAACAAGTCGAACAAAAATAATCACTGACCAAGGTCAGCGGATTGTATGGGTCAAATGAAAGTGTTTGATTTTAAATGCTTTATAAAAACAGTGTAGAATTTGTTTCCCGTAGATGTACCAAGTCTCTAGATTAATGTTTTGATTTTCTAGGCGAATTCAACCGCTAAAATCTATCGAATGACAACAAACCTGATGGGCCGCGCACCATCTACTGAAATGGTATATACTCCCTCTGCTACATCCGGCATATGCACGGTCTGCTGATTCGCTATGATACCACCTTGCACGACTTCTTTGCCCAGTATGTCAGAAATGCGATAGCTGAGCCCTTGGCTGCGCTCAGTCTCAAGCGTAAAGGTGCCTGTATTAGGATCCGGATAAAGATGAATACTGATGAGGGGGGGGAGGTCATTGATGCCTTCGCAGAAGGTAATCCAGATGGAGTCATGTACACTATTACTACATCCATAGGCGTCAGTGAAAGTATAGGTGATAATATTGAAATCTTTTTGCATACTGTCCAGCGCCCAGTAAGACTTCAGGGCATCAAGTGTATCATTGTTGATATAGAGTCCGGTATATCTTCCTCCGGTAGGAACTCCACCTGACATTGGGATAATATATCTAGGAAAAACATACGGGCACCAAAATGCAAAAGTGTCAGGAATGCGTAGGTAGGTAATATAATGTTGCTTCACAAGGCTATCCCATGTAAACGTGACTACCGGTGCTGCCCTCACACTGAGTATTAGCTGTACAAAGCTATCACAGCCGTATGCATTCTGGAAAATATAGATCGCGCTGTCTGAAGTCGTGAGCGTATCATGCAAGTAGATGTACTGCTCCCCGCTGCATATCGTATCAGTGATCAGCAGATAGCCGGTAGGCCTCACCACTAGCGCCAGGCTGATGATGCTATCACAGCCACCAACTCTGGCCAGTGTGTCATTGTAGGTGCCAGTCGCAGTCAGCGCATGACCGTAAAAGGAGAACGTATCGCCCTGGCAGATAGCCTGTGTGATGTTTACGATTGTGTCACTGCACGTCACTAGCTGCACCGTAGTCGTAGCCGTGTTCGTCACCACAGCAGGATTGAGGTCAAAGTAGATGTAGGCAGTATTATTGATCGCCGTGCCATTAGGCAAATTGGAGTTAGCCCGGACGCGGTACTGTATCCAGCCCTCGCTCAGAGGCGGGTTTGTAGCGCTATCTACGAGGTTGATATGCGGGAAGGTGAAGGTCATCGCATTGTGGTCGAGCTGTATCACCGCATGGTGGCTCGACGCTAGGTATTGGAAAGAAGCCGCATCGACATACTGGCTTAGCGTATCCTTTAGCACTACGAGATAGGCAGTATCGCTACCAGTATTCTGGAAGTGGATGGTGTAGGTGAGCCAATCGCCAGTGGTAGTGTGCAGCATCTCTGGTGATACGTCTTTATAGTTAGGATCCCAGGAGTTGACGAGTCTTTCGCAGATCGTAGCTGTATTATTTGTTGTATTGACATCTGGCTGTGACGCCGTCGCACTGACAGTGAAGCAACTGTAGCTTCCCGCTATTGCGTACGTATCTATGGCCACCAGTATATCGAGGCTGCCGGCTGTCAGGGCATCGAGGTCTGCTACATTGTAGGTCAGGCTTTGCCCGCTCACAGTAGTAGGAGTGAGGGCGCCCGGTGCTGGGCCTGCATATGTCACGGCATTGTCCCAGCTGATGGTCACGGTACCTGATACACCTCCGCCACAGGGCGCATGATAAAGCAGTCGTGCCATGTTGCCCGCAGTGATGTGCATAGTGCCCACAGTAGCCGGGCGAAAACGCCCCGCTATCATAGATACGATACCATAGTCGATGCCAGAGCACTGCATCCCAAAGGATTCATATTTTTTCACAGAATCAGCTGGAGACAGCGCTATCGCCCTTGCTCCGCTTTGCGGGCAGGTCACCGATATAGGTAGTCTGGCAGTATCCAGAGTGATCGTGTAGTTGCTCAGCGATGGTGTCTTGAATGAATAGCCTCCGGATCCAAAAGTGTAAAACTGCTCTATCACATTGCCACCCTGTCTCAGTTGCACTTTCATATTAGCTACAGCGCTACCAGGATAGATACTATCCAGCGTGCACGACATAGATGTATCCATATGCACATTCCCCGCAGCATTGTAGTAAAACTCGCAGCCTGTACTTGCATCACATAGAGGCAGAGAGTCAAGCCTGATATCACAGCGCCCCGGATAGACTGAGATCCGGTTAGGCATACACTGAATGTGTGTGCCTGAAATATAAAATAGGTCTAGTCTGTTTTGATAGATACGTGGCAGACAAGACAGGCTGGTATTTTGACTTAGCGCAAGAGACTTGATACCTTGAGGTAAATAGGATAAGGACGCGATATCGTTTGCCTGTGCATATAATTCAACGAGGTCTGGGGATAGCGGAGGAAGGGAAGTGAGGTGGTTTAGCGAGCAGTCCAATACCCTAAGCGTAGCTGGCAGTGTGGGTAGCACAGTGAGATTGTTGGAGCTACAGCGCAGGTCTATGAGATGGGCGGGTAGTGCCGGTATGGCATTGATCCTGTTGTTATTACACCATAGCGTATCCAGGGATAATGGCAGGTTGGGCAGGCTATCGAGCGAGTTTGTGTTGCAATCCAATACCATGAGGCCAGATGGTAATGCAGGCAAGGAAAACAATCCATGGTGCCCCGCCTGTGAAGTATCCCATATCGTTTGAGTATGACATATCAGTTGTCTCAATGTACTATTGAGTGGTGGCAAAGCCGCAATTCGATCCTTACTGCAATTCAGGTATTCCAGCAGGGCAGGCAGTACTGGTATAGTATCGATAAAAAAATTGTCATTTACATCTATATACCTGAGTGAATCAGAAAAGCTCGGTAGAGCGTGTATGTTGTTTTGTGAACAGTCTAGATGCCGCAGTCGTGGAGGTAGTGCGGGCAGCGAGGAGAGAGGATAGGCAGTGTTTTGTCTGTTTTGAGAGCAGTTGAGATATTCCAGAGATGTGGGTAGTGGGGGCAGGAACTGGATAATATTGTTATTGCAGTCCAGATATTGCAGAACATTTGATAGCTGTTGATTCAAATTTCCTACATAATTATACGAGCAATCTAGATAGGTAAGACTCGTAAATGAAGGGCCACTGCCAATGTAGGGCGAGAGAGTAGGGGTGATCTGGTTATGACTACAATCCAAATACCGCAAGTAGGGCGCCGTCGGATTGGTGAAATATGATAGATAGTTATAGGATACGTTTAGTGTATCCAGATATCTCAGGGATGACAGATCTGGCACTGCAGTCAGATTATTATAGCTGACATCCAGTTTCACCAGATTGGGGAAGTAAGCAATCCCCGTTATGTCATCAATATTGAAGTAGCTGATATCCATTTCGAAAGTACTTTGTACCACTGGTGAGTTGATGTCCAGATACCATGTATGGCTGGGTGTGTCCAGATACATTTCTGTGTATAGATCTGGTACGTACATCAAGGCACTTCCAAAGCTGTAAGAAGATAGTGGCTGAAAGTTTTGCGCCTGGGAAGAAAGGCCGGGGATGCCCACTAAGAACGTAATGAACAACGCTATCCGACGAAGCGTAAAATCAGTTTTCATAAGAAGCATTTCCCCAAAGCTAATACTTTAACGGAAACCCACTTATGAATTTTGCATGAAACTGGCACCAGATCAGCGCCCAAATATCTCCTTGCTCAATCTTGCATCATGACCATAGATATCATGGCGGAAATTGACCAGTCCGTCCTGGTCTACCCAGGCAGTGAAGTAGACGATGTATACCGGCACTGATGGGCGTACCGGCACTTTCTTCTCTATATGCCGATGCATGAGCGCATGTATCGTATCTGGCGGCATCCTGACCGAGTCTGCGCGGAAGAGGTAGTCTGCCAGCCGCTCAGGCTGTGAGAGGCGTATACACCCGTGGCTGAAAGCGCGGCTATTCTCGCTAAAGAAACTCTTGGCCGGCGTGTCATGCAGGAAGATGTCAAAGCTATTGGGGAAGAAGAATGCTACGAGGCCCAGGGAGTTGTCATTGCCCGGCCGCTGGCGTATCACAAATGGGACCGTCTTGTCATACTTGCTCCAGCGTATGTCATCGGGATCTACCACCTCGCCATTGCGCACGACCTCCATATTGGCGCGGCTCAGGTAGCCAGGGTCTTTTCTGAGCTTGGGCAGCAGCTCCTTGCCTATGATGCTCTGCGGCACATTCCAGTACGGGCTGAACTCTACCACACTCAGCCTGCCTGTAAAGATACTCGTAGCAGTGGCCGTATTGCCTACCACCACGTCCATATTCCATGCTACCTTGTGGTCTTCATACACATGCAGGCGATACTCCGGTATGTTTACCAGTATATAGTTGGCCGGAGTGGAGTCGGGTAGCCAGCGCAGGCGCTCCATATTCAGCATGATCTCCCGTATGCGCGCAGACACAGGCGTATTGAGCTCTGCCAGTGTGAGGCTGTCTACCCTGCCCGTAGGGCGCAGGCCTACACGCTCCTGATAGCGGCGCACAGCAGCGGCCAGCGTATCGGTATAGGTAGCACTCTGATCCGGCACGATGTAGTCTCCGGTGAGGGTCAGGTGGTCCTTGAGTATCACGGTGGCGGCAGAGGTATCTCCGGCCTTCATGGGCAGTTTGGTCACGGGCGGTATGATAGGCCAGCCGCCCTTTTTCTCTATGGCTCGGTACTGCACGAGGGCTTTCTTCAGCGCCTTGTAGTAGTCATTGACCGGCTCGTACTCCGCGTACTGAGAGGGAGAGGAGACGAGGCTATCCAGCAGGCGCTTGTAGTCCTTTTTCATTCGTGGTATGTACCACTCCAGGTCCTTCAGGTCCACGCGGGTGCCACCATAGGCTTTCTCTGCGTAGCGGAAGAACGTTGTGGTCAGCTTGAGGTCCAGCAGGGCTTTTTTCTCCGTGGCGCCCATGAAGAGCATCTCACCTATCTCGGCCTCTGCCAGCCCCCGACCCAGGGAGCTATCGCCAAAGTCTGCCTCATACGCCCTGAGGGTATTGAGAAAATCATAGGCGCTGATAGACAGGCCACCGTCAGAGAGCCATGCCGCCTGGTAGTTTCGTCGCTGGTAAAAGTCATTGACATCTTCTGCAAAATCACTCAGCGTGGTGTCACGCTCCAGCTCCTGCAGGATCAGTGTGCTATCAAGTATATAGTCCGTGTAGCGCTGCTGTGCGTAGAGGGCCTCATTCTGCCTGCGCAGCTTGCGGCGGTTCTTGCAGCCTTTGCAGCCGGCTATGAGGGTCACGATAAATAGGAGTGCGAGTGAGAGGACAAGACTACGTCTAAACATTTGACAGTGTGGTGGATGGTTTCACTGCAAAGGTAGCAAATATGATGCTAGACTCTTTTTAATTGATAATAGTCAATTGTAAACTGCCAGTTGTAAAACGTCACTTACTTGGCGTAGATGTATAGCAGGGCGCCATTGGCCAGGATAGGGAGCAGTTTCTTCATAGCTGTCTCTGGCAGTGCCGGACAGCCGAAGCTCTTGCCACAGTAGCCATACTGCTTGATAAAGGATTCTGCTGCATACCAGGCACCGTGTATGATGATCTCACGTGCGCGTGCATTGTCATTGATACCACGCTCCAGGCCATCCAGCAGGAGGGAGGGACCGTGCAGCGCGGTCTGTATCTGCTCACCTATGCGATAGAACCCCTTGCTGCTCTTGTGGCTCTCCATCACATTGCTAAAGCTGGTGGCCATGAGGTCGCCGCTATTCCTGCCATGGGCTACCCAGGTATTGGAGATCACAGCTTTCTTGTCCAGGTCTACTACTACAAAGCGCTTCTCATTGCTGGCGCGGGTAAAGTCACAGATAGCCACGATATGCTTGGCCGGTTTGTACTTGTCATACCCATCCATACACTTGGCAAAGGCATCGTAAGGCACGAGCCCGGCCAGGCGGCAGTCGTCGTAGAGCTGGTGGCGGGAGTCACAGATGGTGGCAGCCGCAGCGGTGGCGACTACATGGTGCACTGCAGGTACAGCGTCTTTTTTTAGTTCTGCTCCGCGTGTGAAGAGAACCATGAAGATGATACTAAGAAAGTGCATACTAGATAAACGAATATACGTCTATCTTATTTTTTGTTTACACCTTCCCCGCCATTTTATGCGAAAAATATGTGCATTGGGGAATATCTGCCCGCTTTCGTAGCTGCATTGTTGGCTTTAAAACTGACAAATATCAGTATTCAGGCCCGGGCATCATCACTGGTGGTGCGCACCAGGCCGATACCTGACACAAAAAAGAGCAGTCCCAATATGCCATAGACTACGAGAGCTTTGACATCCCGCATGCCTCCCTGCGTATTCATAAAGAGGAAGGCGCCATAGATCAGCCCCACTATGCCCAGCACGGTGAGTATGCTGCCAAATATTCTTTTGAGATTCATGGTTTTGTTGTTTTACCACGTATCAGTTTCATAAAGTGTGCCAGCAGAACATGTGCACTTATCACTAGCTTAAAAAAGGGGAGCTTACACTTACACTGCCACTGTCATTTATCAAAAGACGTTAAAACCGGATGGGCATGTATGGAATAAGCGAGGGACCGGCGTTATATCCCTAAACAATCCAACCATGTCTAAAACCATCGCCCTCTGCTGCAGTGCAGCAGCTGCCCTCGTCATGACTGTCTCCTGCGACCAGCGCAAATCCGCAGACGCCAAAGAGACTGTAGCAGACCAGTCACCTGCCAGCACTGAGCTGCGAAAGAATAAAGCTCCGGCACCTGCTGCCGGGTTCAGCGCATATGCCACTGCAGCCCCACCTGATGCGGAGAAAAAGGATGAAGCCACCGCACCACCACATGATCTCACCTCTGCCGCAGCAGCCGTGACAGATAGAGATGGGATGCGCTTTGTGCGTACGGCAGATATCCGCTTTCAGGTGCGCGATGTGGCCGGTGCTACGTATGATATAGAGGATGTCACTACCCGCTACGGCGGCTTTGTGACCAGTACTGACCTGCACAGCACCGTGGAGCGGCAGGAGACAGTGCCTATCTCGGAGGACTCATCACTAGAGGTGACCTGGTATACCGTGCAGAATGATATCACCCTGCGCCTGCCTGCTGTGCGTATGGACTCTGCACTGAGAGCTATGACGCCGCTGGTGGGCTTCCTGGATCATCGTATCATACGTGCTGATGAGGTATCAGGGCAACTGCTGGCCGAGGCGCTAAAGCAGCAGCGCAATGCCATACACGAGAAGCGGATGGATAAGGCCATGGACGACCATCAGGTCAAATCACAAGAACTGACAGAGGTAGCGGAAAATGCCCTCGCCGCCCGTGAGCGCGCAGATGATGCCATGCTAGCCAGCCGCACCATGGAGAATCAGATAAAATACAGCACGCTGCACTTTGTGATCTACCAGCATGAGGCTGCACGGCACCTGCGTATAGCCAATCCCAAAGCCCTGCCACACTATGAGCGCCCGCTGCTGCTAGAAGCATACGAAGCACTGCTGGATGGCTGGTATATCGTGCGTCATGTACTGGTCTTTGTGATACGCGCATGGGCATTTGTGCTGATAGGACTACTGGGCTACATGGCATATAAGCTGAAGGGGACAAGGAATAGAGAATAGGTATAGGGTATAGTGAATGGTGGAGTATACTACAGCCATTCCCGTTCATTCAGATTTTTATACTCCTGATTCACTTACTGCTCCATATCTTGTCACCGGTCTTGCGGATCTGCTTGTGAAGCTTGTCAGCATCTTTCCTTATAGAGATGTGCAGGTGCTGGGCATCTGTGATACCGGAGTGTACATGAGCGTCCATGTGTATCTCATCATGCCACTGGCCTATCAGGTCCTGCAGTTTGTCCAGTTGCTTTGTATCGCGGGTAGAGAGGAGGGCCTTCTGCTCTGCCTCGGGCAGTAGCTCACAGGCGTAGATGAAGTGCTTGAGATGCTTGCGCAGCGAGTGGTAGTGGCCGGACTTGCTCACCTTGCGCCAACGCTTCCGGAGTTTGTGGTGCAGGTCCCGGCAGTAGGAGGGGAGGTCTACCTGGCTGGAGCGCAGCTCATCCACCATATCCTCTACATGGTGATCTATATCCCTCAGGAATACAGGCACCTCATCGCGAAATTTGCGCGATAGCGCTGCCACCATGCGGCGCTGGTGTGTAGCTGCGGCACGGTCACGGCTATCTATAGCGATCATATCCCGCATCAGGCCAGCATCGCGCAGCCTGCCTGCCTGCCGGAAGATGGTACGGTAGCACACAAAGTGCCCCTCTATGTCCATTCCATTTACATCGTGCAGCAGATTCATCAGCGCTTTGATACGCTTGATGGCTACGCGCGCCTTGTGTATGTCCGCATCTTTGGCTGTGCGGGCATAGTTGAGTAGCGCTTTGCGGCACTTCTCATGCTGCTGCTGGTAGTAGTCCTCTATGGCTGCGGTAGGCATGACGCATATTTTGCAAAAGTACGATGATTCCATTTTAAGGAGGGGTTAAATCTACTAGGGGAGCGAGAGGATATAAATCATGGCACAAAAGCTTTGCCAACAGCAAAATATCCCATTGCGGGCAAAGATTTTTGCTATAGATTTGCGGTATGAAAAAGCACCTCGGTATACTGCTCACTTTGGGCATCCTGCTGCTGGCGGCACACCCCGCCTGGTCTCAGTGCGCTATGTGTACTGCTGTGGCAGATGAGGCTGCCCAAAACGGTTCCTCTGCCGCAGACGGGGTCAATAAGGGTGTGCTTTTCCTCTTTGTATCCCCATACCTGATAGTAGGTACCATAGGCTTCCTCTGGTGGCGTGCGCGCAGGCGTGCACAGCAGGAGCTGGTAGCTGAGGCTGTGTAGTCGCTGTGCTGGATTTGTGCCCACTTCTTTGAGGTGTGATGTTCGCAAAGACAATGAATACTTTATGTCTGATATTATTTCCTCTTGATTGATAGCTCATTGAGAAACTGTGCGCAAATAGATGCGCGGACCTGACGCCTCTCACCGCGTTTGGGGTAACTTGCACTCACTAAGCAATGAAACAAAATACCTCAGACATCAGGATGCAGCTACTCGAAATGGCTCATAATCTCCCCGCAGGTTATACCAGTAGCCGCAAGAATCCCTATCAGATCAACCAACAGTCTCCGGTGAAGGGAAGGAGGCTGGTGCCTGCCCTGGATGATAGCCGCATATACCGTATCTCCGCCTTTCATTGACAGATGACCCTGCTCTCCAACCCACAAAAACAAAAGCAGCGCAGGAAACCCAACCCGCGCTGCATGAGAAAAACAAAACACTAACCACTCGTATTTTTACTGTATCACTATTTGCTTGGTGAAAGTTTCATTGGTCGTAGTGAGCACGGTGATGACGTAGGTGCCTGCACTAAAGGTCAGGCCTGGGAGCGTGTAGCCCTCGCCGGCCGATGGATTGAGGCGGTAGACCTGCTGGCCCAGCGCCGTATGTATCAGTATGGTTTTGATCTGGTCTGATGGTCCGGCCAGTGCTATATGCAGTGGCTTGCCGGCAGGTAGCGGGTTAGGATAGATACTCATCACCGTAGCGCTGTGTATGCCCTCCTCTCCGCTGAATTCTACCTCTGCTACTTCAGAGTATTCGTACTGGCCGTCGTAGTCTACCTGCTTGAGACGATAGTAGTTGACACCCGGCAGAGGATCTTCATCATCCAGGCTGTACTCTAGGTGGTCATTGCTATTGCCTGCACCTTTCACCACACCTATTTTAGTCCACTGTTGTGCATCTGCAGAGCGTTCTACCTCAAAGTGGTCATTATTGATCTCCGAGGCGGTAGCCCATTTCACACGCGCACTGCGTTCATCTTTTTTCTCAGCGGTAAAGTACTCCAGCTTCACCGGCAGGGCACCATTGGTCCACTGGATAGTGTAGGTAGAGGCAGTTGGATTCACCTTGCCGGCAGAGTCCATATAGCCCCACGAGAACTGCGCATTGACAGACAGCGCTCCGTCAAACTTCACACGCAGCCGGGAGGTGCTGAAGTTGCGTATCACTTTGTAGCCACTGATCCTTTCTATGGTGTCATAGGCATTGTTGCCATTGCTATCATAGAAGAGGATATTGCCGTGCATATTAGCTACAGAGGACACTACGAAGGCACCTTTGTTGACTCCATCCTCAGGGTCAGTCCACTTCACATCGCCCAGGCCGGCAGCGCTGGTGAGCTGCTTGATGCTGTGCATAGCCGGGCGCAGGATAGTATAGCTCTGGCTGATAGCTGGCATGAGGCGGTCATAGCCTATGTATACACCAGTGATATGTAGTGTGCCAGTACGCAGTGGCATCACTCCGACGAAGTTGCTGGCCACACCAGACCCAAAGAGATTGTTCACGCCATATTGCCCCAGAGTAGGGAGCCAGTTAGCAGGCCAGTTGGTAGAAGATAGCGCTGAGCCCGGTGTCTGAGCAGCATTGCCTATGCGCAGGCTCATGCCTGCTGTTGACGGCGGCAGGCCGGCTACGCTGAAAACGCCATTGGCTGCTACAGCACCGCTACCTATCACGATGCCATTGGTATCAGCCACGATAGCATACAGCGCCTGCCCAAAGCTGCCTACAGTATCACGCGCGCCTACCATACCGTTACCATTGCCATCATTGAATACGAACCCGCTAATCGTGAGGCAGTTTACGACAGCTACTGTAGCGGATGCTGTGACGCTACAGGCGTGATTGTCGGTGACAGTCACATTGTATGTGCCACTGTTTGCCGCAGTGCCTACGGCTATAGATGGAGATGCCGATGATGACGAGAAGACCAGCGGGCCGCTCCATGCATAAGTATAGGAAGTACTACCAGTGGCAGTAGCTGTGAGGTTGATCGTATTGCCTGTACAGACAGGAGTATTGGATGTAGCTGTGACTACCGGCAGGGCATAGGTGCTCAGCGTGCCAGATGCAGTAGCGGTACAGCCTGCCGCATTGGTCACTGTCACTGCGTAGCTTCCTGCTGTAGTGGCAGAGATGGCCGCTGTAGTAGCGCCGGTGCTCCACAGGTACGTGCCGCCACCTGTAGCGGTGAGCGTGGCTGCCGTGCCTGCACAGACGGTAGCGCTGGTAGCAGTAGCAGTCGGCGTGCTGCCTGCGGTGACTGTGCTGGTAGCTGTGGCGGTGCAGCCACTGGCATTGGTCACAGTGACACGGTAGCTGCCTGCGACAGAAACTGAGATAGCTGCCGTAGTAGCTCCTGTACTCCATGCATAGCTGCTGCCACCTGAGGCTGTGAGCGTAGTGCTGGCGCCAGGGCAGTAAGCGTTAGTGCCGGATATAGTAGCTGTAGGGAGTGCATTCACAGTCAGTGCCTGGCTCGCAGTGGCCGTACAGCCAGAGCTGGTCACGGTCACGGTATAGGTAGCTGCCGTAATGGCGGTGATAGCTGCTGTGGTAGCACCCGTGCTCCACAGGTAGGTGCCACCGCCAGATGCTGTGAGTGTACTGCTGCTGCCAGAGCAGATAGCGGCTCTGCCTGATATAGCTGCAGATGGCAGTGGCGTGACGGTGATCGTCTTGCTGGCCGTAGCTGTACAGCCGCTGGCATTGGTCACGGTCACTGTATAGCTGCCTGCTGTAGCGGCCGTGATAGCCGACGTAGTAGCACCTGTACTCCATAGGTAGCTGGTGCCACCTGATGCGGTGAGTGTGGTAGTAGCTCCGGCGCAGATAGTGGTCGTGCCGGAGATAGCTGCTGTAGGTGCGGCATTGACAGTCGTGGTACTGCTGGCAGTAGCTGTACAGCCGCTCGCATTGCTCACCGTCACCGTATAGCTGCCTGCGGCAGAAACCGTGATGGCCGCCGTACTGGCCCCCGTGCTCCAGCTATAGGATGTACCCCCGGTAGCTGTGAGCGTAGTACTGCTACCTGCACAGAAAGAAGTAGTGCCCGATATAGATGCGGTAGGATTGGTATTGACAGTGACAGTTTTGCTGGCGGTGGCCGTACAGCCGGAGCTGGTCACAGTCACTGTATAGGTAGCTGCTGTGCTTGCCGTGATAGCCGCTGTAGTAGCGCCGGTGCTCCAGAGGTATGTGCCACCACCAGAGGCAGTGAGCGCAGTACTGCTGCCAGAGCAAATGGCGGCTGTGCCTGCTATCGCAGCAGATGGCAGCTGTGTCACCGTCACAGCTGCGCTCGCCGTAGCTGTACAGCCGGAGGCATTGGTCACAGTGACTGTATAGCTACCTGCGGTAGAAACTGAGATAGCTGCTGTAGTAGCGCCTGTACTCCACAGGTAGGTGCCGCCACCAGATGCGGTGAGTGTAGTATTGGATCCTGCACAGATAGTGGTGGTGCCGGCTATGGCTGCGGTAGGTACAGCATTCACGGTCAGTGTACCGCTGGCAGTGGCAGAGCAGCCTGCAGCGTTGGTAGCCGTGACACGATACGTACCAGCTGTACTCACTGAGATAGAGGATGTGGTAGCGCCTGTGCTCCACAGGTAGCTCGTGCCGCCTGTAGCGGTGAGCGTAGCTGTAGCGCCTGCACAGATCGTTGCATTATTCACCGCAGGTGTAGGCAGTGCAGTGACAGTCAGGGTGCCGCTGGCAGTAGCTGTACAGCCTGATGCATTAGTAGCAGTGACAGTATAGGTGCCTGCGGTACCTGTGGTGATCGCGGCTGTAGTAGCCCCCGTGCTCCACAGATAGCTCACACCATCAGATGCAGTCAGTGTACCGGTGCTGCCTGAGCAGGCCGTAGCGCTGGTCAAAGATGGTGTAGGGAGAGCATTCACCGTCAGTGTGCCGCTGGCAGAGGCCGTACAGCCTGCTGCATTGGTAGCGGTCACGGTATAGGATCCGGCAGTGCCGGTAGAGATCGTAGTAGTCGTAGCGCCTGTACTCCACAGGTAGCTGGTGCCGCCACTGGCAGTCAGTGTGCCACTCGTGCCTGCACATATAGCTGTGCTGGTCACTGCGGCAGCTGGTACTGCATTTACTGTCAGTGCGCCACTGGCCGTAGCGGAGCAGCCGGCTGCATTGGTAGCAGTCACTGTATAGGTGCCTGCTGTGGAGGCAGAGATGGCTGCTGTGATAGCCCCTGTGCTCCAAAGGTAGCTCACCCCGCCTGAGCCGGTCAGAGTTCCACTATTGCCTGCGCATACGGTAGCGCCAGTCACAGATGGAGTGGGCAGGGCATTGATATAGAGGTTAGCGCCGGCCTTGGCTGTACAGCCATAGCTATTGGTCACGGTCACAGCATAGGAGCCTGCTACAGAGACGCTGATAGAGGCCGTAGTAGCGCCTGTGCTCCATAGGTAGGTGCCACCGCCGCTGGCAGTCAGTGTGCCGCTATTGCCTGCACAGACAGTAGCATCAGTCGCGCTCGCGGTGGGCACAGGATTTACAGTCACTGTGCTGGAGGCTGAAGCTGTACAGCCAGCAGCATTGGTCACGGTCACCGTATAGCTGCCTGCACTGCTCGCTGTCATAGCTGCGGTAGCATCTCCGGTACTCCAGAGGTAGCTCGTGCCGCCGCTGGCGGTGAGTGTAGTACTGGTGCCCGCGCAGAATGCTGCTGTACCAGAGATAGCTGCAGTCGGATTGGTCGTCATGGTCATGGTCTTGCTGACTGTAGCTGTACAGCCGGTAGCGCTGGTCACAGTCACAGTATAAGTGCCCGCTGTAGTAGGGGAGATGGCTGCTGTAGTAGCGCCTGTGCTCCACGCATAGCTGGTGCCACCAGATGCTGTGATAGTAGTACTGCCAGCCGGGCAGATAGTAGATCCACCTGAGATCGCTGCGGTAGGTTTTGGATTCACCGTCACGGTAAACGTAAAGCCGATACCGGAGCAGTTATTGCTCGGTACCGCAGTATAGGTAGCTGTGGCCGGACTGCCGGTGGTATTGGTCAGTGTCTGGCCTACAGTGGCCACACCAGTCGTTTGAGCGCTGCCACCGGTGATAGCACCTGCCGGTGAAATGACTGGCGCAGTCCATGTATAAGTAGTGCCGACAGGCAGGTTGGTCGGAGTTGCATTAAAGCTCGTGCCGCTGCAGGTAGCCACAGTGCCCGGTGCCTGTATAGGATTAGCTATACCCATGGCAAAGGCCTGGAGGCCACCCGCCACGGTAGAGAAAGTAAAGCTCGTAGGATTATTGGTAGAGACTAGGCGGGCGCGGGCATTGCTGGCGCCGGTACCCGCCCACACCAGTGTGCTGGTGCCAATGCCGGTCTCAGATGGCACGCTATTCACGCTCGGCGGTGTGATGGTATCATAGTCGTACCAGCTGGTACCATTGCTCACGAGTGTATCGCGCTCCGCGCCATCGGTACTCTCTGCATCTATACCTATCAGGGTAAAGTTATTGATCGGATTGCCCAGTGAATCCTTCATAGAGATACCGGTAAAGGCCACCTTGCTATATCCGCTGCCTGACGTGTAGAGGACTGTTTTGCCGGTGAGGCCTGTGTAACCGCTTTGGCCGAAGGCCGCACCAGACCAGGTAGGCGCTGTGACCGCAGTGAATGCTCCATCCGTGCGTGTGATGGTCATCGTGAGCCTGCTGCCATTCTTGAGTATCCAGGTATGTACCTGGCCACCGCTAGATGCCACCGCATCATTGTAGTGATCGAAGCGCAGGATCTGCGTACATGGGGCATCCGATGAGCCACCTCCGTTTGCACCAATGGTGGTGGAGTCTATGCAGCCTGCATCCATTGTCACAGAGGTCGTGGCACTAGCGGTACAGGTGCGGTTATCCGTCACGGTCACAGTATATGCACCTCCATTTGCGGTATTGGCATTGCTCACTGTCGCAGAGGCGGTAGCCGCCGTATAGCTGGCTGGTCCACTCCATGAATAGGTGTATGATGTAGCACCTGCCGCAGTAGCAGTCAGCGCGATAGAAGTACCTACGCATACTGGTGTATTTGATGAAGCTGATACTGTAAGGGCGCTGTATGCAGTCACAGCCTTGCTGGCAGTAGCTGTGCAGCCATTGGCATTGGTCACTGTGACCACATAGGTGCCTGCAGCTGATATTGTGTTGGCAGCAGTATTATCACCATCGCTCCAGAGGTAGCTGGTGCCGCCACTGGCGGTCAATGTCGTGCTGCCGCCCGGGCAGTAGGAGGTAGTACCAGTTATAGCCGCAGTAGGATTAGCCACTATAGAGGTGGTCGAGCTAGTGGTAGCAGTACAGCTATTGGCTCCCGTCACAGTGACGCGGTAGGTAGCCGCCGTAGTAGGAGATATAGATGCTGTAGTAGCGCCTGTGCTCCAGCTATAGCTAGTGCCGCCGCTGGCCGTCAGTGTGGTGCTGCCGCCGGTACATATAGTAGTGGTACCGCTGATAGCTGCGGTAGGTACAGGATTTACTGTCACGGTGCGCATAGCCGTATCCGTACAGCCGGAGCTGGTCACTGTGACGATATAGGTGCCGGCTACAGTAGTAGAGATGGCTGCAGCCGTACCTCCATTACTCCAGCTATAGGTGCCGCCGCCGGTAGCGGTCAGCGTAGTGCTGCTGCCGGAGCAGATAGTAGTAGGACCGGTTATGTTTGCAGTAGGTGTGGTATTGACCGTTACGGCTTTGCTGGCAGTAGCGGTACAGCCCAGGGCATTGGTAGTTGTCACGCGGTAGGTGCCGGTAGTGCTCACACTGATCGCTGCAGTGGTCTCCGTAGTACTCCATGCATAGGAGGCACCCGCAGAGCCGGTCAGCGTCACGCTATTGCCACTGCATATGGTAGTGGAGCCACTGGCAGTGACAGACGCTGTATACGTAGGTAACGACACAGTACCCGTAAGTGGGGAGGTGGTACGATACTGCACGCAGGAGCCACTGCCATTATAGGAAAAAATGCGATAGTACGCGGTTTTGCCACAGTTGGCCGTAGCGGGATCTATGGTATCAAAGAATGTTTTGGTACCGGTGCTGCCTCCTGCTACGATAGCCGCTACGGTACATGTGCCGATCGAGCTGCCTGCTGTGTAGGCTGTATTATTGGTAGGAGAGCAGCTCGGAGCTACTGTGCCGATATAGCGCAGGACGATATAGCCCGTGATAGCCGCAGATGGCGCCGTGAAGGAGCCGCTCACCACTGCTCCGCTCAGCGTACCGCTGAATGTAGCAGGAGAGGCCGTAGGTGCGGCGGGCACTGCCGCAGCGCCATTGGTCATACAGCAGGAGGGCGTAGGGCTGATGGTCATGCTATTGCCACCACCGTCAAAACCGCCCGTACCTGATATTGTCCCCGTCACAGTCACCGTATTGCAGCCGGTAGTACCGGTAGCAGTGATAGAGGCACCACTGTTAGACGAGTAGCTGCCTCCTATGGAGAATGAACCATTAAGATTGATCGTACCATTGTTAGACACACTGCCCGTCACCGTCACACCATTGATAAAGGCTGCCGAGCCACTGCTATTCTGCTGCAGCGATCCGCTGATCGTAGCTGGCCCGTTGATCGTGAGCGAGCCGTTATTGGTCACGCTATTGCTGATGGTGGTTGACGTACCGCTGATATTTACGGTAGCAGAGCTATTCAGCGTGAAGCCCGCGATGGTCAGTGAACCATAGTCATTGAATACGTACCCACCGGGAAAGGTCGGCGTACCCATGGTAGAGCTGCCTCCCGCATTGATGGTCAGTGAGCCACCGTTGACGTTGAAACCCGATGGCTTATAGTTGCCACCGCTGTAGACGGTTATACTGCCGCCATTCTGCGACATACTGCCTGTATAGGTGCCGTACACATTCAGCGTGCTGCCGGTAGGCATATTAAGAGCGCTGCTCACTGTCGTACTGGGGCTGATACAGATCGTACCTCCGTTCCAGGTGATAGTCTTGGTAAAGGTGCCAACGTAGGTGATGCAGACTACGTCTCCACTATTCACAGTGATGTTGGACGTATTGGTAGAGATGGTGGCGGTACAGCCTGTACACTGCGCAGATAGCTGGCCCGTCTGCAATAGCATGAGCAGCGCCATGATGAGCGTGCTCAGGTACAGTTTAGGCGAATTGGGGTGGGTAGAAATAATGGATCGCATAAAGCTCTTTGTTTTGTGAGTACGTTTACGCGCATTGATACACAATGGCTTCGCAAAACGTATTGTACATTACAAGTGCGCTTTTGTACGATGTAAAGTCTGCTTTGTATTCGGCGGAAATCTTACAGAGAAAAGGGAAAAAGTTTCGGTCAATAGCATGAGTGGGCTTACTCATTAGCACAAAAAGTACGTTGCGAGCTGTGCCTGTTAAGTTTATTACGCACAGTGCAGACAATACTATCGGGTCAGCTTTTTACAGATTTCAAGTTGTATACAAGATAGTATATGCTTAGCCTAGCCTAAACCAGAATTTGCTACCCTGACCATATGTGCTCTCTGCACCTATAGCGCCATGTTGCTTTTCTATGATATCTTTTGAAATGGCTAGTCCCATACCGGTGCCTTTGGTAGAAGTGCCGGGTATTTGAAAATAACGGTCAAAGACTTTGCTCAGGTATTTGTCTTGTATCCCAGGGCCATGGTCCAATACTGAAAATTCTACTTTGCCATCCTGAGATTTTACGGTTATCGTGATCTTACTCTTGTCCGGTGAAAAGCGGATCGCATTGGTCAGGAAGTTGAGGAGTACCCATGATGACTTCTCCAGATCTGCATTGATTTCAGGTACTCCTGCTGCAATGCTGGTCTCTAGCATGATGCCCTTACTATCTGCCAGGTTTTGCGCGGAGCGGATGGCTTGCTCTACGATTGCTTCTGGATTTACCTTTTGAATATTCAGGTTGATATTGCCGCTCTCTACCTGAGTCATATCCAGTAGCTCGCCTGTGATCTTGAGCAGGCGCTGGCTGTCATCGTCCATGGTCTCCACCAGTTTGCGCTGCTCGTCATTGAGCTGGCCTATGCGGCTATCTGAAAGCAGCTTCAGACTGAGTTTTAGTGAAGCGATAGGTGTCTTCAGCTCATGAGAGATAGTGGCTATAAAGTTCGTCTTGGCCGCGTCCAGCTCCTGAAATTTTGTGATATTCCTCAAGATGATCACCGAGCCGATGTGCATGCCTTCATTCTCTATCTCCAGCTTTTCTTTGACAAAGTAGCTCTCCTTTTCATCCGTATAGATCTTGATGAATTTCTCTTTCTCCTCTGTCTGCAGCAAGGTACGCAGCAAGTCATTGTATACAGCTACATCTGCAGCATACCTGCCTATCATATCCCCCTCATGTATACCCAGTATGCCGAGGGCGATCGGGTTAGCAAAGAGCACATGCCCATTTTCATCGAGACCTATCACCGCGTCTTTGAAATTGCTGATGATGGCCTCTATGCGCTTTTTCTCGGTCATCAACTTTTTGAGGTTGCTATTCTCGTAGGCATCCAATCTTATGGCCATTGTATTGAAAGCCTCTGCCACCTCACCAAACTCATCATGAGAGGTAAAGTTTAATCGCGAGGAGTAATTTCGTCCGGCTATATCTCTGATACCCCGTGTCAGCTCCTGTATCGGGTCTGCGATCATACCTGGGAAATTGATCACAAATGTAAAGCTGATGAGAAAGCACAACGTGCCGAGGATGGTGATATAGGCAAAGATGCGCTTGGTAGTGTTTGTTGAGCTTTGATTCTTGCGCAGGATGGCCTGCATATTCAGGTCTTGCACCTCCAGTATCTTCTGCCTCAGTATGGACTCGGTCTGCGCATCGCGGTTGCCTTTCTTATATTTCTCAAATAGCTGGCGGGTCTCAGCGGCTATGTCTTTTTCTCCTACCTCCGTGATGTTATGCTCTTCTGCCACGAGGTTTTTCTCAAACTTCTGAATAGCCAGATCAGTATCGCCCTCGTCCAGCGCCTGTATCATATTTTTGGTATACTGGATACTCTCGTAGTTATCTTTCAGTATCGCGGAGCTGATGTCTGCCAGTCTATTGATATAAAAGCTGCCCGTGACCGCCAGCAGCAATATAAGTGCGAGCAGGAATAGCAGGCTGAGCCGTATCTTGGTTTTGATATTCATATCATGAGAGTATTATGATGTCTATGTCTGAGGAGGATAGTTTCTTTAGCAGCTGATTAAAGATAGCAGTACTAAGGATCACTTTCATAAGGTCGAGGTGAGGCTTGCCTACGCAGATGGTGGTGGCCTTCCGCTCTTCCGCTATGCGCACGATGCTATTGGCCACGCTGTCGTCTTTGATATTGATCACCTCGGCACCCAGCTCTGTGGCCAGTTTGAAGTTATTGATCAGGTGGCGCTGGCTGGCCAGTGGTATCTTGTCAGTGTCTTCTTGCCGCGTCTGCACATAGAGTACGATCCAGTCAGAGCTATAGTAGGCCGCGAGTCGGGCCGTCTTGCGTATGATCTTGCGAGCCGTCTCATGGTTGCTACTGATACATGCCAGGAAGCGCTCCGGCTGGAGCGCCACACCGGGCTGGAGCTCTGTCTCTATCTTGCGCTCTACCTGAGAGGCTACCTCGCGCAGTGCCAGCTCACGCAGCTGTAGCAGCTTGTCAGGCTTGAAGAAATTCTTTAGCGCAGATTCTATCTTGCTCTGGTCGTATATCTTGCCCTCTTGCAGGCGTCGTATCAGCTCCTCTGCAGTCAGGTCTATATTTACTACCTCGTCTGCCATGCGTATCACAGAGTCAGGTACGCGCTCTTTGATAGGGATGCCGGTTATCTTTTCTATCTCCGCATTCAGGCTCTCCATGTGCTGGATATTCATAGCGCTGATCACGTTGATGCCGGCATTGAGCAACTCTACTACATCCTGCCAGCGCTTCTCATTCTTGCTACCTTCTATATTGGTGTGGGCCAGTTCGTCTACTATCGTCACCTCGGGCCGCGCATTCAGCACTGCCTGCAGGTCCATCTCCTCTAGTTGCTTCCCTTTGTAGAATACCTTCCGCCTTGGTATCACCTCCAGGTCTCCCAGCAGCACATGCGTTTCCTTTCTGTTGTGCGTCTCTATGTAGCCTATCCTGACATCCACGCCACGGGCCCGCAGCGCATCAGCCTCCTGCAGCATGCGGTAGGTCTTGCCCACACCGGCACTCATGCCGATGTATATCTTGAACTTGCCACGCTTTGACTGCTGTATCAGCTCAAGAAAGTGCTCTGCCTGTTTGTCATTATCTGCCATCGCACTGTTTGCGCAAAGTTACTCTAAAAACGAACCATCATGGCGGCTATGAAGCGTGTCTCATGCTTCACCAGATCTGGTGTCCATCCTGCTGGTATCGGCGTGCCGTTGTAGCCATCAGGAGAGGTCACACCGCCGTGACCGGCAAAGTAAGGCTGCGCAGATTCCCTATGCACGGCCTGTATGGTAAAGGTGAAAAAGTCATTGGGCATCCAGCTGAGGCTTGTACTCATATCCCATGCGTCAAAAGGGTCTCCAGGATTGGCCGAGTATGGATGTGTGCCGATAGTGCTGCCTGTAGATGGGTTGATATTCGGGTCAGCGTCGCCACTCGGATACAGCACGAGGTAGCGGCCTGGATTGTGCATCATGCCACCGCCTATGCACCAGCTGAAATGGTTCTTATCAAACCACAAATTGTGATAGGCCATCCAGCAGAGGAAGTTGGACTGCTTGCCGGGATTGACACCCGCACCAAAGCCACCGAGGCCGCCACCTGTCTGAAAGCCCAGATCGCCGGTGATGGAGATGGCACTGCGACTCACACCTTTGCTCTCCGGCTTATTGTAAAAGCGTACGAGCAGGCTATTGTCACTATGGAAGCGGAAGCTCTTCGGATTATTGGCTACATCTGCGCCGAAGTAGTTATTTGATACGATGCGCAGGTATTCTTTGGGGCTCCAGGTAGTCTGCGAGCCGAGTCCGGGCATACTATTGAACTTGCCGTAGGTCTGCCAGCCATTGATGATCCATATCTCTTGCTTCAGGTTGCGCGTAGGGAACAGCTGTATCCGCACGCCATTAAAGAACCAGGGTGTATTGTCTGATGTGAACGAAGGCTGGTAGGTCCAGTTCTCACAATTGTAGTATGAGAAGAGGCCGACGTACGACATGAAGATACCGGCGTCCACATTGATGCCATGCATCTTATTAAAGTGATAGCCGGCATACGCTTCGCTGAAATAGCGATAGGCCGTATTCAGGTTTCCTCCACCACGATTCCAGCTGGCATCATTGCGCGGTACGATGGTAGAGCGGGTACCGAGCTGTAGCTGAATCTTGGCCCGTACATTCTTATAGTTGAACTCGCCACCGAGCGATGCAAATGACACCTGTACTTCATTATTCCTTGCGAGTGCTGTTGATCCTATCACCGTATTGTCTATAGGGTGTGCCAGCGAGGCCGTATAGTTCACATCTACCATTACGATAGGAGTGAAATACTTTGTAGCAAACGGTGTCTCATGCCTGCGGTCATTGCCATTCAGCCAGGTCAGGTCGTATTGAGCAAACGGCTCTCCTGTAGCGCTGGTATCGATTGGTCGCGGGTGCTTTTTCTTATCCAGAAAGGCATCGAGAAAGCGCTGTCCTACTTCTTTTGCTTGCGCCTTGCCGCCGGATGTACTTGATGCCGTAGTGGTTTGAGTATTGACATAGGTATCCTGGGCAAATGCATGACTACACATGCCTAAAAAAAGTAAGGGTAAAAAACTCCTTTTCATATATGATTATTTAGTGTGATCGAGGGAAATATTAAGTTGCAAAACATTGATTTTAGATGGTCCGAAGAGGCCGAAGAGGGGTCCCTGTATATGCTGAGCTATGAGTGCTTTCAGTTTGTCTTCAGAGATGCCTCTGACCTTTGCGATACGGGGCACCTGTATGTATGCCGCCTCCGGCGAAATATCAGGGTCGAGTCCGCTGCCAGAGGCTGTGACCAGTTCTACAGGTATATCAGCTTTCTTCACCGTAGGATTTTTCATCGCAAAGGTATCAATCGCTGCCTGAACGGCTGCAAGGTATTCCGGGTTAGTCGGCCCTTTGTTAGATCCACCGGAGCCGGCAGCATTATAGCCCACAGCAGAGGGGCGGCCGTTGAAATATTTTTCCTGCGTGAAGGACTGGCCTATCAGCGCATAGCCTACAGTCTTGCCATTTACCTCTACGGTATCACCTTTGCCATGTGATGGAGTGAAATACGCGATACCCCAGATAAAAGCTGGGTACACTAGGCAGCATACTGCCAGTAAAACGACAGTAAGGCGGATGGCGGAAAAAATATGAGATTTCATGATCGATCAATAAAATAGTGAAACAATAAGGTCTATCAGCTTGATGCCGATAAAGGGTACTATGATCCCGCCCAGTCCGTATATCAGAAGGTTGCGGCGCAGGAGAGCGCTGGCGCCTATCGGCTTGTACTGCACACCGCGCAGCGCCAGTGGTATCAGGGCAGGGATGATGATCGCATTGAAGATCACGGCGGAGAGGATGGCCGTCTCCGGCGAGTGCAGGCGCATGATATTCATACTTTGCAAGGCTGGTATAGAGGCGATGAAAAGCGCCGGTACGATGGCAAAGTACTTAGCCACATCATTGGCTATGGAGAAGGTGGTCAGTGTGCCGCGTGTCATCAGGAGCTGCTTGCCTATCTCTACGATCTCTATGAGCTTGGTAGGATCATTGTCCAGATCCACCATGTTGCCTGCCTCTTTGGCTGCCTGTGTACCGCTATTCATCGCTACGCCTACGTCTGCCTGCGCCAGTGCAGGTGCATCATTGGTGCCATCGCCCATCATGGCTACGAGTTTGCCCTGCTGCTGCTCGTGGCGGATGTAGTTCATCTTGTCCTCCGGCTTTGCCTCGGCTATGAAGTCATCCACACCCGCTTTCTCAGCTATGAACTTCGCTGTAAGCGGATTATCACCGGTCACCATCACGGTCTTGACACCCATCCTGCGCAGGCGCTCAAAGCGCTCGCTGATACCAGGCTTGATGATATCTTGCAATTCTATCACGCCCACTACTTTCTCATCTGCAGAGACGACCAGTGGTGTACCTCCATTAGAGGCGATGAGCTTCACTCGCTCCGCAGTCTCGTCAGGAAATCTATTGCCGGCAGCCTCTGTCAGCCGCTTGATCGAGTCATAGGCGCCCTTGCGGATGCGCTTGCCCTGAGGCAGGTCCACACCACTACAGCGTGTCTCAGCGGTGAACTTGATCATCTTAGCTCCCTCTATTGAGAGTTTCTGCGTAGCCTCTTTGCCTGCCAGCTCTATGATGGATTTGCCCTCAGGTGTATCATCTGCCAGAGATGAGAGCGCACATATCTCAACAAATGTTTTCTCCTCCACGCCATCGGCTGGCCAGAAGCTGGTAGCCTTGCGATTGCCTATGGTGATAGTGCCAGTCTTATCCAGTAGCAGGGTATCTATATCGCCAGCGGTCTCTACGGCCTTGCCGGACTTGGTGATCACATTTGCGCGAAGCGCACGGTCCATGCCAGCTATACCGATGGCAGAGAGCAGGCCGCCGATAGTAGTGGGTATCAGGCATACGAAGAGCGAGATGTAAGCCGCGATGGTGATAGGTGTATGCGCATACTGCGCAAAGGGCTGCAAGGTCACGCACACGATCACAAAAACCAGCGTAAAGCCTGCCAGCAAAATAGTAAGGGCTATCTCATTTGGCGTCTTCTGCCGTGAGGCCCCCTCTACGAGTGCGATCATCTTATCCAGGAATGATTCTCCCGGCTCTGTCGTCACCTGTACTTTGATGCGATCTGAGAGGACTTTAGTACCGCCTGTCACGCTGCTCTTGTCGCCGCCGGCCTCACGGATCACGGGGGCAGACTCTCCGGTGATGGCGCTCTCGTCTATCGTAGCGAGGCCCTCTATGATCTCACCGTCAGTCGGTATGATATCACCTGCTTCGCAGAAAAAGACATCGCCTTTTTTGAGCTGAGAGGACATGACCTCAGTGGTGCTAAGATTGAAGCCAGGCCTATCACCTACTATTACTTTCGCCTTGGTCTCCTCACGGGTCTTGCGCAGTGAGTCGGCTTGTGCCTTACCCCTAGCCTCCGCTATCGCTTCTGCAAAATTTGCGAACAGCAGGGTGAGGAAGAGGATCACAAAGACCACGAGATTATAGATAAAAGAGCCTTGTGTTTTATCACCTGATATCATTGTATAGAGCGTCACGATGAGCATGACCAGGGTGCCTAGCTCTACGGTAAACATGACCGGATTGCGGTACATGCTGCGGGGATCCAGCTTGACAAAGCTCTGGCCCAGTGCCTCGCGCATCATGTCGGATTGGAATAAAGATGTATTCTGAGATTTCATGAGTAGTCAGTCTTAGTGCATGGAGAAATGCTCGGCTATAGGCCCGAGTGCCAGTGAGGGGAAGAACGCCAGCGCAGCGATGATGAAGATGACACCAAAGACCATGAGGCCAAAGGTGGCTGTATCCGTCTGTAGCGTGCCGGCGCTCTCGGGTATATACTTCTTCTTTGCCAGTATGCCTGCTATGGCTACAGGGCCTATGATAGGCAGGAATCGCCCGAGTATCATCACGATGCCCGCAGTGATATTCCAGAAGGGATTATTGTCGCTCAGTCCTTCAAAGCCGCTGCCATTATTAGCAGAGCTGGAGGTGTACTGATAGAGCATCTGGGAGAAGCCGTGATAGCCGCCATTGCTCAGCCAGCCAGAGGCCTTGCCGCTAAACCACCAACCCATAGCCGTATCATGCGCGGCGAAATAAGATGACAGCGCCGTACCTACCAGTATAAGGAATGGATGCAGCAGTGCGATCAGTATCGCGATCTTCATCTCACGCGCTTCGATCTTCTTGCCCAGAAACTCCGGTGTGCGGCCTACCATGAGGCCACTGATGAAAACGGCGATGATGATAAAGATGTAAAAGTTGAGGATCCCGACTCCCTTGCCGCCGTAGAAGCAATTGACCATCATGCCGAGCATCTGGTTCATACCGGAGAGTGGCATGAAGCTATCGTGCATCGCATTGACCGAGCCGGTAGAGATCACGGTGGTGAGGATGCTCCAGTAGGCTGAGATAGCCGCGCCAAAGCGCACCTCCTTGCCCTCCATAGCGCCGCTGTACGTGTCTACGCCCATATGCGTGATCATGGGGTTGCCTTTCACCTCCAGCATGATGGTCGGGATAGTGAGCAGCAGAAATCCGATGGTCATCACGCTGAAGATCATCACGGCGAGCTTTCTTCTTTTCAGATAGTAACCGAGTGCGAATACCAGCGCCATAGGCAGCAGCGACTGCGCCATCAGCTCTATGATGCAGGTGAGGTAGTTAGGGTTTTCCAACGGATGCGCACTATTGACGCCGAAGAAGCCGCCACCATTTGTACCCAGGTGCTTGATAGGGACAAAGGCCGCCACAGGGCCACGTGACACCTGTACGGTATCGCCTTGCAGTGTAGTGATAGTGTCTTTGCCTTCCCAGGTCATCGGCATTCCATTGAGCAAAAATATGACAGCTACGATCACAGACAGCGGTAGTAATATGCGCGTGATGGTTTTCACGAAGTAGTTGTAGAAATTTCCCAGCTTGTCTGTCGTGCGTTCCTTCATCGCATTGATCACTACAGCCAGCGCAGCGACACCAGTAGCGGCAGAGACGAACTGCAAAAACATCAGCACACCTATCTGTGTGAAGTATGACACGCCAGTTTCACCACTATAGTCTTGCAGGTTGCAATTGACCAGGAAACTAATAGCAGTATTGAATGCCAGGTCTGGCGACATAGATGGGTTGTGGTCCGGATTGAGCGGCAGCGAACCCTGTATCATCAGTATCACCATCGCGTAGAGAAACCAGACGAAGTTGATCGTGAGCAGGGCGAGGAGGTTTTCTTTCCAGTCCATCTCGCGAGTGGCATCTATACCGCTCACGCGGAAGAAGAACCGCTCTGCGGGAGCGAGGAAATCCAGCATGGTCCGCTCACCGGCGAAGACCTTTGCGATATACTTTCCCAACGGGATAGCGAGTAAAACGGTAGCGATGAAAGTGGCTACCACACCTATGATCTCAGTATGCATAGCGTCAGAATTTTTCGGGTTTCAGCAGGACATAGATGAGGTACCCAAATACAAAAAGAGAGAGGACGAATAAGGCTGCCATCGGTCAGATTTTATCAAAGAATGAAATGGAGCGGTAGAAGACCGCAAAGCAGGCCACACCGGCCAGTAGGAGGAGAGCGGCTACCATGGCTTATACAGTTTTGGCGTATAGGAGCTGATAGTACTCGGTACCAAAGTCGCGGATGAACTCTGTGCGTACCTCAGGCGTAGGCGCAAAGGAATGCTCGAGCAGGCGGCTCACCGGATCGATATAGAGATTGATCACGGCAAAGCGCACTGCCTGCGATCCCTCTGCCAGCAGCCCATGTGCGGCATGGAAGCAGCGCAGCACCTCATCAGTGCGGTGGCCAGCCAGCATATCTTTGGTATGTGCGGCGAGGCAGGAGATACTTTTGAAGATCTCGCTGCGGTCGTCTATAAGCTGTAGCTCACGTGCTATAGCAGGCACCTCTGCAGAGAGAGAGGTGCGGACGTCATGGTCGGTGATCATATTGTTTGACATTTGCACCGCTATGGGCAAAGCAAACACCAGAAAAACAGATGCATCCACAGTGTGTTGATATACAGTCTATTATACCTGATACCGCAGAAAGCTCCTGACGCAGCAGCACACAAAAGCCTTTAAAAATGAGAAGGTCGGATTCTCAAAATGAGAGGGTCGCCTCACCTATCTGCCTTCGGCATCTTTCTCCTGAAGGCGAGGAAAGAACCTGCCGCTTCAAGATACCCCGATGTTTTATCAATTCACAGCAGGTTAGAGAAGGCTGTTAAAATCTCCCCTTCAGGGTAAGTTGCCTATTTCCGCCATTTCTTTGAAGGGCGGCGGGCATGTATGCCAGGCGGATGGTGGTGTCCTGCTCGTCTACTATGATGGACTCCACCACGGCCCGGTGCTCCTCCAGGTCCATCAGCGGCCAGCGGTCGTGGAGTGTCTTGGCGTTGTCGATGATGGTGCCGGACGACTCGGCCTGAACGCGCAGGAACGCGGCGATCATGGTGTAGAAGAGGCGGCCTGCCGGCGTGGAGGTGTCGATGGCCTCCGCGTTGTGGTCGCGGAAGTAGTCCGCGAACTCGAGGAGCTCCTTCGTATTGCGCGCCAGGCGCGCGAGCTTCGAGAAGATGAGGCCCGTGATGGCGCCGTCCCTGACGTCCCGCATCATGCGCTTGGCCTCGGGGTGTCCCGTTATGGACTTTCCCGACACCGACTCGAGGAGGTAGACCTCGGCGACGTGCCATCCCTTCGCCTCGGCGTACATGCGCGCCCTTCTCTCGTGGTGCTCGGGGGCCTCGCCTTGGGCCTGGTCCTCGGTCGACACCCTGATCCAGATGCTGACGGATTTCTGTTGTTCCATTTTTTCGAGATTTTAGGTTTAAAATGTGTTTTAACGATGATAACTCGTCGACTGCAAAATCTATAGGGGTAAAGATTCGACAGGCATCACCGCGAGGTAATCATGTCGCGGAAATATTCTGAGAAGTTCGCGGCTATTAAAAGTTTGCGGTGAAGTACAAAGGAAAGCTAGTAAGGCGAGATGGTCAATATCTAGAAAAGGGGATTGGCCATCATTCATGATTTCTTAGCTTAGCACCTTCAATATGTGGTGGGACCTATTTCAACTGAAGCCATCATGGCGGCTCAGTGCAATAGGTTGATAGAGGCAACAACTTTACCGCATGTTTTGGCGAGAAGCCGTGAAGATATCAAGTGCTCAGAGGACGATATAGTACCAATGACCTCTCGCTTCCAGACTCATAGATTTATTTATACTCAGAAGATAAAAAATGCCGTCACCAAAAGCTATCAGGATTCTCTCAAAATTCCGGAAAAAGGAGTGGGTAGAGTTTGTAGGCTTTTCGAGCATCCACGCCTCATTAGCGGTAAAGAAATTAGTTCTTTCGCTGACAAAAGCGGAGGTGGATAAGTTGCCATCGAGAGAGAAGTTAGCTGCTAGGCATCCCGAGCTGATGAAAAATCCAGACAAGGTCCTGACTGCGCTGCTCAAGTATGCGGAGCTTTTTATATCAAACAGGTTGAGATCTGAGTCACTGGGAATTCTATCGACTGAAAAGTTGTTGGCCTTTTATATTGAAAGAGGACTTATTGATGAAGCGAATAGCCTCGTCAAAAATAGTGAAAGCTATATTATAGATTTTAAACCCGTGTCTTCACAGGAACACCTCGCACTTTTTGAATATTATGAGAACACAGCCATAAATGAAAGAATAATAGATGGTCGTGATGTGTTTACGAATCCTGAAATGTACGAACAGCATCTGGACGCTTTTTATTGGATTGAAAAATTGAAGAGGGGGTGTGAAAGGGTAAACAGGAGCATACTGCACAAAAATTATCCAAAGCTCCCTGCATCTGAGATTACACTCCTGCTTGACAATAGTGCCTATTACGCGCATCAAGCTCGTTTAATTCATGTCTACAGAGAAATTTTGTCATTGCTGATTGCTGAAATTCCCGAACCGCTTCAGTTATCAAACTTATTCTCTGAGCTTCATCAGATCGAAATGAGGGAAGCTGCCAGGGGTGATGTGCTGACCTTGTCGCATTACCTCATAAATTTGAGCCTTAGGGGGATGCCTGTTGATGAAAACCTTTATGGCTCCTTTCTATTAGATCTGCTTAGCTTTATGGATAGCAATGGGCTTTTGCGCGAAAGTGGTGTGGTATCTGCCCCTGTTTTCAAGCTCGCGATCTCAGTAGGATTGAAGCTTGCCAGGTTTGATTGGGTTCAGTCCATTTACGAAAAATACCACAATGACTTACCGCATTATGGAATCAGCAACTATTTTCAAGCGCTGATATTTCACTATAGGGGCCAAAATGCGCAAGCCCGGCGATTATTGTATAGCATTGATACGTCACGGATTGATGAATACCTCAAGCTTAATGTCAGGATACTAGACATCCGGATTTATATAGAGGATTCTCAAGGCGATGTTAGCAAGCAAATCATTGACTCCAAACTAAAGGGGGTCAAAAGTGTTTTGAGGAGCTACGAGAATATAGGTATTGGCAAATTTGAAGCTATAATGAGATTCGCAGAGATTGTACGCACTCTTGTGCTGAAAGACATTTCTCCTGTTTCTTACAAAAAGCTCCTCCTGTCCATAAACGATGAAAATGCTGTACCGGCTGAGAAGCAATGGTTATTGCGCATTTTAGAAATCAGAGCAGGCAATCTGGCTTCTCTCTGATCTGCATATATATCGTGGAGATCGAAAATCTGTACTTGCAATATGCTATGCGATCTGGCATGGGCCTGATAAAAAAAGCGGGCAGGAATTTCCTGCCCGCACATACAGCCTAGTCCACTTCAATATTCTCGCTAAAGGTCTTCGCTTTGTGCGTAGATACTACCACGTGGTAGAGCCCTGGACTGAGCGATACGGTGTAGGTGCAGCTTTTGAGGCCGCATCCACCGTACCACGTCACCAATACATTATCCAGGGTGTAGACATCCACATGGGTGACGTAATCCGTGCCATCTGCTGTGGTCACCGTGAGGTCATCACCTATGAGTACGATCGACCCATTGGTATCGGCCCAGAGATAACCGGAAATCCCCAGGAAAAAGATGAAAATAGCTACCTTTATAAAAGGCGCTCTAGAGCTGTTTGCCTTTTGGATGAGTGGGAGCGTATAGCTGCCACCATCTCTCGCGATAGGCTCTTGCGAGTTTGCGTTATGAATTATTTTTTTCATACCGCAAAGGCATTCAGATTCGAAAGTGCATTCCTGTTTGAACTTTTGCACTTGTAAATTTTCTTGAGAAATGAGCCAGGATATTAAGATCATTCTACCCGATACGATCCTTCAAGAGTTTATCAGAAGGTATGAGGAGGAGCGCAAAAAGATCAATGCGCAACTAAAAGCTGAACGAATACCTGACACTTATCCCAGGTATGCTTACGTCCTGGATAAGTTTATAAGTGCCAATGAAGCACTTTTCAAACCACTGGCCCTCAAAGGAAGAATCAGTGGTACTGCACTTCAAAAAATGTTTGACAAGGCAGGAGGGAACAAAGAAGGCTGGTACGTACAGGTAGCTCATGCAGTATGTACGTTCATCGGTAAAACCTCTACTACCTACCTAGGGGATTATTGTGACGCGACCCCAGGGCTAAGCAGGGATGATATAAAGTTGGGCTCACAGGTACAAGGAGTGCCTCATCAGGCTATTTTCTCAAATACTTTGAAGCCAGAGGCGGGATCAAGGCAAAAACAAACATTTAAGGCAATAGCCGATATAAGAGAAAAATCTGATCTGGCCGTGGCTCAGGCTGGACTGATAGAGAAGGTATTCTGGCAAGATACCGAGACAGGCATCTATCTGGGGGAGGTATACATAGAGAGGGACATCGAAAATCATCTGGTCAATTGTGTTTCTTCGTCTTTGGCTGAGATGCATATCGTCATAGGTGATGCAGGTAGCGGCAAGACCAGCCTTCTATGGCATCTTTACTCCAAACTAGAAACTGTCAGATTTCGGGTTTTACTAAAATCTTCGATGCTGCAAACCATAAATTTTGACGAGCTTTTCGCAGAGCTGGCTAGGGCTCAGATCGCATCCGGCGTATTCCTGATAGACACACTGGACCTGCTGGCTCATGGTGATGCAGATAAAGACAAACTCATCATCACACTGAATAGTATAGTAGCAGCAGGGCATACCGTGATAGCCACCAGCAGGCCTATAGAGGCCGATCTTATTCTTACACACATGACAGCTACAAAGCAGCACTTGCGTGAGCTGTCGTCTACAGAGATCGGCCTGGCCATAAAAAAATACAAGGCAGTGTATTGCAAGTACGCGGGCATTGACGCGCAAAGCTGGGATGTCGACCCGGATACATTGGCTAATAATAATTCGCCATTGTATGACCTCTGCAAATCTCCCCTCACGCTCAGGATGTTCTTTTCCCTCTATACTCCTGATGAAGTGCCATCGGAGATCAATGTATTTATGTTATACAGCACCTACTGGGAGCGACGCGTGGTCAAAGACCGGAGGATGGGTATGGGAGCAGACCAGGGAGCAGATGATGACCTATCTGCCCTGGTACATTCCCTCGCCATTGTGATGCTGTCTCAGGGATTTGCCGAGGTGTACCTGGGCGATATGCAGAGGAGCATACACTTGAGCATGGAGGGTATACAAAAACTTCATCAAAGAGGGTTAATACAGATTGCAAGAAGTGAACATAGAGAAGGCGACAGGCTGAGTTTTTTCCACCAAACCTTCTTTGAACATGCGGCTGCGCGGGCGCTCATAGCCCTCGCGGGAGACCAGGGGCTGCATATGCTGGCAGATCGGATCGGCGCGCGCCATGACATAGCTTATTCCCTCTACCTGCTACCCGTTTTTGAGCAGGCCATACTTATAGCATCCACCGGGCCTTACCACATTGAGTCGGAGTCATTACTCAGCAAATGGCTGCTTTCGTCAGAGGACCATGTTTATCTGGCCTCTGGCCTGTATGTGTATGCACTATTCTCCTATCCCTCTGCCAGCCTGGCTATACAGATAGTCCATCTGATGACGAGCGATAGATTTAAAAAGAACAATGATGCCAAACGCAGATTTCTTGCCATAGCACCCAGCATTACTGCTGATCGTATCACTCAGTCGGCTATAGAAGTGGAGGCTATCTGGCAGCACAGTGACTGGACTATCAGGTCCAATGCGATCCTTGCATTTGCCCTTATGTGCAATAAGAATAAGCAATGCATACTGGCCCTGCTATCCAGAAATGATATCGTGGAGTATGTGGTCGGGCATCATCAGGAGCACATCCATGGTGAGCACTCCACTGTATATAAGCCGCTGATCACGCTATTGCTAAAACTCTATGACAAAGACCCAGAATGGGTCAGGGCAAAACTCAGCATGCTGATCGAAACTGGTGCAGCCGCTGTCATACTGGATATACTGGCGCTCTATATGCAAAACAGGAGAGCCGGGCTAGACGATCTCATCCCACCCATGCTCGCTGCATATGTCCGCGCATACGGCACAGAAGACAGCGCTCGTATCGAACTAGGAGATGAGAGAGTGGATACCCTGTGCCCTATATGGGTGGAGAGATGGGATAAGCTGACATCCGCGCAGATCCTGGCGGACCTCCAGGCAGCGGACCTTCTCATATTTCAGGAAGTCAAGGCCGCGGCATTTGTCAGATTGCTATATCGTGCGGACCGAAGACTGGATGTTGCTGCATTTTATTCGTCCTTCAAGAGCAATAACTCAAAATTTCAGGCCGTCACATGGAGTAAATGGATATTCAGCCGGCTCATTGATATGGCCGACCATAGCAGCGACTCGGCAGACCTGCTGCAGATGTTTATCCGTGGCTTCAATGAATCATTGCAGAAATTATCTTCAGGTCAGAAACCCGGTCTGGCTGCACATCCATTTGAGGTTTTCTATGAAGCATTTTACAAAGCAAAACATCCTCAGCATAAAGCATTTTCGCTGGTAGACCAGGACTTGCTGCTCAGCCTGTCACTCTGGGATAAACAGGAGCGGCTCGTGGATATTTTTGTCACCGCTTTCAAAGCGGGATTTGCCCCGGCGGTAAAACTCGCCGAAGAGATCAGAAGCGGTTCTTTAGGTATTTCAAATATCATTGCCGGCCGGCTTCAGCATAACGTGGTGTCACGAAAATTCTTTGATACGCCCCTGATAGAGATACTGGTCCAATACCACCTTACACAAAGTGATATGGTGGGTTTCACAGGATTGCTGGAGCATATATTTAGCAGAATGGCCGACAATCTCGGGCCGGCATCTCCTGCTGCCATCATGGCCCATTATTCTTTGCGCATGACAGCGTACACTGCTCGTCATTCCCATGTGGATAGTATAGAGAAGGAGGCATTGGCCCGCCTGTGGGCGCTCATGGTCGAGCACGGAGTAGTACCACCGCCCTCATACGGAGAGGTGACTACCTTGTTTCCCCTGATCAGGCCTCAGAAGTATAAAGTGCCATCCCTCCTGACGCTGCTCCCCTGGTGCCGTATCGCGGGGCAGAACGAGCTACAGCTTGCTATTACTACCCTGAAGGATGCCATGACCAGACCCAAAATGAAAACGGAAGCCGAGCTATGCTACCTCAGGATTTTGGGTAAGACTGATTTCAGTATTGCTGATCTCGAGCAGGAAATAATGAGTGTATTATTTTCTGATTGGGGAGCAGAGAGTACTGATGAAAAGATCCGGCTCCTCAAGGGTATCATCCTGGCTCAATTTAAGATCAACCCTGACTTTGCCTGCCGCCTGTTGTATTCCTTTATCACATCTGATCTTTTGAAAAATACAGGAGATAGGAGAAAGACCAAAGTGACGCATTCTTACAGAAGCGTATTCGGTGAAGTACTGAAAGGTAGTACGGACGAGTTTACGATAGACGTGATCGGTTTTTTGAGCGGTGCTGACAAAAAGCTATCACGTGGTATCATCTACGGTATCTCAGTGAATATTCGCCTATTTAATGAGAAGATACTCGATAAAATAAAGGCAGTGATCGCAGATCCTGAGACAGACCCCGGTGTAAGAGACATCCTACGCAAGCAAACCCAGCATCATCTGATGGGGGTCAGGCAGGTGGAGTGGCCGGAGGTATTATCTGCATTGAGGTAGATGCCTGTACTGTTTTCTTAAAACGTGGCCGCTATTTTACTACAGCGATTTTCTTTGACCGGGCTACCATACCTGTATGTAGAGATACAGTATAGATTCCTGCAGCAATACCTGTCAGGCTGACCGGGAGCACAGTATCGGGTCCGGATACTTCGCCTTGTATTGTTCTTATGATCTTATTCTGTGCATCGGATATTTTGAGTGTATAGCCATTGTGCCCATCATTTCTAAAGGCCACAAAAAACTCTCCGTTATTAGGAGATGGATACACATTGAAATCCGCGTCCTGATCAGTGTAGGGCACTCCTGTAGCACATGATATTGATGGCACTACGATGTGCATACTATCCACGCATTGGTTTGCATCCCTTATTTCCACGAGATATGTATCGGGAGGCAGTTCTCCTATTGTGTTGACACTTCCATATGGCACACCGTTTACCCAGCAGGTATAGGGGCCCGTCCCCCCTGTAGTACCAGTGATGGAGATCATACCCGTGCCTGTATCAGAGCAGCTAGCCACAGCAGATACCGTAGCAGCTATAGCTGTCGGCTCTGGTATCCTGGCTGTGTCCTGTGCTATGCAGCCTGTAGCTATGGTGCGTACTATCACGGTGTAGGTGCCGGCAGGTACATTATCCAGTACAGGAGTAGTGACGCCATCAGACCACAAAAATGTATAGGAAGATACGGCACCGGAGACTGTCACGGCCGCAAATCCGTCCCTGCCACCAGCACAAGTCAGAGGATTGGTCGCGAGCGATAGTACCGGTGAAGGTGGGTCATGCACTATAGCCGGCAGTATCTGCGTACAGCCCGTGGCATGATCAGTAACCGTGACGTGGTAGGTACCGGCTCTGAGCCCCGTGGCAGCCAGCCCCACCCCACCCGTAGACCAGCGGAAGGTATAATCACTGACGGATAAGCCTGCAGAGTCTATCACTGCCTGGCCATCAGCATAGCCATGGCAAGTGGCATCTGTGACATGTATTTTGACAGTATCCATCGGCAGTGCGCGTATCTGGTATGTCTTTACGCATACATTATTGCCAGATAGATCAGTGATCGATACTGTATAGGCACCAGCGGTCAGTGATGATACAGTCGCTCCTGTACGGTTATTAGACCAGATGTAGGCATAGTTTCCCCCCGACTGAGGCTGGAGGGTTATTGATCCTTGATTGGTCCGCCCACAGGTGTTGTCTTGTATGATCGGGGTTACATTGATCTGGCTCTTCTGAATTGCTATTCGATTGCCGTCACTGTCATATTGATATTTGTAATAAGAGCAGTTTGAAGTAGCCATTGCGATCAATTGGCCATAATTATCATAGGTATATGTTTGACCAATGGTTTTAAGCAAACCCGACATAACTAATAAGGCGGCTAATATTAATCTCATTACTGAATATTATGGATATATACTTAAAATAGTTTCATTGTCGTTCATTATTGATACTTCATCTATATAAATATCCTTACAGAAAAAACTGATTGCGTCATCCTCGTTATCAACAATTTCATAAAGCATATTTTCCCAACCCTTTTCCTCTATATTGATAATCTCGAATCCAGCTACGTCTAAGGAAGAGTTAATAGATGTGAGTTTAAGATTTGCGATCTCAATAAACGTTGCTTTAACACGAATAAACTTATTGTTACCTGTAATAGCATCTGATGATTTAAATAAAAATGAAACTGTCAAAGTATTCGCTGCATTTGCCGTCTTCAAAAACAACAATTCCTCGATTGACGCTAAACCTTGAATTTGTAGTTGAGGTATTTCTGTTATTGCCTGTTTAAAGTTTATTGACATAGAATAGACTATTACAAAATGATTACTAAAAATTAAATGTCGAGTATTTACCATATTCATATCCTGGCCCGTACGTGTACTGATGTAAATGAGGGTCACTGTGGCTAGCTGGCATATTGTGATCAGTGAAATCAATTCTGAAAGACTGCCTTCCATACTCATCGTAAATAACTCTAGATCTTTCGACTTCTCCACGTTTAGTCATCAATTCCCAATCAATTCGCCTGACACCTGGTACAACCTGACGCGGCGCTTTACCTCCAATGAATTTCTTCTGGTATCTGGCAGCTTCTCCTGGATCCATGAGAGATTTGAATCCTCCCTTTATAACCTCTCCAGCAACCTCTTTTTCAGAAGATCGCACTAAAAGTTTTAGGGCGATATCACCCACCTCTGCTGCCCCTGTTAAATCCAGAAGAGCTATTCCGGAGTTTATCAATCCCATTCCCCAACGTCCTTGCTTAAAGTCTCTGTAGGCATCCCGGGTTGGTCCTATTACAGGTACCCAGCTAATCCAATCCTTCCCATCAGGATCCACATTAGCCACGGGATTATTCCCTGCATATGGAAAAAGATTCGTGCTCCATACAGGATCCTCACTCAGAAACCTTCCCAGCGAAGGCTGGTAATAGCGGGCACGCATAAAGTACATGTCCGTATCGTCTGCCATGATACCAGACTTGCCTACAAATGTGAAGGGGTTTGCAAACGGGGGGCGCTTCTCCATGATCACCGCACCAAAAGGGTCATACTGGTATGCGCCTGCTATCCTGGCAGAGTCTCCTGTGATCGCTATCGTACTACCCCGGAAATCGTAATGATAGTAGTAGACCTGCCCTGTGGCTGCATCTATCCGGCATACCAGCCCCAGGCCATGCACATATAGTGCCTGCGGGTTGCCGTTCAGGTCCGCTTCGGTCAGCACATTGCTCTGGCCGAGTATATCCAGCCCGTAGCGCAGGGTATCACAGCGCCGCCGGTTTCCCAGTGGATCATACTCGTAGTAGTGGCTGCTCTGCGCGGTAGTGTAGGATTGCAGCCTGTCTCTCTCATCCCAGTTATATTGCCCCCCGGTGGCAGCGGCAGCTATCAGGTTACCATTATTGTCATACTGATAGCCGGATAGGTTTGTATTATCCAGCCTGTTGGTAGCTGAGTAGTTGTAGACTGCCGGCAGTGGCGGGTCGCGATGTATGACGCCGGTGGTATCAGTGATATCTACATACCATGACTCTCTCAGATGGTTACCCATATCATCCAGCGTAGCGCCGCTGGCTGTGATACACCTGCCCCCGGCCATAGTGTACATGCTATCCAGCCTACCTGCCGTATCGTATTTATAGTAGGTCGCGGTGCCGTTGCCCAGCTCCTCGTGCTCTATCTGGCCGTTTTTACGGTAGTGGTATTTTACCAGGTAGGTGCTGTCCCATTTCTTTACACCAGAGAGGCGATTATTAGCATCCCACTCATAGGTGATATACCAGTTGGTATTAGAGGGATATATTACTTTGATGACGTTGCCTACGTTGTCGTATTCATACGACACTGTATTGTAAGGCATATCATTGGAGGTGACAGAGTTGGTCCGGCGAAAAGCATCATAGCTATAATTTAGCCTGTAGCCGCCGCGGGATACAGATGACAGCTTGCGGTCAGAGAGGTTGTAGTCATAATCAGAGTACCCGTCAGTCTGGAGCAGTCCGCAGCGTGGATCACCTGATGGATAGTAGAGGTATTGAAAGACGAAATTGTTTTTTGACGTGTATGAGCGGGTGCTGCCATCCGTATTGTAGGTCCAGTTTCTGGAAAATGGACCATATTGTTCTGTGAGCAGGTCATCCGTATCAAAATCATAAGTCAGGTGAGTATTCAGCGACCGCGGATCATATACATCAGTAGCATTATCATTGTGATCATACACGTATGAAGTATGCAGATTCAGTCCGGATGGATCGATGTATTGATGTGTCAGGTTGTTATTGCTATCATAAGAGTAGACGGTAGATATCCTGTTGGGATTGGTCACAGATGTGATGCGGCTCACGCCGTCATAGGTAGCACCTGCATATATTGAGCTACCCGTGATATGGATGCTATTGATATTTCCGTAGGTATTGTAGCCATACTCGGTACTGATCCCTGATGCATCGGTCTTCTTTGTTACGTTACCTTGCCCATTCACGTCAAAGTACGTGAAGACACTATCCGGTTCTTCTATCCGGATCAGGTTGCCGGTGAGATTGTAGATATATCTGGTGCCATTACCATTGGCATCGGTATGGTATATCAGGTTATTGTAAGGGCCATATTCAGAGGTTTCGGCCAGTACGATATTCTGTGCTATAGTACCTGAGTAGACAGTATTGCCCAGGGAGTCATACCTGTACGACCGGGCCACGCCTGTATTATTATCTATGACATATGATGGCCGGTCCGGAAAAAGTGTATCGTACGTGATCGTGATATCCTGTGTGGCTGACAGTACTCTGGTGGGATTGCCCCGGCTGTCCTGCATATAGTTTACATTGTAGGACTGCCCAGAGTTATATGTCGAGACCTGCGTAGCTGAGGTTTGCGAGTTCGCCAGGTAGTTGGCAGAGAAGCTTACCTGCACTACATAAGAGCCGTTTTGGGATTGATTCAGTTTGCGGCCCTGATAGGAGTTGTTTATGAAGTTGCCATTGGGTTTCTGTACCTGTGTGAGCAGGTGCTTGTATACGCCCTGGTCATACTGATAGCTGGTGGTGTGGCCATTGCCGTTTATGTATGACTGGAGGTCTCCGCTGGCCGGATCTATGTCGTACATTATCCTCCTCCCCATGGGGTCGATCACTGAGTTGATAAAGTTAGAGCCTGCCAGATAGCCGAATGTGAGGTAGCGCCCTGACGCCCCGTCTGTGACCTGATGCAGGCGCAGAGGACTGTAGGATCCATAACTATACCCGGGCTCATAGGTGAGTGTGGTCTGATTATTATTTCTATCTGATATGCTATAGAGCCTTAGTATGTGTGTCGCGTATTCCAGGTCAAAGTGAAACATCATACCATCCGGCCTTCTTATCTCCACGGTTTGCACATAGCCGTCTGGAGTCCACGCCAGGATAGACATCATATCACGTATGCCGGGTGTCGTATACTTCCGCGCCCGCAGGTCATACAGCTCGGTAGTGCCGTCTGCCCAGTGGATGCTTAACGCATTCTCGGCAATACTACTGCCCGGCCCTGTGCGTATACTTGATATGAAAATATTGTAGGAGTGAGTCCAGCCGACCCCGAGCGGGCAAACAGCCTGCACCAGCATATCCTTATCGACAAGTGATGTTCCATCGCCCCAAAGCGGAAGCTCGGTCAGATCTGACCTGTATGAATGGGAAAAGCCCAACGGCAGGCCGCCACCAGGTATACTGAGCACAGGCGCGGTATATGTAGAGAATACAGCCCGATCCAGGCCTGTAGCATTGTTCAGGCTTTTTACCGTAAAGTTATTGGGAGTAAAAAAGTCAGAAGGGGATAAAGCAGGTGACTGGTGATATGCCAGTAGCCTGTACAGCAAAACATATAGTTGGGCTGCAGAATAGCTGCCGGCAGGCTGGAAGCACTGATTGCCGCATGCAGATAAGGGGAGATCCGTCAATAATCCGATACTATAGGCTTTGTGTATCCATCCGTAGTTTGGATCGCTGACTGATACGTCCGTATAGAAGGCGGAGGGGGCTGAAGAAGATGCGTTGGCTCCGGTCATGTCGGGTGCTATATTCCACGCCTCGAGCAGCGCCCGCAGGTATTCTCCTTTTCTGTGAAGCGGATTATCAGGATCTATAGCAAAACAGTCTCTGCTGAAGGGCGGCACGCCATCAGTATAATCCAGATAGAGCATCACTTTGCAGGCATGCTCATAGTCTGCCGTGAGTGCTGTCAGATCTGTAAAAGGAGTAGGATAATAATCCGAAGGCACGATCTGGCCCTGCCTGAGCAGCAGAGATGAGATCAGGCGGGCTGCTTCCTTTTTGGAAACCGGACTATTGTATACCGCCTGCGCATCCTGGTACTGGGCTATGACTCCGCCCGTGCAGAGTATATCTGCAGCCAGTGTCACACTATCATTGTATGAGTAGCCATTGTACCACGATACACAATGTTGGGCTGCCAGGCTACTGCAGTACAGTAGCCCGGCACATATGGCTATAGCTATTTTGCGGAGCATATGTATATTATTTGCTTATGGTGATCCTTCTCGTCGCTACCTCCTCCCTGATATATAGCGCCAGTTCATACACACCTGCCGGCAGGGATGATATATCCAGCGAGGTTTTCACTTTCCCTGTGCTTATGATCTCTGTTGAGAGGACCTTCTTGCCCAGTACATCATACAGGCTGGCAGTCAGTGCTCCACGGCCCAGGTCGCTGCCATTGACTATCAGGTATTCGCTGGCAGGGTTAGGATATACAGCTACGCGCTGCAGTGGGGAGAGATCACTGGCAGAGGTAGTGTAGTCTACTGTAGAGCAGCACCCTCCTATACAGACTATCACTGTATAGACTCCTGGGCCGGTGGCCGAATCATTATAGAATCTGGATGTAGCCCCTGGTATATCAGCACCATAAAATTGCCACTGATATGTGGCACCGCTTATATTGTCTGTCCACAGGCGGTGGCCTCCCTCATGGATGATGACAGGCTGCGAAATGCACTGGCATTGCTGTGTCACTGTGAAGGGTTGGCCCGCCACGGTGATCGTCGCTGTCCGGTCCGTATTGTCTATACATGGCTGCACAGCGTACCGCACTACAGGGCTGCTGCCAGACCCATTCTGGCCTGCTATGATAGATATCCATGACTGGCTGCTGGATGAGGTCCATGGGCAGCCGCCTTGTCCTACTACATGTACCGTGTCTATGCCCCCCAAAGGTCCAAAGTGGTCGCTAGCATGGTCCAGAGATGCCGGGTGACAGCTACCCGTATCTATATGCACACAGTCAAAGGCGGTACACGAATGTGCATCCGTCACCGTCACGCAATAAGTAGCAGAATCAGATACCACTGCAGATGGATTGGCATTAGCAGGTGCATTGACATTGCCGCTCCATGCATAGCTGTATGGGGAGGCTCCGCCATAGGCTGTGGGTGCTCCGCCCAGATTCACCGTACTGCCATAGGATACTGTCTGGCCTGCTCCGGCCTCGGCCACCGGAGGCTGATAGAGCGAGAGGCTGATAGTAGCTGATGCTGATCCGGTACAGGAGGCGGGGTTCGTGACGGTCACACTGTACACACCCGCATTACTTGCCGTGATGCTTTGTGTATTGGAGCCGTCGCTCCAGGTATAGGCTGTGCCCTGAGTAGCTGTCAGCTGGATATTGCCATTGGGGCATATCTTGGGATTGGCAGGAGATATCGTCGCAGTCGGATTGGCCGTTATCGTTATTGCCGCAGTGGCTGTCATGGTACATGCATTAGTGACTGTCACAGTATATGTGCCGGGTGCGGAGATAGTGGTACTGGATCCTGACTGCGGGATACAGCCCGAGCTCCAGGCATAGGAGCATTGGCTGCACGTACTTGTGTTACTGACCATGAGACTGCCCGTGCCTGAGCAAAAGGATGTAGGAGTGGCTGTGATCGTAGGGATCGCAGGAGCCACCGAGGAGTTGTTTATCGTCACCTGGCCCACTACTGACTGGCCACATGTATTCGTCACAGTGAGTGTATATGTGCCGGGGCCTGTCACACTGTGTGTAGACACTCCGCTACCCGTTCCGCTATTCCACTGATAGGTGCAGCCGGTACATCCGGTATATGCCGTAGAGTTAGTCACAGTGATCTGTGCCGTCTGGCTCCCGCATACAGTATTAGGATTGGCTGAGAGTGCCGGAGTGGTCAGGTTAAAGTTGGAGCTGGATACATTGATCGCGGCCGTGGTTGTCTGATGGCACTGGTCTGTCACTGTCACACTATAGGTGTTTGGTGTATTCACGGATGTAGAGGAGCCGCTGGGTGTGCCTCCGCTCCATTGATAGGTGCATGTGCCGCAAGACCCGGAGTTTGATACGGTCAGCGTAGAGGTAGCTCCTGTGGGACAGATGGCCGTAGGGGATGCTGTCAGCGTAGGACTAAAGGTCTGCGAGTTTTGCTGTACCGTGATACTCGCAGAGGCCGAGTTGCCACAGTTATCGCTGGCCGTGACTGTATATGTACCGGGTGCGGTGACAGATGTGCTCGTACCCGACTGCGGGGAGCATCCTGCGCCCCACTGATACGTACAGCCTGTGCATGCGTTGCCCACACTCAGATTGGAGGTCTGGCCCGTACATATACTCGATGGAGATGCCGATACTGCAGGCGTAGACGGTGGGGTCACACCTGCTTGTGTCACGGTAAAGCTGGTCACCGAAGATCCATTGCTTGTAATGTTTACAGTGCATGATCTGGCTGGATCACAATTGGCCCCTGCAGAATAGGTCAGCTGTGTACCACTGAATCCCACCGTGAGCCACGAGCAGGACGGCTGCTGGTAGCTATATGTGCATGTACCTGATGCGTATACGGTAACAGACCCTGATCCGCCAGATATCGGCAGTGTGGGATTCGACGGTTGCACCTGCCAGTTGGTACAGCCGCATGTGCCGGCGCTCGACTGTCTCCATACCAGGGTCGAGAAATAAGTGGAGCCTGTGTTAGTAGCACAGTGGACTGTAGTGGCGGCGGAAGTGAGTACGTATACGATCCCGCTATACGTAGCTGTCCAGCTCAGGTATGGCGCATAGGGGCAGTTAGTCCTGCCAGAGTTGTTCTGGAAACATAAGAAACCGGAATTCTGATCGAAAAGCGTCAACTCTGCATCAAAACCTTGTGACCCGCCGAAATCTCCGCAGTAGGACCATTCATAGGTGCTACCGCATGACACGGAGAAGGCTGTATAGTTGCCCGCATTCATATGCGGGCTCACAGTTTGCCACGAAGACGATGTGGTACTGAATGTCCCAGATGGGAATAAATTAGTGGCGGTGCAGCCATAATTAGTAGATTGACAGCCTTGACCATAGCCCTTCAGACATATCAAAAGTAAAATGAGGTAAAATTGTCGCATTGCTTGAGTTTTAAGGCCTGCAAGCTAGAGGCAAACGGATTATCTATTTGTCGACTTTTTTTGAGGTTTTTCCTCTTTTTTTGAACCTCGAAAACTTTAAATGACTGATTTAGAGTCTTTTTAAGCTGTTGTTTAGGTACTATCTTTATACTCGACTTTGATGCTATATCCCTTAATTGTATTTGAGGTTTTGGTCCTCTGGGTTGATTCTTTATCCAGCAGTCCCATGAATTGAACGAGATCATAGACTTCCACCTTGTCCTGGTGGTGAGGAAGCAGACCATGCTCATTTAATTTTCCCAGCATTACACTTGCTCCTTTTTCGTCCTCGGACAGCGCTATCACGTTCTCGTACCCGTCGGCGAGGCACTTCTCGATGTTATGGCACTCCCAGTCCTTGGAGGTGGTAATGCCCACCTCGACCGCGTAGATGAGCCTGTCCTTCTGGAGCACGACGTCCACCAGGCCACCACCGTCTTTGATGGCCTGCTCGATGGTGGCCCGGTAGCCCCGGCTCTCCGCGTTGCGCTTTATAGGAAAGCGTCCAGGCGTGTCAGGATGGAGCCGACCGCCCCGCCCTTGACGAGCGGGTACTCGTGCCGCCAGTAGTACGCGACGCCAGAGTCGGTCACGGTCCCTGGCACCTCCTTCCGGAAGGACGGTTCCGGGAGGAACCGCCGCACGTCCGGGAGCGTGCCACCACGTGAACAAATGCCTTTGGCCTACCTATCGCTCTTCTCGGGGCGTCGGCGGCTTCGAACTCGGCATCGGCGACCGCGCCGAATGGGTGGGCTTCTCCGAGATCGACCCGCACGCCGTCCACATCACTAGAAGCACTTTCCTAACCACACCAATTATGGCGACATCAGAACAATCGACACAACGAAGCTGCCGCGTTTCGACCTCCTCGTCGCGGGCTTCCCGTGCCAGTCCTTCTCGGTCGCCGGAAGGTGGCGCGGGTTCGACGACGACAGAGGGCGGCTCTTCTTCGACCTGGCCCGCGTCGTCGAGGCCAAACAGCCGCGCCTGCTTCTCCTTGAGAACGTCAGGGGCCTCCTCAGCCACGACAGGGCAAGGACCTTCGGGACGGTCCTCTCCACGCTGGATAGGGTGGGGTACGACGTCCAGTGGCAGGTGTGCAACAGCCGCGATTTAATGACGATTTTAAAAAGTCGATAGGGAATTAATCTCTATCGATTGATATTCATCTAATTCTGACTCGGTATTCCATTTGGGAAATAGGCAACATCCCCTTCAGGGGAGATTTAGAGGGGCATACATGAGGGCCTATTCCATCTCGTACTCTTTCAGCTTGCGGTACAGCGTAGCGAGTGCGATATTGAGCAGGCGGGCGGCCTCGGTCTTATTGCCACGGGTATGCTCTAGGACGAGCTGTATGTGGCGGCGCTCCATCTCGGCGAGGTCGTAGGTGAGCGGCTGCGCAGTATCATGCTGAAAATCGAAGGGCAGCACGGCGGTGGTCAGCTCACTCTGAGAGAGAATGACAGCACGCTCTATCACATTCTTCAGCTCTCGGATATTGCCGCGCCAGCGGTGGCCCTGCAGCGCTTTGAGAAAGTCTGCCTGCATCACGGGCGGTATCTTGTTTACCTTATCTGCAAAGACGCGGATGAAGTGTTTAGCAAGCACCTCTATATCACTGCGCCGCTGGTCGAGTGCCGGTATATTGATCTGAAAGACGGATAACCTGTAATACAAGTCTGCACGGAATAAACCCTTCTCGCTCTCTGCCTTCAGGTCGCGGTTGGTGGCTGCTATCACGCGCACATTCACGCTGATCGTCTTGGTATCTCCCACGCGGATGTACTCGCCGGTCTCCAGCACACGCAGCAGTTTGGCCTGCAGGTCGAGGCTCATCTCACCTATCTCATCGAGGAAGATCGTGCCGCCATTGGCCTCCTCCAGCAGCCCCTTTTTATCCTTCGTAGCACCGGTAAAGGCACCCGCTTTATGCCCGAATAACTCGCTCTCCAGTATCTCGCGGCCCAGCGCACTACAGTTCACCGCCAGGAATGTATGCCCTCTGCGCGCACTCGCCTCGTGTATGCTTTGGGCAAAGACCTCCTTGCCCGTACCTGTCTCGCCCAGCAGCAGCACAGTGGCATCTGTAGGCGCTACACGCTGTGCCAGGTCCCTGGCTGTGAGGATGACAGGAGAGGAGCCGAGTATATTGGCAAAGTTATATTTGTCTGACACGCGGCGCTCCAGCTGTGAGATACGCTTTTGCAGGCGTGCTTTCTCCAGTGCCTTGCTCAGCACGGGCAGTATCTTCTCATTGTCATCACCCTTCACCAGATAGTCAAATGCGCCATTTTTGATAGCCCTCACGCCGTCTGCTATCGTGCCAAAGGCCGTGAGTACGATCACCTCTATGCAGGGATATTTCTCGCGGATGGTGCGGCTCAGGTCCACGCCATTGCTATCGGGCAGTTTCACATCACTGATCACCACCTGTATGTCCTCGCGCTCCAGCATTTTGAGGCCGGCTGCGGCCGTGGCAGCCTCATGTACCTGGTAGCCCTCCAGGCTGATGATGCGCGTGAGCAGGCTGCGCAGTTTCTCCTCATCATCTATGATCAGTATGGACTGTTTCATGCGGCAAAGCTACAAACGAATCATGAATAGTAAGCAGCTAATAACGCAGCGACTATGCAAATAGCTGTGTGGCAAAGACCGGAGCGGGCACATAGACAGGTGCAAAAAGAGGCGATAAAGCAGCCCATCTACCGCTAAAAACATCACCACCTGATGACCACCCTTATACATCTGCCTGTGCCTCAAAATGAATAGGCCACAACGCAATGTACATGCGCAGTACAGCACTTTTTCTTTGCACAGCTTTGAGGATAACTCCGTGTGCTAAAACTATGCTATGCAGCAAAATTTACTTTGATTTGCACTTGTCAAAAAGATACAGGACTCCGGTCTTTTGGCAGCTGATCAGCACTCCTCGCGCGGGGAATCACTGGACCACTATTTCAACCAAAAAGCACGGCTCTACAGCACGGCAAAACACAATTTCAAAACCAAATAATTTCATGAAAATGGAACACTATGATGCTATGCCCGGCGGTGAGCGCCCGGCACCTTTCGTACCTCAAAAGCTACTCGATGACCTCGAGCTGCGCTGCCGTGAGGCACAGCAGCTGGAGCATGAGGTCACCGCGCCCGACCTGCTGGGAGAGAGTGAGGAGGATATGTCTTTTCTGATAGAGGGACTGCTGCACTCGCAGGGGCTGGCCTGCCTGGCGGGCAGCTCAGACACCGGCAAGAGCGCCATCCTACGCCAGCTGGCAGAGGATATCTGCGCAGGCTCCGGCCACTTCCTGCACTACCCTATACACGCGCAGCACCGCAGCGTGGTCTACGTCTCTACGGAGGATAGCCGCGATGCCACCCGCACCGTACTGCGCCGGCAGACACGCCGCTATGGCGATCAGAAGCTCCACGGCCTGCGCTTCATCTTTCACTATGAGGACCTGCTCACTACCCTGAGCAGAAACCTGTCTGTGAAGCCCGCCGACCTCGTGATCGTAGACTGCTTCTCAGACCTCTATCCGCACGACCTGAAGGACACGCACAAGATCCGCGAGTTTCTACGGCCATACTATGAGCTGGCAGACGATCACAAGTGCTGCATCCTCTTCCTGCACCATACGGGCAAGCGGACAGAGGAGCTGCTGCCGAGCAAGAATAACTTTCTCGGCGGGCAGGGCTTTGAGGCCAAGATGCGGCTGGGCATAGAGCTGCGTCGCGACCATCACCGCCCGCAGCACCGCCACCTCTGCCTGGTCAAAGGCAACTACCTGCCCGATCTGGACAAGACGCACAGCCACGTCCTCGCCTTCTGCCCAGACACGCTGACCTTCACCGTGACCGGCGAGCGGGTAGACTTCACCCAGCTATCGCGCGGCTACGAGCAGGAGGAGAGCAAGGCGAAGTGGGAGCAGGCCGTCGATTTGAAAAAGGAGGGGAAGACGCACCAGCAGATAGCAGAGATGCTGGGCTATACCGGCAAAGGCTCTATCTCCAAACTCTTTGAGAAAGGAAAGAGAAATGGATGGGATACTGATGAAGAAGAAAGCGAAGATTAAATTGTAATTTGAGGTTTCCGGTTTCCGTTTCCTAGGCAAATGGAAACCGGAAACCCTGATAAACCCCGCAAGCCGCCATTCCATCGGATGTTAGAGATTTCTCAATACAACAACTACACAAATCCGTCATTCCGACGCCTTTCTTCTGTTCAAAAAAATAAATGAGATAAGGCGGAAGGAATCCCAGTCACAAAAAAGGCTGGTTTACCGCTCTTACGCATTCTTGAGGTTTGGGATTCCTTCAGTTTTATCTCGTATATTTTTTTATTGAAAAACTTTCGGAATGACGCGCTTTTTGTAGTTAATCCAGTGTGTCATACAGATCTTTCCAAAGTGGATTCATAGCAAAAATGAGATCCAGCTTCTTTGCTCTGCTTAATTGTTTGATACGGTTTTCTTCAGAGATCGCTTCTTCTATATGTGTGAAGTGTATATAATATACTAGTATATCACAGTTATATCTTGTAGCAAAGCTCTTGGGGTTACGCTTTGTCTTGTAGTCATGCATTCTGCTGCGTAGATCAGCGGTGACACCTGTGTAAAGCACCGAATGCCTTTTATTAGTGATAATATATGTATAGCCACCTCTTTTCACTTTATGAATATATAATACTGTCTCCATTTATGTACTCTATCGACCTCGGGTATGGTTTCCGGTTTCCATTTGCCTAGGAAACGGAAACCGGAAACCATCCCTCTGCTACCATATCAAGCACCTCATCCCGAAGGTTTTTCAATCGGTAAAAAATGAGCGGGATAAACTGAAGGAACCCCGAAATCAGCAATGGGAGTAAGTGATGCATCGGCCCTGGTGAGGCTGGGATTCCTTCAAAAATGTCACACTTATTTTTCACGGAAATTTTTTCGGAATGACGGATCTGTGTGGTGCCATGACGGCGAATTTTCGTACACGACTATACCCTCTAAATCTTCCTAAAGGGAGACTTGAATACACCTAAAGGGGCACTTTAATACAAACAGTCACAATGGCTGTTAAAGCCTCCCTTTAGGTCGGAGATCCCGATGCAGTCGGGAGAGGTTTGGAGAGTGCATTATGCCTTTCATTATTCTCTATTCTCTATTCTCTAATCATTAATCTCTAAAACATGAACCAATACCCTTATCAGTTTGAAAAGTACAAAGGCCCGGCTACGCGGTACAGGTGTCCGCAGTGTGGGCAGCAGCGCAGGTTTACCAGGTATGTCTATACCGATACGCAGCAGCATGTGGCCGACCATGTGGGCCGGTGCGACAGGCAGGATAGCTGCGGCTATCATCTCCGCCCGTGGGACTACCTGCGTGAGCAGGGTGTGCAGCGCAGCACCTTTACGGTGGCGCGGCCCTCACCGCCGCCTGTGCGCGTGGTGCCGGAGGTTTCCGCGCAGCGGCAGGTATCGTATATACCCGAGTGGATGGCCACGGCGAGTTTTGTCCATTTCCGCAATAATAACTTCGTGCAGTACCTCTATACGCTCGGCTTTGACCGCGCGCTGGTGAATAGGCGCATCCTGCAATACCGCATAGGCACCTCTGACCGCTGGCCCGGCGCCAGCATCTGGTGGCAAAAGGACAAGGACCAACGCTACCGCACCGGCAAGATCATGCTCTACGACCACACCGGCCACCGTGTCAAGCAGCCGCACAGCCACATAGCGTGGGTGCATACGCAGCTGGGAGAGGACTATCAGCTGGGGCAGTGTCTGTTTGGCGAGCACCTGCTGCAGTGGTGGGATGAGCAGGCGCAGGTAGCCATCGTAGAGAGTGAGAAGACGGCGGTGATAGCCAGCATGTATATGCCGCAGTACCTCTGGATGGCCACCGGCGGCAAGGATGGCCTGACGCGCGAGCGCATAGCCGTGCTGCGTGGCCGCCATGCCATGTGCTATCCCGACCATGGCGCGTATGAGGTGTGGCGGCAGCGGGCCCATGGCCTGGGAGATATCCTGCAGATGTCTGTGAGCCCGCTGATGGAGCAGGAGGGCCGCAGCGGTGAGGATATAGCAGACTACCTGCTGCGGATAAACGGGCGGGAGTAGGGCAGGGGCAATAAAAAAACCGCTCCTTGTGAGAGCGGCTTATTGTTTGGTTGGCCCAGCTGGATTCGAACCAACATACACAGAACCAAAATCTGTAGTCCTGCCATTAGACGATGGGCCAAACATTGTCCCTCCGAAAAGGGATTGCAAATATAATCAGCTTCCGGTCTTTTGCAAATAGCTGTCACAAAAAATGATATAGCTACTGTCTGCGTACTAGAAATCATAAATCACAAATCAGAAATAGGTAAATAAAAAATGGCCCTCTTTCGAGAGCCAAACCCTATTTATGAAACCTTGATATGAAGACTATGTTGTGCAGATCTCAAAGAGAGTGAAAAAAAAGGCTCCTTACGGGGAGCCAAACCCTATTTATGAAACCTTGATATGAAGACTACTTTATTTCACCGACATTGATCGCTACAGGTGGGAAGGTCTTGTTAGTACCATCCTTGGCTATCGTCCTGACCCTATAGCTTACTGCTGTCTGAGCAGGGAGCGGATATTTGTCAGCCGATACGATGTAGTCGCCGTCGATTTTCATTTTGGCCACATCCAGTGTTTTGCATGCTGAGTAGCCGGCCTTGGCTTCTCCCATACGCTCTACTATGATCTGGTCATAAGTGCCTAAGAACGCTGATTGGATATACAGGGTCACTTCTCCTGCTTTCCTTTCTATTTCAAAGTTAACCTCGCGCTCTGTGCTTTTAAACTCGTGTTTCTCAGAGGCTGGTGTGATAGCGTATATGTTTGTAGACAGTGCTGTGAAGAGTGCTGCTATAAAGCCGATGGTGTATATGTTCTTTTTCATTGCCGTTGTTGTTATGATTAGTAATACGGCAGGGCGAAATGAAGGTTACAGGGTTTTGCAAAAAATGTTGAATTCACCCTCTAAATCTCTCCTGACTGCATCGGGATCTGGGACCAAAAGGGAGACTTGAATGCACTCACACAATGGCTGTTAAGCCTCCCTTCAGGGAGGTTTGGAGGGTTGACATTATCATCATGGCGGCAGCCGGGCTATCCGCTCCTGGTCCTCGCGGCCGGGGTCTGTGGTCCGGGGGCGGTATGATATAGCAGGCCGCTGTGGGCCATCCGCTGCTATCCCTGCCGCACCTGCGGGTACCGGCATAGCCCTCAGGCGCATAGCCGCCTGCATTAACTTATTTTTCCTGTCCATTAGCCCAATTTCTATATTTTAGCAGCCACTCAAAAAAAACTTGAATGACCTCTTATAAGAAGATCAATAACATAGCCGGCTGGCTGGTGTTTCTATTTGCAGCGGTGGTGTATACTATGACACTGGAGTCCAGCGGTAGCTTCTGGGACTGTGGTGAGTTCGTACCTTGCTGCTGGAAGCTGCAGGTGCCCCACTCTCCGGGTGCCCCTTTCTTTGTGATCGTAGGCCGCATATTCACCTTCCTGGCCATGGGAGATGTGACCAAGGTCGCCTTTATGGTCAACTTTATGTCGGGCATCAGCACAGCGCTGTCTATCATGTTCTGCTACTGGAGCGTCACCATGCTGGCCACCAAGCTTTTTATCAAAAACAAGGACACAGACTACACTACCTCAAATATAGTAGCCATAGTAGGTGCCGGCCTCATAGCCGCTGCCTGTGCCACCTTTCTCGACTCACTGTGGTTCTCCGCTGTAGAGGGTGAGGTGTACGCACTGAGCCAGTTCTTCCTCACCTTTATCATCTGGGCAATCCTCAAATGGGACGCCTCTGACGACAAGTATGCTGACCACTGGCTGGTACTCATAGCCTACATGGTGGGCCTCTCTATCGGTGTGCACCTGCTCAGCCTCCTGGCGCTGCCATTCATAGCCGTGGTATACTACTACAAGAGGGCTGACAAGCCAAACTTCCTCGGCTTCACCCTGGCTGCGGCTGCAGGCTTTGTGATCCTGGGCTTTGCCATGAAGTTTGTGATATCCTACACACAGGCCTTCCTCGCAGGCTTTGACAAGCTGTTTGTAAACTCCTTTGGCCTGCCATTCTGGTCAGGCGCTTTTGCCTTTATCCTCATCCTGGCTATCGCACTCATAGCCGGCATGTATGTGACGCAGTATGTGGTGAAAAGCCGCCTGGGCAATATAGCTGTGCTCTGTGCCGCCTTTATGTACATAGGCTACATGAGCTATGCGCTCATCCCTATCCGCGCCAGCATCAATACGCCTATCGATATGGGCCGCCCTACAGATCCATTTTCTATCAAATCATATGTAGACCGTGAGCAGTATGGCGACCGCCCGCTGGTATGGGGTCCTGACTACACTGCCGGTGGCATGGATATAGAGAAAGTAGACACGACAGGCTACAAATATTTCCGCCAGGGCAAAGAATATAAATATGGTGGTGCCAAGCTGGACTACAAGTTCCGCCAGGATGCCTGTATGTTCTTCCCTCGCCTGGGATTCTGGCAGGAGGAGCAGAAGAAGCAGGGCTACCGCGTATGGCTCAATCCGGGTAGCAAGCTCATAGACCGCAAGACCGACCAGGTGGTACAGGTATTTGACCCGGGCCAGCAGGATCAGGCTGAGCGCGCGCTGAAGCAGCAGAATATGAATGAGCCGGGCCGCTATATGCTCAAAGACCAGATAGACGAGGGAGACAACTTCAAGTTCTTCTTCAAATATCAGCTTGGCTACATGTACATGCGCTACTTTATGTGGAATTTTGCAGGCCGCCAGGACGATATACAGGGCACCTATGCCAATGATAACGGCCGCTGGATCTGCGGTATCCCTTTCATAGACAATCTGGGTGGTGCTTTCTTCACCCCGCAGTATCCACAGGACCACCTCTCCCAGAGCATAGCTGACAATAAGGGCCGCAATAAGTTTTACATGCTGCCATTCATCCTCGGCCTCATAGGCCTGGTGTATACACTATACAAGAATGAGAAGGTATTTCTCGTCATCCTCGTGCTCTTTGCCGTCACAGGCGTCTTTCAGATCGTGTATCAGAATGAGCCTCCGATAGAGCCCCGTGAGCGGGACTATGCCATAGCGGGCTCCTTCTGGACCTTCTGCTTCTGGATCGGTTTTGGCGTACTGGCTATCATAGACTTCCTCCGTACGCGGCTCAAGGCGTCTAATGTCGGCGTGGTAGCCGGCGTGGTGGTCATCTGCGCTATAGCGCCATACCTCATGGGCTCTCAGGGCTGGGATGATCATACCCGCCATGACCGCTACACAGCACGTGATTTTGCTACTGATTACCTGCAGTCCTGCGCGCCAAATGCGCTCCTCTTCACCCAGGGTGACAATGATACCTACCCACTGTGGTATGCACAGGAGGTAGAGCACATCCGTACAGACGTGCGTGTGATCAACCTCAGCCTCATAGGCGTGGACTGGTATATACAGCAGCTGAAGTACAAGTGGAATGATGCACCTCCGGTGAAGATCTCCTTTACAGACGATCAGATCATCGGCTCAAACCGTGATGTGACCCGCTATAGCGGTGCTGCCGGCATACCTGAGAGCGCATTTGTAGAGCTCAAGAAGGTCATGCAGTTCATAGCCAGCGAGGACCCTAGCAAGAAGACCATGTCACCACAGAGCGGAGAGATGGAAAACTACCTGCCAGCCAAGAATGTCTTCATAGATATAGATACTGACAAGGTCAAGACCATGAACTGGGTAGACGCCCGCGACTATGGCAAGATAGTGCCACGTATGCAGTGGGGTATAGGCGGTACGCTGCTGAAGAATGACCTCATGACCCTCGATATGGTGGCCAATAACATCATGGACCGTCCTATCTACTTTGCCGTGTCAGTAGCTCCGGATGCCTACGTAGGTCTGGATAAATACTTCCAGCTGGAGGGTATGGCCTACCGCATCGTACCTATAGAGAGCCCTGGCCGTGCCCAGCAGGCACCTGTACGCACAGACGTCACGTTTGACAATATGATGAACAAGTTCCGTTTTGGCGGTATCAAGGAGAATAAGAACATCTACCTGGATGAGAATATCCTCCGTATGACCATGAACCTCCGTGGCAACTATGCCCGCCTGGCCCAGACCCTGCTGGATCAGGGTGACAAGGAGAAGGCTGCCAAGTGCGTGGACAAGGCCATAGAAGAGATGCCAAAGGACCGTGTGCCTTACAATATCTTCGTAGCGCTCTACCCTGATATCTACTATCAGGCAGGTCAGCCGGACAAGGCAAAGAAACTCTCAGACGATATCTGGGCTACTGCCAAGGATGAACTGAAGTACTATCACTATGTATTCACCACGATCTCTGACCGTGCCCGCAATGATGGTGACAAGGCCTACTACGATCAGCTGCAGCAGGGCCAGTTCATCCAAAACAGGTCTGTGCAGGAGTATCTCTACATCATGCAGGAGCTGACTCAGGCAGCCAAGAAATATGAGAAGCCGGAGGTAGCCGACAAGATGGAAAAAGAATTCCGTGAGACGCAGTTCAGCTTCGTACCAGCCCAGCAGGAGATGATGCGCCAGCAGCAGCAGCGCCAGCAGCAGGGTGCTACACCTGAGATGCCTCACTAAGAAAGAAACACGACTTTATATGCAAAGGCCGCTCAGATATGGGCGGCTTTTGTATTTTCACCGCTGAGTAATAATGAGACAACGCGAAAACATCATCTACGGCCGCAAGCCACTGCTGGATGCCATCACAGGCGGCAAGCGGATAGACCGCATCCTGATACAGAAAGGACTGGCAGGAGAGGAGATCACAAAGATCAAGTCAGCTGCTGCGCAGAATGGCATCGGCATACAGTTCGTACCCGTAGAGAAGATAGAGCGGGTAGCAGGCCGCCCTCAGCATGGCAAGGAGGCCAACCACCAGGGTGTGATAGGTTTCCTCTCTATGGTAGAGTACTACAGCCCGGACGATGTGATACACTACGCCCACGAGCGCCAGGAGGACCCGCTGCTGCTCATACTGGATGGTGTCACAGACGTGCACAATATAGGCGCCATAGGCCGCTCAGCGGAGTGCTTTGGCGTACATGGCCTCGTAGTGCCTGAGACCGGCAGCGCCCAGATCAATCCTGAGGCCATCAAAGCCTCTGCCGGTGCGCTGACCAAGATCAATATCTGCCGGGAGAAAAGCCTCGTGACCACGATCAAGTACCTCAAGGCCCATGGTATCAAAGTATTTGGCGCTGCGCTGAATGGCGCGGTAGACATCGCTGCGGCTGACTTCAAGGTGCCATGCGCCATAGTGATGGGTGCCGAGGGCGAGGGTATCTCAGATTCCATCCTCCGCCTCTGCGATGAGAATATAAAGATACCCATGAAGGGCACCACCGAGTCCCTCAATGTGAGTGTGAGTGCCGCGGTGATCCTCTATGAGGCTATGAAGCAGCGCGGTTAGTTTCTCTATGTTTAGTGATTGATACCGACTCCGGCTATGCCGAGGTCCAGATTGCCCGTGGAGTCATGTAGGGCCAGCGTGCAGTCCAGCAGCAGCGCACTGTCATAGGGCAGGGGTATGTTTTGCTTGTAGCTGATCTTATTGCTCCAGGCCGGTATATCGTAGAAATAATAGATCGCTCCATGATAGCTGGTAGGCGGTCCCTGATGGATATGGGCTATGTATTTGGGAGCAGGCGTATTATTCAGCTCAAAGTCTACGGTGGTCTGGCCGGAGTCTGCCTCTATGAAGAGTATCTTGCCCGTGATGCCGCTATTGTTTTGCTGCGTGAAAGTATAAGAGCTGCTACGTGGTGTGGCCACAGTGGTTTTATCCTTCTTGCAGGCCGCTAGTGTGGTCATGATTATCAGGGCAAGTACTAGTGAGCGTATTTTCATAAATAGATTTGTTTGCCACCACAAACGCGGTAGCGTATCTGATATTGTGTGTTTGGTGGCCTATTGTATTTTGATCGCTACGATATTATCCTCACCCCAGCCAAAACCGCCGAAGTTATTCATGGTTTGAGTGGTACCGGTCGTTACTGTATTGCCTGCCAGATAGTAGTAGGTCTTATTACCCCCTGATGTATTATTGATGATCAGGCTGCCATTTAGCATAGCATATGTAGCGGGTCCTATCAAGCCTCCACTGGCCAGGGTAGAGCCGATGATATCAGGTGAGGATGTAGTAGAGGTGCTCGCATCCCCAAAGGTAGTTCTGAGCCAAAAGGAAGAGTTTGTAGGCGAGAGGCCGCCGCTCATCAACATACTCACTGTCACGGAGTATTTGCCAGGGGGTAAAGTAATGGAGGTGCCTGTATATAGGTAGCTCCCTGTATTGTATGGGATATTTACACCGGATCCCAGCGTACTGTAGCTGGCTACTACCTGTGTCTTCTGCCAGGTGCCCACACCATTGGCATCAGAGGTCAGTACGTAGCCGGCAGACTGTGTCCCATCTACTATCTGGATGGCTCCGTTTGTAGTGCCATTATTGACCACCAGTTTATATCCGGGGTTGGCATTGCCTATACCTACCCGACCGTTAGTCAGGTCCATGACCAGGCCCCAGGTCGCTCCCAGGTTACCATAAAAGCCCGCATGCGTATCATCCAGCATACCTATAAAAACATTGTCTGATGTATTCGCATTATTGCTGTACCATATACCTGCAGAGCCATTGCCCGTGCGTATGCGAGATCTACCAGCTATATCCAGCATATAAGCAGGGTTTGTATTGCCTACGCCGACATTGGTACCATCATCATAGATGAGGCTATTACACATTGTCGTAGCATTGGTAAATTTCACTACATAATTGGTCGCTGCCGCTGCGCAGATCGTACCGGGCCCTGTGGGACCAGTGCTACCCGATGCTCCGGCCACACCTTGAGGACCCGTAGGCCCTTGTGAGCCGGCAGCTCCTGCAGGTCCTTGTATGCCTGCCGCTCCCTGCGGACCTGTAGGCCCTTGTACGCCCGCCGTTCCTGCTACACCCTGAGGGCCGGTTGGACCCTGCGTACCCGCTGCTCCCGCAGCTCCTGCTACGCCCTGTGGTCCTGTCGGTCCCTGAGTGCCCGCTGCACCGGCTGCCCCCGGAGCGCCCGTAGGTCCTATGGGGCCCACAGCACCGGGTGAACCTGGTGCACCAGCTGCACCTTGAGGCCCGGTGGGGCCCGGAGCTCCCGCCGCACCTGGAGCGCCTGTAGGCCCTATGGGACCAATAGCTCCTGTAGCACCCGCTGGTCCGGCCACGCCCTGTGGTCCTGTCGGTCCGTCATTTCCTGTTGCGCCTTGTACTCCTGTTGCACCTTGCGGTCCGGTAGGTCCATCATTGCCTGTAGGGCCTTGTATACCTTGTGCGCCGGTCATACCTGTAGGTCCCAGGCTGGTAGCGCAGAGGTTATGCCAGGATAAGGCCACAGAGTCATATGCCACCACACAGCCGGAGTCGATATCAAAGACCAGCAGGCCATTGGCCAGAGGTAGGGGCATGGCCTGCCGCTGTGCACTATGCATACGCGGTATCAGGAGTCCATGGTCAGGAGAGTATATATCTACGATAGCTGATGGGTGAGGATTGCTGAGGCCGATGCCCACATTGCGCTGCGCAAAAGCTGGTGCTACACATAGGAATAGCAATGCCAGGAATAGAGCTCTATTCATAACGAGGTTTTAGAGTCACTAAGATAAGGATTGAAACAAGAACATCGAAGCAGGCAATGAACACCAGGTATCAGCCGCCCCAGATCTCCCAGTTGCGCTCAGCCTGCAGGTGCAGCATCTCCATCCCATTCTTCGTATGTGCGCCATGCTCCCTGCCCATCTTTAGAAATTGAGTCTCAGCAGGATTATATATGAGATCGTAGAGGTAGTGCTCGCCGGTCAGTGCGTCGTATGGCAGTGGTACATAGCCATCCATATTGGGAAACATGCCTAGAGGAGTCGTGTTGATGATCAGCTGGTAGGTTTCCAGTATTGCGGGTGTAAGGTCTGCGTAGGTGTACCACTCAGCCTTCTTGCGGCGGGAGACAAAAGTGTACGGTATGTCCAGTGCAGACAGTGCATGAGAGACGGCCTTTGACGAGCCACCGGTACCTAGTATCAGCGCTTTTGGCGAGCGCTCGCCTATGAAGTTTCTGAGGGACTCGCGAAAGCCGTAGACATCAGTATTGTAGCCTTTCAGTTTGCCATTGGTGATCTTGACACAGTTCACTGCGTCTATAGCCTCGGCATCCGCATCTATGGAGTCCAGGTATTCTATCACTGATTCTTTATAAGGGATCGTGATATTAAAGCCATCCAGCTTCTCCGACTGTATCAGGTCTGGCAGCTCCTCTATACTCTCCAGTGGGAAATTTCTGTACGAGGCATCCGTGATACCTTCATTAGCAAACTTCTCCGCAAAGTAGCGCACAGAAAAAGAGTGCGTGAGTGGAAATCCTATGAGTCCGTAGTTCTTCATTTAGCTGTACGACTTCTTATAAATCCGATCAGGATAGGCAGTACTGATACGATAATGATGATCAGTTCCACCACCTTGATATGGTCATGTATCACAGGTATATTGCCTATGGCGTAGCCCAGCAGGGTGATGCCTGCCACCCAGAGTACAGCGCCTACTATGCAGTTCACTATATACTTGCTGTAGGTCATACTACCTGCACCTGCCACAAAGGGGGCTATCGTCCTTACGATGGGCACAAAGCGTGCCATGATGACCGTCTTGCCACCGTTTTTTTCGTAGAACTCATGCGTCTGATCTATGTATTCCCGCTTGAAGAATAGGATTCGTTCTTTCGACTTGACGAAGTCACCAAAGAACTTGCCTACAAAGTAGTTTACGTTATCTCCCAGTAGGGCTGCTACTATCAGCAGCGGGATGACCACCCATACGCTCAGCAGGCCGCTGGCACAGGCCGCACCTGCTACAAAGAGGAGGGAATCGCCAGGCAGGAGCGGCATCACTATCAGGCCCGTCTCGACAAAGATGATGAGGAAAAGGATCATGTAGATGCTGCCTTGGTTCTCGCGGACGAACTGCTCAAAGTGGTCTACGATATGCATCACCGTATGAAATAGCGTCAGTATTTGTTCCATATGCGGGCTAAAATAGGAAAATACTGTAAAGCCCGTAGCCAAAGCTATGCACGCACCATAGCCTGATAGAGTTGTATGGTCTCCTTTGCTGCTTTCACATCATGTACGCGGAGGATATTGGCGCCATTCATCAGCGCTGCCATATTGAGTGCGGTGGTGCCATTGAGCGCATCGGCATTTTTGATTCCCAGCGTCTTAGTGATCATAGATTTGCGCGAGAGGCCTGCCAGTATGGGCACGTCGAGGGTCTTGAGTAGTGATAGTCTCTTGAGCAAAGCAAAGTTGTGTTCATTCGTTTTGCCAAAGCCAAAGCCCGGATCGATGATTACATCTTTGATACCAGCCTCACGGCAAAGTTGCAGACGTGCTATGAGGTAGTCCATGACTTCAGTCACTACATTGTGATAGGACGGAGCGACCTGCATGGTCTCTGGCGTACCCTGCATATGCATGATGATATAGGGTACCTGAAGCTTTGCCACAGTGTGGATCATATTCTTGTCAATTGCCCCCGCAGAGATATCATTCACGATGCACGCGCCGTGTTTTACGGCTTCTTCCGCGACAGCGGCATGGATCGTATCTATGGAGAGTATTGTATCGGGGAGTTGCTTCTTTATCGCCTTGATAGGGGCCAGAACTCTATGCAGCTCTTCCTCCACAGATATGATCTGGCTACCTGGCTTAGATGACATACCACCTATATCTATGATGTCAGCACCCTCGCTGACCATCTGCTCTGCACGCTGCAGCATAGCTGCAATATCCTCGTACCTGCCACCATCGTGAAAGGAGTCCGGTGTGGCATTCAGGATGCCCATCACACGCGGCGTGGAGAGGCCCATTAACGAGCCATTACAATTTATGGTCATTGCTTAACAGGTTGTGAACATAATAATTGTCAAAACTCTTCATTTTTTTGGTCACTGTAGTATTTTCGGATGAAAATCAACCGCCTTGAGCAATACCTCTGCACAGTACGATACCCAGATAGGCCACTGCCGTGATGTCTTTGCCAAGAAGACGAAGGACTACGGCACTGCCTGGCGCGTACTCCGCCCCAAGTCTCTGACCGATCAGCTTTTTATAAAGGCGCAGCGCATCAAGACGCTGGAGGAGGCAGAGACACGCAAGGTGGATGAAGGCATAGAGCCGGAGTTCATAGGCCTCGTCAACTATGCTGTGATGGGCCTCATACAGATGAAGCTGGCCAATGACACGCGCCTGGAGCTGACAGAGAAAGAAGCGCTCGACCTCTATGATACAGAGGTAGCAGCGATCAAGGCACTGATGATAGCCAAGAATCATGACTATGGCGAGGCCTGGCGTGATATGAGGGTGAGCAGCTTCACAGACCTGATACTGATGAAGCTACTCCGCATCAAACAGATAGAGGACAATAAAGGTAAGACCATCATCAGCGAGGGTATAGATGCCGGATATATGGATATAGTGAACTATTCGATCTTCGCCCTCATACAGATGAGCGAAGGCAAAGCATAAGCATGTTTGTACTCAGGGTCAATAAAGAAGTGGTACTGCAGCTGCGAGACGAAAGCCACGCACAGGAGACTTTTGACCTGGTGAAGAAGAACAAGCACCTGCGCGACTGGATGCAGTGGTACGATGTGATGAAGACCATCAATGACTCTGCCAATAACATAGAAGGCAACATAGAGGACTGGGAGATGAAGACCGACTACCACCTCGGTATATTCTACGAGGGTAGTATGGTAGGTATGATCAGCCTGCATGGTATCAACTATAGCGCGCACAAAGCAGCCATAGGGTACTGGCTGGACAAGGACTATGAGGGCAAAGGTATCATCACCAGTTCCGTACGCACACTGCTGGACTACGGTTTCAACGAGCTGGGGCTAAACCGTATCGAGATAGGCGCCGCAGTGAGCAATGAGCGCAGCCGTGCTATACCGGAGAGCCTGGGATTCAAACTGGAGGGGATACTCCGCGAGAATATGTACCTGAACGGAACCTATATGGATATGGCCATGTACGGCCTGCTCCGCAGCGAATACAACAAACAAACAGAACTAAAACAGGATATACTATGACCGTCTACACGCTTTTCTCCTATATCGGTATCGTGGCGCTGCTGCTCACGCTGCTGCACTACTTTGTACTGGGAAATAGGAAGATCATCATTACCTTCTTCCAGAACTTTGTCGGCACGCTCTTCATTTTTTCAGGCTTTGTGAAGGCGGTAGACCCGATGGGTACGAGCATCAAAATGCATGAGTACTTTGAGGCCATGAAGATCGAGTTTTTCAATCCGATCTCTACGCCGCTCACGGTAGCGATGCTGGTGGCAGAGCTATCGCTCGGTGTCATGCTCCTGATAGGCTGGCGGCCAAAGATCACGACCTCGCTGCTACTGCTGCTGAATGTGTTCTTCCTGCTGCTCACCGGCTACACTTATATCTCTGGTTTCAATCCGACCAATACCTTCTTTACGGTCTCTATCATTGCCTTTGTGCTGGTATGTGCTGGCGCTATCATAGAGAATGGATCGGTTCGCTTCTGGCTGCTGCTGGCGGGATTTGCTACGATTATCATCACACTCGGCCTGATGAAGTACACTACGCTGCTGCTCACCGTATCATTTGATGCAAAGGGCATGAAGGTGACAGATTGCGGCTGCTTTGGTGACTTTATGAAGCTCAAGCCATGGCAGACATTCTACAAAGACTGTATCCTGACGGCTATGGCATTTATCCTTGCGCTGAGCTACAAGAACATCAGGCCTATCTTCTCAGCTACGCTACGTAATGGTATGGCAGGTGTAATGGTCGCAGGCTCATTGGTATTTTGCTTGTATAACTTTGTATGGAATGAACCGGTGATAGACTTCCGCCCATATGCTATAGGTGAGGATATCAATGTGAATCGCGTACCTAAAGTGCCGGAACGCAAGGACTTCACCTTTGTTTATAAGGATAAGAAGACTGGTACAAACCGTGACTTCTCTATGAAGGAGATCAGCGACCCTAACAGTCCCGTATCTACACATCCTGATGACTGGCAGTATGTAGACCGCAAAGAGGTAGTACTGGATGAAGGTATCCCTGCGCGTATCTCAAACCTCTTTATCTTCAATGAAGATGGCGTAGAACTAACAGATAGCCTGCTGCATGATCCGCACTATGCACTGGTAGTAGTGGCGCCACTGCTCGCGGAAACGCATGAGGATGCCTTCCGGGATAAGATCAATCCGCTGGCAGCTGCTGCTGAAAAGGTTGGTGTGAAGACCTTTACCCTGACCAAGGACCTGGAGGTGGCTGAGGCATTCCGCCATAAGAATCAGACGGCATATCCGTTCTACACTACAGATGATGCTGCCATCAAAGCCATGATGCGGTCCAACCCGGGTGTGATGCTGATCAAGAATGGTGTGGTGGTGAACAAGTGGCACTACAAGCACATCCCGACCTTTGAGCAGCTGAATGCGCAGTATTTTTCAAAGTAAACCTTTTGCGTGTTCGCGTTTAGGCGAGTATCTATGTTGTACATCAAGTTCATATCAAAGCGTATCCTGAATGGCCTGCTGGTCATAGTAGGTGTGATCGTCTTTATCTTTGTGCTGTTTAACGTCTTGCCGGTCAACTCTGCCAATATGACCCTGGGTCAGCGCACAGACAAGGCATCGCTGAAAGCAATAGAGCGTGAGTTTCGCATGAATCTACCCTGGTATAGTAGGCTGGCTTATTACTTTAATGATCTCTCCCCGGTGTCGGTGCATCGCCTGGCAGATGACAGCGATCCCAGCTGGATCAGCGAGAAGCAGGTTTCCTTTGTCAGGCTATTCAGTATAGGAGAAAAGACGATAGTGCTGAAAGCACCTAATCTGGGGCGTTCATTCCAGTCGCGCCGGCTGGTGAGTGAGATCGTGATGGAGAACTTTCCGGCTACGGCTGTCCTGGCCCTTTGTGCTATCGCTCTAGCCTCTGTGATAGGCATCGTACTGGGAGTATTTGCCGCGCTGAAGCAGTACACATTCTGGGACAATGCCATCCTCTTTATTTCCAATATTGGTATTTCGCAGCCTTCCTTCTTTGCGGCCTTTATTATAGCCATGGTCTTTGGCTACTACCTGCACCACCTCACCGGCCTGGACCCGCAGGGGCCGTTGATATGGGTAGATGATGAGGGGCATACTATCTATGTCTGGAGGAACCTGATCCTGCCCGTGATAGCCTTGGGTATACGCCCGGTAGCCATCATCGCTCAGCTCACGCGCAGTAGCATGCTCGATACGCTGTCTATGGATTTTGTCCGTACGGCAAAAGCGAAAGGTCTCAGCTACTACGTGATCATCTTCAAGCACGCCCTGCGCAATGCGCTGAACCCTGTCATTACCTCCATCTCCGGCTGGCTGGCTGCTCTGTTTACGGGCGCGTACTTTATAGAGGAGGTATTCAACTATAACGGACTGGGCTCACAAACCATCTTTGCTATCCGCAATTTTGACTTCCCCGTGGTGATGGGGCTTTCGCTATTTGTAGCAGTAGTATTTGTGGTCATGAATATCCTCACTGATATGCTCTATGCCGCCGTAGACCCTCGCGTACGTATACAGTGACGGGCAATCCTTAACTTGCAGGACGATGACCGTTTTTCTCATAGGCTTCATGGGTGCTGGTAAAACGACACTAGGCAAAAAGCTGGCGCCTAAACTGCAATGCACCTTTGTAGATGTAGACCACCTGCTGGAGCAGCGGGAGGGCATGGCTATCAAGGATATCATAGCTACCCACGGCGAGCCTTACTTTCGGCAGAAGGAATCTGAGACGCTACGTAGTATTGACCTGAACAATAAGATTATCTCGACCGGTGGCGGTACTCCTTGCTTTCATGATAATATGGCATGGATGAAAGCGCACGGCATCACGCTTTACTTGAATGTAAGCGAAAAGGTGATCTACAGCCGGCTGAAGACCGTAGACAGAGAGCAGCGTCCTCTGCTGCGGGGACTCGATGATGAGCAACTTCGCACCTTTATCAAAGAGAGGTTGAATGAACGCAGGCCATTCTACGAACAGGCACAGCTCAGCCTCGATACGGTCAGTGTACCTCTGAATGATGTGGCAGAACAGATAAGGAATTATACTAAATAGGCTTCCGCTTTGCCCTTCACCATTTCCACGCGGATATGCTCCTGCATAGTAGTGGAGAGCGAGAGGCCAACAAAATCTGTCGAGATGGGAAATAACTTGTGCTGGCGGTCTACGAGTACTGCCACCTGCACCTTGCGCGGAGAGAACTCCATCACGGGCTTTAGCGCATAGTACATCGTTTTTCCTGTATTGGCTACGTCATCTACCAGTAGTATTACCTTATTGTCCAGCGATAGTGCCGGACCGCTGATCGCTATAGGGTGGGATAGGGGCTTATGTTTGTCCAGCTTCAGGGCGAACAGGTTGATAGTGATCTCGCTGATAGACTCGATCTCTTTTTTCAGCAGCTGTGCGTACTCATAGCCGGTACCATCTATGCCCAGCATGATGATCTCTTTCTCATCATAGTTGTCCTCCACTATCTGATAGGCTATGCGGCGCGTTTTTTGGCTGATGGCGGCCTGGTCGAGTATCAGTGTCCTTTTCATACGGCTAAAATAAGCCTTTTGGTGAGTTAAAAAGCAGAAGGATAGCCTGGCTTTCTTTGAAATTTCAATAGCTTTAGACTTACCAAAACCAAACACAATGGAAGTAATAAGAGATGAGCAACTCTGGCGCGTAGCCAAGAAGCGTGCTGCTTTCAAAAGGCACCTGGCTACATACGTCATCATAAATGGATTCCTCTGGGCGCTCTGGTTTATCACCGAGGGTCACGACGACGGCCTCAGCGCCGGTAATATCTGGAGCGCCTGGCCTATCTGGTCTACACTGGGCTGGGGTATAGGTCTGGCATTCAACTATGTAGGTGCCTACCACCAGACCAGCAAGGAGGATGCTGTACAGCGGGAGTATGACAAGCTCCGCAATGCGCGCAAGTAGGATGTGCCATACAGCCATCTCTGTGTTAATCTTGCCCTGAAACTACCAACTATTGTTTTCTTTGCTGGCTAAAATAAAGCCGTGATGCAAAGGATACTTGTGTTGCTTTCTCTGTTGCTGCCTCTTTCTATCTGGGCCTCTACTGACTCTGTGGTCTGTCGCCTGTCTGATGCTGAGGGCCGCTACCGTGAGCACAATTGCAACTTTACGCACATCAGCCTGGACGTACGATTTGTACCCAGAGAGGGCAGAGTGATAGGCAAGGAGACTTTGCTATTTACTCCTATACAGCCGCTGATCGACTCTGTGTATCTCGATGCGCCTGGTATCGCGATCAGGAGAGTGCTGCTGGACAAGGCTTCCGTGAATGTGTCTTTTGATACGACAGCTAAAGGTGTCATCATACGGTTTCCCAAACAAAAGCTGAAGTGGGATGACAAGCATAGCCTCGATATAGAATACGAAGCCACGCCGCGCAAGGGGTTGTATTTTGTAGGGTGGAATGATGACCGCAACCTTTCCCGCAAGCAGATCTGGACGCAGGGACAAGGCGTGGACAACCGCTACTGGTTTCCCTGCTATGATGATGTAGATGACAAGGTGATCAGTGAGACCACTATCACCTTTGATAAGAACTATACAGTAGTCTCAAACGGCAACCTGCTCAGCACAAAGATCAACGCAGACAGCACAAAGACCTGGCACTATGCTATGACCGAGCCTCATGCGCCCTATCTGGTCATGATGGCGATAGATAAATACGCCTATAGGGACTATAAAAGTGATAATGGCATCACATCTCGTGAATACTACTACGCCGACCAGCCCGAGGTAGAGGCTCCCACCTATCAGTATAGCAAAGAGCTGATGGACTGGCTGCCAAAGGAGATCGGCATGCCATTCCCATGGCAGACCTATGCCAATGTGCCGGTGCAGGAGTTTATGTTTGGTGCTATGGAGAATACTACAGCTACGATCTATGGAGATTTCTATCAGGTAGACCGCCGCTCCCAGATAGAGCGTCCGTATATAGGTGTCAATGCACACGAGCTGACGCACCAGTGGTTTGGCGACTATATCACAGAGTACAGTGCCACGCACCACTGGCTGCATGAGAGCTTTGCTACCTACTACTCCAAGATGTTTCTACGCCATATCTACGGTGAGGACCAGTACCAGATGGCCATGCGCGGCGAGATGCTCCAGGCTATACAGGCTGATAAGGAGAACCGCTTTCCCATAGCGCATACCCATGCGGGCTCTGCGCGTCACTACCCCAAGGGAAGCTTTGTAGTAGGTATGCTGCGCTATGTGGTAGGAGACGAGATCTATCGCCGCTCTATCGTAAACTACCTGCGCAAACACGCCCACGGCAATGTAGATACGCATGATTTCTACCGCACCTTTATGGAGACTGCAGGTATCAATCTGGATTGGTTCTTTGATGAGTGGGTATACCATAGTGGTGTGCCGGGCTTTGCGGTGCAGTATGAGGCCAAATCTGACCGCACTACCTTTTATGTAGAGCAAACGCACAAGACGGACTCCCTTATCCATTACTTCCGCATGCCGGTGGTGATAGAGGTAGACTATACTGATGAGAGCCGGGATACCGTGCGTGAATGGGTGAGCAGCCAGTATGACACCATCTCCATACCCAATAAGCAAGGCAAGAAAATAGCCTACACTATTTTTGATCCGGGATATAATATCATGAAGACCATGAAGCTGTCTCACCCGTACAGTGAGCTGATAGCTCAGGCTACGGGCGCACACAATATGATAGACCGCTACGATGCCGTGCAAGCCCTGCGCGATACTGCGCTGGATATAAAACGCAATGACCTGATCCATATTTACAATACTGAGAAGAGCCACAATATCCGCTCTGAGGTAGTATATCAGCTGCGCGGTGATAGTGTGCCAGAGGGTATAGCGGTACTGATAAAGGCGGCAAATGACCCGGACTGGAATGTACATCGCACCCTGGCTGAGCGGCTGGATACCATCAGGCCATCACTCCTCTCTGCCTATGAAAAACTTCTGTCAGACACATCTTATTACACTATAGAAATAGCCCTCCGCAAGCTAGTCAAGCAATACCCGGCTAAGAAGGCCCAATACCTGACCACCGTCAGAAAACTGCACGGGCTATCTCAGAACGTACGCATCACCTATCTGGAGCTAAAGGGTAAAGACAGTATCGGTACGGTAAAGGATGAACTGGTGGCCTATGCTTCTCAGTCCTATGAGTTTCGTACCAGGGTCCGGGCCATGGAGGCCCTCGAGCGCCTGCACTACAGTGACGATCATCTCATACAAAATGTGACCGATGCCATCCTCAGCTCCAATAGCCGCCTGGCAGGACCCGCAGAGCGTGTACTTGTCAAGCTTTTCAAGAAAGAAGGTGTAAAAGGTGCATTTACCGCTTACTACAAAGCAAATACATGGAAAGACTGGCAAAAAGAAAGGCTGAAGGGCCTGGTGGATCAGGCTGAGTCTCACTAGGCGCTGGTGCTTCTAGGATTGGCCTCATTATTCGTTTTTCCTCTGGTCATGTTTGTCCTTAGCGTGCGCTATTTCGTATTCTAGTTCCGGATCTATATTCTGAGCTTCTACTTTACGCTCTTTCTCCAGCAGCTCCTCGTGATGAGCTTGTAGCCATGCCAGCTCTTTTTTACCATACGAGAACTTTGTAAACAACACGAATAGTACCGGCACTATAAAGATAGAGATAGTGGTCGATGCTATCATTCCGCCGAGTACAGTCACACCTATCGTATTCCGTGCCACGGCGCCTGCACCGGTAGCCAGTACGAGCGGCATCACTCCGAGTATAAATGCTGCAGACGTCATGACTATAGGGCGCAAGCGCAGTTTTACCGCATCTACAGTAGAGGCTATGAGCTCCTCGCCTCTGTCTACTCGTATCTTGGCAAACTCGACTATGAGTATCGCATTTTTGGCCGAGAGCCCTATCAAGGTGATGAGCCCTATCTGTGCATATACATTATTGGTCAGCTTAGGTATACATATCAGGAGCAATATGGCACCAAAGGCGCTGATAGGCACTGCCAGCATCACAGATAGTGGCACTGACCAGCTTTCATACAGTGCCGCTAGAAACAGGAAAACAAATGTGATGGAGAATAAAAATATGTAGACAGTCGTCGATCCTGCCTTGATCTCCTCATAGCTCAGGCCCGAAAACTCATATGTATATCCCGGAGGCAACACTTTGGACGCGGTCTCTTTCAGCGCCTCTATTCCCTGTCCAGTACTGTAGCCTGGCGGGGTAGCACCATTGACCTCCGCTGAGCGAAAGATATTGAAGTGTGTGATGAGCGGAGCTGTTTCTATTGGCTTGTAGCTTATAAGGGTGCTCAGTGGTACCATACTGCCGGCCTGGTTTCTGACGTAGTAGCGGTTCATGTCGGATATCAGAGCTCTGTAGGCTGTGTCTGCCTGTATGACCACGTGATAGGTACGATTATACAGTGTGAAATTGTTTACGAACAGACTGCCCATATTAGCCTGTATCGTAGAGAAAACATCAGCAATATTTACTCCCATCTTCCGGCACTTCTCCCGGTCTACTGTCAGGCTAAAGGCCGGTGTATGGGCAGAAAAGAAACTGAACGCTGTAGACGTAGCCGGATTTTTCTGCGCAGCAGCCACAAATTTTTTGACTACAGCCTCAAAGGCATGGACGTCATCCGTGCTGTTGCCTTGCTGTATCTGTATACTGTATCCCGCAGACTGGCCTATCCCACGGATAGGAGGCGGAGGGATGACTACTATATTGGCATTTTTTATACCGGCTTTTGCGATACGCTTTTTCAATACTTCTATGATCCCGGGGACCTTGAGGCTATCAGCTTTGCGGTCATCCCACGGAGCCAGCGTGGTAAAGATGGTGCCATTATTAGAATTGGCAGCACCGTTGAGTACATTGAAGCCGGATAATGCAGCAAAGTGTGTGACGCCGGGTGTACTGCCTACTACTTTCATTAGTTTGCTGATCACTCCCACGGATGCAGCGGTAGATGATCCCTCTGGTAGCTGGTAGGTCACAAAAAGCCGTCCATCATCTTCAGAAGGTATAAATCCTGATGGCTTGTATTTAAACAGAAAAAAAGTGGCTACACAAATTATAGTCAATAGTGCCACGATCCATGGTGAGCGGTGTATGCTATGCTTCACGCCATTGGAGTAGCGGTAGCTGAGTTTATCGAAGCCTACATTGAAATAATGAAATGGCTTTTGATACCATTTTATTTTATCCTCTTTATCTTTTGCGGTAGGGCGCAGGAGCAGAGTACATAGGGCAGGAGTGAGGGATAGGGCGACGAATGCAGATAAAACTACGGAGATGGCTATCGTAATGGCAAACTGCTGATACAACCTGCCTACAATGCCGGGTATGAACCCCACTGGTACGAATACAGCTGCCAGGATCAAGGCGATAGCTACGACCGGGCCCGAGATGTCTTTCATAGCTCTATACGTCGCTTCTTTGGCAGACATGCCCTGCTCATCTATATAATGCTGTACTGCCTCTACTACGATGATCGCATCATCTACCACGATACCTATGGCCAGTACAAAGCCAAACAGTGTCAGTGTATTGATCGTAAAGCCTAAAGGAATAAAAAAGCAAAAAGTACCCAGTATAGATACAGGTATGGCAAAAATAGGAATGAGTGTAGAGCGCAGATTTTGAAGGAACAGGAAGACCACGATAGCCACCAGGCCTAATGCCTGTATGAGCGTTAGCAGTACTTCCTTGATAGACACTTGTATGATGGTCACAGACTCAAAAGGCACCTTGTAGTCTATATCTACCGGAAACGTTTTTTTCAACCTTTCCAATTCAGCATATACATTTTTTGCTGTCTGCAGCGCATTGCTGCCAGGGGACTGGAAGATCATCAGGTAGGAGGCAGGCTTGCCGTCTACAAATGAGTTGCTGGAAAAAGTAAATTTCCCTAGTTCCACACGAGCTATATCTCGCAGGTATACGATTGTGCCCGTAGCAGTATCCGTCTTGACGATGACCTTTTCAAATTCAGATGCTTTTTCCATCCGTCCGTTGACGAGTATGGGTACCTCGCGTACCTGATCTCCGGGTTGTGGCGGCGCACCCACAGCGCCGGCAGCTACCTGCATATTTTGAGCGTCCAGTGCGGCGCTTACATCCTGTGTCGTTATGTTGTAGGAGGCCATCTTATCCGGATTCATCCAGATACGCATACTGAAGTTATCAGCGCGTGCATTGATATCGCCTACACCTGGTACACGGAGCAGCGCATCCTGTAGATAGATATTCGTATAGTTATCCAGAAAGGGACGACCATGTGTACCTTTAGGAGAGTATACTGCCACGAGCATCAGCATACTTGGATTGCGGGCGCGTACGGTGGCTCCCAGCTTACTGACTACTGCCGGTAGTATTGGCTTAGCTATACCTACACGGTTTTGTACGTTGAGGGCTGCGATGCGCACATTGGTCGCTATGTCAAAGGTCACGTTGATGTTAAAGTTGCCGGAGTTGGTACTGCTGCTCTGCATATATACCATTCCCGGTGTTCCATTCACCTGTTCCTCTATAGGTATCGCCACCGTCTGCTCTACCGTCTCCGCATCGGCACCTGTATACTGGCCGCTCACAGATACTGCAGGAGGAGATATATTGGGATATTGATCTACGGCCAGATTGAATATGCAGATCACACCTGCTATCATCAGCACGATAGATATCACTATAGCAGTGACCGGTCGCTTGATGAAAGTATTAGCTATCATGCGTCTCGTCAGGATTTTCTCCCTTGGGGTCTTCGGGTTTGCTAGACTGGTCACTATCCTGGGTTCCTTCTTCCGGCAGGGATAAGATATCCTTGGCCTTTGGCAGTGCAGTCAGTTCCTCAGATGCAGGCAATGCATTTTCTATTTCTTCAGGCGGAGTAAAGCCATGATGGTCATGGCTGTGATTGTTTGCTTTTTCGCCTGGGTTGGCCTGGTCCTTTTCTTTTTGTATCTCATACTCCAGCTCTGGGTCTATGTCCTGCTCGTCCACTTTCTTGGCCTTGGCTTTCAGATCGTCTTTATGAGCTTTCAGGTATTCCAGTTGTTTTTTGCCGTAGGAGAATCTAGTGATGAGGACAAACAGGACGGGTACTACAAATATGGCTATGGTAGAAGCAGCCAGCATACCTCCCAGTACAGTGAGACCTATCGTACGCCGCGCTACGGCACCTGCCCCGGTGGCAAATACCAGCGGCAGCACTCCCAGTATAAATGCGAGAGACGTCATCACTATGGGGCGTAGCCTCAGACGGACTGCCTCTAGTGTAGAGTCCATCAGGTCTTCTCCCATATCTACCCGTACCTTTGCGAACTCTACGATCAGGATAGCATTCTTGGCAGCCAGGCCTATCAGCGTGATGAGGCCGATCTGTGCGTATACGTTATTGGTCAGGCTCGGCACGAGGAAGAGGGCCAGTATCGCGCCAAAGGCACCTATCGGCACAGCCAGCAGTACTGAGAAAGGAACTGACCAGCTCTCATACAGCGCCGCAAGGAAAAGGAATACAAAGGTGATGGAGAATAGGAAGATATAGATTGTAGCTGAGCCGGCTTTGATCTCTTCATAGCTCAGGCCGGAAAATTCTATCGCATATCCCTCTGGCAATGTGCTGGCAGCTACCTGGCGCAGGGCATCCATTGCTTCAGTGCTGCTATGCCCCTCGGCAGCCGCACCATCTACCTCTGCTGACCGGAAAATATTGAAGTGAGAGATCAATGGTGCTGCTTCTGTAGGCTGGTAGCTGATCACAGTGCCGAGTGGCAGCATATCGCCGGCCTGATTCCTCACATAGTACTTATTCATATCAGTGATCATAGTACGGAAGGCTGTATCCGCCTGCACCACTACGTGAAAGGTTCTGTTATACGTGGTAAAGTCATTTACATACAGGCTTCCCATAAAGGCCTGGATAGTAGTGAACACATCTCCGATATTTACCCCTAGCTTTTCGCATTTTTCGCGATCTACGGTTAGGTTATAGCTGGGCGTATTGGCTGTATAGAAGGTAAGGGAGCTGCCTATGGCAGGATCCTTTTTGGCCTCGGCTATAAACCTATTGACCACCTTCTCAAATGCATGCACATCATCTGTCGTATTGCGCTGCTCCATCTGCATGCTGTAGCCCACCGTGGCGCCGAGGCCCGGTATAGGTGATGGCTGGATCACTTGTACATTAGCATCCCTCACGCCGGCGCTATCTATGCGCTTTTGCATCTCGCCTATGATATTAGGTACTTTCTCATTGGAGTGGTGGCGGTCATCCCATGGCTTCAGCTGCACGTATATAGTACCACTGTTAGAGTTGGTAGCATTATTTACCACATTGAGGCCGGAGAGAGCAGCATAGTGACCCACACCAGGAGTTTCGGCTACTACCTTCATGAGGCGCTGCATCACATCCACAGAGCGGGCTGTAGAGGCTGCAGGAGGCAGCTGATAGGTCACGTACAGATTGCCATCATCTTCGGATGGGAGAAATCCTGACGCCTTGTGCGCAAAGAGGAAATAAGCACCGATACACAGGCAGACGAGCAGTATCACTACATATCTGGTGCCGGCGATACTTTTCTTTACCCCCTCGGCATACTTCCCGGTGATCCGGTCAAACCAATCATTGAACCTGATAAAAAGTTTATCAAGGCCTTTTGCCTCAGCTTTTGTTTTAGACTTGCGCAGCAGCAGGGAGCACAGGGCAGGGGTGAGCGATAAAGCTATGAATGCAGATAGCAGTACCGATATAGCGATCGTAATGGCAAACTGCTGGTAAAGCCTGCCTACGATACCCGGTATGAATCCTACCGGTACGAATACGGCTGCCAGGATCAGTGCAATGGCTATGACGGGTGCAGAGATGTCCTTCATGGCATGATAGGTGGCCTCCTTGGGCGTCATGCCATCATGGTCTATATAGTGCTGCACAGCCTCTACTACTATGATGGCATCATCTACCACGATGCCTATGGCAAGCACAAAGCCAAACATGGTCAGCGTATTGATGGTAAAGCCGAGCGGAATGAAGAAACAAAAAGTACCAAGAATAGATACCGGTATGGCGAGTACTGGGATGAGCGTCGAGCGCCAGTTTTGCAGGAAGAGGTAGACCACTATGGCCACCAGTGCGAGTGTCAGTATCAGCGTGAAGACCACATCTTTCATAGAGGTTTTCACTACCGTCACAGACTCAAATGGCACGGAGTATTCTACATCTGCGGGAAATGTCTCCTTTAGTTTTGTCAGCTCCTTGTATACGCCGTTAGCTGTTTCGAGTGCATTGCTGCCGGGGGCCTGGTAGATACGCAGGTATGATGCACGATGTCCATCTACAAATGAATTGCTGGAGAAAGTAAACTTGCCTAGCTCTACACGGGCTACATCTTTCAGGTAGACCAGCTCGCCGGTCTCAGGCACAGATTTTACGATGATATTTTCAAACTCTGATACTTTGCTCAGTCGCCCATTCACCAGTATGCCTAGCTCAAAAGTCTGGTCTGATGCCTGTGGGGGGACACCGGCAGAGCCTGCCGCTACTTGTACATTTTGTGTGGTCAGGGCTGTGATGACATCAGTAGGAGTGAGGCGATAGGCTGCCATTTTCTCCGGATTCATCCAGACGCGCATACTAAAGTCATCCGTAAACCTATTGATACTACCCACTCCCGGTACGCGCAGCAGGGCATCCTGTACGAATATATTGGTATAGTTGTCCAGAAATGTAATGTTGTGTGTACCCTTAGGCGAGTATACTGCCACCATCATCAGCATGCTGGGGTTCAGTGCCCGTACTGTCAGCCCCAGACGGCTGACCACAGCTGGCAGCAGGGGAGTAGCTATACTCACCCGGTTCTGTACATCCAGCGCAGCTACATCTATGTCTGTACCTATTTTGAAGGTCACATTCATCTGCATCTGGCCGTTGTTGGTACTATTGCTCTGCATGTACTCCATGCCGGGTGTGCCATTCACCTGCTCCTCTATAGGTGTGGCCACGGTTTGCTCCACTGTCATAGCATCAGCACCTGTGAACTGGCCATTGATCTGCACAATAGGAGGTGTGATATCCGGATATTGGTCTATAGGCAGATTGAGTATGCAGAGCACCCCTGTGATAGCCAGTACTATGGAGATCACCATTGCCGTCACCGGCCGCTTTATAAAAGTATTGGCGATCAAGGTTTACTCTTTATTATACTTTACTGCTGCTGTATCTTTGGCCACTCCGGTAGTATCATTTGGCTTGCCTGCTGCAGGCTTTTTGCCTACCGCTACTTTGGAGCCATCGTGTAGCTGCTGCACACCATCTACTACTATCTGCTCACCCTCCTGCAGGCCTTCTTTGATGATCACGCCTGGTCCTATGGTCTGCCCCAGGGTCACCCGCCGCTGAAAGACATGTGGACTAGGTCCTTTCTGCTCTGTACTGTCACTTTCTGTCTTTTCCTTCTTTTTCAGAGAGTCCGGCACTTGGATCAGCGTATCCCTGACTACAAAGACAAAATACTCTCCCATCTGCTCTACTACAGCCCTACCTGGTATCAGCAGCTGTGGTGTGGCTTCCTGATTGTGTACCCGGACTACGCAGCTCATGCCCACACGCAGTTCTTGTTTAGGATTAGGAAACTCAAGCCTGACCCGTATGGAGCCCGTCTGTGCATTGACCGCACGGTCTATCACAGATATCCTGCCCTGATAGGCGTAGATACTATTGTCAGGCATTATGATGGTGAAAAGCGAATCTATAGCCACAGCCTTTTTGCCCTGTAGCTGATCGAAGAAACCGAGCTCTTTTTCATTGGCCAGGAAGTCTACTGCCATAGGATCATTGGTAGATATTGTGTTTAGTATGGTTTGCCCTACTGTCACTGTATTGCCTAGCTTCACCTGGCTGAAGCCAATGGTGCCGTCAAAAGGAGCTGTGATGATAGAGAAGCCAAGATTTGTCTGCGCAGTTTTGACCTGCTGCTGTGCGGCCTGTACATCGCTTTTAGCGTTTTGAAGGGTGATCACGGCATGATCGTACTGTTGCTTAGCTACTGCGTTATGTTCATTCAGATAGGCATAGCGGTCTGCATCCTGCTGGGCCTGAGTTTCGTTTCCCTGTGCGACCCGCAGGTTAGCCAGGGCCTGGTCATAGGCAGCCTGGTACACACGGCCATCTATCTCATATAGCTTCTGCCCCTTTTTTACGTTCGTACCTTCTTCAAAGAATATCCCCGTCACATAGCCCTGCACTTGTGGCACCAGATTGACCTGGCTGAGGGCCTGAGTGGTAGCTGGATACTTATTATAGTATAGCACGCCCTGCTTCTCCACAGTCATCACATTGACTGCTACCGGTGGCGGTGGCGGCGTTTTTTTCTGATGGCAGGCCGTCAGGATCACTGTCAGTATACATATGGTAAGGGTTGCTCTGCTCATTTTTACGATTTGTTCATGCTTATTAGTAGCTGATATTGCCCATGGCTTTTTTTAGTTCGATCTTGCTGGACAGCACATCAAAGAGGGCATTGATATAGCCTATCTGAGAGTTGATCAGGTTTGACTCTGCTGTGATCACATTGAGGTATGGCACGATACCCTGCCGGTACTGCATGTCTACTATCCCGTAGGCTCTGCGGGCCAGTTCTACATTGTCCCGGAGGGCGTAGAGATTGGTCATATTATTTTTATAGCCTGCCAGGGCTGTGGTATACTCTGTATATATGGAAGAGCGCAGACTCTCCTCGCGCCAGTCCAGCACCTGGTATTGTAGCCTGGCCTTGTGTATACCCTCTACACGAGAGAAACCGGTAAAGAGCGGCAAGTTTAGGCCAACACCGATCAGAGAGTTTGGGTATGAATACCGGAATAACTCGGGAAGCTGGTTGTTTTGAAAGACGTAGTTATAAGTGTAGTAAATATTGAGGCTGGGCAGGAAGGAAAGGTCATTGTACATGATCACACTGCGCTGTATCTCTTTGGCGGTCTGCAGCTCTTTGTATTCTATCCGGTTTTCAAAGTGGAGCTGCTCTGTAGTATCTAATATGATATCACGGTTCATCTGTAGCGTATCAAAGGCAACATTGAAGTTTTGCTGGGGCGGATAGCCCATCAGTTGCTTGAGCTGGGCGTATTGAGGCCGTACATTTTCTACTGCCTGCCTGAGTGAGGCCCTGGAGTTGTTTAGAGAGATGGCAGCCTCATCATAGTCTGTTTCATCAGATACGCCTGACCGGAACTTGTAGTATGCATCTGCCATATTCTTATTGAGGCGGATAGTATCTTCTTTCAGGACCTCTATTTTCTCTATAGTCAGCAGCAGGTCATAAAAGGCAGTACTGACACCGGCTACCACACCTATTTTAGTACTATCTATAGATTGGACGGCCTGCCTGGTATATAGTGGGGCACTGGTCGCAGCATACAGGAGAGATGGGCTGAAGAGCGCTTGTGTCACATTCAGCGTGGGTATCAGGCTATTGACCACACCACTGCGCGTCTGTGTCACTGTACCATTGCTATCTGTGAATATGGTCCTTTGTGGCTCTACATAGTGTACGAAGCTAGCTGTCACACCCACCTGTGGCAGCCAGCCGGATACGTTGATATGATTATTGGCCTTAGTAATAGCTACATTCAGCTGTGATATCCTGACGGCAGGCTGATGTTTCAGCGCATAGTCTATACACTGGTCCAGCGTCAGGTAGTCGCCGTTATTGATTTGGGTCCTTACCTCGCCCTGAGCCCGCGCGTGATAATGCCATAGGCTCAGCACACATATGAGGCAGATCGGGAAAAGCTTCCACAGATTATGACCGGAGGTAGCCGGATACTGACGTTGGTTTATACTCACTGGGGCACAGTCATTTGATCACATTTCATTTTCATAATAGCGTGCCATTGTGATGAAATGGACTACAAATTTATCCTTGAGGAGGCCAAACATTCGTTAAACTAGGTAAATCCCTATCCTTGGGACTTAAATAAAACCTATTAAGCGGTCATTAGATTTTCTGAAACAAATACTTGCACTACAATGAATTATGTAGCCGAGGAAAAACTTTCCTTTACCGATAATGGAAAATAGCCTAAGTGGGAAATGGTGGCATTGGGCAATGTTTATGTATTTACCTCTTGATTGGAGCCGATGACCTATTTTCTTTCGGTAAATAAAGAAATAAATAACTGTATATCAGTTTATTGCGTTTTTGTGGTAGGTTTTTAACTAAAGGACTCATGTTAAAACATCCTTTCGCGTTATCCAAAATCATAGTTTTGAATAAAATAAATTCTATTGATGAAAAAGATACTCTTAGCCGCCATCACGAGCCTATCGCTCTGTGGCGCTACAGCGCAGCGCACCTGCAATACAATGAATGTGCACCAGCGCCTCATGCAGGCTGACCCGCAGTATGCTACCCACAGGGCCTCTATAGAGCAGCAGACGCAGGCGTACGCTGCCCAGCATCCTCATGGTAGTCAGCGGAGTGTGATCACTATACCTGTAGTAGTCCACGTGATATACAAGGTGGCTGCCGGCAATATCAGCGATGCACAGATACAATCTCAGATAGCTCGACTCAATCTGGACTACCACAAGCTGAATGCGGATACGGCTAGTGTCCCGGCAGTGTGGGATAGCCTGGTGGCTGACTGCAATATTCAGTTCTGCCTGGCACAGCGGGATCCGAGCGGCCTGCCTACCACTGGTATAGTACGCGTGCAAACCACAGTATCCTCATGGCTGGACGATGACAAGGTAAAATATACAGCTCAAGGTGGTGACGATGCCTGGCCGGCTTCATCTTACCTCAATATATGGGTATGCGACCTGGGCCAAAGCCTCCTGGGCTACTCTCAGTTTCCCGGTGGTCCGGCAGCTACTGATGGCTGCGTGATCCTGAATACAGCCTTTGGCGATCAGGTGGGTACTGTGCAGTCTCCTTTTGATATGGGCCGTACGGTGACACATGAGGTAGGCCACTGGCTAAACCTCTATCACACATGGGGTGATGATAATGGAGCCTGCAGCGGATCTGATCTGGTAGGTGATACACCTAATGAAGCAGACGCTAACTATGGTGCACCTGCATTTCCACTCACAGACAATTGCAGTACTACCTCTCCTGGTGTCATGTTCATGAACTACATGGACTACTCTGATGATGCCGCACTCTATATGTTTACCAAAGGTCAGAATGTGCGCATACAGGCCAACTTTGCCAATGGCGGTGGGCATGCTTCTATATTGAATTCGCTGGGCTGCGTATCTCCTGGCGGCGGCCCTTATGCCAGGTTCACTGCTGACAAGCTAAATATCTGCGCAGGCGATGCAGTACAGTTTACAGATCAGTCTCTCGATACACCTACGGTATATCAGTGGACTTTTGCAGGTGGTACTCCTGCTACCTCTACAGATGTCAACCCGCTGGTGACATACAATACTCCGGGCACGTATGCTGTGACGCTGACTGTGACCAGGGACACCAGTAGCGATACCAAAACTATCAGCGGATACATCACTGTGAAGGGTACCTCTCCACTGCCTCTGGCAGAGGGATTTGAGGGTACATTCCCTCCGACCGGCTGGTCCGTAGTCAATCCGGATAACCAGACAGCGTGGGCTCTCCAAACCGGCGCAGGTGGCTATGGTGCTTCTTCTAATTCTGCATTCCTCGATAACTATACCCAGCAGAATATCCGCGGCCAGTATGACTACCTCTACACTCCGGTACTGGACTTTACCCAAGGTATCACTGCGGATAGCAAACTGAAATTTGACTATGCATATGCACAGAAGAGGACTACCTCCAGAGACTCCCTCTTCGTGCAGTACTCCTCAGACTGCGGTGCCACATGGACCACAGTCTGGCAAAACGGCGGTGCTGCTATGGCCACCACAGCTACCCTCTATGGTACATCTGTGTATACGCCTGCAGCCGCTGACTGGAAAACTGATTCATCCATATCACTGGCCAATATGGCTGGTATGGCAGGTGTGCAGTTTGCCTTTGTCAACCTGAGCTATCATGGCAATGCGACTTATCTGGATAATATTAATATAGATGCAGTGGTACAGTCTCACACCGGTCTCAATACAATCACAGATAATACGAAGATCAGTGTAATGCCAAATCCTGCGAAGGATAAGTGTACTGTCTTCATAGACCTGCAGCAGCAGGAGGGCGTCAGCGTAGCGCTGTACAATGTGATAGGGCAGCAGGTATGGGTACATGACCTGGGAACCGTAGGTAGCGCATCGCAGGCCATAGATATGGCAGCATATCCATCTGGCGTCTATACTATACGTGTGCAGTCTGGAGCGTCCTCCTACACACGCAAGGTAGTAAAGGAATGATACGGTTTTATATATGAATAATGAGTAATGGGCTTGGCCGCTGGTCAGGCCCATTGCTTTTTACCTACAAAAACGGAGAATACTCCTCTGAAAGCGGCTAATGCGATCAAGGGTACGTTATATTAGTAAAAGCGATCAGATCTGACCACTGAGTACATCGATCCAGAAGGATTATGAAGGAGATGATCGTCTATACTGCTGAAGTCCTTTTTTAATTACACATAGATCACTGAATGCCGGGTACACGTACCATTAGCATCTTATTGTCTTGCCTTACGGCTATTCTGGCTAGTACTGAGGTACAGGCCGGGTCAGAGGCTTCAGTCCGGGCCCACCAGCTTGTAGCTCAGCACAAGTTCCGTCAGGCCGAAGTGGTGCTGAGGGCAGAGGCATCTGGCAGTAGTGATGTACCTGTGCTGTGGTACTACGCTCAGGTAGCGCACTGGGCGCATAGGGATAGGAGGGCAGCGGCAGCATTTGTACAGGCGCTGGAGCGTGAGCCGTACAATAATAAGCTACGACTCGACTATGCGCGTATGCTGTACGAGGCAGAGCGGCTCAATACTGCAAAGAAGCAATTGGATAAAGTGATAGAAAAAGATACAAACGACGTAGAGGCAAGACTGATCCGGAGCAATATAGCCCGCTGGTATGGACGTAATCGTGCCGCACGCCAGGATGTCCATGCCGTGCTGGCCCGGTATCCAGACAATGCAACTGCACAAGACCTCCACCTCGCTATAGATGAGTCTACCGCACCCTACCTGCGCTATACTATACACTATCAGAATGATGATCAGCCTATGCAGGTGATAGGCAGTACCGCGGAGGCAGGGGTGTCATACTCCTGGCTGCTCAATCCAAAGGTGCAGGCTACCGACAGGGAGTTTTATGCCGGTGGCAAATGGAATGTGACATTAGCCGTATCCCTGGGCAATAAATTCGTTTTTGGCAAGACTGGGACGGATGTCTATCTATCCGCTGGCGCTTTCAAAAATTTCAGCGCGGGTGCGGGCTGGACGGGCGAGCTGACAGTAAAGCAAAAGCTCTATAAGTATGTAGCGCTGCAGCTGCAGGCTGTGCGCAGTCCCTATCTCAACACGGTGAGCAGCGCGTCTGCAGCGCTCATGCAGAATACACTCAGTGCCGGAGTCATACTGGACAAGAGTAATAGCTGGTCCGCACAGGCTATCTATAGCTACCAGTTCTTTCAGGATCACAATGCTATACAGACCGCTAGTGTATGGGCACTATCGCAGCCGGTGCGGGCTTCTGTCTTTAGTTTTCGCTTTGGTTATGGATTCCGCTACGCTACTACGGCGCATAGCACCTATCGATCCGTCAGGTCCCTCAGTGAGATACTGGCTACCTATACCAGCGGCACACAGATAGCCGGTGTATATGATCCGTATTTCTCTCCTGTCAGGCAGCAGATACACTCACTGATCGTCTCCATCGCCCTCAAACCCGCCAGCTTTGTGACCATCGACCTCAAAGGTGATGTGGGTGTCTATGCTCAGGGGCAGAATCCATACCTCTACCTGGATAAGGATGCTACAAACACGGTCTTTATCAATGCCGGCTCATACCGGGAGACTTTCCATCCCTATCGCTTGTCGGCTACGTTTGATTTCAAACTGTCGCGTCGTATCTCACTCGGTGCAGACTATGCCTATACCAGCGCATTTTTCTACGCTAGTCATTATACCTCTGTTCATTTACTCGTCACATTTTTGAAGTATGCCGGCAGATAGCAAAAGTTTCTGGCAATATCGTGAGGCCCTGCAGGCTACGGCACGGGAGAAGTTTCTGCTCGGAGGGCTGGTGGTAGGCGGCTGCCTCAGTATTCTACTGCTGGCAGACTGGTGGTTTCGCGAGGAGCATGTGGCCTCACTGCCCCTATTTGTAGTGCTGTCTGCTATACTCTGGTGGAGTATGCTGCGCATGATCATCATATGGGTAAACTACCTGCACATCAGCAAACCTGAGCCACGGCCTGCACCCCCAGGCAAGCGGGTTGCCATTTTTACCACCAGTAGTCCGGGGGAACCGCTGAGTATGTTTGACAAGACACTGGCGGCCTGTGCCCGCATACGCTATCCGCACACTACCTACCTGCTGGACGATACCCGCGACCCGCGCTACCGCGAGGTGGCAGAGCGCAATGGTGCCGTATGGCTGGAGCTGGTGGGCCTGCCCGGTGCCAAGGCCGGCAAGATAAACGGCGCGCTGAAACTGACCGATGAGGAGTTTATCCTCGTGCTAGATCCTGACCATATCCCATTTCCAAATTTCCTGGATGAGGTGCTTGGGTACTTTGATGATCCGGAGGTGGGATATGTGCAGGTGTCTCAGGCATATTATAATCAGTATCGTTCCTTTACTGCACAGGGCGCGGCGGAGCAGACCTATGGCTTCTACGGTCCTACACAGATGGGTATGCATGGCATAGGTGCATCAGTAGCCATAGGTGCTAATTGTACATTTCGCCGGCAGGCGCTGGAGAGCATAGGCGGTCATGGCCACGGACTGGCAGAGGACCTGGTCACCGCTATCCGTATACATGGTGCTGGGTGGCGTAGTATCTATGCGCCTATCGTAGTGAGCCGGGGCCTGGTACCGGAGGATTTTGGCTCATTCTGCAAGCAGCAGCTCAAGTGGGCGCGCGGGGTCCATGAGGTGCTTTTCGCAGAGGTGCCGCGGCTCTTCAGCAGGCTCACGGCCTGGCAGCGGCTGTCCTACATCACTATCGGTACGTACTACCTGGCGGGGCTTACCACTTTCCTATTTCTGCTCATACCGTTTTTGTTCTTCTGGTTTGGCCTGCTGCCGGCGCGTATGGAGTTTGTTCCATTTCTGGTGCACTGGCTGCCTGTAGCTATCTTTGGCGTAGCCATATACCTGTATGTGCAGCTATGGATGTGCCACCCGGCCTCCGAGCGGGGCATACATTGGCGCGGCATGGTGCTTAAGTTTGCCTGCTTCCCCGTATTTCTGATGGGCTTTGTACTGTCTATCATAGATCACCCCATCCCATACATACCTACTGCCAAGCAATCTGTGAAAGGGTTCACGCCCTTTGCCCGTCCGCTTATAGCGCATATCGTACTGTTTCTGGTCACTATCCTTTACATCATCTTTCACCGCAGCTTTATAGTCCACGAGGCAGCGCTGGAACTGACCAGTGAGCGGACATGGAGTATGGTGGGTTTTGCCGGTATCGCCTTTCTGATGAGCTGCGGAGGCATGATAGCGGTGTGGGAGAGCCAGGACCTGCCGGAGGAGGACCCGTGGGACGCTGTAGACCTGGACCTGATAGCAGAGAAGAACGAAGCGCGCGTGACCAGTATTACCAATCAATCTTAACTTTATATAAATGAAGAAAGTTATGTATCGCATATCGCTTGTCGTCCTTGCCTTTGGGGTAGGCATAGCGCTGGTCATGGCGCTGACATATGCCGGTCAGAAATCTTCGGGCCCGATAGAGGATGCCGTGACTACCATCGGTACCAAAGTGACCGAGATAGAGCACGAGGTAGTGGTCTCTACACAGGAAAAGTCACGCGCAGACTACCTGAGCTGGGCTACTGCCTACCGTACAGGCACCTACCGTATCAGCCATCCCGATACCATCCTGTGGGGTGCCTATGACAATACATCGTCAGACTCCTACGAGCCGATAGTAGCACTGGAGGATACGCTGCATATGAAGTTTGCAGTGATACAGATGTACAGTGCCTGGGGTAGCAAGCCTAATGAGAAGTTCCCTTTTAACGAGGCCAAGGCTATCTATGACCTGGGCTCCATACCTATGATCACCTGGGAGCCGTGGCTGAATGATTTTGACAACGAAAAGTTTCCGACCAAGGGCGATATCACAAACCGCAACTGGGGCGGTATGAAGGCTATAGCTGCCGGTGAGTATGATGCCTATATAGATGAGTGGGCCGGCCGGGTAAAGACTTTCGGTGCGAATATATACCTCCGTATGGGCCATGAGATGAATGACCCGTACCGCTATCCCTGGGGACCGCAGAATAACAAGCCGGAGGAGTATGTAGCGGCATGGAAGCATGTGCATGACCGCTTCATAGCTGCGGGAGCAAAGAATGTACAATGGATATGGAGCCCGCACCCGGCCTACAAGCAGTTCAACGAATACTATCCCGGCGATGGCTATGTAGACTGGATAGGCATCCCTACGCTCAACTACGGCACTGTAGCTCAGTGGAGCCAATGGTGGAGTTTCAACGATATCTTTGGTGTGTACTATGACAGCCTTGCAGTTTTCAAGAAACCGGTCATGCTCTCTGAGATAGGCTGCCTGAGAGTAGGTGGCAGCAGGGAGAAGTGGTTTGCAGATGCACTGGCCAACCTGCCTGCAAAGTATCCGCTGGTCAAAGCGATCCTCTTTTACCATTCCAATAACGATAACACAACAATGGACAAAACCCTGGACTGGACGCTGCTGCTAGACAAGCCTACCATCCAGGCTATCCGTACCACAGTAGGTCGCTGGAAGCTACCTCCTATGCGTACCCCATCGGCCAAGGTGCAGTAAAGGTGTTTCCCGTTTTATTCTTACCTTAGGCATCATGCCTATAGAGAAAACATACCAGATAGATACTGATGCCTCCGGTATGCGCATCACGCTGCGGCCCAACCGCTCATGGGCTATCAAATTTGGGTTAGGTATGTATGCTCTGATCAATCTGGCTGTGTGCGTGATGATAGTCAATATGATCCGAATGGGCGATCCCTCATACAGCGGTATGACTGTTTTCCTGATCGTATTGCTCGTATTGATGGGTTTTGCAGCTGTCCAGTTTATGATAGCCCGGTCCTTTATCAAGAAACTGACTGAGCAGGAAATACTGGTGATCACTGAGCGTGATATCACGATCACACTGACCTCTATTTTTGGCTCAAAGGATAAGGTATTCCCATTAGACAAGGTGAAGGAGATCGGTGTAGCTGATGATGAGAATTTCACCCCACATCCGCTGGAGGATAATAATGCGGCTATACAGCTCATGGTCAATGAACGCCTGATACGCTACCAGATCACCGATGGCAATATGTACATATCTGACGGCAAGGCCCGGGTACGTTTTGGCAAAGAGATACCCTCATGGGATGCCGAGGAGATTGTAGAAAAAATCGAGCAATATACAGGCCGTACGTTTCTGCCCCGGCCTGCCGCCCCGGAGGAGGAGTACTGGCGCTAGATCTCTATTACCTTTTTTGCTTTAGGATTTACATCTTCCGGCAGTGAGCGGATGATCTCCTCCTGTACGCGCTGTAGCAGCACCAGCCGTGGGAAGGATGCCTTGGTGACGAGGCTGATCTCGCGGACCGGCTTCGGATTGCTGAATTCACGCACCTTTTTCTTTTGTGTCGGTTTCAGGTTTAGCATAGCCAAGTGGGGGATGATAGTGATGCCCTCGTAGCGGTCTACGAGATTGATGAGCGTCTCTATGCTGCCAGCCTCATAGTGCAGGGTCTCTGTATCGCTGCTCTGCTGCTTTAGCTCGCAGAGGTTGAATATCTGGCTCCTCAGGCAGTGGCCCTCCTGCAGCAGCCACAGGTGGTCAGGGTTGATCTGCCTGGGCAGGAGGTACTTCTTGTTAGATAGTTTTTCACTCTGGGATACGTAGGCGTAGAAGGCCTCATAGAACAAAACATGCTCCTGTAGTGCCGGCTCGTGCAGGGGAGTGGCCAGCAGGCCCATCTCTATGCGGCCGGACTTGAGCCCTGCTATGATATCGTCTGTCACCATCTCCCGCACATACAGTTTCAGCCGGGGAAACTTGACTGCAAAGTTTTTGAGCACCAGTGGCAGCAGATATGGCGCCAGCGTGGGTATGATGCCTATATGCAGGTCACCCGTGATCTCGCCCTTCAGCTCCTGAGAGTAGTCCTTCAGGTGTGAGGCCTCGGCCAGGATCACCTTGGCCCGGCGTATGATCTCCTCGCCCTCCGGTGTGGGAGTGATGGGATGCTTTGCCCTGTCAAAGATCTTGAGCCCCAGCTCATCTTCCAGCTTTTGTATCATCATGCTCAGCGTAGGCTGTGTCACAAAGCTATGCTCAGCTGCCCGGGCAAAGTGACGGTGCTGATCTACTGCTATGATGTATTCCAGTTGTTGCAGATTCATGACTGATAGTTTTTGTCTATTGCAATATAAAAATTATCAGTTTGATTGATAAGAGAAATGCTGACATCTTTGCGTCATGGATATACACATCTACCTGTTCTAAGGAGCAGCAGTCACACCGGACCATGAGCGTAGGATAGGCAGACGAGATGTACAGGAGTGGTGGACGGTAGCGGAGCAGGCCGATAGGCCAGAAAAAAGGACAAAAACGATATTTTCATAGGTTGGGTTTAGGTTAGGGGCTTCCCAAGAGCCCCTTTTTTTATGTCTAGAGGTCAGGCATAGGTGAGCAATTGTTAAAATCAGAGCACTGGCACTGTTTTAATGGGATTGACTTACCACTTGGTACAGCTATTTGTTAAAATAATGACCATTTCAGGCTGATTTAACAGATTTATTTAGGTAGCAAGTGGTACTAATTTGTACGTTTGTATTCTAAATAAATGAGTATGGACTTACGTTTCAGGAGTGTACTACAGCTGTTAGAGTACTTTAGCTGCAATCCGGTATGTATTCGCTATTTGGAGGCTCACAGATGGCAGGGAAATCCAATATGTCCGCACTGTGCATCAGCTAAGAAGCCATACGTTATTGAGCATGGAGCGCGCTACAAGTGTGCGGACAAGGATTGCGGTAAGAAGTTCACGGTATTGGTGGGGACTATCTTTGAGAACACCAAATTAGAGCTACGCTACTGGTTCGCGGCTATCTACCTCGTGGCTAACCACAAGAAGGGCATCAGCTCCCACCAGCTTAGTAGGGATTTGGGTATCACTCAAAAGACCGCTTGGTTCATGCTCCAGCGTATCCGCGAGATGCTACGCGAGCAGGGCCAGTTGATATTAGAGGGTACAGTGGAGGCCGATGAGACATTCATAGGCGGCGAGGCCAAGAACCGGCACGGCTACCACGGCCATAAGGATGATAAGGGCAACGTGTCCAAGATATACGCGGGCAAGCCCGGCAAGCCTAAACAGCCAGTTGCGGGTATTGTAGAGCGTGACGGTAAGGTGATACTCAAAGTAGTGCCGAACGTGGGTAAGAAGCAGCTTACTAGCTTCATACAGGACCATGTGAGTACTAAGGCTATCCTCTACACTGATGAGCATACAGGCTATTCCGCATTACCTACACAGGGCTATGACCAACACAAGACCGTGAACCACTCCAAAGGCTTATACGTCATAGGTGACATACACACACAGACTATTGAGGGCTTCTGGTCACAGATGAAGCGAGGGATATATGGTGTGTATCATCAAGTAAGTGTCAAGCATCTTGGTAGCTATTGCAATGAGTTCTCATACAAATGGAATACCCGCAAACTAGAGGATCAGGACAGGTTTAACCACATCCTGACACACACTAACTACAGGCTACGCTGGAAGGATTTGGTAGGCCGCGCCTAATGCAGTAGCTTTGAAATAGAAAAGCCCCTTGCGGGGCTATAGTTAGTATCAATGATGTGGTAGTCAAAAATACTAACTATTATGGAAACTAATAAGCCCAAAGTATATCTTATTCTCCCTGATTTGCCTTATCCGAAAGAGATGGAAAATCATCCGTTAGCCAAAACAAGTCGAGAAGCGTGGCAGGCTCCCCAGCCGAAAGCTGGCATACACATAGTAACTGATAGTCATGAGTTGATAACTCTGACGAAGGAGGAAGCGAGGGTAGATTTCCCAATTCATAGTGAACACGGCGGCTAAACTCTTCTTTGCTTACACCTATAGGTGCAGCTACAATAGAAGTTATTTTATGTCCCTGCGCACCTTTCTTGCCTATCAGATGCTTTAGGGTGCCAATCTTTTCTTGGCATTCACCATATGTCATAAATGCAGTTTTACTGCAATATATCAATTATCAGCTTTCTTTTCCGGCTTTGGTTTAGGCTTCGGATTCACTGCTATCTTCATCATTTCACTGAATGACAGATTGTGCTGTATCGGCCTTTCGTACTTAGCCGCTCTCTGTTTTTTCTCCTTTGCCATAGTGCAAATATACCCATTTATGGTGATGCTTAGAATGTGATCCCAAAGCGTGTGGTAACGAAATACATAAAGCTCTGACCATTCACCTGGACTGTATTATTTCCTTGCTCATCTGTATAGAAGTATTGCCCTCCATAGATGTGCTGAAAGCGGCCACCTACCAAGAAGCTCAAGGCCACACGATTAGATACATACCCCTTTACGCCAAGATTCAGCCCGGCTGTGGCGCCATATCCCTCATAGCTACCAGTATAGTATGCTGCACCTATCTGAGAGGATATGAAAGGGCTTACACGCCTATTGATGAAATTATACTTGATATCCATATACACCGGCAATAACAAGGATGTGTGCTTTACAGCGGGGTCAAATACATCTTTCTTACCGATATCAAAGCTCACACCGCCGCCTATACGTAATTTCTGATTGATAGGCTTAGCCACTATTACAGCTATTTCAGCCATGTTATTGTGATATGATTGGCTGGTGTATTTTTTCTGGCCTCCATCTGGCAATATACCAGCCGATTGCATTTCGATGTGTCCCTTGTTGATCCCGAATATTCCACCCACCTCAAATGAGATGTCTACCTTTCGAGTGATGGGGTATTTCTGAAATGTGCTATCTGATTGAGCATAAGAGACCGATACCACTATAACAGTGATGAGCGTAAATAGATACTTCATTATTGGGTTAGATGCCCCTGCGAAGTCCTGACAGAGCGGTAATAAAGGGGGCGTGGACTCCTAGTATTTTCCGTAGTAGTGGCACTCGGATAGCCAAAGACACGAATAGACTATGCCCACGCCCGTATTGGGGTGTCAAAGCCTATATTCCGATGTCTTGTTTGGAGATTCCGAGTTTCCTACTACAAGAATATAGCTAACGCCAGTATTTTATTGTCAGGTCAAATGTATGACGATTAAACAGTATATGCAATACCTATAAAAGGGTACTATCTGGTTAAAATGAATTCGTGAGGTTTATATATTAACTGGTAAGATTGTACCAACTCGTAATTCATTGCCGTTTTAATATATTGATTATCAGTATGGTTTCAAAATGTTTCGTTTTTCTGAAAGTTTTTTGAAAAAATACCTTGACAAAAGTGAAACCTAAAACTACCTTGTATTTATAAGCAACGAAAAATGAAAAGCATCGTCCTCACTATCACCTTCCTCGCAGCAGTAGCCACCGCAAAGTGTGAGACTCCTGCTACCGAGACCAGGAAGGAAGTGAAGACTGAGCAGGCTGCTCCGGTAGCTACTCCGGCTGATGCCACTGCCAAGACTGACGCTCTGGTAGGTACTTCTAAGGCAAATCTCTCTATCGTTCGCGAAGGTGTAAAGCAAGCTTAATAGCAAAAGATACAACTCAAGCCCCCCTTATAAAGCCCCGGTCCGCCGGGGTTTTGTATTTTTCCCCTTATCATTCCGCCCGGTGCCCGATTGGTTACAAAGTATGTGTTGTACCGGGGCCTTAGTCTTTGATCAAATTACTACCTTAACATATATACACTCACACGGCATATATCGCGCCGGCATGTCTGGCAGCATTATGCATGAGTGATGATAGATATGGTGGTAACTATGATCCATGAATCTGAAATTGAACGCCTATTATATATCCTATATGATATATATGGCTACGATTTTCGTCAATACTCCGAGGCTCATATTCACAGAAGGATACATAATAGGTTGATATTATCAGGGTTACAGACTGTGGAAGAACTTTCCCAAATGGTCGTGCAGGACCCACATGCCGCTGGTCTGCTGCTACACGATCTATCCATCACAGTTACGGAGATGTTTCGCGATCCTGATTTCTATCGGGCCATGCGCGAGCAGGTCATTCCGCTTCTGCGCACATACTCATTTATAAAGATATGGCATGCCGGCTGCTCCACCGGGCAGGAAGTATACTCCATGGCCATACTGCTACAGGAGGAGGGTATCTATGACCGCACCACCATATACGCCACAGACTTCAATCAGCACGCTCTGGACCTGGCCCGGGAGGGGGTATACGCTGCAGAGGCTGCCAGGGCATACACTATGAGCTATCAGAGATCTGGTGGCAGCAGGAGTTTTGCAGACTATTATACCTCCGCCTATGATCACATAGTCATGGATCGAAGCCTCAAAAAGAATATCGTCTGGGCACATCACAATCTGGTCACCGATCAGGTATTTGCAGAGGTACAGCTCATACTGTGCCGCAATGTCCTCATCTATTTTAATAAAGACCTGCAGGCACGGGCGCTATCCCTATTCACAGATAGTCTGGTGAGTGGCGGGGTACTGGCACTGGGATCGAGGGAGACACTACAGTTTATAGATCAGGAGCGGGAGTTCTCAGCACTGGATGTCCGGCAGAGGATCTATCGCAAGAAATACTGACCGGAGAATATAGCACACATCATCACTATACACGAGATAAATAACCCACACCATACACTGTCATGAGACTGACACTCGATAAAAAAATACTTGCCGGCCTGGCCTTCTGCTCACTGCTGCTGCTGGGCGTCGGCGTCATATCTTTTCGCAATAGTGAAAAGTTTGTAAGCACCAGCTCATGGGTGGAGCATACACACATGGTCCTCTCGGAACTGGAGGAGGTGCTGCAATACGCTGTAGATGCCGAGACAGGTCAGCGAGGCTATCTGATCAGCGGAGATCCGGCATACCTGCAGCCATTCAATGAGGCACGCACACAGATACAGGTACACCTGGCCAAGGCACAGGAGCTGACCACAGACAACCCTACTCAGCAGCTACGCCTCAAAGCCCTTAGCGCCAAAATACAGGACCATATCAGGTACCTGGAGGGGGCTATAGAGGTACGGAGGGCCAGTGGATTTGCTGCAGCGGCTAGGATCCAGGCCAGTGGCGATGCCAAAAGACGCATGGATGATATACGCACTGCTATAGCCCAGTCCAAAGAGATAGAAAATACTCTCTTGGCAGAACGAGAGAAGGCCAGCAATGAAGATGCCCGGAGTTTTGCACAAGTATTTCTCGCACTGCTGGGTATCATCGTACTGGTGCTGATAGCCGTTTATTTTATCATCAATACAAACCTCAAGGCTCTCAGGCGTGCAGAGCACGAGAATATGGTCAAAAACTGGAACCTGACAGGCACCAGTGAGCTGGCCCGCCGGATGCAAGGCAATAAACCTACCGCAGAGCTGGCCCAGCAGATCATCCTCTATGTATGTCAATACTTGTCAGCAGATATAGGCGCGATATACGTGACAGACACTGACTGCACGCACCTGACGCTAGCCGCAGGCTATGCACTGGATACTAAAAGCATGACCAATAAACGTGTCTCCTGGGGTGAGGGCATAGTAGGGCAGGCTGCAGCCGGCAATACCATCATTATCCTCTCAGACGTCCCGCAGGGATACTTCACCATACAGAGTGGGCTGGCATCTGTCACTCCGGGCGAAATCATAGCAGTGGCCTTTCCTCTGGAGGATAGGGTGCTGGGCGTGATCGAGGTCGGCAAGATATCGGGATTCTCAGATCTCGCCAGAAATTTTCTCCCCCTTGTCATCGGCAATATAGCTATAGGCATAGATGCCGCTCAGGCGCGTGCCCGTGCCCGGGACCTGATGGACCAGACCCTGCAGCAGGCAGAGGAGCTGCAGGCCCAGCAGGAGGAGCTGCGCCAGCTCAATGAAGAGCTGGAAGAGCAGTCTCAAAGCCTCCGTCAACAGCAGGAGGAGCTCCAGATGACCAATGAGGAGCTGGAGGAGCAGACCCAGATACTGGAGGCCAAGAATGCAGAGGTAGAGGCTGCACGTGTAGATATCCAGCAGAAGTCGCAGCAGCTGGAGGTGAGCAGCAGGTACAAGTCAGAGTTTCTGGCCAATATGTCGCATGAGCTGCGCACACCGCTCAATAGCCTGCTCATACTCTCCCGCGACCTCGCAGATAATAAAAAGAAGAACCTGACCACAGACCAGGTAGAGAGCGCTGAGATCATCAATAAAAGTGGCATGGACCTCCTCGGCCTGATCAATGAGGTGCTGGACCTCTCAAAGATCGAAGCCGGCAAGATGACACTCGAGCTGGAGCACATGGACCCGCGTGTATTTCTGGACGATATCGGTAGAAACTTTCGCCATCAGGCGGAGAGCAAGGGCCTGAAGCTAAACCTGGTACTGGGAGAGCAGATGCCGGCATTCATCACCACTGACACTAAGCGGCTGGATCAGATCATTCGCAACCTGCTGTCCAATGCGATCAAGTTTACCGCACAGGGCACGATCAGTGTAGAGGTGCAGCGCAGAGATAGCAGCCACATCTCTATCGCTGTGAGCGATACCGGTATAGGCATACCGGTAGATAAGCAGATGGCAGTCTTTGAGGCCTTTCATCAGGGCGATGGCAGTACCTCGCGCAAATACGGCGGCACAGGCCTGGGCCTCTCCATATCACGCGAGCTGAGCAAGCTGCTGGGCGGTGAGATCAGGCTGACCAGCCGCGCGGGAGAGGGTTCTACCTTTACCCTCACGCTACCTATAGAGCTGAGGGCAGAGCAGATAGCAGGGGAGGGGGCAAAGACCATCTCCGTGCACCGACCGGCACCGGTATTTGAAAAAAATGAACACCTCTACAACTATCCGACCATAGCAGATGACCGCCAGCTGGTAAAGGATGGCGACACCCTCGTGCTGATCATAGAGGATGACCTCAAGTTTGCAGACATACTGCTGAAGCAGAGCCACGCCAAGGGGTTCAAATGTATAGCTGCCGCTACCGGTGAGGATGGCCTGGTGCTGGCTGCACACTACCGGCCGCATGCCATCATACTGGATATAGACCTGCCGGGTATAGACGGGCACCAGGTGCTGGCACAGCTCAAGCATGATCCCGCTACCCGGCACATACCGGTGCACATCATGTCTGTGAATGAAAGGACCCTGGCACCTATCAAGGAAGGAGCTGTGGAGTTTCTATCCAAGCCCATCAGCAAAAATGACCTGGAGGAAGCATTCAACAGAATAGAGAATCTGGTGAACAGGAAAGTAAAAAACCTCCTGATCATAGAAGATGATACCAACGCACGCGTAGCCATGAAAAAGCTGATAGGCAATGGCGACGTGAAAACCTATGAGGCCAAAGATGGTGCGGAGGCCATACAGCTATACGGAGCGCATCATATAGACTGCATCGTGCTGGACCTCGGGCTGCCGGATACCGGTGGGATAGAGCTGATCCACCGCCTGCAGGGACTGCGTGAGCCACTGCCGCCGGTCATCATCTACACCGGCAAGGAACTGACCCGCGCAGAAAACGATGAACTGCAAAAATATGCCGAGACCATCATCATAAAGGGAGTAAAGTCAGAAGAGCGCCTGCTGGATGAGACTGCCCTCTTCCTGCATCGCACCATCAGCCTGCTGCCGGAGGCCAAGCAGAAGATGATCACAGAGCTGTATGACCGCGAGAGTGTATTTCATGGCAAGAAGGTGCTGCTGGTGGATGATGATATGCGCAATGTATTTGCCCTGTCTAAGGTGCTGCGGGAGCGCGGGCTGGAGGTGAGCAAAGCGGAGAATGGCCAGATAGCCCTCGATGCCCTGCAGCGCGATCCTGATGTACACCTTGTGCTCATGGATATCATGATGCCGGAGATGGATGGCTACGAGGCCATGAGGCGCATACGTGCGCAGGAGCGGTTTCGCGGGCTGCCGGTGATAGCCCTCACGGCCAAGGCGATGAAGGAAGATAAGCAGCGGTGCATCGATGCAGGTGCCAGCGATTATATCACAAAACCTGTAGACGTAGAGCGGCTGCTGTCACTGATGCGCGTATGGCTGAGCAAGTGACCGCACATTATCCCCAAAATGATCTGACCATGAATAGGAGACCCAAAATACTGATCGTAGATGATAGGCCCGAAAACCTCGTGGCCCTAGAGACCGTACTGCGCGATCTGGATGTAGAGCTGGTAAAGGCATATAGCGGCAATGAAGCGCTGAGGGCTACGCTGCACCATGACTTTGCGCTGGCACTGCTGGATATACAGATGCCCGAGATGGATGGCTATGAGCTGGCCGGTATCCTGCGCGAGGAGGAAAAGACGGCCAAGCTCCCTTTCATCTTTATCTCCGCGGTCTATACGGACAACCTCAATATTTTCAAAGGCTATGAGCGGGGTGCGTTCAGCTTTATCACCAAGCCATTCCAGCCGGAGATACTGATCAATAAGGTCAAATTTTTTATCAATATACATAAGCAGGAGGCTGCCCTCAGTGACCTCAATGAAGAGCTGAAGCAAAAAAATGAAGACCTGGAGCAGAGCAATAATGACCTGGAGGCCTTTACCTACTCTGTGTCGCATGACCTGCGTGCGCCATTGCGCGCGGTGCACAGCTATGCTATGATCATGCGTGAGGACCATGAGAAGGAACTCAATGCAGAGTGCCTGCGCCTGCTGGGCAATATCACACGCAATGCGGAGCGCATGGCCCGCCTCATAGAGAGCCTGCTGGAGTTTAGCCGGCTGGGCAAGCTGGGCATCACGGCGGGCATCGTAGACGTGAATATCCTGATACAGGAGGCACTGGAGGATATAAATGCTACTGTGCAAAAGGTGCCGGAGTTTCGTATACAAAAGGATATGCCACGCGCAGTGGGTGACCGCGACCTGCTGAAGCAAGTATTTGTAAACCTGCTGTCTAATGCTGTGAAATACTCCGGCAAAAAAGAGGCACCGGTAGTAGAGGTAGGTGCCCGGCTGGACGGCAGCGAGGTCATCTATCATGTGCGCGACAATGGCTCCGGTTTTGATATGCAGTATATGAATAAGCTCTTTGGCGTATTCTCCCGGCTGCACAGGGATACGGAGTACGAGGGCATAGGCATAGGGCTGGCCATAGTACAGCGGATAGTGACACGCAGCGGCGGCAGGGTATGGGCAGAGGGCGCTCTGGACCAGGGAGCCACATTCTACATAGCGCTGCCGGCGGCCGGTGTATAAAGGAGAGAAACTGAATCATACACACATAACCTAGACAGAAATGGATACGACAATGCAAAGAGTAGAAGTACTACTCGTAGAAGACAATGAGCACGATGCCGAGCTGACCATCCGTGCGCTGAAAAAAAACAACCTGGCCAATGGCCTCATGCACCTCAAAGATGGCGGCGAGGCGCTGGACTTTATTTTTGGCCAGGGCATGTTTGAAGGGAGGTCGGTAGAGTCTAAGCCGCGCGTGATCGTGCTGGATATCAATATGCCCCGCGTGAGCGGACTGGAGGTGCTGCAGCGGCTCAAGGCTGACGAGCGCACCTGCAATATACCGGTAGTAGTGCTCACCTCTACCAAAGATGACCCTATCATGAAGCACTGCTATGAGCTGGGTGTGAATAGCTACGTAGTAAAGCCCGTAGCCTTTGATGCCTTCTTCAAAGAGATATCAGCCCTGGGCTTTTTCTGGATGATCGTCAATCAGGTGGAGTGAGCCGGTGGCCGAAGTGGCAGTGATATAATTGATACGGGACGCCGCAGATTTGTACTATGAGGTCGCATGATCGCATAGCCCTTTCAATTATCAATTTGCATCACTCATTTGCGCAGCAGCTTAAAGGCGTGTGTCCAGCTATTGTCGCGAAAGCCGGGTATGCACCACAGCATGCACAGCGCCTCTATGGCCCGCGCAGCCTCTACACCGCCCATATCCTCCGGCTCATAGCCAAAGTAGCCTAGTATCTCTGACACCTCCGCTTTGGCCGCATCGCTATTGCCGCAGATGAACATGCTGGGCCGGCCGCCCAGGTACTCAGGATTGACCATCACGGGGCTGCCTACAGAGTTGAAGCATTTCACAAAGTGAGCATCGGGATAGGCCTTTTGCAGGTCCTCCATCAGGGAGTTATTGGCAGCGGTGAAATAGGGGAGGACCCCATTCACCGGAGGGCCGGCTATCGGATTGCAGGTGTCTATGATGGTCTTGCCATCCAGGTGGCGCTGCTCTGCTAGTGCCAGTGCGTCTTTAGCCGCATGGCCTTTCACTGCCAGTACTACTATGTCTCCGAAGAATGCCGCCTCGGAGAAGGTGCCCACCGAGGCCCGCTCTCCGGCCTGCGCCTGCCAGTCGGCCAGCTTGGCCCGGTCACGCGTGCCGAGGCGCACCTCATAGCCGTGCCTGATAAATCCATTGCCGAGCGCTTTGGCTACTGCGCCGGAGCCGATGATACCTATCTTTTTCATGTGAGATCGATTTGGGTAAAGTAAAAGACGGATGTGCTGTCCGTTTTATTTACCCGGAGGGCTACAAAAATAATGCCCCTGTGCAAAGAGCCGCGACCCCGCCCTGCCGCCCGTCACAGACGCTCCCTGAGCCGGGCCTTGCGCTGCGCCTCTATATCAGTGCCGTAGCGTGCCGTGCGCTCATCCTCTACACAGCGGCGGATATGCTCCTTATCGTCCGTGCCGTAGCGGCTGATGCTTTTAAACATATAGTCGTCCGGATTATTCATGATCGTCTTGAAGTACGTCATGCCATCCACACTGCACTCCTGGTCTATATAGTCTGCCACCTCTCCGTCACTCATCACGCGCGGGCTGTCGCGCAGGGCAGAGGCCGTGCACCAGTGCGGCGTGTGCCGCCTCAGGCCCCAGCCCATCACCAGCGTACCATCCAGCTCTACCGCAGTGACCCACACCGGCTTCTTATTCTTCTGATCTACGATCCACTGTCCTCTTTCAAACTCCATATCGCTATATTTTGTAGTATAAAATTAGTATTTACTAAAAATAATAGCCAGTGGACGCCGATTTATAGTTATGCACAAGGGTTTGCCCTCTAAATCGACCTAACAGCCTAGCCATGTACTTGTATTAAAGCCTCCCTTTAGGTCGCAGATCCCGATGCAGTCGGGAGAGGTTTGGAGGGCTGTATTCTATATCGCCACAATAAAACCCCGCTTTCCGCGTAAAATAAGTCCCTGATAATCATATGGATTCAAAAAGGTTACATTTTTCTGAAACTTTTTTCAAAAAAAACCTTGACAAAAACGTAACCTAAATCTATCTTGAATTCATAACGAACGACTAAAACCGAAAAAAGATGAAAAGCCTCCTGATAATAGCACTCACACTGGTCACTTTCGCAGCCAAGGCACAAACGCCAGCCGCCAAGGAAACTACCAAGGCTACTATCGTAAACGTGGCAAACACAGCAGTAGAGGCTCCGGCAGCTACTACTCCTGCCGCTACCGAGGCTGCTCCGGCACAGGACGCTACTGCAGGCAGCGGTCCTCACATCTCTGCCAACTTTGTAGGTACTAACGACCTGAACCTCCTCCTGCTCCGCGAAGGTGTAAAAAGGGCCTAAACAGCCACCAAGATATAGCCAACCCCTATTTAGAAGGCCGCGCATGAAGACGCGGTCTTTTTTATTTGTACCAGGTGTTCATAGGATTACAAATCTTGTCCCGTCCCATTTTTTGTCCCATTTCTTGTCCCATTTTTCTGTCCCACTATTTTGTCCCACCATCTTGTCTCATCGTGGCACCATGGCCCTCTGCATCTCACCCAAAAGCTCCGGAGGTCACAGACCGTAGCCACGCCACCGCATCTGCTCTCCGGAGCATATAGAGGTGTGATCACAGGTCAGGCCGCCTTATTCTCCTGCTCTGAGCGGATCAGGTAGCGATTGACCGTAGAGAGTGGTATGGTCAGCTTTTCGGCTATCTCGCGCTGGGTCAGGCCGGCGGTGTGCAGGTCTTTGACCGCAGCCATCTTGTCGCCCAGTTCCTTCTGCTTCATCTCACGCAGGTGGTCCGTTTCGCGGGCATAGCCCATAAACTCAAAGCCCAGGAAGTTGTGCGGCTTTGTGATCTGGCAGAGGCATACATTATCACCCTCGTAGATCTTCTCGCCCACCCGGTGCTTGATCTGCTTCAGGTAGAGGATGCGCGGGTCACGGTGGCTCTTGCCTATGGCAAACATGCTGTCCGTCAGGTTTGAAAACTGCTTCGAGCCTTGCAGGTGATTCTCCTCCAGCGGTCGGGTGGTATCGCGCTTGGGCGTGTGGGCTATGACCAGCAGGGAGACCCCCAGCTGCTTCTTGATCCTATTGAGCGACTCCATGATAGGGTAGGCGTCTTTGGCCCGCTCATTGTCACTGCAGAGGGCGGTCAGGTTGTCTATGATCACCACCTTCACCTCCGTGCGGCGCACATAGAGCGCTATCTGATCGTACAGGTATTGCTCAAAGGCCGTATAACCATGATCGCGGTAGCTGTCATCCACATTTAGCTCAGCGCGGTAAAACTGGCGCGAAAACTCAAACGGCTCCTGGTAGTCGTGCGTATAGCGCGCCTGAAACTGCTTGGCTGTGAGCTCAAAGTCAAAGTACAAGACCGGCTGTGCCTGAGCCTCCATGCGAAACGGCCCTATAGGCACGCCACGGCTGATGCTGTCTGCTATCTGTACGGCCAGCAGAGACTTGCCCAGATTGGTATCGGCAAAGAGGATGCAGAGGTCGCGCTCGTACCAAAACTCATCAAAGAGCGGCCGCGGTGGCTCCTGTGTGGCAGCCTGCGCCATCCACTGGCCTACGTCCTGCACGGTGAAGAGGGTAGCATCGCCCGCAGCCTCTGTGCCCTCCTGTGCCTCCTGCTGGCGCAGGGCAGCCAGGCGGGTCATCTCTGCGGACTCGGCAGAGCGGAGGGCCAGATCGTCCAGCAGCTTTTGCGGTACAAAGGGTGTGCGGGGGTGCGTGTACTGCTCACCGGCAGTCAGCGACTGTTCTTGTTGCGCTTTCTCCTGCGCTATCTGCTCGGCTATGTTCTTCTGCATCTCTGCGCCTACCAGGTCGGCACGGTGCAGTATCGCCTTGTCAGGCAGGTATGGGGTCAGGCCATCGCGCTCGGCCTGCGCGCGGAGGACCTGCTGCTCGCGCTCCCTGAGCTCAGTGAGGCTCGCGGCGGGATCATGCCACGGAGCGATGATGTGTTTAGATGATTTGGTCACGGGTGTCACACCCGGAGGCAGCGGCCTCTTAGTATCGTCCATAGGTAATGGGGATTGAAGTGATAAAAAATAAAGATCAGATACGGTAGGATGAGAGCCGTGCGCACAGCTATAAAAAAGGGCGGCAGTACCGTCACTGCCATCTTTTGAAATACGATGCAAATATAGCAAAATAAACGACAATACGTAAATAAGGCTATTTGTCAAAAGCCGTTTTTGCAGCCCTCAAAAAGCCAAAACCCGCGCTACCACAGGGCGGGATTGGTGGATAAGTCTTTGCGGGGCATTTACAGATTTACGGAATTACTAATTTACAGAATTACAGATTTACAGATTTACTGATGTCCCATGTCTCATTTGTCCCATGTCCCATTTTCTGGGTGAGACAGGAGTGGGACAAAAGTGGGACAAGAAATGGGACAAAGAAAGTGGGACAAGAAAGTGGGACAAAAGAGTGGGACAAGAAAGTGGGACGGGACAAAACTCTTTTGTCGTGATAGCGGTAGCGAAGCATCTATATTGGCTATGAGGGAGGTATACCCATTTCTAGGTATTGTTATAAAGGAAACAATGTACGTCCTTTACTTGAAACTCAATTTTATGTTTGGACTAGGAACACCAGAGATATTAATTATACTTCTCGTACTTGCCGGTATACCAGTTTTGTTGATTTATAAAGCTGCTTACTACAAAGGAAAAAGCGAAGGGCAAAGCAATCAACAAAGTAACTATTCGGATAGCCTATACTGCTCAAAGTGTGGAGCTAAGAACAGCGGAAGTGATACGTATTGCAGTAAGTGCGGTAATGCCTTAAAGTGAGTGTCAGCTTCCCCAAACTTCGGCCA
>DDEZ01000010.1 GCA_002336805.1 Bacteroidetes bacterium UBA1941
GGTTCTTACGTGCCAGCTCCAGGTGTAGGTCCAGAGTCCAAACATTTGACCTTTCTGCTGGGCTATACGGCTGGTGAGATGATTGATCTATGGGCGATGTATAGCATGCTGTCGTCTTATTTTGAGCTGATGGCTCAGCAGAATGGTGTGGGTCTGCGCCGTGAACTATATCCTGATCAGGAGTAGGCCAGTATTGCAGTATTACGTGATCTCCCAGCCACACCTGCAGGCGTTTACCGGATGGCACTTGTGCTATAGCTTCTCTTAGCAGCTCCGGTAGCATTACCCCCGGTGCCTCCATAGATGCAAAACGCATCTTTACTATTCTATCATCTGGACCTCTCATACCTATTTTTGGGTATATGTTAATAATTGATTGACCGTCTATTTTGCGGGATTTGTCGAGTTTTCGTCGAGCTGGCAGGCAGCCTCCATGATGCGCTTATTCTTCTTGCCGTTGGCTGCGATATTGATCTTGGCCAGGCGCCTCAGTTCCTTTACTATCGCACGCCCAGTCTTGGTTTCAGCGTTGCGGCGGCCCGCTAGCACGTCGTTGATCATGCTCTCGGATGTTTCGCAGTTTACAGCTGCTATCAGCTTATCCTCGCGGGAAATATTCTTTCCTATCTCGTCTACTTTCATACCTTTGTTGCGTTAGATTGTATTGCAAAAGTAAAAAGCCTTTCGAAAGCGAAAAACATTTTACGAAAATAACGACAGTATTTTTTCCACATTTTTATGCACATTAGTCAAGTTTCCTGTTTAGAGCAGTACATAGAACGCTATTACAAGAGCAAAACAGCGTTCGCTACAGCCATGGGTATGACTAGGCAAAATGTGAACTACAACATAGCTAAGGCGGAGGAGTTGGATGGTAAGTTGCCTTACAACTTCTTGTTGAAATTAAAGGATAGGGGGATTGATATAGCAGCCATGACCGTGGGCACAAATACTGACGAAAGCGACAAAGAAATGATAGATTTTTTCCGCCCCTTAACGGCGCGGGAGACAGGAACTAAGTATGTTGATCAACCAAAAATAGATATGAAAACTGAAAATGAATTCTTACGACAACGGGTCAAAGACCTTGAAGACATAATCAAAGCCAAGGATGCGCTGATCTCAGTGCTACAAAAACAGACCCCCGAGCAGGTGGATGATGCTCAGGGGTCAAAAAGGGCGGCCAGCTGAGTGTGACTCATTCGAGAGTCTGGCCGCCTCAGTAGCGAATATGCACATTTTAGTTAGTATAAAAGCTAATTGAAATCATATATTATATCTGTTTATCAATATTTTACAATAGATTAAACACTAATTTTATGATGAAAATAGGTTGGACAATAATCCTTATCATTTTGGTAGCAGCTTGCTATGGTCAAAACATGGTTGGCAGACCCAAAGCTGATGTAGATGTATTTATTAAAAAGAACCATTCACGTGCTCACATAACCAAAACAGAAGAAGTAGTAAAAGGGAAAACAGAGACAGTATACTCTCTCGGGGAGATGGCAGAAATCATATACGTATTTAGAGATGGAATCTGCATAAAAAACAGTTTTACAGTGCCAGCCGGAGCAGTAGATGATTATTACAAACTATTCAAGTCGAATAAAGATCTGCAATGGAGTGACAAGGCACAAGCATGGGTGAACTTGAAGAAACACTATAAATGGACGATCCTTACCTGGGGTAATCCAGAGAATGCCAAGCAGACGGTAACCTGCGAAGCTTTCTAGCCACTTATAGGCGTCAAAAATCGCGCACACACACGTTTTCATAGGGAAAGACGCTACAATCTATTGATTATCTATGTACTTATGCGCTGTAAAACCCGCATTTTTCAGGTAATAAGGGGGTCTCTATCCGCTCAAAAAGGCTCTTTTTAACAGAATATCGGGCAGTATACCCCCTTTTACACCCCTGTTTTTGGAGGACATCCGTCCGCCCAGCCGTCCGCCCAAACGTCCGCCCAGAGGTATTTTGATGGTATTTGAGGGGTCATTTAGGCGCACACGCGGGCCTCACCTGGCGGGTGCAGGCGGGTAGGTATCTATCGGGCTGTATCTTAGTACTGGCGCGGCTTTGCGCGTGGTGGGTGGGGTGTAGTTTGGGCCGTTTAGGGCCTCCGGGCCTCATGGTAGCGTTCTGGTAGTTATATGCACCATTACCTACATCTGGTCGCCCCCGCGTCCATACGGCCATATATGCCTGTATCCCGCGTCATTGCTCACTTTTTTGCGCTTTTTTGGGTTTCTCCTTATCTTACATTTCGTTTCACCCCCTATAATCATCTACTGGACCAGCACCGTGATCGTAGCGGGCATGATGCTTATGTCTGCCTACATGTACTTTACCGCAGACGCTATCAAGGAGGCATTTGTACACATCGGCTTCCCCTCGTACTTCCGCCAGGAGCTGGCCGTGGCCAAGATCATAGGTGCCGTACTCCTGCTGGCACCGGTACCCGGCAGGGTAAAGGAATGGACCTATGCGGGCTTTGCCATCACCTTTATATCAGCCATCATAGCGCATACCTCTGTGGATGGTATACAGACAGCTGTGGGGCCGGTGGTCTTCCTGGTATTGCTACTGGTATCGTATTTGTCGTATCATCGCGTATACGATATACCTAAGCTGCGTGCAGCTATCTAAATCAACAGATCATGACTACTACAGACAAGATGACCGTGGAAATATGGAGCGACATCATGTGCCCCTTTTGCTACATAGGCAAGCGCCGCTTTGAGGCAGCGCTGGAGGCCTTTCCGCAGCGCGGGCAGGTGCAGGTGGTGTGGCGCAGCTACCAGCTGGACCCCGAGCTGAAGACAGACCCCACTACTACCGTAAACCAGATGCTGGCCGAGAAGAAGGGCTGGACGCAGGAGCAGGCTGCTGCCATGAATGCCCGCGTGACCGATATGGCGCGTGAGTCCGGACTGGAGTACCACCTGGACCACGCCGTGGTGGCCAACTCGTGGGATGCTCATCGCTTCTCGCACCTGGCAGCGCAGCATGGCGTGCAGGACCAGGCAGAGGAGGCGCTGTTCCGGGCCTACTTTACCGAAGGTAAAAATACGGCAGACCGGGAGGTGCTGGCAGCGATCGGAGAGGGGCTGGGTATCAGCCGCGCGGAGACGCTGGATATGCTCAGCTCTGATGCCTATGCTGACGCCGTGGAGCAGGATGTGGTACGTGCGCAGCAGATAGGTGTGCGTGGTGTACCCTTTTTTGTGCTGGATAGCCGCTATGCGGTATCCGGTGCGCAGGAGAGCAGCACCTTTGCCGGAGCACTGCAGGCTGCGTGGGAGGCCCGCGGCCCTATGACCACTATGGGCATGGATGAGAACAGCTGCGGCCCGGATGGCTGTGCAGTGTAAACTATTTTAAAGAACGTAAAAGCACTATCAATATGAATATTGCATTGTGGATCGTACAGATACTACTGGGAGCCATGTTTGCCATGGCTGGCCTGATGAAGGCGACTCAACCCAGGGAAAAACTGGCACCCAAACTACCATGGGTAAATGACTACAGCGCCACGCAGGTGAAGCTGATCGGCATAGCCGAGCTGCTGGGAGGCATAGGCCTGATACTGCCATGGGCACTGGGCATAGCGCCGGGGCTCACTGTGCTGGCTGCACTGGGGCTGGCGCTGACCATGATCTTTGCCGCGCTGTATCACCTGCGCAAGGGCGAGTACCCGGGCATAGGCATCAACGCTGTACTACTGGCACTGGCACTCTTTGTAGCCGTGGGCAGGTTTATGTCCTGAGCACCGGGCCTGCGGGTCAACTTATAAAAAGGCGGTCATGATCGGTGACCGCCTTTTTTCTTTGATGTCGGTTCCCTATCAGAATTTGAAGAAGAAGTACACCACGGCTGCCCATTCTTTCTTTACGCCATTGGCATAGCCTATGGTGCTGTGGCTGCTATTCTCTACGGTGCCGCCGCGTATGTAGCCTATGGTGGAGTGGCTGCTATTCTCCACTGTGCCATCACTCTTGACATAGCCTACTGTGCTGTGGCTGCCATTCTCTATGGTGCCATCGCTGCGGATGTAGCCTATAGTGGAGTGGTGGCTATTCTCTATAGAGCCATCACTCTTGATATAGCCTGATGTAGAGTGGCTGCTGTTTTCTATAGTGCCGTCACTCTTGATGTAGCCGGTGGTGGAGTGGCTGCCGCTCTCTATGCTCTGAGCATGCAAGGCTGTAGCCAGGCCTGCGATGATAAGGGATAAGAATACTTTGCGCATGGTAGTTTGGTTTAATGAAATGATGATACAAAGCTAATGGGTTCTACCGCGCAGCCAAGCAAATATTACCCTCAGGATCGGAAGCCTGACGCACCTATTCCTTTATGAACTTCGCCGTTTGGACTCCATCCTGCAGGAGCAGCTGTACTATATACACACCGGCCGGGATGCCTGATATATCTATCTGTGCAGTCCCTGTGGTGGTGCTCTGCTCGCCTACCAGCTGCCCTGCAGTGCTCAGTACGCGTATAGCCGCTGTACGTGCCGTGCCCGTATGTATGGTCACTGTACTATGCGCCGGATTTGGGCTGATAGTAGCAGCTGTAGTGGCTATCCCGGCTACGCCTGTGGTGGTGCAGAGCCTGAATGGCATCCGCCTATTGCGGTAGAAAGTAAAGATGCAGCTGCCGGATGAGTTGACCCCGAGCATGGAGTAGTATGCCGGAGTCAGATTGCCCAGGTAGCTGGCCCAGGCTGTACCATCTGTGCTGGTCTTGATAGGGTCGCTGTTATTGCATGCACCATCTATACTCAATACCAGGCGGCCCGACGTCTCTATCACGCTGAATACCTGGCAGAAGTCATGGAAGACCACTGAGTCCCTATTGGACCAGGTAGCGCCATTGTCAGAGCTGATGTAGAGGCCACTGCCAAAAACATCTCCGGCATAGTAGGTGCCCCCGAGAGATACCATGCTAAAGAAGCGGCAACTGGCAGGGAATCCGGTGCCGGCGAGGGTCCATGTGCTACCATTGTCGGTACTCCTGTAGACGCCCTTGGAGCCTCCGAGGAAGGTGTTGGTGCCGTCTGCAAAGAAGACATCTTTGGGCATGGTATCAGTAGCCTGAGTGGCTGTGGCAAATGCATCTGTGGAATACAGTACACCACCACTACCAAATGCTCCATAGGCCACCAGCAGCCGATTGCCTATACGGATGATGTCATTCACCCGGTCGCCTACTGTATAGGCCACGCTCCAGGTGGCACCATGGTCAGCACTCACATAGAGGGCGGTATCCCCACCCGCATACAGGCGGCTGCCCGCACTGTCATAGTATACTGACCGGATCGCCTTGCCGGCAGTATTGGTAGTTGCAAAGGTCGCATTGCTCCAGCTGTCACCATTGTCTGTGCTGGCAAAGAGTCCCTTGTCTGTACAGTAATAGACAGTGCTGCCGATGCCGCGTATATGGTATATATACTCGGCTGTGTCGGTGCCGGTGATCAGGCGCGGCAGTGAGTCCCACTGCTGTGCATAGGTAGCTGCAGCAGCTACCATGAGCGTCATGAGTAGTATGATTTTTCGCATGGTGTTAGAGTTTTGATTACTACAAAGTTCGCACATGCGCACTTACTGTCTATCCGTACTGGTGGGTATATTGACATGGGCAGCCATAGTGGCCGGAGAAGACTCAGCGTACAGTGTGAGCTGTCACCACCTGTGCGAGATACAGGTGGCAATCATATGAGAAGCCAACGCGGCCATCTACCTGGTGCCGGTCAAAGATCTCCCGGAGATAGGTGAGCATAGGCGCGTAACGGATATGCCCCTCATTGGGCGCATAGGACGAGGAGAGGAGACGGCCCTTCACACCCTCGTAATCAAACAACTGCTCATTGTAAAACGTGCGGGTGATCAGCGCTGACGGAGCAAAGAAGCTGCGCAGGTCATCCTCACTGATATTGCGGTGATCTACCGTGGTATAGTCTGTGCCATAGCGGATGAGGAGGTCCTCATATGCCACCTCAAAATCTGTGCTGACCTTGCGCTCATTCCAGATCAGGGCATACCAGGCGCCATCGCGTGCTATGCGCTGTGCCTCTGCCCTGAATGCCTGCCGGTCAAACCAATGAAATGCCTGTGCGGCGGTGATCAGGTCTACACTCTGCGCGGGCAGCGTGGTGTGCTCTGCAGTACCATCTACACTCATATACCCGGCATGATGGCCCAGCAGGCGGTCTGCGGCCTCACGCATTTCCCTATTGGGCTCTACGGCATAGACTTTATTATTATTCTCCAGAAAGATCTCTGTAGAGATGCCGGTACCGGAGCCAATATCTGCTATGGTCCAGCCTGCGTCCAGCCCCGTCTGCTGCTCTATATAGAGCAGCACCTCGGGTGGATACGAAGGCCTGTAGCGGATATAATTATCCACCCGGTCAGAAAATCTATTTGTATTGTCTGCCATCTGTCATAGACTAAGCTCGTCAGGAGATACCAGTATGCCATCCTCATCACAGTAGACCCAATGGCCTGGCGTGAAATCAACACCTGCAAAGTGCACCTTGATATTCTCCTGGCCTACGTTCTGCTTGTTGCTCTTCAGCGGATGTGTAGCCAGTGCCTTGACGCCGAGGGGTAGCTGTGCCATGGCGGCGGAGTCCCGTATGCAGCCATATACTATCACGCCGTTCCATTTGTTTTTGACACCCAGCTCGCCCAGCATATCTCCCAGCAGGGCGCAACGCATAGAGCCGCCGCCGTCTACTACGAGCACGCGGCCGGTACCATCAGCCTCCAGCGCTTTGCGCACAAAGGAGTTATCCTCGTGGCATTTGACGGTATAGATCTGGCCGTGAAAGAGCTTTGCGCCGCCATAATCGCGAAAGCCGACAGGATCGGCCACGCTGACATGGTCTGTGTATTTGTCACTGAGGTCTGTGGTGAGTAGTGCCATAGTCTGATAGTATAGATAGTCTATGGCTAAAGTAGCAAATCACTACGACACCTCTGAGCAAATGCGCGGGATATACCTACTCCTTTGCTTCCGTCTCTATGGCAGCCAGCCGGCGCAGGTGCAGCCACTCTGCTCTGGCGTCTGGGCTGACTGATGCCACGCTATGCAGGTCACCATGTCGGATATCCTGACCGGCAGGATCGAGTATGGTGGCAAAGCTGGTGGCTATGCCGCGTGTGTCTGTGCCGGCAGGCTCCTGTGCCGTAGCTGGCCCAGGCTGTGGCTCCTCCAGCTCCTGCTGCAGGTGTGGGGGCAGCTCGCGCTCGCCTTTGGCTGTGCAGCCGTAGTTGTTTCGCAGTATGAAGTAGCAGGCAGAGGGATGGAGCCTGCGGTACAGGGCGCCCTCCTCCAGCTTATTGATAAAGATCTGCTCGATGTAGTAGATGCGGTCTATAAGATCGCCGTCCTGCTCCCACTTTTTCTTCCAGTAGGACCAGAGCTGCTTGTAGCATTTGACCCGGAGCAGGGCCTGTGAGAGGGTGATGATGCTCTCGTCCCATGCGTGCTCCTCTATCTGATCCAGGACAGACCATGTGTGATCGCGGGTCCATTTTGCCGCGTTAGTATTGCCAGTAGTACCAGCCATAGGTATATGTTTTGAGTGAAAAAATATGACGCAATATAGAGTGGCACTGCGCAATGGACATGCGTAGCGGACGGGATAGGATAAAAAGAATCGTTTTGGAACCGAAGGCCGGGTCAGAGAATGAGGACGAGCGTGCCGGCTATGATGAGGCTGGCGCCGATGGCGGCTTTGACGGTGAGGACCTCACCGAGGAAGATGACAGAAAGGATAATGGCGATGGCCACGCTGAGCTTGTCTACCGGTGCTACCTGAGAGACCTTGCCCATCTGGAGGGCCTTGAAGTAAAAGATCCAGGACAGGCCGGTGGCTATACCGGACAGGATGAGGAAGAGGAGATTCTGCCGGGTGAGGCTGTGGATGTGGATGACGCTACCGCGGAAGTAGGCGATAGCCCACGCGAGTATGAGTATGACCACGGTACGGATGGCAGTAGCGAGGTCGGTATTCACGCCCTGTATGCCCACCTTGGCAAAGATGGCGGTGAGGGCCGCGAAGAGCGCTGAGAGGAGGGCATATATCCACCACATGGCTTGCGTGTTTACTTTATCTCAAAGTCAAAGAGCTTTTCGCCCTGCAGGAAACCTTCGAGGCGGTCACCTATTTTCACCGGGCCTACACCTGCGGGAGTACCGGTGTATATGAGGTCGCCCACCTGTAGGGTAAAGAACTGCGATGCGTAAGAGATCACCTTGGCAAAAGGGAATATCATATCATCAGTATTGCCGTGCTGTACCTGTGCTCCATTCAGCAGCAGGTGAAAGTCAAAGCCAGTGGTACGACCCAGGTCTGTGAGGCGGCGCATGGGGCCGGCCACGGCAGAGTGGTCAAATGCCTTGGCGATCTCCCATGGGAGGCCTTTGGCCTTCTGCTGTGCCTGGAGATCGCGAGCTGTGAAGTCGATGCCTACCGTGACCTCCTCAAAGTACTTGTGCGCGAATTTTTCCTCGATGTATTTGCCTTGTTTTGAGACCTTGAGGACGAACTCCATCTCATAGTGCAGGTCCTGTGTCCACTCCGGCATGTAGAATGGCTTATTGTCTTTGAGCAGGGATGTCTGCGGCTTGAGGAAGAGGATAGGCTCCTCTGGAATAGCGTTATTTAGTTCTTTGGCATGTGCGCCATAGTTGCGGCCTACGCAGATACACTTCATGTGCGTGAAAATTTGACAGGCACGAAGCTAGTTATTTATGAGGATATCTCCAGCGCGGAGTGTGGCAGCGGGTCACTCACTCCAGAGTGGAAGCAGGTGCAGCAGCTCGGTCTCCCGGCTGAGCATGCGGTGGGCTATGGTGCTGACAGGGGAGGTGCCAGTATCCTGACGATGCAAAGATGCGTCGGCAGCTATGTATGGTGCGAGTAATGATGGCGCGATGATGAGCAGATCGCCATCCAGGAGCGCGATATGATAGTCGTTTTGGGTCTCCATGTTATTGTTTTAGAAGGGGATGGGAGTTATGTAATTAACGCTGAGGTGAGCAATAATGTTATCCGTATTTTACAATACAACTTTTGTCAGTCCAATGTATCCAGTGCGAGCGACTCAGGGTGGGTGTCGTGTACCATGCCCCTGGAGGTGCACGCGCAGTCATCTACCAGCAGTTCTGCCCGGTTGCCTATCCAGAAGGGGGCGGTGTCCTGTTTGCCCTCTACGGTGCGGTCTCCATGACTGAAATTGTACTGGCGGTGCACGTCATTGACGGCGTGTACCATCTGGTGTATGATCGTATTGACTATGCCGCTCAGGGTCCAGTCTGCACGGAATATATTGAGGTGGATCAGGTCCGGATTGTCACGATCATCATAGCCATGTACTCGTGGCGACCCGATATAGGTGACCAGGCGCATGTCCAGCTCTGTGGATCTGATGAGCGTAGCTATCATGGAGGCCGGTACATCTGCCATGTCAAAAGAGCCCTTGTCAGAGATGGCCTGATAGAAGCTATCCTCTGCCAGCAAGGCATTGGCGCGGTCTACTGCCTCGCAGACCTTTCTGATCTTCCCTTTGTAAGTGATAGTGACCATACTATATGTGACTAATAGTGTCTGCTCTGTGAGTCTGAAGGCAAAGGTAGGCGGCGCACCCCAAGTAACGCCGCCCCCAATGCTTCATCGGGCAGCTTTCGCTGACCATGAGAAAAGTTCAAAAGCGGTTTCTGAAACCACAGGAGAAACGTATCCTTCCGAATACTCTTTTCTCTGCCAGCAAGAGCGTGCTATTTTATCCGCCCTTGCTGAAACCAAAGGTAGCTGCGGGCAAAGCCGGGGGATGGGGCATTTACCCTGCGCAGTATTCTATTTATCCTGCGTTGGGTTTTATTTATCCTGCGTACGAAACTGCCCTGGTGAGGTATACCTAGAAGTAGGTATGTGGGGTAGTCAGAGCTGTATAAGGTCCTGGAATTCTACCTTGCGCGTACGGCTCACCTGTATCTCTGTGCCGTCCTGCATGAGTACGAGGCTCGAGGTGCGTACATAGCGCGTGATGCGGTCCAGACGCACGAGGTATTGCTTATTGATACGCATGAACTGGGGCGGTGTGAGCAGCTCCTCAAATGATCCCAGTGTGCGGGCTACGATCAGGTCCTTGCGGCCCTGGCGTTTGATCACGGTATAGTTGCGGTCTGCTTTGAGATAGATGACCTCGTCCAGCGCGATCATCTCTACACCGTCCTGCGTAGGCAGGGCGAGGCGCTGCGGCGAGGCGCGCGATACATTATCAATATTGGCCAGGAGCTGCTGTACACGTGCGCTGGCTATATCAGCCTTGGTGCGCTTGTAGCGCGCTATAGCAGCCTGCAGGTCATCTATGTCTACCGGCTTCAGCAGGTAGTCTATGGCATCAAACTTAAAGGCGCGGACGGCATAGTGGCTATGCGCCGTGACAAAGATCACCGCCGGTGGCGGAGGGGAGAGTTTGCGCAGTAGCTCAAAGCCGGTCATGCCGGGCATCTCTACATCCAGCAGCATGAGGTCATACTGCATGGCGGGTAGTGCGCGCAGTGCAGCGCGCGCATCAGTGAAGGCCTCTGTCACCTCTATATCGGGGCAGTAGCGCTGCAGCAGGAGCTGCAATGTTTTGATATTGTCTGGCTCGTCGTCTACTAGTATGGTGCGTATCATGGTCATGCTATCACTATATGGTATCAGGCAGTGAGGGGCACGAGGACGGTCACCTCGGTACCTTTGCCTATATTATTATTTGTTTTCAGATCACGGATGGTGAGGAAGTCTTTCGGTCCTTTGTCCTGCCACATCAGGCTGAGGGTATCACGTATGATATTCATGGCGTGTGAGGTGTGGTTCTCATCTTTTGCCTTGCCCGGCTGCCTGCCTACTCCGTTGTCCGTGACGCGTATCCTCAGTGCGCCACGGCTGCGTGAAAATTCTATGTTCAGTTTGCCCCTGCCTTTTTTTCGCGGGTTGAGTCCATGCACGATCGCATTCTCGGCGAGTGGCTGGAGTATGAGGCCGGGCAGCGATATGGCAGTAGGATCCAGGCCACGCGTGGTGATCGTGTAGTCAAAGCGATTGCCCTGGCGGCTATTCTCTATCTGTATGTAGAGGTGCAACAGTTCTATATTGTCACTGAGGCGCACCATGGGCTGGCGTGTAGTATCGAGTATCATGCGCAGCAGCCTGCTGAAGCGTACCAGGTAGCGGTCTGCATTATCTATATTGCCCTCCAGCATCTCGCGGCGCATACTGCTCAGCGCATTGAAGATAAAGTGAGGATCCATCTGCGCACGAAGGGCTTTCAGCTCGCTCTCCACCTGGCGGAGGTTGGCTCTCTGCAGCTCGCGCTCTGCCTTCTCTGCATCGTATTTGCCCTGCATATCCAGTATGGTGCGGCTCATTTCATTGTCATAAAAGACCTTGTAGTACCTGATGTACTGGCGGGATGCCTCCAGCGCGGCCGGGTAGTTGCCTTCGGCCTCATGGAGCATTACGCTTAGCTCTGCCAGGTCTCGCTGTGACAGGGCATCTTTGCTATCTGCTATCGGTCCGGCCACCTCATCATAGAGCCGGCGGCACAGCGCTACATTGTCCATTTTCAATGCTATGTGGGCCAGCTGCAGGCGAGAGGTAGCTACCAGGAGTGGCATCGATGCCTTCTGCGCCAGGTCCATGCACTGTTTAAACTTATTGCGGGCTCTGGCCCACTGGCCGGTGGTCATGCAGATGTCGCCCTGATTATTGCTGGCGCGTACGGCGGTGAGGTAGTCGTGGTGCGCTATGGCGGTGGTGACGCATCTGGCGTAGGTGCGGATGGCGGCTTCATATTTGCCCTCCCGCTTGTATTGCACGGCGGTATTGAAATAGATCATGTGGTCCATGTCCCGTATGCCTGCACGTCTCAGCATGGAGCTAGCCTGCCGTAGTGTTTTCATCCCGGCCTCATTGTGATCTATGGCAAACTGGAGAGAGGCTATCTGTATGAGGCTGCGTGGTATATCGGACTGATTTCCACTTTTCTCCTTGAGCTCTATGCTTTGCTGCAATGCAGCGATCGCTTTCTGGTGTTCTTTCAGGTTGAGGTAGATGGCCGCCAGATTGTCATAGCGTATGTACATGGCGCGCAGGTCTCCGGTCTGACGGGCCAGGGCCAGGGACTGCAGCATGGTGTGCTCTGCGAGTACATGGTCAGACAACTGAGAGTAGATCAGACCCTTGCAGTTGAGCGCCTTCATGCGGATGGTGGCGTCTGCCTCAGGGAGTGCCTCCAGCCGAGTCATGATCTCCATAGCCTGGCGGAACTGCTGCGCAGCATATAGCTGCTGCCCCTCTTCCAGCAGTGCCTGCGCAGATATTTGTTTTGTCTTCATGTCATAGCACGCATAGTTTCAAAATAGCACGGTATCATTGATATAAATATGACTGTTTTGGCCGACACATTGCTAGTCCACGCCTGTTTTTTTGCAGAGCGGGAATTTTAGTCGTATTTTAATTCTTCAATCAGTCACTATATACAAATGAATTTCAATCGTATAACCTTACTCATCCTATGTTCACTGTTTATTTCCACGCTTTCGGCCCAGGTTTCTGAGGGGATAGTGCCCCGCAGCTACAGCCTGCCGGAGGCATTCTTCAAAGATGCAGTGGTATCACTGCCGGTGCTCAGCGCTGCTGATGCCGCGCTGCTGGACCACCGCGATGATAAGCTGGGCCACATGCCGCGTTTCGCCAGGTCGGTGGAGGCTGATATCAGCCTGAGCCAGGGCGGTACCTGGTATGACCTGCCTGATGGCCGTGTATGGCGCTGCCATGTGCAGAGCGCCGGAGCGCTGGCGCTGATACCGTGCTTCGACGCATGGTACCTGCCTGAGGGGGCCACGCTGCACCTCTACACACCCGACCGGGAAGAAGTGATAGGTGCCTTTACCAGCAGCAATAAGTCTCCAGATGGGCACTACAATACAGGCCTGATACACGGAGATGAGTGCATCATAGAGTACTACGAGCCGGCTGCAGTGGCAGGCAAAGGCAAACTGCACCTCAATGAAATGGGCTATGCCTACCGTATGGTGCCGGGGCGCAAGGCCAGCAGGAACTTTGGCGAGGCGGACAACTGTGAGGTAAATGTAGCCTGCTCAGAGGGGGCAGACTGGCAGGACGAGAAAAACGCGGTAGTGCGTATACTGGTCAAACTCAGCTCGGGCTATGGCTGGTGTACGGGTACGCTGATGAATAACACAAATGGAGACTGTGAGCCATATATACTCTCTGCAGACCACTGCTACCAGGACGAGAGCAATAACTACGTGTCGGCCACCACAGCCCAATTGAATCAATGGTTGTTTTACTTTAACTATGAATCACCTACCTGTGCTAATCCTGCTGCAGAAGGTACGCTGGGTACACATTTCCTGACGGGCTGCTCCTTTCGCGCAGCGAGCCAGGACAATGGCGGAGACAATGGCAGTGACTTTGTGCTGGTGCGCACCAATGTCCTGCCTCCGGCGATCTACCATCCGTACTATGCAGGCTGGAGCCGCGGTGCCGCTACGAGCACCGGTGTAGGTATACACCACCCTAATGGTGATATCAAAAAGATATCTACCTATACATCTCTGCCCAGCTCCTCTCACTGGGGTACGCTGACGCTCAATACGCACTGGAAAGTACTCTGGGCTACCACTACCAATGGTGATGGCGTGACCGAGCCGGGATCATCAGGCTCAGGACTATTTGACAGCAATCACCGTCTGGTAGGTACACTGACAGGTGGCGGATCCAGCTGCTCATCGCCTACGCAGAATGACTTCTTTGGTGAGGTACGCTACCACTGGCTCAGCAATGGCCTGACCACCGACAAGCAACTGGGACCATGGCTGGATCCGATCAGCAGTAATGTGCAAACCATGGATGGTGCCTACGATCCATGCGGCCAGAGCATAGGTATAGCTGATGTAAATGCGATGAGCAATACAGCTGTATATCCTAATCCATCTACCGGTATCTATACTATAAAGAATAATGCCGGTATGACCAGCCTGACCGTGACCAATGCGATAGGAGAGGTAGTGCAGGTGCTGGATATCACTGGCCGTATATCGCTGCGTGTGGATATGACAGGATACGCCGGTGGGGTATACTTCTTCCGCTTTGGCTCCCAGCACGGGTCACAGACGCGCAAGGTAGTACTGGAGGCATCTCATTGAAATTTTTGCCGCGGATAGTGATAAGCTGCTTTGTGCATATCACTGTTTTACCTTATCATTACATCAAAACCCCTGACTAGTGGATTTATTTGCCGGTGAGGCCTTTCGCCTCAATCTCAAGCGCCCTCTCGCAGTTTTTGACCTCGAGACCACGGGAGTAGATTTTATCAGAGACCGCATCGTAGAGATCAGCGTCATACGCATAGATCCGGACCAAAGCCGCAGGCAGGTCACCATGCGTATCAATCCTACTATACCTATACCGATAGAGTCATCTCAGATACATGGTATCTATGATGAAGATGTGGCCATGAGCCCGACATTCAAGGACGTGGCCAAGGAACTATTTGGCCTGCTGGACCCGTGCGACCTGGCCGGATTCAATAGCAACCGCTTTGATATACCGCTGCTGCTGGAGGAGTTTATCCGTGTAGGGCTCTGGATGGATATAGAGAGCCGCAGCCTGGTAGACGTACACCGCATCTACACACTGATGGAGAAGCGTGACCTGACCGCTGCCTACAAGTACTACTGCAATAAAGAGATACAGAACGCTCACAGCGCCGCTGCTGATACAGAGGCCACGCTAGAAGTGCTGCTGGCTCAGCTGCAGAAGTACGAGACGCTGAAGAATGACATGCGCTTCCTGCATGATTTCAGTAATGAAGAGCGCTTCCTGGATAGTGGTCGCCGCTTTATCTACCAAGGTGGCAAGCCTGCCTTTAACTTTGGCAAGCATAAGGGGCGCTCGGTAGAGGATGTGCTACGAGATGAGCCCAGCTACTACAACTGGATGCTGAATGGCGACTTTCCCGAGCATACGAAGCAGAAGCTGCGCGAGATACGGACGGCGCTGAGCAAAGCGGGCAACAAGCCGGTATCCTAGCTTACACTCATTTTATTGTCATATTCATAGCAGGCCTTTGGCCGCATACGGCCTTTGACTTATCTTAGTCTCAGTCATATGATCAGAAAAACACTACTCTTCCTATTGTTTTTTGCCGCAGGAGCATGGTCACTCTGTGCTGCGACCGGTGTGCAGCAGCGTATCACCGGTGTGGTGTCTGTCACCTTTCCGGCAGAGCCACGGGCTACACATGTAGCAGACCAGCAGAACTACCTGTATGAGACCGATACCTGTGCCTGGCTGGCTCAGTCCAAACCGTATGTGGAGGATGGCCGTGTGCATGATAGCGCTACGCTGGCATCCTTTTACGACGGGATGGCAAGTGGCATCCTGCGCGCAGCCAAGGGTACGGAGACGCACCGCAGCAATATAAGCATCGGCAACCTGCGCGCGCTGGAGATAGAGTATGTGAAGGGCGATGAACGCTCACTGCCAGCCACTGTATGCTCCCGTGCGCTGAAAGTAAATGGTGAGGTGGTGATCCTGTCCTTTACGGCGCCTACACAGCTATATGATAAAATGACCACGACGCGGGATAAATTCTTTAGTACGATCACACTGGCTCATGACAGTGCGCTGGTAGCATACCAGCCGTGGTCACCGGCAGATAGCGCTGCTGATGCAGCGGGCGCTGCTCAGGCCACTGCTCATGGCGATACTGCTGCGGCTAAGACTGCTGCACCGGTAGCTACATCCTTTATGGATAGCCATGCAGGATCGGTGATCAAGATGTTTGGCCTGCTCATACTGGTGTGCGCGCTCATCTATAGCTGGGCTGTATTTACGCGCCGCAAGGGCTGATCAAATATTTATCCTCAATCCATCCACGCGCTTAGCACCTTTGCTGCATAGTCACTAGATTAGTAGCAAAACCACATCCATGAGACAGCTCACCCTGTTTGCTATCATAATAACCATCCTGACTATCTCCTGCAAGGAGAAACCAGTAAAGGTCAAAGTAGCCGATGGCGCTGCCATACCTGTCTACACAGAGGTGCAGACAGGAGGCGTAAAAATGATACCCGTACGTGGCGGCAAATACCGTGTATGGACCAAGAAGGTAGGAGATGGTCGCATCAAGGTACTGCTGCTGCACGGTGGCCCCGGCCTGACGCATGAGTACTTTGAGTGCATGGAGAGTTATTTTCCGCAGTCGGGTATTGAGTTTTACTACTATGATCAGCTCGGCTCGCACTATTCAGACCGGCCTACAGATACTGCACTGTGGAGTGTGGAGCAGTTCACTGACGAGGTAGAGGAGGTGAGGAAAGGCCTGGGGCTGGATAGCTTCTACCTGCTGGGCCATAGCTGGGGTGGCATGCTGACGATGGAGTATGCGGTGAAATATCCCGACCATCTCAAAGGCGCCATCATCTCAAACATGACTGCCAGCATCCCTGACTATGTGGTCTACATTAATAAGCTCCGCGATAAAGAACCGGCCGATGCTGTGGCAAAGATGAAGAAGTATGAGAATGCCAATCAGAGCGATAATCCGGAATACCAGAAGCTGGTGAAAATCCTGTATGATAAGTATATCTGCCGCGTAAAGCCGGAGTGGCCGGAGCCGTTGATAAGGTCCTTTAACCATATCAATAGCCAGGTATATAATACGATGCAGGGGAATAATGAGTTTGTGGTCACGGGCAGATTCAAGAACTGGAATGCCTGGGATAAGATACCTCACATCAAATGCCCGACACTGGTGGTAGGCTCTGTCTACGATGAAATGGACACGGCAGAGATCAACCGCATGGGCCGCGTGATACCTGGCGCTAAGGTACTGATGTGCAACGGCAGCCACATGAGCCTATGGGATGATCAGCAGCACTACATGGATGGTGTGATAGGCTTCCTCAGAGATGTAGATGCGGGGAAGAAATAGAATCAAGAATCAAGAGTGAAGAACCAAGAAGCCCCGGATCATGAAAGTAAGAAACAGGAGACCGGATCGAAATCAACAATCATAAACCACAAATCATAAATAACTATGCGCTATACGCGAATGCCGATAGAGATAGAGTCGCCTGAGGAGAAGGGCTACAGCACCATAAAGTATAACCTGGCGGAAAGTTCTGTACGTGACATTACGCTGGATAGTTTGAATGTAGACCTGAGCGGGATACTCCTTTTCTATGGGGAGCATAAGGGGATGTATAAACTCCGCCAGGCTATCATAGAGGAGAGCAAGGTACTGACTCCGGAGGATGTGATCGTGACCGCAGGGGCAGCGATGGCGCTCTTTATCACCTCTACCACACTGCTCTCGGCAAAGGATCACCTCGTGGTGATACGGCCAAACTATGGTACCAATATCGAGACACCGCGTGCGATAGAGTGTACGATCTCTATCGTGGACCTGACCTTTGAGCAGGGCTATGAGATAGACGTAGCCGCAGTGGCCGCTGCCATACAGCCCAATACCCGGCTGATCAGTATCACTAATCCTCATAACCCTACCGGTAGAGTCTATAGCGATGAGACACTGAGCGCCCTGATAGCCCTGGCAGGGGAGCATGGCTGTCACCTGCTGGTAGATGAGACGTACCGGGATCTGAACTTTCAGACAGCGCTGAAGCCATACGCTGCAGAGCTTTCGGATAAAGTGATCTCTGTATCGTCCGTATCAAAGTCCTATGGCGCGCCAGGCATCCGCACCGGCTGGGTCATCACCCGCGACCAGAAGCTGCTCCATGACCTGCTGGCGGCCCGCGAGCAGATCACCCTATGCAACTCTATAGTAGATGAGACCATAGCACTCCACCTGCTCACGCACAAAGAGAAGCTAGTCTCCGCTCACCACGAGCACATCAGGAGAAACTTCGCCTATCTAAAGGAATGGATAGCGAGACAACCTTACCTGGAATGGGTAGAGCCGCAGGCTGGAGTCGTATGCTTCCCGAGGCTGCGGGCTGAGTACAAAGTGGATGTGGAGGCTCTTTACGACAAGCTATATAATGAATATGGCACCGTGGTAGGGCCAGGGCACTGGTTTGAGCAGGAGCGTACCTATATGCGTATCGGCTATGGCTATCCGCTCCATGAGGAGCTAAAGACCGGGCTGGACAATCTGGAGAAGTGTATAGCTGCGACGCTGCTCTGAAGAGCCAGCGGCAGGCACATGGTCAAAATTCCTATCTTCGCTGCCCAACTGACAATAAGTGACTAACGAGAATATAGCCGACATAAAGAGCCGCCTGGACAACCTGGCGCGCTTCCTCAATATAGATGAGCGCCGCATCAAGATCCAGCAGGATGAGAATACGACGCTGCACCCTGACTTCTGGTCCGACCCCAAGAAGGCTGAATCCATTATGAAGGAGATCAAGCTCAATAAGATCTGGCTGGTAGACTATGAGAATACGCTGCGCGAGTATGAGGATGTGAAAGTGATGCGGGAGTTCTTTGAGGCCGGAGAGCCTGTAGAGGCTGACCTCAAGGCTCAATACCAAAAGGCGCTGGACGCAGTAGAGAGGCTGGAGTTTAAATCTACTATGGACCGGCCTGAAGACTCGATGGGGGCGATCCTCGAGATCAATGCCGGTGCCGGCGGCACAGAGAGCTGCGACTGGGCGTCTATCCTGCTCCGTATGTATGTGATGTGGGCAGAGCAGCATGGCTTCAAGATCACGGAGGTGGAGCGCACGGATGATGATGTGGCGGGGATTCGCTCTGTATCACTGGAGATTGAGGGCGAGTTTGCCTATGGGTACCTGAAGGGTGAAAATGGCGTACACCGCCTGGTACGTATCTCTCCGTTCAACTCGCAGGGCAAGCGTCAGACGTCGTTTGCATCTGTCTTTGTGAGCCCGATAGTAGATGATACGATAGAGATCAATGTGCCTGCGTCAGAGCTGGAGTGGGATACTTTCCGAGCCAGCGGTGCAGGTGGGCAGAACGTGAACAAGGTAGAAACAGCGGTGCGTGTAAAGCACCTTCCTACAGGCATCGTAGTGACCTGCCAGGTGACCCGCTCACAGCATGACAACCGTGACCGCGCCCTACAGATGCTCAAATCCAAACTCTACGAAATGGAGCTGGAAAAACGCAACGAAGAGCGCGATAAAATAGAAGGAACTAAGCTCAAAATAGAGTGGGGATCACAGATCCGAAACTATGTGCTGCACCCATACAAGCTCATCAAAGATACCCGCTCGGGATACGAGACGGGCAACGTACAGCCAGTGCTAGACGGCGAGCTGGATGACTTTATCAAGGCATACCTGCTCCACGCGACTAAGAAGGTGGGGTAATCATATCGTCAGTCCTCCGTCCACACTGATCACTGTGCCGGATATAAAGGCCGATTCATCACTGGCGAGGAAAGCGTAGAGATTAGCCACATCCTCGGGAGTGCCCAGGCGGCGCAGTGGTACTTTCTCCTGCATAGAAGTGATGACTTTCTCCGGTATCGTATTGATCATGTCTGTAGCTATAAAGCCGGGTGCTACGGCGTTCACGCGGATATTGTGCTTGCCCAGCTCACGCGCCCAGGTTTTGGTCAAGCCTATCACACCGCTCTTGGTGGCGGCGTAGTTAGACTGGCCGTAGTTGCCATAGAGGCCTACGATGGATGAGGTGTTGATGATCACGCCGCTATTGCGGGCTATCATATCTGGTGTCACAGCTTTGGTACAGTGGAAGACGCCGGTGAGGTTGACGTCAAGCACTTGTTGCCAGCTCTCGGCGGTCATCTTCTGTAGGCTCGCATCACGGGTGATGCCGGCATTATTGACCAGTATATCTATCCGGCCGAACTGTGCCAGTACGGCCTCGGCCGCAGCCTCTACCTCATCATTGTTTGCCGTATTGACCTTCGTGAATTTCGCTGCAAAACCCTCGTGCAGGAGTATCAGCTCCAGCTCTTTGCCCTGCACTTCGTTGACATCCCAGATAGCCACAGCTGCGCCCTCACGGGCAAACTTCTCTACTGCTGCGCGGCCTATGCCTGCAGCGCCGCCCGTGATCACGGCTACTTTACCATTGAATCTGCTCATAGCTGCAAGATACAAAATCAGGACGTGGCTACTAGGGTCGCGATATCGACATCGGCCAGTGTTTCTTCATCGGAGGCGTATCTGTCTAGGACTATCAGGGATACCGGCTTCTCGGCATAGAGGCGGGCGTAGTTTCTCAAAGTGATGCTGCCGATATTGTAGCACTGCTTCCCATTCGAAAATTGTTCCCATACATCCTCAAAGCAGGCAGCTACATCGGCCTGATAGTCGCTCGGGCTGCTGGCATAGACTTTGAGTAGCGTATCATAATTGTATGTGACATGCTCGTAGTGATTTACCTTTTTATATTCATACTTGTAATCATAGGTCAGCGCAGATAGATCGCTGATCACAGCCGAGGCTGTAGGATACGCCCCGGCACCCTTGCCGGAGAAGAACTGGTCCTCGGAGAAGACAGTCTTGAGCGTGACGCCATTGTACACATCATCTACATTATAAAGCCTGTCTGTAGGGGCCACATAGTGTGGCGATACGAAGGCTGATACAGTGCCATCTTCTTTTTTGAAAGCCCTGGCCAGCAGCTTTACCTTGAGGCCCTTCTCGCGTGCGTACTGCTGATCTAGTGGAGAGATGCGGTCTATACCGGCATTGAATATCTCGTCAGGTCTCAGTATGCCACCAAAGGCATGTGCAGCCAGTATGAGCAGCTTATACTTTGCATCAAAGCCGCCTGTGTCCAGCAGCGGATTGCTCTCTGCATAGCCTTTATCCTGCGCTTCTCTGAGCGCTGTATCATAGCTGAGTCCTCCGCTGGCCATTTTTGTCAGGATATAGTTGGTCGAGCCATTCACGATGCCTTCAACGCTTTCCAGCAGGTCATTGTCATAGTATTCCTCCAGATTGCGGAGGATGGGGATGCTGGCACAACAGCTGGCCTCGTAGAGCAGAGGTACTCCGTAGGTGCGCTGCAGGTCTATGAGCTCCGCAAGGTGCTCGGCTATCATTTTCTTATTGGCTGTGACCACGGCGCGGCCGGAGCGCAGGGCCGCAGATACGATGTCAAATGCCTCATCAGCATCATCTATCAGCTCCACTATCACATTGATATCCTGATCGGCGAGGATGTCATGTTTGTCAAATGTGAACCTGTCTGCCGGGATGGGGCGCTGCTTGTGGCGGTCCTTTACGCAGATGGTCTTGATGGTGGCATTGAGTGTGGGTGTGCGCTCGAGTACCTGATAGAGGCCGTAGCCTACACAGCCGAAGCCGAAGAGGCCTATGTTGAGTTTTTTTCTTTGCATGTTTTAGACGTTAGATTTTAGACGATAGACAAATACATGGAGTCAAGAATCAAGACAATGCTGAGACTTCCAGCTTTTGCTTTGCGGTGGCGAAGGCCTGCTTGAGGTCTTCGATCAGATCAGCTGCATCTTCCAGCCCTACGGAGAGGCGGATCAGGCTGTCTTTCACGCCGGCTGCATAGCGCTTTTCTTGTGGTATGGATTTGTGGGTCATCTCGCAGGGGAGACAGCAGAGGCTCTTGACGCCGCCTAGGCTTTCGGCCAGTTTGAAATACTTCGTACTGCTCACGATCTGAGAGGCCAGTGCTTTGTCGTCTACCTTGAGGTCAAAGGAGATGATGCCTCCGGTGTACTTCTGTTGCTTCGTGGCTACCGCATAGTTAGGATGAGAAGGCAGACCGGGGTAGTAGATATTGCCCACGAGGTCTTCGCCCTGCAGGTACTCTGCTACGGCCTGTGCGCTCTGTGAGTGGCGCGCTACGCGCAGGTCCAGCGTCTCGATGCCGCGTATGACCAGCCAGCTATCAAATGGTGCGAGGATAGCGCCTGATGCATTTTGTATGAACTTGATCTTGTCGCCCAGCTCCTGCGTGGCAGTGACTACGAGACCTGCTATCAGGTCACTATGGCCGCCGAGATATTTAGTGCCGCTGTGTACCACTATGTCTGCACCGAGGGTGATAGGCTTCTGAGAGGCTGGCGAGGCGAAGGTATTGTCTACGCAGAGCAGGACTTTGTTTGCTTTAGCTATCGTTGCTATCTCTGCTATGTCGGCGATCTTGAGTGTGGGGTTGGTCGGGCTTTCTATCCAGATGAGTTTCGTGGCTGGTGTGATAGCGTCTGCTACATTGCGGTGGTCGGTGGCATCTACGTACCTGATGCTGATACCAAACTTCTGGTAGATGTGTGTGAAGAGACGAAATGCGCCGCCGTAGATGTCATCTACTGCTATGATCTCATCACCGGCAGAGAGCAGCTTCACTACTGCATCTATCGCTGCGAGGCCGCTGGCAAAGGCATATCCGTTTGAACCTTTTTCCAGTTGGGCGATCACATCCTCGAGGGCTTTGCGGGTGGGGTTGTTGCTGCGGGCGTAGTCGTAGCCTTTGTGTACGCCGGGTGCCTCCTGTACGAAGGTGGAGGTCTGGTAGATCGGTACGCTGATGGAGCCGGTCAGTGGGTCTACTGGTATGCTGTGGATGATCTGTGTTTGTGTTGACATTGTCTTTCTGATTTTGATGATTAGAAAATGGGGTTTCTAAACGCGGCTTATCGGAAAGACTGCGGGGACTGCTTTTTATGTCACACCTGTAGCACATGCATTTGCTACCGGCATAAAATAAAAAAGCCTTCCACACAGATCGTAGAAGGCTTCTTTAATATCGTGAAATATTAATGTCAAACTATCTACACTTATCTGCTCCTGACGATATAGTCAGGATGGAGTTGGCACCTTTTCCCTGCTTGTGGCAGGGAGAGGTTGTCAAGACGTCATCGGGCCAGTCCCTCGGTCTTTCTGAATAAGCGTTATTTAAAGAACACGATGCAAAAGTATAGGCAGCGGATTTTATTTTCCAACTTTTCGATAAAAATAATTTTGAGGTTAGGGTGTCAGTAGTGTCTCAAACCCTTTGCTGGTGAGGGTTTGAGGAGGCTTGTTAAAAGATAGAAAAGAGAAGCGGCACGCTCACCGGTGAAGGTAAACGTGCCGCTCAATAGGCTAAGTGATGTGCTTGTTGTTATTTTTTGATGAAGCGGCCACGATACATACGGTCAGCATTCAGCTCGTAGATGTACACGCCTGCGGGTAGCTGAGATACATTGATGGTCTGGTGGTAGGTGCCCGGATTTTTATTGGCACCGTCCAGTACCTGCATCACGGTCTGGCCTTCCATATTCTCTATGTGCAGGGTGACTGGCGCAGCGTCAGACAGGTAGTAGTCCATATTGACCAGTGTGGTAGATGGATTAGGGTATACCTTGATAAATGTGCCGTCTGCTACTACATCACTGATGGCAGTAGCTGCTGCATTGCTCACAGGTAGGTTTTTGAGAGAGACGGTATGCTTGCCGATGGTCACCGGAGTAGAGCTGTAGTAAGTGCCGGATGGGTTGCTCACCTGTAGGTTGTAGCTGCCCGGTGCGATATTCATAAAGCTGTAATCGCCATGTATGTCTGTGGTCTTGTGGAATGAATTGGTGCCGTCTGTGAGGTCTACATTCCAGCCGGGCAGACCCTCGTCAGTAGGTGTGCTGCCAGTACCCGGGTCGCGCTGGCCATCGCCGTTGTGATCGCGGTATACAGAGCCATTGCAGCTACCATTGGTAAAGCAACAGGTGTCAGTCTGCAGGCCGTAGAGGCTGGTGATATAGCCCTGCACATTCAGACCCATGGCTATGCCGCCGATATTGTAGAGGCGCACATCCAGATTGTGCGTGCCGGCCATGAGGGTCTGATTTACATTAAAGGTGTCCTGATTGCCAGAGACGAAATTGTAGCCTACTGTGGTGCTGTCTATGTACTGGCCATCGAGATAGACTGCTATGAGGTCATCATCCAGTGCCTCCATAAACAGATTGATCACGGTCTGCTGCGCAAGGCAGAATGAATACCGGAAGACATAAGGTGTGTCGAAATTATTGCGGCCATAATTAGCATAGCTGAAAGGGGAGAGCCAGGTAGAGCCGGGCAGGGTGTAGTGCCAGCCAGTGTACTGCGGGACTACAAAAGCCGGCGAAGGAAAGCTGAGCTGAGATGCCCCGGGGCCTGAGAGTACAGTCCAGTTAGGATCTGGCTGCCCATTGGCTATGAGGGCATGTGCGTAGCGGTCGTAGCCTGTGGTAAGACGCAGGGAGTCATCTACACACAGCGAGCGCTCCTGCGCATGCAGCGTGCATACGGACAACAGCATCAAAAGCAATGGCGTAAAAAGCTTTTTCATGAGAGTGGTTTAGGTGTTTGGAATATGATAGTAAGATAACGCTGCTCAGCGTTAAAACAAAATTATAATATATATCAGATGTTGATTTTTGGTGATGCGTTGCACGCTTTCAGCCGTCCAGGCTGGCCGTTGGCTTAATAGAAGTAGTGGTAGATATTGGCCCCGGCACTATCTGTGACCACACGGCCCTGATCGTCAAAAAGATATTTGTGCGTGATAGTATTGGGTGGGTCTGACTCTGACAGTACAAGGTGCTCAGAGCGAAAGCCCCAGGCGGCATCGCCATGGTCGCGTGTGTCAGGTATATTGGTATAAACGTATGCTATGACATGGGTGCCGTTGCCATTGGTATATGTATGAGTGGCCATATCACCACCATCCCATGTGTAGGTATCATCCAGCGCACCTTTGATGAGTTTGCCATCGCTATTGTAGGTATAGTGATTGTCATGATTGTCTGCTATGATGAGGCCTGCACTATTGAGCTGGTAGATGATGGTGTCGAGGCGCGGCGAGCTGCTGATCTGAGTGACTGATATGATGCTATTGGGCGTATAGGTATTGGTCACTACAAAGGTATCGGGATTTTGCGACTCTGTGCGGATGAGGCGTCCCTGCGCATCATAGGTAAAAAAGGTAGGCCGTATCTGATAGTATGCATCAGACATCCACTCACGCACTACGAGTGCGCGCCGCGCCGTACCGCTGCTGAATGCCATCAGCGCTACTGCCAGCGCGCCTGCCAGAGTGGCCTTGATATAGCTACTGTGTCTCATCATATCAAAGATAAACAAATCACTGGCCAAACCTTTTATATGGCATACGGTTTATCATTTATGGCAGCAGTCACACTTATATTTCCGCATCAACTATACCGGTACCACCCGTCACTGGCAGGCGGGAGAGAGGTATATCTGATAGAAGATCACCTGTACTTCCTGCAGTACCCGTTTCACAAACAGAAGCTGCTGCTCCACAGAGCTACTATGAAGTACTATGAAGACCTGCTCAGGCAAGAGGGATATCTGGTACACTATATCGACTGCCACAGTCCGTATGCGCAGCTTGATGAATTATTTGCAAAGCTGGCGGCAGACGGAGTGGAGGTGTGTCACTATGCGGATACGACAGACTATCTGCTGGAGCGGCGGCTGCACCGATACGCCGGCAGGTATGAGATTAAGCTGGTGCGCTCTGAGAGCCCCAACTTTATAAACAGTCAGGCTAGTAATGCGGATTACTTTAGCGAGCATAAGTACTTTCTGACTGACTACTATGTGCACCTGCGCAAAAAGTATGACATCATGCTGGACCAGGGCAAGCCGCTCGGCGGCAAGTGGACCTACGATAGTGAGAACAGAAAGAAACTGCCGAAAGGGACGGTGATACCTGCGCTGCCGGTGGTAGGAGAAAATCTTTACCTCTCCGAGGCAAAGAACTACGTAAAGAAGCACTTTAGCGCCAATCCCGGCAGGATAGATCGTCTCTGGTATCCGGTGACGCACGCGGATGCTGAGCGCTGGCTGGATACCTTTCTGAAGGAGCGCTTCACCAATTTTGGGATCTATCAGGATGCGATAGCGGGAGCGGAGCGGTGGCTCTTTCACAGTATCCTCACGCCTATGCTGAATGTGGGCCTGCTGCAACCATCAGATGTAGTGGAGCGGGCGATAGCCTATGCATCTGCCCATGGCATACCGGTCAACTCACTGGAGGGCTTCTTAAGGCAAGTACTGGGCTGGCGCGAATACATCCGCGCCGTCTACACTGACAGAGGTGTGGATGTGCGCAAGAAGGATTTCTGGGGGCATACGCGCCCGATGCCCGAGTCTATGTATACCGGCAGCACGGGACTGCCTCCGGTAGACATGGCTATAAAGCGACTGCTGGAGACAGGCTACACGCACCATATAGAGCGGCTCATGGTACTGGGCAACTTTATGCTGCTGTGCGGTATCCGTACAGACGACGTGTACCAGTGGTTTATGGAGCTGTATATAGATAGCTATGACTGGGTCATGGTGCCCAATGTATACGGCATGAGCCAATATGCTGATGGCGGACTGCTGAGTACCAAACCGTATATCTCCGGTAGCAACTACCTGCTCAAGATGAGCAACTATGCCCGTGGCGAATGGTGCGATATATGGGATGCACTGTACTGGCGCTTCATATATGAGCACAAGGCTGTCTTTGCTGCAAATCCGCGTATGAGCATGATGGCATCAGTCGTATCCGGTATGGATAAAGCCAAACTGGAGCATCATATGAAGGTGGCGGGCAGGTTTCTGGACAGGCTGTAGTGTGTGTCAGTATAGCAGCTATCTGAGGGTCGGAGTGTATATATGTCTGATAGATACATTGTTAGATTTAAATGTGTCGGCAGACTAGCGACATTTGAGGGCAAGCATGTTAATAACCTAGCCGCTTAACTTCTTTCTAACTTTGGGGAAAAAAGTAACTTTACTCCATTCGTTTAAAAAAATCATTAGTTCGCTTAAGCTTGATAAATGAAGAAGTTTGTTTACGCTGTCTTATTTTGTATCGGTGGCCTCAGTCTTTCTGCGCAGCAGGATAGCACAAAGCCTGCAGCGGTAGATAGTCCTGCCAGCACAGCTCCTGTGCAGGATACCACTGTACCAGCTCCGGTAGCTCCGGTCATAGCTCCCCCACCTGCCACACCTGTCAGTAGCAAAGCCATCATCAAAGGCGTGGTGACGGATGAGAAGGGCAATGTCCCGATGATCGGAGTGAATATCACTGTAAAAGGAACCACCAATGGTACACGTACCGATGAGGATGGCAACTATACTATAGAGGTGACACCGGGAGTGATCACCTCTCTGGTCTACACCTACGTAGGCTATCAGGAGCGCCAGATGGATATCATAGGTGTGAAAGATGCACCTAAGGTGGTGAATGTAAAGATGACCGATAAGAGCCGTGAGCTCGATATAGTAGTCGTATCTGGCAATAAGGTAGAGAAGAAACTGGGCGAGCAGACCCAGTCTATGGAGGTACTGAAGGGACAGAATATCACTAACAGTGCACAGGGCATCACAGAAGCCATGAATAAAGTACCTGGCGTGAATATGCTGGGCAAGACCATCAGCGTACGCGGTGGTAGCGGATTTGCGGCGGAGACGAGCAACCGTACACTGGTGATGCTGGATGATGTGCCGCTGGTGAGCCCGGAGAATGGCAGCGTACGCTGGGAGAGCCTGCCTACTGAGGCGATAGACCAGATGGAGATCGTAAAGGGCCCGGCTACAGTAGCCTATGGCGCGCAGGCGCTGAATGCGATGGTGAATGTACGGACGATCAATGCGCACAAAGACGAACCATTCAACAAGATCTATATCAACTCCGGGGGCTACCTGCCGTACCAGGACAAGAGCTGGAAGTGGTTTGACAGCCAGCGCTGGAGCAACTTATGGAATAATATCGGTAAGAGGCGCACCAGCGTCCCTAATGCCTTTGCCAACCTGGCCTATGTACATGCACGCAAGTATGGCGATGTGGATGTGCTCTTTGACGGTGCGCTAAACTCCAACGCCGGCTATACCATCCAAAATAAGAACCTGCTGGTGCGTACCTTTCTGAAGCTACGCTACATCCCACACAATCTGCAGAATCTGACCGTGGGTGGCAACATCAACTATTACTTTAACAGGTATGATGATTTCTTCCTATATACAAACTATAATGATACCCTGACCTCTCTCAATGGTACTCCACGCAATCCTACACAAGATAGCCTGGTGCTGGTGCCATACCAGCCGGCCTATGTACGAGTAAATGCAGTCAATGTGAATCCATATGTGACCTACCGTGACAAGTCTGAGGGCAAGCACACGCTCCGTACATCCTACTACTATGTACAGAGCTATGGCACCAATGGAGATAGCAGCAGGTCTCATAAGGTCTATGCGGAGTACATCTACACCAAGCGGTTTAAAAAGCAGGATGCGGATATCTCTGCCGGTGTGCGCTACAGCTACAAGAAGATAGATAGCCATACCTTCGGCCGCAAGTATGCGCACTATGGTGCGGTGTATGCACAGGGTGAGAAGCGCTTTGGAGGCAAGTTTACCGTAAAGGTGGGCCTCTCTCTGGAGTATACCAAGCTGGATACAGTAGCTGCGCGCAATGAACTCACATTCCTCAATACACTGGCGGGCAAGGACTCTGCCAATAAGATGTACTCTATGGTGAAGCCTATCGTAAACGTAGGCCTGAACTATCAGGTGACAGAGGGTACCTACCTGCGTGCATCATTCGGCCAGGGCTACCGATTCCCGGATATCGCAGAGGAGTTTGTGCTCACTCCGCGCAGCGGTGTGATAGCCATACCTAATCCGCGCCTGAGGCCGGAGAATGGCTGGAATGCTGAGGTGGGTATCAAGCAGGGTATGAAGTTTAGCCGCTGGGTATTCTACGCAGATGTAGCAGCATACCTGAGCAGGTACAATAACCTGATCGAATTCCGGAATGTATCTCAGAGCCAGGTGCCCACTTATATCAAGCAGCTCTATCCGCACAACTTCCTATTCCAGCAGGCGCAAAATATCACCCGCGCTCAGATATGGGGCGTAGAGGTGTCTGCCATCGGTACGGGCAAGATATTTGGCGTGCCGCTGAACTTTCTGCTGGGCTACAACTATATGGTGCCCCGCAATCTGGACTACAATCCTAATGTGGCAGGCTCTCAGAAGTATCTCTACTATCGCATGAGGCACTCCGCAAAGGCTGACGTGCAGACTACCTACAAAGGATTCATAGTAGGTGCTACCTGCGTCTACCTGGGCAAGGTGCTGCAGCTGGACCAGATCGCCTCCCTGCCTAAGATAGCAGACTGGTATAGCCAGGCTAATCCTAAAGGCAACTTTATAGTAGATGCGCGTGTGGGCTACAACTGGAAGGATCGATTTACCGCTACCGTGATAGCCAAGAATATCACTGACCGCGCCTACGTGCTGCGCCCGGGATACGTGGAGGCTCCGGCCAGCCTGACGGTGCAGGTCACCTATCAGTGGGGCAAGATATGGCCTAAGAAGAAAGTAGCGGAGGAGCCTACGGAGGGATCATAAGAGATTTGCGATTTCGGATTTCGGCAGTGTAGTGCACTACTGGTAAACAAAACATCATGTGGGTAGGGACAGGTCGCGATCTGTCCCTGCTTTTTTTGGACAAACCCCTTCTGCCCATTATATGGGGATATAGTCATTTGTGAAGCCGCAAAATATTGCGGCTCTACGTGAGGTTAGATCTTGACATAGCGCACTTTGATACGGATGTTGCTGTTGCGGCCTTTGTCATCCGTGCAGGATAGCTTTACAGTGCCCTCAGAGGGTACTACGAATATTTTCTCACGGGCGGGCGCCTTGCGATAAAACTTGTCATTCACATACCAGTAGACATCCTTCACGTCATTGGTCACCTGACAGATGAGCTGGAGGGGCTCGGGGTTGTTTTTGTCTATGAAGTACTCAATGCCATTGACAGGGTAGGAGATGCGCGGAGCATCTGCGCGGAAGACGCGGTCGCACTCCGGATTGTGCGGTGGTACGTGCTCGTAGTCTACCCGCTTATCCTCAAAGAAGCGCTGCATCTCCGGTGGTACGATGCGGTAGTATTTTTTCTTGTAGCCATTATCCGGCATGCAGTAGCGGCAGTAGGAGATCTGCTCCCTGGGGTCTACTGCTATCTCCTGATAGTTGTCGCAGACCTTATTGGGCGAGATGCCGGGTATGAAGTAATCCATCTGTGTATTGGTACACTTATCTCCGGGCAGCATGCCAGTCTCAGTGCAGACCAGGCGGATGCCGCAGGCCTTGGGCATGCGGTACCAGTCCTGCGTAGAGTTGTAGTCTATACTGTTGAAAATTTTGAAAAGGAGAGGAGTAGCTGTATTGGCTCCGCTCAGGTCAGATACACCCTGACCAGAGAAGTTGCCTAACCAGACGGCTACCGTATAGTCATGATTGAAGCCGATGCTCCAAGCATCTTTGCGGCCGTAGCTGGTGCCGGTCTTCCAGGCTATACGTGGCGTGTGCTCACTGCTCTCCCAGCTGAAGGGTAGCTCCGGGCGCGCAGGATTGGAGAGTATCTCATTGATCATAAAGTTGGCAGACGGAGAGAGTAGCTGGACGCGCTTGCTCACCGTGTCTCCTTTGATATAAATGGGCTTGTAGTAGATGCCGCCGCAGCCGAAAGAAGAGTATAACGCCGCCATCTCCTCCAGGGTGACCCCGCAGCCGCCGAGTATCACAGAGAGGCCGAGTTTATTCTGATCTTTCTTTACCTGTTTGAAATCTGTCTCTATGAGTTTGCCTATCAGGCGTTCCTTGCCCAGTTCATTTAGGCATTTCACGGCTGGTATATTGAGCGAGTTGGCCAGGGCGTACTCCATGGTCACATAGCCGTTAAACTTCTGGTCAAAGTTCTCAGGTGTGTAGCCACCGATATTGATCGGTACGTCGTACATCACCGTTTTGGGTGTGATCATGCCCTTATCTATGCAGAGGCCGTAGAGGAGCGGCTTCAGGGTGCTGCCGGGCTGGCGTATGGCGCGGATGCCATCTACCTGGCCGCCATCGGCGGTACTGTGCCAGTCGGCAGAGCCGACGTAGGCTACCACCTCATGAGAGCGGTTGTCTATCACTATCACGGCGGCGTTTTTGATGCCCCGGATCTGCTGCGTCTGAGAGTAGTCTGCTACGAGCTTTTCTACCTTCATCTGCATATTGAGGTCGAGCGTGGTCTGGACGTTCTCCTTGTACTCGCGCTTCATGCGCAGGGACAGGTGGGGCGCAAAGGCCGGTGAGCTATGCCGCGACACAGTGAGCGGCTCATCCATGGCGTCTGCCACATCCTTGTGAGAGAAGAGGCCATCATCTTCAAATCGCTTCAGCCATTTATTGCGCTCCTGCACGATCACATCATTGTGGCCACCCATGCGCAGCGAGGAGGGACGGTTGGGCACGATGCTCAGGGCTGTGACCTCGGCCAGGCTCAGCTTCTGTGGTGGCTTCTGAAAGAAAAGGACGGAAGCTGATTTGACGCCTTCTATATTGCTGCCATAAGGTACGAGGTTAAAGTACAATTGTAATATCTCGTCCTTGCTGTAGCGCCACTCCAGCTGAAAGGCGCGGAACATCTCGATCACTTTGCTCACATAGGTGCGGTGACGCGGCTCCATCATGCGTGCTACCTGCATGGTGATGGTAGAGGCGCCGGAGGTCCGCTTCAGGTGAAAGAGATTCATGAATGCTGCCCGGCCTATGGCTATGGGATTCACACCGGGATGATAGTAGAAGAACTTATCCTCTTTGTAGACGAGTGTTTTTTTGAGCGTGGGAGATATCTCGCGTAGCTCTGTCTTCATACGCCACTTCTGGTCTGGTGTGAGGAAGGCATGGAGGACATTGCCCTTTTTATCTGTGACTACGGTAGAGTACTGGATATTATCATGCAGGGGAAAGCACAGATTGAGCAGGAGGAAAAGCAGGAACAGGGCGACAGCTGTGAGAGCAGTGTATTTCGCAAAGGATATCAGGCGCGGGCGCATGGAGGTAAGATAGGCAGATCAGGTATAAAACGGAAGCGGGTGTTTCTAAGTATGTGATCGGAGCGGATTTCTTTTCTCTCTGATTTAGACGACGAGGGAGTGAGATGGGGAAGAGGAGTGCTGGTCAGGCGACCAGCATCGGCGGGGCGGATGTGGCATTGTACGGGCTAACAATAACGCAAGAGAAAGTTTGGGCTAAAGCCAAGGCGCTATTCTTCTTCATCCCGGTCTGAAGACCGGGGCTACTGATGTACCCTTATAGAGGCTTGAATGAAATTTTTGCAGTTTTCGGGTGAAAAGCTATATTTGCGCTCCCTATGGCGAGATAGCTCAGCTGGTTAGAGCGCAGCACTCATAATGCTGAGGTCGAGGGTTCGAGCCCCCCTCTCGCTACAAAAAGGTCCTTTCGAGGGCCTTTTTTGTTTTCAGCCGGTCATGCCGTGACGCAAAAAGCCCCGCGATCTCTCGCAGGGCCTCAATATTCATATCAACGGATCACCAGTTTCCTGATTCTCCGATCACTTGCTATTACAAATGTATGACCTCACCAAATGCGGCAGCGGTGGCCTCCATCACGGCCTCGCTCATGGTAGGGTGCGGGTGGATAGACTTGATGATCTCGTGGCCGGTGGTCTCCAGCCTGCGGGCTGCCACTACCTCGGCTATCATTTCCGTTACGTTTGCGCCTACCATGTGGGCACCCAGCCATTCTCCATACTTGGCGTCAAAGATCACCTTGACGAAACCGTCCTTAGCGCCTGCAGCTGATGCCTTGCCAGAGGCTGAGAATGGGAATTTGCCCACTTTGATCTCATAGCCCTTTGCCTTGGCCTCGGCCTCGGTATAGCCTACAGAGGCTACCTCAGGCCAGGTGTAGGTACAGCCCGGTATATTGTTGTAGTCTATGGCGTCGGTGTGTACGCCTGCTATCTTCTCCACGCAGGTGATACCCTCTGCACTGGCCACGTGAGCGAGGGCAGGGCCCTTCACCACATCGCCTATGGCGTAGTAGCCCGGTACATTGGTAGCGTAGAAATCATCTGTGACGATGATGCCCTTGTCAGTCTTGATGCCCACGTCCTCCAGGCCGATGCCTTCCAGATTGGTAGAGATACCTACGGCAGAGAGTACGGCGTCGCACTCTATCTTGCCGGTAGCGCCGGCTTTATCCTTGGTAGAGACCACGCAGCCTTTGCCCTTGGTATCCACCGCCTCTACAGAGGTGCCCACCATAAACTCGATGCCTTTCTTCTTCATGATCTTCAGCATCTCCTTAGACACGTCCTCGTCCTCACGCGGCAGGATGCGATCCATAAACTCTACTACGGTCACCTTGGTGCCCAGTGTAGCGTAGAAGTAGGCGAACTCCATGCCGATGGCCCCCGAGCCCATCACTACCAGTGATGCCGGCTGCGACGGGAGGTTCATAGCCTCGCGGTAGCCAAATATCTTCTTGCCGTCCTGCTTCACATTTGGCAGCTCGCGGCTGCGGCCACCGGTGGCTATGATGATGTGCTTGGCACTGTGCTCAGCCTTCTTGCCGGAGGCGTCAGTCACTTCTATCTTGCCTCCTTTTTTCAGTACGCCATTGCCCATGATGGCTTCTATCTTATTCTTCTTAAAGAGGAACTGGATGCCCTTGCTCATGCCCTCTGCTACACCACGGCTACGCTTGATGATAGCCGGGAAGTCAGACTTGGCATTGCCCACGGTAATGCCGTAGTCGGCAGCATGAGATATATAGTCAAATACCTGTGCGCTCTTGAGGAGGGCCTTGGTAGGGATGCAGCCCCAGTTGAGACAGATGCCGCCGAGGTTTTCGCGCTCTACTACGCCTACTTTCATGCCGAGCTGCGCTGCGCGTATCGCTGCTACATAACCACCCGGTCCACTGCCCAATACTAAAAGATCATATTGCATATTATCGATTTTTGTGGATGCAAGATAGGAAATGTGGTAATGTGAGCAATGTGCTAATGTGCAAATTGTGGATCAGTCGTTTTTAGGTGAAATCTTAATGGTCAGATAATATATCTGTAATGCACTAAAAGACCTGTCTATCGGGCCGCGACTTGCTTGGCTTCTATCCGGTCCCAGTCTATCAATACGAGCGCAAATATCAGTAGTGGCAGGGAGCTGATGTGCATGACGACGTAGTTCATGACTATAAAGAAGATAAAGACGTAGAGGTAAATACGGTCAAACCTCCGCGTGAAAAAGCCGCCCAGAAAGCTGAGCTGGATGAGCATCATACTGATGAGCAAACCAGCGGATAATGGGGCGTGAGATATGAGATAAGTGTATAATGGTGCGAAGAGGCCGTCAGGATAGTCATAAAGGTATTGTGCGTGTTGAGCTTTCAGGATGTTGACCATTTGCTGCGGATCGAAAATGGCGCCGCGGGTCAGCTTCCACAGTCCTGCCGAGGCAAACATAAAGAAGAAGTAGTAGCGGGCGGCCTCCCATAGATAGGTGAAGCGCTCACCCGCTCCGCACCAGAATGGCACGCTGAGAATGAGCAGGCCCAGGAGACTATGATAGTGGTGTATGGAATAAGTAGATAGTGTGATATGCCAGGTGAAGATCAGCACTGAGAATATGATGGCATAAACCCGCCGGCGTGAGATAGCGGCAGCCGCCAGCGCGGAGAAAAACAAGGCCAAGTCCAGTACTGCTGACCAGAGTATGGAGTGCGTTACCGCCCGCGGTATGCCCAGCCAGTGCATGAGCCAGTACGTATTATCTATGCCCGGGTCTAGGAGTACCGGGCGGGACAGCTGAGAGAAGAGTACATTGGATATAAAGCCAAATACCAGTATGGCTGCACTGCCCAGGTAGAAATACCGGGCGCGGAGGTCTATCTGTGCCTGTGTGGTACTAGTCATTGCGCAGTGTAAATAGGGTGTGTGTACTATCGGTATGCAAGGTGCCATCCGCCTGATAGCTGACGGTAGCCCGTGAGGCAGTCAGTGTCGGATCCTCGATCATGCGCATATCAGCTATATAGGAGAAGAGCCATTTCTGGTATGGGGTGTCCATCCTGGAGTTATTCAGAAGAGCTGCGCGGAGTCGCTCTGCCGTGGTGCCGCTAAAGCGGTGAGAGATGACACGGTCCAGCGAATCCTGCCAGTGCAGCTGCTGCAGGCCGTCATAGGCGGCAAGGGTATTGTACACTACCTCTCTCTGCTGATCGTAGAAGCTGCCCGAGCGGACCTGCGCATGACCCACCTCTATGCGATAGACAGGGTATGACGGCTGCTCATGATAGGGCGCTGAGTACATGCCGAAGTGAAAGAAGGGGGTATTCTCTACGCCCTTGTACGTAAAGAAAAGCTGGCCGAGGATAAACAGCACAAAGAAGGATGCAAGCAGCCTATCCCGCTTCCAGACCTGATACAAAAATGTGCGCTGCCACATGGCGGCAAACATACTGCAACTAATCGGGAATTAGATTTTAGAATGGGGGATAATGTGATTTGGTTTTAACATCTAGTATCTGCACCTTTAGTAAAACAAAACACAATCTTATGGAGCAAACTTTTGAAACCACCCCATCCAGCCCGGTCCGCAATACCTTTTTGACAGTACTATGTATACTCACATTCGTAGGCAGCGGCTGGGGTATAGTCAGCGGTATCAGGGGATATTTCACTGCCGATGCTACCGCATCTATCATGAGCGATACACGCAGCAAAATGGAGGACCAGATGGAAGGTAAGGAGCAGCCTGCTTTTGTAAAGGGGATGATGAGTAATGCATTCTCTGCTATGTCTGCAGATAGCATCAAGAAAAACAGCCTGGTCAGTATCCTGTCATGCATATTGACACTGACCGGCGCGATCATGATGTGGGGCCTGCGCAAGACCGGCTACTACCTGTATGTAGCGGGTATCGTGATAGCTATCGTGGCGCCGCTGCTGCTATTTGGTGGCGGACTGCTAGGGTTGATGTCCGGCGGTGTGACAGCTGTGATAGGCATCGCCTTTATAGTGATGTATGGTGTCAATACAAAATACATGGTACGCTGATCACTCTTTGATCAGGTGCCCATACCTCATTTGCCCATTTTTGTCTTTCACCTGCCAGAGGTATAGCCCTGGTGGCAGTGCAGCTATGCTGTATACGCTCTCTACACCCGAGATGGGCTGCTCATATGCTTTGCGGCCCAGCTGGTCGTAGAGGCTGAGAGTAGCTGTGCCGGTGAGTGCCGGATAGCTGAGATGAAGCTGATCACGAGCAGGAGAGGGGTAGACCTGTAGTTGAGCCCCTGCTATGTCCTGCACGGCAGTATAGTAATAAGGCGTCTGCCCACGGCGTGATGCCTTGACATAAGAGTTGAGCGCGGTGTCGGTCTGGCGGCCATCGTCACGGCCACAGGCACCTACTACGCGCCCCAGCCCTGATATATATACATAGTCAAAGTAGTCGCCACCATTGCTCCAGAAGATGTCGTTTCTAGTGCCGCCGCAGGCCGTGTCTGAGCGGAACTGACGAAAACAGGGGCAATACTGCGAAGGCGTGTCGGTAAGGCTGATCTGATCATCCAGATGTGTATAGCATACAGTGTCTGCCTGCCCATCGCGGTCACGGGAATAATAGATCGTGTCCAGCCCTGCAGCATACCAGCGCCCCGTGATGGTGACAGTGAAAAGCGATGATGTAGGATTGCTATACAGCACGCCATAGCTCAGAATGTGATAGTGAAAAGTATCTCCGGGGTCAAAGTCGTATATCTGGCGTACGGTGAGTGTGTCGAGGGCCTGTGCACTAGACAGGGATAGCAGGAGTATAATAGATAGTAATAGTTTCTTCATGGCCTGACCAGTAAGGTACAAAGAAAAAGCGCATCCTGTCAGTCAGGATGCGCTTTTTAGTTTTATGCGGAATGGTATTAATACCTATAGTGATCAGACTTGAACGGACCGGCTACGGTCACGCCGATATACTCTGCCTGGTCCTGATCCAGCTTGGTCAGCTTGGCACCTATCTGGCCCAGGTGCAGGAATGCTACCTTCTCATCCAGGTGCTTAGGGAGTACATATACCTTGTTCTCATATTTCTCGCTGTGCAGCCAGAGCTCGATCTGAGCGAGGGTCTGATTGCTGAATGAGTTACTCATCACAAATGATGGGTGGCCCATAGCGCAGCCGAGATTCACGAGGCGGCCTTCTGCCAGTACGATCACCTGCTTGCCATCTACAGTGTAGATATCTACCTGTGGCTTTACAGTATCCTTGGTATTGCCGTAGTTCTTATTGAGCCATGCCATATCAATCTCATTGTCGAAGTGACCGATATTGCACACGATAGCCTTATCCTTCATCGCCTTGAAGTGGCGGTCGCGGATGATATTGATATTGCCTGTAGCAGTCACAAAGATATTGGCACGTGTAGCTGCCTCCTCCATAGTGACTACCTCGTAGCCATCCATAGCGGCCTGCAGCGCGCAGATAGGGTCGATCTCAGTGATCAGTACACGGGCACCGGCACCACGCAGAGATTCTGCAGAGCCCTTGCCTACGTCACCGTAGCCTGCTACTACTGCTACCTTGCCAGCCATCATCACGTCTGTGGCACGGCGGATAGCGTCTACCAGAGACTCTTTGCAGCCGTACTTATTGTCAAACTTAGACTTGGTCACAGAGTCATTCACATTGATCGCAGGCATAGGGAGGGTACCCTTGCGCATGCGCTCGTAGAGGCGATGTACGCCTGTAGTGGTCTCCTCAGAGAGGCCCTTGATACCAGCTACCAGCTCAGGATAGCGGTCCAGCACCATATTGGTCAGGTCGCCACCGTCGTCCAGGATCATATTCAGCGGCTCGCCACCGTCAAATGCGCGGAGCGTCTGCTCTATACACCAGTCAAACTCCTGTTCATTCTGGCCCTTCCAGGCATATACCGGGATACCGGCAGCAGCGATAGCCGCAGCGGCGTGGTCCTGAGTAGAGAATATATTGCAAGAAGACCAGGTTACCTCTGCTCCGAGCGCCTTGAGCGTCTCGATGAGGACCGCAGTCTGGATGGTCATGTGGAGGCAGCCTGCTATGCGGGCACCTTTTAGTGGCTGCTTAGGGCCGTATTCTGCACGGATAGCCATGAGGCCCGGCATCTCTGCCTCGGCGAGCAGTATCTCTTTGCGGCCCCACTCGGCCAGCTTAATGTCTTTTACCTTGTACTTCAGTGTTTCTGTAGTTGCTGACATATATCATTTTTGATTGAGCCGCAAATATAGCGAAAATGTCGCACACGGCCTCAATGCTTGTTTATAACAAGTGAACTAAAGCCTTGAAATAATCAAAATCGCTCGGCAAAAAAGGTGCGTAACATGCGCTCCAGTGCAGCGGGGTCCAGCGGCTTCTGGTAGAAGCCATGGGCGGCGCCTATATTTCTAACCTTGGCCTCATCATCAGGATTGAGAGAACTGGTGAGTACGGCGAGTACGGTACCATCTTTATGATCGAATGCGCTCTGCTTGTAATGCTCCAGAAACTCCCATCCATCCATGACCGGCATATTCAGATCCAGAAGTATGAGGTCTATCTTTGGTTTTGGCTCATCTGACAGCAGATAGTCCAGCGCTTCGCGCCCATTATATTTGCTGATCACCTGTTCTGTACAGGCGGCTTTCTCCAGCAGGATGCTGTGCAGCCAGTTTGTAGCCTTGTCATCATCTATCAGGAGAATACTTTTGAGTCTTTGCTTCATTGTCATTTTAGGGGCTATTCAGGTATTGATAGTGAAGCAAACTCTGGTACCGGAGGGGGCATTGTGCTCCATCCATATAGTACCGTTGTGCATTTCTACGATCTTTTTCGCGTATGCTAATCCTATGCCAGATCCCTCATATTTATCAGCGCTGTGCAATCTTTTGAACATGATAAAGATCTTCTCGCGGTCTTCCTCCTTTACACCGATGCCATTGTCAGACACGCAGAAGTACCATGTGCTGCCTTTGGGCGTAGCCGTGATATGTATTTTGGGCGTCACGCCTGGTGGGGTAAACTTGATCGCATTGCTGAGCAAGTTTTGGAGCAGTATGCCAAACTCAGTAGGATAGGCATAGATGACGGGAAGGTGGTCATAGCTGATCCGCGCCGCAGATGCTACGATGGTCTGGTGCATATCTGTCATGACTGCGCGTAGCGTGGCAGCCGTATCTATACGGTCCAGCGACCTGTAGCGGCCTATACGGGCGTAGTGCAGCAAGGCTGTGATCAGCTCCTTCATACGGCCTACAGAGGTCTGTACGAGGGAGAGATAGGCCCGGCCAGTGTCATCCAGTTGAGCGCCATAGTCTGCCTGCAGTAGAGAGGTGAAGCTGCCTACCGTATTGAGCGGCTCGCTGAGATCATGGGAGGCTACGTAGGCGAACTGTTCCATTTCCTTATTGCGGGCCTCTAGCTCGCGCATGCGCCGGTCCATCTCCTCGCGCCGCAGGCGGTCCGTACGATCGTAGGTGACCTTGCAAAAGCCGGTGATGACACCTGTCTCATCGCGCAGGGCTGTAATGGTCACATGGCCCCAAAACAGGCTGCCATCATGGCGCATCCGCCAGCCCTCGTGCTGCACATGACCCAGTGCTGCTGCCTCGGTCAGATATGTCTCAGGCAGGCGGCGGTTTCTATCCTCCTCTGCATAAAATGTCCGGAAATGCGTGCCGATGATCTCGGAAGCAGACCAGCCTTTGATCTGCTCGGCACCCTTGTTCCAACTCTGGATGTGGCCGGCAGCGTCCAGCAGGATGATAGCATAATCTTCTATGCTATCTATCATCTGTTTGTAGTGATAGTCTGAGGTCATGCCGGGTTTTATAGTTGTAATATATGCACGTGCATTACACAACGATATAAAAATCAGGATGTTAAGATCTGAATTTTATGACAGAAGTCATAGTCTGAGCTAATAAATAGCCTCAAATGTGGTGATATAGGTCATTGTATTTTAAGACAACATCAGAGTCGATGCTGAATGTTAGTTTGCGGTAAACTTATAGCCTACCCCGCGGATACTGTGAAAGAACTCCGGATTGCGGGCATCTTTCTCAAAATACTTGCGGAAGGCGAGAATGAAATTGTCTATCGTGCGGGTAGATGGATAGACATCATAGCCCCATACGTACTGGAGGATATGCTGGCGGGAGACGACCGAGTTCTGGCGGTCTATCAGTAGTTTGAGCAGTGATATTTCCTTTTTGGTCAGTTCATATTCCTTTCCGCCTATGCCTTTTGCTTTGTAGGTGATGAAGTTGACTTCATTATCACCAAACTTGTATGTCTTCAGGTCTTTGCTCTCCTGAGTGCCCTTCATGCTGTGCTTCACCAGTACCTTCACACGGAGTAGCAGTTCCTCGAGGTTGAACGGCTTGGCCAGATAGTCATCGGCACCGAGGCGCAGTCCATTGACGCGGTCCTGGCTGGTGTCCTTGGCGGTGAGAAATATGATAGGGGTATCTGTATCATGCAGGCGGATCTTTTCACATACCGCAAAGCCGTCCAGCTCGGGCAGCATCACATCCAGGATGATGAGATTGAATCTTTGTGTTTCGGCCTTGCGGATGGCCGCAGTGCCGGTGTCTGCCACCTCTACCTCAAAGCCTTCGAGCTCGAGATTTAGTTTGATGGCTTCCTGCAGGTGTTCTTCGTCTTCTACTAGTAGTATACGCGATATCATAGTGTGTAGGTTTGATGTGTAGCAAAATCGCTATTGTAATATTAGCGACAAAATCAGACAGATATGTCACGACAATGTAAAACGTTTAAACAGCTATATATTGTTTTGACAGGTGGTGAAAATCGTTCTTGCAAAGATGAGATCATACGACTTTTCGCACCGACCATGCTTCTGCTTTGGCTGCAAAGAGAGGTTTGACCAGGGCCCAGGTAGAGTTGAATAATTCTGAAGAGCGATAGGTCTCCAGCGCGACCTCGTCTTCCCATACGGAGTAGGTAAAGAAGATATTCTCATCATCATGCAGCAGCTCTACACTCGCGCAGCCGGGTGCGGCGGCGATACGGTCTTTGCGCTCATTAAATATTTTCTGAAAAGCTGAGACCGCTTCCGGGCGGAAAGTCATTTTGACGATGCGTATGAGGGACATGCGGTGCGCTAATAGTGATGCGCTAATATAGTAAGATAGAGGATAGAGAATAAGATGTCTATCAGAACATCCCCTTGACCCAGCCGATCACATTGATGCTGAAAACGTAGTATGGCACAAAGAATACCGCTGACCAAAAGATACATGATACTGCCATGCTGGTCACGATCTGACGCTTGTGAGTAGTGAGGCTCAGAGCGAGTATCACACCTACGGGGATAGACAGAAATACCGGAGTGAGCAGCGCTACACCAAAGAGGCCGGAATGTTTACGGATCTTGACCAGGAAACGACTCTGACGGGAAAATTTGCGGCCAAAGCGCTCAGGAAAGGTCTCTATGGCCCATGCGCGGAGGTTGGTACCCAGGTAGGTGAAAAGTACGATGCCTGTGAGGCCTCCGAGAATATTGGCTATAGTGCCGGGGATGCCCATATCTGTAGTGATCACAGTGAAAGTCAGCAGGGCGAATTTCACCGTAGAACTCAGGAAGATGAAGATGTCTGAAAGTATATGTAGTACCATCTTTTTCGGCGGTTACGAATCTACTTTAACGTACGGATAAATGCCAGCGAATGTTCGCTCTTTTTCAACGAACGCCACCTTTTAAACAACATGATAATTGCCGGTTCGGGTCAATTTCAGGTAATAAATCATGTGTCTGCACCGTGCTATCGGGACATACCCGCCTTGTACTATATAAGACGTACAAAAGACCTCTAAAGTGTGCGGGGGATGTGGAAAATGACTAACATCAGACAAAAGCGGGTATCTGCGGGCTGTTTTAAAATAAAAATGATAGGTTTGCGCCTCCATTTTTGTAGGTAATCGATACATGGAAAACAAAAACACCCTCATTGGTACACTTTTGCTCGGACTACTGCTGTTCGGGCTTTTCTATTTCAGCAGCAAGGAAGACAGGGACAAGAACAAGGCCAAGACCACTCAGGTGGCTGTGGGCGACAGTGCGGCGCATACCCGCGCTATGAATCCCGGTACCGGCGATGCCCAGCCTAAGGCTGCAGACCTGCCAAAGGACTCAGCTGCGGCTGTGAGCCAGGCGGGACCATTCGCAGCAGCTGTGGCTGGCGAGGCCAAGGAGTATGTGCTGGAAAATGAACTGCAGAAGATCACTATCTCCAGCCGCGGCGGTACAGTAAAGCAGGTAGAGCTGAAAAACTACAAGACGTGGGATGGCAAGCCACTGATCCTCTTTAATGATAAGAGCCAGAGCCTGAGTTACCAGTTTGTGATAGAAGGCAATAAGATCGTAGATACACGTGACCTGTACTTTGAGCCGGTAGGTGAGGCTTTCACCGTGAAGGGTGACGAGGCTAAAAGTGTTTCTTTTCGCCTGAAGGCGGGAGAGGGACAGTACTTTGAGCAAAAGTATACGCTGAAGGGCAATGACTACAAGCTCGGCTATACTGTAAACCTGGTAGGACTGGACAAGGTGATGCCTAATGCCAATGATATCCAGATCAACTGGCAGAGCACGCTGCTCAATCTGGAGCGCCTGGTAGATAAGGAGCGTGGCTACACAGCTGTGTACTACAAATATAACGATGGCGATGTGCAACACCTGGATGAGACCAAACCCGATCAATCAGAATCTCTGGTGGGCAGGGCTGACTGGGTATCATTCAAGCAGCAGTTTTTTAATGCCTCCCTGTTTGGTAAAGGCCTCTTCAAAGGCACACTCAAGTCTGACTACAATAAGGATGATAAAAGCTATGTGAAAAAGGATAACGCAGTACTGACGCTGGACTACAAACCGGCAGCATCTGTGTCGTATGACATGCATTTCTACTTCGGGCCAAATCACTACAGTACGCTGAAGAAAACGGGAGATGATTTTGAAAATATCCTGAAGCTGTCTCCGGACTTCTTCCTTTTCAACTGGATCAAGTATATCAGCAAGTGGGCGATCATCCCGACCTTTAACCTTCTGGATAAGGTGAACCTGAACTATGGCATCATCATCCTGATACTGACCATCCTGCTGAAGCTGGTACTGACACCGCTGACGTGGAAGGCGATCAAGAGCGGTGCCTACATGAAGGTGCTAAAACCTGAGATAGATGAGCTGAAAGAAAAATACGGCGACGACCAGCAGCGGATCCAGACCGAGCAGATGAAGATCTACCAGAAGGCTGGTGTGAGCCCGTTTGGCGGCTGCCTGCCTATGCTGCTGCAGATGCCGATCCTGATGTCCATGTACTACTTCTTTCCCAACTCGATCGAGCTGCGCCAGCAGCCCTTCCTGTGGGCTACGGACCTGAGCAGCTATGATGCGATCATGTCATGGACCTCTGCACTGCCGCTGATAGGTACTCACCTGAGCCTTTTCACCGTGCTGATGACCATCACATCTATCCTCTCTGCTGTATACAATCAGAACCAGAGCGGTATGAGCAACTCACAGCCGGGTATGCAGTACATGCCGTACATCATGCCTGTGATGCTGATGTTCATGTTCAATGACTTTCCTGCGGCCCTCACATACTACTACCTGCTCCAGAATGTACTGACCATAGCACAACAGTGGGCTATACAGAAGTTCTTTATAGACGAGGCAGAGCTGCACCGTACTATACAGCAGAATAAGGCTAACCCCAAGAAGGCAACGGGCTTTATGGCCAAGCTACAAGACATACAGCGCCAGGCGGAGGCGCAGCAGAGAGCCAACCAGACTGCCAAGCAAAACACTAACAAGAAGAAATAAACAAAAAAGCGCCCCTCGGGGCGCTTTTTTGTTTGATCAAAGTGGTGCGTGTTATTTGCCTTTTTCAAAGTCAAGCACGTTGCCATCCATACAGTAGCGTTTGCCGGTAGGTGCCGGGCCATCGTCAAATACATGGCCCAGGTGGGAATGGCAACGAGCACACTCTACCTCATCACGCTCTCCGTCCGCATCTTTTTGCAGCACTACGCTGGTGGTGGTAAGCGGCTTATAAAAACTAGGCCAGCCCGTGTGGCTTTCAAATTTGGTAGCAGAGCTGTAGAGCGGATGGCCGCATACGGCGCAGTAGTAGGTGCCTTTCTCATGATTGTCCCAGTATTTGCCCGTGTAGGCGCGCTCAGTACCCTGCTCGCGGGCTATGCGATATACCTCTGCGGGCAAAATCTTTTTCCACTCAGCATCAGGTACTTTCACCGGGCCATTGTCTGTATGGGAGTAGTAGGGATTCTTGCTATGGTCATAGGTCACGGCGCTGGTCTGGCTGCAAGCTGTGAAAGCAAAAAGTGTCGTGGCAAATGCAAATGCCGTGAATGTTTTCTTGATCATGTTATAGTTTGATGGTGATGAAAGGTATGACGCGCACATCTCCATTTACTTACGTGAAGACAGGGCTTTGTAGTTTTTGGGCAGGTCACCGCTGGAAAACGTTTAAACACCGATAAGCTCTCGAATTTTAACTCCAGAGCGGCTATTCTCGCAGCCGCGTTGGCACGGATTTTTCTATAAGTACGTTATCAACCTGACTGTGGCCTGAGCTTTTTGTTTTGAGGCAAGTCGTCCTTGCCCCGTTATGTAAAATGAAGATGGCTATGAAGAAGGTTCACATTCCTGCCGCAATATTGACAGCATTCTTTTGCTTTGGGTTCTCGCAGTCCGGCCACAATGGGGCTGACTACGACCACAGTAAGAATCCCTACTACTCACATACTGACTCACGCCCGCTGACTGTAGACGACAAGGTATGGAAGCAGATACTGCCTCAGGGTATCTACCACCTGTCCCGAGAGATGGGGACAGAGCGGGTATATACAGGCAAATATTGGGATGACTATGAGAAGGGAACCTACTACTGTGCCATCTGTGGCAATCCGCTCTTCAGCTCTACGGCTAAATATGATAGCCATACAGGCAGGCCGAGTTTCACTGCTGCACTGAAAGAGCAGAGCGTGACGGTACAAAAGGATGATGAGGGACATGATAATGAGCTGGTCTGTGGCCGCTGCCACTCTCATATGGGCTACCTGCTGATGGATGGGCCTACTACTACCAAAAAACACTACGCGGTAAACGGTGATGTGCTGGATTTTGAGTCCGGTAGACCGGGAGAGGTGCGCGCCTATACTGGCGCGAAAGACCTGGCGGATAAATAAGCCTACCTGGTCCCAAAGATATCGCTGCCTACCCTGACCAGGGTGGCTCCATGCTTTAGTGCGATATGATAATCTGAGGACATACCCATGGAAAGCTCCGTGAATGCAGGCTGATCTGCAAAGTATTTAGCTCGGAGCGTATCAAAAAGCTTTTTCAGAAAGGCAAATTCCGAATCTACCTTCTGCTCGTCATCTGTATTGGACGCCATGCCCATGAGGCCGGCTATCTGCATATTTTTGAGTGCTGCAAAAGCAGGATCATTCAGCATGGCTATGACCTCTCCTTCACTCAGGCCAAACTTGGTCTCCTCTCCACTGATATGGATCTGTAGCAGGCAGGGTATAATACGGCTATGTTTTGCGGCCTGACGGTCTATCTCAGTGAGCAGGCTGAGGGAGTCTACGGAGTGGATCATACTCACGTAGGGAGCGATGTATTTTACTTTATTGCTCTGGAGGTGGCCTATGAGGTGCCACTGGATATCGGTGGGCAGGCTTTCGTGTTTGGTGGTCATCTCCTGCACCTTATTCTCGCCAAAGATACGCTGGCCCAGGTCGTAGAGCGTGCGTATATCGGCCTCCGGCTTGGTCTTGCTCACGGCTACGAGGCGGGCGTGATGCGGGGCGAGGTCGGCTAGTATCTGGCGGTAGCGGTCGAGATTCATTTATTTCCTATTTTCGGCTGCACGCAAAGGTACAATGAAGCAGGCACTGATAGGCATACTCTTATTGACACTGGTGGGTTGCGGCAGGAGGGGAGGCCCACCTGCGCCCGAGAACCTGATCCAGAAGGACAGCATGATAGCTATCATGGTAGATATCCATATAGCTGATGCCATAGGCGATCAGCGCTACGGTACTGATAAGCCCAACCGCGATTTCACTAATGCTGTATACAACCGCATATACGAAAATCACCATATCACACGTGACCAGTATAAGACCAGCTTCAAATACTACGAGTCGCAGCCTGCCGAGATGAATAAAATGTACGAGCAGTTGATCACCGAGCTAAGTAAGAAGGAAGCGGAGATGAAGAAGGTGAAGTGAAGGGTAAAACAGACGCCCCTAAAGCTCAGGAAGGGGACTATAATACAGAACACATATTGGCAGTATTCATTCACGCGATTCTGTAGAGCTGTTTTAGGTATGGTATCATCGTGAAGACGCATGATAATGCGTCTCTACAACAGATCAGCAATCCTAAATCAGAAATAGTCTAGTACCTATCCTTGGTACTCTTCATCAGATTGTAGAGCATATCCTTAGCGCGGAAGAGCTGGGCTTTCACCGTGCCGAGGGGCAGGTCGCAGCGATCGGCTATCTCTTCATAGCTGAGTTCCTCGAAATAGCGAAGCTCTATGAGCTGCTTGTATTTGGGGCTGAGCTCCTGTATCACCTCACGGATCTTGATGGCGCGCTGGTCTTTGATGATGCGCTCCTCCGGGGTCATGGCCTTGTCCTTGACGGCGATAGGTACTGACTCGCCATCATCAGTAGGAGAGGTCTGGTCTATAGAGGTGGTCTGGAGTTTCTTTTTGCGGATGAAGTCGATACAGTTATTGGTAGCGATACGGAACAGCCAGGTACTGAAAGCGAAGTCCGCGCTATAGTTAGCCAGGTTGTTGAATGCCTTGCTGAAGGCTACCATCGTGAGATCATCTGCATCGTCACGGTTGTGCACCATTTTCAGGATCATGTAGTAGACAGACTCCTTATAGCGTGCCATCAGCTTGCCAAAGGCCACCTGGTCGCCGGTCTTGGCCTTATTGACCAGGTCGAGATCAGGATTCACTTTGACAGGTGGCGTAGGAGCCGGGTTAGAGTTTTTTTCTACTTCCATTCTTGGTTGGGTCTGAGTAACGATACCATAAATATATAGAATAAGTAGATAACGTAAAGCGGGTCTAGCAGCCAGAGCCATCCGGACAGGTCGCGCTGCTCCAGCTTATTGTTGATTCTCACGGTCACCACATGCTTGGTCACTATGACAAAAAAGCCTGCCAGCAAGACAAACAGGATGATGGGCGATAAAATGCACAGCGCTATAAATGTTGTGTAAAATAAAAAATCACTGAGGGCAAAGAGGAAGAGCAGCCCCTTGTGATGAAACTTGTAGTGCGTAGCTGAGCTGATATGGCGCGTCTTCTGGCGGATCCACTCTCCCCAGGTGCGCTTAGGCTCGGAGAAGGTAAAGGCATCCTTGTGCAGGCTGAGCGCGGTGGTTTTTCCTTTGGCCTGCGCATTCACAAAGAGGTCATCATCGCCGCTCTGCTTGCGGCTGCCGCCGGAGCTATCCTTCCATCCGGTGAAGATCTTTTTGCGGAAGCTCATATTCCTGCCTACACCCATATACGGCATGCCAGCCTGAGCAAAGGAAAGGTACTGCGTAGCAGTCATCACATTCTCATAGCGCACGAGCATATTGAGTAGCCCCTTGTAGCGGTAGAAAGGGGAGTAGCCCAGCACAAAATCGGTATCACTGAGATAGGCGCCTACGAGGTGCTCCAGCCAGTGGGCAGAGGCAGGCTTGCAGTCGGCATCTGTCACTACTACTATGTCATATTGTGCAGCCTCTACGCCTATTTTGAGCGCAAATTTCTTGCCCGGCATCGGCTTTTCGCCCTGCTTGATATTGAAGAGGCGGATGTTGTCATTGCGCTTGAAATAGTCTGCTACTACGTCTACTGTATTGTCAGTGGACTGGTCATTGACGATGATCACTTCAAACTTTGGGTAGTGCTGTATCATGACCACCTTGAGGTACTGGCGGAGATTGTCGGCCTCATTGCGAGCGCAGATCACGATAGATACGGTCGGGTAGCTCTCCGGCTCGTAATGCGGCTCACGGCTATAACTGAGCCTGCTGAAGACCAGGATGTAATAGGACAACTGCAAAACAACTGCCCCGATGAATAAGGCGTACAGGATTAACATCTTGCAAAGAAACGGATAAAGAAGTGTGCCAGAAGCGGAGTAATACACATTGCGCAGGCAGGGATGTATACTATGATATATGCCTGTCCATTAAAAAAGGCTAATCCATGCCTCTATTTGCGGGATATACCTATTTTCGGCCTCAGATGAAATTCAAGTTACAAGCTACTGATACGAATAGCAAGGCGCGGGCCGGAGAGATCACCACAGACCATGGGGTGATACAGACGCCGATCTTTATGCCAGTGGGCACGGCGGGTACCGTGAAGGGGGTACACTTCAATGAGCTGCGCTCCGCGATCAATGCCCAGATCATATTGGGCAATACCTATCACCTGTATCTGCGTCCGGGGCTGGAGACGATACACCGGGCGGGCGGGCTGCATAAATTCATAGGGTGGGACAGGCCAATACTGACGGATAGCGGCGGCTACCAGGTGTACTCGCTGTCTGATATCCGCAAGATAAAGGAGGAGGGCGCAGAGTTTCGCAGCCATATAGACGGCAGCAAGCACCAGTTTACTCCGGAGAATGTGATAGATACGCAGCGCAAGATAGGTGCCGATATCATGATGGCCTTTGACGAGTGTACGCCATATCCATGTGAATATGACTACGCCAAGAAGTCGCTCGCTATGACACACCGCTGGCTGGACCGCTGTATCAGCCGCTACCGTGAGACGCACGGGCTGTATGGCTACTCGCAGACTTTGTTTCCGATCGTGCAGGGTTCTACTTATAAGGACCTGCGCAAGCAATCTGCCGAGTACATAGCGGAAAAGGGTATGGAGGGCAATGCTATAGGCGGTCTCAGCGTAGGTGAGCCTGATGAGGATATGTATGAAATGACAGAGCTGGTGTGCGATATCCTGCCGAAGGATAAGCCGCGCTACCTGATGGGTGTAGGTACACCTGCCAATATACTGGAGGGTATCTCGCTGGGGGTAGATATGTTTGACTGTGTGATGCCGACGCGCAATGCGCGAAATGGTATGCTCTTTACCACGCAGGGGATCATCAATATCAGGAATGAAAAATTCAAGAATGACTTTAGCCCGATAGATGCGGGCGGGGCCTGTGACCTGGTGCGTACGCATACCAAGGCGTACCTCCGCCACCTGATGCATAGCGGTGAAATGCTGGGCGCAATGATCTCGTCTGTCAATAATCTCAGCTTCTACCTATGGCTGGTAGGCGAGGCACGTCAGCACATCCTGGCGGGCGACTTTGCTGCATGGAAGAAGGAGACACTGGCGCGGGTGATGACACGTTTGTAGAGAATAATGAATAGAGAATAGTGAATACCGGAAATACAGCGAAGCAAGAACAACTTTGCCGATATCCGAAATCCGACATCCGAAATTGAAGAAGATCGATTGGTACATATTGAAAAAGTTTCTCGGCACGTTTGTGTTTATCATCGTGCTGCTGAATCTCATCACGGTGGTGGTGGATGTGTCAGAGAAGATCGACAACTTTCTGGACGGCAGCGCCACTTTTTCCGAGATCGTATTCTCTTACTACCTGGCATTCATTCCATACATTTCTTCTATGCTGGCGCCATTCTTTGTGCTGGTGGCAGTTATCTTCTTTACCTCGCAGCTGGCAGATAGATCAGAGATCATAGCGATACTCAATAGCGGTACGAGCTACTACCGGCTACTGCGGCCATATGCTGTCGGCGCGCTGATCCTGGGCACTGGCCTGTGGGTGTGCAATAACTACCTGGTACCCATGGCAAATCATAAGAGGTTGCAGTTTGAGAATACGTATATCAATAAGTTTACCCGGTCGCTGAGCTTTAACTATCACCGGCAGATCAGCCCCGGCACCTTTATGTATGTAGAAAACTACCGCCCGGCCGATGCTATCGGGAGCCGTTTTTCTATCGATAAATTTGAGAATGGCAAGATGGTGGCCAAACTCCGCAGTGAGAGTATCATGTGGGATACGATCAAGAAGACCTGGAAGGTACACAACTACTATATACGTGAGCTACATCCCGAGGGCGACGTGATCCGCACCGGCGCAAATATGGACTCACTTTTCACATTCCGGCCAGAGAACTTTGCTACTACTACAGACCGTAAGGATGAGATGACCACCCCGGCGCTAAAGGATTTTATCCGGCATATGCAGAAGGCTGGATCGAGTGATATTGAGTTTTATGAGGTAGAGCTATACAGGCGGACCTCCGGTGCCTTCAGCGTGCTGATCATGACACTGATCGGCGTGAGCCTCGCCTCTCGCAAAATACGCGGCGGCCTGGGCTGGCACCTGGTGCTGGGTATAGCGCTCTGCGCTACTTTTGAGATCATCATGAAGTTCTCCGTTACCTTTGCTACCAACTCATCATTGCATCCTTTCATAGGTGTATGGATACCAAATTTTATCTTTGGTATCGTAGCCATCTATCTGCTAAAAACAGCACCCAAGTAATGAGCCGATCCCACTACATCACCCGCTATGTGCACATCGATGGGCAGTCTATATATGTAGATGGCGGACTGCTCTATAGAGGAGACCACATGGGCACTGATTTTCTGAACGAGGCTTACAAGGGGATTGGCCTCGATTATCCTAAGTTTTATAAAATGGACCCGCTGAGCAGGCTGGCGATCCTGGCCACTGAGGCGCTGCTGACCGGCAGGAAGCTGACTCAGGAATATAGCCCGGAGGATATAGCCATCATAGCGAGCTGTGCACACTCCAGCCTCGATACTGACCTGCGCTACCAGCAGTCCGTGGCTACCGCGCCGAGCCCATCGCTGTTTGTCTATACACTGCCGAATGTGATGATCGGGGAGGTGTGTATCCGGCAGGGCATCAAGGGGGAGAACACTTGCTTTGTGTCCGAAAGTTTTGACCCACCGTTTCAAGCGGACTATGTAAACGGGCTGCTGGGAGAAGGTAGGGCAGAAGTGTGTATTTCAGGCCGGGCAGACTATCTGCGCGGGGAGATGAATGCTTTTTTTATGCTGGTAGAGAAAAATCCTGCATCTTTGGGAGAACACAACTCACAAACCACCAAACAACTATACGACAGGCAATGGAAGAACTAATGCAGACACTCAAAGGGCAAATAGTAGAACAGCTCAACCTGCAACATATCAAACCCGAGGACATAGGCGATGACCAGTCACTATTTGTAGAAGGTCTGGGTCTCGACTCTATAGACGCACTGGAACTGATCGTATTGCTGCAGCAGAAATACGGTATCAAACTGGCCAATCCGTCTGAAGGTCCTACGGTATTCAAGACGGTGCGTAGCATAGCGGAGTATATCACGGCGCATAAGGCGGCTTAAATCATTACCTTTAATTTATTGAAGTCTACTATCTACATAGCGGGCATAGGCATCATCTCTGCCATAGGAGATAATGCAGTACAAACTCTGGCGCGCCTGACCGCATCAGAGTCTGGCGTCAGTGATATGGAGATACTGCCGTCTGCCTATGCCGGTGCACTGCCCGTAGCGGAGGTGAAATATACAAATACCCAACTGGCTGCTATCAGCGGCCTGGAACCATGGCAGACGCGCACTGCGCAGCTGAGTATGATCGCTGCAAGGGAAGCCAAAGACAACAGCAAGATAGATTTCATGAAATGGCGCTGCGGCTTCATCTCTGCCAATACTGTAGGGGGTATGGACCGCACGGAGGACTTTATGAAGGACTTTCTGGCAGATGCGAGCAAGGGTGACCTGCACGATGTGATCAATCACGATAGTGGCGATGCCACAGAGATCGTGGCGCAGAAACTCGGCTGCACAGACTATATCACCACTATCAGTACCGCCTGCTCCTCATCGGCTAATGCAATGATGTATGGCGCGCGGCTGATACAGAATGATGTGGCGGATATCATCATAGCCGGTGGTACAGATGCGTTGTCACGTTTTACACTGAATGGTTTTAAATCTCTGATGATACTGGATGAAAATCCATGCATGCCCTTTGATGAAAACCGCAAGGGGCTCAATCTGGGCGAAGGCGCGGGCTATGTAGTACTGGTATCACAGCGGGTACTGGATAGCGAGGGCGCCACAGCATTGGCTGTACTCAGCGGCTATGCCAATGCTAATGATGCCTACCATCAGACTGCATCCAGTCCCGAGGGCAATGGTAACTATGCGGCTATGAAAGGGGCGCTGGAGATGGCCGGATTGCAGCCCGCGGATATAGACTATATCAACCTGCACGGAACGGGTACACCTAATAACGACGTCTCTGAGGGCACGGCTATCCGTAGAGTCTTTGGCGATCAGCCACCTGTGATGAGCTCGACCAAGGCCTATACAGGACACACGCTGGGCGCCAGTGCAGGGATAGAAGCTGTGATCAGTATCATGGCCCTGCAGCATGGAATAGTATTCCCCAATCTACGCCATCAGACCCAGATGAAGGAGCTGCCTTTTGCTCCGCAGACCACTATGCTCACTAAGCCACTTCGTCACGTGCTATCTAATTCTTTCGGCTTTGGTGGCAATTGTTCTTCAGTGATCTTCTCAAAAAACTAACATGCCATCTGCGCGTATCAGGGAGATAGGCACGTATGTCACCTCTCCCCGCGTGATGCGGTATGTCGCTATTGGCATGATACTACTGGGGGCTATCCTGCGCCTGGTAGTCTACCTGCAAAACCGAAATCTATTTATAGATGAGGCCAATGTGGCCCGGAATATATATGAACGGGATCTGGCGGGGCTGACGCAGCCACTCAGCTATGAGCAGTATGCACCACCAGTTTTCCTCTGGGTGGTGAAGGACTGTGCGCTCTGCTGGGGGTATGCTGAGTATGTGCTAAAACTGTATCCGCTGCTGTGCGGTATGCTCAGTCTCTGGCTGCTGTACAGGGTACTGGCCCTGATGGAGGTGAGGCGTGCAGGCTGGTATCCTATGGTCCTGTTCGCTACGGGAGCTATCTACCTCCGCTATGCTACTGAGCTGAAGCAATACTCCTCAGATGTGATGGTGGCACTGGCGCTGGTATGGCTGGCGCTCATTACCGATATTCTCACTTTGCGGCCAGTCCGCTTTGTAGTGTTATGGATATTGTGCGGTTCGCTTGCGGTGTGGAGCGCTATGCCCTCAGTTTTTGTCCTCGCAGCAGTGGGAGTCTATTATTCCGCCTGTCTGCTACATGGGCGCAGCTGGGAGCGCTGGTGGCTGCTGGCACTGCCGTCGCTGCTCTGGCTCTTACAGTTCGGAGCTTATTACTTTGCCATCCTGCAGCCTCAGGCAGACTCGGCCTACCTGCAAAACTTTCACAAGGATTCCTTCCTCTACCTACTGCCCCGTAGCGGTGCAGAGTGGCTGCACAATGGTGATGCGATGATACAGGTGCTGAGTGTGACGGCAGGCCACTGGACACTATCAGTGATCTTTCACATACTATGTGTAGCAGTAGCTGGCACTGCCGCCATTAGGTACAGGGACCAAAAGATGCTACTGCTGATAGTGCCTGTGATGCTGTTATTTTTCGCCGCGGGGCTACGTCAGTTCTCACTGCAGCCGAGGGTCATATTATTTGTGATGCCGTTGCTGCTGGTGTGGATAGGAGTGGGGCTGGACAGGCTGCTATCTATACGAGGGGTGCGGATGGTCATGCTTCCTATCGCGGCTATATGCGTGGCCAACTATGCTCACATCAGTTATCTCTGGCGGCCTCTATTGGTCACAGAGGTGACCGACTGCCTCCCATATGTGCAGCGGCAAAAACAAGCTGGAGCAGAATTGTATATAGATGGATCTGCAGTGCCTGCATATACCTACTACACTGAGATACATCCGGGCAAGATGAAATGGTCAGCGATCAAGGGCGGTACCTGCCTGCCGTATATGGCAGATATGGACAGTATATGTGCCCGGATGGGGGAGCGGGCCATGGTGCTCTATAGCTACCAGAGTGCTGATGTGATGGCTGCTGAGGCAGCTGCTATAGACAGGCATATGGTCCGGCAGGATGTGTATAAAGGAAGATCGGTGAGCCAGGTATTGCTGCTTAGAAAAAGATAGATTTGACACGATGAAAGCACTTTTCATAAATGGCACGGGCTGTATATCTCCTCAACCTACCTTTGAGGCAGGATTCCCATTTGAGGCAAAGGACTATAACGGCTCCAGACTGACCTGCATCGAGCCTGACTATAGTCCGTATATTGATCCCAAGCTATCCCGGCGTATGGGCAGGCTGCTGAAATACGGGACTGCTGCTGGGCTGCAGGCACTGCGTGATGCGGGAGTAGCAGTGCCGGATGCGATCTCTACAGGTACAGGCTTTGGCCTGCTGGATGACTCGGGCAAGTTTCTCAAGAATGTGATAGAAGCAGCGGAGGGGGTAGTGAGTCCGACGGCCTTTATCCAGTCTACGCACAATACTGTCAGCTCTAACATAGCCCTGGCTGTAGGCTGCCACGCGCACAACAATACTTTTGCCCATAAGGGTTTCTCCTTTGAAAGTGCATTGACGGACGCCCAGATGCTGGCCGGTGAAAATGAATCGCTACGCAATATACTGGTCGGTGCCTATGATGAGGTGACGGACTACAGCTACCAGATCATGGCGCGGCTCGGGCTGATACGCACTGGTGAAGGATCTAGCCTGGACCTGCTAAAGAATGCTGCTAAGGGCACCATAGCAGGAGAGGGGGCCGCGTTTTTCGTACTATCTCCAGACCGGACGGATAAAACCTATGCCCTCTATCGTGGCAATAGGCTGATCTATAAACCAGCATCCCACGGAGCACTGTCTGGGGCGATTGAAAGTTTCCTCACAGAGCATGGCATATCTGTGCCCGAAGTAGCACTACTATCCGGGCTGTGTGGCGACCCGGGTAGAGATGCCCTGCTGAAGGGCATCAATGCCGGACTGGCCGATGGTACTACTGTTATGACTTACAAGCACTTGTGTGGAGAGTATATGACGTCTACTGCCTTTGCTACGTGGTCTGCTGCCAGGATGCTGCAGAGTGGGGCGATACCTGAGGCCATGCTCTACAGCGGCTCACCGGTCCGCCCCCGGCATATTCTCATATGTAATTCATACAAGAATGATTACGCCCTGATACTCTTGTCAGTGGCCTGAGGTCTACCTAAAATCTGCTAAACGCTACAATTTGCTTCTCTGATGGTACGTTTTTAGTACTATGAGCATCAAGGGTTTGTTTTCAAAATTGGACAGCAAACGATTTGTTAACTTTTTGGCATTTTTTGCGTAAATAAATTTTGAAAGTCAAGCTCGTTTAGTAGCTTCAATCATCAATTTTTCATCATTAAAATCGAGCAATTATGAACATTGTCATTCATCCGGTGCGGTTTGACGCATCCACCCAGCTCATTTCTTTTATCAATAAAAAGCTCCAGAAACTGGAAACGTTCTTTGACCGCATCGTAGAAGCGGAGGTTTACCTCAAAATGGATACGAAGCAAAACATCAAGGATAAGACGGTAGAGATAAAGCTGCATGTCCCGGGCAAGACGATATTCGTGTGTGAAACGTCCAAGACCTTTGAAGAAAGTACGGATCTGGCCATAGACACTATGTCCCGCCAGCTCAAGAAGCAAAAAGAAAAGGCCAGGGCAGTATAGCCACAGGCTCTGATATCTCATAGATTCCGGCCCCGTATGCAGCAAGTGTATACGGGGCCGGTCGTTTATACACAAATTTTGTGGAGAAAATAGTGAGCGGTGTTTTGCAAAGTGAAAATATGTCGCTATAATTGCGTCCCGTTTACGAAAGGGGCGGGACATACGTTGTTTGACAGAATAGATGAGCGTTAGAAATAAGCCGAAGTAGCTCAGCTGGTAGAGCTACTGATTTGTAATCAGTAGGTCGGGGGTTCGATTCCCTCCTTCGGCTCTATATGCCCCGAGTGGCGAACGGGTAGGTAGTCAAGTGGCCAACGACAACAGACTGTAAATCTGTCCTCTTACGAGTTCGGTGGTTCGAATCCACCCCTGCCCACACTTTTAATAATCTTCCGCTCATCGCTTAGTATGCGGGAGTAGCTCAGCTGGTAGAGCGACAGCCTTCCAAGCTGTAGGTCGCGGGTTCGAACCTCGTCTCCCGCTCCAGTAGCAACGGAGACACAGAGATAATCTGTGCCGATAGTGCGAAAAGCCGTTGTAGCTCAGTGGTAGAGCACTTCCTTGGTAAGGAAGAGGTCGCGAGTTCGATTCTCATCAACGGCTCCAGTTTTTAATAATAGTGGAGTAAGATATACGGAGCTGGAATTTTATTAAAACATAAAGAATTTAAAACAACAATTAAAAAACAATAACAATGGCTAAAGAGAAATTTATCAAAGACAAGCCGCACGTAAACATTGGTACCATAGGTCACGTTGACCACGGTAAGACTACCCTTACTGCAGCGATCACTACAGTACTGTCTAAGAAGGGCCTCGCAGAGGTGCGTGACTACTCTTCGATAGATAACGCTCCTGAGGAAAAAGAACGTGGTATCACGATCAATACAGCTCACGTAGAGTACCAGACGACTAACCGTCACTATGCTCACGTGGATTGCCCGGGCCACGCCGATTATATCAAGAACATGGTAACTGGTGCTGCCCAGATGGACGGTGCTATCGTGGTAGTAGCTGCGACTGACGGTCCTATGCCTCAGACTCGCGAGCACATCCTGCTCTGCCGTCAGGTAGGCGTGCCTAAGCTGGTAGTATTCATGAATAAAGTAGACCTGGTAGAAGATCCTGAGTTCCTCGAGCTCGGCGAAATGGAGATCCGTGACCTCCTGACCTTCTACGGTTTCGAAGGTGATAAGACTCCTGTGATCCAGGGCTCAGCTCTCGGTGGCCTGAATGGCGAAGAGAAGTGGGTAAAGAAGATCGAAGAGCTGATGGAAGCTGTAGATACTTTCATCCCGGTTCCTCCGCGCGCTGTAGACCAGCCGTTCCTCATGCCAGTAGAAGACGTGTTCTCTATCACTGGTCGTGGTACAGTAGCTACAGGTCGTATCGAGCGTGGTGTGATCAACTCTAACGATCCGGTAGAAATCATCGGTCTGCAGAAGGAAGGTGAGAAGGCTCTCACATCTACTGTGACAGGTGTGGAAATGTTCCGCAAGATCCTCGATCGCGGCGAAGCTGGTGACAACGTAGGTCTCCTCCTCCGTGGTATAGAAAAAGAGCAGATCAAGCGTGGTATGGTTGTTTGCAAGCCAGGCTCTGTAAATCCTCACTCTGAGTTCAAGTGCGAAGTATACGTACTGAGCAAGGACGAAGGTGGCCGTCACACTCCATTCTTCAACGAGTATCGCCCTCAGTTCTACTTCCGTACTACGGACGTGACTGGTACTATCACTCTGCCAGCAGGCACTGAGATGGTAATGCCTGGTGACAACGTAACACTGGATGTGAAGCTGATCTACCCTATCGCAATGGAGAAAGGTCTCCGCTTTGCGATCCGTGAAGGTGGCCGTACCGTAGGTGCTGGTCAGGTGACTGAAGTGACTAAGTAATCACAAAGATCAACATAAGAATGAAAGGCGAACTTCGGTTCGCCTTTTGTTTTTTAGCCCTCGCCCGTATCCATAGGTCCATAAAAAAGCCTGAGAGATGCTCAGGCTTTTTTATTGCGGACCGATCTGTGGGATCAATGCCGGGGTATATCGTTGAAGTATCCGTACTGGATATCCATGGTCTTGCTATGATCGGCCATGTCCCTGCCGGTAAAGGTGAAAGTGCCGGTCATAGTATGCAGTGAGTCATTATAGTATTTAGTGATATTGACCGAGCCGCTCACTGACTGCCAGGTCGTGACCCCATCCAGGAAATAGGCCGTATTGTAAGTAGTATCCAGAGATACAGTGCCGATAGTGTCGGTATGAGGCATCACCACCCTGACCACCGTACTGCCGCCTATCTGGCCATATATAGTGGTCCCCAGGCTGCGCTGGTAGTAGGCGGTATCCGTCACGTATTCCTTATTGCCCGCCGCAAAACGCAGGCCCGGAAAACCTGGTTGGTCAAGGTTGCTTTTTTTGCAGGATATAGCCAGTGCAGAGATGATACCTACAGAGGCAAAGAGCAGAAAGGTTTTCTTCATGGATGTGTGAGATTTACTGTTTGTGACGTAAAGATGCACTATTAGCATAAGATGAAAACTCCTTTAACTAATTTTTGAGGTGAAAGGATCACGTCTTTCGGTCGAATGTATTTCTGTGTCCTAACATTTAACACTATCATTGATGCCGCAATGGACTCCTACACACTCCCCATACAGATCCGCTGGTCAGACATAGACGCCAATAATCATATGCGCCATTCGGCATTTTATGACTACGGTGCGTGGATGCGTATTATGTTTCTGGCTGCTCAGGGCATAGATATGAGGTGGATGAAGGACAATCAAAATGGTCCTGTACTTTTCCGTGAGGAGGCTATCTTTAAGCGTGAGATACGCTTTGAGGATCAGGTCACCATCAATGTAGAGATACTGAAGGCGACAAAAGATTTCTCCCGGTGGTCGCTGCGCCATCATTTTGTAAAGGCTGACGGCATCCTGGCAGCCATCATCAATGTAGATGGAGCATGGTTTAGCACGGCTGAGCGCCGCCTCATCGTGCCTGATGAGACGCTGGTCGAGGCGTTTGAGGCATTCCCCAGGTCAGCAGAGTTTGAATGGATAGAAAAGACAAAGAAGTAAAGTATGACACATGCCAAACTAAATAGCAGAATAGATGCGCTGGAGCAGAAGCGCACAGCCATGTTTGACAAACTGGCCGGCTATGACCATGCAGCGCTGAATAAAAAGCCGTCTGCCGAGGCCTGGTCTGCTATACAGACACTGGAGCATATGATGGCCGTAGAGATGGCCGCCATATCTTATGTCAAGAAGAAATCACTCGATAGGTCTGCAGCGCGCAAGACGGGTGTAAAGGAGTGGTTTCGCTCGCTGATGCTGGACAACTACCTGCGCAGCCCTAAGAAATTTCCTGCGCCATCGTCTGTAGTGCCTGTACTGACCCAGGCCTCGCTCCATGATGTGCAGAAGCAGTGGAACAGCGCCCGTACTGACATGCGTGAGACCATAGCCGGCATGCCTGAAGAGCTCCTGGAGCACGGCTGGTTCAAACATCCTGCTGTAGGTATGCTAAACTTCAAGCAGATGCTGACCTTTATGGAGGCACATTATGACCGTCACGAAAACCAGGTCTGGCGGACACTGCGTGCGGTGGCCTAGGCTGCACCTGCAGCGGTGGAGAACTTAATCCTCTCGTTTTTTACGCCTTGTGCAAGATTACCGTACTTTACCCTCTATGACGGAGATGGTGCAGCGCAGGTACGTGAAGATAGCGATAGCAGTGATAGCTGTGGTCAGTATCATCATGCTGCTGCCGTACCTGGTGCTGGGTGACAACTGCTACATCCGCCTGCATGATACCCTGGAGGGGGAATGGATATGGCTGCAGCTCATGGCGCAGAGCCATACGTCTTTTGGTATATACTCCTGGGTGCGCGTGCCACAGGTCATGCAGGGCATACCGCGCAATGTGCTACCCACCGGTCTCTCCCTGAATATGCTGCTCGTGATCTGGCTCGGTATGTACCGCGCCTACATAGTGAGCGGCATCCTGATACGCATCGTCGGCTTTATTGGGATGACGCTGGTACTCCGTGACTACTTTGTGAAAGACCGGGAGGACCGGTATATCATCTATCTGTGTGCTATCACCTTTGCCGTCTTGCCGGTGTATATGCCCTTTGGCCTTACAGTGATGGGGCAGCCACTGCTCTTCTGGGCCTTTCTCAATCTGCAGGACAGGATACGCATAGGCCTGAGCTACGCTATCATTATCCTGTTTCCGTTCTACTCATCTATGGTGTGGCTGGTCGTGCCGTTTGAGGTGCTGCTGGCTGTGGCGGTATGGTACTTTTATCAGCGGGAGCAGATCAGTGTGCACCTGGTGGCCGGCGGTGTGCTGCTGGTGGTAGGCTATATACTAGTCAATCTGCCCATGCTCAGTCTCTCGGTGCTCAATCCGGACTTTATCTCACACCGGCTGGCCTACAATCTATATTTGTTTGAGAAGCCCAACCTTCTGCAGTCGATAGGTGAGTTTGCTGTGTTGTTCTTTTTCTCGCATTATCATGTTGCTACCTTTGCGCCTATCATGATCATGGTAGCTCTGGGGCTCACGCTGCACCGCAAAGCGACATTACCTACCATTCTTTTCTGGGCTATCATCGCCATCTGCTTATTCCAGGCATTCTATAGTTTTGGAGAGTATGCGCTGATGAATAAGTTCGCCTTTCTCAAGAGTTTCCGCTTCAATCGTTTCTCCATCCTGCTGCCGCTGGTCTGGATACTTTCCTTTGCGCTGGCGCTGCAGACCATGAATAAAACCCGCGCGCTGAGGTGGCTGGTCTTACCATTTCTACTCATACAGCTATCTATCACACTCTATGGCAATGATGAGGTGCTGCATGACTACCGCACTATGCTGGGCCATCAGAAATTTCCCACCTTCAAGAACTACATGGCAGTACGCCAGTTTGATTCCATCAAGGCGTATATCCATGAGCCGGTAGACAGCTACTCTGTAGTGAGCCTGGGTCTGAGTCCGAGCATAGCATGGTACAATGGCATGTACACGCTCGATGGCCTGCTCTCTATTTATGATCTGAGATACAAGACATACTTTCGCCGGATCATAGCGGGAGAGATAGACAAGAGCCCGGACCTGCACCAGTACTTTGACGGCTGGGGCAATAGGTGCTATGTCTTCAGCTCAGAGCTGGGCATCAAGCATCGGGATATCAACTGCTCAAAGTATGACCACCGGAGCATAGAGCATTTTACATTTGATACTGGTGCATTCAAGGATATGGGAGGGAAATACATCCTCTCTGGTGTAGAGATCAAAAATGCGGAAGCCATAGGGCTGCACCTGGAGAAGCTTTTTGTGGACAAGGAAAGCTGGTGGGATATCTATTTGTATTCTGTTAAAAAGAAATCATGACCACATCTGTCAGGCGCCTGCGTATCATAGCGTTATTATCGTTTTTTCCATTGGCACTCATAGGGGTAGCACAGGAAAGTAAGGCCGCCCATACTGCCATTCGCTACTACTATGGAGCCATCCTGGCATTCGGGATATTTATGATAGGGCTGGCAGTATACACATATACCCGTGGAGGAAATTTCATCCCCGTGCTCGGAACTTTCTATTGAAATGCTTCTTTTTTCCTGTGAAAGCAGTATTTTTCGCCCAAAATCTCCCGTCTAAATGAAGCAACGCAGCTACAACTATGTGACCGGCACCGCCGCTACCGGCTATCAGGTACAAAAGGTCAATATAGAATCAGAAGACCTTTATGATAAGGAACTGATCCTCCTGGCCTTTCACATCAGCGAACTGCACAATGCGGATAAGATACTCAAGCTATTTGGCCTGAGGGATGATACTAACTATTTCTATGAGCAGTGCCGCAGCGTGATCTCTGCAGCTGAGAGCCATCAGCAGGAGGACGGTGGAGGAGGTTTCTCCTTTCAGGCATACTTCCACAATTTCCCTGAGTCAGTGATACACGTCAATGACCGCGCTATAGTAGTAGTAGCATTGGAGCCAAAGGATGAGACGAATGCAAACGGGCTGAAAGACTATTGGCTGGTCGGCTATATACATGCTAATATCTTTGACCTGCGCGATCAGGATGGTAGCCTGCATGAAGGTTTCTACTATAATATGCTCCGCATCAGTGAGCGCTCTGCCGGTGGTATCAAAGTCTATCGCCGCAAGAAGATCTTTACGATGATCTTCTCTGTACTGCATAGCCTCGTGGAGGTATATGGTGTACACTTCGCCTATGCCTCTATGGGCAAGCAGAACAAAGCCATACACGATGCGCTGGTGCTGAACTCAAAGAAATACAACAAGCATTTCGAGACCTTCTCCATGCGCACCGATCAGGTGATCAATAAGCTCTTTGGCAGCAAGGCTGCGGCTAAGCAGATGGTAGACATCACGCATGATGTGCCAAAGCTGAAAGAGATGTACAAGATGCTGATGGCTGAGAAGCGCGACTATGTGTTTAATAACATCCACTCTGAGGATCTCTGGCTGAAGCTGATAGAGAACATCACAAAGTACTCTAAGACGAGCAAGGTATGGATGATACCAGATGCGAAAGGTAACATAGCCGCCGCCGGTGTAGCTATGAACTGGGGCGACTACTTTGCACTGACATTGGAGAACCCTAAGGGACTGTTCAAATTCCTGGCCTCGCTGAAACTAACCGACAGGCTGCTCTACCCTATACACCTGGTGGGTGATAGAGACTCTGTCAAAACACTGCTAAAGGGTATGGCCAGCCACTATCTGAAAAATCATAAGGTCTATCTGTCTGTGATCAACTCATATGAAGCCGATAAATACAAAGATCTCAAGAAAGGCTTCATACACGATGACTATATCAACTTCATCATCTCAGACCGTCCGGAGCATCTGGTGCGCTTGAAGGAGCAGTCTAAGTCTGAGGGTGGGCATGTGAGGTACTTCATAGATAATCCGATACTGTAGGAATTTCTAGATGTCTTTTAGGATATCAGCAATGTCTATCTCTATGGGGCATTTGCCATGTATCAGGAATTCGTTGGAGTTGTATTCCTCATATTTGCCGCCACGCAGGGCGTAGGAAACGTATGAATTGCTACGCGGGTCTATTATAATGTAATAAGGCACACCCTGTGTCTGATAGACCTCGTACTTTACTATCCGGTCATGGTAGCCGCTGGAAGGAGATACTATCTCAACGATCAACTGCGGAGCTGAACGGATATAATCTTCGGATTTTTCACAAACGATCGACAAATCAGGCCTGAATATGGTGTCCTCATTCAGTATCCAATCTACGTCCTGTTGTACAACGCAATCTCCACAATCCTCTTTTTGTTTGCGCATAGATATCAGGATTTCGCTTGCGATGGCTAGCGAAATCCTCTGATGCTTTTGGGTGGGAGATGGACTCATGGCATACGGAATACCGTCTATCATTTCCCAGTCACCCTCCCATTGGGCATAATCGCCGTAGGTGTATTTAGGTAAATTTCTCGCTGCGTCCATGCCGTAAAGATACGGTGATATTTTCTCTCCTTCAAACGAAGTGGATCGACCGCCATTTTAGCAGTCAAATGACGTTAATCATAGCCACACTGTCAGCCATTTACTTGTTTTACCTGACAAAATATCGCTTTCAGTGCTATGGTGAGTATTTTGCTATATGTCCGGCGTGCGAACCGGGTAGTCCGGTCGCGATCATAAATAAATACCAAACTATGAATCTTAACAACTTAACTACAAAGGCGCTGGAGGCAGTCAGCGCTGCTCAGCAGGAGGCCTTTAATAATGGCAACCCACAGCTGGATACCCTGCACCTCCTGAAGGCTATGCTGGACGGAGATCAGGACTCGCTGCCATTTGTACTGGAGAAGGCCGGAGTGAATCGCAATATCCTGCTCGGTAAAGTAGAGGAGAAGCTGAAAGCCATGCCAAAGGTATCAGGCCAGAGCGCTGATATCGTACCATCTCAGGGTTTCTCCAAACTAATATTGCAAGCCAATAAGCTGCTCAAGGATTTTGAAGACAGCTATATCAGTGTAGAGCTGCTGCTGCTGGCCATGATCAGTGTGGGCGATGATACGTCTAAGCTGCTCAAGGAAACCGGCCTGGAGGAGAAAAAACTCCGCGCCGCAATTCTAGAGTTGCGCAAAGGAGCCAAGGTATCTGAGCAAAGCGCAGATGCCCGCTACAACTCACTGGATAAATATGCTATCAACCTGAATAATCAGGCCAAGAGCGGCAAGCTGGACCCGGTCATAGGCCGTGACGAGGAGATACGCCGCGTGATGCATATCCTCAGCCGCAAGACCAAGAATAACCCGCTGCTCGTAGGTGAGCCGGGTGTGGGTAAAACCGCTATAGCAGAAGGCATCGCTCATCGTATCGTGAAGGGCGACGTGCCTGAGAACCTGAAGAGCAAGACCATCTTTGCACTCGATATGGGCGCTATGATGGCGGGTGCCAAATACCGCGGTGACTTTGAGGAGCGTCTGAAAGGTGTGGTGAAAGAGGTAAAGGAAAGTGATGGCCGTATCATCCTTTTTATAGATGAGATACATACACTGGTAGGTGCCGGTGCTACAGAGGGCGCCATGGATGCGGCCAATATCATCAAGCCAGAACTGGCCCGCGGCGAGCTGCGCGCCATAGGTGCTACCACGCTGAATGAATACCAGAAATACTTTGAGAAGGATAAGGCACTAGAGCGTCGCTTCCAGAAAGTGATCATAGATGAGCCTACGCCGGAAGATGCGATCTCGATCCTACGCGGCCTGAAGGAGCGCTATGAAAACTACCATAAGGTCAAGATACAGGACGATGCGATCATCCAGTCTGTGATGCTCAGCTCGCGGTATATCACAGACCGCTTCTTGCCGGACAAGGCGATAGACCTCGTAGATGAGGCTGCGGCAAAGCTCCGCATGGAGATGGACTCACTGCCTGAAGAGATGGATGCCATAGAGCGCCGCATCATGCAGATAGAGATAGAGCTGGAGGCGATCAAACGTGAGAACGATACCCGGAAGATGGAAGAGCTCAAAGAGGAGCTCGCCAATCTGAAGGAGGAGAGGGGCCAGTTCAATGCCAAGTGGCAAAAGGAAAAGGAAATAGTGAACAAGATCACTGCCCGCCGTCAGGAGCTGGAGAATCTCAAACTGGAAGCTGAGCGCTACGAGCGTGAAGGCGACTATGGCAAGGTAGCAGAGATACGCTACGGCAAGATGAAGGAAGCCGAGGCCGATGTAAAGAAGTTGGAAGGTGATCTGGCGGCCATCTCCCCTGACAAGCGTACCATGCGCGAGGAGGTGACCGGTGAAGATATAGCTGCTATCATCAGTAAATGGACCGGCATACCGGTGACCCGCATGCTGGAGGGGGAGAAGGAGAAACTGCTCCATCTCGAAGATAAACTGCACGAGCGCGTGAAGGGACAGGATGAGGCCATAGAGGTAGTAGCTGATGCTATCCGCCGTAGCCGAGCCGGATTGCAGGATGAGCGTAAGCCTATCGGATCTTTCCTCTTCCTGGGTACTACTGGTGTGGGTAAGACTGAGCTGAGCAAGGCACTGAGCTATGTCCTCTTCAATGATGAAAGCGCAATGATCCGCATAGATATGAGCGAGTATCAGGAGAAGCATAGTGTGAGCCGCCTGGTCGGTTCTCCTCCGGGATATGTAGGCTATGAAGAGGGCGGCCAGCTGACTGAGGCTGTGCGCCGCAAGCCATACAGTGTGATCCTCTTTGATGAGATAGAGAAGGCACACCCGGATGTATTCAATACATTGCTGCAGGTGCTGGACGATGGCAGGCTGACAGATAATAAGGGCCGGGTGGTCAACTTTAAAAACACGATCGTGATCATGACCTCCAATATCGGCAGCGATATCATACAGCGCAACTTTGACCATGTGAAGGAGGAAAACCTGATGGCGGTCACTGAGACTACCAAACTGGAAGTACTGGAGCGCCTGAAGCAAACGGTACGTCCGGAGTTTCTGAATCGTATAGATGAGGTGATCATGTTTCACCCGCTGCTCAGGAGCCAGATACGTGATATCGTGGCGCTGCAGCTCGGGTACATACAGCACCTGCTCACGCAGAAAGAGATCACCCTGGAGATCGACAATACAGCACTCGACTGGCTGGGAGAGGAGGGCTTTGACCCGCAGTTTGGTGCCCGCCCGCTGAAGAGGACCATCCAGAAGGAAGTGGTGAATGAGATATCTAAGATGATACTCTCCTCTCAGGTGCACAAAGGTGACCATATAAAGGTCACTGCTCATGATGGCGCACTGGCCTTCAGTACCGGCAAGTAAGTGAAAGGTTAATTTTTGAGATAGAGAACGCCTGATGCTCGCATCGGGCGTTTCTCATTTATATCAGTAGCGGAGTATAAAGTCCTCCTTAGCCATCTTGTCCTGATGGAGAAAGGCAATACCGAAGCGGTAGATGTCTATGGTCAGGGTGATACGGGGATCAGCCTTGATCTCCTCCCAGGCTTGGGTCATCTCTGTGCTCCAGTAGATATCGTCAAAGATAAGGATCGTACCAGCCTGAGCCTTCTCCATGAGCTGATGAAAATAGCGGATGGTCGGTTCGTAGCGGTGGTTGCCGTCTATGTACGCGAGGTCTACCTTTGCCCTGGTACTCAGGACTTCACCTAATTTATCATCGAAATTGCCGATTATCTGGGTTACATTGGTGATGCCCAATGTCGCCATATTTTTAACAGCCTCTGCTGCCAGCGCCGGGCTCCCTTCCATCGTCATAATGGTAGAAGCAGGGGCGCCGGTGGCCAGATAGGCCGTTCCAACCCCGAGGCAGGTGCCGAGCTCGAGTATATGATGAGGTTGAAATTCACGTGCTATTGCATAAAGAACGTTTCCATAGTGTGCTGGTACTGTTGCTTTTGCGGCGATACTGGAGACGAGGCGCTCCTTTTGTCCGGGCTCACTGCCCATATCTTGGATCAGTAGTGTCCTGTGGGTGTTAAGAAGTTGATTGCGGAGCTTGTCAATATTTTGTAATTCTGCGGCGTGTACTGTGTCCAGGATTTTCAGGTAAAATTGGTACACAAATGGTGAATGGAGATAATACTTGGTCTTGGCCAGGCGTTGATATTTGAGAAACTCTTTAACCCGATGTATCGTATTAGTCATAAAAGCAGCCTGACTGTGGGCCTATAGAAAAGTGAATGAAACCCAAACCATGAGTAAAATTAAAATTACCCTCGTAGTAATTGCGACTTTTTTAGTGCTGAGTGCATCTGCCCGGTCCAAGATGAGGCGTTATACTTATGATGGTATGCTGCGCAAAGGCTTCTATATGGGTGTGAGCGGTTCCTTCAATAACTCGTGGATACTAAACCAGAACAACTATAATACGCTCGATCTCTTCTATGTGCCGATCGTGCGCCAGTCTGAGATGAATTATGTATTCACACCGGGAGGCAATGTGGGGACTAACTTTGGGTACAATTTTAAAAATAAGTGGGGTGTAGAATTTGAGCCCTCTTTCTCCTGGGCGGGCCAGATATATGATGATGACTTCAGCGGACCGGTAGCGGCAGTGTATGACAAAACCACAAAGACCTTCAAACCGGACTATGTCAATGTGCCCAACGCCGACTTTTACTTTCGCAATGACTATAGCTATGTGAATGTACGCCGGGTGGTCAAGTTCCGCTATATCAACTTTCCCATCTATGCCAAGTTTCAGACGCACATAGGTGATGTAGCAAACTTCTACCTTATGCTCGGCCCGCAGATCAACTATCGTACATACGCATCGGAGGTGGTCACTGTCAATCACCATGAGTGGGAGGGGCTGAATAATGACCGTATACCGGCTGACCAGAAGTTTCAGAAGCTGGATATAGGACTGAGCCTGAAGCCGGGGGTAGATGTATATGCCAAGGACTGGATGTACTTTAGCATCGGACTGAACACTTTTATAGGCCTCAATGACCTAAACGGCTCCAGCCTGAAGGATCTCGGGTGGTTTTCTAAGAATGATATAGACTACCAGAAGTCTCGCAATTTCTATCTGGGCCTCCAGTTTGGGATGCACTTCTTCCTCACACCTAAGCCTTACTAAACAGTAAACATATTCCAAAGAAGCCGGATCCGTTCCGGCTTTTTTCATTTAGACTGGTGAAAATCAGGGCGCTGCACCAGATAGGTGTCAGGATAGTACACTTAGCCCGATATGAGCCGATCCTGTGGATAAACCCCTTGCATTTATCGGTAAATCTTGTAAAGTTTGTTTAATGATAAACAAAGTAGTGTCTGGCCCGGATGAGGCCATCCATGATATCACTGACGGGTCTGTGCTGATGCTGGGCGGCTTTGGCCTCTGTGGCATACCTGAGAATACGATCTCAGCCCTGATACGCAAGGGTGTGAAAGACCTGACCTGTATATCTAATAATGCCGGGGTCGATGATTTTGGTATAGGCCTGATGCTCAAAACACGCCAGGTGCGCAAGATGATCTCCAGCTATGTAGGTGAGAATGCGGAATTTGAGCGCCAACTCCTCTCCGGAGAGCTGGAGGTAGAGCTGATACCTCAGGGAACCCTCGCAGAGCGCATCCGCGCCGGAGGCGCGGGCATACCAGCATTTTTTACCCCTACCGGATATGGCACAGAAGTGGCAGAAGGTAAAGAGGCTCGCCAGTTTGAAAACGGTAAATGGTATATCATGGAGCGCTGGCTGCAGGCAGACTTTGCGATAGTCAAGGCCTGGAAAGGTGATACTACAGGCAATCTGGTATTTCGCGGCACGGCGCGCAATTTTAACCCTATGATGGCCACGGCAGGCAAGATCACTATAGCGGAGGTAGAGGAGCTGGTGGAGCCCGGACAGCTGGACCCGGATCAAATACATACACCGGGGGTATTCGTACAGCGGATATACCAAGGTAGGGACTATGAAAAAAGAATAGAGCAAAGGACAACCCGCAAGGCATAGGAAACGTACAATCACTGTAGAAGGAATAGTATAAATCAAAGGGCTACAATATGTTATTTGTAGATAATGCAAGTTTGTTCGGCCCCTTCAAAATCAAAAACTGTATGCAAAAAGTACTCGTAGACATCAACCGGAACCTAATGACGCTCCAAGGCAAGTTTGGCGAAATGCTGCTGATGGTATATGACAAGCAGATGAAAAAGCTGATAGAGAAATTTGTATCCCGCATGAGTGCACGTTTCTTTGACGTGATACATGCAGTGGAGCGCCTGAACCTGAAGAAAGCTACCAGCCTTGTACTGGAGATCATAGAAGAGGCTGACTCCACCATGGATAGCCTCGCTTGGCGCGCAGCATCAAAGAGATTTGAGAAGATATCGCATGTGATCCGTGAGTTACTTCAGGTGTTACGCTCAGAGGTGATCTTTCTCGAGCAGTATCTGCAGTCCCGTTTTGTGTTTTTCTGATCGTTTTAAACCCACGCACCCTTTATGGCCCTCGATAAATTTCAGATAGCTAAGCGTATAGCCCGCGAGCTGCGCGATGGATACTATGTCAATCTAGGTATCGGTATCCCGACACTGGTAGCTAACTATATCCCGGCTGGTATCAATGTAGAACTGCAATCTGAGAATGGCCTGCTGGGCATGGGGCCATTTCCCCTGGAGGCAGAGGTAGATGCAGACTATATCAATGCGGGCAAGCAAACTATCACTACGCTACCCGGCTCCTCTATATTCTCATCGTCCGATAGTTTTGGCATGATACGCGGTGGGCACATCCAGCTCACCATACTAGGTGCGATGGAGGTCTCGGAGACAGGTGATATAGCCAACTGGAAGATACCCGGCAAAATGGTGAAAGGCATGGGCGGCGCTATGGATCTCGTGGCCTCTACAGATAATATAGTGGTAGCCATGATGCACACCAATAAGGAAGGAGAATCTAAACTCCTCCCTAAATGTGAACTCCCCCTGACCGGCAAAGGCTGCATCAAAAAAGTTTGTACTGACCTCGGCTTCTTTGAAATAAAGGATGGCGCTTTTCACCTGCTGGAGCTGGCACCGGGTGTGACAGTAGAAGAGGTGAAGTCAAAGACCGCCGGCAAACTGATCGTGTCTCCGGATGTAAAGGAGATGACCTTCTGATCATCGATTATAAATAATAATACTGATATGTATAAAGAGCATCTGTATATGAATATGGAGCGGGAGCTGCTCCTGCTAAAGCGCCACGCCTCGATGATCCAGGAAGGAGACCTCGAATACCGTAATACGGATAAGACCCGCAGTACTATGGAGCTGATGAGATACCTCTCAGGCGTGGGTGCGACCATGCTCCGCTGGTATATAGATAATGACCTGACCAAAGAAGAATGGGAAAAGATCACAGCCTATCGTGCTACGCTGACGTTGGATAATTTCCTGCACGTATAGATGAGCAGATCGCAGAGATACGTGGATATATGGATCGCATTAGCGAAGAGGACCTGCTGCATAAGGTGATAGAAATGCCCAATAAAGAGCAGCTCCCATTAGGTGCGGCCATCATTATGGGCCCGATCAAATGGCTAACGACATATCGCATGCAGCTCTTCAATCACCTGAAGGCTAATGGTAGACCGGATATGGGCACACCTGATGCATGGAGATTGCAGATTGCCCCACCATCAGCATAGGAGATTATTCTCTATATTGGTCAGGATATAATAGCACTCCTTGACTGCTTCCCGATTTAGTTTCTCAGATATAGCCTTTGCCATCCTGCTGTGGGCGCTGATGATAGCCAAGTACGGCTATATCTATGGTACCAGCGATCATGAGGAGCTGCTCGTGTATGTACAGTACCTGACGCATCCAGGTAGCTATGTACATGATTTTTTTGTGCAGAGCCTGAGCGGGTCCGTGCCCAATGAGCGGACTGTCATGACCATGTTACTCGTACCTTTTGAGCCGCATCTTTGTATCACTATTTTCCTGGCCCATTTTCTCAATACCGTAGTGATGATACTGGCACTGGTGGCTATAGCTCGTTGTTTTATAGCAGACCGCTATGCTGCATGGGTGGCAGTATTTCTTTCCTTCTTTGTACTATACAATAGGGCACTGGGAGGCGTAGACCTGTACTCTGCTGCCTTCCAGACTGGAGATCTGAGTGCGACGATCGCTGCCTGGGCGCTTTATTACTTTTTGCAGCGGCGCTACATGACGTCTTGCATCCTGGCTTCTGTAGCCTCTGTGGTGCATGTTCTCGTAGGTTTTGACCTGATGGTAGTGCTATGTGGTGTGATGGTATGGAAGTGGGCGCTGACCAAGGAGATATCTTTCGGGCAGCTGGCACGCTTTGCCGGACTCTATATCTGCACGGCGGGTGTGTATCTTGCCCTCGTATTCCGCGCGAAGTCTAGCGGCAATGGTACCATACCCGATGAAGAGCTCTTTAATATCATGTTCCTGTTTCGCCACCCGCATCACTTTATTTTTCATCTGTTTTCGTGGGGTAGCAGGTTACTTTTTATAGCGTACACACTGGTGGCGCTTGTGTTTTACTGCCTGCGCTCGGGCACGGTCTTTCAGTTTATCTTGATCTCTCTGCTGCTATTGGTACCCTACATCGTAGCCACCGATCATTTTCATTGGGTATTGGCAGCGAGCTTTCAGTGGTACAAGGTGACGCCGTGGATCAAAGTATTTGCCGCCATCGCTATCACGGCATGGATTTTTGAGCTTGTGCCAAACATTATGGCACAGTATTCTGTTTGGGTAGACCGTGGTGTGACTGTAGCAGGGGCTATAGCCTGCGTGGTAGTGTTTATGTCTTTTGCTGATGGCAGCATAGCTCATGGATATAAGCAGCATAATGAGCCCGAGATACGGCTGAGTATAAAGCTAAAAGAAATGGTGCCGCAGGATGCCGTCTTTATACAGCCTTTTGAGGTCACAGGGTTGAAGTTTTACTCTCTGCGGTCGTCCTATATAGACTTTAAGGCGATAGCCAAAAATAAGCAGGACACGCGCGAGTGGTACAGGAGGATACAGGAGGTCTATGGACTGGACTACCACATGAAGGAGAAAGGATTTGAGCTGGAGAGAAAGGCAGATGAATATTTCAATAATCTATCCGAAAGCCAATTGACCACGCTGCGCAGTGAGGGGGTGACGCATATGATCACCACTGTGAGGCGCGTAGGAGAGCAGCACAGGCTCATACTGGAGGCCGAGGGTTTTTACGTTTATGCATTATAATGGCAATAGCATTTTATAATAACACCTATGTGGAAGATACGCTGCCGGTGATACAGGCAGACAACAGGGCTTTCCGCTATGGAGATGGTTTGTTTGAGTCTATGGTGGCTTTTGATGGCGTGGTGCCACTGCTGCCATACCACTATGAGCGGCTGCGGCACTCATCTGAGATACTGATGATGGAGATGCCGGCATATATGGACTTTGACTGGTTCAAATCGACCGTGGCTGATCTGCTGATAAGGAATAAGGCTGATAACGCCCGGCTGCGTATGCAGCTGACGCGGGCTGGTGCCGGGCTGTATAAGCCGGATATCAATACGACCGACCTGCTGATCACATGTACACCGATATCCAATAGCAGGTTTGAATGGAGCTCGATCAATGCGACTTTTTCTCCATACAGAGTGGATACAGGCGTACTCTCCAATCTGAAAACTACCAGCAAGATACAGTATGTGCTTTCGGCCCTCCTGGCGGAGAAGAAAGGTGCCAGTGAGGCTTTTCTATTCAATACCAAAGGCACCCTGGCTGAGGCTGTACAGTCTAATGTGTTTCTGATACGGGGCGATATGATCATGACACCCGCGCTGACCAATGGTGGCGTGAATGGAGTGATGCGCCGGTTTGTTATCAGTCAGCTGGAGCAGACATTTAATGTAGTACAGTCAGATGTACTGATGAATGATATAGATGAGGCGGATGAGATATTTCTGACCAATGCAGTGCGGGGCATACAGTCTGTAGCAGTAGTAGGGAGTGTAGTATATTCTGACACTCAGACCCGTGATATCTTTGCAATGGTGAATCAGGGCATCAGACAGATGGTAGTAGCATCAAAGAGCAACTAAGAGATGAAAACTAAAAAGATAGCCATCTACTGGATGCGGAGAGACCTCCGTCTGGAGGATAATGCAGCCCTCTACCATGCACTGAAAGGGGATACGCCAGTATTGCCGCTTTTTATTTTTGACACCACTATCCTGGATAAGCTGCATGACAAGCAGGATACACGCGTACAGTTTATCTATCAGGAGCTCGAGCGAATAGCTAGTGAACTGCATAAGCATGACTCCGACCTGCTGGTAAGAACCGGCAAACCGCTCGACATCTGGCAAGAGCTCATCGAGCAGTATGATGTCACTGCAGTCCACACTAATGAAGACTATGAGCCATATGCCCGTGAAAGAGACGGCAGGATAGGAGAGATGCTTTTCAAACATAACGTTCCCTTTAGTACCTATAAGGATCAGGTGGTTTTTGAAAAGGCTGAGGTAACGAAAAGTGACGGGCAGCCGTATACGGTGTATACACCATACAGCAGGAGGTGGAGGGAGAAGCTGAACCCCTTTTACTATAAGGCATATCCGACGGAAAAGTACTTTGCTAATCTATACAAGGTCTCACCACACTTTCACTTCCCTTCACTAGCCAGTATTGGTTTCCAGCCTGTAGACTTTCAATACCCCGCGCGCATAGCCAAAGCTGACATCGTCAATAAGTATGACAAGCAGCGCGACTATCCGGCTATCGAGGGTACTACACACCTAGGGTTGCATCTGCGTTTTGGCACATTGAGCATCCGCAAGCTGCTGAGCTATGCCTTAAAGCACAATCAGACGTTTGTCAATGAATTGATATGGCGGGACTTTTATCATCAAATACTCTGGCATTTCCCACATGTAGCAAAAGCTGCCTTCAGACCAGAGTATGACTTTATACAATGGATAAATGATGAGAAACAATTCAAGGCATGGTGCGAAGGCCGCACCGGCTATCCACTGGTGGATGCCGGGATGCGCGAGCTGAATGAGACGGGCTATATGCACAACCGTGTGCGCATGGTGGTGGCCAGCTTTCTGGCAAAGCACCTGCTGATAGACTGGCGATGGGGTGAGGCTTACTTTGCTGAGAAACTATTGGACTTTGATCTCGCAGCTAATAATGGCGGCTGGCAGTGGGCAGCAGGGTGTGGCACTGACGCTGCGCCATACTTCAGGGTTTTTAATCCAGAGCTGCAGATGAAGCGTTTTGACCCCGAGATGAAGTATGTACTACACTGGGTGCCGGAGTATGGTACGAGTGATTATCCCCGACCTATCGTGGAGCATGAGTTTGCGCGCAAGCGGTGCCTGGAGGTATATAAGAAGGCACTGAAGAAGGAGGGCTAAGGTAACGGTATATTTCTTCTCCCATCCCATAGCGAGATCACGACGATACTGTCATGTAATATATAGTATGATAGAAAGAAGGTCCTGACGCGGATGATAAAGACGTTGTCAATACTAGTTTGCCTGCCGGAGTAGGGATGCTCTTTGAGCTTATTTAGAGCTTCTTTAAAAAGGTTATTAAGCTTCTTACTGAATGCCTTGGATTGGTTGTGATGATTCCAATACTCAAAAATGGATTTCCTTTGTAGCTGAGCTTGCTTACTCCATTTTAATCTTCGAGCCATTTTTCCGCTTCTTTATCTGCTTCTTCATCGGTCAGGTATTCTCCTCTTTTATATTGTTCCAACCCTTCGTTTACCATTGCAGTCTCTTCGGGACTGAAAACATAAATGCCCTTAGAGTGCTCGCGAAAAAGCCCCAAAGCATCAGTTAGAAATGCTTCATCATTGCTTTTAGTGATTTCTTCAATTAGCTTTAGCTTTATCTCCGCAGTAGACATAATTGCTTTTTTTACTCCTCTAATTTACTGAAAATCCCTTACATCTTATCCCACTGCTTTACCAGCTCGATGAGAGCATCCCTCGTGTAGTCCAGCGCTCGCTGGTCTACGTTTTCTATCACATCCAGGCGAGTGTGATAGGTAGGGTCCAGCTTTTTAGTATCCATACCTATTATGCTCATAGATGGTATATTCTGCTGCTGAAATGGGATGGCATCTGTACCACCCATGGGTAGTCTTGCAGTCTTATAGGAGATGCCTTTTGTCTCAAATGCCTTTTTTGTCTCACCTATCAGAAAGGGGTCAAAGGATACGAAGCTCATGACCTCTCCTGTTACCAGGTTGATATGATCCGGCAGGCGCACGCTGTCTATATTGACCAGGTGCGCATTCTCAGAGCGAAGCTTATCTATGAAATCCCCTACGTATGCAGTAGACCCGCGCAGTCCCTTCTCTTCAGAGCCGAAACTAAGGAAGCGCAGGCGCGTGTGCTGGAGCGTAGACTGCCCGCGGTGAGTAGGATCAGCAAAGGCAGACACTACATTCTTGGCGATAATAACGCCGGAGAGATTGTCGCAGGCACCAGGTACACACTCGGGGCCGTGAAAGGTGATGTAAATAATGGTAAGGGGCGAGATGATGACAAAGAAGAGATAGATGTAGAAAGTAAAGCCGGGCATATCATCATACACAAAGTAGTCTCCCATCTCATAGATCACGAGGAATAGCGCAAATAAAACCATCATCAGGCCGGTGGCGATAGTCAGGTGCGCGCCATACTGTTTGAAGCGATACCACCAGGTGCATTCATTGGTGCTGTCCATATGACCACTGAAAATGAGGGTAGACTTGACTTCCTTTTGCGGCTCCAGCGTGGCTGATACATTCCATGAAGTCTTTTTAGGATACAGGAAATCAGCAAGGCCGATATTCTGCATCAGGTCACTGACGAGTACGACAGCATTGATCAGCGCTATGATCATAGCTGCCAGTGGTGAAAACCAGAAGACGACCAAGGCCAGCAGGTATAGTGCCGCATACAGCTTCATCTTTCCAAACTTGGCAGTCAGGTATGACTCAAATGGCAATACCTGCACATCATCCGTATGGCGCAGCATATCATTGGCTATATAGTCCTGTGCCTGATGCTCAGCCTGGCTCCCTGCTGGCCGCGGGCCAAAACGGGCGATGATGTCTTCGATCTGGTCTTTCATTTGGGTAGCACTTTGTTTACTCGTTCGCGGTCATTGGTTTCGGTCCTGGTGGATATCTTTAGTTCCTTGTAGGTGGTCACTGAGTCGCGCTCACGGGTGAATACGAGGTCGTTGGCCTCGCCGATGATGATCTCTGCAGTGGTGTAGATGATACAGCCATCCATCATGTGACCGCCTATGACTTTGCCGTCTTTATCCGCTATGGATATGTGCAGGTGATTGCCATCGGGACTAAGGGTGCCCGTGAGAGATACGATCTCAAAGGTCTCCTTCCATGTCTGAGTCTCGTTTCGGTTAGACAGCCTGAGGGTGGCCTGTTTCAGGCTGCCGGCACAGGTGATGATATAGCCTGCCTTGATCTTCTTCTCCTTTACAAACTCGGCGATCCTGACCTTGAGGTCATCTCCGGGATTGACGCGCAGGGCGTGGATGGTTTGTGTACTCATACCAGTTTGTGCTGAGGTGATACCGCATATCGCGATCAATAGCATAACGAGTAACCGTCTCATGACTTAGATTTTACTTTCTACTATACCTATGATCTCTTTTTCGAGGTCCAAGGTTTTATCGAGAAGCTCTTTGCCTGCTTTGATCTTTTCCCCGGCGTAGGCTTTGTCGTCGAGGCCGGAGGCATTGATCTTTACATTCAGGTAGGCGCCATATACGGCAGTGCGGGCGCAGAGTGCGCCTACACCGGCATCAGACGCAGAGTTAGGATTGCCTATCTCGGCCATGGCTTTGATCACGGCCATAGAGTCGTAGCTAAGCTGCATGACCCGGTACGGTACCTCTATGGCATAGCGGGTAGCGTCCTGTATGGCTTGTTTGCGGCTCTTCTTTTCTTCATCTGTTGCTTTCGGCAAACCGAATGCATCCATGATCTTATTGAAGGCCTTTGTGTCTTCATCTACCAGTGCCAGCAGCTTGTCTTTGTATTGCTGGCCTTTCTCTGCCCAGTCTGAGAACTCCTGCCACCTGTCATCCCAGCCTTTTTTGTGCGAAGAGAGATTGGCCACCATGGTGCCAAGAGAGATGCCTAGCGCGCCCACATAGGCAGATATGGAGCCACCACCCGGAGCCGGAGATTCACTGGCTGTCTCCTCAGCAAAGGCATTCAGCTTCATATTGATGAGAGGTGATGTGCTATGGTCAGCGAGCATATACTCTATGATACGCTTTTGCGGATCGAAAGGGCCTAACTCATCAAGGCTCATAGACTTGATGGCTATTTTGATCAGCTCAGCCTCAGATACGCCTATGGAGCGCTGCTGCTTTAGCAGGAAGTAGCGACCTGCATCGAGCATAGACTGCAGTGGTATGAGGCCGATCAGCTCAGAGCCTGTCACGCGCATACCACGGTTGTAGGCGCTCTTGACACACTCATCAAAGGCTACGTGTATCGGGGTCACATCTATATCCACGAGGTTCATGGAGACTTGCGCTATCCCATATTCCTGTATGAACCAGCCAATGCCTTTTACAGATTTGCAGGTGCCGGGTTGTACTAGGTCTTCACCTTTTTCATTCTTCACCTTGCGTCCTTGCTCACGCACGTCAAAGGCTACAGAGTTGGCACGTCGGGTAGAGGTTGTATTGAGGTTTACGTTGTATGCTATGAGTATTTTGCGGGCGCCGATGGCGATGTTGCCACTGCGTACGTTCCACTCTGCAGGGCCGAAGTCTGGCTGCCAGTCTGCTGTTTTGATCTTGTCTTTGATGCCCTCGTACTCCCCGGCACGCACGCTTGCCAGATTTTTTCTATGTGGTGCCGAGGCGGCAAATTCATATAGGTAAACAGGTATGCCGAGCTTACTGCCTACCCGCTCACCGAGCTTCTTTGCGCAAGCGATGCAGTCTTCCATTGTAGCATTGGCTATCGGGATGAAAGGACACACATCCGTAGCACCAAAGCGTGGATGCTCGCCTTTGTGCTTGCTCATATCTATGAGGTCGGCGGCTTTGGCTATGCCGCGGTAAGCCGCCTCCACTACGCTTTCCTCATCTCCTACAAAGGTCACTACAGTACGGTTCGTGGCTTTGCCCGGGTCTACATTGAGCAGCTTCACACCGTCTACTGACTCTATGGCATCGGTGATCTGGCGTATCACATTCATATCATTGCCCTCGCTGAAATTGGGCACACATTCGATTACTTTCTTCATTGTTTACTCTTTTCACATGCTGTGACTATCTAGCGGTGGCCGCAGCATTAGCTTTACTATGTTTGTTATGGAAAGGCAATTTATAACAATGGATGAAAAACTGAAAGCTTTCGGGCGCATACTACAGATCATGAATGAACTCCGGGAGCAGTGCCCCTGGGACAAGAAGCAGACGCTGGAGACCCTCCGCCCGCTCACGATAGAGGAGACCTATGAGCTGTCTGATGCCATCATCAAGAAGGACCTGACGCTGCTCAAAGAAGAACTGGGCGACCTGCTGCTGCATATCGTATTTTATGCAAAGATAGGTGAGGAGCAGGGAGCCTTTGACATGGCTGCTGTGATCAATGACCTGTGCGAGAAGCTGATCCGCAGACACCCACATATATATGGAGATGTGAAAGTGGAGAACGAAGAAGAGGTAAAGCAGAACTGGGAGAAGATCAAGATGAAGGAGGGCCGCAAGTCTGTGATGGGCGGTGTACCCGAATCACTACCAGCCCTGATCAAAGCCTGGAGGGTGCAGGACAAGGCGCGCCAGGTGGGCTTTGAGTGGGATAATATAGAGGATGTGTGGAAGAAGGTAGAGGAGGAGACGCAGGAGCTGCACGAGGTGGTCAAAGAAGGAAATGCCGACAGGATAGAGGACGAGTTTGGTGACCTGATGTTTGCCCTGGTCAACTACTCACGCTTCCTCAATGTGGACCCGGAGACGGCACTGGAGCGGACCAACCAGAAGTTCCTGAAGCGCTTCAGATATATAGAGGAGGTGGCGGCCGGTCAGGGTAAGGCCCTTACGGATATGACTCTCGGCGAGATGGACGCGATCTGGAATGAGGCAAAGGGAAGGGTATAGAGTTGGCTGGTGACGGCTGGCAGGTGGCTGGCTAATCCGGCTCAGGAAGGAATAATTGATTTTGAACCGGCGTCTGGGTTTGCAACTGAAGGATGAATGGGGGCTGAGGAATTGTTTTTTAACCGGAGCCGGGGTTGGCCAGGACTGGCCTTTGGAATTGATTTTTAACCGAAGGGCTCATTTAGTGAATTGATATTCAAATAGTTGATTGTTTTTGTTTTATTCTAATGTGTCTAAAGAATCGTGGCTACTTATCCTGATGACCTAAATCAGGAGCGATCTTTTTGACTTTTTCTTCCGAGAGGCATTGACCTTTTCGGGGGATTTTCTATATTTGCGCTCCCATTTTTTAGTAACTATTTATTCACATCCAATCCTTAAATTAACTTTAAGACATGGCAACAAAGATCAGACTTCAAAGACACGGCCGCGGCAAGCGCCCTTTTTACCACATCGTAGTGACTGACTCTCGCGCTCGTCGTGATGGCAAGTACATAGAGCGTCTGGGCGAATACAACCCACTGACCTCTCCGGCTACGATCAATGTAGATGTAGACAAAGCAGTAGACTGGCTGACAAAGGGTGCAGAACCTACAGACACAGTACACGCTATTCTGAAATATAAAGGTGCTATGTACAAGAAGCACCTCCTGCGCGGTGTAGCGAAGGGTGCTCTCTCTGCTGAGGCAGTAGAGGCAAAGTTTAATGAGTGGGTAGCTGCTCACCAAAACTCTGTACTGGACCACAAGAAGAAACTCCACCTCTCTAAGGAAGATCGTCTGACTAAGATGATGGCTGAAGAGACCAAGAAGAAGAACGAGCGCGAAGCTAAGCGCCAGGCTGCCCTGACAGCAGCAGAGGCTACTGAGGCTCCGGCTGAAGAAGCACCAGCTACTGAGGAAGCACCAGCCGCAGAAGGCGAAGCTCCTGCAGCAGAATAAATCAAACAAATGGCTGATCATATATCAGTAGGAATACTCAGAAAGCCCCACGGACTCAGTGGGGCTTTTAATTTTACCCTGACGCGTGAGCTGAAGTCGCTTAAGAAGCACCCGGCTCATTTCTTTATAGAGGGCAAGGGCGGTTTTGTACCCTATTTTATCGCATCCTTTGACCTGAAGGATATGTTCACTGGCCTGCTCACACTGGAGGACGTAGATAGTGTAGAGAAGGCGAAGCAGTTGACTGGCTGTGAGCTATACCTGGATGAAAAGCTGGTCAACACATTTTTTAAGAAGGACACGGATGACTACGGATTCCTGATAGGATACGCTGCCTGGGATGGGGAGCGGGAGCTGGGGACCGTATCTGCTATAGAAGAGATGCCCGGACAAGTGCTGGCGGTGCTGGATGTGGCAGGCGAGGAGGTGATGGTGCCGCTGGTAGATGACCTGGTGGTAGAGGTGGATAAGAGGAAGAAGAAGATAGTATTTGAACTGCCAGAAGGGCTGGTATAGTTCCAATCTCAAATTTTAATAAGACTTTAACGACTGCAGTGGATTAGCTCCGGGTCACTTCTGATCCTGCTGGAGATGTTCTTTGCTCGTACCCATCTGCAGCTCCTGCTGGCGGATCAGGTAGTCCCAGTTTTTATGGCCGTCCATATTGTATTCCTCTATGGTACAGATGCGGTTTCCCGGCTGGCCGGTTACCTTGATCCTACCATAGTTCTTGTGGAATAAGACGGTGCCTGCTACGCGGTAGCGATTGTGGCTGGAGTAGTTGCTCGGGTCCATGGGGCTGGTGAGCGGCGAGCAGGTGAAGTCATAGAAAGGGTACCCCTTCCACACGTGGCGGCTCATCTCACTATAGTGCATATCACCACTGAGGAAGACTACTCCTTTGATATTATTGGTAGCTATGAAGTCCAGCAGGGCGTCACGCTCTTTGCCGTACATGGCGTAGCACTCGCCGTGGTTGTCCTCATTCAGCACCTGAGATCCTACGCATATAAACTTGAAAGATGCATCGCTATGTAACAGTTTACGCTTGAGCCAGGCGGACTGATCGGGACCAAAGAAGGAACCTGTATCACAGGCCTGGTCACGCCACCAGCGATCATCCGTCATGAAGAACTCGGTGTCGTAGTACTTATAGTTGAAGTAAGTCTGGTGTATACTGTCTTCGTATGGATTGACCCAAAAACCGCGGAAAAGGACGAGTGAGGTGTCTTTCAGCGGGAAATTGCGATCTGCATCATTAGGACCATAGTCATGATCATCCCAGATCGTATACTGTGGCATAGATGCCAGGAAATTATTGAGCAGCGGGTATTTGATACGGGTCTTGAGATTGCAGGCATACATCTTTTCATAGCTGGAGTGCTCCTTGCCCATGTAGTAAATGTTGTCGCCCAGCCAGATCATAAAGTCGGCCTTTGTTCTGGCCATACTGTGAAAGATGCGGACCGAGGCGCCGGGTAGCACTGCCTTCATGATGCCCAGGCTCAGATAGGCGCAGGAGCCTACCAGAAAGTCAATGTCCTTTAGCGTGTCACCTATGGTAGTAAAGGCGCAGTCAGGTATGCGCAGCGGCGTACGCAGCCCCTCTGTAGTGACGATATAAGTATGGCCCGCCTCCAGGCTCTGAAAATCGAGTGACAGTGCGGTGTCGCCTTTGCTATCGGCCAGTTTGAATACTTTGGATGGGAGAGATGTGCTCTTATTGAGAGTGTCTGACAGCGTCACGCTGAAACTACCGGAGCCTTTGTACGCCAGCCATACCTTGGCAGATGTTTTGGTCACAGACCCGGCAAATGGCCCTGCCAGAATCTTGGCAGTAGTGGTGTCCTGACCTATAGCAGAGGAGGAAAACCATAGCAAAAGCAATGCACAAAGGCAGTATTTCATCGTGGGCACAGCAGGTGAGCGGAAGTGAAGTGCAATAATATCGACTTATCCTGATTAATCAGTACGGCCTCATGTTCATTTAAGTTAGCTACTATAAAATATCGGCGAAAGGATGTTATGTCAGGTCGCCTTTGGTTTTGAGCTTCTTCTTATGTATAAAGGTACGGGCCATGGCCTTCACAAATCTGATACCGGCCGTCGGTTTCTTAGCAAAAGAAATCCGCTCCACGCGTTTCATGTAGAGGGGCTTGCGCTGCTTTTTGACCTTTGTGATAGTGCTGGAGTGGGGGATGGACACTGTGCCCACCACATGGTCATCCTCATCTACGATGCTCATGCGCACAGACTCCCGGCCATAGATATCTATCTGGCCAAAGGCATTCTTGTAGTTCTTATTGTGGATACCATTGCCCCCGCCATTCCAGAGGTACTTTTTGATATTGGGATAGCCGGAGACGGAGCCTATCAGATTCATGTAGTGTGCCAGTACCGTGCCCGTCACAGAGAGGCCGCTGGCATTGACCTCCGGCAGGCCGGCGTTGCGCCCGTCATCTACTACATTGTGGTGGGTATCGCCGCTGATCACCAGCACATCTTTGATGCCATTGTCACGGATATAGGCCAACAGCGTATCCTGGCTGGCAGGGTAGCCTGCCCAGTAGCAGGACCACGAGGAGGAGAGGCGAAAGCCTGTGCCCTGATCGGCGATCTCCAGGTCCTGATAGTGGATGCCGAGATCGATCAGGTGGCGGAGGTTCTTATTGAAGGGAACTCCCATCACGAGAAACTTCCAGTCTGCGGTAGAGTTCTTGAGGCCATTCTTCAGCCATTGCATCTGCTCGTCACTGATTATCTTGTGCTGTGGGCTCGGATCAAAGGTCCAATGATTGGCCACGGAGTCATATTGAAAGCCGCGCACATTCAGTTCTGCGTCCTGGCGCGTATCGAGTACGAAGAACTCTGCATTGCCCATACGGAAGCTGTGATAGATGCCGTGACTGGTATCTGCAAGCGGATAGGCAGGATAGTAGTGCATGTAGCCCTGTATCACATTACTACGCCATTTGCATAGATCTGAGTCGATGTCAAAGTAGTTGACAATGCCCCTCACTGAATCCTCGCGGTACCTGGCGGCGCGCAGGTGCTCGTGGATGCCCATGCCTGTGCCGTCATGATTGTCTGCCACATAGTCTATGAGCGTGTAGGGCAGCATCTCTTTCATTGACTTCTCGGTATAGCGCTTTTGATAACCCTTGAAGATGAACTCCTCTGTAGTAGGATAGCCAGGCACCATATAGTCGGGATAGGTCCAGTCACCGGTGTGGATGAAGACATCGGGCTTGTGCCGGGCCATGACATCGTAGGCCTTCATATTCTCTGTCTCCTGGCAGGAGCCGGTGGTGATAGTGTAGTGCCTGCGGGTGCCCTCTGCCGGCCAGGTGGTGAAATTGCCCTGACGAATATCGGGTTTGCCATCTATCACTATGTGGTAATAGTAACGGGTATCTGGTGAGAGCCCATGTACATCTACGAGGCCTCGGTTATGCAGCGTGGCATCTGTGGTGGCGGAATAGACGGTAGCTGCACTGAAAGAAGAATCACGTGCTACCTCCAGCCGGAATGACACCGGCCTGCCAGTGAAAAACAAGATGCGGACACTGGTATCTGTCGCTGCGCCCAGTATAGGAGCGTAGAGTATATCCTGTGCAGATGACGATAGGGCCAGGCATAGCGCCAGCAGGACTCCGGTGAGATGTTTCATGCGATGGGGATTGATGGCTAATATATCGACATTGAGCTAATTGATTTGTCCGGTCGCTGAGATTATAGCACATTTGGCAGATGGAGTTTTCATCAGAGGAGATAGCGCTCATCCGGGAGCAGGCAGCAGAAGCAGAGGAGCGCTGTGCGCTGAGCCGGGAGGTGCTGGACGTGATCTATCGCCACAGGCTTTTCAAACTGTTTGTGCCTCAAAAGCTGGGCGGCGCCATGATGCCATTGCCGGAGGCGGTCAGGATATTTGAAGAGGCGTCGCGTATAGATGGTAGCTTCGGCTGGCTGGTCACTATAGGGTCAGGCGGTGGGTATTTTGCCGGTGTTTTCGCGCCTGAGATGGCTACGAGTTTATATGCGCCGGCAGATGCCGTAGTGGCAGGTAGTGGCTATGTGAGTGGTGAGGCAGTGTGTATAGATGGGGGCTACCAGGTGTCCGGCTCCTGGCGCTACTGCAGCGGTGCTGATAATGCTACCATATTCACAGCCAACTGCAGGATACAGGGGAGCGATCAGGTGCGGTCTTTCATATTCACCAGAGATCAGGTCACTATCAGCCACGACTGGGATGCACATGGCCTCAGGGCTACAGGCAGTCATACTATACAGGTCGACAAAGTTTTCGTACCATGGCAGATGACTTTTGATATTGCTAATGGCAGGCGATCTGAGGATGCTGTGATCTATCGCTATCCGTGCATCCCTTTTGCTGAGGTGTCCTTTGCCGCTGTATGCGCTGGTATATGCAGGCACTATATGGAGGAGGCCGAAGCTATGAACCGCCATTATGGTCAGGGTGATGACAAGGCGAATCTGAAGAGATACCAGACGGTGATGAGCGTGATCCTCAGCCAGCGGCAGCTACTGGAGGCGGAGCTAAAACGCTTCCATGAAGTACTGGGCATATCCTGGCAGTTGATGCTGGATGACGGGATGGTATCAGAGGCAGTCTATGAAGAGGTGGGCAACCGCTCACGCATACTCACTAGTGTAGCGCTCACTACGGCTCAGGCCGTGTATCCGTGGCTGGGCTTGGGCGCGGCCATGCAGCACAGTACGATCAACCGTATCTGGCGCGACCTGCATACGGCCTCACAGCACATTCTTCTGAAGGAGTTTTGATGAACGCTGCTCCTTACTTTTTTTGATAAAATACTTAGGGTCGAAATTGATGCCCATGTGGAGCTGCAGATATGGTTTCCATGGGTTGCTTTGATCAATAAACTCAAAGTTGATAGGAGCACCCTCCAGATAGGTGATAAACGATAAGTGAGACGGTAGCTCCTTTCTGATGCCGAATGCCAGTGGACTGATATTGATGAACGGTCTGATAGCCTGTACATATCCATAGACTGGCGAAGAAGGCGGGTAGTACGAGGTCTGCTCATAGCCCCGGCCCTGATAGCAATTAAAGCCCGTACTGACGCCAAACTGGAAGAACATACCCACGCGATGCCCCCACGACCAGCGGAACCAAATAGGTACCTCAAACCGCACCTGAACGCCACGGTCTACTGAGCCATTGGCAGAGGTAGAGATTTGCTGGTAAGAATAATTGCTGGCATTCATGACCTGTGAGCTGAGCCCCGCGAGAAAAGAAAAATTGCGGTGAGGCCGGCATAGCTCAGCTAAAAAGGAAAGTCCTCCTCCAAAAACGTACTGACCGCGTGTGCCCGGATAGACAGGCGCCTGGGTATACATGATCAGTGAGCCGCAGGCCTCGATCCGGGCATAGCTGCTGCTTCTGATATTGAGCCTTCTCTCTGTATGCCTGTCAGCTACTACTATACGCGGATCATGCCTGACACTGTCTACCTGTGCAGTAGGTATACTGATCGTGTTGCCACCGTATATCTCGATCTTGTAGACGGACTCTCCAGGTGCGCTTTTTATGCGCCCTCGGTAGATGCTGCCATCGTGTACGTATATCACATCCTGCGTGATATCATCCTGTGCAAAGCTGCTAAGCCCGAGCAACACCGCCAGCGTGAAGAGAGAAAATCGGATAGTTTTCATAGAGGATATTAAAAGCAGATACCTATGTCAAATGAAGGAATGATCATAGCACCACCACCACCGGAGTAGCTGTGAGAAGTGCCTCCACTGCCATCAGGCTGGTAGTCGTCACGGCTGAAGGAAGCCTGCTGCACGGTGAGGTGCGCTCCTAAACTCGGATATACGTGACGATTATAAATCTTGACCCCAAAGCCAGCAGCGCCCATGGCTCCGCCACGTAGTGTGACAGTGCGCCCATAGCTACCTGCGACGCCGAACTCTGAATAACTATATTGATAAAAGCCTTTGATACCGATGCCATAGCCGGCGGAAAAGCTATAGTATGGCGTGATACGGCTGCGCAGGATATCGCCACAAAAATGTAGGTAAACAGGCACATAGCCACCTGCGCAGCCCGTGACTGCATCAGTGAGTGGAAAGGGAAGAATATAGGCGTGTATGCCGACTCCTACTCCGAGGGAGGCGTACTGATTAAACTTATAGCCATTGATCACATCTATACCATACTCTACGACAGTATGCAGGTGCGCCTGTACGAAATATCCCCTCGGCCTGTATCGGTAAAAATTGGAGTATGGAGTGTATAAATGATACGCACCGTCAGTGGTGTCAAACTGGTATTGGTGCCTGGGATGGTTGCTTTTTTCTTTGTAGATATCAATCACATTGGCATAGGGAATGGCTATCACGCTACCACCTAGTATCTCTATTTTGTATAGGCTGTCGGGAATGATCTGAACGATCTTGCCGGCGTAGGTAGTGCCGTTTTTCAGGGTGAGGATGTCGTCTGTCTTCCATCGCCTGTCCTGGCCCATGGCATATAGCGCGACGGGCATCAATAGCATGAGCAAATACGTTTTTAGGAATTTCATAGGATATGAAGGTAGCCTTTATCTGTCAGATCCAGGAAAAAGCTGTGGTGTTACTTTTTCTTGCGAATACTCCCCAGCATGTATACAAAACGGAAGGTAAAGAGATTGTTGTACTGTCCGTTTACCTTGGTGCCATCCTGTGCACCCCGTACTTTCAAAACAGAATAGCGATAGATGAACCCGAGGCCGTAATGCTTTTTGACAAAGACATGCAGCCCGCCAAATGCTGACAGCGCAAACTGCCGGGGCTGCCCCAGCGGTGGGTCTTTGGTCACATTGATGCCATCATAGTCCAGCTCCCTGTAGCGCACCATAAATCCCGGTATCAGACCGGCACTCACCATCACGACATCGCGATAGTGCGCATTCAGTGCTACAGGCACCTCTACATAGTCCCACTGTACCTGGTACCTGCGGGATACCTGGTCACTGGTGGGCAGGCGCGCGCGGGCACCCTGCATACTGTAGTTCAGCTCGAGGCTGGTGGAAAGATATGGATGGAAGCGTGCCATGACACCGGCGCCAAATGAGGCTCCGATGTACTTGTATCCCCACTCCTGATCGCCATCTACCTGGCAGGCATTAAAGCCGGCATGAAACAAGCCGCGAAATATGCCCAGATCATGAATATCATATGCACCGGATTGGGATCGTTTGCCGGAGGCCTTTTTAGCCCTGGATGGGGCTATCACATTGCCGTTCTCATCTTCCTCCTCGGATGGGAGAGTGGTGGCTGCCGGGGTATCGGCCTGAGGCTGGGCTTTCTTTTTGTGGAGGTCTATACTGATGGTCCCATTTTTATAATCTGCCTGTGCCCGCACTGACAGCACGGAGCACAGCAGCAGCGCTATGATCAGGCACCTGCGCATCAGATCAGAGGTCCATTTTCATCAGTACAGCAAAATGGTCTGAGAGGTCCTTATGTGTCTTGCTCCATGGCTGCATGAAGCGCCTGACACAGCGCACCACACGGCCGGCCCTGAATCCATTGGAGCGGTAAAAGACATAATCTATCAGGTTGCGCTTGTCCGGGCGGTAGCTGTCCATATCATTGAGGAGATGGTCAGAGGTAGCCTGCAGCTCACCGGTGATGTCTCCATCCTCTACCTCCATACACTGTATCAGGCTAGGGTAGAGGTCAGTACTATTTTTTCGCGTATTGAAATCTCCTGCGGCAAACTGGGGCTCGCCGCTGACGGCATGTTTTTTCAACAGGGCTCCGGCCTCTTTATATTGGCTTATCTTCAGCTCATTGCTACCACCTGCCTGCATGTGAGTGCCCAGTACCTGAAACTTCTGTATCGGGTGCTGAACCTCTGCCAGCAGGCAGCCTTTGCGGCCGGCGCAGTCTATGCCTTTGCATTGCGTATAGCGGATGCTCTCCAGCTCTTTGATAGGATACTTGCTGAACATGAGTACGCCGCCTGCTTTCCTGAAAGTAAAGACGATGTGATTTTTGAAGCCAGCGGTATAGGGGTATTTCTCTTTCAGCCTTTTGCGCAGGATGCGGATGGCGAGACCGTCAAAGCCCTCCTGAAATACGATCACGTCCGGATTCTCTTCGATCAGTTTAGCAGGTATCAATTTCGCGCGCTTGACGGGATGGTGCTTGATGCTAAGCGCTATACGCGGCAGCATCTTGATATTGTAGGTCAGGATACTGATCTCACGAGGGGTGGGGGTGATGCTCACTGTATCACTCGGCTCTGCGGTAGCTGAGGCGAGTGTGGCGATCAATGTGCAGATCAGCAGCAGGTATTTCATACAGGATTGTGTTTAACCAAAAATACCCTTTCGCAGTGTGCGAAAACGTTAAATTTCAACAAGTCACGGCAATTAATTCACATGTGTCAGGGATTTGTCATTTTAACGTTGAACCATTTGTTTAGGCTATTTATATGATTAGATTTGTTATCGTTTTATTATCATTTAAAAACCGAAAAAGGTGAAAAATATCTTTACTTCTCTCGTCGTATTCATGGCGGGCGTATCTATGGCTACAGCTCAGACCCAGGGGTTCAGCTGTACTGCCGGTGAGGAGACTCAGAAACAATACGCAAAGCATCCCGAGCTATTGGTAGCAAAGGAACAGCTGGACGCATTCACAAGGGACTATGTGCGCCAGCAGCAGCTGCGCAGGGCCTCCGGCCAGCGTGTGGTAAATGACTCTACCAAGATCATACCTGTTGTGTTTCACATACAGCACGATGCCGGTGTAGAGAATATCTCCGACCAGACTGTGTACACAGAGATGGCTCACTGGAATGAGTACATGCAGGCGCGTAACCCTGAGCTGTCTACCACTGATTCCACATTCATACCACTGATCGGTAATCCTAATATCGAATTCCGCCTGGCGCAGATAGACCCTAACGGTAATCCTACCAACGGTATAGAGCGTATATATACGCAGTCTACCTATCTGGGCAATAACAATACTAAGCTCGATCCATGGCCACGTGACAAATACCTGAACGTGTGGCTGACAAAGGGTATCGATAAAGATGTGACCTTCTACGGTACACTGGCCTACTCGATGTATCCTTCTTCTGTAGCTACTTATACCAATAATGATATCATAGACGGTATCCTGGCTAAGTACTTTGTGGTAGGAGCCAATGCACAATTCAGCCGTCCGACACTGGCGCACGAGTGCGGTCACTGGATGAACCTCGCGCACACATGGGGCAATACCAATGCGCCTGAGATAGACTGTGGTGATGACGATGTGGACGATACCCCTATCACCAAGGGTAACCAGAATACCTGTATCCACTACCTGAAAGTGTGCAACCCACCTATCATAGAGAATGAGCAGAACATCATGAACTATGCTGACTGCCACTTCATGTTCACACAGGGTCAGGTAGATCGTATGAATGCTGCACTGGGTTCTTCTACAGCCGGACGTTCTAATATCTGGACTGCGGCTAACCTGGCTGCTACCGGTACTACTGACTCACTGGTATATCCTAATCCAAACTCAGTGGCAGTGCCAGTAGCTGATTTTGCGGTAAATAACAGGCTGGCCTGCGCCGGCGGCACTCCGGTGACCCTGACCGATGTATCATGGAATGCCGAGATCACCAGCCGCAACTGGACACTCCCTGCAGGTGCTGCATTTGAGAATGGCACTACGGCCAGCGATGCTGTGGTGAAAGTTTCATTTAGCAATGCCGGCTGGCAGCCTATCAGCCTGACTGTGACCAATGCAAATGGCAGCAATACCAAGACCAAGTCTATGGTTTATGTATCAGATGGCTTCCCGGTAGCTACACCTTACTTTGAAGGCTTTGAGGACGGTAATGTGGCTCAAAACAAATGGCAGCCTCTCAACTATGACAATAACAATACATCTTTCTCCTATCTGACCGGTACCGGTCACTATAGCAATGCATGCTACAAGATGAATATGTACAATGCTACCTACGATGGAGACCGTGATGACCTCATGTCTCCTATGTTTGATCTGAGTGGTATCGATATCAGCCAGCAGACACTGGAGTTTGACTACTCATGGGCTACCAATGATGCCAATCACATGAGCGACTCTATAGCTACCATAGCTGTATATGCTACGAAGGACTGCGGCAGCACCTGGACCCGTATATACTACAATCTGGGAGGCTACAACATGTACAATGCCGGTACAATAGCAAATCGCGCCTATGTACCTGGCCAGACCGACGAATACTGGAGGCATATCACTATCAACCTGCCACAGGCGTTCGTAGGTCAGCAGGCTGTCAACTTCAAGTGGTCTGTGACAAGTGCGAAGGGGGCTAACCACTTCTATATAGACAACATCAATCTGGGTCAGGACCCATCTGGTGTATCTGCTGTGGCTGCTAATACAGTAGGCTCTATCAATATCATTCCTAACCCATCTAACGGTGGTATGGCGACCCTGGCTATGGATATAGCAAACGCCTCTGAGAATACAACTGCAAAGCTGTATGATATGGAAGGCCGTGAGGTGATGACCATATTCTCTGGTGAGACTCAGGCCGGTCAGAAGAACGTGAAGTTTAATACAGCGAATATATCTAACGGCGTATACCTGGTAAAGGTATCTGATGGCAAGACATCAGTGCAGAAGCGCTTTGTGAAGATGTAATCTGAAAGATCTCTATAGAAAAAAGGGTAGTACGGCAGTACTACCCTTTTTTATTGGTACTCCTTCTTTAGGAAATGAAAAGCCCCGGCAGATATCCTGCCGGGGCTTTTCAATAAAAATATTGTGACGTATTACATTGTCAGAGACCTATTGTCCGTAGCGGCGAGACAGGCTTCTTTGAAGGCCTCTGTGTAAGTAGGGTGCGGGTGGCTCATGCGGCTGATGTCCTCTGCCGATGCGCGGAACTCCATAGCTACTACACCCTCTATGATCAGGTCAGCGATACGCGGTCCGATCATATGCACACCGAGTATCTCATCGGTTTCCTTATCCGCTAGTATTTTGACAAAGCCATCTGTATCGCCGGAGGCACGGGCACGGCCTGATGCTTTGAAGCTGACCTTGCCTGTCTTGTACGCTTTGCCCTGAGACTTGAGGTCCTGCTCGGTAGCTCCTACGCTGGCAGCCTCCGGCCAGGTGTAGCACACACCAGGGATCAGGTTATAGTTGATGTGTGGCTTCTGGCCGGCTATGATCTCTGCTGCCAGCACGCCTTCCTCTTCTGCCTTGTGGGCCAGCATGGCACCGCGCACTACGTCACCTATGGCGTATACGCCCGGCACCGATGTCTCGAGGTGGTCATTGACCGGTATGCGCTTGCGCTCATCGAGGGTGATGCCGATATTCTCCAGGCCGAGACCCTGCGTGTATGGACTGCGACCTACCGCTACTAGGCAGTAGTCACCCTTGATCTCGATAGCTTCGCCTGCTTTATTGTCTGCGGTTACATTTACTTCTTTACCTTTCACGGTAGCTCCTTTCACCTTGGTAGAGAGCATGAACTCCATCCCATCTTTCTTGAGCACACGGAGCAGCTCACGGCTCAGGTCTTCATCCATAGACGGAGCTACCTTGTCCAGAAACTCTACCACTGTGACCTTAGAGCCCAGCCTGTGGTATACCGAGCCCAGCTCCAAACCTATAATGCCGGCACCGATGATGATGAGGTTCTTTGGGATCTCTGTAAGGGAGAGCGCCTCTGTAGAGGTGATGATGCGCTTCTTATCTATGGGGAGGAAAGGTAGCGCGGTAGGCTTAGAGCCTGTAGCGATGATCACTTTCTCCGTTTCTATCTCCTGCTTTTCGCCAGCCTTGTTAGTGATGGCGATCTTGTTTTTGGTCACAAATGAGCCGAGGCCGTTGTATACGTCTACCTTGTTCTTCTTCATGAGGAAGGCGATGCCATCTACGTTAGCCTTCACCACTTCGCCTTTGCGCGCGATCATGCGGCCAAAGTCTACAGTGAGTCCTTTGACACCGATACCGAAGTCTGTAAAGCGCTTCTCTGCATTGTGGTAGTGCTCAGATACATCGAGCAGCGCCTTGGATGGGATACAGCCCACATTGAGGCAGGTGCCTCCCAGTACATCGTATTTTTCGATTATAGCGACCTTCATGCCGAGCTGTGCCAGGCGTATAGCTGCTACGTAACCTCCGGGACCGCCACCTATCACGGTGACATTATAATTAGACATAGTATATGATTTATTGCGGGTGTGAAAGTAGCTATAAATGGCTCAAGGCACAAATGATAAAGTGATAGCTTTTTCTTATCTTACTATAAACAAAGACTATGAAACAGCTACTACTCCTCTGCATGCTAGCCTCTGGCATGGTGTCTGCCAGAGCACAAACCCTGCAACCATCGTTGCGCCGCGATATCTACGATTTTGCGGTAGGAGATACTTTTGAGTATGCAGGTGAGACGTATCAGAATATGTGCTCGGTCAGCGTTTCTGATATGATCATCGTGCTTTCCCGACAAAATACTGCTACATCTGTATCATATGGTGTAAAGGTAAACTCTACGTCCTCTCATCCGCCGTGCAACTCCCCGGGCTACATCACTTCAGCTAGCATCTATGATACCCTACGCTATGGAGATCTGGATTCTACTATCTTTTACTATCATGATAGCCTGCTATACCACCGTGACTCAGTGCTGACGGATGTCGATACGATCTATCAGGATTCGGTCATGCAGTACAGGAAAGTAAATGTACACATATGGCGCTTTGGGGCCTGCTGCGCGGGAGATACAGCGTACGCCGATGGGCTAGGGTTGGTATTTGCCGGCTATGGCTCTGAGGACTATACGGTGAGCCAGGGCGGCTATGGAATGGTGTACTACCACAAGGCTAATGGTGATGTGTGGGGCACGGCGCGGTATTTCACAGTAGGTGTGGAGGATGTGACTGAGGAGCAGCCCGCACTATATCCCAATCCAAGCAACGGAAGTATCACACTGCGGATGGATGATAACAGGAGAGGAGGTGTGCTCACAATGTACGATATCAGTGGCAGGATGCTGATGAGGCAGCAGATCGGAGATGACAATAGTACTTTTGACCTGCTGTGGGCTGACGGGTACTATACCTATACTATAACGATGGCTGATGGAAAGTCTTCTACCAGCAAATTAGTGATACGCCGCTAATACACTTCATAAAAAAACGGCTACCATTCGGTAGCCGTTTTTGTTTATCTGCAGAGATACTATATCATCTCCAGTAGTAGGTCGATAGGATCTGCGCCGAGCAGCATCTTGTCCGGATTCTCCAGGAAGTCCTTAATGGCTACGAGGAAGCCTACAGATTCCTTGCCATCTATGATACGGTGGTCGTATGATACGGCCAGGTACATCATAGGGCGGATCTCTATCTTGCCGTCTATGACCATCGGGCGGTCCTGCACCTTGTGCATACCGAGGATAGCAGACTGCGGAGGATTGATGATCGGGGTGCTCATGAGAGAGCCAAACACGCCACCGTTGGAGATGGTAAATGTACCACCGGTCATATCATCCATAGTGAGCTGTCCGTCGCGGCCCTTGATAGCTAGTGATTTTACTGTTTTCTCTATATCAGCGAGGCTGAGTGATTCAGCATTGCGGATCACCGGCACTACGAGCCCCTTAGGTGTAGATACAGCGATGGAGATGTCACAATAGTCGTGGTACACAATATTGCCTTCATCGATGTAGGCATTTACAGCAGGATACTTCTCCAGTGCCAGGCAGACAGCCTTGGTAAAGAAGCTCATCATGCCGAGGTTGACCTCATACTTCTTCTTAAACACATCGCCATACTTGGCGCGGATCTTATTGATATTGGTCATGTCCACCTCATTGAATGTGGTGAGCATGGCTGTGCTATTCTTTGAGTATACGAGACGCTCAGCTACAGTTTTGCGCAGTCGGCTCATCTTCTCTACCCGCTCTCCGCGGCTAAATGCTTCTTTTTTGGCACCGCCAATAGAGGCTTTATTCTTGATCGCTTCCAGTGCATCCGCCTTGGTGATACGGCCGGATACGCCTGTTCCCTTTACATCTTTATTGGCTACTCCGCCTTCATCCAGTATCTTCTGGGCTGCAGGTGGGGCAGCGCCTGTGGCATAGCTCGCCTTGGTCTCAGCTACTGGAGCTTTGGTTTCCGCCTTTGGTGCCTCTGCTTTTTTCTGAGGCGCTTCTGCTTTCTTTTCTTCTGCCTTAGGAGCTTCCGTTTTTGCTTCTTTGGCCGGTGCGGCTGCGCTCTCATCTATAGTCGCTACGAGCGCACCTACTTTCAGGTCATCGCCTTCGCTGGCTACAAGTTTCACCTTGCCGGCGGCAGGAGAGGGGAGCTCCTGAGAGGCTTTGTCTGTCTCTACCTCACAGATAGGCTGGTCCAGCTCTACATAGTCGCCGTCCTTTACCAGAAATTTAGAAAGAGTAACCTCGGTGATCGATTCCGCTACCGCGGGGATTTTTAATTCAGCCATTGTTTCTTTTAAGCTTTTGCGGGAGCAAAAATAGGATTAATATGAATAAGGGCAACAGTGTTTTGCGCCATGCGCCTACAGACTGTACTCCATATTGCCCACCAGGTAGATATACTCGAAGTAAGTACGGAGGAATTTGAGCCTGTATTCGGCCAGTTTTAGCTCTGTCTCGAGTAGTTTGCTCTCCCGTGTATTGATCAGGAATAGGCTACTTTCGCCATGCTCGTATTTCAGCTTTTCGGCATCCAGCAGCAGCTGGCTGTATTTAGCATTTGTCTCAGCATTCTGGATCTGCTCTTTGAGCAGGTCGAGGTTTTGCTCAGTGAGAGACACTTTTTGAGATATCTCGTTTTTTTTGTTTTGGAGCTCCTGCTGATTATTGGTGCGCTCCAGGCGGGCTACCTGATAGTCGCTGCGGGAGGTACGCAGGAGCAGCGGCATGGTGAAATTGACCGCCACGCGATAGTTGCTGATATCGGCCACGGTGCTGCCGGCAGCATTGGTATTAAACAGAAAATTGTACTTGACATCCAGTTTGGGCTTGATGAGTTCTGCTTTGTAGCGGAGGTCAGCTTTCAGGATGTTGTCTGTCGTCTCATACTTTGTGATGAGTGGATTGCTGTTACCGGTCCCTTTGGCCTTGTAGCCCCAGGCTAGCAGCGCTTTGTAGCAATAGTACTCCAGGCTGTCTTTCACACGGTTTTCGCCGATCGTATTCATGGGGCCCTCACTGCTCCAGTTTAGCATAGTAAGGGAGATAGACCTCTTCCTGTATTCCAGCTCGGCACCACGCAGGTCCAGGTCACGGCTTCTGTAAAGGATGCTGGCTTCTATCGTGTCAGCTATAGCCTTCTCACCGAGGTCGGCCAGGATCCTGATGCCGCTGTAGCGGTCCTGCGCCAGCTGCAGAAAGTAGCGCTGTATGCTGATCTCCCGATTGGAATACAGCCAATCGAAATAGGTCAGAGAGGCATTGTACATAAGGTCGTTCAGCAGGATATTGCGGTCGGCCTCATAGTAGCTCCTGTAGCCTTTGGCTTTCACTAGCTCAGTCCGTCGCTTGTCTATGACGAGGCCCTGCAGCAGTGAGGCCTCTACTCCTATATATGGCAGTCCATAGGTCGCAGTTTTGAACTCGGGGTTGAGATAGTAGCCGGAGCCATACTCGTAGCCGGTAGTGATATACTGAGAGGTATAGATGGGCTGCTTCAGCTTGGTGAGCAGGGTAGAGTAGTAGGTCTTGCTGTCAAAGTTCTTATTCTCATACTCTACGCTGACCAGCGGATCGTAGCCGCCCTGCGCTGATTTGAATAGCCAATCTCCCTTGGCCTTGATATTATTGGCCCGGACAGCGAGGGGATGGTAGGTCTTTACATTATTGATAAAATCATTGTACTCTGGTATGCGCTGGGCAGAAACACCAGAGACTATAAGCCAGGCGACAAAGAGCAGGAGCTTATTTTTTCTTCTTGTCGTCATATGTGGTAGTAGTGGTTGGTTTGTAAAAGTCAGGAGGGAATCCATTTACTTTTCTCCATATTTCGTATGCTAGCGGTACCTTGTTCAGCAGGGCAAATCCCTTGGCACCAGTACCTACGGACAGTACGTGCGGCCATTCCTGATCCCCACGGGCCACGAGTATCCTGAATTTGCCATTGGCAGAGATAGCCCTGTCTATAGCTACTACGCGGCCAGTGTAGGTGCCCACACTCATACCCGGCCAGCCGGAAAAGACAAATGCCGGCCAGCCATCAAAAGTGATCTGCACACGCATATCTTTCTGTACGAGGGCCAGATCCATCGGGTCTATGTATAGCTCCACGGATAGATTTGGCGTCTGCGGTACAAAGCTGATGAGCGGCATACCTTCTTTCACTATATCTCCCACGCCCTGGACGAAGGTCTGGGTCACGTAGCCATCCTGAGGAGCAGTGACATAGTAGTATCCCGACCGGATGGTATAGCCTGTGAGCTGCCCCTGCATCTTGGTCAGGGCAGCCTCTGCATCGTACATAGAGGATAGCGCGGAGAACTTGTCAGACTCAGCCTTGGTCATTTTCTCATTGTAGTCCTGCTGTATGGCATTGATCTCTATGAGCAGATTGGTGATCTCGTTTTTGCTATTGATCCATTTGTTTTCTGCTGCTATGGTCTTGGCCTGGCTCTCCTGGAGTTTTGCCTTGCGTGACTCGAAGTCGGTGCGTGATATCACGCCTTTGGTCAGTAGCTCTTCGTACCGCTTGAACTGGTTTTGATTGATGTCATTATTCTGCTGGATAGAGAAGTACTCTATACTATCACTGGTTACCTTATTTCTCGCCTGCAGGAGTTTGTTTTTGGCCTGCTCCAGTTTGAGAGAGCGTGCCTGATTGAGCGCGTCAAGCTGCTGGTCTATGGCAGATACCTTCTGCTCGTATGAGCCGATGGTAGACTCTTTTGATTTGAGCTGGGACTCTACACGGCCTATGAGCTGCGGGTCAAAGTAATCGTCTTTGATCTCGGATATATATGCAATAGTATCGCCCTTCTTTAGTACTTCGCCCTCCTTTACAAACCACTTCTCTATACGGCCGGGTATACGGGAGGGGATGGTCTGAGGCTTGTCAGATGGGTTGAGGGTGGTTACTTTGCCTGTACTGGTCACGGTTTGGTTCCACGGCATGAGCAGGGTGAGGAAACCGACTGCCAGCATAGTATAAAACAGGATACGTGTGACACGTGCATAGCGGTACTGGTATACGCTGTCATATACTTCCTTGCCCACGTTAGGGTCAGGAGTGGTGAGCAGGTAGTTTAGCATACCATCATGGCCCAGCGCCTGGTCGAGCTTTTCTATGGAGGTGAGTACGTCGTATACAGTATCGAGGCTGGTGATGAGTTTCTCCACCCCGTTTATAATAAGGATGACAAGTATCTCAGAGGCTACGAACTGGCCGATATTGATGTAGCCCTGCTGTACCAGCCATATACCGAGGAAAAGTAATAGGGCAGTAAATACAATCTTAAAGATGAAAATACTCCTGTACTGCAGGTCTAACACCTGAAAGTGCTGACTCTTGTAGCGAATGTATTTCACGAGAGAAGCATCGGCAGCTTTTGTCGGTTCGTCTCCCGTTTTCAACCCATCCTGCGCTGCATCAAATACCTGATGGAGTTTGTCTACGAACTTGTACTTTTCCTTAGACTCCGATAGGCTGGTATCCATAGCATTCCTGCCGGTGAGGCGGATGATGATGAAGAAGATAAGGGCTGTAACGATCGTGAATATGATAAAGACAGGATTGTAAAGACTGAGCAGGATAAAGCCAAAAAAAATGCTGATCAGTGCATAAGAGAGCTCCATCAGGATCTTTGACAAACCTTTCTGGAGGGTGAGTGTGTCGAAAAAATAGTTGATGTGATTATCCGTCCGGGTAGCACGCTCGTGATCCTGGCGGAGGCGGGAGAGTTTCTGCGAAAAACCAATACCAATACGGGCTACAATATGCTGCTGAAGGGTTTCATTGGCGCGCATCTTCCACATCTGGAAAAGGCCCATGAATATCACAGCCAGGATAGTCAGGATGCTGAGCAGTACCAGCGAGGCTGACATCTGGCCCGCCATGGTATAGGTGACCACTGCCTGGATACCTAGCGGTACAGTCAGATAAAAGACACCCTGCAGGATAGCGAGTATGTAAATAACTCTGACCTGTGGGTAGAGAGGTTTGAGGAAGCGTAGTAATTTTTTGATCGAGTGCATATTGTGGATAGGTTTCCAAATATGCGGCCCAAAGCGCACAAGTCTCTGCGAGGTTTAATGTATGGGGCCGATTTTAACAGAAATTACGACCCAAACGATGTCAGGTAAACTTATTCAAAGGATTTAGAAAGTATCTCATCCTGCTCCTTCACGTGCTGCTTCTTGAAACCTGTCGCTGGTGAGGCTGAGTTTTTACGAGCTATGACGCGCAGTTTCATCTTGTCATACAGGCCACTCTCGTAGAGTCTGCTCAGCAGGAATGTCCATGCGCCATTATTCTTAGGCTCCTCCTGTACCCAGACGAATTCTGCCTTAGGATATTTCGCGGTGAGTGCCTCCAGCTGGGTGTACGGCAGCGGGTAGAGCTGCTCCATACGTACCACGGCTACATCCTTCACGCCGTCTTTTTCTTGTTTTTCCAGCAGCTCATAGTAGATCTTGCCGGTGCAGAGTACTACGCGGCGTACCTTCTTGCCGTCTTTGAACTGTGGATCGTCCAGCACCTCCTGGAAACCACCTTTAGTCACATTCTCCAGCGGAGAGATGGCGCGCGGGTGGCGGAGGAGCGACTTAGGGCTCATGACCACGAGTGGCTTGCGAAACTCCCAGGCGAGCTGACGGCGCAGTGCGTGGAAGTAGTTGGCCGGATCAGTGATGTTTACCACCACCATATTCAGCTCAGCGCAGAGTTGGAGGTAGCGCTCCAGGCGGGCTGAGGAGTGCTCAGGGCCTTCGCCCTCATAGCCGTGAGGGAGCAGCATGACCAGGCCGCTCTTGCGCTGCCATTTGGTCTCGCCGGAGGCCACGAACTGGTCTGTGATGATCTGCGCACCATTGCTAAAGTCTCCATACTGCGCCTCCCAGATCACGAGTGGATCAGGGTGCGTGATAGAGTAGCCATACTCAAAGCCGAGTACACCATACTCACTCAGGTGTGAGTTATAGATAAAGAACTTACTCTTGTCAGATTCGAGCGGAGAGAGGCGGCTGTATTCGCGCTCGGTATTGATATCAGTGATCACAGCATGGCGGTGTGTGAAAGTACCACGCTTCACGTCTTCGCCGCTGAGGCGTACGTTTTTGCCATCCAGCAGGATGCTGCCGTAGGCCATCAGCTCGGCTGCAGCCCAGTCTACGATCTTATTGGTCACCAGTTTGTCCTTGCGGTCCTCTATGTGCTTCTGCACTTGGCGGAGCGGTGTGAGGTCTGCAGGTATGGTGGTGAGCGCATCGATCAGTTTATCGAGATTGCCCTTGCTGATGCCGGTATCAGGAGACTTTTCAAAGTCCTTGCTGGTAGCTGAGCGGAGAGTCTGCCATGCAGTCTCCGTAGACTGCGGCTGGTATGGAGGTGGGTTTTCCTTCACGGCATCCAGACGCGCCTGAAGGTCTGCCCAAAATTCTTTCTCCAGCCTCTTGGCCATATCATCAGTGATAGAGCCTTCTTTTTCCAGTTTGCTGATATAGATATCGCGTGGATTGGTATGCGCGTCTATCAGCTTGTACATCATAGGCTGGGTAAACTTAGGCTCATCACTCTCATTGTGGCCCCACTTGCGGTAGCACACCATGTCTATGAAGATATCCTTGTTGAATTTCTGCCTGTACTCTGCTGCTATCTCTGCAGCATATACTACCGCCTCTACATCATCGCCATTCACATGCAGTACGGGAGCCTCGATGGTGGCAGCGATAGAGCTGCAATAATCAGACGAGCGGCCATCTTCAAAGTCTGTCGTAAAGCCTATCTGGTTATTGATCACATAGTGCAGCGTGCCGCCTGTGTAGTAGCCCGGCAGCTTGGCCATCTGGAGTACCTCATAGATGATGCCCTGGCCTGCCACAGCTGCGTCACCGTGGATGAGGATAGGCATGATCTTGTCATAATCTGAATTGTATATCGCATCAGACTTGGCACGTACGAAACCTTCTACCACAGGGTTTACCGCCTCAAGGTGTGATGGGTTAGGGATCAGCTTGAGGTAAACTGATTTATTGCTATCTGTAGGGTACTGGTGTGAGTAGCCGAGGTGGTATTTCACATCACCATCGCCCAGAGAGATATCGTAGAGCGCAGTACCCTGAAACTCGTTGAAGATCTCTTCATAGGTCTTGCCCATGATGTTGGCCAGGATATTGAGGCGGCCGCGGTGTGCCATGCCTATCACGATCTCCTCCACATTGCCCTCGGCAGCAGTATGTATCACCGCATCGAGGCCCGGTATGGTAGACTCGCCACCCTCCAGGGAGAAGCGCTTCTGTCCGATATATTTTGTACCGAGGAATTTCTCAAATACGACCGCCTGATTGAGCTTTCTCAATATGCGCTCTTTCTTCTGTACGCTGTATTTGATCGCGTCCAGCTTTTCTATCTTCTCGCGGAAGTAGGCGATCTCTTCCTTCACACGTACGTAGCCGTACTCAAAGCCTATCGGGCCGCAGTACACAGCCTCCAGCCGAGCGACGATATCGCGCAGGGTGGCATTGGCCAGGCCGAGCTCAGAGCCGATGGCAAATTTCTTGTCAAGGTCCTTGTCCGTGAGGCCAAAGTCGCTCAGTTCCAGGTCTGGATGGCGGTCCATACGCGGGCGTATAGGATTGGTCACAGCCTTGAGGTGGCCCTTATTGCGATAGGCTGCGATGAGGGCGTATACCTTAAACTCATCTGCAGATACGCTGCCTCCCGGCTTGCCATTATAGCTAGTGGATGCGAGGTCAAAACCTTCAAAAAACTTCTTAAACTCCGGGTCTACTGATTCTGGTTTGCTTTTGAAATCCCTATAGAGATTTTCCAGGTACTCGGGCGTAGCGTTGCTGAGATATGAGTAATTATCCATTATATGACATAGAAATAGTGTGCGAACTTACGGCAAAATCAGGGAATAGGCAAAGCCTTTTATATGAACATATACCCGTGGTTTTCAACCATTGTAGCCATGATGAATTAACATCTGGACAATGATTGAATTACCTGTTTTACCGAAATTTGGCCTACTGCACATACTGCCTTTCCTTTATTTGGTTACATTTATTTAACAATAAACCACCGTAATGAATAGAATTTTTACGCTCATCGCATGCTGCGCTGTAGCTGCTATGGCCTATGGACAAAATAGTCACTTGCTACCCTCGCGCCCGCTGGTAGATAGTGCGCTGGCTCCTTTTTTTCATGGAGTAGCCTCAGGAGACCCGCTGGCGGACAGGATCATACTATGGACACGTGTCACTACCGATGATCCTACAGTATCTGTAGACTGGCAGATAGCCACCGATACCGCTTTTGCCAATGTAGTGACCTCCGGCACTGTCACGACCGATACATCAAAGGATAATACTGTCAAAGTAGACGCCACAGGCCTCAGCCCTGCTACATGGTACTACTACAGGTTTACAGCCTATGGCAAGCACTCGTCTACAGGCCGTACGCGCACTGCGCCATCCGGCAATACAGACAGCCTCCGCTTTGCTGTCGTAGCCTGCTCTAATTTTCAGGCAGGATTCTTTAATGTTTACCAAAGTATAGGTACCCGCAATGATATAGATGCCGTACTGCACCTGGGCGACTACTACTATGAGTACAAAGCCAGGGGCTATGGCTACACCGGAGATAGTACCCGTCTGCATGATCCCGGTGACCATGATGCCCAAACGCTGGCAGACTACCGTATGCGCCACTCTCAGTACAAACTGGACCCGGACCTGCGGCTATGCCATCAGCAGTACCCCTTTATCACGATCTGGGATGACCATGAGACTGCCAACGACTCCTACCTGCTGGGTGCAGAAAACCATGATCCTGCTACAGAGGGCGACTGGTTTACACGCAAGGATGCCGGCAAGAAGGCATATTTTGAGTGGATGCCTATACGCGAGGTGTCGACCAATAATGATACAACCGTGCGTCGCACAGAGAAGTGGGGTGACCTGATCGACTTCATCATGCTGGATACCCGCTATGAGGGCAGGGACTCTACGCTGGGTACATTTATACCTGATACAGTGTCCTACGTGACTGATACCAACCGCCAGCTGCTGGGCAGGCCACAGCTACAGTGGTTTAAAGGAGAGCTCAGTGCCTCTACAGCCAGGTGGCGCATCATAGGCAATCAGGTCATGATAGCCCCTCTCACCACCTATCCCGGTGTACGTACCATAGTGAATGGTGACCAGTGGGACGGGTACCCGGCCGAGCGCAAGCGTGTGCTGGACCATATCATGCAGAATCAGATCAATAATGTGGTATTCATCACAGGAGATATACATACCTCATGGGGCAATGATGTACCTCACCCGGACTCTACGTATGACCTGGCTACAGGCCACGGCTCAGTGGCTACTGAGTTTGTGACCACCAGTATCACTTCTCCCAGCAATGGGCTGGACATCATACCTGTAGGCGCCGTACAAAATTTCAACCCGCACATGAAGTATGTAGAGCTGCTGAAGCGCGGCTACCTGCTGCTGGATGTAAATAAACAGCGTGTACAGGGTGACTGGCTGCATGTCAATACTGTCACCAGCCACAACTTCACAGTGACTGACGATGGCTACTGGATGAATATGAATGGAGAGCGATTCCTGCGCCTGGCGGCGGGACCGCTGGGACCGCGTCCGGGCAACCCACCACTGCTGCCATATACTATCGTGACCGGTATAAAGAATGTGGCCAATAACCTCATCGTAATGGGCTGCTATCCAAACCCGGCAGAAAACGAGGTAGCCATACAGTACTATCTCTCTGAGCCGGCCAAAGTGACCATAGCCATCACAGATATGAGCGGCAAAACAGTATACACCCGCGAAGAGCAGCAAACCCAATACGGCCTGTATAGTGGCAAGGAATACATAGACAATCTGGCCGCAGGTAGCTATGTGGTGAGCATCACCGCCGGTGGCAAAACCTACAGCAAGCAGCTGGTAAAAGCTAAATAAGACACGACATTTATAACCTAAACAAATAAAGTAGCCCCTCAATGAACAAGATCGCACTGATACTGATGTGCATGGTAGCTGCCATAGGCCTGCAGGCACAAAGCTACCTGCTCCCATCACGCCCGCATGTAGATAGCACGCTGGCACCCTTCTTTCACGGTGTAGCCTCCGGTGATCCGCTGGCTGACCGCGTGATACTCTGGACGCGTGTCACCACTGATGACAACTCTGTGAGTGTAGACTGGCAGATAGCCACTGATACGGCCTTTGCCAATGTAGTAGGCTCCGGTACCGTGAGTACCGATACCTCACGAGATCATACAGTGAAAGTGGATGCCACCGGCCTCACAGCAGGCAGCTGGTACTACTATCGCTTCAAGGCGTATAACAGGTACTCCGCCACAGGCCGCACGCGCACCGCACCGGTAGGCAATACCGACAGCCTGCGTTTTGCGGTCATAGCCTGCTCCAATTTCCAAGCGGGGTTCTTTAACGTGTATCATGATATAGCAACGCGCAACGATATTGACGCGGTACTGCACCTGGGCGACTACTACTATGAGTATGAGGGACAGGGCTACGGATATGATGGTGATACCAACCGTATACATGACCCTGACCACGAGGCGCTGACACTGGCAGACTACCGCATGCGCCACTCTCAGTACAAGCTGGACGCAGATCTGAGGTACTGTCACCAGCAGTATCCATTCATCACCATCTGGGATGACCATGAGACAGCCAATGACTCCTACTATAGTGGCGCTCAAAACCATACTCCATCTACTGAGGGTGACTGGTTTACGCGCAAGGATGCAGGCAAGCGTGCCTACTTTGAGTGGCTGCCTATCCGTGAGATATCGGCGGGCAATGATACGATCCTGCATCGTACAGAGCACTGGGGCGACCTGCTGGACCTGATCATGATAGATACCCGCTACGAGGGCCGCGATTCATCCCTGGGCCAGTTTATCCCAGCCAGCAATGCATTTCTCTCAGATACGGGCCGCCACCTGATAGGCAATGAGCAGCTCACATGGTTTAAAGGAGAGCTGGATAACTCTGCCGCCAGATGGAAGGTGATAGGCAACCAGGTAATGATAGCGCCGCTACACGTCAATGTAGGCACAGGAGATCAGGTGCTAAACGGCGACCAGTGGGATGGCTATCCGGCTGAGCGCAAGCGTGTACTGGATCACATCATGCAGAATAACATTAAGGATGTGGTCTTCCTGACTGGTGATATCCACTGCTCATGGGGCAATGATATTCCTCATCCGGATTCTACATACAATCAGTCCACAGGCCGTGGATCGGCAGCTACAGAGTTTGTATGTACGAGTGTGACATCACCTACATTCAACGGTCTCGGCTCGGTGCCACTATCACTGATACAGGTTTTTGACAAGCATGTGAAGTATGCAGAGCTGAGCAAGCGCGGCTACCTGCTGCTGGATGTAAACAAGGTGCGTGTACAGGGCGACTGGATACATATGAGCACAGTGACCAGCAAGACCTACACACCGACGGATGATGCACAGTGGATGAACCTGGATGGTGAGCGCTTCCTGCGCCAGGCACCATCTGTACTCGGACCTCGTCCGGGCAATCCACCGCTGACTCCATTTATCACAGGTATAGGAGAAGTGGCCAACAACATCCTCATACTCGGTATGTATCCTAACCCTGCCGAGAACGAAGTGGCTATCCAGTACTACCTCTCAGAGCCATCTAAGGTAGATGTGACCATCACGGACATGAGCGGACGCAATGTGTACACACATACCACGCAGCAGACCCAGTATGGCTTGTACAATACCAAGGCCTTTATAGACGGCCTGGCTGCAGGCAGCTACGTAGTGAGCATCTCTGCCAACGGAAAAACATACAGCAAGCAGATCGTAAAGGGTAAGTAATAAACCAACCCATAAGCTAACGGCTGGCAGGATCATCTTCGCCAGCCGTTTTTATTTGAGGATATTTTATACATTCATCGGATAGATCAAAACCAGACCAGATGTCCGCTCAATTCTACTCTAAAGAGAACCTTCGCTTCATGCTGCACGAGATGTTTCCGATAGCGGAACTGTGCAAGCTCGACCTTTTCAAAGATCATACGCCCGAGAGCCTCGACATGATCATAGATGCAGCCGCCACGCTCTCTGAGCAGCAGCTGCGCCCGATACTCGTAGAGATGGACAGCAAGCCTCCATATATAGAAAATGGCCGTGTGAAAGTACATCCTAAGATGCGGGAGATCATGCAGCAGTTTGGCCGCGATGGCTGGATATCTATGTCTGCGCCGCATGAGTATGGCGGGTTGCAAGTACCTTTCACCATCGTGCAGGCCGTGGGCTTTATCATGGCTGCGGCCAATTACTCGCCGATGGTTTATGGTTTCCTCACTACAGGCGCGGCTCACCTCATAGAGTCGTTTGGTACAAAGGAACTCAAGGATACCTATATCCCCAAAATGTATGCAGGAGAGTGGCAAGGCACTATGGCGCTCAGTGAGCCTGGTGCCGGTAGCTCCCTGTCTGATATTGTGACTACGGCTACGCGTACGGAGCATGGGCACTACCTCATCAAGGGCCAGAAAGTCTTTATCAGCTGTGGCGATAGCGATGCGGTGGATAATATCGTGCACCTGATGCTGGCCCGTATAGAAGGCGCGCCAGCGGGTACGAAGGGGATATCGCTATTCGTAGTGCCACGCCTGCGGCCGGAGGCAGATGGCAGTTTGACTTTCAATGATGTCAATACTGCTGGTGTGTTTCACAAGATGGGGTACCACGGTGCACCGATAGCACACCTGATGATGGGCGAGAATAATGACTGCCGCGGCTATCTGGTGGGAGAGGAGCACAAGGGCCTCAGTTATATGTTTCAGATGATGAATGAGGCGCGGATAGGTGTAGGCTGCAATGCCACATCTATATCCTCTGCTGCCTACTATAATGCTTTGGAGTATGCTAACGTCCGTACGCAAGGCCGCAAGGTCACCGAGAAAGATCCATCTAAACCTCAGGTAGCACTCATAGAGCACGCTGATGTGCGGAGGCTCCTGTTATTTCAAAAGGCTGTGACGGAAGGTTCGCTATCTCTGGTGCTGGAGGCATGTAGCAGGTATGACCGCTGGATGGCCAGTGAGGGACAGGAGAAAGAAAATAATCACATGCTGCTCGAACTGCTCACACCCATGGTGAAATCATATCCGGCAGAGATGAGCATCCTATCTACCAGTGCAGGTCTGCAGATATTTGGTGGATACGGCTATACTAAGGAGTTTCTGGCGGAGCTCTTCTTCCGCGAGACACGTATCCACACGATACATGAGGGCGCCACAGCCATACATGGTATGGACCTGCTGGGCCGCAAGGTGATGATGAAAAACGGCATGGCTACAATGCTCCTGATGCAGGAGGTGATGACTGATATCCAAAACGCCCAGCAGTATGACGATCTGAAACCATATGCTATCGCACTCGGAGATAAGCTGATGAAGCTACAAGAGATCACTATGCACCTGATCGGTGTGGCGCAGGCCGAAGGACCGGAGGCGTACCTGTCAGACGCCACGCTGTATCTGGAGCTGTTTGGTATCCTGACGGTGGGCTGGCAGTGGCTGAAGCAGGGCGCCAAGGTGGAGGAACTGAAACGATCCGGTAGCAGGTCCTACTCACCGGAGTTCCTTCAATCAAAGCTTCATGCAGTACAATACTTCTTTGAGTATGAGGTGCCTAAGGCTGATGGCCTGATAGTGCGACTGAAGAGCACTAACCGTGTCACCCTCTCGGCAGTGCGCGGAGAGATCGTATAAGGTCGTTGATTTTACCATAGCGTAATGTGAGATTCTGCTTTATTTGTAGCAATCAACTGATCGCTATGCGCTACCTTTTCTTTGCCTGTCTTCTATTGATTTCTCACCTGGCTACAGCACAGACTGGTGCGGGACTCAAGCTGAATGAGATACAAGTCATAGGCAGCCACAATAGCTACAAGAAGCTGCCAGATCCTCGCGTCATGAAGTTTCTACTGAAGTTTCGTAAGCAGCTCGGTGACGAGGGCAATCCGATACGGATAGACTATGGTCACTTGCCGTTTGATTCTCAGTTTATGTACCATATGCGTGGCCTGGAGATAGATATCTACAATGATCCCCAAGGCGGTGCACTCTACAAAAGGAAGGTAAATGCCTTTGTGCACGGAGTGCCTGTGAGATCTCATGTAGAGGAGCTAAAGAAGCCAGGATTGAAGGTCCTCCATATAAAGGATGTAGACTATCAGACACATTATTACACTTTCAAGCAATCGCTGCTGGCGCTGAAACAATGGAGTGATGCGCACCCGTCGCATCTGCCGATATTTGTAAATGTAGAGCCCAAAACGGGTGGGCCGGGAGATCAGAGCAGTGCATTGCGGTTCTTTGGGTTCAAGAGGGTAGTGCCTTTTGATAGTGTGGCTTATGGTGAGATAGATGCAGAGATACGCTCCGTCTTTGGCGATAGCCTCACCAATGTACTCACGCCGGACCGCCTGCGCGGGCATTACACCAATCTGAAAGAGATGGCACTAGACCACGGCTGGCCTGCGCTGGATGCATGCAGAGGCAAGGTAGTCTTTATCATGCTCGGTGGCTCCAAGGATACCTATCTCAAGGGACATCCATCTCTACAGGGGCGAGCTATGTGTATATATGGCTCACCTGAGCGCGTTGACGTCGCCTTTGTGATGCAGGATGAGTCTATCAGTGACAGTGCTAATATCGTAAAGCTGGTAAAGCAGGGATACATCGTGCGCACGCGCTCCGACATAGAGACAATGGATGCCCGTGCGAATGATCCTCACCGCAAGCTGACAGCTTTTGCGAGTGGAGCACAGATCACATCTACAGATTATTATGTGCCGGATCTCAGGCTGAGTACTTTTGAGGTGCAATGGGACGGCAAGCACTCAGGACGTATCAATCCGGTGACGATACCGGCGAGGAAAGCCGACTGGCTGGAGGAGTAGGCTTTACAACGCAGCCCAGTTTTGGGTTTCATCATATCGCAGATGACCTTTTTCTATCACCAGCGGAGAGGAGATATTGTTTGTATATAAGGAGCCGGTGCCTAGCCCTTGTACCATGCCAGTATTCCGGGATGCGGCCCACTGAGCGATAGCATTCAGGCCTATATTGCCCTCTAGTGCAGAGGTGGCCCACCACGGGATATTTAGTTTGCCAGCGGCTGCGACCCAGTCATCACAGGCCGCGAGGCCGCCGAGGAGGCTGGGCTTGAGTATGATATATTGTGGCCTGATGGTCTCCAGCAGGCGGCGGCGTATGAAGCTATCACTGGTGCCGATCAGCTCTTCATCCAGTGCTATGGGAATGATATTTTCGCGACACAGGTTGTGCATCAGCAGGTATTGCTGCGGCTTTATCGGCTGCTCTATGGAGTGTATCTTATAGGTCGATAGACGCTTAAGTTTTTCCCGCACATTAGCTGCGGTAAAAGCGCCATTTGCATCCAGGCGGATCTCTATCTGTGCAGGACTGTAGTTGGCGCGGATACTTTCTATCAGGCGGCATTCCTCGTCAAAATCTATTGCGCCGACCTTGATCTTGATACAACTGAAACCATCGGCCAGTTTCTGAGCTATCTGCTCGCGCATGAAGCCTTCATCTCCCATCCAGACGAGCCCATTAATGGGGATAGCTTTTTTGCCCTGATAAAAATCTGATCCTTTTATGATCTCGTGTTTGCCTCCGTTTTTCAGATCGAGCAGGGCCGTCTCCAGTCCAAAGGCTATAGATGGGAACCGATCCAGCAGTGCTGCCGGCAGTTTGCCTGTGTGATAGTAGGCATCTGCTATCTGGCTCATCTGACCGCAGAGACTGCGGAGAGCGGCCTCATAATGTGGCAGGTCGTCTATGCTGAGCCCCTCTATATAGCTGCACTCTCCTGTACCGGTCACCCCGTCCTGCTCTATGGTCAGGTAGTATCCATGCTTGTGCGTCATACGTGCACGGGAGGTGAGTACGGGGCGTTTGAATTCGAGGCTATAAGAGTGATAGGATGCGCGCATGATCAGTTCTTTATTCTATACCGCGCTCAGCCTTGATCTGCTCAAAGGCCTCCTGTACTTTGCGGAATTTTTCGGCCATTGCCTTCTGCTCAATAGGAGAGAGGCCTATGTTCCTGTCAGGGTGATATTCCAATACCAGTTTGCGATAGGCCGCTTTGATCTCCTCAAAAGTAGCGTTATGCGGCAGGCCGAAGATATTGTACCGTTTCACCTCAGCAATATAGGACTGGCGTATCCGGTTAAACTCAATGTCATTGATATTAAGCCAGCCGGCTATCACGAATATCATGTTGCGCTCCTGCTGACTGAGGTCGGCATCTGCTATGGCTATATCAAACAGGAAATGTATGATCTGGATGCGGGTAGAGGGAGAGGATGAGATGCGCAGGTCATCGCAGGCCTTGCGGGTATCATACTGGCGATCGAGGCAGTGATGCAGTATCGCCATTTTTTCCTCTATGTGTGCGGGGTCAAAGTGCTCCGTAAAGAAGCTGCGGACAAAGTCCAATTCCTGGCGGGTCACACGGCCGTCCCCTTTTATCAGTGCCGATGCGAGCAATATGAGGTTGGTCTCAAACTCGGAGGTGTTGGCCGTCTTGCTGTATTTTTTTGCGGGCTTGCCTATCTGCTCTCCGGCGGCATAGCCTATCATACTGCCCATAGGGCCACCCACTACAAAACCCAATCCGGCTCCCAGCCATTTCTCGTACTTTGCCACTATGCTGCCTGTGCTGACTTTCTATAGGTGAAGATAAACATAATAATGCCCAGCAGTATGAGCGGTATGCTCAGTAGCTGCGTAGAACTGATCGGTCCTACCGTCTTCTCCGGCTCCTTCATAAACTCCAGCATAAACCGGGTGAGGAATGTGAAAGTGAAAAAGAATGCCACGTAAAAGCCGGGACGCTTGCCACCCATACTGCGATATATCTGTGTAACGATGAACAGCAGGATAAAGTAACAAATGCTCTCGTACAGCACCACCGGATGCCGGGGCTCGGTCTCGCCCGGGAAGATGAATGCCCAAGGTACATCGGTCACTTTGCCTATCAGCTCGGAGTTCATCAGATTGCCAAAGCGGATGAGGGCAGCGGGCAGATAGATGATGAGCGCTACGCGATCCAGCAGCCACAGCAACTCAAACTCAGGGTGCGACCTGTGAAAGAGGTAAATAGCCGCAAGCCCGCCTATCACGCCGCCGTGGCTCGAGAGGCCGCCCTTCCACACACTGAATATCTCTATGGGATGGGCCAGGAAAAATGAGGGCTGGTAGAAGAAAACCTGTCCGAGGCGTGCGCCGATAATAGCCCCGATGAAGATATACTGAATGATCAATACCAGATTCTCCTCGCTGAGGTTCTCCTTGGCCAGGATCCAGCGGCCCAGGAAGAAACAGCCGAAGATGGACAGGGTCCACATCAGGCCATACCACTGCACAGAGAAAAGATGAAAATTGATCGGAATGGTCGGGTTGACATTCCAATGTATAAAGAGCTCCATGGGTCAAGATTAGTGATTTTGGCGTAAACACTGCCGTCCTGTCTGAGAAAAGAAACAGCAGCGCTCACGTATGCGTATAAGGAGTAGGCCGGATTGCGGTTTTTTTATCATTTTTGAAGAATAACATTATATCTATCATGCAGAAAAGGACATGGGCTCTCGCAGCCATCATCGGAGTTTTAGGTCTTGTAGCCGCTTGCAAAAAGGACAATAAGGCTGCCGCTCCGCAGGGAAACGTACCGCACGCTATCAGTGATACCTTCTACTGGCGCGCCAAACTGGACACTACCTGGGCCTATCATGGCGATAATAATAAGAGCGAGTGTAATGGCTCTACGGGCCTCTGCAGTTCATTTCTTTATGATGCTACTTTCAAACTGATAGACAGCGCTAATCCGTATCCGCATGACTCTATCATCCGCACATGGGTAGGCAAGACATTCTACACCAGTAGTGATACAGCGTCAAAGGCTTATCTCTTTACTTTCTCGTATCCTGATAGCCTGGGCCGTACAGTATCTACAGAGTATACCAGCAATCTGGGCTCCAGCCTGACCATCACAGCTATCACGGCAAATGGCCACTCTACGCTGACTGCACCGGACTCTCCGGCGCTGTACTACAACCTATATAAGGTGAAGGGAACATTCAAGGCTAACTTGTCACGATCTCTGGATACCAATATCGTACACCTGACACAGGGAGACTTCCAGATCAGTGTGATGGAGAGCACCCATCAGTAGCCGTCATTTATCCAATACCAGCCTGAAGCCTCCATTGCCAAAGTGGTAGTGGTCGTACACGTTTCTGTTGCGTGCTTTTGAGTAGCAGCGGTTGTCTGCACTGCGCCATGAGCCTCCGCGTAGCAGGCGAAAGGCTGCCGGTTTATCATTTCGCGGATCGGTAGCAGGGCTCACTGCATAGTAGCCCGGATCATAGTAGTCACTGCACAGCTCCCAGGCATTGCCCGCCATATCGTAGAGTCCTAGTTCATTTGGTTTCCGCAGGCCTACGGGGTGTGTCGTATCCCCGGCGTTGGGCCGGTACCAGGCCACCTCGGCCAGATCGTTGCTGCCGGGATAGCGATAACCTCGCGTCTGTGCACCACCCAGTGCGGCGTATTCCCACTCTGCCTCTGTAGGCAGACGGTACTGGTGCTCCGTTTTCTGATTGAGTCTGACTATAAACTGCACTACCTGCTCCTGCGTCACAGATTCTACGGGGCAGTCGGGGCAGTTTCTGTGACGGGATGGAGTGTCGCCCATGACCTGAGCCCAGAGCTTTTGCGTCACTTCGTATTTGCCTATGTAGAAGCTTCTGAGCGTGACGGCGTGTACCGGTTTCTCATTTTTCTCACCTGTGGTGCTACCCATCTGGTAGGTGCCACCGGCGACCAGTACCATATCAGGTAGCGTCACCTGCGCCTGTACGGCAGAGGATATATATAGGAATGCTGGCAGGATAGCGTATTTCAGGGCTTTGATGTCTGGCATTTTTGATATGTTTAGTACATGAGAAACTCTGCTGTGAAAAGTAAGCAAATAGCTGCACTTATCCTGGTATTTGCGCTCAGCCTGCCGGTGTTTTGCCAGGCCGGCACCTGGGTGGATACACTGGACACCTATGCCCGTGAGAAATACCTGCCACCATCCCGCTATATGTGGACCTGGGTGGATGCAGCCCTGCTCAATACGATGGTAAAGCAATATGACCTGACCACTGACCCTGCCAAGAAGCAGATCTACCTGGCCTACGTGCAAAAGGCGATGAAAGTATCCAGTCCCGTGGCTAACGGACGTATGCCTAATGATGTAGCGTCTGCACTGGGCTTCGCATTCCTATATCGGGTCACGCGAGAGGAAAAGTACAAGCTAAAGGCAGAAAAGATCTACCGCCAGTACCTCAAGATCAAAAGGACAAAAGAAGGCGCTGTGTCGCACCTGCCTGTCAATATTGAACTGTGGGACGATACGGTATTTATGGTAGGGCAGTTTCTGCTGGCCATGTACCAGGCTACGGGTGAGCAGCAGTATTTGGATGAGTTCATGAAGCAGCTGTGCCTGCACCGTGATAAGCTGCAGGATACGCAGACCGGCCTATGGGTACATGGCTGGGATAGTGACCATAAAGACCACTGCTTCGTATGCGGCCAGACCCACTGGCCGGACAAAACGACCCGCCGTAGCGCAGAGATATGGGGCAGGGGCAATGGCTGGATCGTAGTGACATTGGCCGATGCACTGAACATAGTGGGCCATCAAAATCCAGTCTATCCCGAGCTATCCGGCTACCTGAAGGAGATGATCCAAAACCTACCGGCTTTGCAAGATTCCAAGACTGGTCACTGGTACCAGCTGCCGGTGCGGAATACGGATAGCGCCAATTTTATCGAAAGCTCCTGTACTGCCATGTTTGCCTATGGTATAGAAGCAGCGCTAAAGCTGGATATAGTGAAAGGAGAGGAGTATAAAAGGAGTGTCGCACTAGCTTATAATGGACTGCGTACACATAGCCTCGTACCTGTGGCTGGGCAGTATCTCATTACCCGCAATGTGTGTACTGCCACCTGTATAGGAGATAAGAATTACTATCTGCACAGAAAGGTGCAGAAAGGGAAACCGTATGGTATAGGTATGTTCATCCAGTTTGGGCTCAACTATGAGCTGGACCACCACCTGCGCTGATCTATCGCGGCGGGGTCACTCCCGGTGTAGCAGGTGTAGTACCTATGCCAGCGGGCGATATCACACCTCCCGGCGCTGTGGATCCACCCATACCGGTTGCTCCACCTATGCCAGTATAACCTGAAGACCCTCCTATACCGCTATAGCCTGTGCTACCTGTCGCACCCGTATAACCGCCATACGGCTGAGGATTAGTCAGAGATGGCTGATATCCCGGACCTCCGGGATTGGTGAGGGTGGGATTGACATTCTGAGAGCCGGGTGCGCTGGGGGATCCGGGAGAGCTACCCGGAGTCTGAGCCGAAACTGTGAGAAAGATAGTAGCCAGCGCCAGTGTAGCAGATGCCTTTATGATGTTGCTTTTCATGATGCGATGTTTTAGGCTTACTGTAAGGCGATAATTGTACCAAGAAGGCCAAAGCTACGCTCAAATGCTCCGGGTGGGCAAGGCTTTCCGCCATGTGGGGTAATGTATTTTCTGCTTTTGCAAAACCAAATTTCGGTACTACAATTTTTATCCTCTTTTGCGATTCATATCGGTGCAGAAAATATTATTGAAAAAGGCATACTAAAAGGACCACACTAGCGTACTTTAGAGTAATAAAATTTCCCCACCCAATTTATGCGTACCGCATTCCGATTGGCAGCAGTTTCCTTTCTGTTTCTGCTCGCTGCCTGCAACCTGAAAAACAGAGTCAACCTAGTTTCCACCAATGCCAAAGATGAAGTGCCGGTCCTCGGCAATCTCGTCTTCACCTTTGACAAAAACCTCGTAGGCGATACTATGCTCAACGCATGGGATACCACGCAGTACATCCGCTTTGATCCGCCTATCTCCGGGCGGTTTCAGTGGACGAGCTCATACGAGCTGACCTTCTCTCCGGATTACAGCCTCGATCCGGCCACAGACTACCACGCTGAGGTGACCAGCAAACTGACCTCACACTCGATCTACTCAGTAGGCAAGATACCTGACATCAATTTCCATACACCCTATCAGCGGCTGGAGTCCGGCAATGCGCTCTGGACGACCATCGATGAAAGTTCGCACACACCTATAGGCCAGCTGGAGCTATTCTTTTTCTACAAAGTAGATCCGGCGCAGCTCAAGGATAAACTCTCTATAGAGGTGGATGGCGCCAAGGCTGACTTCAAGGTACTGACCACACAGGCCGATGAGCACATCCTGGTGAACCTGACCACGCTGAAGATAGAAGACAAGGACTACCAGATCAAAGCCACCATCGCACCGGGCATCACACCATACGGCGGCAAGACAGGCACCAAACAGCCGATAGAATACAAGACCACGCTGCAGTCGCCATACATCCTCACGGTAAATAACATCGAGGCAGAGCATGATGGCAATACCGGTACTGTACACCTCTATACCTCGCAGCAGATGCTGGAAGAAGGGCTGGACAAGGCGATCAGCTTTGACCCGGCGGTGTCATTCAAGACGCAGGTGACGCAGGACGGCCTGATACTGACCTCAGACAAATTTGACGTGACCAAGGAGTACACGCTGACCATCAAGGCCGGTGTGAAAGGCCGGATAGGTGGTGTGCTAAAGGAGGAATACTCCCACTCTGTCGCCTTTGGCCAGCTGGAGCCGTCTATCAGGTTTACCAATCAGAAAGGCGTGTACCTGACGCCTAAGGGCGCAAAGAACATAGAGGTGCAGATCATCAATGTGCCTCAGGTGCAGGTGAGCATCTCCAAGATATATGAGAATAACATCCTGGCCTCAGGCCGCTACAGCTACTATGATGATGACGGCGATAGCGGTGACGGCTACGTCTCTGCTGACGGTGAGCGCAACTATGGCGATAACCTGCAGGTAGGAGACAAGGTCTATGAGACCACCATCGAGACTAAGAATCTGCCTAAGAAGGGCAATAGCCGCCTGTTCAAATTTGACTTCCCTGATAAGCTGCGGGAGTACAAGGGGATGTACAAGATCACTATCCGCTCTCAGGGGCAGTACTACCTGAATGAGAGCCGCTATGTATCGCTCTCAGATATCGGCCTGATAGCCAAAGATGGCAGGGATAAGATGTTTGTCTTTACCAACTCTATCAAGACCGCGCAATCTATGGCTGGCGTAGCAGTATCTGTATACGGCGCTAATAACCAGGTGATGGGCACCGGCACGACCAATAATGACGGTGTGGCTGAGATAGAGCTGAAGCACCGCGACTTCACAGGCTTTCGTCCGGCGCTGATCATAGCCAAGACACAGCAGGGAGACTTCAACTATATGCCCTTCAATACCACCCGAGTGGAGACCTCACGCTTCGAGGTAGGTGGCAAGAAGGCGAACAGTACGGGCCTTGACGCCTTTGTCTATAATGAACGTGATATGTACCGCCCGGGTGAGACGATCCACTCCTCAGTGATCGTCCGTGACCAGCGGTGGCGGAGCCCCGGAGAGATACCGGTGCGACTGAAGTACCTGCTGCCAAACGGCCAGGAGCTGAAGTCATATCGCAAGACGCTGAACGATGAGGGCAGCGTAGAGGTGGCGCTGGAGCTGTCTCCGGCCAGTATCACAGGTAGCTACTCGCTGGAGGTCTACACCTCCAATGATGTGCTGCTGGCTACCAAGAATATCATGGTGGAGGAATTTATGCCGGACAGGATACGCGTGACCACCAGCCTGGACAAGCCATACCTCAAGCCGGGCGATAAGACCAACCTGAGCATCAACGCCATGAACTTCTTCGGTCCGCCGGCGTCTAACCGCAACTATGAGGTAGAGATGCAGATCAGTGCCAAATATTTCTCACCAAAGAAGTACAGCAGCTATAGTTTCTCCCTGGCCAATCAGACCACGGAGTTCAATAAGATAGAGCGCACGGGTACTACAGATGAGAAAGGCAATGCGAGTGAGCAGTTTGAAGTGCCAAAGGAATACATCAATAACGGTGTGCTGGAGGGCGATATCTTTGCTACGGTGTTTGACGAGTCGGGCAGGCCTGTGAGCAGGCGGTCATCGGTAGACATTTACACGCAGGATGTATTCTACGGTATGGACCGCGATGGCTACTACTACTATCCGCTCAATCAGGTCATCAAATTTCCGCTGGTGGCGCTGAATAAGGATGAGAAACCCGTCAGCACGCAGGGCCACATCGTGGTCATCAAACATGACTACAAGACCGTACTGAGCCGCAGCAGCGAGTATTTCCGCTATGAGTCTCAGAAGGAGGACCGCACCATCGTAGACCAGCTCATCAATATCAGCGGGGAGAATACCGTGTACTCCTTTGTGCCAAAGACACCGGGCGACTATGAGATCCGCCTGGCCAAGCCGGGTGCAGATGCCTACGTGATGTACAGTTTCTACAGCTACGGCGGCTATGGGTATAATACGAATACATCCTTTGAGGTCAATACGGAGGGCAACATAGATATCAGCCTGGATAAGGAAAAATACAATGCGGGAGAAACGGCCAAGGTGCTCTTCAAGGCGCCATTCAACGGTCGTATCCTCGTCACGCTGGAAAGCGACCATGTGATAGATCATTTCTATATCAATACGGACAAGCGCACTGCTACTGCTACGCTGAACCTGAAAGCCGACTATGTGCCTAACGCGTACATTTCAGCTACACTGATCAAACCGCACGAGGAGACAGACCTGCCGCTGACGGTGGCGCATGGCTACCTGCCCATCATAGTAGAGGAGAAGGCCAACAAGATCCCTGTGCAGATCATAGCGGAGAAATCTGTCCGCTCCCACACCCGCCAGAAGGTGACGGTGAAAGCCGCTCCCGGCTGCAAGATCACGCTGGCTGCGGTGGATGAAGGTATCCTCCAGATCACGGGCTACAAGACGCCTGATCCGTATGGCTTCTTCTATCAGAAGCGTGCGCTGGATGTGAATTCATTTGACCTGTACCCACTGCTTTTCCCTGAGATAAATGGCTCTATCAGCAGCACCGGTGGTGACGGCTCTGATATGTCTAAACGAGTGAACCCGATCAAGAACAAGCGCGTGAAACTGCTCAGCTATTGGAGCGGCATCACCCAGGCCAATGGAAGTGGCGAAGGGCGCTATGAGTTTGATATTCCGCAGTTCTCCGGAGAGGTGCGGCTCATGGCGGTGGCGTATAAGGACAAGTCCTTTGGCAGTGCCGATGCGCACATGACGGTGGCTGACCCTATCGTGCTGGTCACCTCGCTGCCGCGCTTTATCAGTCCGCGAGATACGATAGATGTACCTGTCACTATTTCTAATACTACTACGACTAGTACCAATGCATCTGTGACGGCCAAGGCCGAAGGGCCGATACAGTTCGTCGGCTCGGTGTCTCAGTCCGCTACTGTGAATGCGAAAGGGGAGGCGCGTGTGATGTTCCGCCTCGTGGCCAATGGTGCTCCTGACGAGGCCAAAGTAACGGTGACCGTCAATGGCGCCGGTGGCAAATATGAAGACGTGACCGATATCACCGTACGTCCCGCAGCCTCGCTGCAAAAGGGCAATGGCAGCGGCGTGATAGATGGCGGCACGGCCAAGACCGTGGAGATAGGCGACCCGCGCTTTATCCCCGCTATGGCGGACTATAGTGTGGTGGTGAGCCGCTCGCCTATGGTGCAGTTTAGCGATCACCTCACGTACCTGGTGCAGTATCCGTATGGCTGTACGGAGCAGACGGTGTCGGCGGCTTTCCCGCAGCTGTACTTCCAGGATCTGAGCGGGCTGATGAGTCCTACTTTGGCCAAGACTGCCAACTACAACATCAATGAAGCGATCCGCAAGATCAAGATGCGCCAGCTCTACAATGGCGCGCTGACCCTCTGGGATGGCGAGGGCTCTGAGTGCTGGTGGGCCTCGGTATATGGTGCGCACTTCCTCATAGAGGCTAAGAAGGCAGGCTATGATGTCTCTGACGACCTGCTGGACAAGCTGCTGGAGTACCTCAATGCACGCCTGCGCAATCACGACCTGATCACCTGGTACTACAACCGTGGCCTGAATAAAAAGATAGCGCCACATGAGGTAGGCTATAGCCTATATGTACTGGCCCTGGCGGGCAAGCAGGACCTGAGCACGATGAACTACTACAAGTCCAATCCGCAGCTGCTCACTACTGACTGCAAATACCTCCTCTCTGCGGCCTATGCGTTGGCGGGGGACAAGGGCAAATACAAGGAGATGCTGCCGTCTACATTCGTAGGTGAAGTATCTGATAAGGAGACTGGTGGCAGCTTTGCCTCTGCGGTGCGTGATGAGGCCATAGCGCTGAATGTGCTGGCCGAGGTAGACCCGCAGAACCCGCAGATACCGATCATGTCACGGCACGTGTCAGAGTCTATCAAGCGGGAGTATTACCTGAGTACGCAGGAGCGCGTGTTCAGCTTCCTCGCCCTCGGCAAGGTGCTGCGTGCAAATGCCTCTGCGACGGTCACAGCCGATATCAAGGTGAATGGCAAGGTGGTTGGTTCTTTCACAGGGCAATCACTGAAACTCAGCAAGAAGAAACTAGGCGGCAGCAAGATAGAACTGGTGACCAAAGGCACGGGCAAGCTGTACTACTTCTACGAGAATGAGGGCATTACGGCAGATGGCTCCTTCAAGCAGGAGGACAGTTATATCAAGGTGCGCAAGGAGTTTTATGACCGCTTCGGACATCAGCTCACGTCGCTCAATTTCAAACAGAATGACCTCGTGATCGTACGCCTGAATATAGAGAGCAGCTACAACCGGTCTATAGACAATGTGGTGATCACCGATATGCTACCGGCTGGTTTTGAGATAGAGAATCCGCGGCTGAAAGAAGTGCCGGGCATGGACTGGATCAAGGATGCGTCCACACCTACCGCCTCAGACTACCGCGACGACCGTGTCAATCTCTTCACAGACCTCTACACCGGCCGTCCGCAGCACTACTACTATGCCGTGCGCTGTGTCAGCCCGGGTGCCTTTATCATGGGGCCTGTGATGGCAGATGCCATGTATGCGGGTGAGTATCACTCCTACAATGGTGGGGGAGTGGTACGGATCACGCAGAAGTAGGCTTACGAGGCCGTATCGCGACCCTGTTTCCTAGCAAACAGATACGCGATACGATAAGCTGATACTGTTTCCAGTTTCCGTTTCCTATGCAAACGGAAACCGGAAACCATGGTCGTACACCGTGCTCGTTTCATAGTAAAAGTGGACGATGGACTTGCTGACCTTACCCGTGCCTTACGTTGTTGTTCGTTGGTTTTTCCTAGCAAATACCAACGAACAACAACAACGGCTCTAACGATCTTCCTTTTGTGAATAACTACTCGCTTATTTATATGGTTAAATTGGCTAAAAATGCTATATTTGCATATTATTGAAAGCGAACTGATATACTTATATATAGGTGTATATGGGTAGGTATTTTACTGAAAAGAGTAAAAGCTTTTGAGATTTGCACGAAGTGCTATGCAAAGTCTGTATCAAGCCTGACGGCTTATTGATATGGACTTTTTTTATTTGATAAAGCCTTGACTCGGCTTGTACCCGTTTCCAGTTGTCCCAGCTTCACGGCGTGGGAAACAGGAAACGGGTACGTCGCTCTCGTCAGGCTGGTGTGTCAGTGAGAAATTTCTTTTGACTAAACGCTTGCAAACAAGAGCGCGTCATTCCGAAGTTTTTCCAATCAATAAAAAATAGACGTGATAAAACTGACCTGTCCCGCACCTCTGGTCGGGAAGGAATCCCCGAATACACAAATGACGGTGAGCGCATCACTGGCCCTGTTGAGGTTTGGGATTCCTTCGAAAATAACGCTCCTATTTCTTACGGGAATTTTCTCGGAATGACGCCCTTTGATTTGTGCCATATACTTGGAGAAAGGGAATAACTCTCTATCTGACTCCTTGTGAAATCGGTAAAATCCGTAAATCAATAAATACTACTTGCTGCCAATGAATAGCTTCTCCTGGCCATAGTCTACCACCACATTGTGGAGCTTCAGCAGGTCGGAGCCGAGGATGCCGTCTATCTTTTTGATCTTCATCTTGCGGTAGGTGCCATTCACATGGCTCAGGTCCACGCCGGCTACGAAGTATTGGGAGATATTGAGGTCGCCTATGGTGAGTTTTTTGAGCGTACCGGTGTAGGACTCCATCACCGTGCTGTGCAGGCCGGTGGTCTCCTGCTTGATCACCTTCATCTTGCGCGCCAGCTTGGTCTCGTAAAAGGTCTTGTCTATCACAGACTTTGATGCGCCGGTATCTATGAGAAAGCGGCATTTTTTGCCCTCTACAGTCACAGTGATAAAAGGGTGGTAGCCACCGCCCATCATTTCTGATACAGTGAATTTGATGCCTTTCGGCTTGGTTGTTTTTGCCATTTGAGCTGGATAAAATAAAAAAGACCGTATATGTGAATATACGGCCTTTCTATTGGTTTAGTTTGGATTATACTGTCAGTGTGTTGAGAACTTCATTCATAGAGCGGACAGCGTCAGCGCTCTTGTTGAATGCTTCCTGCTCTTCAGCATTCAGCTTGTAGTCCACGATCTTCTCCCAGCCGTTCTTGCCTATCACTACAGGCACGCCGAGGCAGATATCCTTCTGGCCGTACTCACCATCGAGGGCTACGCAGCATGGGTATACTTTCTTCTCATCGCGCACGATGCTCTCTACGAGGGCAGCACCAGCCGCACCCGGAGCGTACCAGGCAGAGGTGCCTATCAGCTTGGTCAGGGTCGCGCCGCCTACCATCGTGTCAGCAGCTATCTTTTGCAGCTCCTCTGCAGAGAGGAGGTGGCTCACCGCGTGAGAGTTGAGGAATGCGAGGCGGGTGAGTGGTATCATGGTCGTATCGCCGTGGCCGCCTATCACTACTGCGTGCAGGTCGCTCGGAGAGCACTTCAGCGCAGCGCTGAGGTAATACTTGAAGCGGCTGCTATCCAGTATGCCACCCATGCCTATGATGCGGTTTTTAGGAATGCCGCTGCTCTTCAGCGCGAGGTAGGTCATGGTGTCCATCGGGTTGCTGATCACTACGATGATCACGTCCGGAGAGTGCTTCAGGAGATTTTCTGTCACCGTCTTTACGATGCCGGCGTTGGTGCTGATCAGCTCCTCGCGCGTCATACCCGGCTTGCGCGGGATGCCTGAGGTGATCACTGCTACGTGGCTGCCTTGTGTCTTGGTATAGTCATTGGTAGAGCCTATGACCTTGGTGTCAAAGCCCAGCAGCGTAGCTGTCTGGCTCATGTCCATGGCTTTGCCCTCGGCCACACCTTCCTTGATGTCTACGAGTACCAGCTCCTGGCAGAGTTCTTTCCTGACGATATTGTCAGCTACGGTAGCGCCTACTGCACCTGCACCTACTACGGTTATTTTCATGATATTTTGATTGATAAATGGTGAAATAAAAGACGGCGCAAACGTAAGGTAATTTGAGGAAAAGGGGAAAAGATTTTTATCAGCCGCCACGCGGTCATTATCCACCGTTTTACCTGCGAAAAATCCGCTATTTTCAGCCCTCCGATGCCACAGTCATTCCGCACCATCATACCGCTGCCACGGGCACCTTTCAGCCTCAGTCACAAGGACCGCCTGGTCACCATAGGCTCGTGCTTTTCGGAGCATATAGGAAAGTATTTTGCGGCGTATAAGTTTGACACCGACATCAATCCCTTCGGCCAGCAGTACAATCCCGGCTCGATAGCTACTGCCTTAGACCGCCTGCTGTCGGCAAAGCCCTACAGCGCAGATGAACTAGTAAAGCACGATGAGCTGTACCACTCCTTTGATCATCACGGCAGCTTCTCCCTGCCGGGAAAAGAAGAGACGGCAGCCGCTATCAATGAAAGGCTACAGCTATCATCGGAGAAACTAAAGCAGGCAACTGTACTGTTTCTCACCTTCGGCACGGCTCATGTGTTTAAGCTGAAAGGGACAGGCCGCATCGTCTCAAACTGCCACAAGATACCGGCAAAGGAGTTTGATTTTGAAATGCTATCGACAGAGGAGATCGTACACTTGCTATCGCAAAGTTTAGAGGCACTCTGGCAGGTCAATCCTGCTGTGAGAGTAGTGCTGACCGTCAGCCCTGTGCGCTACTTCGCTTTCGGTCATTTTGAGAACTCAGTGAGCAAAGGCCGCCTGCATGATGCCAGTTATCAGCTGACGCAAAAATATCCGCAAACGTTTTACTTCCCCGCTTATGAGATCGTGATGGATGAGCTGCGCGATTACAGGTTCTTTGCCGATGATATGCTGCATCCCAATAAGCTCGCCATAGATTACGTATGGGAGCAACTGGTAAAGACCTTTATCCCTGTGAAGGATCAGGAACTACTGCAAGAGATAGACGAGATCACCACTGCCGCCAATCACCGCGTACGCAACCCCGATAGCGAAGCGCATCAGAAGTTTAAAGAGAAGTACTTAGCTAAAATCAAAGCGCTGGAGGAGAAGTATGGGTTTGATTTTGCTAGAGAGGTTGAACTGATAAACAGGTAATGAATGGGCAGTACTGAATTCTTAAATCTTTCTGACAAGGATAAATACTACTACTTTACCTCATGTATTGATACTGAAGAGCAACTCGAAGACTTTTGGAAGGAGTTAGTAGAAGTGAAGCAGCGTAAGGAGTTTATATTTAGAGGAGTAGAAGAAGCTAGGTATAAACTGTATAATTCTGCGCAGCGGTACTTTTTGGAATACAAAGATTCAAAATTATACTGCGTTGGTTATGATTTGTTTATACAAAATAGCATTGAGACAATTCGCACGTGGAATAATAATAGCGTTGAACGTTATTTAAGTCAAAGAGGCATAGGTGCGAATAGTATAGCGTATCTGAGTCTGATGCAGCATTTTGGTGTTCCAACTCCTCTATTGGATTTTACTTATAATCCTTTTGTAGCTTTGTATTTTGCATCCAAATTCACAAAGGTTGAGTCATGCGTAAATCAAATTGATAATTATTCATCATTGATTCTGGTGCATAGTCAACATTTCATTATCCAAAATGCGTTGGATTATTTTCAGCAACTTTTGAAATCTTATGATGATGGTGTTGTACCTTATCGAGCACTAAAGTTTGCTCTTTTTCTACTGTTCGATAGTAATAATGATGTTTTCAAAATTACCAATAACCACAATATCATAAATCAAGAAGGAGTATTATTCTTTAACGATCATGCGAAACTACCTTTGGAAGAATATTTCACTACAACGAGTAAATACGCCAAAGCATTAAGAGGGCAGGATGTAAATGATGGTGAGAATAGATTATTTGCTTGTTGGAATATTTCTAAGCGTTTGCATAGTATTATTCAAAGGAGACTAAGAAAGGATTTCTCAATTGATAGAGAATTTTTGTTCCCGGACTTTACGAAACTTGAATCTGCGTTTCATAGTTCTGTCGAAAGATACAATCGTCAATTTCCCCCGCCGGAAAGTCCTATGTGGCGATAAAGCATCTTATCATACCGCATCACCACAGAGATGTCTTTGCCCCGCAGATAGGAGAGTAGCTCCTGCTCCGGTCCCCTGTGTGTGAGCAGCACAAAGTCGCCACCCCAGGCGCCGAGAGATTTGACCTCACCCCAGTAGTCGGAGAATAGCTGCGACTTGATCGTAGGCGTTTGGAGTGCCTCAGATACGATGGCCTCATGCTCGCGGATGATCTGCTCCATCTTTTCCAGCGTCTGGCTTTGCAGCATGCTGTCGGTCAGTTTGCTCAGCCATATCACGGCTTCTTTATTGGCCTTGATGCGTTCGCGGTAGGAGGTGATACTGGTGGAAGAGACGACCTTCTTGCCCGTATAGGCAAAGTACAACTGCTCTGCATACGGCGGCAGGAAATGAACCTGCTCCCACGTAGCCTTGCCGTCTTTCAGCGCGTATACTATCGGCTCATCACTCCCGGCTACGGCTACGTCATAGCCCGAGCCGCCCATTGTAGCGTGCAGCAGTGCCACTCCATCCACACCAGCCCATGCAGACAGGCAGTACACGAGTGTAGAGCTGGTGCCTAGTCCCCATTCATTAGGAAACTCGAGACTGGTCTCTACGGCTATATCATTGTCTCCGAAGAGAAAGGACGGATTCATTAGTCTCGCCTGCTGGAGCATCTGAGAGAGTGTGCGTGCGTCTTTGCTATCAGTATTGATGCACTGCAGCGTCTGCTTGTCAAAAGTGAGATGCAGCCAGGGTTCTTTGAGGTGATTTAGCGCTATCCAGTAGAGGGTATTGCTTTGCCCGCTCAGTTCTTTCACGCGTAGGTGCTGGCCAAATTGTACGGGTATGGTCAATACTTTAGCTCCTTCCAAAGCAAAATACTCGGAGGTCAGCATGAGTTTGCCGTGGCCGTAATAGTGGTGCTGGTCGGATGTGTGCTGCACTAGCTGCTCTTTCGTAGCGTTTCGAGATAGTCGCGTACTGACGATACGGAGATCGTCTTATCCTCAAAGTAAACCCTCGCTTTCTCAGCCTCAGTATCTGTGGCCTGGTACTGCGCGAGGATATTGGTGAGGTGCATCTTCATATGGCCCTTCTGTATGCCGGTAGTGGTCAGGGAGCGCACTGCGGCGAAGTTCTGCGCCAGGCCTACTGCCACGATCACAGACATGAGCTCCTTTGCATTAGGATTGCCCAGCAGCTCCAGGGAGCGCTTGGCCAGCGGGTGTAGCGAGGTAAGGCCACCCACGGTACCGATAGCCAGCGGCATGGTCATACCAAAGGTGAACACACCATCTTTTACCGTGCAGTCACTGAGACTGCGATATTGGCCATCACGACTGGCATAGGTATGTGCGCAGGACTCTACCGCGCGGAAGTCATTGCCGGTAGCCATCACCACGGAGTCTATACCGTTCATGATGCCTTTATTGTGCGTAGTGGCTCTGTATGGATCTATGGTAGCGATGGTCACCGCCCGGCGGAATTTCTCCGCAAACTCCTGTGCACTCATCTTGCCTCCCTCAAAGGTGCCAAGCTCTTCTATCTTACATGAGACCTCGCAGCGCACCACGCAGTCTGGTGTATAGTTAGAGAGGATGCACATCACGATCTCGATGTCTTTCTCCGTAGGAGTGAAGATCGGGCTCTCGTCCATCATGTCCTTGAGCAGTGCGCCAAACTCCTCCAGGCAAGAGTTGATAAAGTTGGCCCCCATAGAGTCTACCGTCTCAAAGTAGCCGCGTATCTGGTAGTAGTTTGGCTCGATGTGAGAGAAGTCTATCAGCTCGAGGTCCTTGACCCCGCCACCGCGCTCCTCCATCTTGGCAGTGATAGGCTTGACGCCTGCTATCAGCTTGCTCTTTATCTCTTTGAAGTAGGCTATGAATTTATCCTTGTCACCCTTATAGATGATATGTACCTGGCCGATCTTGACTGTAGACACCACGGTAGATTTAAATCCGCCACGTGTCAGCCAGAACTTCGCCGCATTGGACGCTGCCGCTACCACAGAGCTTTCCTCTGTGACCATTGGCACGGCGTAGACCTTGTCATTGATCTTAAAGTTGGGCGCGATACCAAAGGGTACGGGGAAATTGGCGATCGTGTTTTCGCTAAAGCCGTCGAGCAGCTTCTGCGATTCTATATTGTCATGCCAGAATCCGGCAAACTCATTGAGTACCTCGATAGGATTGGCATAAAGGAAGTTTTTGGCTATCCATTTTATCTTATCGCGCTTGTTGAGTTTCGAGAAACCCGTGATGATCTGACCTTCTTCCTCCGTCATGCCGCGCTAAAATAAGTTTTCGCTCTCACACAGACAATTGCCTGAAAGCCAAATATGAGGATCATCGGTAGTTTGATAGACAACGCAGGTAAGTTTCACTAAGCAAAAACCTTTTCTGCCACGCTGAAAGTGGCTCTGGTAAACATGCCCGGACGCTGGCTCAGCACCAGCGGGGAGATGATATGCACGGCATTGCGGATCATGCGGTAGCTGCGGCTGATATTAGCCGGAGTGGGCCGGGGCAGGATGATCCTGCGCGCACCATGCACCGCTACGGCAAAGAAATGCCGGATCAGTTTATTGCTGTCCCTATTGATGGCCGAGAGGAGGGAGAGGGGCACCTCTGAATTTTTGCCCCCCTGCTGCAGATAGCTGTAGCAGGCCTCTTTCAGATCCGGGTCACTCATTACCTTATAGAGCGCATCGGCCAGGATATTGATGCTGGCATTGGCTGCATAGCGTGTTTCATAGAAGGCGGCTACTGCGTTTTCTATGTTTTCCTGCGTAAAGCTCTCGCGGATGGCTATCAGCCTGTCAGCCAGATTGTGTACATCTGTCAGGGCTACAGTCATGCCGCCGCCGGTGAGGGGATGGCGCATATTCAGTGAGTCGCCTACGAGTACAGCACCGGCTTTCAGTCGCGGATTGGCAGGTATCAGGTGGTTTGGCATCACACGAAATTTGCCTTCTTCTACCGCACGGAAGTATGCCGGCTGTATTTCCTTTGGCATCTGGCTGCCGATGGTCTCGCGGAGGTAGTGCGTCAGTTCCTCGCCTTTGCGTGGTGCCTGGTCTGAGGGGAAGTCTATCAGTACGCGCGTCTCCTCAGACGATACCGGATACACCAGCACCGGACTCGGCTCCGCCGCTATCACATGCCCGTGACCGGGAAATGGTAGCTCACAGTCCTTCATCAGCAGGCCGAGAAAGTAGCTGCTCACCGTCTTGGTCGTGTCAGACAGCTTCTCGCGAAAGGCCGAGAACATACCATCACACACGATGGTCAGCGGTGCAGACACGAGAGAGGTAGCATCGGCTCCTTTAAGGATATATTGTACGCCGGAGATGACACCATCTGCTTCTGTGAGGCTGACTGCATTGCCCTCCAGTACGGTGATATTGTTTTGGGCTAAAAGCTCCGCACGGAGTGCCTGCAGCAGTTTGCCATTGCGCAGGCCACGGCCTGTCTGTGCGCCCGGATACTCTATGGAGAAGTGCTGGTCACGCAGGAAGAGAGCATAGCCGGTGATCTCCTGTGCATCATAGCCCTCCAGCGCCTTGCTGAGGCCCATCTGCTCTAGCTGTGTCACACCGCCGGGCTGCATCAGCTCACCTACTATGCGGTCCTGCTCACGCATATCTTTCTCCACCACCGCTACGCGGAAACCATGCCTGCCCAGATAGGCAGCTATCGAGGCACCAGCCACGCCGGCACCTATCACGCAAATGTCATACTTACTAGCACTCATCTCTTGATTCTTGTCTCTATCAGAACAGCACCGCCTTCTGCAGATCGATCTCCTCCATAGGTTGTATCTTACTCTTATAGCGGATCTTGTGGAGATTGGCTATGATGGTGTGGCAGCGCTCCTTGGTCAGGTCGTAGTGCGGGTCGTTTTTGTCCAGCTTTTTCAGGATGTCGTTTGCAAATTTCTCCATCACCTTATGCACGCTCTCCATGTCTGTGGTATGCAGCATCAGCACGGCGGCTATGCCCTTGCGGATCTTGACCACCTCACGGTACACGTCAGGGTTGTTGTAGATCTTGGCCAGGGTGGCTATGGCCATCACCTGGGGTATAGCGCAGAAGCGGAACACCTGTGGATGGCGTATAAGGCTCAGATAGTCAATGCAATCACCAACATATTGTAACGCATCGGTTACCAGATCATTGAGACAGGCACGGCTCTCGGCAGAGGTCGGATCCTGCATCAGCTCCTCCAGGCGGTGGGTGTACTTACCCCATATTTCCTTTGGCCAGAAGCTACGGCCGAGGCTCAGGTCCTCATAGTAGTCGCGGGTGATATTGGTCTTCTGCAGCAGCAGGCCCATAGAGTTGGACAGCTTCAGTTGGTCTTTGAGCGCAGCGCTCTCTATACCTGAGGCAGAGAAAAGGCCCGACAGGCCGATACCCACGATACCCGCCACATAGTGGCAGTAGTGGTCATAGTCATGCAGGGTCACCAGCTTGCGCTCGGCAAAGTCTGCCATGCCGTTGCCCATCTTCCTGGTACTGGCCAGGATCACCTGCTGATAGTCTATCTTGAGAGATTTGAAGACGCGGATCACTTTATCAAAATTGGCCAGCAGCACGCGGTAGTCGTCAGAGTCACCCACCCCTTTGATCTGCCAGCCATCCTCCACACACTTCATGTGAAACTCGCGCAGCAGCGGCAGGCGCAGCTCGGCAGGGTAGAGCATATCATCCTCTACAGAGTCCAGGCCGCGGAGTACGAGGTAGTAGATACAAACAGGATCGCGCAGCTCTGTCGGCAGCTGATTGATGACCACGGCAAAGGAGCGGGACACCTTATTCAGCGCAGCATAGCAGAAGTCGCGGTCGCTCAGCTTCTCTGCCAGTACCTCCAGCGGCTCGTCGCTCTGGCGGATGTCAAAGCCGCCAAACTTGAGGCGAAACATGGCGATGATTTCATTAGGTCGGTGTGCGGATCTGATCAGGTCGCGTACCATAATTTTTTATTTTCGGGTTAAGTGAAATGTTTGTTTTTATCAATGAAATACCCGTATCTTGCAACTATAAAGTTTAAGCCAACGGATACTTTGTTTAAATCAAAGCTAGATTAAGTCGGTTGAACTGCGAAATTTTATCGGCAAAAAATTATACACAGGATTTTTCCACCTGAGGCCTTCGGAAAGCAATACGCAGATAGCGTTTTGATACAGAAAAGATTAAACATGTACGAAAAGAAAACCTGGGCTCACTGGCATCTCACATCTGATCGCGGCAGGTCGGTCTGGCACTTCCGCTCACCGCAGGGGCTGCCGGCAGACTGGCGCGGACCGCTGTCTACAGATCAGCAGGCCTTCCTCCGCGAGATGGAGGAGGACTTTGTCTATGACAAAAAGCAAAACCCCAATAGCGCAGACTGCGTCTACCGCAGCCAGCGTGCAGTGATCAGTACGGACCGTGACCAGCCACACCGTGATGCCCGCCAGTCTGTACGCGAGGCGATCAACTACTATCAGACCCTCCAGACCACAGACGGCAACTGGCCCGGAGACTACGGAGGCCCTATGTTTCTACTGCCGGGACTGGCCATCGCCTCCTATGTCACAGAGAGCCCCTTTACCGCGCCGGAGGCCATGCTGATGCGCCGCTATATGCTAAACCACCAGAATGATGACGGCGGCTGGGGCCTGCACCTGGAGGGGCACTCTACCATGTTTGGGACGGTGCTGCAATATGTAGCCTTACGGTTACTAGGCGCACGGGCAGTGGATACTGAGGTGGTCAGAGCGCGAAAATGGATACAGGTACACGGTGGTGCTACGGGCATACCGAGCTGGGGCAAGTTCTACATGAGCCTGCTGGGCCTCTATGAGTGGGAGGGCTGCAACACCCTGCTGCCAGAGCTATGGCTCCTGCCAAAATCACTGGCTATCCATCCCTCACACTACTGGTGCCATACGCGCATGGTGTACCTGCCCATGGCCTACTGCTATGGCCACAAGATCGTGATGAAGCCTACTGCGCTGATACAGGAGCTGCGTACGGAGCTCTATACTGAGCCCTACGGCCAGATCCGCTGGGCTGCCTGCCGGGACCTGTGCAGCGATACGGATATCTATTTCCCGCAGTCAGCTACGCTGAAATCGCTGAACGGTGTACTCAATGTCTATGAGAAAATGCACCTAAAGGGTACCCGCAAAAAGGCGCTTCGCTTTGCGCTGGACTATATCAATGCCGAGGACCAGCAGACCAACTATATCAATATCGGCCCGGTCAATCAAGCGCTGAACTCGATAGCCGTATGGCATGCCTATGGGCGCGAGTCGGAGCAGTACAGAAAGCACCGTGAGCGCTGGGCCGACTACCTCTGGGTGGCAGAAGATGGCATGAAGATGCAGGGCTACAATGGCTCTCAGCTGTGGGATACGGCCTTTGCCATGCAGGCGGTGAAGGAGGCCGCGATGGATGGTGAGTTTGCACAGATGGTGCAGCGTGGATATGACTATGTAGACAAAAGCCAGATACGCGGTGAGGTGGTGGACAGAGAGAAATTCTTCCGCCACATGCAGATAGGTGGGTGGCCCTTCTCTACGGTAGATCATGGCTGGCCTATCACAGACTGCACGGCAGAGGGCCTCAAGACCTTTATGCTGCTGAACCCTCAGGCTGAGCCGGAGCGGCTCTACCAGGCTGTGAATGTGCTGCTTTCCTACCAAAACGCTGACGGGGGCTGTGCCAGCTATGAGCTGACCCGCAGCCCTCAGTGGCTGGAGCTGCTCAACCCCTCAGAGGTCTTTGGCAATATCATGATAGACTACTCCTATACGGAGTGTACCTCGGCCTGTGTGCAGGCGCTGATCGCCTTTCACCAGCGGTATCCGGAGCATCGGCTAGAGGAGGTGAAAAGCTTTATCGAGAAGGGTGTACGCTTCATCCTCTCGCAGCAGCGGGCTGATGGCTCGTGGTACGGCTCGTGGGCAGTGTGCTTCACCTATGGTACCTGGTTTGGTGTGGAGGCGCTGAGCCGCTATGTAGCTATGAATGGCGCTGGCTGGCAGATGGACATCAGGGACAAGGCCAAAACTGCTTTGCAGAAAGCTACCGGGTTCCTTCTAGCCAAACAAAACGCTGATGGCGGCTGGGGAGAGTCTTTTGAGAGCTGCGTGCGCAAGGAATACATCCCATCACCACAGTCTCAGGTGGTCAATACGTCTTGGGCGCTGCTGTCGCTCTTAGCCGCAGGCTGTACACAGTATGACAAACTGGAGCATGCTGCGCAGCTTCTTATTTCCCGGCAGGAAAAGAACGGCGACTGGCCGCAGGAGAATATCAGTGGCGTATTCAACCACAACTGCATGATCACGTACACGAGCTATCGCAATGTGTTTCCTATCTGGGCGCTGGGCAGGTTTGCGCGCAGCGGCAATAATCTACTTGAATGGACTGCGGAGGACATAGTGGCGCGGTTTGAGCCTGCCGGTAAAGAGGCCCATTAGCGCATTCACTATCGGGTTGCGGTGTCTGAGATAGCCGTACATGGGCTGCGGTATAGCACCTATGGTACTTTTCACCTCAGGTGCTGTGCGGCCAAAGTGCAGCAGGCGCAGGTCATGCTCCGTAGCATAGCGCACTACATCATATAGCATCCGCTGGTACAGGTTGTGCTCCTTATTGACAGAGTAGTCTATGCCGCAGTAGTGTACCTCCGTCTTGTACGGCAGGATGAAGAGCGACATAAATCCCACCATCCGTCCATCCAGAAAGTACCCGAACACCTTGTACATATCCGGACTCTGGCGCAGCTGTGCAGGGTAGTAGTCCTTTGGTAGTTTGGCTATGTTGAAGTCTGCTTTGTCAGCCACATTGCGGTAGAGCTGGTACGCCCGCTCTATATTCTCCTCCAGCTCGTCTGCGGTCAGCTGGCGCGAGGTGAGCTGCTGGCTGGTACTGATGATCTTTTTGGCGCGTACGCGGTACTTGGACGAGATGGCAGCCAGATAGTCGTCAAAGCTGTGCCACTCCTGCGGCAGCCGCATACTCATATCAGCCTCTACATAGATACGCTTATAGTTATTGGTCAGGAATGCCTCATCAAAATCACCCACCGGCTCATACATATCAGGCATGAGCACGGCCTTGATGTATTTGCGCTGAGCGAGTATGTGGTCTATAGTATGTGAGAGAAAATAGGACCGCTCCTGTATGGTAAACTCAGGCAGGAAAGAGATGCCCTGCTCACCGGTGATAAAGAGATTGCCGCTCACCAGCAGGGGGATATCTATTTTGGCCACGAGGCCTTTGGTCAGGTTGAGCAGCTTATTTTTCAGGCCCTCATTATCCTGCGGGAAATAAGCCGTAAGATTAGTACCGCGAAACCTGACCACCTGAAAGTAGCTGACACCTATCAGGCGTCCCTCGCGGCGGATCAGGGCGTAGAGAAACTCCATCTCGCCCGTCAGTGTGCGCTCCAGCAGCTGGAGATAGGCTGGCTGTAGCAGTGGCTGGTCGTGGCCTATAAATCGGAGCCAGTCTGCCTCCGGCACTGCGGCTATGGTATCGTACAATGAAATATCTACAGCGGTCTCCCGGCTGATAGCAGACGAGCGGGGACAAAGACTCACAGACATGCAGCTGGACATATCTGACAGGGTTTGGTAATCGGGAGTAGGCATGCCATCATAGACGTACGAGGCTCAATTTTATGTCAAAGGTGTATTTTTTTCTTTAGTTTCAAAGTGCGGGCAAGATGCCAACAGTGCCGGACAATATAGAACCAACCACTGCGTTTTAGCAAAAATTTGATCTATGAGAAAATATCACCTCCTATTCCTTTTGACAATGATCTGCCGCTGTGCGGTGGCAGCAGATAATAGCAGCGATAAGAAACTTTTTATTGGTGTAAATTTTGCGCCGGGAGTAGGGTTTCGTACTCTGCATCTCTCGGATGGGAGCGGTGGCCGGGCGGAGGCTTATGCTTTGTACCAACAAAATGATAAGCCAATATTTGGCTATAATATCGGAGCAGACGTTACTTATCAGTTCACGCGAACAATAGGACTGCAAACTGGAGTATCCTATTCGATGAAGGGACTTTTATATAGTGCGCAGTCCATGTTTAGCTCTACTCCCACGACTCTCTCGACATTGTATCGTTTCCACTTTGTAGATATACCTGTGCAAGCCAGATTTTACGCCGGCAAAAGTAAAGTAAAGTTTGTCGGAGGGGTAGGTCCTGTGTTTGATTTCCTTTTCGGTCAGCAAAACATATCAGAAGCAGTAGAGAATGGACATACCACATATCATAGTAGTCACACCTACCTGCCCGCACCCAAAGGCCCAAACATCTTCACCATGTCGGCCATGGCCAGTGCAGGGATAGACTATCGTATCAATGGCCTGATGGGTATCCGGGCAGAACCGTATTTCAGCCATGGATTCTTGCCCTTTGTCTCTAATGGTATCAGGACATATTTTTGGAATGCTGGTGTCAACTGCGCTTTCTACTTCGGAGTGAAATAACTATCACACGTTCCAAACCTGCCCTGCGGCAAATAGAATAGAAAATAGAAACGTAGAGATAGCCAGCTGCGGCAGGTAGGGGTCAAACTCACGCGGCTCTTTCACACGCCATACCAGCAGTACATTGCGCCAGAAGAGGGGCATGGTGAGTATGAAAATAAAAGCCACAGACGAAACCAGGTGCATGGCTACAAAGGCGATAGCAGCAGCCCAGCCTACGGTGATCAGCAGTGTGTGGTAGATACGTGCATTGCGGTCGCCCATTTTTACCACGATGGTGTTCTTGCCGGCTTTGGCATCGCTGAGGCGGTCGCGCATGTTATTCAGGTTGAGCACGCCGGTGGCAAAGCAGCCCACCGCCACACCCGGCAGCAGCACCGACCAGTCCAGCACATGAGCCTGCAGGTAGTAGCTACCACCCACCCCCACGAGGCCGAAGAAGAGCAGCACAAACACATCTCCCATACCGTGATAGCCATAGGCACCCGAGCCGATGGTATACTTTAGCGCAGCGACTATGGCACCGATACCGATAGCCAGGAATAGGAGCGCCGTGACAGCCTGCTCACGCAGCGAGGCGAAGATCAGCCCACAGCCACTCAGCAGGCACAGTGCGCCACAGATGATGATAGCAGTACGTATCTCTGCAAAGGACAGGATACCGGCCTGTATGGCCCTCTTAGGGCCTATGCGGTCATCGTTGTCAGTGCCTTTCTCACTATCGCCATAATCATTGGCCAGGTTGGATAATACTTGTAGCAAAAGCGTAGTGAGCAGTGCCAGCCCGAATACCAACCGACTAAACTGCTGGTGATAGGGGATAAACGATCCCACAATTATACATGAGAAGGAGAGGGGCAGTGTACGCAGGCGAAAGGCGTACAGCCAGGCTTTGACTTTTGACGGCTGATCCATGAGGCGCGAAAGTACGGTTTTTGTGGTTGTCGGGATACAGAGGTAGTGTCCTTGAAGAAAATGGATAAATATTGACCCACTATCGGTCTAGGATTGAGGGAGCTAAAATAATGCTGTTGTCACACTTAAAATACTAAAATATTCATTTGTTGATAAAATCTAGTCTTTTACAAATATAACTTGTATGAATAATGAATGCATGTACTCATTCTTTGCGTATACTATTTAAATTTAATAAGGAAAACCTAAACCCATGGGCCTGGGCCAAAACGACCTACAGTTTAAGCAGTTTCTTAAAGCTGCTTCCGTTCTGCTGCCACTCACAGTTTTTACTGTGGGTTGCATGGTTTTGGCTGGCTGGCAGTGGGATATAGAGGTGCTACGGAGGCCACTGCCTCATCTGGCAGCTATGAACCCCCTATCTGCTGTCTTGTTTATAGTAAGTAGTTTCTCTTTGCTGCTGTGCCGCGCTGGCACACGCTACAGGTACATCTCGCTCATACTTGCAGTAGCAGGACTTATCGTAGCTGCCTTGAGGTTGGTAGATGCTGCTGGTGGATTAGGATGGGACGTAGATCTCGTCTTTTTTCGCCATCGTCTCTGGCTGGCAGAACCCGGCAATGTATCCAACCGCATGGGGCTGAATACTGCTTTGGGGTTCTTGCTCATATACGGGTCCCTTATGCTCACATACATCAGGAGGAGTATACTGATGCAGAGGGCTGCTGTAGGTCTGGCGCTGGCAGCTATGGTGCTAGGCACTTTTTCATTGCTTTGCTATCTCTATTATGTGCCTGAGTTTTATTCCCTGCTGGGGCATCTGCCCATCTCGGTGCATTCTTCTATCTCCTTTATGCTGATGGCTGCTGCCATCGCGGGCATCCATGAAGAGGTACCTCTTATGCGCGCTATCAGCAGCCGGCACTACGGCGGTGTCATAGCCCGTAGGCTCATACCTGCTATCATTGTTTTACCTGTTCTGTTTGGCTATTTGCGTCTGTATGCCTCCTGGGTCAGGCCATTTAGCACGGAGCTGGGAGTAGCTTTTCTTATCACGCTTATCATCATCTCTCTCCTGGGGCTCACCTGGTATCTCGCAGCCTTGCTCAATAGGTCCGATGCCCTGCGCACCGAGGCCGAGGTCAAGCTGCAAAAGTTTAATACCGACCTGCGCCAGGATGTATCACGCCAAACCCGCAAGATACTGGACAATGAGCAGCAGTTTCGCGAGAAGATGGACAACATGCGCGAAGGTATACAGATCATAGACCATGACTGGCGCTATGTATATGTGAATGATGCCCTCGTAGCACAGAGCCACTATACCCGTGAGCAGCTACTGGGGCATACTCCTATGGAGCTCTACCCGGGTGTAGAAAGCACCGAGCTGTATAGGGTGCTGCAATCCGTCATGACAGGCAGGGTCGCCCAGCGCACAGAAAATGTATTTACTTTCCCGGACGGTAGCCAGAATTTTTTCGACCTCAGTATACAGCCTGTGCCTGAGGGTATTTTCATATTGTCTGTAGACATAACACAGCAGCGTAGAAATGAGCTCCATATAATAAAGATGAATCGCTTGTATTCATTTATAAGCGCTGTCAACCAAAGCATAGTGCATATCCGTGGTGAAGAAGAGCTGCTGGATAAACTCTGCGACATTGCATTAGATATAGGTTCATTCAATAGTGTTTGGATAGGCCGGGTCAATGATCAGGATAAGCTTGACTTGTCTATAATGATGCCGACAGGCAATGGAAAATCAGAAGTGGCTGCCTTCTCTGGTATAGCCCCTGATGACCAGTTTTTTAATACTGCACCTATAGGCATCGCATGGCGCACTGGTCAGTATGCAGTAAGTAACGATGCCCAGAATGATCCGCGCCTCACACCATGGCATGATCAGATGCGCGAAGCCAATATAAAATCGGTTATCGCCTTTCCCATCAAAAAATATGGCGAGATCATAGGAGTTTTCGGCTTCGATTCTGGATCGGTCAGTTTCTTTGATACAGATGAGATTGCCCTTTTGGAAGAAGTGGCAGGGGATATTTCTTTTGCTATGGAGGTCATGGAGCAGGACCGCCAGCGTAGCGCTGCCGAAAGGCGGCTGCAGATCAACGAGTCTCATTTGGAGAGGGCGCAGGCTCTGGCACATGTAGGTCATTGGGAGGTTAGCTTTGCTACAGGCCGCGCAGTATGGTCAGCAGAATCCTGCCGGATGTTTGGTTTAGATCCTTCAGATAATATCCAATCCTATGAGACCTGGCTCTCATTCATTCATCCTGATGATGTAGAGGCCGTGCTGGCAGCAAACAGGAAGGCGGAGGCGCTACTATCAGGCACCTCTATGGATCACCGTATCATCCGGCGCGATGGTACAGTGCGCTACCTGCACTCAGAGGCTAAGTATGAGCTGAATGAACAAGGTCAGCCTATAGGCATGTACGGTATCTCACAGGATATCACCGAGCGCAAACTGGCAGAGGATGAGATACACCAGCTCAATGAGCAACTGGAGCACCGTGTGGAGGAGCGCACTGCCGAACTCACTGAGGCCAATAAAGCGCTGGAGGCTTTCAGCTACTCGGCATCGCATGATCTGCGGGCACCGCTGCGTGCTATCAGTGGCTATATAGGCGTGATCAATGAGGAGTACGGCAAAGACTTTAATGAGGACCTGACGCAGCTATTTGCTCAGGTGAGCGGAGGGGCTAAACGTATGAATGTGATCATAGATGATATGCTCACGCTGGCCCAATACTCGAAGGGCTCTCTGCAGCTCACAGACGTGGATATGGATATGCTCGCACAGGCAGTGTGGGACAATCTGGCGCTGACAGCTCCTCATCGTGCTATACTGATCAAAGATAAACTACCGGTGATCAAGGGCGACTTCTCCATGCTTCAGCAGGTTATATTCAATCTTTTCTCCAATGCGATCAAATACTCCTCCAAGAAGGATAAACCTCAGGTAAAAACAGGTGCCACACGCACTGCGACCGACGTCATTTTTTATATACAGGACAACGGTGCTGGCTTTGATATGACAGCCTACAGTAAGCTGTTCGGAGCCTTCCAGAGACTGCATGGTGCCAATGAGTTTGAAGGCACGGGTGTAGGCCTGCTCCTGGTCAAGCGCATCATAGAGAAACATGGCGGCCAGGTATGGGCTGAGGGTAGGGTGGGAGAGGGCGCTACATTTTATTTTTCGCTGCCTATACAGAGCTGATACTAGAACCCATTCACTCTGATACCCGCTCATTTGAATGTGTCGCCAGATATATTACGAATTAACAGAGGCTATAAACGCCACGTTCATGTTTTCATAGAGTTTGGCAGACAATTCTTCGTATCGTTTGTTGATTTCCTGATCCTGAAATCCCATATCATTCCATGAGCCCATGCCTCCAAATACATTAGAATAGCCAGCGGCAAAAATCAATTGCTGATTTGCCAAAGGCATGGTTGCAGGGACCATATCGGTGTGATAAAAACCTTCGGATGGCTTCTCTGATGTTAATGTATTTATGGCTTTCTCAAAAAAATGATCTGCCCACCAGGTTAAACCTTGTTCAGTAGCAAATTTTTTTATTTCAAGCAGAGTTTCCTTCAGTTGGCTTTTTGTTTTTAATAAAGCAGGTTTCAATACCCGGATAGGTTGATTGGCATCTATCAGGTCATATGTGACTATCCATATTTTTCTGTCTGATGCCTTTTGATCACCCACTTGCCACTGTGCAATATAAAAATCTGTGTAGTGATCGTAGACTGCTTCTATAGCCCACGAGCCACCACCGCCTATAAATCCCGCCAACTTGTGATCTCTGGCAAATGATTGGTCCCTGGAATGATGGTAGTCTAATTTCAAGCTTCTGCAGCCACCTTGCGACAGCAGAGCAAACCACTCATTGGGATTTTGAGCTATGACTTTCTTTTTAAGTCTGGTAAAAAAGAAGGCCTTTTTCATCGCTTGAAAATCTACAGAAGCGCAATATTGAAAAGTGCTATTGCCGGGATAAAAATCAGATATAGGTTTTTGCGTTTTGAGATAAGAATTGCCATGAGTCGCCAATGCGATAAGTTGTGCGAGTGGGCCATTCATTTTTCGGGTTTTTAAAGTTCTTGTAGTAAGGCAAGCTAATCACTCCAGCATTTTTTTCAATTCGTGCAGCTTCATCAGCGCCTCTATCGGCGTCAGCGCATTGATCTCCAGCTTTTCTATCTGAGCCGCTACACCCTTTAGCTTCGGGTCTGTCATGTCAAACATGCTCATCTGCATTGTCTTGGCCTGCATACCTTTCATCGTGTCTTTGATGTCAGACTGCACGCGCTTAGACTCCAGCTCTGCCAGTATCTCATTGGCGCGGTCTACTATCAGGCGCGGCATACCCGCCATCTTCGCCACATGTATACCAAAGCTATGCTCTGAGCCGCCCGGCACCAGCTTGCGGAGGAAGATCACCTTATTGCCCACCTCTTTGGTAGAGACGTGGTAGTTCTTAATGCGTTCGTATTTATCTGCCAGTTCATTCAGCTCATGGTAGTGCGTAGCGAAGAGTGTTCGCGGATGCGCCCGCGGGTAGTTATGCAGAAACTCCGCCAGCGACCAGGCTATCGAGATGCCATCATACGTAGAGGTGCCACGTCCTATCTCATCCAGCAGGATCAGGCTGCGCGCCGTCAGGTTATTCATGATGCCCGCCGTCTCATTCATCTCCACCATAAAGGTTGACTCACCCGCACTCAGGTTATCACTAGCTCCCACCCTCGTGAAGATCTTATCTACAAACCCGATCGTGGCTACTGATGCCGGCACATAGCTGCCTATCTGCGCCATCAGCACAATGAGCGCCGTCTGGCGCAGCAGTGCAGATTTACCGCTCATGTTAGGCCCCGTGATCATCAGTATCTGCTGCTGCGTATCATCCAGGTAGACGTCATTAGGCACGTACTTGTCGCTCACATCGAGCTGCTTCTCTATCACCGGGTGGCGGCCGTCTTTGATATAGATCGTGTGGCTGTCATTCACCTCGGGCTTCGTATAGCCATTCAGCACGGCCACCTCGGCCATAGACAGAGTGCAGTCTACCTGTGCCGCAGCCTGCGCATTCTGCTGTATCGTCACGGTGAATTCCTTCACATACCGCACCAGCTCGGCAAATAGCCGCTCCTCCAGCGCTTGTATCTTCTCCTCTGCGCCGAGCACTTTGTGCTCATATTCTTTCAGCTCCTCGGTGATATAGCGCTCACAGTTCGCCAGCGTCTGCTTGCGTATCCAGTCTGTCGGCACTTTATGCTTGTGTGTATTGGTCACCTCCAGGTAGTAGCCGAAGACATTATTAAAGCCCACTTTCAGCGAGGTGATACCCGTGCGAAGCATCTCCGCCTCCTGTATCTTCAGGATGTATTCCTTGCCCGAGTGCTTGATCTCGCGCAGCTCATCCAGGTCCTTGTCCACGCCGTCATTGATGAAATCGCCCTTAGAGATCATCGGCCCCGCCTCATCCCGCAGCACATGCGCGATACGTGATGTCAGATGGGGGAGGAGAGATACTTTATCTGATAGTTTGGTCAGGCTATCGTGGCCCGATCTGCTCAGTGATTCTTTGATAGGCTCCAGCGCCAGCAGGCCGCGTTTGAGTTGTGAGATTTCGCGTGGGTTGGCTTTGTCCAGCGCCACTTTAGAGATCAGGCGCTCCATATCGCCCATGTGGCGCAGGTGCTTGCGCAGCTCATCGCCTGCGCTGTTGCTCTTCACATAGTACTCCACTGCATCCAGCCGCTCCTGTATCGCGCCGAGGTCTATGAGCGGCATCACGATCCAGCGCTTCAGCAGGCGCGCACCCATGGGGCTCACCGTGCAGTCCAGCACATCCAGCAGCGTACGGCCACCCTGATGCGGGCTATAGACCAGCTCCAGATTGCGGATGGTAAAGCGGTCCAGCCACACATAGCTCGTCTCGCTGATCCGCGTAAGGCGCGAGATATGCGAGAGGTTGTGGTGCTCGGTATCCTTCAGGTATTGTATCGCAGCGCCGGCGGCTATGATGGCCGTTTCTTCATTCTCTATACCAAAACCCTTCAGCGAGTTGGTCTCAAATAGCTTTAGCAGCGTGTCGTACGCATGCTCTTTGCTGTACACCCAGTCCTCCATCCTGTTGGCCGGTATACGGGTGCCAAAGTGCTCTACAAACTCCCGCTGCCGTGCACGCGGATATAGTATCTCTGCCGGGGCCAGGCCCTGTATGATCTTCTCGATATACGCCAGCGTACCCTCGGCTATCAGAAACTCCCCCGTAGAAATATCTACAAAAGCAGCTCCATACACATCCTTCTCAAAGAAAACCGAAGCGAGGAAGTTATTCGCTTTTGTATTCAGGATATTATCTCCCGTCACCACACCCGGCGTCACCATCTCCGTCACCCCGCGCTTAACGATGCCCTTGGCCAGCTTCGGGTCTTCTAGTTGATCGCAGACCGCTACTTTATAGCCAGCCCTGACCAACTTCGGCAGGTACGTATCCAGCGAGTGGTGAGGAAAACCGGCCAGCTCCACCTCCGTAGCCTTGCCATTGGCGCGCTTCGTCAGGGTGATGCCCAGCACCCCCGCCGTCGTCACCGCATCCCGCGAGAAGGTCTCATAAAAGTCCCCTACACGGAAAAGCAGGATCGCATCCGGGTACTTTGCCTTAAAGGTATTGTACTGCTTCATCATCGGTGTCTCCACCTCCGAGCCATCATTTTTGATGAGTGTTTTGGCCATATCTTAGGAGGCCGAACTTAATAATTATGGGAGAAAGACTAGAGGCAAGAAGTTAACAGCGTTTTTATTAGCTTTAGATATAATGCCATCTCAATGAAACCTGTCGCTATACTGCTTGTCTCACTGCTCGTATCCTATTCATTGCTGGCGCAAACGCCATATCAGCCTTTTCTTTCATCTAAGGCGTGGTATGAATATAATAGTACTACTCCAGGCTCTAGCGGTCCGGGTGAACAATATTTCAAAGGAGATACAGCCATCATTAATAACAAGATTTATACGTCCATAGTATCTACAGCTGCTCGGACGACTCAGGTAAGGGAAGATACAGTAATGAGAAAAGTATATGAGTTGACAGATAGCGGAGAGATCGTATTATATTCTTTTGCTTCTATACCTGGTCAGATCGATACTTTCTTAGGAACACCGACTCTTTTAGATTCTATTACCTCATGGAGTACATACTCCGGCCTCAGAAGAGCGTTTTGGTATCATGGCTTCCATCGACCCATAATAGAAGGAATAGGGAACATTTTTAATGGAGACATTTTCGGAAACTACCCATCCTACAAAATGTTGCATTGCTGCTACAATTCTGATGATCAGCTCATATATCGTATTCATGAACCTTATGCTGCAGATTGCGGCCCGGCACTTGCTATAAGTGATTTGCATCTAAGTGCCGAAACTTTAACGATGTATCCTAATCCTGCGAAACGACGAGTCACATTAAAATCATACATGGGATTCACTCATGCTGTCATAACTGCAACAGATGTTCAAGGTCGAAGCATCCTTCATTTAGAAAATTTTGATTCAGATCAGGTTGAAGTTGATATTGGCCCCGATTACACAGGCTTCATATTTTTTACAATCAAAGATCAAGAGGGATATGAGATCAGTAAAAAGGTATTGATAGAATAGTTTTGCGCTTTTGCGTTCTTTGCGGTTAATAAACCATGCGCAAACTCCAAAACTCCGAGCTCCCCCGCCTCACCCCCGAGCAGTTCAAAGCCAATGAGAAGCTACCCGTCATCATCGTGCTGGACAATGTCCGCTCGCACCTCAATGTCGGCTCCGTCTTCCGCTCAGCAGATGCGTTTCTGATAGAGGCCATCTACCTCTGCGGTATCACCGGCACACCCCCGCACCGCGACATCCACAAGGCCGCCCTCGGTGCCACCGAGACAGTAGAGTGGAAGTACTTTGATACCACTACAGCAGCCATCCATCAACTCAAAGCCAGCGGCTATCAAATAGCCTCCATAGAGCAGGCCGAAAACGCCACCATGCTCCAAGATCTAAACTACGCAGGAGAGAAACTAGCCCTCATATTCGGCAACGAAGTAGACGGCGTAGACCAGCAGATCGTCACCGCCTCAGACAAAGTAATAGAGATACCACAATATGGCACCAAGCATTCACTCAATATCTCAGTATCCGTAGGGATCGTTCTGTGGGAGGTAAGTAGAAATGCATTTCACACAAAGCCCACAAAGAACCCTAAGAATTAAAGGAAAGCAATAAGCACTCTAAGAGCTTAGCGTTCTTCAGTGTATTATCTTGAACTTTGTATTCTTCGTGCTCTTCGTGTGAAAAACTATAAGCGAACAACTATCTCCGCTCCCTCATACTCATACTCTTCATTAGAGCAGATGATCACGATGCGTTGCTGCGCGTCATTCTTCACGAGCGTGTTTGTCCAGTCGCGCCAGTGGTGATCCATATTAGCAGTAGGCTCATCGAGGAGCAGGATGTCGCTCTTGGTATAGTATGCCAGCGCCAGCTTCACGCGCTGCTTCATACCTGATGAGCAGTCGCGTATCTCTTTGGTAGCGGGTATATCTATTGCTTTCAGCAGGTCAGCCGTAGTGATGCCATGCAGCGACCGCATCTGCTGATGAAAGGCCACCATCTCAGCCACCGTCAGTTCCTCGGGCAGGTCCAGATACGGCGCACTATAGCTGATGTTTTTGTAGATGTCTTCGGCGGAGATAGTAGCGCCGTTATGCGTATAAAGCACCTTGCCTTCGTTAGGCGTTACCATGCCGGAGATCACTTTCAGCAGGGTACTCTTGCCGGAGCCATTGGCCCCCGTGATCGCATACCTGCCGCTGGGCTCAAAGATGGCCGACACGCCGCGGTAGATCCACTGGCTGCCGTACTTCTTGGAGACCTTGTCCAGCTCAATCTTCATATTTGCTATTGAAGCCCTTCATGATGCCGCGCACAGACTCGCGGATAAAGGTCACGATCTCATCGCGCTCCGGGCTATCCGGTATCTCCGTCTCCACGAGCTTCAGCGCATTGGATACGTTCAGCCCGCGCACGTAGATGATGCGGTAGATATCCAGGATATGGTTGATCTGCTCCGTGGTAAAGCCCCGGCGGCGCAGGCCTATAGAGTTGACACCTGCGTACGAAGACGGGTGACGCGCAGCGCGCACGAATGGAGGGATGTCCTTATTCACCAGGCTACCTCCGGAGAGGATCGCATGGCGGCCTATCTTTACAAACTGCTGGATATTGCACGCGCCACCCAGTATTGCAAAGTCTTCTATCTGTATGTGCCCTGCCAGGTTGGTATTATTGGCCAGGATGCAGTTATTGCCTATCAGGCAGTCGTGCGCCACGTGTACGTAGGCCATCAGCATGGAGTTATTGCCCACCTTGGTGGTCATGCTGTACTCGGTACCTTTATTGACTGTCACAAACTCGCGGATGATCACATTGTCGCCTATCTCCACCAGAGATTGCTCGCCCTTGTACTTCAGGTCTTGAGGCACGGCAGAGATCACTGCACCCGGGTATATCTTGCAGTTCTTGCCTATCCGCGCGCCCTCCATGATGGTCACATGCGGCCCTATCCAGGTGCCCGCGCCTATCTCCACATCCTTGCTGATACTCACAAATGGCTCTATCACCACATTGTCGGCTACCTTGGCACTAGGGTGTATGTAGGAGAAGGGTTGATTCATGGGATGTCGGATGTCGGTTTTTTGATTTCGGATAAACGGGTGTTGTATCCTTTTATTTCAGTGCTTGATTCTTATTTCTTGATTCTTGGCTCTTGCTTCTTGCATTGTCTCACTACGCAATACTCACTACCTCTATCCAAGCGCATTTCATCTAAATACTTACTACTAACTACTAAATACCGCGTTTACTCGCTCTGCTTCGCTGCCAGCTTCTTCCTGTCTACGATCTGTGCCATCAGCTCGGCCTCGGCCACCAGCTTATTGCCCACATAGGCGCTGCCTTTCATCTCTACCAGCCCGCGGCGGATAGGAGAGAGGAGCTCCAGTTTGAAGATGATCGTATCACCAGGCACCACTTTGTGCTTGAACTTAGCCTTGTCTATTTTCAGGAAGTAAGTATCATAGTCCTCAGGATTAGTGACCTCTTGCAGCACGAGTATACCACCTGTCTGCGCCATCGCCTCTATCTGCAGCACACCCGGCATCACAGGGTTGCCCGGGAAGTGCCCGTTGAAGAATTCCTCATTGATCGTCACATTCTTCACACCCACCACCGTCTTCTTATCCACGTGGATGATCTTATCGATCAGTAGAAACGGATACCTGTGCGGCAGTAGTTTCTTGATGCCCTCAGAGTCATATATTGGTGGCTTGCTCGGATCATACTCCGGAGAGTTGTCATGCTGGCGCGTCTTTTTGATAAAGGCCTTCAGCTTCTTGGCAAACTCCACGTTAGACTTATGTCCCGGACGTGTAGCGATGATATTCGCATTCACCGGCGTGCCTACCAGGCCCAGGTCACCCACTACGTCCAGTAGCTTGTGGCGGGCTGGCTCATTGGCATGACGCAGCTTTACGTTATTCAGTATGCCTTCTTCCACCACAGTGATGTCGGGCTTATTAAAGATCTTTTGCAGCTTGGTCATCTGCGGCTCACTCACCGGCTTGTCTACTATTACGATGGCGTTATTCACGTCGCCGCCCTTGATCAGGCCTGCATCATAGAGCATCTCCAGCTCATGCAGGAAGCAGAAGGTACGAGCAGGCGCGATCTCCTTTTTAAACTCAGTGACTTTATTCAGCGAGGCGTGCTGCTGACCCAGTACGTCAGACTTGTAGTCTATCATGGTCGTGACGCGGTAGTGGTCACTCGGCATAGCCAGTATCTCTACCCCATTCTCCTTGTCTACGAAGTTCAGCGTCGTACGCAGCTCAAACACATCCCTGTGCTCAGACTGCTCCTGTATGCCATTTTTCTCCAGCGCCTCTATAAAGGGCTCCGAGCTGCCATCCAGTATCGGTACCTCCATACCATTGAGGCCTATCAGCACATTGTCTACCTGCAGGCCCACGAGCGCGGCCATGAGGTGCTCTACCGTAGCCACCTTCACGCCGTTTTTCTCTAATGTAGTACCGCGGTCCACAGAGGTCACGAGGTCACAGTCGGCAGGTATGATGGGCTGCTCCGGCAGGTCTACCCGCTGAAATTTCACGCCGTGATTGGCCGGAGCCGGGTGAAAGGTCAGCGTCACCTGCTGGCCGGTGTGCAGTCCTACGCCACTGATGGTGAACTCCTGCTTTATAGTCTGTTGAAATGAATTCATTTACGATTTTTCAAAACTGACCAAAAGTAGGATTTTTTTGGTATTACGCCCTGTAAAATTAACCCGGTCTATTGGACTCGCAGTCTCTCGGCATTTGCCTATTTTGCGCAGGTGAAAATCACCCTGCATCCCTACCGCCTCGAGTTCATCTTCCCCTTTCGCATCGCCCATGGTGTGCGTACGCATACGGATGCCGTCTTTGTAGAGCTGGAGCTGGATGGTGTCATCGCCTTTGGCGAGGCTACGCTGCCGCCCTACCTGCCATACACTCAGCAGTCTACTTTAGGCTGCCTCCGGCAAATAGACGTAAGCCATTTGGACGCTCGCTTTACCACCGGTCAGGTGCTGGCCAGCCTGCCCACCACTATAGAGCCACCCGCTTTGGCCGCGCTCGATATGGCACTCTGGACCCTCGAGGCAAAGGTCAAAGACACCACCGTACCTGCGCTGCTCGGTATAGCAGGGGAGGACCACAGCATACGCACCTACACTATAGCTGTCTGTGACAGGGAGGAGATGAAGGACCGCCTAGCCTTCGGCAAAGAAAAAGGGTTCACCACCTTCAAGCTAAAACTGAATGGCAAGGACGATGAGCGCATGGTCAGCGATTTTCGCTCCATGAGTGATGCGCCGTTTGCGGTAGATGCCAATCAGGCCTGGACAGATATGGAGTATGCCGCCCGGCTGTCACAGATACTTGCAGGGCAGGGATGCCTGCTCATCGAGCAGCCTTTTCATAGGAGCGACATTGTGCTTACGCAAAAACTGCGGGACATCACTACCCTGCCGATCATAGCAGATGAGGCCTGTCAGGGCATCCATGACATAGGCCGCATAGCTGGCGCTTTTGACGGCATCAATATCAAACTCCAGAAATGTGGCGGCCTGCTCACAGCAAAAGCGCTGGCAGACCAGGCAAAGTCGCAAAAAATGAAACTCCTCATTGGCTGCATGTCAGAGTCGGCCATAGGCTGCACTGCCGCCGAAGCCCTCAGCCCGCTCTGCCAGTGGAATGACCTCGACGGCCGCTATCTGGTCCGAGAGGTACCTTTTAAAAATTGACGACCTATTTGCATTAAGCCCCAACGGGGCGCCCCGCCACTAGCGTTGGGCAGCGCCCATCGCCGACTTCCGCTGACTACCCCCGACCACCGCCGACTCTCCCGCCTCTTCAAATCGCTCTTTTACTAATTAACATCCATCAGGGGTTGAAAATCAATGATTAACATTTTGAATGCCCGGATTTTCTTACTTTCCTTTCCAAATCATGATGCCATGAGGCAAATTTTTTTACTCCTGCTATTTATATGTTTCTCGTTATATATAAATGCCCAATGTACGTCCCGCCGCTATCTTGATACGGTGTTTCATCATGTCACGGTCACCAGTGGTATCCAGTTTGGCAGTGCTACCACACAGGCGGGCCTGCCGCAGGACCTCTACCTCGACTTTTATGAACCTACAGGCGATACCCTTTCCAGTCGGCCATTGATCGTGTATGCTTTTGGCGGAGCCTTTCTGATAGGCACCAGAAATCAGCCACCCATCCCTACGTACTGCACTTACTACGCGCAGTGCGGCTACGCAGTGGCCTCCATAGACTACCGTATCGGCTTCAATGTGTTGAGCACCGGCAGTGCCATCCGCGCCGTATACCGCGCCGCGCAGGACCTGCGCGCCTCTGTACGCTTCCTCTGTCAGCGCTACCCTCAGTATAGGATAGATACAAACGCTATTTTCCTCACAGGGTCCAGTGCCGGTTGTTTCTCTGCGCTGCATTCCTGCTTTATGGAGCCGTCAGATGTACCGTCAGATGTGCAGGGCATACCGCTGGAGCCGAGCGACCTGGGCTGCTACGACTGCGCTACCAATGCTGACAATAACCGCCGCATGCCGCTGATACGCGGCATTATGAATCACTGGGGTGCCATACTCGATACAGCCTATATCCGGCCTACTGCCAAAGACAACGTACCCGTCATCTCCCTGCACGGAGATCAGGACAATCTGGTGCCTTACACCTCTGCGAGTCCCTTTGGCTATCCCATATTCCCGGTAGTAGATGGCAGTCTACCTATCCACATGCGGCTGACCACCCTCGGCATCAGAAATGAGCTGCACCCACTCTACGGCTATAGCCATGAGCCATGGCTGCTCGCGCCGCAGCTGCTCGATACTTGCTTTAAATATGAGAAGCCATTCCTGTACTCTATACTGAAGCCTCAACCACTGGCCATCACTGGCGATAGCGCTCTGTGTACCAGTACCGCCGGCACCTACACCGTACAGCAGCGCCCCGGTAGCCACTACTGCTGGACCTATCCCGGTGCCACCACTCAGAGCATCAGCGGCAATAGGATCACCCTCAGCTGGGCTACTCCTGGTACATATATGGTCATAGCACGCGAGATGAGCCGCAATGAGGTTAATGGCGACCCTGATACATTCTATGTGCATGTAGTAGCGCCACCCATAGCGGCCTTTGGTGAAGCGGTCTCGCATACAGTGGTGCAAGTGAGTGATAGTGCCCAGGGAGCTACCTCATGGCAGTACACCTTTGGCGATGGTGGTACAGCTATGCAGCCAGCGCCTTCACATACCTATCACAGCGCCGGTACCTTTACCATCCGCCAGATAGTGAGCAATGGCCTCTGCGCAGATACAGCCTACCGCTCTATCGTGACAGATACCTGCCCGGTGGTGCATCTGCACTACACCCTTTCTCATGATACGATCTATGTCTCTGCCGAGCCTGCAGGGCTGCTGAGCTATCATTGGGCCTTTGGTGATGGGACTGTGGATAGTGGTGCTACATCATATCATATATATAGCCACTCGCAAAACTATCTCGTGGCTCTCTCTACTATGAATGATAAAGGCTGTGCCGGCAGCGAGTCTGCCATCGTCGCCTACACTCAGCCCAATGGCGTGCAGGATATCGGGCTGGAGGGCATCAGCATCTATCCCAATCCTGCCCATGACCGTGTCACCATCAGCTGTGCCGAGTGCAACGTGGCCATCTTTGACTGTGTGGGTAGATTAGCGATTGATAAATATGGACTTAACAATATGATTTTAGATATTAGCGGGCTCGACGCCGGCGTCTATCAGCTGAGCGTCACTACCGGTGGCCGCACAGGATACGGTAGATTGATCATCAGATAGTAAACAATAAATGAAGAAAAAGTACTTAACAATAGGGCTCGCATTATTCATGACCGGCTCTATATTTGCCCAGAAGAAGATCCTTTTTGACAATACTAAAGCAGAGTCTGCCAGCAATGCTGACTGGGTAGTAGATGCCGACCTGCATGACCTCTATTTCAGCAGCAGCGGTGGCGTGACCAATACCGGCTCACAGTCTGATGCCCAGCGCTACCCCACGCCTTCACAGTCCAATATCAATAGCCTCACCCCCGAGAACTACTGGACGGGAGCTATCTCAGCCTGGGGTATAGAATGCGTCAAGTCCGGACTGACCGTAGAGTCCCTGCCGTATAATGTAGCGATCTCATATGGCAATAGCAGCAATCCCCAGGATCTGTCCAACTATAAGGTCTTTGTAGTAGATGAGCCAAATATCCAGTTCACTGCTGCGCAGAAAACAGCTATCGTCAACTTCGTATATAATGGCGGCGGCCTGTTTATCGTCTCTGACCATACTAATAGTGATCGCAACTTTGACGGATGGGACAGCCCGGCTATCTGGAATGACCTCTTCTCTACTAACAGTGTGCACGCTAATCCTTTCGGATTTAGTTTTGATCTGGATGATTTCTCTGGTTCATATGGCATCACCAATGTTTCAGGCGACTCCTGTATCAATGGCCCATATGGTACTGCTACACAGGTCAAATGGAGTGGCGGTACATCTATGACTCTCAATACATCAGCCAATGCTACCGTGAAAGCGGACGTCTACAAGACTGGTGGCTCAGGCTCTACCGGAGTGCTGTTTGCGCACGGCTACTATGGCAAGGGCCGTTTTGCCGCCATGGGAGACAGCTCACCTACAGATGATGCCAGTGGCGATACGGGAGATCAGCTCTACAATGGCTGGATCACTGATGCCAATGGTAATCACAAGAAACTCATCATGAATGCCACCATTTGGCTGGCTGGCCAGGAGACTGCATCTGGTGTAGAGAACCCCTTTGCAGATGCGGGCATCAGTCTCTACCCAAACCCTGCCGATCACATGGTAAAGGTACAGGCCCCTGAGTTATGCACATTGCAAATATTCGATATGTCCGGTCGCGTTTGTATTGAAACTCAGATTGATGCCGGAAGTGGTAAGTCTTTAGACGTCAGTGGTTTATCTACTGGTGTTTATACTTATAAGGTAACTGGTGTTGATGGATTCCACGCTGGCCGCTTTGTCAAAAAATAACCTGTTTTAACCTTGTCATCACATTGATTTTTAGAAATAAATTAACTTTGCAAAAAAATAACTAGATGAAAAAACTTACTACTCTCTTTGTCATGATGCTGGCGGTCGTTTTCGCTACTAACGCTCAGAGCATTATTTCTATCGACTCTGCCCGTACCAACGATCCTGCCACGGGAATATCTGTAGCTAACGGTCTCACAGTCCAGCTCACAGGTGTAGTATACGGTCCTGATGCCTATCCTACCAGCAATGGCCACCAGTTCATGCTCCGTGGTGCTACCAAGTCTATCAAGGTCTACTCTAAAGGCCGTTTCCAATACTCACTGACTGAGGGCGACTCAGTGACAGTAGTAGGTGTACTAAATCACTATTACGGAGATGCTGAGGTCAAGCTTGCCTACACTCATGCCGGAGATACCATCATCCGCTTAGGTGCAGGTACGGTGGCACCACCTACAGTGATCACCACTGCAGACCTCAACTCTAACGGTGAGTTGTATGAGTCTTCACTCGTAGAAATAGATAATATAGATATGGCGCAGTTACAAAACTGGCCTTCTAGCGGTACACTGTCTACTGTTGACCATTTTTCAGCTAAGGTTGGTGGACTTTATTTCTACGTAGATTCCTTTATGTCACCTGATTTCTGGGTGGGTGGTGCTCCAGCCGCTGGTATATACAATGTAGTTGGCTTCGGTAGCCAATATAGTACAGCTGCTGCTTTGAATAATGGCTACTCTCTGCAGCCACGCAGGCGTGCTGACTTCATCCTCCAGAATGTAGGTGTGAAGGATATCGCAAACCCTCTGACTGCATCTGTATATCCTAATCCTGCCGCTACCAAGGTGACTGCCGCTTTCAATAGCGACGCCGATGGCGAGTACACAGTACGCATGACTGACCTGACTGGCCGCGTAGCCCTCACACAGGAAGGCCACGTAGTAAACGGTGACAACGCTCTCTACATCAACACAGCATCTCTGAGCAACGGTATGTACATCCTCGAGCTCACTGCCGCCGGCAAGAACCTCATCACTAAGATCAATATCGCTAAGTAATCTTAGCCCGATCAATACTCAGAAAGGCCATTCCATCCGGAGTGGCCTTTCTCTTTGATAGAGAGCCTTATAGAAGCCCCGCTCCGGTTCAAAATCAATTATTGAAACCTAGCCGACAGCCAACAGTCACCTGACATCTATTTCCGTGGTCCGGTTCAAATTCAATTACGATAGCTGCTGTCCTTGTATTGAAATCTCACTTTAGGTCTCAGATTCCGATATAGTCGGGAGAGATTTAGAGGGCTGCTGTTCCCATTTCCCGGCTCCGGTTCAAAATCAATTTCCCTACATTTGACTTATGCTCAGTTATTGGGAGAAAGAGTCGTTCCTGTCATACGACCATATTATTATTGGTGGAGGCATAGTAGGTATGTCTGCTGCGCTGAGCCTTCGCGCGCGTTATCCCGATGCCAGCATATTGATTTTGGAGCGGGGCCTGCTGCCCACGGGAGCCAGCACGCGCAATGCCGGCTTTGCCTGCATCGGCAGTCTCACGGAGATACTAGACGATCTGCGTACCATGACGCCAGCTCAGGTAGTGGATCTGGTAGCCCTGCGCCGCAGTGGCCTGCGCCGGCTGCGGGAGCGGCTCGGAGATGACACCATCGGCTATGCCGAAAACGGCAGCTACGAGCTTATCACTGAGGGAGAGGTAGCCGCACTGGATCACCTCTATCATGTCAATGAACTGCTCCGCCCGCTGCTGGGATCAGAGGCCTTTAGCCGCTGCGATGAGAAGATCGCGGAGTTTGGCCTCGGAGAGACGGTCCGCCACCTGATCCGCAATAATCACGAGGGTCAACTGCATAGTGGCAAGGCCATGCGCGCCCTCATACAGCTATGCCTGGAGCAGCGCATAGAGATCAAGACGGGGGCTGAAGTAATACGGGTAGAGGAGCGGGTTCATTACGCTGAGGTGCTGGTGGCCCATACACATCTGGCAGAGCAGGTTGCCTTTCGTGCGGGCAGCGTCGCCATCTGCACCAATGCTTTTACTACTAGACTGCTGCCTGATCTAGATATACAGCCGGGCAGGGGACAGGTACTCATCACAAAGCCAATCCCCGGACTCAAGGTCAAAGGCATTTTTCACTTTGATCAGGGGTATTACTACTTCCGCGAGATAGATGGTCGCATCCTTTTTGGCGGTGGCCGGCATCTCGATTTTGAGGGTGAGCGGACGGAGTCCTTTGCCCACACCGATCTTATTCTCTCTGACCTCCGGTCAAAACTGGCAAGCATCATCCTGCCGCATACGCCGTTTGAGATAGACTATACCTGGTCGGGCATCATGGCCTTTGGCACTGACAAGGCACCAGTGATCAGGCACCATAGTCCGCATATCTATCTCGGTGTCCGCATGGGCGGTATGGGAGTAGCCATAGGCAGTGAGGTGGGCGAGCAGCTCGCAGCCCTAATGGTGGAAACAAAGCCATAGCCACTATACTTTTTAATAGTGCTGCGGAGCAATATTTCCCCGTTTTGCACGTCTGTATCCGATAATCGGTGTTTGAAGTTTATTCTTCGGCACTTCGGTAGGGTTGGCTTGATTTTAGATTGGTATTATCCATATTTTTGTGGCGTGAAAACCAAAATTTTATACCTCTCAGTTATGGTTCTTACTCTCAGCTCCTTCTCCTGGTGGCAGGTAGAGGGCTGGCTGCTAGAGCGTGAGAAAAAGGGTATAAAAGTTTTCACCCGCAAGGGCAAATGGGGAAAACTCCGCGACTCCAAGGCGGAGATGGCGCTCACATCTACCAATGTAGAGCAGGTAGTACGGTTTATCACAGATTTTGACAATTATCCTAACTGGATGCCACGCTGCCGGTCTGCCAAGGTGCTCGCCCGCCTCAGTGATAATGAGTTTATAGGATATACAGTGGTCAAATGCCCCTGGCCGCTCGCTGACCGCGACTGCGTGGTACGTGTCCGTATAGACCGCAATCCTGCCACCGGCGTAGTAGTGATCACCGAAACCTCAGAGCCGAGGTACATCAATCACAAATCTGATGTGGTACGCATAGAGCAGATGTACGCCACCTGGCGCATCGTACCTACCGGCGCAGGTGCTACTGTGACCAACGAATACTCTAGCAATCCCGGTGGTGGTATACCAGACTGGATGACCAATACACAGTCTGTAGAGCAGCCCTATGAGATGTTTACCACCATACAGAATGCCATACCACATAGCAGCTCTGGCAGCAGCAAATAAAACCCAATACCTATTATGGCACCAAACATTTACGAATACTCAGCGAGAGATACCGCTGGCAGGCAGGTCAGCCTCTCTACCTACAAGGGCAAGGTAATGCTGATAGTTAATACGGCCTCAGACTGCGGCTATACCCCGCAACTCGGGCTGCTGGAGGAGCTGCACCAGATGTATCAGGATCGCGGTCTGGTAGTGATCGGTTTCCCATCGGCCAGCTTTGCTCAGGAGCCTCTGGAGGGAGAGGACCTGATGCAGTTTTGCGAGCGAAACTACGGGGTTACATTTCCGGTCATGAGCAAGGTAGATGTCACAGGCACTACCATTCACCCTGTCTTCCATTTCCTCTCTGAGGGCAGGGAGGAGGCCCGCCCGCAGTGGAACTTCTTCAAATACCTCGTAGATCGTAGTGGTAAGGTAGCCAATATGTATCCGTCTAATACCGAGCCGGGAGATGAAGCGCTCGTAGCACAGATAGAGCGGCTGCTGGGATAGCAGGTGTTAATATGTCAATATCGAATCAAACCGGCTTAAACTTTATCAGGATATATTTGAATTCTCTTTTTAAACCAATATAAATCGTCAAACAAAATGGCAACTAATTTCACAGATGCGACATTTGACACAGATGTCATCAAATCAGATAAACTCACAGTCATCGACTTTTGGGCGGAGTGGTGTGGCCCATGCAAAGCTCTCGGCCCGGTGATCGAGCAACTCTCTACGGAGTACGCTGGCTCAGTCAACGTAGGTAAACTGGACGTAGATGCAAATCCGGAGGTATCTATGAAGTACGGTATCCGCAGCATCCCTACCATCCTCTTTGTAAAGGGTGGCCAGGTAGTAGACAAAGTAGTAGGTGCAGTGCCTAAGGCTCAGCTCGCAGCTACTATCGAGAAGCATAAATAATCTATGCCCACCGCATAGTAGTTTTATATAACTTAGACGTTCCGGTACATGCCGGGACGTTTTTGTTTTGATTAGCTTTGAAGTAAATAATTGGAGTATAGGGATAGTGTCGCTTGCGCCCCTTCGTCCCTCGTCCTCCGTCCCTCTCCTATATGGACACACCACTCTCACAGATACAGGACTTTGACAACCTCGAGCTACTGGCCAATCAGGTAGTGGAGGGCTTCATCATCGGCCTGCACAAGTCTCCCTTTCATGGTTTCTCCGTAGAGTTTGCAGAGCATCGGCTCTACAATCCTGGTGAGCCGACCCGCAATATGGATTGGAAGGTCTATGCCCGCACGGACAAGATGTTTGTGAAGCGCTATGAAGAGGAGACCAACCTGCGCTGCCAGATCGTGATAGATGCTTCATCCTCCATGTACTTTCCGCAGGATGGGACTATGAATAAGATGAAGTTCAGCGTCTATAGTGCCGCCGCTATCATCAATCTGCTCAAGCGCCAACGTGATGCCGCAGGCCTGAGTGTCTTCAGCGATAGTGTGAAGGTCAACACCTCTGCCCGCAGTACTACCAAGCACCAACAGATGCTCTTCGCACAGCTCGATGCCCTGCTGAAAGACAAACCTGCCAACGTGCGTACGAATGCCGTACAGGCCCTGCACGAGATAGCCGATACTGTACACAAGCGCAGTCTGATATTGGTGTTTAGTGATATGTTTGACGATCTGGGTGGTGCCAGGTCAGAAGAACTCTTTGCCGCGCTCCAGCACCTGAAGTTCAATAAGCATGAGGTCGTACTCTTTCACGTAGTGGACAAGGCAAAAGAGATAGACTTTGAGTTTGAAAACCGCCCTTACGTCTTCGTAGATATGGAGACAGGGGAGAAGGTCAAACTACAGGCCGCACAGGTCAAAGAGTACTATGTGGATCAGATGGCAAAGTTTGAAAAGGAACTCAAACTCCGCTGTGGCCAATACAAGATCGAGTTCGTAGAGGCCGATATCAATCAGGGCTACAAGCAAGTGCTGATGCCATTTCTGATGAAGCGGTCCAAGATGTTTTAATTGCGGGTTAACCGCAAAAACGGGTTACTAATAATTCATGGTTCTCAACTATAAGACTTTTGGTAGCGGCTTCCCGCTTATTATTCTACACGGTCTCATGGGCTCATTGGACAACTGGCAGTCTATTGCCAAGCATTTCAGCCAGCGCTATCAGGTCTATGTCATAGACCAGCGCAATCATGGCCGCTCGCCGCATAGCTCAGAGATGAGCTATGACCTGATGGTAGCAGACCTGCTGGAGTTTATGCAGGTGCATGGCATAGAGCGGGCACACCTGCTCGGTCACTCTATGGGTGGCAAGGTAGTCATGGAGTTTGCGCTACGCTATCCGGATAAAGTAGACAAGCTGATAGTAGTAGATGTGGCTCCGGTAGAATATGAAGATCGCCATAGCCAGGTATTCAAAGCCCTCTTTGCTGTTGACCTGGCCACCCTGGAGAGCCGACAGCAGGCAGAGGCCACCCTTCGTCAATACCTCGGCAGTGATGAATCTACCGTCCAATTTCTGATGAAAGGATTGTATCGCGATGATGACAATAAATTCCAATGGCGCTTCAATGTGCCTGTGCTACATGATGTCTACTATGCCATATCAGATGGTGTACGGTCGGACAAACCTTTCGAAGGACAAGCACTGTTCGTCAAAGGCCAGAAGTCAAACTACATAGATGCGTCCAACTACTCAGAGATCATGGACCTTTTCCCATACAATGAACTCGCAGAGATACCCGGTGCCGGCCACTGGGTGCACGCCGATAATCCGCAGGCATTCATCGAAGCCGTAGATTCTTTTCTGCAAAAGTAAGTGGGGCTTTACTTGTCAAACCACACCGGAGTCTTGTCATCCGGATCATGGTTATAGGTGATGGTCAGCTCCTCGCCCGCAGCGATATCCCTGCGCGTGATAAAGTGTATCGTACCATCATCATAGTAGGTCTCATAGATACAGTTAGGTTCATAGTCATGATTGTACAGGGAGCCATACCCGAGGCATATGGCGTAGTTCTTATGCTCGTCTCCCCAAAGGAAATAGTAGTTGTAGAGATGTGACTGATCTATGAGCGGACTGTCCTTTTCCGGTAGCACGAGTACAGGAGCGATCTCTACTAATGTCCCTGCCTCGATGGTCTCCGAGGTAAACACGCCTTTGCCTTTGCCCGGGCTATCTGCTATGTAGAGGCTACCCAGCAGCATCAGCTCCAGTCAGATTTATTGAGGCGGCGGGATGATTTCTTTTCAGAGGTCTTGCGCTTGGTGGCTTTAATCTGCTCTTTTACGGCTTTAGGCATCCTGGTCGCTTTCCTTTTCTTTGGTTTGATCAGGGCCTTCTCCAGCGTGTCATAGAGTTTTTCTAGTGCCGCTTCCTTGTTAGTAGCCTGAGACCGCGATTCACTGCTGGCCAGTTTCAGATAGCCTTCTTCATTGATCTTTGTTGCTAACTTTGGGGAGATGAGAGCTTTCTCCTCCTCTGATAGCTGCTGAGAGTTCATGACATGAAAGGCCAGCTCGATCTTGGTCGCTACCTTATTTACATTCTGTCCGCCCGGGCCGCTGCTGCGTGCTGCTGTAAAGCTACACTCGCGCTCCAGCCCTCTCTCTCTGATCGGTATCATACGGCCAAAGGTAAAATAAATAAAAACGGCTGTCAAAAATGACAGCCGTTTAGTACGTTCGATCAGTATACTTTAGAAAGGCAGCTTGATGCCCTTGGTCGCGTCCTTAAGCTTTTGAGCAGCATCTTTGGCTGCCTTGTCTGCAGCTTCCTGCGCTTGCTTTTTGGCTTGGTCTGCAGCTTTTTTAGCAGCGTCTTCCGCCTGCTGCTTGGCTTGATTGGCAGCGTCTTTCACGGCGTCTTTGATAGCACCGCCCGCAGAGCTTCCTATACCAGCCACATTGCCTACGGTTACTGTTGGTTTGCTCACGGTGCCACCTACTTTCAGCGTTACATTGATCTTCTCCGGCATCTTGAACGGTATGCCCGGTATCTGCGGTATCTTGCTGATCAGGCCACCAGTAGCCTGATTGAGCTCTGAGGTAGGTATGTCTGCTTTCAGATCGTAGGCGATGGTCTCATCAAAGCCATTAGAGCCCTGTATATTGATGTTATAGCCATTGCCAAACTTGACATCAAATGGCTCTACATCTACACGGCCATCGTGAAACTTGATAATGGTCCAGGCATTGTTGATAGCGAGGTTGTCCAGAGACTTTACCTTGGTCGCTTCTGCTATCTTCTGTAGTATTGGCAGGTTGACCACACGCGCAGATGGGATGGATACTTTACCGCTGCCGTTCAGGCTATTGTAGTCTACGCTCATGTCCTCTTTCAGTGCGCCGGTGCCACTCAGGTCAGAGCCAAAGGAGCCCTGTATATATTTCATCACCGGTGCCATCTTTGCAGCCATGTCTACAGCATTATAGGTCTGTGTGATGTCAAAGTTCTTGATGTCATAGCTGAATGTCACCTTAGGATGATTGGTACCCTTAGTATCATATAGCGCACTGATCACGGCAGAACCGCCCAGCAGGTTAGCAGCGAGATTTTGCAGGTGGATGGATTCATCGAAGATATGTACCGTACCATTCACATTGGTCAGTACCAGCTTTTCATACAGTATCTTGCCAAACTGTGAGCGCGCAGTGAAGTCTATACCTTTGGGTACATCAAAGTACTGCTTGCCACCAGCCGGTGTAGTGGTCGTGCTCTTAGGGTCTGCCGGGCTTTTTTGCGCGGTACTCGTGGTGGCATCATCTTTCACCAGCCACTCATTGGCGTCAAACTGGGTAGACTTCAGGTTTACCACGCCCACCAGATTACCTTTATTAAACATATAGCCGATCAGATTGTCTAGCGAGCCGGTAGCGTTGAAATCGCTCTTGCCCAGTACGGCGCTCAGGTTATCAAGAGATACTTTCTGTGGATTGAAGGTCAACTCGAGGGAGTACACGCGCACAGGCATCGGTGTAGACTTAGAGTCGTAGACCATGTTGGTCACCTTTACATTACCCGAGGCCTGGATGGCGGCATAGTTCTTTTTTTGCACATCACTCATGCGGCTCTTAAAGTTCAGGTTGGCTACCAGTAGGCCGGTCAGCTGCTTCAGCCCCTCCATAGGATAAAGTTTAGGCACACTGGCCAGGTCCAGTTTGCCGTTGATCTTGGCTGCTAAATTAGGATCAGATACCGGTGTGCTCACGTGGATAGAAGCATCTATAGGGTCATTGGCTATAGCCAGGTGCAGCGCTGGCACGTCTATCACGGTGAGGTCAGCAGAACCCTGTGGTTTATTGATATTGGCAGATACATTGATATCCGTCACAGCTGATGGCAGCGATGGATATTGAAACATCGCATTCTTCACCTGAAGGTTTAGCTTGATGCCCGGCAGGGTAGTGGAGTCATAGGAGCCTTTCACCGCGCCATCCAGCGCCAGTGTGCCAGAGGTTTTGATCTTATCAAAGTCTTTCTTGAATATAGCCGGCACCAGAGAGAGGATACTCTTGAAGTCAGCCTGCTTGGACTTAAAGGTCACATCCATACCGATGTCCTTCTTATTCATCTGTACAAAGCCATCAAACAGCAGGCCGAGGTCATTGAGGTCTATTTCATTCTGTTTGAAGCTGTATTTGGAATTTTTCTGGTCTACATCTATATCATTCTTGGCAGAGAGCTTGGCACTGCTCAGGTAGGATACCGCACCACTGCGGAAAGTAAGGGAAGCTATGTCAGTTTCTGTTTTGAGTTTATAAAGATCCTGGGTCACATCACCACTTCCTTTGAAGTTGAGATCGCCTATAGAGAGATAGGTGCCGCCCTTCTGGTCGTCATACACGATATAGGCGTTCTCTATCTTGTAGGTATTGATCTCTAGTGAGAAAACAGAATTGCTGCCACCAGTTTTCTCAGAAGACGAGGTGGACTTCATGATATCCCAATTGGCCTTGCCAGCCTTGGTCACGAGCGCATGCACTTTTGGGCTGCCTACTATGATCTCTTTTATCTTATACTTTTTGCCCTCTATCACAGACATCACATCTATCACAACGCGAAAGTCCTGCACAGAGAGCAGCGTATCCTTGGCAAAATCATCTATGCCTGCTACAGATAGCTTATTCATACCAAAGCTCAGGTTAGGAAAAGAGCGTATCAGTGAGAGATCATAGTCGGCATAGTCTACCTTGGCTTTGACCTGCTTATTGATCTCCGTTTTGATGGCGGCATTGATCTGGTCTTTAAATAAGAATGGGATAGCAATCAGCGCTCCGATGAAAAGAACGATAAATACACCGAGGCCTATCAGGATCTTCTTGAGCATGTGTGGGTTGTTTTTGTTCTGCGAGGGTCAATAATTGTACCAAAGTAAACCATTTATGCCCAATAGAAATCCACCGGCGGTGTATATGCAAAAAGGGTCGGACAGAGCCGACCCTTTTCACGTTTCTTTACCCTGCATTTCTCAGCCGATCACCTTCTTGATCTTGGCTATATCGTTAGGGTCCAGCTTGGCACCGTCTACATCTACCGTGGCTATGATGTTGTACTCAGACTTCTCACCATCGAGAAATGCGCCCATCTTGCCCAGACCGCCCATCACGCCGCCTGATTCTTTCATGCGGTCATTCTCAGAGCGGAGAAACTGGAAGGGCAGGTCAAAGGTCTTGGTCACTACCTCGCCCTCTTTGATGTCAAAGCCCTGATCAAATTTTACTTTGCCGAGCGTAAACTCTTTGGTCTCCTTATTGTCACCTGTACCTGTGGTCCAGGACTCTTCCAGCTTAAATTCTATGCTCTTAATACGCTGGTCGCTTTTGCCGGTGATGGTCAGGGAACCCGATACTGCTGTGTCAGAGGTCTTGAAGGTAGGTGGTACGGAGAGCTTGACAGATACGGTGCCGATCCCGAAAAATTGTTTGATCTTCTTGATAAAGGACATGTTGTTTGATTTAGGATGTTGTGTAAATAATTGACAGCGCAATGATACACTACACCCAAAAATGGGGCCATTCAAATTTTGATCAAAAATCGGAACTCTGATATGAGGCTAATACCAGATCAGTAGTCATTCTTAGGCAGTTCGGGTGCTGCCTTTTTCTTGAAGTCGCCATTCTTCAGCGCGCGGATAAACTCTGCCCAGGCCAGTGGGTTAAAGATATTCTGAGGTGCCTGCTGGTGGTAGTAGTAGGCCTGCTGTGCCCGTATCTGCATATAGCGCTGTGCGGCTTCACCACCGTCTATAGGCAGCTTCTCTCCGAGAGCGCTGAGCAGGCTGGCGTTAGTATTCTCCATAGCGCGCTCATCCAGGTCCTTAGGTGGCCTGGCCTCGCGAAATGCCTGTGGAAAATTTGACCGGGCACCCCAATAGTAAACTGTAGTAGTAGGGCCGGTAATATAGCCGCGGCGCATCAGGATGATGGTAGAGATCTTATTGTCCTCTACATTGCCGGGTACGATGTAGGTGCTCGGCTCATATCCCAGCGAGGTAAAGTACAGTGTATCACCTTCATTGACCGCAAAAGAGAAAAAGCCGTCCACACGTGCCACACCGCCCCGGTTGCTCCCGCGCAGTCCTATGTGAGCAAATGGAATCCCCGTCATAGAGTCCTGAGACATAGCAAAGCCGGAAAACTGGACGACAGGCCTTTCTTTCTTTTGGGCAGACGCTATGACAGGTACAAGCAGCGTGAGTAGGACGATATGTAAGATACTTTTCACAATATGAATCTATAACAAAGGTACGAATCTATCTACTTAATCATTACAAATGCGGTGCCGCTTTATGGCTTTCGCAAGATTTAACAGCCGGAGCAGATTATTATTGCGCATAGTATAGATACTGATTTTCACAGCGGTCATTCCACTTGCTACTGTGGACAAACAAAGCCTTGGGAAGCTCTAAAAAATTGGCAATACCCTGCTATTCCAGTACGTTTGGCTTATCATAGTCTGTTTATGAAATCCACGTCTGCTTATTTCTATTCCATATTTGCCACCACGCTGGTACTGGTGGTGATGGGTGTCGTGATCTCGATGGCTGTCGAGGCACGCCGCATTTCTGTAGCCCTAAAGGAAAATCTGATCGTAGAGCTGGTGCTGGATGATGAGACCCCGCAGGACACTGTAAATGTGTTGGCGCAGGACCTTAAAAAGGAGGCCTTTGTCAAGAACATCGTTTTTGTGTCTAAAGACTCAGCGGCCAACTCGCTGAAGAAAGAACTCGGAGAGAATTACCTAGACATCCTGGGCTACAATCCTCTGTACCCGTCGTTTCGTATCAATCTGAAGGAGCAGTGGGCCAACCCCGCCAGCTCAGACCGCATACAGCGCGAGCTGGCTGCCCTGCCGGATGTAAAGGAGGTGCATATACAGAAGACCGTGCTCAGTGAGCTGGACAAGACCATGCGCAATTTCACTTTCATAGGCCTGGTGATCGGTGCGCTTTTCCTTGCATTTGCTGTATCACTCATTTTCAGCTCTGTCAAGCTGGATATCTTCTCCCGCCGCCAGGTGGTCAGGAGTATGCAGCTATTCGGCGCCACACGCTGGTTTATCATACGCCCGTACCTGGGCCGTAGTATACTGAATGGCCTGATCAGCGGTGTGCTGGCTGCTCTGGTGGTATATGCCATCGGGTACTACCTGCATTATGAGTTTGCAGACCTTGTATTGACCACAGATTTGGTTATTTTCGCCATGCTATCGGCGCTACTGGCACTATCCGGTATCCTGATCACTATGGTCAGCACCGTGATAGCGCTGACCAAGTATCTGAATTACAAACTAGACGATCTCTATTAAAATCGTATCATGGCTACGACCAAACCGCAAATAAAAACCAAAGCGCCAGTGGCAACACCGGCAGCTGCTCCTGCTTCTAAACCTAAGAAGCCCGCCAGCGATCTTCCATTTATCTTTGACAGGACCAACTATATGATCATGGCTGCAGGTGTGGCAGTGATCATCGTAGGCTTCCTGCTCATGACCGGAGCTGCCAATGACAATCCCACTACATTCAACGCAGAGGAGATATACAGCTTCCGCCGTATCACGCTGGCACCGGTAGTGGTGATGATCGGTTTCCTCATAGAGGTTTATGCCATCCTGAAAAGACCTGCCGCTACTCAAGCATGACCACACTCGAATCAGTGATACTGGGCATCGTAGAAGGCCTCACTGAGTACCTGCCCATATCCAGCACCGGCCACATGATCATCACGCAGGCCCTCCTGCATATAGAGAGCTCTAAGTTTCTGAGCATCTATCTGGTCAATATACAGTTTGGCGCCATACTGGCTGTGGTAGTACTCTATCTGCGCCGCTTTCTCAATTTCAAGGCTCCATCTTTTTATCTTAAGCTGGCTGTTGCCTTTGTGCCCGCAGTGGTCATAGGCCTGGCGGTCAAGAATGTGGTAGAAGAGCTGCAAAAGCATGTGGAGGTAGTAGCAGCATCGCTGATCCTCGGCGGCATCGCGCTCATAGCAGCCGATTATATCTTTAAGAACCAGATCCACGACAAGGAAGAGCTCCATACCAAAGCAGAGGATGAAGAGTCCACTCCTCAAGATCCTGATAAATCCGGCATCCGCCTCAGCTATCTGCAGTCTGTCTTTGTAGGCTTTTGCCAGACGCTGGGTATGATACCGGGCGTATCGCGCTCGGCAGCTACCATCATAGCCGCGCTGTCACAGCGCCTCACTATGCGCGAGGCAGCAGAGTTCTCCTTCTTCCTCGGTGTGCCTACCATCACAGCGGCTGCGCTGTACAAGACGGTAAAGGGATTTCGCGATATCCACGGCGATCAGGTATCACTGCTCATCACCGGCAATGTGGTCTCGTTTATAGTGGCCATGATAGCCGTAAAATATTTCGTCGACTTTATCTCTAAGCATGGCATGAAGTTCTTTGGCTACTACCGTATAGCGCTCGGTATACTGCTACTGATACTGCCATACGTTTTCCATATTTCTCTCCAGATCAAAGAAGCTCAGTAATGGACTTTGCCGCAGGCACAGTACTACTTGTCAATAAGCCACTGAAGTGGACCTCCTTTGATGTAGTCAATAAGATACGTGGTGCGCTCAAGCGCAAATACGGGTCTAAGATCAAAGTGGGCCATGCCGGCACACTGGATCCCCTGGCTACCGGATTGCTTATCATCTGTACCGGGAAATTTACCAAGCAGATAGACAACTACCAGGCGCAGGAGAAGGAGTACACCGGGTCACTACTGCTGGGAGCTACTACCCCTACGCTGGATGCAGAGATGCAGCCAGATAGACTTTACCCTACAGAGCATATCACACCAGATATGGTGCTGACGGCAGCAGCTACCTTTATAGGAGATATCGAGCAGATGCCACCCGCGTTCTCTGCGCTTAAGGTGAATGGGCAGACCTCCTACAGTGCTGCGCGCAAAGGCATAGAGCTGGAGCTGAAGCCGCGCACAGTGACCATCCGTGAGTTTGAGATCACGCAGATGGAGCTGCCGGCTGTGTCCTTTCGCGTAGTATGTGGCAAAGGGACCTATATCCGCTCCATGGCGCGCGACCTGGGTCATGCGCTGGACAGTGGTGCCTACCTGACCGGCCTCTGCCGCACACGCATAGGAGAGTACAAGCTCACAGAGGCCTGGGAGGTAGCTGCGCTCATGGAGTATATTAATACACAGCCTTAAGGTCCAACATTTTCATCTTTTCCATGTTTCTACCGTGAGCTATATGGTATAAATTGTATTCCTTTGCCCTATGCGTGTTTTCAGAGACCTCCATCACCTGCCAGACTTCCGGCGCGCAGTCATTACCATCGGTACTTTTGACGGGGTGCACAAGGGGCACCAGAAGCTGATACAGCGCATCACTGATGTGGCGCAGCAGATAGGAGGGGAGAGCATCATCATCACCTTTCACCCGCATCCACGGCTGGTGATCAATCCTGACGACCGCAGCCTCCGCCTGCTCAATACGGTAGACGAGAAGATACAATTGCTCGAGCGCTGTGGTGTGGACAATGTAGTAGTAGTGCCTTTTTCACGTGACTTTTCCGAGCAGACAGCAGAGGAGTATATCAGCGACTTTCTGGTCCGCAATTTTAGGCCGGCCCATATCGTGATAGGCTATGATCACCGCTTTGGCCGAAACAGGGCCGGGGATTTTGCCCTGTTGGAGAGATACCAGGAGCAATATGGCTATGAGCTGGAGGCTATCACAAAGCAGATGCTGGACGAACTGGCTATCAGCTCGACCAATATACGCCACGCTCTGCAGGAGGGCAATGTGACAGAGGCCAATGACCTGCTGGGGCATAAGTACACTATATCCGGTATAGTGGTAAAAGGGCATCAGAATGGCCGCAAACTGGGTTACCCTACTGCCAATCTACAGGTATCTGACCCCAATAAACTGATCCCCCGTACCGGCATCTATGCGGTCAAAGTGCATAGCGATAGTGAGGTCTACAAGGGTATGCTGAGTATCGGGTTCAATCCCACCTTTGATGGCACTGAGCAGACGATAGAGGTCAATATCCTGGACTTTCATAAGGATATATATGGGGAGACTTTGACTCTGGAGTTTATCCAGTTTATCCGCTACGAAAAGAAGTTTGACAGCATAGAGGCACTCATAGCTGCCATAGATGGGGACAAGGTAGAAACTGAGCGCATTGTACAGCTCTGACCCTACATGTTGGGTTCAATTCATTGATTTGCAATATCTAGTAAATAAAAAAGCCCCCGGTATCGGAGGCTTTTTTAATATATTGAACTGAGTATTACTCAGCCACGGCTTGCCTTTTCTCAGAGATACGGCTTGCCTTACCCTTACGGTCACGCTGATAGTACAGCTTGGCGCGGCGTACGCGGCCTACCTTGTTTACAGCGATCTCATCTACGAATGGAGAGTAGAGAGGGAATACACGCTCTACGCCTACACCGTTAGATATCTTGCGTACGGTGAAAGTGGCAGTAGTGCCTGCGCCGTTCAGCTGGATCACATCACCACGAAACTCCTGGATACGCTCCTTGTTTCCTTCGGTGATCTTATAGCTTACAGTTATATTGTCACCAGGGCCGAACTTTGGATGCTTGTTTGGCTGGTTGAAGGTGTCGTTCACTAGTTTGATAGTGGGATTCATATTCAGTTGATTTTTACTCAGATTTTGAAAACGGAATGCAAATATATCCTTTTCTCCGGAAAATCCGCATATCCGGACGAAAAAGTTAACTTGGTTATCAACGGCTCATGCCTCCACATACCGACAATGTTTGTCCTGTAATGTAGGCAGATAGGTCGGACCCTAGAAATAGTGCGGCATTGGCTATCTCATCAGTCCTGCCCATGCGACCCAGCGGTATCTGCGTCAGGAGGTTTTTCTTGATATCTTCTCCCAGCACGTGTGTCATGTCCGTTTCTATGAATCCCGGTGAGATGGCATTGCACCGGATGCTCCGGCTGCCAAACTCATCCGCTATCGACTTGGTAAAGCCAATGATACCTGCTTTGGAAGCGGCATAGTTGCTCTGGCCGGCCTGGCCACGGAGGCCTACGATGGAGGTCAGGTTGATGATAGAGCCGGATTTCTGGCGCAGCATCAGTTTGGCTACCTGCTTGGTCAGGTTAAAGACAGACTTTAGGTTGGCCTGTATCACCTCGTCAAACTGCTCCTCGCTCATGCGCAGGATCAGATTGTCACGGGTGATGCCGGCATTATTCACCAGTATATCTATGCGCCCCAGATCGGCGGCCACGTCATTGACCAGCTGCTCTGCGGCTGTGAAAGAGGCGGCGTCAGACTTGTAGGCTACTACTTTCACGCCATACTCTGTGGTGAGCTCGTCTACCAGGGCCTGAGCCTTTTCTGCACTATTGAGGTAGGTGAAAGCGACATTGGCGCCATATGCAGCGTATTTGCGCACGATGGCCTGGCCGATACCACGAGAGCCTCCCGTCACGAGGGCATTTTTGCCTTTGAGATCCATGCTGTTGATTTACGGCGGGCAAAATAAGCAAATCCTGCAAATCCCCTATGCACAACTGTGCATGTGAGATAGTCAGTGCATGGCTACAGGCTGCCCTGCCTGAGAGGCCTCTACGTAGTGCAGGATGGCATCTATATCCTCATCCTTTAGCGTGGGAAACATGTTCATCTCAGAGGGAGAGTAGTTTTGTATAGTGACTGCGTAGGGATATTTGGCTCCCACCGGCTCATGCCAGTCTTTGATCCAGGCATAGAGCCACTGCTTGCCTGTCTTACCCTGATAGCTGCCTGCATCTTCCCAGCGCCGGGCCACGCCCATGAGTGCCGGGCCAGTCTGTGCCACCTTAGGGTTGTGGCAGGAAGCGCAGTTGCTTTTAAACAGTTCTTTGCCATGCTTCCACTGCTCGTCAGCAGGCGTCTTGGCAGTGGGAGATGGGGATGGCGCCGACTCTGTGACCGGCTCTACGCGCGGCGGCATAGATGTGTAGGGTGTGATATTCCAGACGAGTATAGAAATGATGATGATGAACAGTACGATGACTGCCAGCTCTGCGCGCTGCCTGTTAGGCTGATTCATAGTGACGAGAATTTAGAAAGTGAAGAACGATCAGAAATCGCGCGCAAGTTAGAGCACGATCGTGGGATCGTATAGCGCAGGGAAGGAAATATTTAGTGAGCGCTCAAATGGAAATAAAAAAGCCACCGTAGTGGTGGCTTTTTGTGTTCCCGTCGGGATTCGAACCCGAGACCCATACATTAAAAGTGTATTGCTCTACCAGCTGAGCTACGGAAACGACCTGCTTTTTAAAGCGGTTGCAAATATATGATCTTAAACAGGATTTTATAGCTCCTGTGGACAATTTTTATTTTTTGTCGAAAAGCACCCCGTCTGCGAGAAAGGTGAGGGCTACCTCCGGCTGAGTGATAGTCGCTATCTCTTTCTTAGACTTGCCAGCATCTTCGGCATAGTGTTTCAGCATCGCTACTGATGTAGTGTCATACTTTGCAGTACCTTGCAGGTAGGCAGTCTGGTTTTCGCAGTCGCGCGGTACGAAGAATGCATAGTCCTTAAAGCGCACGCGCATCGTACCACCTTTGCCATCGGCTACTTCCATCCAGCAGCCTTTCATTTTGCATACGCTGTTTACCTTGCCGGTGATCTTTACATTTTGTTTTTCTGTCACATTCTGTGCCTTCATGTCTTTCTCCAGCTGGGCTACAGTTATAGCCTTGTCCCGGGTGATAGCAGTGCCATAGCCACCGGCAGCGTTGGGAGTGCTGAGGGATTTGTATTTTGATTCTTTAGCTGGGTCGCAGGTCTGGCCCTTCTGAGCATAGGTGCAGCCGGCGGTGAGCAGCGCTGCGGAGAGGAGGATCGCTATCTTCTTCATCTTTTGTATTGAGGTGTTTACGAGAATAACAGTTTAAAGTAAAACCGTGGGTCTTTCAGCCGTGAGCGGAGATCGAGGTCTTCAAACATCGCCATGATCGTCTCGCGCAGTACTGCATTGCCATTGGCCTTACGCACCACAAAGTTAAAAATCGATGGATAATTCACCAATTGCTGCATGCGGTAGCTCAGGAGCAGTTCGCTCCACAGCCTGTCGTATACTGCCTTATCATATTGCGCCATAGTGGCCGCGTCAAATTTCTGCGTAGCGAGACAGCGCGATACCTGCTGCGCCGCCAGCATGCCGCTCATCATTGCATTGCCTATGCCCTCACCGGTGAAGGGGTCTATAAGCATAGCCGCATCTCCCACCAGCATGTAGTGATCTCCTGATAGCTGGCGCTTCTTGCTGCCCAGCGGCAGGCCATGGAGCTTCACATCGCCGATCATCTCAGCCTGCTCAAATCGCATCCGCACGGCAGGGTGAGAGGTGATGATCTTTTCAAATTCCTTCTTCAGGTTTAGCTTTCTATCGCTCATCACATCTGCACGCATACCTACACCTATATTGGCATAGCCATTTGGTAGAGGAAATATCCAGAAATACCCCGGGAGGAACTCCTTCAGGAAGTGCAGCTCGATAAAGTTCTGGTGATCCAGTCCGGATACATTTTTGTAGTAGGCCCGCAGGCCAAAACAGTTGTGCTCCGGCTCTACACGGAGTCCGGCTATATCTTTGGTAAAGGTAGAACCTGCTCCATCGGCTGCTATGATCATACTGGCCTCAAAGACCTCACCTGATTTTGCGATAGCCCGGTAGCCCGTTTCTGATCGCTCGTACTGCCTGATCTCAGTCTGCTCGCGCAGTGTGATAAGCGGCTGCTCGCGTACCTTCTCTACCAGCCACTGGTCAAAGTCCACGCGCTTTGAGATAAAGCCTGGCGGCGGGGTCTGCTCTCCGATGTCTTTTTTGAATGGCACCCTGAGTGCATCTCCATTAGGTGCTATGAAGGTCACACCATATGAGCCAAGAAACTCGCTGCGCATCTGGAGCTGCGCTACCAGAGCGGGATCCAGCTTTTTGAGTACCTCCACTACTTTGCCGCTCAGCGCGTCTCCACATATTTTGTCACGGGGGAAAGTAGCCTTATCTACCAACGTACATGGTATACCTAGCTTAGCCAGAAATAGTGCGGTAGTAGCCCCGCCGGGACCGGCGCCGAGTATCAGGATATCAGAGGCTGCCATATCAGAAGTGTGCTGCTACGCGGAAATAGCCTGAGGATCCGGGAAAGTACATAGGGAGCAGTGATCCGATCAGGTTGTTACTGCCTATGATAAAGTCGAGGTTCTTCCAGCGCTTGCCTACATCCATTCCGAGATTGAAGAGTGAATAGCCTCCGGCTCCTGCGCTCACAGAGGTGGTCCAGTCATGATCCAGCAGGAAGGCTGCTTTCACATAGCCGTATGCATAGTAGTTTTTGAGCAGGCGGGTATTGACTGATCCGGTCAGTATCATACTGTGCTTCTTCAGCTTGACGATATGAGAGAAGTTGACCTGGAAGATGGTAGGCAGGTTAGTCGAGTAGGCGTTATTACTTTTTCGCGGACCTATCACGCCAAAAACGGAGTCGAGCTTCAGACCTGATAGGCCGCTGCCGGATAGATTGGTCAGGTCACTGATCACGATACCGTTGTAGCGCAGTGAGGTATCACCGGTATAGTTAGTAGGGCGGCGGTTCCAGTTGATATAGCCCAGATCCTGTACGGTGACGCTCAGTCTCCACTTGTCAGTATTGTACCCGAACTGCAGGTCAGCAGAGAAACCCTTGCCATCCAGGTCAAAGAAGCTGGAGGCGCCGTTATTTGCTTGATTAAAGGTCATTGTGTATGCCACATCCAGGTACTCTCCGTAGGGAGCCGTGTAGAGGCTACCCTTGGGGTTTTTGAGCTGCTGGTCGCTAAACCCTTGCAGGAATGACACATTGACCCCGCCAAAGAAGTGCCCGTCAGATTTGCTCAGGCCGATAGAATACTGATTGTACATCAGGTTCTCAAAGTAGATGTTATTCAGGCTGGCAGTCTTGTCTTCAAAACGCTTATTGCCATAAAATGCCAGCTCAAATGCGTCGCGGTCTGTGGTCAGAAACCTCATATTGCGATGATAGTAGGATACGTATAGTGAGACAGATGGCTTCTTGAAATAATGCTTGTAGGCCAGGCCTGCCTTCATCTCGTCTTCGTACTTTATCATGCGCGGAGCATAGCTGACTATACGGTCCTTGAGCGAGCCGGTGATCTCCTTGCCTGTGAGAAATGCGCCTGCAAAGGTGGTGACAATGGCATTTGAATTGACATGAAAGTCGAAGTCCAGTTGTATCTCATTGGCATCATAGCACTCTGACAGCAGAGGGCTGAGGGAGCTGTACAGGTGGTCGTTGTGAAAAGTAGCCGCTGGTGGCGTCACCTTCACGCAGTGGCATACGGTGTCTGGTGTGCCGGCTGCCGCGCTATCTTGTGCCAATGATGAACTAACAGAGATAAATAGGAGGGAAAAAGCCGTATAGAAGTTTCTCATGCTGTGGTCCCGCTGCGTTAGAATTTGACTTTGTAATTGAAATCGCCCGTGATCGTAGCGTTGATATTGTAGTCGCTGTATATCTTCAGGTATTGCCCGTTGCAGGTGGCATTGCTGGATTTTGTATTAAAGACGACCGTCATGATTGCGTGCTTTGAGAAGCGCAGTTTGTCTATCACTTCCGCACTGGCATTGACATTGATCATAGACTTTTTAGCATCAGTAGCGCGGCAGGATGTGTTGATAGGAGCGGCATCCACCTGGGCATTATTGAGCAGGGTATCCAGTTTGTTCCATGCGCTATCGTAGGCCACGAGGGTGATATTGGCTTGTAGTGGAAACTTATTGTACAGGATCACATGCAGTACGCCATCTTTGATATTGGCCACATCCTTCTGACTATAGCCGAGGCTGAAGTTGAAAGAATCGCGCAGCGTCAGGTTATTGGCTATGAGGCTGAGGGGAAGGTTGATATCCAGATTTACCTTCATGCGGCTGTCTATGTAGGCAAAATCATCGTAGGTGCCACGATTACCATAAGGGTTGGTTTGTATCTTGACGTCATATGCTATCTGGTTTGGCAGATTGCTGATGAAGTCTGTGATATTTGAGGTCGCGCTATTGAGGTTGAATGTGGTGGTGCGTGGTGTGAGGGGAAAGTCAGTAGCTTTATTGACATAGAGCTGCCTGCCTATCACCGGAGTAGCAGAGTGATCTACCAGTGTCACTGACGTACCATTACTATTGATGCCTGTCAGGCTATTGATGAGTACCTGGCCATCTACACCGATACCATTCTCTACGGAGACGGACAGCGACGCCCTGTCAAATTTTAAAGCATTTGATGAATTACCGGCAAAGAGGTCGGCTATGGAGAAAGGTGAATTGCCCGCATAGCTGATCGTATCCCTGCCCGCGTATCCCTTGATGTATCTTGGCTTGATATTTCGCAGGAAGTATTGGATGTGTACGCTGTCTTTATTGGAAAGGGTTACCTCGTTTCCCGTTGAGTCAATTCTTGCTTGAATGATTTGCGTATAGGTATTGAATTCTGTTCCGCTACGACCAGTGAGATTAATGGAATAACCACTCAAATCATAGGACTTAGTTACTGTGGTGAGATTGCCGTTTAATGCAGGTGGAAGATCCGAAGAGGCAATCAGGCCATTGCCGCTCCTATCATATGCGCCTAGCATCTGATACTTCAAATGCAACGGCTGCGGTACGGAACTTGTAATTTGTACATCAAGTTGCCCTTGACTGCAATCTATATAGGTGAATTTCCTTGGGGCAATATTTTGAGTTAAATCCTGATTGATCGAGATAATATCTTGTGCTGGAAATACTGCTACTGCGCTATCAACACGAATATTAGTGATGAAGGCCCATATGGAAAGATACTGTGTGGTGTCAAGATATACTGTACCACTTCCGGTGCCGGGAATCGAAAAATTGGTAATTGTAAGTTTGAGACTAGAACCTATATTTACATTAGACAGATGGTAGCTCCTAGTCACACTGTCCTGAGGAGATATATTGGCTATATAATCACTGAGCAGAAGTTGATTGCTTGTGGAGTCTCTCAAATCAAAACTTACATTTTGAAGGGGTGTGGGTAGGTGATTTACAACGCTTATTAATAAGTCTGCATTAGTAATACGAGCTGTTTTATAGTATCCTGCACCATTAAAATAAAATGGAGATACAGTCAAACCCGAAACTGCAGGCAAGCTTGTTAATTGTCCATTATGTCCGATTATAAAATTGCCTAAAAGCCCTTGTCCGCTGGCATTAAGATTTAGGGCTAACTGTCCTAAGGAGATATTTTGTCTGACGCGGATATTGGGTAGCTGAAGCGAATCAATGGTATACTTTTGACCTATGGAGGTGTCTGGTATATGGATGAATTGGTCTGCTAGATTTAATTCATAAACAGTATTAGAATATACAAGAGATAATGAACTGTCTGAATTGGTTCGTAATATCGAGTCTTTGACTAGGTTGCCCAAGGTCATGTTCGTAGTAGCCAATGGTGCCACTAGTCCGGTGTCCCACCCTGTTCCGTCTCTTTTGCAGGAAGCTAACAGTAGCAGAAGCGTCATTCCGATGGCGTAGACAAAGGGTTTTCGCATAGTATATTGTGATGACGCAAATTAGTGAATCATAGGAAGAAATGCTAATGTTTATAGCAACATTTGCGCTGATCAAGCCCTTATTCTTTAGGTGACTTTAGATTTACCCAGACTATGTTGGCTGAAAAGCTCTTGTGTGAAATGTTAAGTGTTTGATTGTCATTTATGTAAACTCTATATCCGCTATTATTCAGGGCGTTTACCTGCGAGGAATCGGGTATAAAAGGGTATGAAGGAATATCTGTGTAAAACATAGCGTCGATAGGAGCTGGATAGTTAAACAAAACACATTTAGGGGTAGCGTTGGGTAGACTCTTGAGGTCTGTTACCCATTCTGGTTTTCTTTTTTCCAAAAAGGGTTTTGTTCTTTCATAGCAATACCGTATTGGTAAAACAATAAATAGTACGAGAAGAATCGTAGTTAGCGCCGTTTTCCACGATGATGTTTTTTTGTTTAGGCTATCCAGAGAGGAAAAGAAGAAGGCGGATGTAATAATGAAGAGAGCTGGACTAATAAATAAAACATAGCCCTGCATTTTAGTTTTTACTAATGAAAAAAACAGAAGAGGAACGTATATCCAGAATATGAGTGCCAGTATACGTGTTGGGTATGGCGATCTTCTTTTTATGATCAACCAAATCAAAGGAAGATATATGAGTTCTCCGTAGTTTATCCGAATACGATCTATGTAATAGTAAAAAGGATGGCTGTGGTTTTCTATAGACTCAAAAAGATGTCTTGTATTGTAGGAGCCTTCCCATTTTGCCTCCAGGGGAAACGCCATGTGGATATAAATTTGCCAAGGCAGGGATGTCGCCACTAATATGGCAATCAGTAAAAGAAAATGGACTACGATTTCTTTAATGGCAAACCTTTTCGAGTCAAAAACTACAAGTAGCCAGATAGGCAAAACGATTAAGGCAGGCAGCCATTTGCAGAGAATAGCCGCACCGATACAGAAGCCTGCTGCTACATTGTAAAGGACATTTCCCCTCCGGGCAAATACGATGCTGAAAAATATGGCCAGTTCTACAAAGAAGAGGAAGAATACATCTACATGATCCGTAGCCACCCGTCCGGCTGTCATCTCTATGATCAGCCCATTCACAGAATAAAAGAATGCCGCCAGATAACCTGTACGGCGATCAAAGAAATACTGGCCGATGTAATAAGTGAGGGCTATACCCATGGTGGTGAGGAGTATGGACGGCAGTCGCAGGGCTATTTCATTGACCCCAAACACAGACATGCTCAGCGCCATGGTCCACAGAGGTAGTGGCTGTTTGTGCAGCCAGATATGATTACCAGCCCAATTTTTGTAATCATAGGGTAGCACTGGATTTTCATATAGGGTGGGTATAAAAGGATGGTGCATCATATGCTTAGCCACCACAGCGTGAAAAGCTTCGTCCCATGGATGCAGGAAAAAGTCGCATGCTGTGAAAAGCCTTAGAATGCATCCGCCAAGCATCAAAAGGCTAATAGCCTGGAGATACTTATCACGGCGATAGTGATAACAAGAAAGGAGGTAGGCGCTGACCGACAGCAGGATAGTTAGTATTCCCCATGCAGGATTGTCCATCTGAAGTCTTTATAGCCTTTCTCCAAATATAGGAATCTATATGAATGCCACTGTTTCTTATTCTTAGCGCTGCCGGATATTCAGCTATGAAGACGATATTCCATACATTTGGATGTATATGCGGAGAATTAAAGAGGCTTTGGGTGAACGCTATTTTGCGCTCAAAGTCTTGCTGGTCCTTATCCTTTTAGCGATTCTGGTGCTGTACTTTGCTGCGAGCAGCCGCAAAGGAGGAGACTTTGTCACTTTTCTGGAGGCAGCTACCAAAATGTGGGACGGCAAAAATATCTATGCGCCGCCTTATATCAATCTCCGGTATAGCTACAGTCCCTTTTGGGCCATGGTGCTGGTCCCACTGGCGCTGCTACCTGATGGAGTCGGTGCATTTATCTGGCTTGTCATCAGCCTCGCTCTTTTCCTACGCACCCTTTGGCTGCTGTGGCATGAGTTTGAGATACGCAGTGCTGATCGGAGGCTGGACCGTATACTATGGATCGGCATTCTGCTATATATGTCCCGCTACCTGGAGCTGAACTTCCACCACGTACAGATGACCATCTTCCTGGTATGGCTGATGGTAGAGAGCCTCTACCGGACCGACATAGGTGAGGAAATAAAAGCGGGGATACTGGCTGGCATCGGTACTATCATCAAGGTGATGCCTGTGGTCTTGATCCCTTACTTTATATACCGCAGGCGGTTTATGGCTGCATGCAGTGCTGTAGTCACGGTAGTGGCCTGTTTCTTTTTGCCTTTACTGTTTACCGGCAGTGCGCTATTCTGGGAGATGAATCGGAGCTGGTATGCTATAGTCCGGCCCGATAGCCCAGAGTTTCAGTCAGATGCCGCCTGGCACCTGCCGCAAAATATGAGTCTGCTGCTCTACAGGCTGCTCGTACATACAGGTGCGCCATACACGCATCCGCTGCTGGACCTGAGCTATGATCAGGCTACTATTGTGATATGGATAGTGGTAGCCGTACTGATAGTGTTTACGCTTTATTTTCTGGCTACCCGACCTTTTGTGCATGTGCACAGCAGGCTGCGCCAGCTATATGAGCTGGGGTATATCATGCTACTGGTACCGCTCATCTTTCCCCATCAGATGAAGTACGCCTTTTACTTCGTCCTGCCGGCAGTGGCTTGCCTGGCAGTCTATCTGATGCAGCACTACACTACCGGTAATAAGAACTGGAGATACAGGTCTATTGCCACTTTAGTTATGCTGTCTTTTTTGCTATGCACTGCTACTACTGACCTACTGATAGGTATGGATCTCAGCACCATCACGCAGCACTACAAGACCATCACGGTGGGCACACTGCTGCTCATACCTGCGCTGGCACTTTGCAGAGACTTCTTTATTGGTAGGGAGTAGTTCTATTTCTTGTTGTCATGCCTGAGCCAGGCCTTGCTGCCGGAGCCGGTGATATAGTATTTGCCACCCTTAGGTGAACTGTATACTTTCTGGCCGCTGGGACCTTTCATAGTACGATCTTCAGGGTCCTTTACGGCTGCATTGGCTTTAGCTTCCACATTGCTGCTGGGGCGGTTTTCTTCTTTCTTGGCTTCTATTTTATCATGCTCTGCCTTCCTGGCAGCCTTGGTCGCTGCCTCCTTTTTGCGGGCATTGTTCATGATCTTTACATTGCGCAGAGAGTCGGCGCGCTGGGACTTTGCCGTAGGCGGATTGCTGTGTCGCTTCTTGCCTGTCACGCTGGTAGCTTCAGATGGATCTTTTGGCGCTTTCTTTATTACGGTACTGTCACTACCTGCAGTCTGGTCCTTGTCAGATGCTACCTTTTCGGTCTTTGGCTTTTTGTGCTTCTTTTTGTCGGCCTTTGAGGGCTCGGCTTCCTGTGCGTGCAGCACATTGGCACTGAGGGAGAGGAGTAGCAGCAGTGTGAGGTACTGGATAAACTTCATATGAGCGTGGGTTATGTCTTTTGTTTTTTCTTGCGCGCGGCTGGGAAGAGTACGTTATTCAATATCAGTCTGTAGCCCGGAGAGTTAGGGTGCAGGTTGAGATCGGTCTTAGGGTCGCCTACCAGGTGCTGGTAGTCCTCAGGATCGTGCCCGCCGTAGAAGGTCCACATACCCTTGCCAAACTCGCCATGGATATAGCGTGCTTCATTAGCAGCTTTGTTCTGGCCCATGACCAGTACATTTTTCTTGACGTAGTTCTTGTTGAAAGCCGTGGTCTGACCCAGAAATCCCTTTACAGTCTTGGTGTGGTTCTGTGTGAGCATTGTGGGTACCTGGTCCCATTTGGCAGAGAAGTCGAAGAGCGTAAAGTAGTCCAGGTCTTTCTGCACCGTCCGGCCAAAGTTGGCATCTATATCAGAGTATTCATACTCGTAGGGATTGGTGCGCAGGTGGTAGTTTTCAAATGCAAACCCCTGCGTGTAGTCCAGATGCTGCTGCGCATTTGGGTCCTGCGGATCATGATCAAACATCACATCGCAGATGTCGGTATTGTATGCATCCAGCGCTATATCATACGAGTCGGTAGCGCTACACATGGCAAACATAAATCCACCGCCGCCTACGAAGTCGCGTATCTTCTGAGCCACAGCCAGTTTTAGCTTAGATACTTTGGAGAAGCCACGGCGCTTGGCTATCTCCTCCAGGTCTGCTACCTGATCCTGATACCACTTGGCACCGGAGTATGATGCATAAAACTTGCCATACTGCCCCGTAAAGTCCTCATGGTGCAGGTGCAGCCAGTCGTATTTCGCCAGTTTATCATCCAGCACTTCATCATCATAGATCGCGTCATATGGTATCTCGGCGTAAGTGAGTACCATGGTCACGGCATCATCCCACGGCTGCATAGACCTGGGCTGGTACACGGCCATACGTGGTGCCTTTTCCAGCTTTACCACATCCATATTGGCCTCGGGGTTTGCTATCTCATTCAGTATGCCGGTGTACTGGCCATCAGCTATCACCTCTGCAGAGACACCGCGTATGGTACATTCGTTCTCTATATTAGAGACATACTTTGTAGCAAAGCTACCGCCGCGATAGTTGAGCAGCCAGTCTACCTCGCCGCCGTTCTTTAGTATCCAGAAAGCGATACCATAGGCCTTGAGGTGATTCTTCTGTGCCAGGTCCATCGGGATCAGGACATAGGAAGCCTGTGCCAGCCCTGAGCAGAGCAGCATACATAGCAGAAGTATTCGCCGTGTGACCATAGGGCTAAAGTTCGGCAAAAACCGGCAAAGTACCGATAGGGTAGTAGATGGTTAGAATATTTTGGGAAAGACGCTTAGAACCTCTCCACGCCGGCAAAGTGGAATGAAGCCTCGATAGCTGCATTCTCATCAGAGTCAGAACCGTGTACGGCGTTGCGCTCGATGTCTGTAGCATACAGCTTGCGGATAGTGCCTTCTGCAGCATTAGCAGGGTTGGTAGCGCCTATCAGCTTGCGGAAATCTTCTACTGCATTGTCCTTCTCCAGTACTGCTGCCACGATAGGGCCTTCAGTCATGAACTTGACGAGGTCATTGAAGAAACCACGCTCTTTGTGCACTGCATAAAACTGCTCTGCTGTCTCCTTAGAGAGACGAGTGAGCTTCATTGCCTGTATCTTGAATCCTGACTGGATGATGAGGTCGATGATTTTTCCGGAGTTGCCAGCCGCTACTGCGTCAGGCTTGATCATAGTCAGGGTGATATTGTTTGCCATTTTATAGTGCTTTTTGTGATTTTAAATTGCGCGGCAAATGTAGCCTATCACATGGATATATCAAATGGCTATCCTGCATTTTTTATGAAACAGCAAAAAAAGATATATATGTAATATCTGAAACTATCAGCCTATCACGATACCTGCTATGGTCGCACTGAGGTAGGAGGCCAGCGTACCGGCTATCAGCGCGCGTATGCCCAGCTGTGCCAGGTCTGCCCGGCGGCTGGGAGCCAGCTCACCTATACCGCCTATCTGCATGCCTACCGAGGAGAAGTTGGCAAAGCCGCAGAGCGCAAAGCTCACGATGGCCTGTGCTTTCTCTGACATAGTGGCCTTGATCTGTACAAAATTGAGGTATGCTACAAACTCATTTATGGTCATCTTCTGACCCATCAGGGTGGCGGCTTTTGTTACATCTTCATACGGTATACCCATAGCATAAGCAAATGGCCAGAAGAGCCAGCCAAAGATCATATTGAGGCTCAGGCCCGGGATCGGATTGCCCAGCAGGCCGTTTACTTTCACCAGTATATAGTTGATCAGCGCGATGAGTGCGATGAAGCCCACCAGCATGGCCACTACGTTGATAGATATCTTCATGCCATCAGCCGCACCGTGAGAGATCGCATCTATCACATTGGCATAGTGGCTTTTGACTTCTATAGATACTTTGCCCTGGGTCTGCGGCACCTCTGTCTCGGGGTAGATGATCTTAGAGATCACGATAGCCGCCGGTGCTGCCATGAGGCTGGCAGCTATCAGGTAGTCTGCCTTCACCCCAAACCCCACATATACGATCAGGATACCACCCGCTATACAGGCCATACTACCCGCCATAGAGGTCAGTATCTCACTGCGGGTCATACCCTCCAGGTACGGACGGATCATGACCTGCGCCTCCACCTGGCCTACAAATGCGCTCGCCACATTGCTCAGGGCCTCGGCGCCGCTCACTTTCATGATGGCATTCACACCCTTGGCTATGATAGCCACTACGCGCTGCATCAGGCCTATATGATATAGTATAGCCACGAGTACGCACACGAGTATGATCGTAGCCGGGATATTAAAGGCGAATACAAATCCATTATTAGGACCAAACACTTTGCCCAGCTGACTTGCATCTGGCAGTACACCACCGAGTACAAATTTGGCTCCCTCACGGGCAAACTCCTCTATCTTCTGCATGCCCTTACCCAGGGTCTGAAAGAAGGCCTGTACAGGAGGCACCTTCAGGATCAGGAGCGCAAGGGCAAGCTGCAGGCCCAGGCCGCTGAGCACGAGGCGATAGTTGATCTTCTTTTTATTATTTGACAAAAGGAAGGCGACGCCGAGTATCAGCACAATGCCCAATAGTCCCGTGAATCTCTGCATAAATGAGGCTGTAGATTAGATTGATAAAGTGCAATCTAGCAAAAAATGCGAAAGGTACTAATCGGCCTCTGTGTAATAAATGGTTTATCTCACCAGTGTCAGGTTGCCTTGCTGGCTGGTGGTATTGCCGCCGGCACTCTTCACAGAGATGTAGTAGACATAGACACCTATCGGTTGTGCTATGTTCTTGTAGGTGCCATCCCATCCATCACCTGAGTTGAGGTTGATGTCATAGATCAGCTCACCCCAGCGATTGTAGATGTGAAACAGTGTGATCTCCGCACCACGGCGTAGTATAGCCTTGAAGATATCATTGCGGCCATCGCCATTTGGTGAGAATGCGGTAGGCATGATAAAGTCCAGCTGCGAACTGGCCACCACTGTCACTTCTATAGATGCAGTAGCGCTACAGTTATTGCTATCTGCCAGCGTCACGGTGTAGGTGGTAGTATGATATGGAGACACGATAGGAGCGAGTGCGGTCACACTACTGATATTGGAATCCGGAGACCATACGATATTGTGATAGCTGCCGGATGGTATGATAGTGATAGTAGTAGAGTCGCCCTCCTCTATAGGGAGCGTGGCAGAGGTAGAGAGGCTGACAGTGCCCGGAGTATGTATGTAGACACTATCCATAGTGATGATACTATCGCAGCCCCGCGCAGACGTCTGTGTGAATGCCAGGATCGTATCTCCGGTATATGTGATGCCGCCTATAGTAGCCCGGCTACAGCTGTCAGTGCGGCGTGTGACTACCGTAGGCGTGATGACCTGCAGGTCTGTGACCCTGATCACGCTGTCGCAGCCGCCGACAGAGCGTATCGTATCCATATAGGTACCTGCGGTATTCTGGTTTTGGCCACCGGCGTAGTATGTCTGACCGGTATTGATACACACATTGTTTGGTACAGTACTCACTGCTATCGGAGTCACAGTGATAGTGGTAGTATGGTAGATGCTGTCGCAGCCTGTCGCCGTACTCTTTACCGTATCCAGCAGGGTGGTACTGTTGCTATAGGTATTGCCCAGGTAGGATACACTGCAGGTGCCGCTCACAGTTGTATTAGTACTCACCGGAGATACTACCGTCAGTGCTGTGGTCACTATACTATCGCAGCCCAGTGAGGAGCCGCCTACTACGGTGTCAATGTAGGTGCCACTCGCAGTATAGCTATGACTGCCTGCGGCAAAACTCTGCCCCAGGCAGATAGTAGGACTCTGAGAGAAAGTAGCGATAGGATTCACTACCACATTGACTGTCTTGATCAGGCTATCGCAACCATTCTGATAGTGGTAGTTTTCGGTTACTGTAGTGCTGCTGGTATAGGTGGTACCATTGTAGGTGGTCTGGCCGCATGCAGTAGGGAGTGTCACAGTTTGGAGTATCACTGTGTCTACAGTCAGGTTTACTACCACTATACTGTCACAGCTATTTACAGTGTGCAGGTTGCTGGTATAGCTACCTGTGGTACTGGCTGTAGCTCCGTCAGGGAGTGTGTATGGCGTATTGGCAGCACATACAGTCACATTTACAGTGTCGCGATAGATAGGATTTACCACTACCTGCACTGTATCTGTCTGGACACACAGTGGAGAGAAGGATATATCATCCAGTGCAAAGTCATTTCCAGAGGCTATTGTATTCTGATTCACGATGCAGATCTGTGCTGAGGTGGCTGTACCTGAGTTCCAGGTAGTGTAAAACTGTTGCCAGTTGCAATTGGCCGGTTGAGCACTAAACACAGATCCGATCAGCGCGCCATTGATGGAGAACTGAAGCTGAGCCGGATTGGAGGCTGTCACGCTCTGAAGCCATGTGGAGAAAGCATAATCTGTGCCCGGCACTGTACTCACTGTCTGGCAATAGATAGAGACATTGGCTGAGGTAGCGCCATTCACTATGAGCATATTGCCGGAGCCAGTGGTGTGGTCTCCACAAGGAGCCATTCCACCGTTCCATGTACTAGCGTTAGGCGATACGGTGTATTGGCCTTCGTTGGTATTATTGGTAGTGTATAGATAGCTGGAGCTAAACCCGGTGTTGCCACTGCTAAAGTCTCCGTTCACCATCTCATTGGCTGATGCTACCTGTGCTGTGACAGTATAGGTAGTAGTAGTATCAGGGGTAGCTACGGGGTTGGCTATGGTAGCACTGCTCAGGCTGCCGGCCGGTGTCCATGTGTAGCTCAGTCCTCCTGTGGCCTGCAGGGTGGTAGATGTACCACGGCAGATAGCCGTATTAGAGCCGGCATCTACAGTGATAGGGGCATAGGTCAGCGTGGTAGTGATCACACTGTCACAGCCGGAGGCGTTTGGTATAGTATCGTGATAGGTGCCCGCGGTACTATGGGTAGTAGTACCTATGGTCAGTGTCTGGCCCTGGCATAGTGCCACCTGCTGGCTGTAGGCGCTAGGGTAGTTGATCGTCAGAAATACAGCTACGTGTACGCTGTCGCAGCCGCGCACTCCTTTGATGGTATCCTGAAATGCAGTGCTGGTAGTATACGTAGTACCCCTGTACACAATACTGCTGCAGCCGGTCTGATTGACAGTCTGTGTGTAGGCGGTCAGCACGGTCAGGTCGGTATTGACCAGGCTATCGCAGCCGCTGACTGCGGTTAGTGTATCATGGTACAGGCCTGTAGCCGTGTAGGAGTGCCCGTTTACAGTATAGCTACTGCCAAAGCAGATCGTATCTGCATGGGTAGTAGCAGCGGGTGGTATCACTGTGACCACTACAGAGTCACGCAGCGTGTCAGGGCACAGTGTGCCGGAGAAATACAGTGTAAGAGGAGAGATGTCCAGTGGAGAAAAGGTATAAGAAGTATTCAAGGAGTCTGGCTGGGAAAATGTACCATTACCACCACTCCAGAATAAATGACGGAAGTTGCCTGTCTTGGAGGCATGAAGAGGAACTGTGAGAGGTGCGTGGCAGAAATTCACGGTAGTATCACTGCCTGCATTTACAGAAGGAGCTTGAAAAGGTGCATTGCAGCCATTGTTGTAATAGGTTGCGACATTGTTATAGGTATATGCTATGGATGCACCATTCTCAGCGGCAGTACCACCACCATGACCACCAGTGATATTAGTGAGAAGGCTACGATCATATGTCACAGTATCCCCGCAGTGCGCTGCTGTGTCTGTTATGTATAGTGTCCGGATACCTGGGGTGGCGTTGTAGTTTACAAAGTGGCCATTCGTATTGCCAGCACACTGAAACAAGATGTATATCGTATCACTAAGTGTGGCAAAAGAGTTAAATGATACACTCATGCTGGTACTTGTGACTATGATGGCTTGTGAGCCGGCAGGCAGGACGCCTCCGGGAGGTGCCAAAAGATAACCGCACCCGCCAATGGTTTGATTCAGACTGTCTATCTTGAGCTGATTGGTACAAAATCCCCTCCATGGATTTACTGTATTGGGCCAGGTGATTTTGATGTTATTGGTATTGAGAGGAGACGGCCCCACCTGGATGCGTACCATTTCATTCTCACCCTCCGGATTGCCGCAGGCATCAGCCAGTATGCTCGAAATTTCAAAGCATCTCGTCGGGATCTGGGCATAAGACTTTGGCCCAAAGCAAAAAATAAAACAAATAAAGATGCAAATTATGTGTAAAGACCTCCACTTCATATCGACTTATTCAGGTGCTGCAAAAATAGCATTTCAGGACTGAGAAACATTACTTTAATATTAACAAAAGACGCCCTTTTTACCCCAAAGGCTGTATTGCCCCCAAATAAAAAGGCCCCGTCATCATCTGACGGGGCCTGAGGTCTGAGGATCTATATGATCCCGTATGGTTACTTGACGAGTGTCACGCGTTGTGTTACCACTTGGTCGCCAGCCTTCACTTTCACGATATAGACGCCAGAGGCTTCATTGCTCATATCGAGTACAAAGGTGTCACCTGCGGTAGTTTCCCTGGCGGCCACATTGATCTGCTGGCCGGTCACGGTGTATACCTCCAGGTCTACCGGCATAGCATGTGTCAGCTTCACTGATACATGGAATACGTCGGAAGATGGGTTAGGGTATACATAAATGTTAGTGATGTTGCTACCCACTTCCTTGATGCCGATGATCAGGTCTACTGTATCGCGCTGGGTCACAGTACAGCCATTGGCGTCTGTCACCGTCACGAGGTAGGTATTGGCATTGAGGTTAGAGATAGTGCTGGTATTGGCACCGGTGTTCCAGTGGTAGCTGTATGGCTGTGTACCACCTGCGGCAGTCACAGTCACAGAGCCTTGCACACCACCTTGTACCTGGTTGGTGATATTGCTGCTCACAGTGAGTGCAGCCGGAGCCTGTATCGTATCCGTAGTAGTAGCTGTACAGCCGTTCTTGTCGGTCACTACCAGTGTGTATGCACCGGCAGGCTTGAAGAAGAGGCTGGATGTAGTAGCACCGCCAGGAGACCAGCTGTAGCCGTATGGCAGGGTGCCGCCTGTAGCATGTACATAGATAGATCCATCACTGGATGAGTGGCACTTAGCGTTTACCACGCTATCTGTCACGATGCCTACAGGTGCAGGCTGAGTCACGCTATCTGTGAGGGTAGCAGTACACTGGTTAGCGTCTGTCACTACCACTACGTAGCCGCCTGCAGCCAGGCCTGTCACGTCATCTGTGGTCTGAGTAGTACCTGTCCATGTGTAGCTGTATGCTCCTGTACCACCACTAGCGGTAGTATAGATGGCACCATTGCTTTGGCCGTTACATTTTGTACCCTTGGTAGAGTCCAGTACGATAGCCACAGCAGATGCCGGCTGGCGGATAGTATCAGAGTGCAGTACGAGTGTACACCCGTGAGCATCAGATATGGTATCTACATATGTGCCAGCAGCTACGCCTGTGAGCGGAGAGCCGGTCGCACCTGTATTCCAGTGGTGTGTATAGGCAGGAGTACCGCCAGATACAGTCACTGTCACAGAGCCTGTAGCAGCACCATAGCAGAGTACCGGAGTCACACTGTCAGTAGCCGCCAGTGCTGCCGGCTGTGCCAGTGTATCGTTGTAGATGTAAGTACAGCCACCTGCAAAGGTGATCGTATCTGTATAGACACCTGCTGCCAGTCCGGACAGGCTGGTAGTAGTATCACCTGTAGACCATGCGTGTGTAAACGGAGCTACACCACCGCTGAGGGCTATAGAGAGGGTGCCATTAGTATTGCCATAGCAGGTCGGCTCTGTCACTGTAGGAGTGACTACCGGAGCATGGTTACAGTTAGTATCCACTATAGTGATCTGGAAGTCAAATGTCTCACCTGAGCCGAAGTTGTCGCAGGCAGAAGATGCACCGTTGGTATTACCCTGGTTGCGGCTCCTGATACGCAGGCCGGTCACACCGAGACGAGTAGAAGTATTGATAGTGAATACTGCAGTACCACTGGTAGCAGCTACCGTAGGCTGTATCCACTCGTATGTGTCGTATACACCATTCTGGTTTGTATCTATCCAGATAGACGAGATAGATGTACCGGTCATGTGCAGGTAGAAGGTATAAGAACCGCCCCTCTGCAGTGATGTAGTAGAGTCACCGATAGCCGGGAAGACGGTATAAGCATCGCCACCGGTAGTAGTGTTACATGTAGTGTAGTTGATAAAGAAGTTGGTACCCTGTATGAGTGCAGTATCTATATCGTTGCCACCACAGCCTCCGCCCAGGTTTGTAGTACAGTAGCACAGTGTAGGCGCATTCATATTCACCGCAAATGCTGCAGTATATGATGAGTCTGCACAGTTTACCTTCACTCTGTAGTAGGTCAGGTTGGTAGGGTAGTCAGTATAGAAGTCATTGGTAGCGCCTACCAGATCCTGCCAAGTCACAGAGTCCAGTGAGCCTTGCCACTGCAGCTGAGTGTATGGAGAGTAGCCGGTCAGTGACAGAGCGGCTGCGCTGCCAGGGCACACGCTGGATGGGCCGCTGATCACACCAGCCAGTGGTGGATTAGGGCATGGTACTACCTCTTGCAGGCCAAAGTCGTCAAACGCGATATTGTCCGGAGAGAAGGATGCAAGCAGCTTCACACCAAAGAAGTAGTCGCCGCTGGTAGCAGGAGTGAAAATAGCAGAGTACTTCATGTACTGTGTATTGGTAGGGCCGGCTACAGGAGTGCCGATCACCTGAGTCATACCTGATGGAGACTGTGAGGTACCCATCAGCGCATACAGAGAGTCCCATCCTGTGAAACCATCTGTGCGATAGTAGAAGTAGAACTCGTACTGAGTACCACCTGTCAGGCTAAAGCTAGGAGTGTAGATGGTATCATCTGCATTGTACCTGTCAGTGATGTAGTGTGTGCCACTCCTCGCATCCAGAGTAGGGAAGAAGAATGGAGCATCTTCAGACTCCCACCTGCCGCTCGGCGTAGGCAGCCAGCAGCTAGGTACGATGTCTATACCGACAGTGTTCATACCTTCAAAGTTCTCAATCCAAGGTATGGATGTGATAGCATTACAAGGAGTGCTGAAGCCTGTAGGTCCTACCCAGTAGCCTACTCCGAGCGGGCTACCGCAGTTTGACTGTACGTAGAAGTCGTAAGCAGTATTAGCAGTGAGGCCTGAGATAGATGCAGTAGTCACACCGGCAGCTGTAGTGCCTGATGCTATCACTGTACCATTCACGCTATCACCGGCAGCTACTACTACCCAGTTGTACCCGCTGGCAGGAGCCGGAGAGCCGGCAGTCCAGTTGGCAGTAGCAGTAGTAGTGCTGGCAGGGGCTATGCCTATAGCTGTAGGGCCGCCTGCACATGGGCTGCTCTGGAAGATATGGAGATTGTCAAAGCTCACATTGTCGCCAAATGCTGAGTGGAACTTGAAGCCTACGTATACCGTAGCCTGGTTGCCCGCAGCGGCTGGTAGTGTCAGGTATTTCTGCTTCCACATGCCTGTGCCGGATGCCAGTGAGGCATCCTCTCTAGGGTAAAACTGTACATCAGTCCAGTTCACCAGGTCAGTGGAGTACTGTACGGTCATACCTTCTGTGAGGTAGTTGCCCGCAGTGTAGTAGGTGCTATGCTCATTAAACCAGTAGAAGCTGATATCTACGCTAGGTGTACCGGTAGTAGTGATACCAGGAGATACGAGACGTGTCTCATTGCCCGAGCTGATACCATATCCGTTCCAGAATACATAATCTGTACCTTCCTGTGGTGTAGTGAGAGGGTTGAATGATGATGCTACATATTGGAGATCATCATTACCTACTACATACTGCTGACTCCAGCATGATGGGATAGATCCAGAGTTAAAGCCTTCTATCAGAGGCAGGGTAGCATTCACGCATGCTGTCTGCACTGTGATAGGACCAGCCAGGCTGCCCAGGCCAGATCCGCCACCGCAGTCAGACTGTACGTAGAAGTCATAGATCGTATTTGGTGTCAGGCCTGTGATGTTAGCTGTATCGCCGGTCACATCGCCAGAGTCTATAGCGGCACCGGGACCTGCTCCCGTAGGAGTGATGATCCAGTGGTAGCCTACTGCAGGTGCAGGAGAGGCTGCGGTCCAGTTTACGCTGGCAGTGGTAGGAGTCACTCCACCCACTTGCAGTGCCGTAGGGGCACCTGCGCAGGCTGGAGTAGCATACAGGTGCAGATTGTCAAATGCACAGTTATTGCCATACTCTGAGTGGAACTTGAAGCCTATGTAAACCACAGGCTGGTTAGCCACTGCAGCAGGCAGTGTGAGCAGTTTCTGGAACCATGCGCTGCCGGTAGGCTGCAGGTTCAGATCCACACGAGGGTAAAACTGAACATCAGTCCATGTAGTACCATTCAGAGAGTATTGTACGGTCACACCTTCATTCAGGTACGAGCCGGTAGTATAGTTGGTAGCATCATGCAGCCAGTAGAAACTGATGTCTACACTTGGAGTGCCGGTAGTCACTATAGGAGGCGATACCAGGCGTGTTTCCACGCCCGCCGTAGTAGGGGTATTGTAGGAATTCCACTCTACAAACCCGGCTCCTTCTTGTGGTGCAGTTGCCGGATTGCCCATAGTGTTGGTATAGATGAGTACACCTGTGCCAGATACACTTTGCTCTGTCCAGCAGGTTGGCCTGCTTTGGCTGTTAAATCCTTCGATCAGAGGCAGCGAAACGCTGGTGCATGTAGTGAGGAATGCCAGAGAGTCAGTCCATGCGCTGGTATCAGTAGCACTGCACAGGGACCGTACATAAAATACATACGGCGCATTCGTGTTGAGGCCGGTGATGGTAGCAGTAGTCACACCTGCAGCTACTGTACCGGTAGCAGCCGGTGTGGCAGATGGGCCGGAGCCAGATGGTACCGCAGTCCACTGGTAGCCGTTAGCCGGAGGGGTCAGAGAGGCAGTCCATGAGATCGTAGCACCGGATGAATTAGCGCTATTTAGTGTCAGAGCACTCGGAGCCAGGCAGCTGGCAGAGAGCCTTAGGGAGAAGTCATCAAACGCAATACCATTAGGAGAATATGTAGGGCATGAGTCATGATGGCCAAAGTAATACACGCCGGTGGCAGTTGCCTGGAATGTGTAGGTCACCTTGGTATATCCGTTTGGAGAAACGGCATTGGTAATAGTACCTAGTATAGTAGTCATGCCACCTATAGAGGCACTTGTACCTACTGCAGATACAAGTACGTACCCGTTAGTGTTGTCTGTAGTGCGATACCAGAAGGAGTAGTCATAATTAGTACCGGCAGTGAGCTGGAAGCCTGGTGTGAATTCCCACACATTAAAGTTCCAGCTGCCACCCATGAAGTTAGAACCAGTGTTTGCTGTGTTGCTGTTGCAGGTGGCTGAACAGGTATAGTTAGTGTTATTGATGTTAGAGTATGTCCAGCAGCTAGGATAGATATCAGTACCGGCTGCCGCTGGTAGTGTCTCAAATCCTTCTGTCCATGGCAGAGTCGTGATCGCGTTGCATGGCGTGGTGACGGACAGAGGTCCGAGCCATGTACTGCTATCAGTAGAGCTGCACACCGCCCTCACATATATATCATATGCTGTGGTAGCGGAGAGGCCTGAGATAGACGCGGTAGTCACACCGGCAGCAGTAGTGCCGCTCACTACCGGAGTACCTGTAGGGCCGGCACCTGATGCTACAGCTTCATAGATGTAGCCATTAGCCGGAGCAGACAGGGAGGCAGACCATGATACAGAGGCCGATGTAGCTGTAGCAGCTGTCAGCGCGAGGGCTGTAGGTGCTATACAGTTTGGAGACAGCTGCAGGGAGAAGTCGTCAAATGCGATACCATTTGGTGCAGAGGTAGGACATGAGTCATGCAGGCCAAAGTAGTATACACCAGTGCTAGCCACCTGGAAGGTGTAAGTCACCTTAGTATAAGCACCTGATGAGGTAGCATTGGTCATAGTACCCAGCACGTTGGTCATAGCAGTCGGGCTGGCAGATGTGCCGTATGCAGATACTACTACGTAGCCGTTGGTATTGTCAGCAGTCTTGTACCAGAATGAGTAGTCATAGAAAGTACCCGCTGTGAGCTGGAAGCCAGGAGTATATTCCCAAGTATTGAAAGACCAGCTACCACCTATGAAGTTGCTGCCGCCATGAGCTGTATTGCTGTTGCAGGTAGCAGAGCAGGAGTAGTTGCTGCTGTTGATATTGGTATATGTCCAGCATGCAGGATATACGTTGGTACCCGCTGCAGCCGGCAGTGTCTCAAATCCTTCTGTCCACGGCAGTGTAGTGATAGCATTGCATGGTGTAGTGACAGAGAGTGGTCCTACCCATGCGCTGGTACCGGAGCCGCAGTTTGCCTGTACATATATATCGTACCCGGTCTGAGTGGTCAGGCCTGATGCAGTAGCTGTGGTCACACCTGCAGCTACGGAGCCGGAGGCTACCGGAGTACCTGCAGAGCCTGCGCCCGATGCTACTACCTCCCAGTTGTATCCGCTGGATGGGTTTGATGTCGATGCAGTCCATGAGAATGAAGCGCCCGTCGGAGTCACTGTACCCGCTGTGAGAGCAGATGGCGTGGTACATGCCGGAGTAGGCTGCAATGAGAAATCATCAAAGCTGAGGTACCATGGTGTACTGTTTGGCGAGCTGCTCTTCACACCAAAATAGTATACTCCGCTTGTAGCAGGTGTAAAGGTGCGTGTAAACTGCTGGTACGCAGTATTGCTCGCTGTATTGCCAGCTATCAGAGAATTGGTCATGCCACCAGGAGTAGCAGAGCTGCCATACGCCACATCCATAGTAAAGTACGTAGGCGTGCTGGCATCTATATTGGCCATCCAGAATGAGAAGTCATAAGATGTACCACCTGTGAGCTGGAAGCCCGGAGTGTAGATCCATGCAGTATCATTCCACTTGCTGTAGAGGAAGTTAGTGCCGGCGTGAGGGCCTGCATAGGTAGTGCTGATGGAACCGTTGTCGCTGCCCGGAGGGTTAGTGCCATATGTATTGACATATGACCAGCATGACGGGAATACAGTCGAACCCACAGTAGACATACCTTCAAATCCCTCTGTCCATGGCAGGCTGGAGATAGCCGTACATGCAGTGGTAAAGGAGTATACTGCAGACCATGTGCTGGTGTCAGACAGGTTGGTCAGGCTGCAGCCGGTCTTTACATATACATCATATGTAGTGTTTGCTGCGAGCACAGCACCGGTAGATGTCGTCGTAGTAGGAGCAGTCACCAGGTTGCTGGCTACTGGTGTAGCCCATGGTCCTGCATTGTGTGCTACTACCTCCCAGCCATATCCAGCCGGTGAACCTTGGGTAGGTGCGGTCCAGCTCAGAGTAGCAGAGTTTGAGGTGATAGCAGATGCAGTGACACCTGTAGGTGGGAAGCAAGTAGGCAATGTGCTTATAGAGAATTCATCTACACCCATATTGCACCTTCCTGAGCCATAGTTAGAGTTGGCGTTGAAACGGAAGATGACGGTCTGGTTAGTATACGCAGCCAGGCTTACAGCATTCAGGTGCCAGTTAGACACTGCTGAGCTGCTAGCCAGGGTAGAGTTTGTAGAGGTATGCGTATATAGAGCAGTCCATGTGGCACCATTGTCTGTAGATATCTCTAGCGTCAGCGGTGCAGGGCTGGTAGTATAGCCAGAGGAGCCGAGGAAATAATAGTAGCTCAGCTGCTGTGCGGCCGCGCCGAGGGTCACAGGCTGAGACGTAAGATAGTATGGATTATATGTATCATAGGCGTTATATACATCCAGATAGGCAAATCCTGCACCTGCGTATGGGCCGGCAGCGCCATGGCTGGCATCTGCTGCGCCTACGGTCCAGTGTACAGTAGAACCTGCCACAGCCTCACTGGTAGACCAGCAGGCAGGGAAGGTACCATCAAAAGCCTGGCTGTATGGCAGCGAGGCAGCGAGGCATGGGGTAGTGAACGTACCCGCTAATGACCATATACTTGTATCCGAAAGGTTTGTCATGCTGCAGCCTGACTTTACATATACATCATATGTAGTAGCAGGGCTCAGGGCAGAAGTGGTAGCTGTGGTAGATCCGATCACGAGATTGCTGTCTACGGCACCATTGTATGCGCCGGAGTTGTGCGCTACTACCTCCCAGCCATAGCCTACAGGAGTGCCGACAGCAGGAGCCGTCCAGCTCAGCGTGGCAGATGTAGCAGTGATATTGGATGCAGTCACTGCAGTAGGAGGGTAGCAGGATGGAGCTGCAGTCAGGGATACCTCATCTATACCTTGGTTAGTATACCCAAAGCCATAGTTAGAAGAGGAGTAAAAGCGAAACTGAACGGTTTGGCCTACAAATGCGGCCAGGTTGATAGCATTGAGGTGCCAGTTGGATGTGGCATCATCAGGGCCAAAGGTTGAGTTGGTTGCATCATGAGTATAGATATCCGTCCAGGTGGCACCACCGTCATTGGATATCTGTACTACCAGCGGGCTGGGGTCGCCTGCTGTACCCTGGTAGCCATCAGCTCCCAGATAGTAGTAGTAGCTCAGCTGCTGGGCGGCAGCCGGCAGTGTGAAAGATGGGGTGGTCAGTGTATATGGATTGTACAGGTCTTCACCATTGTACGCATCCAGATACATAAAACCGGCACCGGCCTGAGGTCCTGATACCCCGTTGGAGCCATCAGATGTGGTCTGGTCCCATAATATAGAATAGCCGGTACCTGCATCAGGTGTCCAGCAGTTAGGTACGCCCCCGGCGTCAAACGACTCTGTATAAGGGAAAGTCGTGATAGGCGTAGTACACTGCGCCATAGCACGTCCCTGCCACAAAGCTGTGAGCAGCAAGAGACAACACCACAATTTCATAGATCCAACTCTAGGTAGACGTTGATTTCTCATGTTGAGCGATTTTGTTCGGGGCTAAAAGTATGGTATTTAACAATAGTCAGTCTAGTTTTAACCTCACATTTTCGGTTAATGTGGATATTTACACGGGATAACTTATGTACACTGAAAAGGCAGGATTTTATCCACTTTTTATAAACCAAAAGACTATATTTGCCGCTCTTTTCCAAAAAGAACATCACTGATATGACCTCCGAAGTCAAGCTCCTGGCTGGTACCTGCTCACATTATCTGGCAGGTGAAGTCGCAAAACACTATGGCAGCCCACTGGCGCGTATGGACGTGCACCGTTTTAGCGACGGTGAGATGCAGCCGGAGATACATGAGTCAGTGCGTGGCAGCTTCGTATTCATCATACAGAATACGCCTGCCCCGGCAGACAATCTGCTGGAGCTGCTGCTCATAGTAGATGCAGCCCGCCGCGCCTCTGCTGATTATATCTGTGCTGTGGTGCCATACTTCGGCTATGCCCGCCAGGACCGCAAGGACCGCCCGCGCGTAGCCATAGCGGCCAAGCTGGTAGCCAACCTGATGCGCGCTGCAGGTATCCAGAGGGTCATGACCATGGATCTCCACGCAGGGCAGATACAGGGGTTCTTTGATATACCGGTAGACCACCTCAATAGCTCTGCAGTATTCATACCGTACATACAGGAGTCTGGCCTCGATAATATGTGCTTTGCTGCACCTGACGTAGGTTCTGTCAAGAGAGCCCGCGTCTATGCACAGTTTTTCCAGGCAGATATGGTGATCTGTGACAAATACCGCAAGCGTGCTAATGAGATAGCAGAGATGACCCTCATAGGCAATGTAGAAGGCAAGAACGTGATCATAGTAGACGACCTGATAGATACAGGTGGCACTCTGTGCAATGCAGCTGAGCTGCTCATGCGCAAAGGAGCCAAGAGCGTCCGCGCCATGATCACCCACCCGGTACTGTCTGGCAAGGCCTATGAAAACATAGAGAAATCAGTGCTCACTGAGCTGGTAGTATCTGATACGCTGCCTCTCAAACAGGCGGCCCCAAAGATCAAGCAGCTCTCCGTAGCGCAGCTCTTTGCTACAGCTATCCGCAATACACATGAGCACACGTCTATCAATGACCTGTTTCTCACGCCGTCCGTATAAGTTGTTTATTTATTTTTTAATCATAAAACCGAAGTAAAAGATGGAAGTAGTAAAAATCGAAGCGCAACTGAGGACTGACCTCGGCAAGAAGGCGTCTAAAGGTCTGCGCAAGCAAGGCAACATCCCTTGCAATCTTTATGGCGGTAAAGAAAATGTCAACTTTTATGCTCCAGCATCGAGCTTTAAGGCGATCATCTTTACGCCAGATTTCAAACTTGCAGAGATCTCAGTAGGCGGCAAGACCTATCGTGCTATCCTGAAGGATCTGCAGGCTGAGCCTGTGACTGACAGGATCGACCACCTGGATTTCCAGGAGCTGGTAGATGACAAGCCTGTAAAGGTGGCTGTGCCACTCAAGTTCACCGGTACGCCAAAGGCTGCTGCTATGGGTGGTAAAGTAGAGCAGACCATGCGTAAGCTCAACATCCTGGCCCTGCCAAAGGATCTGCCTAGCGTGATCACTCTGGATGTGTCTGACATGGACTTTGGCCATATCAAGCGTATCAAGGAGCTGAGTGTACCTGGCGTCACTATCCTGCACTCTCAGAGCATCCCTGTAGCCCGTCTGCAGGTGACTCGTGCCGTGAAGGAAGAAGCTGCTGCTGCTGCCAAGGCTGCACCTGCTGCCAAGAAGTAAGACTCTCACACGAAGTCATACAGCCCCGGAGGACACCCTTCGGGGCTTTTTATTTCCTACCGCTTTGGTATTTGTCTTGGTTCTTGACTCTTGGTTCTATTATCTTCGCGCCTATGAATTTTCTCATAGCAGGTCTGGGCAATATAGGCGACGAATACACAGAGACACGGCACAACATAGGCTTCAAAGTAGTAGAGGCGCTGGCCTCAAAGAATGGCAGCACTTTTACCCTGGACCGGCTGGCCCACTACTCCACCTACAAGACACGGGGCAAGAACGTACACCTGATCAAACCTACCACCTATATGAACCTCAGTGGCAAGGCGCTGCGCTACTGGATGCAGGAGCTGAAAATACCTCAGCAAAATGTGCTCGTGGTACTGGATGATCTTGCGTTACCATTTGGTTCCCTTCGCTTGCGTGGCAAGGGGTCTGACGGGGGCCACAATGGCCTGAAGGATATAGATGCCACTCTCGGCAATAACAACTATCCGCGCCTGCGCTTTGGTATTGGTAGCCAGTTTGAGAAGGGCCGCCAGGTAAATTATGTACTGGGCAAATGGACCGTAGAGGAGATGAAAGACCTTAATCCAAGGATCGACGCTGCCTGCGAAGCGGTCAATAGCTTCCTGTTTGAAGGATTGGAGCGCGCCATGAACAAGTACAATAAATAGGATAGTTCTCCATTTCTTTGTTCAAACATCCCATTAAATCCATTCTTCAATTCCTATCTTTGACAAAAGCAATTGTCATGAAAAAGTCATTTTTACTGGCCGCTGGTCTTATAGCGGCTACCTTTCTGCTCTCTGAGTGCAAGACCAAGAAAGCTGCTACTACCACAAACCCGGAACCCGCAAAACCTGCTGCTGAAATGGCTGAGATAACTGCCGGCCACGATCTCTTTGATAATAAATGTGGCACCTGCCACAAACTGCCTAGTCCGCGCAAGCATGACGATGCCGGCTGGGGCGAGACCATGGACCGCATGGCACCAAAGGCTCATCTAAATGAAACCGAAAAGGTACAGGTACTCAAATACCTGACTGCGTCAAACAAGTAACTCAATGGCTACATACGAGGACCAGCCTGCGTCAGACTACGATATAGTGCTGATAGGTGCGGGTATTATGAGCGCCACGCTCGGCACCTTTCTCAAGGAGCTACAGCCTGATCTGCGCATAGCCGTATATGAGCGTCTGGACCGCATAGCTGGTGAGAGCTCCGATGCCTGGAATAATGCCGGCACTGGCCACTCTGCCCTCTGCGAGCTAAACTACTGTCCGCAGCTGCCTGATGGCTCGGTAGACATATCCAAGGCCCTCAAGATCGCTGAGACCTTTGAGGTATCAAAGCAGTTTTGGTCGTATCTGCTCGGGCATGGATACATGGGCACTGCACACGACTTTATCAATAGTACTCCCCATATGAGCTTCGTCTGGGGCGCGGATAATGTAGACTACCTCCGCAAGCGGCATGAGGCCATGATAGCGAACCACCTCTTTCGCGGGATGGAGTTTAGCACAGATCATGGACAGCTGCGCGAATGGATGCCACTGGTCATGGAGGGGCGCGACCCCGGTCAGCCCGTAGCTGCCACACGCATCACTATCGGCACTGATGTCAACTTTGGTGTACTGACCCGCAGCCTATTTGCGCACCTCAGCCAGGCACATGGTACTGAGGTGCATCTCCACCACGAGGTACACCACATAGATCGCCTGGATGGCCACTGGCATATCGGTGTCAAGGATCTGTCTACTGATGAAGAGCTTCATATCCGGGCACGGTTTGTCTTCATAGGCGCAGGAGGCGGTTCACTGCCACTGCTGGAGAAATCGCACATCGATGAAGGCAAAGGCTTCGGTGGCTTCCCTGTCAGCGGCCAGTGGCTCGTATGCCACAATAAGGCAGTGATAGAGCGTCACCACGCCAAGGTCTACGGCAAGGCCTCTGTCGGAGCACCGCCTATGTCTGTACCGCATCTGGATACCCGGATGATCGATGGGCAGAAGGCGCTCCTCTTTGGCCCCTATGCAGGCTTCTCTGCTAAATTCCTCAAGGAAGGTTCCTACTTTGACCTGGCTGGCTCGCTCCGGCTGGATAACCTAATCCCTATGCTGGGTGCCGGCGCTCACAATCTGGACCTGACCCGATACCTCATAGAACAGGTGACACAATCTGATGAGGACCGATTCAAAGCCCTTCAGGACTACTTTCCTCAGGCTCAGCCTGAGGACTGGACCCTGGCCATAGCCGGCCAGCGCGTACAGGTGATCAAGAAGGATGAAAAGGAGGGTGGCATCCTTGAATTTGGTACTGAGGTGGTCAGTGCTGCTGATGGCAGTATCGCAGCTCTGCTCGGTGCTTCGCCTGGAGCTTCGACATCTGTCTCTATCATGCTAGATGTACTGCACCGCTGCTTCCCTGAGCAGATGAAATCTGATGCATGGCTCACTAAACTCCGTGAGATGATCCCGACTTATGGCCATTCACTCGCTCACGAGGAAGGCCTCGCACTAGAGACTCGCAGGAGGACACATGCTGCCCTGGGATTGAGCCTCTGATTACGCTCCGGGTACTTTTTCCTCCAGTATTGCATTACCTGCCAGGTCATAATAAGTGCAGGTCATACCAAGCATATCAACGACCCATTTCCATACACCACTATCTGCTGCCTGCTGGCAAAAGGTCAGGTAGTCTGTCTGGCCAGCCTGATGTATGCGCAGCGCTTCCTCTAGTTTTGCGAGGGCCGGTTCGGTAGCTATGGTCATCTCTGGCCATTTGTCTGGCGAAGATAGCTGGTAAGCACCGGCTCCGAAATAGGTACAGTGCCCATGGGTCAGGTAATGGTCATAGTGCGTCACTCCCAGTGCTTTCATCTCCTGTACATAGCGGGGGAAATCAGCTCCGGTCTTTACCTTGGCATGAGTGGCTTTGATGGCTTCTAGCGTGAACATATTGTAGTGTTTTTGTGTCCTGCAAAAATGAACTGCAAGGACTTCTGCTGATTGTAAAAAATCGGCGATCTGCTATGGGGCAAAGAACTGCTCGGGCATCTCACCGGTAAAGGATTTGAACTCCCTGATGAAATGTGCCTGGTCATAAAAACCCGCCTCATATCCCAGATCAGTGAGCGATGCCTGAGGTTTGTAATGGCTCAAGGCCTGCTTGAACCTCACGATAGAGGCAAACTTCTTGGGTGTAGTCCCGATGATGCTTCGGAAGCGGCGCTCCAGTGTACTTTGACTGACATATAGAGCCGACGCCATCTCCGTGATCCTGATAGTGCCTCTGGTACGGTGGATCATACCCAATGCTGCCAATACTAACTGATCAGGCTGCGTAGGGGGCATGCGTGACAGCAGGAACCGCTCCACTATGCCGATACGGTCCTGGTCGGATCTTGCCTCCTGTATTTGCTCTTCCAGTAGCAGTAGTTCGGAGCGTAGCATGAAGCTATCCAGCGAGATGCTCTCGCGAAAAAGATCATCTATAGGCTGTCGGAAAAATGCTGCTGCTCCTCCTTCTGCAAAGAATACAAGTATGGAACCGACTTTGGGACTATTGTGGAAAACCCTGTAGGTGTCATTGATGCCAGTGATGCCGGCGGTACTAAGGGGAGTCTCAGTCCCATCAGCCAGATAGCCGAGCCTGCCGCTGTATTGGAAACCTATCACCACGCCTGTATCAGGCAGGATCTTGTAGTGGCTTTCTTCTTCTGCTTCTGATATCGCAAAATGCCTGATGTATGGCTTCAGCGCATCGCACGGCAAATGGATGTCGAAGCGCACGATACTTACGCTTCTGCCTCTTCAGCTACCAGGTAGCTCTCGAGCGCATTGTCATATTTCTCTTTCCAGCTATTCACTGTGCCCCACTTTTCACCATCTATAATGACCTGTGTGCCCCTTACTTCACCTAGCATGGCAAATTCTGAGTCCTGCTTCATCATCAGATTGATAAAGGCATTCTCACGGTCTGCTGGTACGGTGACCACTACGCGGCTCTGAGCCTCACCAAAGAGAAAGGCATCCTTGCGCACGTTAGGATCAGATTCTATGTTGAAGCCCTTGCTACCGGCCATGGCAGACTCTATCAGCGTGACGAAGATACCACCTTCTGATACATCATGAGCGGAGTTGATCAGGTTTGATTTGATCAGCGCCTTTACTGCTTTGTGCAATGCCAGTTCCTCATTGATGTCAAAGTGTGGAGCAGGTGAGTTTTGCACCTCAAAGTTCTGTAGTAAGTACTGAGATGATGAGATGTCGTCATGATTCTCACCGATCAGGTAGATCTTGTCACCATCATTCTTAAAGTTGAGCGACATAGAGGCGTACTTGTTTTCCAGTATGCCTACCATACCGATGGTCGGCGTAGGGAATACGGCACCACCATCAGTAGACTGGTTGTAGAAGCTCACGTTGCCGCCGGTCACCGGTGTGCCAAGTGCCTCGCAGGCCCTGCCCATGCCCTTGATAGCATTTACAAACTGCCAGTATACCTCAGGGTTATACGGGTTGCCAAAGTTGAGACAGTTAGTCACGCCTGATGGCTCACCGCCCGAGCAGACGATATTGCGCGCAGCCTCAGCCACAGCTATCTGCGCACCGACGAATGGATCAGCGTACACATAGCGTGCGTTGCAGTCTACGGTCACAGCCAGGGCCTTATTAGAGTCCTCTATCCGTATGATGGCAGCATCGCTAGGGCTGTTTGTGCTCATGTTTGGTATCCCTACCATAGAGTCGTATTGCTCATATACCCACTTCTTAGAGCAGATATTGAGCGATTGGATCAGGTTCTCAGCTACTTCCTTCATATCCTCCGGCTCCTGCATGTAGTTCATGTCAAAGCCCTTGCCGCTGGCGTAGTACGCCGGCTCGCGAAACTCGCGATCATAGACGGGTGCGCCGCCACCGAGGACGAGGGACTCGGCGGGTATCTTGCCCACCAGCTCGCTGCCCATGTAGTATTCTATGATCCCCCCGTCGGTTACTTCACCTATCTGTGTGCAGTGGAGGTCCCACTTGTCAAATACTGCCTTTACTGCTGCCTCCATACCTTTCTGTACCACGATCAGCATGCGCTCCTGAGACTCGCTGAGGAGTATCTCCCATGCCTTCATGTTAGGCTGGCGGGTAGGCACTTTGTCCAGCCATACCTTCATGCCTGACTTGCCCTTGGCGCTCATCTCTGAGGTAGAGCAGGTGATGCCCGCAGCGCCCATATCCTGCATGCCCACCACGGCTCCGGTCTTGATCACCTCGAGTGTGGCCTCTAGCAGCAGCTTCTCCTGGAATGGATCACCCACCTGCACCGCAGGGAGGTCATTCACAGAGTCCTTTGTGATATCCTTTGAGGCAAAGGCCGCACCATGGATGCCATCCTTGCCCGTAGCAGAGCCCACTATGAATACAGGGTTGCCTGCACCATGAGAGGTGGCAGATACAGTCTCATTCACTTTCACTATACCTACGCTCATCGCATTTACGAGCGGATTGGTCTGATATACAGGGTCGAAATAGACCTCACCGGCCACGGTCGGCACGCCAAAGGCATTGCCATAGTCACCAATACCCTTTACTACACCTTTCAATAAATATTTGGTACGATCATTTCCCAGATCGCCAAAGCGGAGGGAGTTGAGCGCTGCGATAGGACGGGCACCCATGGTAAATATATCGCGGTGGATACCGCCCACACCTGTGGCTGCACCCTGATATGGCTCCAGCGCAGATGGGTGGTTGTGAGATTCTATCTTGAAAGCGCAGCCCAGGCCATCGCCCAGGTCTATGAGTCCGGCATTCTCTTCTCCCGCCTCTACCAGCAGGTGCTTGCCCTTGCGCGGCAGGGTCTTGAGCCACTTGATTGAGTTCTTGTATGAGCAGTGCTCGCTCCACATCACAGAGTAGATAGACAGCTCAGTGAAGTTTGGCACGCGGCCGAGTATCTTTTTGATCTGGTCAAATTCCTCAGGGCGGAGGCCGAGTTGCTGTGCGGTTTCTACAGTGGTGGTGGCTAGTGATGCGTCAGACATATAGTGCTGGTATTAAGTAGTTAGTATTAAGTATTTAGACTGAGACGGAAATAGCCCGTACGCTGGTATCGGTATTGATCTTAATACTTAATACTAACTACTGACTACTAAAGTCGCGGCGAATTTAGCCATCCTTTCTCAACCGCAGCAGTGATTTTAGAGTATTGTTGATAAATAGAACATCTTCTCTGTCTATTAATAATCCGGAGATAGCAATGCCGTAATCTTTCATGAATATGGCCAGCATCAATATGCCACAGATAGTGAACCCCACCGAGGCGGCAGCACTGGCACCGGAGTAGTAGTAGCGAGGTATCAGTGTGTAGCACAGGGCTATGGAACTGATCAGTGCGAGCAGCTGTGCAAAGATGAGCCGGCCATAGGCCGCACGGCTCAGATAGATACTCTGTATTACCAGCATGAGATTGTACATCAGGATGCCGGGATAGAGCCATTTGACCTGATATTTCACATACATAAAGGACTGGCCGAAGAAAAAGCTATAAAAGCCTACCGGCAGGATGCCTATCACAAACAGGACCAATGCTGATGCCAGGAAGACCACCTTCAGATAGCGGAGTGTCTGCTGTACTGCCAGGCGCTCATTGTCATGATTGGAGAAGTCACTATAGTGGATCACGGATACGCTGCGCCCTAGTATCCAAGCCACCTCCAGCATGGAGACACCTATAGAGAACAGGCCCAGATCTGAGACCCCCTGTATATGATACAAAAGGTAGAAATACAGGCGGAAAAGAAGGAGCTGCAGCAGCTCAAATATCTGGTAGCCCAGGCCATATTTGAAAGAACTATCCAGGTCATCAAAGACCTCTGCAGATGGCCGCCAGGAGATGAATCGGTAGCAATAAAAGAAGCTCAATACGGCAGATACCGCATATGCCAGGTAGAGAGGGTAGAGGTAGGCATAGATATCCTGCTGGTGCAAAATGCGAATATGTATAATAAGCCCTATGAGGGTCAATACTACAGGTAGGAGAAGGACGATATTATAACGGCGTATTTCACGCTTTGCCAGTAGCACAGCACCATGGATATTGCTGGCGGACGCCAGGGCTGATAGCAAGCAGATATTCAGCGAGCGGCGCCAGGTGAAGATGTGGAAATGCCGGATCAGTATATAGGCGATACCTGCCACCAATAGGGTCCATATATAGGCCGGTATGATGAGCCGCTCTACTCTGAAGCGTGGCACCAGATAGACCAGCGCCTGCCCACCTACGAAGCTGCAGAAGAACACTAGGAAAGTGATAGTCGTGAGCATGATGGTAGCCTCACCCTTGACCTTCGGACCCAGAAAACGGGACAGCAGCAAGGCTATCAGGAAGTTGGACACCGTAGACAGTATGCGGAACAGTGATGTGTTTGTAATGCTCTGTTGCAAGAAGTTCAATTAAAATTAACTTAGTACCATCATCCTATGGATGCAATTTATAAAGATTAACCAAACCACCGTCGCCTATTAGGCAGATCATGAGTCAGTACCTGATAGACCTATCCCTCTTTGTACTCTACCTGGCGGTGATGGTGTGGTCTTTTGACCGGCTTCCGCTATTTGCCCATAGCTCACTCTCGCGTAGGGGACTGACTGCTTTCTTCAGCCTTAAACTGCTCTTCAGCATCGCTACTGTGCTGGTCTATACTTACTACTATACGGACCGCCCCCATGCGGATATCTACAAATACTTTGACGATAGCAAGGTGATCTACGATGCGATAGGGGAGCACCCCGGCACCTGCTTTCACGTGATCACCGGCATAGGCTATGATAAAGACGACGCGGAGCTAAAGGCCGTCATACATCCTACACAGCACTTTGACAAGAAAGAGGACGGCATCGGCGAGGTCAATAACCGGCTGGTCATACGCCTGCATGTGCTGCTCCGATTCATATCACATGGCAATGTCTATATCCACACCTTATTCTTTTGCTTCCTGTCCTTCATAGGCTGCGTAGCGCTGTACCGGGCCTTGCAGCCATTCTTTGAGTACAGGCAGGGGCGGGTACTGATCCTGCCGGTCTTTCTGATACCATCGGTGCTCTTTTGGACGTCTGGTATGCTCAAGGAAACCCTGGTGATGTGTTTCCTTGGGCTAATGGCATTCTCGGCTTTCCGGGTGCTCAGCTTCCAGAATATCATGACCAATCTTGTGCTGATGATATGCTGGGTACTGCTCATGTATTTGGTCAAGCCGTTCATAGCACTGAGCTTCCTGGCCGGGTTTTATGTGATGGCTACAGTCAACTTTAAAGGGCTGCCGCGGATCATCACCATCCTCTTTGGGGTGGCTATGGCCATGGGTGTCCTGTACCTGCACCAGACATTTATCTGCGAGGCCATGTCCTCCCTGATAGCCAAGCGCAATGACTTTATCCAGCTGGGTATGGCTATGAAAGCCGGCAGCCTGTCTGATACCACTATCCGGGAGACTACCTGTACAGAGCCTTTCAAACTTATCCCATCCGCTATCTACAATGTCTTTATGCAGCCCGCTATATGGAGCCCGGGTGCCATGAATAAGCTCTTTGGCCTGGAAAACCTGCTGGTCCTGCTGATGGCTGTGGTGTCCCTCCGCTATTTCAAACGGCCTAAGCGCGCTAAGATGCAGCTGGCTGCTTTCAGTCTCGTGTTTATCGTGCTCAACTATGGTGTGGTGGGTATCACTATACCGATCATCGGTGCGCTGGTACGCTATAAGGTGTTTGGTCTGCTTTTCTTTGTGGTATTAGTCTTCACTAATATCAGTATAAGAAAATTTATATCTAACTTTAAAAAGCTGCCCGGCGCAAAAAAAATGCTTGCCGGAGCCGGAAAATTTATTTTCTCTCGATCCTTTTAGTCAGATTTTCGGCTATTATCTACAAAAAGTTGATAAATCGACATTTGCCGATTTTTTTTCTGGCAGCGTAATTGTACCTTTGCGGCGCAATCGGACAATTTCTATTTAAAATCATTTCACCAACAAAAACAATACTATTATGTCAAGTGCGAGAAAGAAAGCAGTCGAGACTGTGATCAATCGTGAAGTAGTAGCACCAACACTGGCAGGAACCAAGGTTTCGGAGTACTATGCTTCCAATGTTTTCACCGACAAGGCGATGCGCGACCACCTCTCTGACGATGCCTACAAGGCCGTACGTGAGGCAGTCAAGACCGGCAAGAAGATCAGCCGCGAGATATCAGAGTCCGTAGCACAAGGCATGAAGGCCTGGGCTATGAGCAAGGGCGCAAACTCCTACACACACTGGTTTCAGCCGCTGACAGGTGCTACTGCTGAGAAGCACGATATGTTCTTTACCCCAAAGGGCGATGGCGCCATAGAGGTATTCAGCGGTGATGCGCTGGTACAGCAGGAGCCTGATGCTTCTTCTTTCCCTAGTGGTGGCATCCGTGCTACTTTTGAGGCTCGTGGCTATACTGCCTGGGACCCAAACTCTCCGGCATTCATCATGGAGATCGGTGATGGCAAGACGCTATGCATCCCTACTATCTTTATCTCCTACACCGGCGAGACACTTGACTATAAAGCACCGCTGCTGAAGTCTTCCCACTTTCTGGAGGAAGCTGCACTGCCTGTCGTACATATGTTTGACAAGGATGCTACCCGCGTGACAGCTACCCTCGGCTGGGAGCAGGAGTACTTCCTGATAGACGAGGCGCTGTTCTATAATCGTCCAGACCTGATGTTCTCCGGCCGTACGCTGGTAGGTTCATCTCCGGCCAAGGGCCAGCAGCTGGAGGACCACTATTTTGGTACGATCCCTGAGCGTGTGTACGCCTACATGCTGGACCTGGAGGTAGAGTGCCACAAGCTCGGTATCCCTGTCCGTACCCGCCACAATGAGGTAGCGCCGGCTCAGTTTGAGTGCGCACCTATGTTTGAAGAGGTGAATGTGGCAGTAGACCACAACCAGCTCCTGATGGACCTGATGGAGCGTGTAGCCCGCCGCCACAAGCTGCGTGTACTGCTCCACGAGAAGCCGTTTGCAGGTATCAATGGCTCTGGTAAGCACAACAACTGGTCTATGGGCACCGACACAGGCAAGAACCTCCTGAGCCCGGGCAAGACGCCTAAGAATAATATGCTCTTCCTCACATTCTTTGTGAACGTGATCAAGGCTGTGAGCGAGCATGATGACCTGCTGCGTGCAGCCATCGCCTCTGCCAATAACGATCACCGCCTGGGCGCTAACGAGGCACCTCCGGCTATCATCTCTGCCTTCATCGGCTCATACATGAGCAATGTACTGGACGAGATAGAGAAGCGTGTAGCTGCCGGCAAATATGACGAGCTGAGCAATGCCAGCCTGAAGCTGGATATACACAATAAGATACCAGACGTCATGCTGGACAATACGGATCGTAACCGTACCTCTCCATTTGCTTTCACGGGTAATAAGTTTGAGTTCCGCGCGGTCGGATCTTCTGCTAACTGTGCCCAGTCTATGACAGTCATGAATACCATCATGGGTAATCAGCTGATCGCATTTAAGGCAGAGGTAGACAAGCTGATCAAGGATGGTGAGAGCAAAGATGGCGCTATCCTACGTGTACTTCGCAGTTATATCACCAGCTCTAAGAGCATCCGCTTTGAGGGTGACGGCTACTCGGAGGCATGGGAGAAGGAAGCCAAGAAGCGCGGCCTGAACAATGTAAAGACCACTCCATACGCACTCGACTTCTTTGTGACCAAGAAGGCCAAAGACCTCTTCGTAAAGAATGGCATCTACTCTGAGCGTGAGCTGATAGCCCGCTACGATATCATGAACCACAGCTATGTGATGAAGATCGATATCGAGGCCAAGACACTGGCAGATATGGCTACGAGCGTGATCGTGCCAGCTGCGCTGAACTACCTCAATACCCTGATCACAAACATCAAGGGCCTGAAGGAAATAGGCGTAGCCGCTACTGCTACCAAGGCTCAGAAGGACCTGGCTACAAGGATCGCAGGCCACATCAACGGTATACAGGAGGGCGTAGCGAAGCTGGAAGCAGCCATGGCTACTGCGCACAAAGCAAAGAACGTATCAGACGAAGCCAAGGCATACTGCGATAAGGTGAAGCCTACCTTTGACCTGATCCGGGCTGAGATAGATGCGCTGGAGCTGATCGTAGACGACAATGTATGGCCTCTGCCTAAGTACAGGGAGATGCTCTTCATCCGCTAATCTGATGTCAGGTGCCGGTTGGCAGTTGACATGGAATACTATAGAGCCCTCAGCTTTTAGCTGGGGGCTTTTTTATTGGCGGGCTTAATGTCTCTGGTCTAAGTAAAGTCGCTGCCCAATAGTCCAGGGAAATGGCTGAGTAGCAGAAAGCGCAGGAGGAATACTACAGCACCACCCCCGGAGCCACCTCCAGTGTGCGCGGGTGGAAAGTGCGCGGGTCGAGCTTAGGCAGATTGGGTAGTGGTGTCTTTAGCTTGTCCTGCTTCATCTGCTTTTTTACAAAGTCTACTTCAGTCACTTTGATCGGGGCATCTTCTTCGTTGGTGTTGTATTCGGTGCCCTTGTAGTACTGTAGTATCCACTCTTTTTCTTTGGTACGGTAGGCCAGCTTGTATTGGGCGGTCCACTGTACGGATACGCCACCTGCATAGTTGAGGATGATTTGATTGCCATCTGTGTGCAGCGGTCCATCTACGGTGCTGGTGATCGGATCGCCTTCGCCACTGTTATTGCGTAGCACTATGCTGTCAGACTTCATATTAAATACAAGTGAGTCATTACCCTTGCCAAAGAGCACTACCAGGATGCGCGGATGACCATTGAACTTGGTGTCATAATGGTTGGTATTGAGATAGTCGGTGCCGGCCTGGTATACGATGGCGTAGTCTTCCAGCAGGTCGTTATTAAAATCGCCGGAGTCAATCAGGGCTACATCCCAGTTTCGCGGCTGAAAGGCGTCATAACCTTTGCCCTCCTGCAGGATAGTAGGTGAGGGGATGGCCTGTGAAAAAGCGGAAAGGGTAACGGCAAAAACAAAGAGAATAACGAGGGTAAGCCTATTCATGTCTGGTGTTTGATATTCGACAAAGGTAACGGAGAATAGGGGAATTAATTATAAGGCGAGTCGTTAAAAATATACACTTCGACCACCGGAATGCTATTCTGCAGCGCTCACAAACCGCTAAGAACGCGGAGAACGCAAAGAATATAGACAAGTAAATGTGCCGGACCGCTGAGCAATCAACATTATCAGCTAGATGGGTTATGTCTCACCACTCCTTGCACTTCTGAGAGAGCTTGCGCTTGAACTCTTCGCGCTCCTCGGCAGACATGTTTTGCATCTTCATTTTGACGCGCTCCTTCCAGAATTTATTCTTGCCGCTATTGGCCCAGCGGAATCCAAAGCCGCCAAAGAGGATGCGTGATATGACAAGCAGGCAGAGCGCCTGAGAGTAAGTGACCTCCTTGAGCCCAAAGACCTCGGGGATGGTGATATTCCAGAGATACTGGAAGGCGTATACAAAAAACAGGAAGCCCACTACGGCCAGTGCGCCTATCCCGATCCCTTTTCCTATGAGCTTGGAGCGATCCATATAATTTTATGATTGCTGAAATAGTTCTTCGTACAGAGACTGGAGCTCGTTTCGCAGAAACATTACCGCATACCTTTTGCGCGAAAGTAAGGTATTTACATTAGCTCCGGTGATCTCTGCGATCTCCTGAAAGCTTTTGTCCTCCAGCTCGTGCATGATAAAGACCTCGCTCTGCTCCTTTGGCAGTTTCTTGAGACTCTCTGTGATGGTCTGCATGATCAGGTCATTCATCATCTTGCCCTCCGCAGTACCATCGTGAGATGGCAGCATGTCTGAGAGGGAGAGGGTGTCTCCGTCATCCTTGTAGCCGAATGTCTGGTCCTCGAGCAGCTCGGGGCGTTTCTTGCGGTAGAAGTCGGTGATCCTGTTGCGCGCTACGGTGAAAAGCCATGAGGCTACCTGCTCTACAGGCTTCATGACACGGAATGTATTGACAAACTCGTACATGACGTCCTGCAGGATATCTTCGGCATCCTCAGTGGTAGGTACGCGCTGTTTGATAAAATTGAGCAGCCTCTTACTCTCTTTGGAGAAAGTTTCAACGATCTTGACGTTACTTTGGTCGGAGGCCATCGGGAGGGTTAAAGTAGTCATTTTGCTTGGCATGAATTGAAATATTAGACGACCACGTTTTAATAATATTGTACTATTGGATAAAAAGCGTGCCAACACGTATTTTTATGACATTCTGGCATCCTTTTGAACAGCTGAGTCGCAGAATGGTTTTGGCCGATCAGGAATGCCCTGGTGGGCTGCGCACTGATAGATATGTTATGCAGTGTACGGCACGCTATACTCTCCACATCCTGGCGGGTTTGATTTGATGGACTTATTCCTATTTTTACCCTGATGGAAAGAAAGCTGCTACTGGAGGTGAAGAACCTCGTCACTGAGTTTAAGACCGACGATGGCCATGTAAAGGCCGTGAATGATGTGAGTTTTAACCTATACCGTGGTGAGACGGTGGGTATAGTAGGGGAGTCTGGCTCGGGCAAGTCCGTGACCTCACTCTCTATCATGAACCTGATACCCAATCCACCAGGTCGTATCGCCTCGGGCCAGATCATCTACCACGCCAGAGATGGCCGCACCGTGGATCTGACCAAGATATCTGAAGCAGAGATGAGGAAGTTTCGCGGTGATGAAATCGCCATGATATTCCAGGAGCCGATGACCTCTTTGAATCCTGTCTTTACCTGTGGTGACCAGGTGATGGAGGCTATCATCCTGCACCAGAAGAAGAGCAAGCAGGAGGCCCGTGAGCTGACCCTGAAAATGTTTGAAAAGGTGCGCCTGCCAGACCCGGCCCGCGTACTGGATGCCTACCCGCATCAGCTCTCAGGCGGCCAGAAGCAACGGGTGATGATAGCCATGGCTATGAGCTGCAATCCTAGTATCCTGATAGCAGATGAGCCTACTACGGCTCTGGACGTGACAGTGCAGGCTACGATCCTGGACCTGATGAACCAACTGCGCCATGAGATAGACTCCTCTGTCATCTTTATCACCCATGACCTGGGTGTGATAGCTGAGATAGCAGATGATGTAATAGTGATGTATAAGGGCAAGATAGTGGAGCAGGGCTCTGTGATGGATATATTCAGCGATCCTAAGCACCCGTATACCCGCAGCCTGCTGGCATGCCGCCCGCCGCTGCACCAGCGCCTGCGCAAGCTGCCTACGGTAGTAGACTTCATGCGTGAGGAGAATGGCCAGATCATAGAGCTGCCTACCACGGTGAGCCAGGCCATAGCTGCCAATGTGATCACGCAGGCGGAGACAGACCGCCGCCGTGAGGACCTGCTGAGCCGCAAGCCGATACTGGAGATCAAGGGGCTCCAGACGTGGTTTCCTACCAAGCATGACTTCTTTGGCCGGGTGACTGGTTACGTGAAGGCGGTGGATGATGTGAGCTTCAATGTACATGAGGGTGAGACTGTGGGTCTGGTAGGCGAGTCTGGCTGTGGCAAGACCACGCTGGGACGTACCATCCTGCGCCTGGCACCAGCTACGGGTGGCCAGGTACTATTTGAGGGCCGCAATATCTTGGACCTGCCTAATAATGAACTGAAAGACCTGCGCCGCCATATGCAGATCATATTCCAGGATCCGTACTCGTCTCTAAACCCGCGTATGAGCATCGGCGCAGCAATACAGGAGCCTATGAGCGTACATGGCATCCATGCCAATGAGGCGCAGCGAAAGGAGAAAGTGCTGGAGCTGCTGGCCAAGGTAAACATGAAGCCTGAGCACTACTACAGGTATCCGCATGAGTTCTCTGGAGGTCAGCGTCAGCGTATCTGTATAGCCAGGGCACTCGCGCTCAATCCTAAGTTTATCATCTGTGATGAGTCTGTATCTGCGCTGGACGTGTCTGTGCAGGCACAGGTGCTCAACCTGCTCATACAGCTCCGCGAGGAGTTTAAATTCACCTATATCTTCATCTCGCATGACCTGTCTGTGGTCAAGTTTATGAGTGACCGCATGGTGGTGATGAATAAGGGCAAGATAGAAGAGATGGGGCCATCTGACGAGATATACAATAACCCTCAGAAGGAATATACCCGCAAGCTGATCAACGCTATCCCTAAGGGCGAGCTGGAGGATATCAGGAAGCGGATGGGTGCGACGGCCTGATAGCTTAAATCCACCAACAGAGGGAAGCAAGGGTTGTTTGCGATTGGCGGCAGTTAGTATTATCTTCGTGCTATGCGCGAGTTGAAGTACGATCCACCATCCTATACCATAGCCGACTACAATATGTGGGAGGGCCAGTGGGAGCTGATAGACGGTATACCGTATGCTATGAGTCCATCGCCTAGCCAGAAGCATCAGTGGTTGGCAGTGCTAATATCCGCAGAGATGGTGGCTGGACTACGCCTTCATAAAAGCGACTGCGGTAAATGCCGGGTGATGACGGATATAGACTGGGTCATCAATGATACGATCGTACTAAGGCCTGATGTAGCAGTAGTATGTGATCCCCTGGATACTTTTATCACCGCCCCACCAGTATTGATCGTAGAGATCGCCTCTCCATCTACCGCTCTGAAGGACCGAAAGACCAAGTTTGATATCTATCAAACGCAAGGTGTAACTTATTATATCCTTGCTGATCCAGCTACTTATAGCTTTACGATCTTTCACCTGGAGAATGGCAAATATGTGGAGATACAAACCACGACTTTTACTATACATAATGGTTGTTCAATTACTCTCGATTTATCCCTTATATTAGACGAGCTACGCAATAGTTAGTAGCTTTCATTTATAGTGGGGAAAAACACATGATTCCATTTAGTTTAAGGGGCCAGAGCAAAGCGATACGCGACCAAAAGCGCGTGCTGCGCAAGCTGCTGACCACAGCCTTTGCTACAGAGTTTGGTGTGCAGCATGGCTTCTTTGATATCCTGAACCATCAGGACATGATGGAAGAGTTTCGCCGCAGGGTGCCGGTACATACCTATAGTGATATGGCGGTGTGGTGGGACCGGGCACGCAAGGGTGAGCGCGACATCACCTGGAAGGGTATCATCAAATATTTTGCGCTCAGCTCAGGGACCTCTGAGGGGGCGAGCAAATATGTGCCGGTATCTAAGCACATGATCCGCGCCATACAGCGCTCCAGCCTGAAGCAATACGCCTCGATACTGAAAGATAAAGAAGTGCCGGTCACAGTCTTCAGCCATAGCTCTGTGATGATGGGCAGCAGTACCAATCTGCGCTATGTAGGTTCGCACCAGGAGGGTGACCTGAGTGGTATCGTGACCACACGTATACCACTGTGGTTTGAGGCCTTTGCCAAGCCGGGGGTGCAGACGCGCCGGATGGCCTGGCAGGATAAGATACACGCTATAGCAGATCAGGCAAAGGAGTGGGATGTGTCTATGATAGGAGGGGTGCCGGCGTGGATCATCATGCTTTTTGAGGAGATGTGCGAGAAGTACCATGTGAAGTCTGTACATGAGATATGGCCACATCTCAAGGTCTATTTTCATGGTGGGGTGGCTATCACGCCATACCTTACGGCGCTTCGTTCTTTCTTTGCAGAGGAGGTCTTTCTCTTTGAGACCTACCTGGCGTCTGAGGGGTTCTTTGCCTATCAGAGCAGGCTGCATGCGGAGGGTATGAAGCTGATCGCTAACAACGGCATCTACTTTGAGTTCATCCCATTTACGGAGGAGTACTTTGACGGAGAGGGCAACCTGCGTGACCGCTTTCCCAGGACGCATCATGTGGAGGAGATTGTAGAAGGGCAGGAGTATGCCATGGTGATCTCTACCTGCTCCGGCGCCTGGCGCTATCTGATAGGGGACACTATCCGGTTTGAGTCGCTGCGGTATATGGAGATATCTATCACTGGCCGTACCAAGCACTACCTGAGCCTCTGCCAGGAGCACCTCTCTGTAGAGAATATGAATGACGCGCTGGCTGCTACAGCCGCCGCCTTTGGCGTGCACTGCCAGGAGTACTGCGTGGCCGGGATCAAGCTGGAGGCTGGTTTCGCACATGAGTGGTATGTGAGTATAGATGCGGAGGTGGACGGAGAGCCCTTTACCCGCATGCTGGATGACAAGCTCAGGGAGCTGAATGATGACTACGCCACCGAGCGCGACTTTGCCCTGAAACAGGTAACTGTACGGTTTCTTCCTAATGAAGCCTTCACAGGTTTTCTGGCAGAGCTGGGCAAACAAGGAGCTCAGGTCAAGTTTCCCAGGGTGATAAAGGGGGCTCAATATGATCGCTGGGTAGCTTTCCTACAGAAAAATCAATTTTGATCTCTATTTATTTGATTATTAGTAGGAAAGGGTTAACTTAGTCATAACCTGAGAGGCGCATTTTTGTACCAATAAACCCCAAGCTATGCGTACAATTTACCCTAAGTTTATTACGACCCTCTTCATTATTCTGCTGGTAGCTGTGATAGTCCGCTATACCGGCACGCAGGGACAGGCTTCTGCTCATCAGGCTACTCAGCCACTGGGCTATACCAGCAGCAAATAGTATAAGCATGCAAGAAAAAGACGCTTAACAAAACCTTGTTGCAACGTCTTTCGTATATGCTTGTACCCCATGCAAAAAGCTCTTGACCCCATCCGCTCCTTTTGGGCCTGCCTGACATCGGTAGGCGCCTCAGATGATCTGGCCGCTCACGAGCGCAAGTACGTCCGGTTTACTAATGTAGTAGCTACGCTCACTGCCCTGGCGGTGGCCCTCTATATACCCATCAGTATCTGGCAGCATCAGTATCTGCTAGCCGCGCTACAGGCTGTAGATACGCTCTTTGTGCTCAGTGTGCTGTGGCTAAACTGGCGGCACTACACTAATGCTTCACGTTTCACTTATATAGTGGTGGTCAATGGCTTTGTGTATATCAACTCCTGCTTCATAGGCTATGAGAGCCATGTACAGGACTTTTTCTACATCTCCTATATCGTACCTTTTCTGCTCTTCAGCGCACGGGACTATCGCAATATCCTGGCAGGCGTATCCATAGCGATCGCCTTTTTCTTCATCTATGACCATACGTATCAGTATTTCACCGGCTATAATCTGGATGGGGTCACGCAGCTCGCTATTTACAACACCAATATCTGGATGAAGTTTATCCTCTTTGGGCTGGCTATCTATATCCTGTCATACTACAATTTCAGTACAGAAGCTGAGCTGGCTGACAGCAATGAGAAGCTGATGCAACAAGCTGCCGAACTGCAACGGTCCAATAAAGACCTGGAGGAATTTGGCTCTATCATCTCTCATGACCTGCGCGCACCTGTGCGCGGTATCAGCAGCTTTATGACCCTGCTGAAGCGCAGGTATGAGAGCCAGCTCGATGCTACAGCTATAGAGTTTATAGACATGGCTCAGGGTAGTGCCGAGCGTATGTCGCGCCAGATAGAGGACATGCTCTCTTATAGCAAGGTGGCCCGCAATCTGCCTCCTCCCGCCACGGTAGACGCCAATGCCATCGTCCGCATCATACAGATGGAGCTAGGGGAGAAGTTTGCGGAGCGCAATGCGCGTATCGTCGCATCAGGAGAGCTGCCGCGCCTCCGGGAAGTGCATCAAACCCTGATCCATCACATCTTCCAGAATCTGATAGCGAACGGTATCAAATTCAATACTGCTGCGGATCCACAGGTGGAGATCAGCCATAAAGTAGAGGGCGATATGTTCGTATTCCAGATACGGGACAATGGTATCGGTATCGATACGCAGTTTAGTGGCAAACTCTTCCAGATGTTCAAAAGGCTGCATACTGAGGAGCAGTTTGAAGGTACGGGCATCGGTCTGGCTATCTGCAAGAAGATCGTAAGCCACTATGGCGGCGATATCTGGTTTGAGAGTCAGCCGGGTGCAGGTACGTCGTTCTTCTTCTCCCTGCCCAATAAAGAAAACCTCTCAGTGGTCTATAGTATAGCGCGCACGGGCGGAGCCAGCATGCCTATAGCGGCACGTGCTCATGCAGGCACTCAGGTGTAGGCGTAGAGATCTCGTGTTACCTCCATGTAGCGCCGGTCTGTAGGGCGTACTGAGCTATACATATGTGGCTGCCTGCGGGCATCGCGGCGTAGGCTGGCGGATATAAAGTTGTCCGTATCACGTGCTGAGAAATCTTTCCCTTTTTTCTTGTCGTCCTCAGTGGGTGGTGGAGCTGTTTCATTAGCCACCTCGGGGCCCATCTGCGCCTCGGCCATCAGGTGGTCCGGTAGCTCCATTTCTTCTTCCCGGCGGGCGTAGCCGAAGTTATGCTTCAGGATAAAAAAGCAGGCAGTAGGATTTAGCTGCCTGGTCATAGCTGCCCCTTCCAGCTTGACTATAAAGAGCTGCTCTATCTGGCAGATGCGGGCCATGACATCGGGGTTATTGGCCCATTTCTTTTTCCAGTAGTACCAGAGCTGGCGGTAGCAGCGGTTTTCCAGCAGCGCCTGATTGAGGGTGAAAACGTGCTCCTTCTCTGCGGTGCTCATGATGAGCGAGAGGTGGATGAGTGTGGCTTTGAGCGGCCAGCGGTCTGGTAGCGGGCTATCTTCCAAAGGTCCCATAGTGTTTTGATTTTGGGTGATAAAATATGTACTGCAAATATCGCAGATGGGGCAAAGTTATTTTGGCGGAAATACTCACAAAAACCGGCGATCGGGATGGAAAATGTTGAGGTAGTGCGGCTTGCAGGAGAGAGGAGGAATTGTCCACAAAACAGCCACCCTCCAAACCTCCCTAAAGGGAGGCTTTAATGCAAACAGCACCCGACCTGAGTCTTTGCAAGCAGTGGGATGAGATAGTTTATAGCTGGGTGGAACGGATTGTTTTTTAACCGGAGGTGGGGGTTTAATTGATTGACTATCAATTATATTAAATTAAAATTTAAAATGTCTCATTATAACAACAATGGGGTGGGGCGCGTTGTTGAAATGTGACGAGACTCCGGCCTGCTGAGAGGAGGGTTAGGTTACTTTTGGCAGCTGATACAAAGTGTATGAAAAAGACGATATTGACGATATGGATGGGATGTGCGGTGCTGACGATGTATGCGGCGGGGACTACGCACAAAATAGCGAAGGGTGAGACGCTCTATGCGATAGCTAAGAAGTACCATGTGACAGTGGGTGCGCTGGAGAAGGCTAACGGCCTGACCGGAGAGAGTAAGCTGAAACCAGGTCAGGTACTGACCATACCGTCTGGTGCTGCTGCGCCTGCCAAGCCTGCCACTACCGGCAGCAAAACTACCGCCGATAGCAAGCCTGCAGAGAAGCCGAAGTCTTCTACTACTGTAGCCAAGAGTACCACGAATACTAAAGCTGAACCTACAGCAAAGCCTAAAACTGCTACCACTACCGATACAGAAACAAAGCCTGCCGGAGCACATGTCGTGAAGAAGGGAGAGTCGCTCTACTCTCTGGCCCGCGTCTATGGCGTGACAGTGCACAACCTGCGTGAGGCTAATGGCCTGGCAGATGATGCCGGTGTGAAAGTAGGCCAGCACCTGGTGATACCATCTAAGAATCCTGATGCAGCGTACAAGCCTGCAGAGAGCAAGCCCTCTGGTACTGAGCCGGTAAAGGATAAGGCGCAGATGGGGCACGAATACCTGAGCAGTCATGATATGCCTGCGCGCGAAAAACCTAAGGCTCCCGAGAAGAAGGAGGAGGAGATCAGGATCGTAGAAGCATCTACGCCCGTGAAGGTCTCTGACGAAAAGCCGACCACACCGCCTGTGACGGACCAGCCTAAGGAAGTAGTGAAAAAGGAGGTGGTAAAGGAGGAAAAGACGCCACCGGCAAAGCCAGCCGAGTCCGCGCTGAATAGCGATGTGGCTCCAGCCGACTACGCTACTGTATATGACGGATATGCTACCAAGGGCCGCCGCAAAGTAGTGTACCGTGGCATAGGCGGATTTCTGAAAAGTGAGAATCCCGGCAATCAATACCTGGCACTATACAACTATGCTGACATGGGCTCTATACTGAAGGTGACAAACCTGATGAGCAAGCAGGTGATCTATGTGAAAGTGATAGGCAAAGTACCACAAGCCGATGTGCAGGGCGATATCATACTCAAGCTAAGCAGTGAGGCTGCAGGCCAGCTGAAAGTGAATGAGGAGAAGTTTCTCGTAGAGGTATCCAGCTATATTCTACCCTGATCTCGTAACCAATCTTTGTGAATATCGTATGTAGCGGCAGGAGACGGTGTGTCCGTATCCTGTACAAAACTAGATAGTCATGAAGATCGCTACCCTCTTTGTCTTCTTAGGTATATCTGCTGCTGCCATCTGCGCAGCACCGGGAGCCCGCTACGCCTGGCATACGGTGGAAAAGGGCGAAACGATGTACTCTATCTCCCGCCTGTATGGTATCAAACCGGCTGAGCTGGCTTCATATAACGATGCGGTAGGCACCAGTATGTCTATCAAAGTAGGACAAAAGCTGCGTGTACCAGCCTCAGGTGAGGAAGCAGCCGAAGTGCCAGTGACCAGACACGCTGGCCCTGCGGCAGAGCCGGTAGCGATCAGCGAGAATACCAGGGCAGCGGCGGACGTAGTGCATGTGGTGAAGAAGGGCGAGACCTTCTACAGCGTAGCGCGGCTGTATAGTGTAGATCGCAATGATCTGCAGCAATGGAACGAACTACAAGACCTCAATCTGAAGCTAGGCCAGAAACTGGTGATACACCAGAGCGAACATGCCACACTGGCCAAAAAGCCGGAACCGGCCAGAGATGCCAGCGCGACGGCAAGTGCCGCAGATGAGGAACCCGCTAAGACAGCCTATATCAATATTGTGCCCACGGTACGCGAGCCCCGTGTATCTACCAACTCCGGTGATGTGACAGCCTCTGCCTCTATGGCCTCCGGCCTGGCCAGCAGCAAGACCATAAAATCATGGAAGACAGAGACCGCCTCTGAGCGTATGGAAAACTACCGGCCAAAGGCTGTCTATGATCCCGCCTCAGAGTATGAGTCTGTATACTACCAGAGTGTATACTCAGGCATGCCAAAGAAAACCGATAAAGGGGTAGCAAAGCTGACGCAAGACAATAACCAGGCATACATAGCCTACTACAATAGCGCCACGGTAGGCACCATCCTGAGGATCACTAACACAGATAATGGACGTACGACATACGCTGTGGTAGTCGGCAAAGTGCCAGAGGCCGAGAGTGGTGCCTATATGGTCAAACTCAGCGACCGTGCTGCACGCTCTATCTCCCTAAAGGATTATACTTCTGTAGAGTTGGTCTGCTACTCAGGTAATTAAGGGTAAACTGTTTGGTTACATATTTATTCAGCCCTGCGTTTCAACGTGGGGCTGCTTTGTTTTGGGTCGTGGGCAGCATAGCGCGAAAGCTGTTGTTTTTCATAGATATTTTATATCGCCGGCTTATACATTTTAGGGCTATATTTGCCCGGCTCTGACAGTGGTGCAGAGAGTCTATATATGAGTTTTTTCGAAGATCGTTTTGGTGCGCATGGCTTTGTGGGTGAGCACCTTTGGCTGGGCCATCTGGGCCACTTCTTTCTGGTGGTCAGCTTTATTGCTTCCCTATTGGCATTTGTGGCATATGCGGCTGCAGAGTTTAGCAAGCCTCACGCTGAGAAATCCTCCTGGCGCTCTATAGGCCGCTGGGCTTTCTCCATACATGGTGTATCAGTGCTGGGCGTGTTTGTCATGCTCTTTTTGATGATACTCAACCACTGGTTTGAGTACCACTATGCTTGGCGGCACTCGTCTACAGAGCTGCCTATGAAGTACATCATCTCCAGCTTCTGGGAGGGGCAGGAGGGTAGCTTCCTGCTGTGGCAATTCTGGATAGTAGTGCTGGGCTGGATAGGTATGCGCACCTGGCGTGACTGGGAGAGTCCAGTGATGGCCGTGACTGCTATCACGCAGACCTTTCTCGGATCTATGGTACTCGGTATCACGATACTGGGCTACAAGATAGGCAGCAACCCATTTATGCTGCTACGCCATGAGATGGCCCAGGCACCGATATTCCAGCGACCGGAGTACCTCACCTTCATACAAGACGGCAATGGGCTAAACCCGCTGCTGCAAAACTACTGGATGACCATACACCCGCCGGTACTTTTCTGCGGGTTTGCGTCGGCATTGTTCCCTTTTGCTTTTGTAGTAGCGGCACTGATACGCAAGGACTACACGGGCTGGGTGAAACCCGCACTGCCGTGGGCACTCTTCAATGTGGCCATACTGGGTACGGGCATCCTGATGGGTGGGGCGTGGGCGTATGAGTCGCTGAGCTTTGGTGGCTTCTGGGCATGGGACCCGGTAGAGAATATGTCCTTTGTACCATGGCTGCTGATAGTAGCCGGCTTGCATATGCATGTGGTCTATAAGTATACGAAACATAGCCTTTTCTCTACTTTCTTGTTTTACATCCTAGGCTTCGTAGCGGTGCTGTACTCTACCTTCCTCACGCGCAGTGGTGTGCTGGGAGATACGTCAGTACATGCATTCACTGATCTGGGTATGACGGGCCAGCTGCTGATCTATCTGTTTGTATTCCTTGTACCATCGCTGATACTACTTTTTGTACGGACATGGTCCCTGCCATCTGTAGAGAAAGAAGAGGAGCTCCTGTCTCGTGAGTTCTGGATGTTTATTGGTTCTCTCGTTCTCATCTTCTCAGCACTCCAGCAGACCTTTACTACCTCCATACCTGTGTGGAACCTGCTGTTGAAGAGTTTCTTTAGCGTGTCAGAAAACAGCAAAATAGCCCCACCGGCTGATGCAGTAGCTCACTACAATAGCATACAGATATGGCTGGCCATCCTGGTGGCTGTAGGTACGGCTATCATCCAGTACCTCGGCTACAAATCGTCTAAGGCGCCGTCTGTGATCCGCTGGGCGTGGTATACACTGGCGGCCTCAGTGGTGATCACTGCCGGTATCTGCTATGGTATGAAGATAGAACCCGTGATAGAACTCTCATTCCGCGAGCATTCATTCAAATTTATCTCGCCATATATGCTGATGCTGTGGTCGGCGGTATATACCGTACTGGCCAATGCCGCCTATGCACTCGTAGTACTCAAGAAGAATGCAAAGCTATGGGGCGGCGCGGTGACGCACTTTGGGTTTGGCGTATTTCTGGTGGGTGTGCTGATCTCGCAATACAAGAAGGAGGTGATCTCTCTGAATACAGCCGGTGTCAACTTTGGTAAAGAGTTTAAGGCACAGGAGACGGCGGAGAATATGCTGCTGATGCGCGACTCCCTGTACAAAATGGGAGGCTATGAGATCAGCTACCGCGGGCTGAAAATAGAGAAGCCGAATAACCTCTATCAGGTAGACTATATCAGGCGTGGCAAGGATGGGCAGGTAGATGAGCAGTTCTCCCTCTTCCCAAATGCACAGGTGAACCAGAAGATGGGCATGGTGGCCAATCCTGATACAAAGCACTACCTGAGCAAGGATGTGTTCACACACGTGAGCTCAGTACCGGATAACTCTAAGCTGAAGGAAAAGACCAACAACTTTGAACTGGCGGTGGGGGATACCTTCTTTACCAAGAAGAACTTTGTCGTATTTAAGGCGCTGGACAATAAACCGGCAATGCCAGCCGGTGTAGACCAAAAGAATAAGCTGGTAGTAGGTGCCAAGCTGGAGATCAAATCTCTGGACGGCAATGTATTAGAGGCGGAGCCAGTTTATATCATCAACCTGGCGGATAATACGACGGCGTCTGACGCATTTGACAATGAGCAGATGGGCCTGAGCATCGCTATCAATCGTATCAATCCGGATACGAAGAAGTTCACCTTTGCAGTGACCGAAAAGGAACTGGCTACGGACTTCATCATCATGAAGGCTATCATATTCCCCGGTATCAAGCTGGTGTGGATCGGTGGTATCATCACCTTCCTCGGGGTACTGCTCAGCATGTACCGCCGCATGGGTGAAAACAAAGCTAAAGCATAACATGGCTGCCATCACGCTGATAGGATCTGGCAATGCCGCTACAGCGCTGGGACGCGCACTGTACCGTGCCGGGCACAGGATCGTGCAGGTATGGAGCCGCTCTGCGGAGAATGCTGCAAGGCTGGCTGCGGAGCTGGATGCTACCGCCACCTCAGACCTGGCCAGTGTGAGCAGTGAGGCAGATGTCTACCTTCTCTCTGTGAAAGATGATGCAATAGAAGCCACCGCAAGGGCACTGCCACTGAGCGGCAAGATACTGGCGCATACCTCCGGTATCAAATCAAAGGAGCTGCTGAGCACCTCGGGCAGCTATGGTATCTTCTATCCCTTTGTATCTATGACGCGCGATACGGAGACCAATTTCACGGATGTGCTGATGATGATAGAGGGCAATAATGAGCAGACGCGGGCTACGCTCACAGCCGTAGCGCAGACCCTATCCCGCAGGGTGAAGCAGGTGGAGGAACGCGACCGCCAGTCGCTGCACCTGGCAGCTGTTTTTGCCAATAATTTTACCAACTATCTCTATACCGTATCGGAGCAGCTGCTGCAGGAGAGCGGGCTCTCCTTTGACGAGCTGCGGCCGCTGATCGCAGCGCATATACAGCGGGTGCAGGGGCAGTCGCCCTTTCAGCTGCAGACGGGCCCGGCCATCCGCCGCGACCAGTCTACCATAGATGTGCATCTGGACCTTTTGAGCCGCCATCAAAACCTGAAAGAAGTATATTCGCTCCTGACATCTTCTATACAGGATCTCTACCCGACCAAATGATCAAACAGCTATACGCAATAATGAGATTGACACGGTGGGTCAATCTGGTGATCATCGCGCTGAGCATGGTGCTCTTCCAGTACTGCGTGATACGTACCTACCTCTATGCCGCAGATGTACCGCTGACCATGACTGCGCCCTACTTTGCCCTACTGGTGCTGGCGGTGGTGCTGATAGCAGCAGGCGGCAATGTGGTAAATGACTATCTGGACTATGAGCAGGATGCGGAGCACAGACCCGACCGCGTGATCATAGGCAGGGATATCTCACTCGATGCTGCCTTCAATCTCCAACTGGGACTGAATGTTAGCGGTATCCTCATCGGCTTCTTCCTGGCGTGGCACTTTGGCAATCTGCGGCTGGGCTACATCTTTATCACTGCTGTGGCTATGCTGTGGCTCTACTCTCAGACGCTCAAGAAATACTTTCTGATAGGCAATGTGCTGATCGCTGCGCTATCGGCTATTGTGTTTGTGATGCCGGTACTGTTTGAGCCGCGGCTGTCGGATTTCTTTCAGACGGACTTTCAGGAGATGGCTGCGCATAGCATCCATGCGCAGCTGAAGCTGTATTGCTTTTTTGCCTTTATAGTATCGCTCATGCGTGAGATCATAAAGGACGCCGAGGACCGTGGCGCTGACGCCGCATACAATATGAATACGCTACCGGTGGTACTACCGGTGTGGGCTGTGAATGCCGTGGTGGTGCTCCTGATGCTGATAGTAGCAGGAGTGATAGCCTACATAGAGCTTTTCATGTGGCAGCATGGATTGAAGAAGCACTTCTGGTTTTCGATCTTCTTCCTGCAGTTTCCGCTGGTCACTAATATGTTTACCGTGATACCGGCCAGGAATAGCAAGGACTACCATAATATCAGTGTGCTGCTGAAGTTGCTGATGTTCTTCGGGCTGCTGTCTATGCCGGTTTATTATCTGTTTATCACAGTGTGGAAGTAAGGAGAGCCAAGAGAAATACAGGTTTAACCGCAGAGACGCGGAGGCGGAGAGGAATACAGGACGTATATTGATGCAACTTGCATTTTTCTCTCTGCGTCACTCCGCCTCTGCAGTGATAAAATTATCGAAGGATGACAAAGAAGAAGATTATACTAGCTTCTAAATCTCCGAGAAGGAGTGAGCTGATGAAGATGGCAGGGTTTAGCTTTGAGGTGCGGAGTAAGGATGTGCCGGAGGTACACCCGGCCAATACACTACCTGAAGAGATACCTGCTTATCTGGCGAAACTGAAGGGATCTGCGCTCGTAGCGGAGCTATCAGATGATGAGGTGCTGGTGGGGGCTGACACCATCGTGATACTGGATGGTAAAGTGTATGAGAAGCCGGTGGACCGTGAGGATGCTATCCGTATGATATCTGAGCTATGCGGGCATACGCACAAGGTAGTGACAGGGGTATATATCGCTGACAAGGCGAAAGAGGTGGTATTCTCCGAGACCACCTATGTGACTTTTAATGAGCTCACATCTGAGGAAGTGGCATACTATGTAGACAACTATAAACCGTATGACAAGGCCGGTGCCTACGCTTGCCAGGATTGGATAGGTGCAGTGGCGATACGCAAACTTGATGGCGATTTTTATAGTGTGATGGGACTGCCTATCAATAGGGTGTATGCGGAGCTGAAGGGGTTTTGATACTTTAGAAAGATGTTATTTGTTTTTTAATCATAAAGTGTATTTTTTTATTAGAATGTACTTTATGAAGAAAAATCTACTTGTCCTCTTGCTGCTGTTTTTTACTCTTGCTGTTAGTGCTCAAAGCGACATTTCTAAGTATAGAACTATAGAAATTCAGAAGGAAAATAGCTTTAATCTAACCACTCTTAGCTCCAGAAGCTACATTCCTATTCATATTCCAGAGAACACGAATGAATGGTTTATTGCATTTACTTGCTCTAGAGATGACGAGGCAATCTCACCAATTGGTTTGGTTGCTCAAATCACCTCAAAAATTGATAAATCAGGGCTTAGTTCATCCTTCGCTAATAGCTTATCAACTCCCAAAGGAACTGCATCCTTAGATGTATACGTAACTGATCGAGATAATATGCTTGCTTTTATGAATGGCTCGGACAACTATAGATACTTTCCTGATGTATCCCGAAAAAACTTGACTAACGGAATCATTCCAGTAGAAGGTCATGGTTATACAGGAGATTATTATATCCTGTTATATAATGAAAGCTATGTTACTAGTGTTAACACTACACTATCTGTAGTCGGGATAGTTCCTGATGCTTCTGTAGCTGCAAAATATGACAAGGCCATCATGTATGGTAATCTCGGTTGGAAGCAATATCAAAACGGTAATTTGGATGGTGCTATTGAGAATAGTAAAAAGGCGTTAGCAATAGATAGTACACTTTGCTGGGTTAACGCTAATATGGGCTTGTACAGTTTGATAAAAGGTAATCAAACTATAGCAACTGATTTTTATGTAGATGCGTTGACCTTACATTCTTTGCAACCAGAAACAGCTTATGAAATGATTGAGCAAGAAATCAAAGATATTGACGAAGCACTGATCAAATTTCCCAACTTGATTGGCTCAAAAGAGATAAAGGAGTTAATGGCTTTGGAGTTACAAAAGTACTAGCATTTACCCCTTTACCACTAGTGTGATCATCGTGAAGACGCATAATGATGCGTCTCTAAATGAAAGGCATACAAAACAAAAAGGCCTGTCTGATAAAGACAGGCCTTTTTGTTTATAAACGATCTTGCTTAGAGCTTCTCGATCACGATAGCAGAAGCGCCGCCGCCGCCATTGCAGATACCCGCCGCGCCTACCTTGCCGCCTTTGTGCTTCAGCACAGAGAGGAGCGTGCAGATGATACGCGCGCCGCTCATGCCTACCGGGTGGCCGAGGGCTACCGCACCGCCGAATACGTTGGTCTTAGCATGATCTATGCCGAGGAGCTTGATATTGGCTAGGGCTACGTTTGAGAAAGCTTCGTTGATCTCGAAGAAGTCAACGTCCTTCACTTCTTTGCTGGCCTTCTTCAGGGCCTTAGGGATAGCGATAGATGGAGATGTGGTGAACTCATCCGGAGTCTGCTCTGCGTCTGCATAGCCTGTGATCTTTGCGATAGGAGTGAGGCCGAGTTCTTTTACTTTGGCACCGCTCATGAGTACGAGGGCTGCGGCACCGTCATTGATCTTAGAGGCGTTCACCGCCGTCACTGTACCATCTTTGCCGAAGGCAGGTTTGAGGGAAGCTACCTTCTCAGGCTTCAGCTTCTTGTATTCTTCATCTTCCTTTACAAAGGTAGATTCCTTGCCCTTGATCTCTACTTCAAACAGCTCGTCATTGAACCAGCCATTCTTATAGGCATCGGCAGCGCGCTTGTATGACTCCAGTGCATAGGCATCCTGGTCCTCACGGGTGAAGTTATACTTCACAGCGCAGCGGTCACCGCTACTGCCCATCATCTGGCCGCTGTATGGATCCTGGAGCGCATCGCGTACGATAGCATCCTGTATGGTGCCATTGCCATAGCGGTAGCCATTGCGGGCGTTGTCCAGCATATATGGTGCATTGGTCATGCTCTCCATACCGCCAGCTACTACCACGTCCTTATCGCCCAGCATGATAGACTGCGCGCCAAAGATCACGGCCTTCATACCTGAGGCACATACTTTATTGACTGTAGTGCAGGTGGCGCCTACGTGTACGCCTGCTGCGAGGGCTGCCTGGCGGGCAGGAGCCTGGCCGGTGTTGGCCTGTATCACATTGCCCATGATGACCTCATCTACCTGGTCTCCGGTGATGCCGGCACGCTTGATGGCCTCCTTGATGGCCTGTGCGCCGAGATTGACCGCTGAGAGTGGAGAGAGTACGCCGCTCATACTGCCTACCGGCGTGCGGGCTATGGATACGATATATACTTCGTTGTTCATGATATGTTTTGGTTTAGAAAAATTGCGGAGCAAATGTAGTAAAATAGACGATAGACATGAGACAATAGACTTTAGACAAATGCAGGAGGCAGGTATACTCCATTATCACGGCATTTGACGTGTCAGTAATATTATCCTTTCATGAAAAAGGCCCATAAAAACCTGATTTTGGCCGGCAAATGGGGCGAAATCTCGGTTTTGTGACCAAAAATCCTACCTTTGTCGGCCTCATATCAAATCTACAATTCAGATGACTAAAGAAGAAATAGTAAAGCTCCTCGGCGAGGAGAAAGCCGAGTACCTGCTGGCGCATGAATCCAAGACCTTTGCAAAGGACTCTCTCTACCTCCCACGCAGGGATTTCGTAGAGCGCTACTGGAAGGACAGCAACCGCAATATACAGACCCTGCGTAGCCTGCAGGCGCTGGCCGGTACAGGCCGCCTCAAGAATACCGGCTATGTATCTATCCTCCCTGTAGACCAGGGTATAGAGCACTCTGCCGGTGCGTCTTTTGCCGCTAATCCGGTGTGCTTTGACCCGGAGGGTATCGTGAAACTGGCGATAGAGGGTGGCTGCAACGCAGTAGCCTCTACCTATGGTGTACTGGGCGCTGTAGCCCGCAAGTATGCGCACAGGATACCATTCATCGTCAAGATCAATCACAACGAGTTCCTGAGCTACCCTAATAGCTACGACCAGATCATGTTTGGCCAGATCAGGGATGCGTGGAATATGGGTGCTGTGGCAGTAGGCGCTACGATCTACTTTGGCTCGCCTGAGTCTAAGCGGCAGATCGTGGAAGTGGCCAAAGCATTTGACTATGCGCATGAGCTGGGTATGGCTACCATACTGTGGTGCTACCTGAGGAATGAGAACTTTAAGAAGGATGGTGTGGACTACCATGTAGCTGCTGACCTCACAGGCCAGGCTAACCATATAGGTGTGACCATCCAGGCGGATATCATCAAGCAGAAACTCCCTGAGAATAACGGTGGCTACAATGCGCTGAAGTTTGGCAAGACGGACAAGCGCGTGTATAGCAACCTGACCACCGACCACCCTATAGACCTGACCCGCTACCAGCTGGCCAACTGCTACATGGGTCGCGTAGGCCTGATCAACTCTGGCGGTGCATCTGCCGGTGACTCAGACCTGGCAGAAGCGGTATCTACGGCGATCATCAATAAGCGTGCAGGTGGCATGGGCCTGATCTCAGGTCGCAAGGCATTCCAGCGTCCGTTGAAGGAGGGTGTGGCCCTGCTCAACGCGATACAGGATGTGTACCTGAGCAAGGATGTGACCATCGCGTAATCTTTCGTATCTTTAAAATCTGTGGCTGTCCGTATCCGTCGATAAGGGTAGCCGCAGGGCGGAGGAGGTGGTTTTAGTCACTAAATCAAACAATCTGTGATTGTATTTCTTCACTGTATAAATGTGCCGGTCGGGCCTCTACGGGGCCAGGCTGGTGGAGATGATATATGAGTCAGGAAAGAGTGCCGTGGTGGAAGCGCCTGCGCAAAGGCGTAGAGACAAACACCGAGCAGAAACTGGAGACACCAGATGGCGTCTGGCATAAGTGCAACGGCTGCAAAAAAGTATACCTCACTACACAACTGGAGGAAAACCTCTACACATGTCCTCACTGCAACTATCACGAGCGGGTAGATGCGGAGGCATATTTCTCCATCCTCTTTGATGAGGAAGCGTTTGAAGAGCTTTTCACTGATCTGAGGCCGGTAGATTTCCTGGAATTTACAGACTCCAAGCCGTATGGAAAGCGTATCACCGAGACAGAGAGCAAGACCGGGCTGAATGAGTCTATGCGCGTGGCTACGGGCAAGACAGGTGGCTATGGGCTGACGGTGGCAGCTATGGACTTCCGCTATATAGGCGGGTCTATGGGCTCTGTGATGGGAGAGAAGATAGCGCGCGGCATAGACCACGCTATCCGCCATAAGACGGCTTTTATGATCATCTCACGCTCCGGTGGGGCGCGGATGCAGGAGTCGGCCTTTAGCCTGATGCAGATGGCCAAGACCTCTGCCAAACTCACGCAACTAGCGGATGCTAAACTGCCCTACATATCGCTGATGACCAATCCTACCACGGGTGGTGTCACAGCTTCCTTTGCCATGCTGGGTGACTTTAATATCGCCGAGCCGGGAGCCCTGATAGGTTTCGCCGGGCCGCGTGTGATAGAGGAGACTACTCGCAAGAAGCTGCCGGAAGGTTTCCAAACATCAGAGTTTCAGCTGGAAAATGGCTTCCTGGATTTCATCATAGACCGCAAGGAGCTGAAGAGTAAGATCGGAAAGCTGCTGGGATTGATGCAGGGATGATTCTCTTAGTTGCCTATTATCAGGGATGTAAAGACTACTGCCTGTCCTGACCTACTGTGTTGCGATATATCTGAGGGGATACGTCTGTATTGGTCTTGAAAAAACGGCTGAAATAATACTCATCCTGGTAGCCTAATTCCCAGGCAATCTGTTTTACAGGTTTACTGGTCAGGTATAGTTCACGCTTTGCCTCTATGATGATCCGCTCGGAGATGAGGGTAGTCAGCGTTTTGTTGAGATGAGTACGTGTGATCCTGCCGAGTGCTTTGGGGGTTATGTTTAGCATCACTGCATAGTCGCTTGCGCTGTGCTTTTCTTTGTAGTTTGACTCTATAGCATCTTTCAAAGATTGGAGCACGAATGGCTCTTTACTATTTGCCGTAGCTGTGGCTGCTCCCTGGTGCTGAACAGCTTTGAGCCGCGAGGCCAATATCAATATGATCTTCAAATAGGATATCAGCAATTCATATTGCGCTACTGCCGGATTTTGCATCTCTGCCCGGACCTGCTCTATGTGCATGCGCAGTATCTCTGCATTGGCTGCATCAATAGCCACCGTGGGAGGCTCATAGATATTATTAAACAGTACTCCATGGCATGCCACCTCCTGATGGTGCTTGTGAATACAGAAGAAGTCAGGATGAAACTGAAGGGTAGTGCCGCTCACCTCACCATCCGGCAGCAGCATAAAAGGCTGATAAGGGGAGAAAGCTAAAAGGTGGCCGGCGAAAAATCGATGACGCGAAAGGCCGTCTTTGACCTCACCGTCTCCACTATGTATCCATATCAGAGAGTAGTAGTTGTTTCGCTGTATATGGTCAAAGAAGCTATTGTCCTCAAAGGAGAAAACCTTGAAGGCCAGGTGGCCGGTAGACTGATCTACCAATGTGAGTGCGTTTTGAGTCTTCATTTCAGCTTGCGGTCTTGCTCATTTATGGGCATGTCATTGATACTGGCAAAACGTTTTCTCATCAATCCGTTTTCGTCAAATTCCCACAGCTCATTGCCATAGCTGCGGTACCACTGGCCTGCGTGGTCATGCCATTCATATTCAAACCTTACGGCCATACGGTTTTCTCTAAAGCCCCAAAGTTCCTTTTTTAATCTGTAATCCAGTTCCTTTTGCCATTTTCTGGTCAGGAAGGCTTTTACCTCCTCGCGGCCATTGATAAACTCGGTCCTGTTGCGCCATTCTGTGTCGATAGAATAGGCGAGGGCGATCCGCTCGGGGTCGCGGCTATTCCATGCGTCTTCGGCCAGTTGTACTTTGCGGAGTGCGCTCTCCATGTCAAATGGTGAGAGAGGGTGTCTTTTTTCTTCCATGTCTTTAGTTTTGTTTATAGCAGGGCAGAGGGTAGGTCTGCCCTGCTATACAAGATAATCAAATGCTCTGTGCCAACGGGAAATCTATCGCTACTTTTGTGATGCCATAGAGGTAATTCATAGCGGTCTTTTCTGCGACCAGCATCACCAGCTCTACTGCCTGGCCGCGCGTGTATCCAGCCTCGAGAAACGCCTCTACGGCATCATCGCAGCCGATGCCCTTTTGTGCTGTGATCTTAGCTGCGAGGGTGACCAGGGCATTCAGTTTTTTATCAAAGGAAGCACCACCCTTGCGGATCTCTATCGTCTGCTCCTCAGTGAGTCCGTTCATTTTGCCGAGAGCGGTGTGAGCCGACTGGCAGTAGAGGCACTCGTTTACCTGGCTTACTACCAGGTTGATCGCCTGCTTTTCTTTATTGGAGAATGTTGTCTTTGCATTCTGGAATGCCAGGTAGTTTGCCAGCGCCGTGTCTGAATGAGCCATCACGCCGTAGAGATTTGGCACCATGCCCAGGCCTTTTTCGAGCTTATCAAATATTTCCTGATTGCTTGCAGATACTTCACCTCTGCCGGGTACGTTGAAATTTGCCATTGCTTTTGTTTGACTGTTTATGTCGATATTGACAATGCAAAGGTGCGCGACAAGCATGGCCCGGAAAATGGATAATAGACGCATGGAGATGGACAATCTGGCCAGTGTCATGCTCTGGATTATTTTTGCCGGATCGGAAGAATGAGAGAAAGCGGGAAACGTCACGATAATCTGACATACACAAAAGCCCACTATTCCTATATTTGTCAGCTTCTTAAGTACTATCATGTATATGAAAACTATTTCACTCGCGCTCGCACTTTTTCTTTCAGTGTCCATATTGGCTCAGGTCGATACCAGCAAGGTATATACCGTAGTGCAGCAGATGCCGGAGTTTCCGGGTGGGCAGGACTCTATGGACCGGTACCTGATGACTCACATCCAGTATCCTGCGGCTGCAGCAGACAGTGCAGTGCAGGGCCGGGTAGTAGTGGGCTACGTAGTCAATAAAGATGGTACTGTATCAAACGTGGCTGTGAAGCGCGGCATACACCCCCTGCTGGATGCTGAGGCTGTACGTGTAGTGCGTACTTTCCCTAGGCACAAGGTGGGTATGCAGGGTGGTGTGGCAGTGCGGGTCGGTCAGGTGGTACCCGTCACTTTTCGTATCACCAGGGTGCCGGAGTTTGTATTGCCTGCATTCCCCGGTGGTGAGCAGGCGATGAAGGACTATATCAAAGCCAGTATAAGACGCACTAATCAAATGAATCGCTATCTCGGTGTGGTGCCGGTAGAGTTTACGGTAGATTCTGAAGGGGTTGTTTCACAAGTACTGTGTGTCAGGCACGTGTGGCCTGATGTAGACTCTGAGGCTGTGCGTGTGATCAGGTCACTGCCACGTTTTCAGCCCGGTCAGGAGCGAGGCAAGAATGTGTCGTCCAGGTTAGTATTGAATGTGTCATTTCTGGATGAAAAAAGTGTGGTAGACAATGGTGGTTTTTACAACGGAACGGCATTGAATGAGCAGCCTGATTTTCTGAATGGTACTGGTGGCAAGATAGAATTTGTAAAAGAGCATCTGCTGCAATTCTATAGCAAAAGAGATAAATCCAAAGGACTCGTAGTACAATTAACTTCTCATCCAGATAGCACTATATCTGATCTGAAAGTAATAGATGGCATCAACCCGCAAACAGATAGAGCGCTCCTGGATACTATACGCCAGATCAAAAAAATGCGACCCGGCATGTATAACGGACGACCAGTCAAAAGTAAAGTGATATTTTCTATTGATACTTTTTCGCAGATCATAGCAGATCCGGCCATGGATGTGATGCCTTCCTTCCCGGGCGGAGATGAGGCTCTCATGAGATTCCTGCAGGAGCATATGCAATATCCGGAACTGGAAAGGGAGAATGACATCCAAGGTACCGTAACCGTCGCATTTGACGTAGAAGATGATGGCCGTATCAGCCACGCTACGATCAAAAAAGGAGTGCACAGCGGTATAGATGCAGAGGCGCTCCGACTCGTCGGTCTGCTGCCTGCATTCACCCCTGGTATGCAGAATGGGAAACCGGTGAAAGTGAGCTACAATATGAGTATTGCCTTTAAACTAGCCTATCATGTGCTGGGTGAGTAGTGGTGCCTGATGACAAGTAAACAATATGTGTCTCAGATCAGCCTTGTGCTATGAAAGTTAAATGACAAAAAACGACATGAAGAAAGCTGTAATCGTAATTTCTTGTTTCCTTGTACTCCTGACCGCGGCAGCGCAGCGGGTGGAGAACCCCGTAGACAAAGTCTACGAAATAGTAGAAAAGATGCCGGTGTACGCTGGGGGAGAGGTGGCGATGATGACCTTTATCCAGCGCAATATCCGGTATCCGGACCTGGAGCGTGAGCATGATATACAGGGCAGGGTGATAGTCAGCTTCATAGTAGAGCGCAATGGTGAGCTGTCTGACATCCACATCCAGAGGAGTGTGACCAAAGGCATAGACGCTGAGGCACTGCGGGTAGTGAGGCTCATGCCAAAGTTTACACCCGGTGAAAGTGAGGGGCAGGTGGTGAGAGTGAGGATGCTACTGCCGATCAAATTTAAGCTGGCAGGCAATGATGATGAAATGAGCACGACCGTAGATACTGCCGTGAAAAAGTCGGGCCTCAAAGACGAACAGATGCTATATCAGAAAGGCAAAGTATACCTGGACTATGACAACTATCAATCCGCCTACCCATGGCTAAAGGCCGCCGCCGAGCGGCACTACCCCGCAGCGCTCTACAATGTAGGCTGGATGACCACCAAAGGCAAGGGCTGCGAAAAAGATGAAGCTGCCGGCCTGAAATATGAGCAAGAGGCAGCAGACTCAAACTATAGCGACGCCCAGGTAGAACTGGGGTATATGTATGAAAATGGAATAGGCACTACAGGCGATAAAACGATAGCCGCAAAATGGTATAAGCGCGCTGCTGACCTGAATAACCGGGTGGGCATAGCCAACCTTGCGCTATTCTACAAAAGTGGCTATGGTGGAGTGGGTAGTAATGATACGATGGCCAGGGCTCTCTATATGAAGGCTGCTGAGATGGGCAACTCCCGTGCACAGTATGAGATAGGCTATATGTATGAGCAGGGCGAGGGTGGCCTGCCTGTAGACTCTACCAAGGCGCTGGTCTGGTACAAGCGCGCCGAGGCACAGGGCTATCCTATGGCGCTGGTGAAAATGGGAGACTATGCCGCTGCTGGTGCAGCCGGTATGCGCCATAGTGAGTCGATAGCCTCATCCTACTACCAGAGAGCAGGAGAGTCGGGCAATGCATATGCGCTATACCAGCTGGCATGGAGGTATGAGTATGGCAAAGGCGGCATGGCCCTAGATACAGGCAAGGCGATGCACTACTACGACCTGTCTGCCGCCCTGAATAATGCCGGTGCCCAGAATAACTATGCCTGGCTCTGCTATCTGACCCATAGGGATACTGCCAAGGGGGTGGAGTATGTAAAGAAAGCCATGAAGGCAAATCCCAAGGACAGAAACAGGATAGATACATACGCTGCGCTACTCTTCCTGCAGGGAGACTATGCGGAGGCAGAGCGCCAGCAGAAGATAGTACTGGATATGGAGGGAGACAAGACGGCAGGATACTTGGAGCGCTATGGCAATATCCTGATGAAACTGAACCGTAAGGAGGAAGCGCTGAAATACTGGAAACAGGCAGTGTCACTGCCCGACCACAGCCCCAAACTACCTCAGGAGATCGAGCAGGGCAAATACCTGGATTAACATAAATGGATAATAAGATGAGAACACTTCTGATACTGATGCTGGCTGCGATGACGCTGCCGGTGGTGGCACAAACGGATACTGCGGAGCACCGTCCTGTAGTTTCGGACAAGATATTTACGGTGGTGGAGCAGATGCCTTCTTACCCCGGAGGGGAGAAGGCAATGATGCGCTTCATAGCCGAACATGTACAGTATCCGGCCTATGAGAGAAAGCATAACATAGAAGGCCGTGTGGTAGTGGGATTTCAGATAAATGAGGATGGAACCGTATCTGATATCGCGGTAAAAATGGGCGTCAGCAAGGGCATAGATGCAGAAGCTGTGCGGGTGATCAAGCTACTGCCGCCATTCCAGCCTGGCAGGCAAAAGGGCAAGCCTGTAAAGGTGTCTTTCATACTCCCGATCATGTTCAAGCTAGCGGGATAAGCGTTACCGATTCCGCCAGTATGCCTATATTTGAGCGTATAACCTGCATCTGATTTGAATACCGAGCTCTTTATAGTCCGCAAGATCGCCTTCAGCAGGTCGAGGTCGTTTTCGTCTTTTATCATCCGCATTGCTATCGCTGCGGTGGCCCTGAGCGTGGCGGTCATGATAGTGACATCCTCATTTATCAATGGTTTCCAGAAAGAGATACGGGGCAAGATCTTTGCCTTCTGGGCGCACATGCATATCAAGCCGTATAGCATGGCTGACTCGTATGAGTCAGGTGCGGTGTACAAGTATCAGGACTTCTACAAGCACCCGGAAATGTTGCCTTATGTCAAGCATATAGAAGTGTCTGCGATGAAAGGTGGCCTGCTGAAAACAAAAGACGACTTTGACGGGATCGTGCTGCGTGGAGTGGAAGAGGACTTTGACTGGTCGGTGCTCCAGCCCTACCTAAAGCGTGGGCAGATCATCGACGGTGACAGTACGGAGTCCATGCGGCAGATATTGATCTCAAAAGCTACGGCGGACAGGCTACAGCTGGATACAGGGTCTAAGGTCGTGGTGAACTTTATAGGACAAGAGATGCGGGCGAGGCCTTTTCGCGTACGCGGTATCTACGAGACGGGTATAGAGGAATTTGACAAGGAGATAGCAATGGTAGACATCCGTGTGATACAGGATATCAATGGCTGGGGACGCGACTCAGTGGGGGGATTTGATGTGTTTCTGAAAGACGGGCAACTTTTTAAAAGCAGGGCGCGGGCTTATTACCTGTCAGTATTTGGCGGGCTGCTAGACAAAGGGCGGTATGATGAACTAAACCGCGACCCGATAGATGATCTCACCACCCGCATGAACCATGAGATCAATGCAGACGACCTGGAGGTCAACTCTATCAAGGAGCTAAAGCCGGGCCTCTTTGATTGGTTAGATCTGCAAACTATGAATGAGCTGATCATACTCGTGCTGATGATACTCGTAGCGGTGATCAATATGGTGACTACACTGCTGATCCTGATACTGGACCGCACCAATATGATAGGCCTGCTCAAAGCGCTGGGTAGTAGCAATGGGTCTATGAGCAAGCTCTTTCTCTACTACGCGCTGGTGATCATAGGTGCAGGCCTGGTGATAGGCAATGTGGCCGGCCTCGGTATCTGCCTGATACAGCAGCACTGGCATGTGATCAAACTGCCTCAGGAGTCCTACTACATCTCCTATGCCCCGATCAGCATCAGCTGGATATGGATAGCGGCAGTGAATGTGGGTACTGTAGTGGTCTGCCTGGTACTGCTGATCGTACCCTCACGGCTGGTGAGCAGGATCACACCGGTGAGGGCACTCAGGTTTGAGTGAGATTTACCTTTGGGATTTGCGTAGGGCGATGCCCTACTCTAGAGGCGGGCGCCCCGTTGGGGCTGAATGCAAAGTTAGGTTGGTACGTATGCAAGTTTACTCATGCAGGTCGTCAAATCTCCACATACGGACCAATAACTTTCTGTGATGTCTCCTAGCTAAAGATTACTTTTGCGGCCATGCAAGAAAAAATACTGATCGTAGACTTCGGTTCGCAGTATACACAGCTCATAGCACGTCGCATCCGCGAGTCTGAGGTCTACTGCGAGATAGTACCTTTCAATAAAATCCCAACGCTGACACCTGACATCAAGGGGGTGATCCTCTCCGGATCGCCAGCTTCGGTGCGGGATGAGAGTGCACCGGATATAGATATAGAGCAGCTGACCGATCAGGTACCGCTGCTGGGTGTGTGCTATGGTGCACAGCTGCTGGCCCAAAAGTTTGGCGGCAAGGTGGAGAAAAGCGACAAGCGTGAATATGGCCGGGCGCACCTGGATATACAAGACTATGGTACAAAGCTCTTCGAAGGCGTGCCTGACCACTCGCAGATATGGATGAGCCATGGCGACTCTATCACATCGGTCGGCGATAGGTTTCAGATAGTAGCAAAATCTGACTCTATACCGGTAGCTGCTTTTCAGGCAAAGGACAAGGCTTTCGGCAATATCGTTTATGGCATTCAGTTTCACCCTGAGGTATATCACTCTACCGACGGGCACAAGATCCTGAATAACTTCCTCTTTGGCGTATGTGGGCTGGCACACAAGTGGACTCCGGCATCATTTGTTGCCGAGACTGTAGCTGGTTTGAAAGAACAAATAGGTGAGGAGCATGTACTGCTCGGCCTCTCCGGTGGTGTAGACTCCTCTGTAGCGGCACTGCTGCTGCAAAGGGCTGTAGGCACAAACCTGCTTTGTATATTCGTAGACAATGGTCTGCTGCGCAAGAATGAGTTTGAAGGAGTGCTGGAGCAGTATAAAGGAATGGGCCTGAATGTGGTCGGTGTGCGTGCGGGAGATAAATTTCTGTCAGAGCTGGCAGGGGTGACAGATCCGGAGCAGAAGCGCAAGATCATAGGCCGTGTATTCATAGAAGTATTTGAAGCGGAAGCTAATAAGCATCCTGAGGTGAAATGGCTGGCACAGGGCACTATCTATCCGGATGTGATAGAGTCGGTATCTGTGAAAGGGCCATCTATGACCATCAAGTCTCACCACAATGTGGGCGGCCTGCCTGACAGGCTAAATCTGAAACTGGTAGAGCCGCTGAGGTTACTCTTCAAAGACGAAGTGCGCCGCGCCGGCAAAGAGCTGGGACTGCATCCGGATATCCTGCACAGGCATCCTTTCCCGGGGCCAGGGCTGGCAGTACGCATACTCGGCGATATCACGCCGGAGAAAGTACGCATCCTGCAGGAGGCAGACCATATATTCATAGGTAACCTGAAGAAATATGAGCTATACGATCAGGTATGGCAGGCTGGTGTGATCCTGACGCCTATCAAGGCCGTAGGGGTGATGGGCGATGAGCGTACATACGAGAATGTAGTAGCGCTACGCGCCGTAAACTCTACTGACGGCATGACCGCAGACTGGTCTCACCTGCCGTATGAGTTTCTGGCAAAGACGTCTAACGAGATCATCAATAACGTGCGCGGCATCAATCGCGTAGTGTACGACATCAGCTCCAAGCCACCTGCTACGATAGAGTGGGAGTAAGCTAACAACTGTTAGTTTGCGGGTCTTCCTGCTTCCTGCAGATATATACCTGTGATCAGGAACCATTGGTAGATGCAATGTGTTTTTGAGTAATATAGTACTAAGAAACCAAGCCCGACTGTTATGAAACAAGTGCGCCTCTATCTGGCTATTGTATTGCCGCTGTTAACTGGGATAGCGGCTATCACTTATGTAGGCGGCTACGCGTATCCGGCTGTGATAGCGCACCATGAGATTGATTTTAGCCTAAAGCATAACCTCTCTGCTGCCTTTGACAACCCGCTGTCACTCGCACTGCTGCAGCTGATCATCATCCTCTTTGCTGCAAAAGGGATGGGCTGGATCTTTACTAAAATAGGCCAGCAGTCTGTGATGGGAGAGATAGTGGCCGGCATTCTGCTGGGGCCATCACTGCTAGGGTGGGTGGCGCCGGATGTGGCTGCGGCGCTATTCCCCAAAGAGTCTCTGACATACCTGGGCATACTGAGTCAGTTAGGACTTTTGCTTTTTATGTTTGTGATCGGTATGGAGCTGGATCTGGACTCTATCCGTGAAAAATTTGGTGAGTCCATAGTCATCAGCCATAGCAGTATCGTAGTGCCTTTCTTTCTGGGTACCGGCTTTGCCTGGTTTACCTATGAGCGGTTTGGAGTAGACAAGACCGGGTTTGTGGCTTATTCTCTCTTTATGGGAATCGCGATGAGTATTACGGCTTTTCCCGTCTTGGCTCGTATCGTGCGGGAGCGTGGCATAGCTACCCGGCCTACTGGCATAATGGCACTGATGTGTGCTGCTATCAATGATGTGACGGCCTGGTGCATACTGCCGGTAGTGGTAGCTATCACCAAGGCGGAAAGCTTTCACGGCGTGATAGTCACATTTATACTGACACTGACCTACGTGCTGCTGATGATCCTATGGGTGAAACCGGTACTGGCGCGGTACTATGCACGCCAGCAGGCACAGGAGCACAAGCGTGGTGTGGAGTTTATAGCGGTCTCTATGTTTGTACTGCTGGCCTCTTCCCTGGCATCTGAGATCATAGGCATACATGCGCTGTTTGGCGCATTTATAGCCGGAGCGGTACTACCTACCAACCGCGACCTGCGGCATAGCCTGACCGAGAGGCTGGAAGGAGTGAGCGTATCTCTGCTGCTGCCTATATTTTTTGTGATCACGGGGCTGCGCACCAAAATAGATGTACTCTCAGATACTGCACTATGGCCGATATTTGGATGTATCCTGCTGCTGGCTGTAGCGGGCAAACTGATCGGAAGCGCAGTAGCTGCGAGATTGTCGGGATTTGACTGGCGGGAGAGCCTGGAGATAGGCGCGCTGATGAATACACGCGGACTGATGGAGCTGATCGTACTCAATATCGGATATAACCTCGGAGTACTAAAACCGGAGGTGTTTACCATGATGGTATTCATGGCGCTGATCACCACCTTTATGACCGCTCCTATACTAAACTATCTGGAGCGATGGTCCGGCAAAAGCCACAATTAAACACTTGTTATTTCGTCTGTTAAAAAGTAAGCATTTCCCTGTTTGCACGTATATATTATGTGTGAGGATTGAGAATTCAGTGGTTTTATGTTTAGTTTCAAAAAAGAAAGGAGTCTAGTATGGATCAATATCTGGTAGAGATGAGCCTCCCTGAGATGACGGAGGAGTTTATGGAGCTGATACCGGCGCAGCGGGCATTTGTAAATGAATGTATGGTGAAAGGTAGTATCCTTAGCTATTCGCTGGCTGAAGACAGGTCTAAGCTATGGATCGTCTTCTCGGCCAAATCACGAGTGGAGCTAATGAAAGTACTACATAAGTTTCCGGTGATAAAGTATGTGACAGTGAAGACCTTCCCGCTGATGTTTCACAACTCTATGGAGCTGATGCTGCCTGCTATATCGCTGAACTAAGCTGACTGGATAGAACTGCCGTGACCGCGCAGGAACTCTTCTATACCCATCCTTTTCTTGCCTTCCAGCTGAATATCCAATAGATCGAGATAGCCATCTGTGCAGTAGTAGCGCAGGAATGTCTTGCCATCTGTATCCGGCACTCCGATAGGCATATTGTGGGCTATCTCCCGCTTTTCAGCTTTATATATCTTGATAGTCTTGCTGTAGATGCTGGTCCACGCAGTTGGGTAGGGACTGAGGCCCCGGATGAGATTATAGATCGAGGCGGCGTCTTTATTCCAATCTATGCTGCCGGTCTCCTTATTGATCTTAGGTGCGTGCTTGATATCTATGATATGGTCCTGAGGTATCTGCGGATAGTCGCCATCTGCTATCGCATCTATGGTGCGCAGCAGCGTATACTTGCCCACATCCATCAGCTCATGGTACAGTTCGCCTACGTTCTCATCATCGCGTATGGCGACCTTGTCCTGGTGTATGATCATACCGGTGTCTATCTCATGGCGTAGCCGGAATGTGGTGACACCAGTTTCTTTCTCACCGTTGATGATTGCCCAGTTGATCGGTGCTGCGCCACGGTACTGGGGCAGGAGGGAGGCATGGAGATTGATAGTGCCAAGTGGTGGCATATTCCATACCAGCTCAGGCAGCATGCGGAAAGCTACGACCACAAAGATATCTGCCTGTATATCGCGCAGCTGATGGAGGAAATGTTCATTCTTGAGTTTCTCAGGTTGTAGCAGGCGGATATTATTGGCTACGGCATATTTCTTGACCTCAGACTCCGAGAGATGCATGCCACGGCCGGCTGGTTTGTCTGGCGCAGTAATGACGGCGGCTACCTCATGGCGTGAGTGATGCAGGATGTCGAGCATGGCTACGGCAAACTCAGGAGTACCCAGGAAAACGATCTTTAATGGACGGGACATGATCAATGTATTGCGTGTCAAAGAACGTGAATTTGCTTAAACATCTGAGAGAAGTTATCCAACTGACAAGGCGCTCTAAAAAAATAGCGCAGCAGGTGCCGCGCTATGGTGAAGATATTTTTTGTCTTTGCCTATTTGCCCCCGGCTGGTGTGGTGACAGGCCGGCGGCTGGAGGCTGGCTTGACCAGTGAGCGCTCATTATTCTCTTTTTGCAACTGGATATAATCGATGAAACCAGCAGGCATAGGAGTGGGCTTCCAGTTCCGCTTCATCTCCTCCTGGAGCTTCACAGCGGCATCATAGTCTACAGGTGGCGCTACGGCATCCTGATTGTACTTGCGGGTATCGCCGGGTCCCCATACAGGGTCGCAGCCAAAGCGATGATCCTGGAAGTGGAGGCGCTTAGCTACAAGCCTCCAGCTGAAGGCTGCATCAGAGCGCCCGCTGTTCTTCTCATGTACGGTGAAAGATGTATGTGTCTTGGTGACAAATACCTCCTGGCTCTCTCCCTCCATCTGGATGAATACGTGCATAGGGTGAGTGTCGTCTATGAATACTGTTTCCAGGAAAAGCTTGTCCAGTTCTACAGTGCATTCACCATTGTTGAGGTGCCCTTCGCCAAAGTCTTCAAACCACACCTCCGGGCTTTCATTGACGTACAGCAGCTGATTGCCCACGCTGGTGCCTACAGAGGCTGATTTGGTGCCGTTTGCTATGACGTGATTGCCATTGAAATAGCCGCTATAGTTGGCGTTGTTTGTTCGCCAGCCTACTACTGCTATGTCCTGATTGCCTGTCGGTATACCACCACCAAAACCGATCCCTACCACACCCAGGCCATAGGCAGATCCATTGTATGATCCATAGACACCCATATGCTGCGCTCCTGATGTGATAGCGTTATATCCTGTCACACCAGCACCGGCATTGGTAGCTGCAGGTGTGGATACCACTCCATAAACACCTGTGCGCGTACTGCTCGTAGAGGTGCCATTAAAATTACCCAGTGCACCAGCTCCTGTGCCGGATCCGCCATAGACACCTTGTACTGCTGAGAATGCAGTGCTGGACGTAGAGAGGATCTCCCCCCATGTGCCTGCGCCTCCAGCTACACCACAGTAGCCATTGACTGCAAAATTAAGCGAGGCCGTCGCCACACCATCCAAGAGATCTCCCGCATAGGGAGAGCCAGTGGCTCCAGCTACTATCTCTCCATCGGTAGGGTTGATACGCATACGTTCCAAGTTGTTGCTATAAAGTTTAAACGGCTGGGCATTGGTAGTGCCGATGAAATCGGTGCTGACAGCAGCGTTGCCGGTTGTTTTCCAGAAGAGGCCATTAGTTGTTTGTGCCTCCCATTGGCTGCTGGTGCCATTATAGACCATGATCTGGCCGGCAGTAGGGGCCGTAGGTGAGACTGCGGTACCTTGCAGCGCGATCACTTTAGGATTAGGATAGGTGCCGCTGAGGTCTCCACCTGCGGTACCCAAGGGGCCCGTAGGACCTGTGATACCTTGTGCGCCTGTCGGTCCCTGTGAGCCTACTGCACCGTCATTACCTGTAGGTCCCTGATTGCCCGTAGGGCCTTGTAAGCCTTGCGCTCCGGTAGGTCCAGCGCTACCCTGCGCACCCGTTGGCCCTTGCAAACCTTGTGTACCGGTGGCTCCAGCTATACCTTGAATACCTTGAGGACCTGTAGGGCCTGCGACTCCGGCTGTACCTTGTGCGCCTGTAGGACCTTGTATACCTTGTGCGCCTGTAGGACCTACTGGGCCATCATTTCCCGTGGCACCCTGTGTACCTGTTGGGCCTTGTATGCCCTGGGCTCCAGTTGGACCGGCTATGCCTTGGATACCTTGAGCACCTGTAGGGCCTGCAACACCGGCAATGCCTTGCGCTCCTGTTGGGCCTTGTATACCTTGAGGGCCAGTAGCGCCGGCAGTACCATCATTGCCCGAGGGACCTGTAGGACCGGTGGCTCCGCCATTTCCTGTCGGTCCCTGAGCTCCGGCAGCTCCAGCATTACCTTGAGCTCCCGTTGGTCCTTGTAAGCCTTGTGGCCCTGCAGCGCCTGCTGCGCCATCAATACCAGATGGACCTTGCAAGCCTGTGGCGCCTTGCGCACCAGCAGGACCTGCTATACCTTGGATGCCCTGCGCACCGGTAGGACCAGCAACACCAGCGGTGCCTTGTGCGCCTGTCGGGCCTTGTAAGCCTTGCGGACCTGTAGCTCCTGCTACACCATCAATACCTGAAGGACCTTGCAGACCTGTGGCGCCTTGTGCACCGGCAGGACCTGTAGGACCAGCAACACCGGCGGCGCCTTGTGCTCCTGTGGGGCCTTGCAAGCCTTGAGGACCCGTAGCACCGGCGGCGCCATCCACACCTGATGGACCTTGCAAGCCCGTGGCACCTTGCGCACCCGCAGGACCTGCTATACCTTGAGCACCGGTAGGGCCAGTAACTCCGGCAGTACCTTGTGCTCCTGTTGGGCCTTGTAAACCTTGAGGACCTGTAGCACCGGCTGCGCCATCCACGCCTGATGGACCTTGCAAGCCTGTGGCACCTTGTGCACCGGCAGGACCTGCTGTACCTTGGATGCCCTGCGCACCAGTAGGACCAGCAACACCGGCGGAACCTTGTGCGCCTGTTGGGCCTTGTAAGCCTTGAGGGCCCGTAGCACCGGCGATACCATCACTGCCTGATGGGCCCGTAGGGCCTGTGGCTCCGCCACCCGCACCAGTTGCTCCCGTTGGGCCAGTAGCGCCGGTATTGCCAGCCGATCCCTGCAAGCCCTGTGGTCCGGTTGGACCATTGCTACCTTGTACACCGGCAGGACCCTGAAGGCCTTGCGGGCCTGTGGCACCTGGTAAGCCATCATTGCCAGCTGGACCGGTAGCACCGTTATTTCCTGAAGGACCTTGCGCTCCTGTAGCTCCTTGTGCACCCTGTGGGCCGACAGCGCCATCATTACCAGATGGACCTGTCGGACCGGTGGCGCCACCGCCTACACCGGTAGGTCCTGTAGGACCAGTGGCTCCGCTATTACCTGCAGCGCCTTGCGCTCCTGTAGCTCCTTGTGAACCTTGTGGGCCTGCTGCGCCGTCATTACCAGATGGCCCTGTCGGGCCAGTGGCGCCGCCGCCTACGCCTGAGGGACCCGTAGGGCCGGTGACTCCATTATTACCTGTAGTACCTTGGGCTCCTGTCGGTCCTTGGGTACCTTGCGGACCTATAGCTCCATCATTGCCAGATGGACCGGTTGGGCCGGTGGCACCACCGCCTACACCTGTAGGTCCTGTAGGACCAGTGGCTCCGCTGTTACCTGTGGCGCCTTGAGCACCTGCAGGTCCTTGTGAACCTTGTGGACCAGCAGCGCCATCATTACCGGATGGACCTGTCGGGCCGGTAGCACCACCGCCTACACCTGTAGGTCCTGTTGGGCCAGTAGCTCCATTGTTACCTGTAGCGCCTGGGGCACCTGTAGGTCCTTGTGAACCTTGTGGACCAGCAGCGCCATCATTACCGGATGGACCTGTCGGGCCAGTGGCGCCGCCGCCTACGCCTGAGGGACCTGTAGGGCCGGTGACTCCATTATTACCTGTAGTACCTTGGGCTCCTGTCGGTCCTTGGGTACCTTGCGGACCTATAGCTCCATCATTGCCAGATGGGCCTGTTGGGCCAGTTGCTCCGCCACCTAGACCTGTAGGTCCGGTAACACCCGTAGCTCCAGATGCACCGGCAGACCCCTGAGGGCCTGTCGGACCTGTAACTCCCGGGTTACCATTCTGTCCTGTAGGGCCTGTAGGGCCATTTGCGCCAATAATTCCTTGAATACCTGTTGGTCCTGTGAATCCCTGTGGCCCGGTAGCGCCAGGATTTCCTGCCAAACCTTGCGGTCCGGTAGGACCTGTTACTCCTTGGTTACCATTTGTGCCTGTCAGACCTGTCGGACCATTGGCGCCGGTATTACCTGCCGGTCCCTGCGCGCCGGCGGTGCCCGGTGAACCCTGAGCACCTGTCGGGCCTGTAGCACCTCTGGCACCAGTGGGGCCCGTAGATCCACCACCAGCATTGCCGGCAAAGAGGGCATAGGGTACGCTCATGAGCTGCTGCGTACCCATATCGGTGTAGTTAGTACCGCCATTGACATCACACTCCACCTGCAGGAATTTGGGGCCCGAGCCCCATGCTACCGTGCCAAGATTGCCACCACCGGTGCCTATCACACTATTGAAAAGGCCAAACTGATTAGTGGTCTGGGCATGCGTCTCCTGAAAGACGACTGTACCCGAGGCTGTCTGGTCGTGTATCGTAAACCGGATGGCAACATGCGCATTGGCTACTATGTTACCTTGCGCATTGCGGACTATGGTCTGGTAGTTAATGCCTTGCGGCGGAGCCTGCGCTGACAGGAGGGAATAGCAAAGCAGCAGGATAAATAGGTATCCATTCTTCATACAGGAGGTTTTAGGGATTAGTACAGAATCGGAATTTAACAATCAGAGGGCAGAAAGTCAAGTTTCCCTTCAGTTTTTCAGTGAATACAAGATATCAGCAAGTTTATGGAATAAGGTATATTGAGGCATCCGGAATGTATGATACAATACGGTATGCTCTGCATAATGCTATCTGCTGCTATCAGCGGAGTAGCTCAATCGAAGTCTGGCTGGCTGGATAGGTTCCCGGGTGGTGCGGATTCTCTGCAGCGCTTTGTGCAGGGACATCTGGTGTATCCGGATACAGCGAGAGCCCTGAGCCGCGAAGGGAAGGTGATAGTCTCGTTTCATGTAAAGACGGATGGGACGCTGTCTGATGTAAAGGTAACGAAGCATAGCCACAGGCTACTGGATGCGGAGGTACTGCGCGTGATGGGTACAGTGCCAAGATGCAGGGTAGGGCCGCCGGATACGATTACCTATCGCATCCCCGTGGTCTTTATGCTGCGGCGTGATCTATAGCTGCAGCATATCACAAATACAAAAGCCCCATAGCGGGGCTTTGTAGTAATATTGATATCAATACTGATTAGTCAGCAGATTCAGTCTCAGCTGCAGATTGGAACTCTACAGGCACCTTGCTGTCTACAGTCAGGGTGATGTGGTTGCTCCTCTTGCGCAGGCGGTATGCACGGCCCTGTGGTGCAGGGAGGAAACGCTTCATAGTAGCGCCCTGGTCTACAGAGATAGACTTGACGTACAGCTCATGGCCTTCATCAGCCTTGAGGTTATTCTTCTGCTCCCAGTTATTGATAGCTGACAGGAGGAGTTTCTCCAGCTTGCCGGCAGACTCTTTCTTGTGAAACTTCAGTATAGCGAGGGCATCACCTATCTTTTTGCCACGGATCAGGTCTACCACGAGCCTTGTCTTGCGCGGAGATGATGGGTTGTTATTCAGTTTTGCTACTGCTTCCATTTTATTATGGTTTATTTTTTTGAGCGGTGATTCGCATCACCATTACTATTATCTAATGCTTTCTACTACTTGATTACTTCACCTTCTTAGATGAGTGACCCTTGAAGAGGCGTGTAGGGCTGAACTCACCGAGCTTGTGGCCTACCATGTTCTCCGTCACATATACAGGGATGAACTTCTGTCCATTGTGTACTGCAAATGTGTGGCCTACCATATCAGGGATGATCATAGATGACCTGGACCAGGTCTTGATCACGGTCTTCTTATTGCTATTGTTCAGCGTCTCTACCTTTGCGAGCAGGTGGTGAGCGATGTACGGTCCTTTCTTTATTGATCTTGCCATTGTCTTACTTTATTATGGTTTGCCTGGATTATTTATTGTTTTGGTTTGCTATAGCACCCTTGCGACGCTGTACGATCACCTTGTCAGATGCCTTGCGTGGTGTACGGGTCTTCTGGCCCTTAGCCTTGATACCGCCACGTGAGCGTGGGTGACCACCTGATGCACGGCCTTCGCCACCACCCATCGGGTGATCGACAGGGTTCATCGCTACCGGCCTAGTACGAGGACGGATACCCATCCAGCGCTTACGACCGGCCTTACCCAGAGACTGGAGATTGTGGTCAGGATTTGACACAGAGCCTACAGTAGCCAGACACTGCTTGAGGATCTTGCGAACCTCACCGGAAGGCAGCTTGATTACTACGAACCTTTCTTCCTTGGCCATGAGCTGAGCGGAAGCACCGGCAGACCTTACGATCACACCGCCGCGGCCAGGATGCAGCTCGATATTGTGGATGATAGAACCCAGTGGGATATTCTCCATAGGGAGTGTGTTGCCTATTTCAGGCGCAGCACCCTTGCCAGATACGATGGTCTGACCCACCTTGAGGCCCTGAGGGGCTATGATATACCTTTTCTCACCATTGTGGAACTGGATGAGAGCGATGAATGATGTACGGTTTGGATCGTACTCGATGGTCAGCACTTTACCCTCGATACCGAAGTTTTCGCGCTTGAAGTCGATGATACGATAGCGACGCTTGTGGCCACCGCCTGTGTAGCGCATGGTCATACGTCCTGATGAAGTACGGCCACCTGAGCTTTTCATCGGAGCGAGGAGGCTCTTCTCCGGTTTGCTGGTGGTTACCTCTTCAAAGTTTACGAGCGTCGTGTGACGGAGGCTCGGTGTGGTCGGTCTGAATTTTCTGATACCCATTTGATTCTTGCTTTGTCTTATCAGCAGTTTTGCTTCTGCTATATTTGGTTAACTAAGTATTTAGTAATCAGTATTAAGTATTAAGATAATACAAAATACAATTCTGAATTATTTATACAGTGCCGTAGAAGTCGATCTCCTGACCTTCTTTCAGGGTCACGTATGCCTTCTTGTAGGCTGGCTTCATACCGCGGGCGATACCCTGCTTGGTCTGGCGCACTTTCAGTTTGCCTGGTATTACGGCTGTGTTTACGTCTTCTACTTTTACATTGTAGGCTGTCTCTACTGCCTTCTTGATCTGGAGGCGGTTAGCTTCACGGTCTACGCGGAATGCATAGCGGTTGAGCTTTTCTCCCAGTTTGGTAGACTTTTCAGTGATGATTGGTTTGATCAGTATATTGCTCATTGCCTCAGATTAATTAGTTGTTAGTGAAATTTGCTTCCAGCGCTTTGATAGCGGCCTCAGTGAGGACTACCTTCTTGGCATCCATCACGTCAAATATACCTACCTGTGTAGCAGGCATCACATTTGTCTTGGCGATATTGCGAGAAGAGAGGAAGAGGTTGTTGTTTTCTTCGTTTACCAGAACGAGTGACTTGATGTCAGACAGGTTGAGGCTTTTCAGGATCGCTACGAAGCTCTTGGTCTTAGCTTCAGAGACAGAGAGATTGTCTACTACGATCAGGTTGCCGGCTTTCACTTTGTGAGCGAAGGCGGAGATCTTTGCCAGATCCTTTACTTTCTTATTGATCTTAAAGTCATAAGAGTGAGGCTTAGGGCCGAATACACGGGCACCACCGCGTACGAGTGGAGACTTCATGTCACCACGGCGGGCACCACCTGTACCCTTCTGGCGGAACGCCTTCTTGGTAGTACGGGCTATTTCCCACCTTTCTTTCGCCTTGTGCGTGCCCTGGTGCAGCGCAGCCTGGTGCTGACGTACAGCGAGCCAGATGGCATGGTCGTTTGGCTCAGCGCCGAAAATTGCATCGGAAAGTTCGATTTCCCTGCCTGTTTCTTTTCCTTCCTGGTTGAGTACCTTGACTTTCATTTGAATCTCTTTTGTTTTGTGTCCCGAGAAAAATGAAGTCGTGCGCAAAGCGTTGGTACACCTTGTGGAGAGCAGCGAAATCATTTCAAAGAGGACGGTGACGTTTCTATACTTTTAGAAAACGGACTGCAAAAGTAGGATTCTTTTTGAAATGTCCAAATATCTGGTTAAAGAATTTTTGATCAGCATTTGCAGGATTCAAGAATTGACAGGAGTGAACATGGTTGCTTTAATGCAAATATGAGTTAAATAACATGAGGAAACCTGAATTTGACCTATGTACTACTTACTTTTCGTAGAAATCTATCCAATGCAGCGCAGAACCCTACTTCTCTTTATTCTACTAGGTATAATCATAGCCTATGGCACCCGTCACCACACCGCTACCATAGGCCGGGATAATGCCTGGGAGTACAATGACCCGCTGCTGGTAGACCTGCATATACCGGATCAGGTCACGGCACACGAGAGTACGCTGCATGTGCAGCTGGCGGGTACCAGTGTGAGTGTAGTACCACCAGCAGGGTATGAGCAGCTGGCAGCTATGAATGGCTACGGAACTGCCGATACTACCATAGATGTGATAGAGGATACCCACCACTCTTATAGTGAGAAGAAGGCTGAGATAGATCAATACATCGCTTATGTAAAACGGGACAAAGGCGATGACCAGCAGGTGGCCTACCGGAAGGATTTTCGATTCAATGGGTATCCGGCATCTGTGATCTGCCTGTCTGATACGACCCGCACGCGTACGGCTATCTATATGATCTTTGGCGATGACCATTTCTGTGTGGCTATGACGGGTACTACTACATCTGACTCTGTGGAAGTGCAGGAGGTCATCATCCAGACCATGCTCACTGCTACCTACAGGCGCGCCTAGAAGATTTAAGGAAAAGATAAGATAGCGGCTGCGGGCATAGCGGTTTATCTTTTTAGCTTTACGCTATACCATCTCATCTATCTCATGGACTCACGGAGGGAGTTTCTCAGGAAGGCGGCTATGCTCTCGCTCACGGCCGGGGTGTCGCAGTTTCTGCCGGCATCGGTGCAGCGGGCTTTTGCCATAGACCCAGCTCCGGGTACCACCTGGCAGGACGCAGAGCATGTAGTTTTTCTGATGCAGGAGAATAGGTCCTTTGATCATATGTATGGTGCGCTACGTGGCGTACGTGGCTTCAATGATCCGCGAGCCATCCGGCTGCCAGGTAACAATCCTGTGTGGCTGCAGACCAATGACAAAGGGGAGACCTATGCTCCTTTTCGCCTCGATATACATAATAGCAAGGCCACCTGGATGGGCTCGCTGCCGCACTCCTGGAGCAATCAGGTAGATGCACGCAATGCCGGTAAATATGACCACTGGCTACAGGCCAAGCAGCCCGGTGGTGACTACAAGGAGATGCCGCTGACCATGGGCTACTATACGCGTGAGGATATCCCGTTCTACTATGCGCTGGCTGATGCCTTTACGGTTTGCGATCATCATTTCTGCTCGTCACTGACGGGTACTACGCCCAATAGACTGTACTTCTGGACTGGCACGATCCGTGAGGAGCAGCATGAGCACTCGCCTGCGCGGGTATGGAATGAGCAGACCGACTATCCCACCATGGGCAAATGGAAAACATACCCGGAGCGACTGGAGGAGCATGGCGTCTCGTGGAAGATATACCAGAATGACATCAGCGTAGATGGGCTGGTGACAGGTGAGCAGGACTATTGGCTGGATAACTTTACTGACAATCCGATCGAGTTCTTTGAGCAATATCATGTGAAGCTGTCGCAGCGCTACATACACTGGCTGGAGAGGAAAGAAGCAACGCTGCCTGCTGAGATCGCAGAGGTACAGCGCAAAATGACTGTGAAGGACATGCCCGCCAAAGGCTACGAAGCGCTACAAAAGGAGCTCAAAGATCTGCAGGCGCTGTATCAACGCGTGGTAAAAGAAAGGCCGCTGTACACACGTGCCAGATACGAAGAGCTATCAGCCTTTCAGAAGAGCCTCCACGAGAAAGCTTTCACTACTAATGTGGCAGACCCGCACTATCATGACCTGGAGCCGCTGCGCTACCGGGACGGCGATACGGACAGAGAGATACTGATCCCTAAGGGCGATGTGCTGTATCAGTTTCGCGAGGATGTGAGCAAAGGGAAGCTGCCTGCTGTCTCATGGCTCGTGGCGCCGGAGGCATTCTCTGATCATCCGGGATCAGCGTGGTTTGGAGCGTGGTATGTGTCAGAGGTACTGGACATACTGACGCAAAACCCTGAGGTGTGGAAGAAGACGATCTTTGTACTGACCTATGATGAAAATGACGGCTACTTTGATCACATGCCGCCATTTGTAGCGCCAGATGCACATGATAGAAATACAGGCCGCACCTCAGCACAGATAGACACCTCTGTAGACTATGTGACTATGGAGCAGGAGCGGTCAAGGCAGGGCGCTGATCCATCGCACATGCGCGAGAGTCCTATCGGCCTCGGCTACCGGGTGCCGATGGTCATAGCGTCTCCATGGAGCAGGGGAGGGTATGTGTGCTCTCAGGTATTTGACCATACATCATCGCTACAGTTTCTGGAGCGGTGGCTGGCACATAGGACGCACAAGGAAATAAAGGAGACCAATATCAGCAGCTGGCGGCGTGCGATCTGTGGCGACCTGACGGCGGCATTCCGGCCATATTATGGTGAGAAGATGACGCTACCCCAGGCGCTCAATAAAGAGCAGCTGATAGAGAGCATTCACAAGGCGAAATATAAAGGGCTGCCATCCGGCTACCACAAACTGTCTGAGCAGGAAATAACTGCCAGCCGCAGTCATGCGCAGGATGCCGTGTATATGCCTACCCAGGAGAAAGGCATCAAGCCCGCCAATGCACTGGCCTACGAGATGTATGCGGATGCCCGATGGAGCACAGGTGGTGCGACGCGTGAGCTCACACTGGCGGCTGCAGCCGGATCTATAGGTGTGCCGTACAATGTATATGCACGGCGTGGTAAAGTAGTGAAAACGCGCTCCTACGCTGTGGTGCCTGGTGATAAAATAACAGATACATGGGCTGCCGATGAGCTGGTAGAAGTATACGGGCCAAACGGGTTCTACAGGCGCTATGCGGGTGGAAGTGATATGGACGTACTGAGCAGCTATGGCAAAGATGGTAGCCTGATCCTGACCATCAGAAATAGCAATGGCACACCGCTACAGCTGGAGATGACGGACCACTATAGCAAGAAACCACAAATCATATCTATCGCTGCGCATGGCTCTCAGGCCATGACGATACAGACCACCGGCTACTATGGCTGGTATGATATAACGCTGGTAGTGAAGGGGAATAATGGCACTGAGATACGCTATGCAGGCAAGGTAGAGACGGGCAAAGAATCATTCACCGATCCGATGATGGGCGGGGTGGTATAGGGCAGCGGTATTAGCTACCTTTGCCGGATGAAACTTTCTGATATCATAGGGATGACCGGCGTGATCATGATGCTCGCGGCATATGTACTCAACCTGGCTAAGATCCGCTCACAGGATAGCCTTTTCTACATACTGATGAATATGATCGGTGGTGCACTGTCTACCACGGCGGCAGTGATGATCGTGTATGTACCCTTCATCCTGCTGGAGGGCGTATGGACGGCTGCCTCGCTGGTGGCTTTGGTAAACTACCTACGCCTGAGCCGTACTAGTGCATGATAGCAAACGGCGGCAAAGCGTTTAGCAGCAAGTACCAGAGCGCGGTGGTGAGCAGCGATAGCAAGATGCCTATGCTGACGGTGAGGTTGGCCAGGCGTGGGTTGAGGTTATACTGTGTGGCTATCACGCCTGCAGTGATCATGGGTGCCATAGCCGCCTCAAAGACGCTGATCTGAAGGACGGTGCCAGATGCATGTAGCCGCAATATCACCATCATAACAATACATGGTGCAAGCAGAAGCTTATAAACCAAACTCACAGACAGTAGTGGTAGCTCCTCCCGCCAGCCCTCAAAGCTGAGCTGCATACCTACAGAGAATAGGGCCATAGGCGCGAGCGTGGCAGCTATTTTATCAAAGAGTGGTACAGCAGGGGAGAGGTCTATAAACTGTGGCAAAATAATAGCCGCGAGGAAGCCGAGAAACGGCGGAAAGGTCAATAGCTTTTTGCCCACGGCGATGGCGTTTGGTTTCTCCGAAGGAGAGGGGCCGGAGGGTGTATCTGACGGTGTATTCATAGCCATCACAGAGGCGATGGTGGCCATGATGATAAAGCAAAGCTGATCACAGACCACGGCTATAGGGAGCGCCTGCTCCCCATAGTAGGCAGACACCAGCGGGAAGCCGAGAAAGGAAGTATTGCCTAAACCCGATACGAGTGTCAATGCGGTACGGGTAGCGGGTGAGATGGGCCTGAAGCGGCTATACAGCAGAAACAGCAGCCATGAGCCTACCCAGACGATGACAGGAGACAAGGCGGGCACCAGTAGCTCCGGTCCCCAGTGGATGGTCGGTACATACTTCAGCGCTACGGCGGGTACAGCGAGGTAGAGGACCCAGATATTGATACCACGGTGTGAGCCTTCGGGCAATATGCCGAGCCGGCGCAGCAGCCAGCCGGCTGAGATGCAGATCACGATGAGTACCAGATTGGCCATAGCAGGTGCGAAGGTCTGCAAATAGGAGGGAAGATGCAAGAAAACAAGAGTCAAGAGACGAGAACCAATAGACAAGAAACGGGAAGGCGTGGATTGCTAAGTGATATTTTAAGTGTCTTGGTTCTGGACTCTTGGCTCTAACATCTATTTCATTACATTAGCAGTATTGCATCACCTTAAACCTAATTAAACGTATGTTATTCGTATTCGGATGGGGGCGTCGCACCCGCACAGACTATGGTCAGACCATACCGGTCAAATGCACCAACTGCAGCAATGAATCCTACTGGCACCTGTCGCGTATGCGCACATGGTTTACCCTCTTCTTCATACCCGTGATACCGTATGAAAATAAGCATGTGCTCTACTGTAGCGTATGCTCTAATGGCGTGGTGCTGCCCTCTGCCAATGTAGACCGCGCACTCGAGCTCAATACACAGACCAAACGCTACCTCAATCAGGAGATCACGCGGGAGGAGTATGACCGCTCTATAGACCAGAGCCAGATACTGGGATAGAGTCAAGAGAAGAGAACTAAGAGACAAGAACCACGTATAGTGATTTTGATAAGGCCATTGCTTCTTTCATGCTTTTAATATCTTGGTTCCAAATTCTTGATTCTTGGTTCTAGATAAACTAGCCTTCAAAAGCCGCCTCAGGGCGCACTGCCTGGCGCTGATACAGCAGCGTGTAGATAATGCAGCCGCCGCCATGGAGCAGGCGCAGGAGTCTGCCAATAGCGATGACAAAAGCAGCGCTGGTGACAAGTATGAGACAGGCCGAGCTATGAGCCACATAGAGCGGGACAATGCTGCCTACCAGCTCAGTGTAGCCATGGATGACCGCAATCAGTTCATCGGTATAGACTGCGAGAAACTTTATGATAAGGTAGACAACGGCGCGGTGGTGCAGAGCGGAGATATGCTCTACTTTCTGGCTACCGGGCTGGGTGTTTTATCCTTTGAAGGGATGAAGGTCGTCGCCCTTTCGCCGAAGGCGCCGCTGTCTGCGTTGCTGCGTGGCAAGGTGAAAGGAGAAACAGTGACACTCAATGGTAAGGCTATCACTCTTTCTGATATTTTCTAAATCTTATATTGTCGGCCTAAATCTGCTACCATGACCGCCAAAGAAGTACTCGCAGAGCTGCAAACGCTCGGCTCGCCGTCTATCAAAAAAGTCCTCACCGCACACGGTGCACAGGAGCCATTTTACGGCGTGAAGGTGGAGGATCTCAAGAAGATCATGAAGAAGGTAAAGACAGACTACAAGCTGTCTATGGAGCTCTTTGACTCCGGTGTGTCTGATGCCATGTACCTGGCAGGGCTGATAGCAGATTCATCTAAGATGACAAAAAAAGACCTGCAGCACTGGGCGGACAAGGCCTACTGGTATATGCTGTCTGAGTACCCTGTGGCATGGGTCACGGCAGAGAGCCCCTACGGGCTGGAGCTGGCCCTGGAGTGGATAGAGAGCGACAAGCCGCAGATAGCATGCGCCGGCTGGTCTGCACTGGGCTATATAGCTGCGCTAAAGCCCGACACAGAGCTGGACCTGAAGCTCTACAAAAGCCTCATAGACCGCGTAGGCAAGGACGTGCACAAGGCTCCTAACCGTGTGCGCTACTGTATGAACTGCTTTGTGATCATGGCGGGGTCATATATCACCTCTCTCTCAGACCTGGCCAGAAAGACCGGCGACAAGATGGGCGCCGTGAAAGTGGACATGGGTGGCACTGCGTGCAAGGTGCCAAACATCTCTGACTACATAGACAAGGTGGATGCACGGGGCAACCTGGGCAAGAAGAAGAAAACGGTGCGTTGTTAATTGACAACTAACTTCTGCTATGCAGGGTATGACACAAACAAAAAAAGCCCCGCAGGTGGCAGGGCTTTGTAATGATAAAGGCTGATATTATTTCTTGACCAGCAGTTTGAATCCTGTGCCGTGTACGTTCAGGATCTCTACGCTTGGGTCTTCCTTCAGGTATTTGCGGAGCTTCGCTATATATACGTCCATGCTGCGGCCGGCAAAGTAGCTATCAGTACCCCATACCGTATTCAGCGCGATGTCACGCTCCAGCAGGCGGTCTAGGTGTACAGCCAGCATCTTGAGCAGTTCTGACTCCTTGGTGGTGAGCTTCAGAGAGGTGCCGCCATCGATTGTGAGGGTGCGGCTGGCATTGTTAAACACATAGCGGCCTATCTGAAACTCGCTCTGGTCACTGACCTCAGTCTTTGGTATACGCTTAAAGATGTTGTCCATGCGCAGGGTCAGTTCCTCCATGCTGAATGGCTTGGTCAGGTAGTCGTCTGCGCCGATCTTGAGGCCTTCTATCGTATCTTCTTTCAGCACCTTGGCAGTGAGGAAGATGACAGGCACCTGAGAGTTGGTGCGGCGTATCTCCTTGGCCAGGGTAAATCCGTCCTTCTTGGGCATCATGACGTCCAGGATGCACATATCAAACTTGCCGGCCTTAAATTCATTCCAGCCGTCTTCTCCATTCCGTTTGAGAGTCACGTCATAGTTCTTGAGTTCGAGAGAGTCCTGGAGGAGATTGCCGAGGTTTGTGTCGTCTTCCACCAGTAGGATGCGCCTTTTGATTGCCATGGTACGGGTTATTTTTTAACAAGTTAGACAACGTTAAATTTAACAGTTTAACCGTTAATAACCAATTAACAAAACTTTGCAAAAAAGTCGGTAAACACCCTAAAACGGAAGGAATATCTCAAAGCGACTGCCCTTTCCTAACTCGCTGGACACCTTGATCGTACCACCGTGGGCGTCTACTATGATCTTGACATAGCTCAGGCCGAGGCCAAAGCCTTTCACATTGTGAATATTGCCGGTAGGCACCCGGTAGAATTTCTCAAAGATCATCTTCTGATTCTCCGGGGAGATGCCGATACCATTATCCTCTACTGTGATGGTCACGCCGCGGCTATCGCTGGCAGAGGACACGCGGATGTGCAGAGTATCTTCCTTGCGGTACTTGATGGCATTCTCTATTACATTAAAGATTACATTATTGATGTGAGACTTGTCGCCCCTGATCTTGTCATTCACCGCGTCCAGCTGGCGGGTCAGCTCACCATTCTCCGAGGAGATGCGCAGCTCCAGTGAGTCGCAGATGTCGTTCAGCAGCTCATTGATATGGATATCAGACACATTCAGCGCAAACTCACCCTTGTCAAACCGGGCTACCTGCAGCACATTCTCTATATGGCCGCTGAGGCGTTTGTTTTCTTCTTCTATGATACCGCTGTAGCGCCTGATCTTCTCAGGATCGGCCAGTATCTTCTCGTTTTTCATCATCTGTGTGGCGAGTGAGATAGAGGCCACGGGCGTCTTAAACTCATGCGTCATGTTATTGATAAAGTCGGTCTTGAGCAGGTCCAGTTTCTTCTGGCGAAAGATGATATAGAACGAGGTGCCAAATGCCGCAGCGATGATCAGCACAAAGGTGATAGTGGTAGCCAGCATCAGCCACATGGACTGCAGCAGGTAGCTCTTCTTATTGGGGAAGTAGAGGACCAGGATGCCGGAGTTCTTGTACAGGTCATTGGCAAAGAGCGGCATGGTGTAGTAGTTCATCCTGACGGCCTTTGGCATATCCTTTAGCGTGCCGATGATGGGCACGTGGCTGAAGTGGTCAAACACTGCATACTTATACGGTGTCCGGATACCCGTCTCGGTGATCTCGCGCTCTATCAGGGCGCTGACGCGCTCGGAGTCCACACGGTCATGCAGGCACTTGTCATCCAGCATAAATTTGACCGCAAGGTCCTGAAACAGGGTGTTGTACTTTTTGAACTGCTGCTCTATCAGCTTGCGCTCGCGCTCGGCCTTGGTCATGGGCTGGGCCAGGTCGTACTTCTCCTCTACGATAGCTGAGGGGTGCTCTTGCAGGTAGGTGACAGTACCTATAAACTTGCTGACAAAAGCGCCCGATGTATCGCTAAAACCAAACTTGATCGCATGCTGGCCTACAGAGTCTATGAGCCGGAAATTAGTGTACTCCTTCATGCTCTGCACGGTGTCGTACATCTTGCTGACCATCTTACCCATATTAGGGTAGCCGGCATTGTGAAAGTAGGTGTCGGCCTCATTCATCTCCAGATTGAGAGAGACCTGGTTCATAGCCTGCAGCACACCCTGGTCAAACCGGTCCTCCCTGAGGCGGTAGCTCTGCCAGACCCACGCCACCTGTATGCCTACGAGGCCTATGAGTACTAGGCAGGTGCCTACGAGTATCGCATTGATATTACTGAGCTTCATGTGCATGCGAATGTAACGTTTTCACCGAAGAGGGCTGACGGGGGTTAACAGAGATTAACGGCGGGGGGGAGATAGACAGGAGACGCTAGACTTTAGACGATAGACAAAGGCAGAAGCAAGAACCAAGAAGTAAGACAGCATGCAGGTGTTCACGTTCACGGGAGGTGTTCACGGTAGCATGAACATGAACGGTTGGGTGTTCACGCTTGGGTGTTCATCGTGAACGTGAACACTTGGGTATTGATAATCAATGGTGAAGTGTTCACGGTAATGTTCACGGTGCGTTCACGCGGGTGTTCACGGTAGCGTGAACGTGAACATGAACGCTGTGGTTTTTGTTATGCTGAACGTGAGTGAAGCATCTATGCGTGCCTGATGACTTGATGGCTAGTAAAGATCCTTCGCTATCGCTCAGGATGACAAAGGGCGTCGTAGCCATTTTGTCCGTGGTTGGTGTCCCCACCGATAACAGGCTAGGCGCTACACTTGTGGTTGGCGGGGACGCACAACCACCGGCAGCCGGGGGGAGAAGGGGGATAGTGTTCAAGCAGTGTGTTCACGAGAGCGTGAACGTGAACACCTGTGTACTTATCTATAGTAAGGTATCTATAGTAATAATGACAATACAATCTATTATATCCAGGGATTAGAAACTATACCTATATACACTATCATTACGATAGATATACAGTGCAGAGCCATATTTGTTCTTCACTACGCTATCACCTGCTTTTACAAAATCTATAAACCGGTACTGATCCTCGTCACGGCCATCCATAATATGAAAAAAGTAACCGAAAGACTGACCCGGATACTGTCGAAAAGAAACATGGGGAATACCGCGATGGCTGGAATATACGCTGTCAATGCGCGAGTGTATCTCCAAGGCATCAAACCTTTGTTCTTGCTCAAAGGCATTCTTATTGGTAGAATAAAGTGCCGCTAGGGCCATGGTTATAAAAATCAATCCTAACATAGCCCAGATCCAAAAGCCTTTAGCCAGTTTGATACTCATAAAATTAAAGTTACCATAATTATTAAGGACTATTCTCTCTCTATCATCCTGTGTGACAGCGAAGGATATTTGCGCGCCGGATAGCTGTTATGTAAGCTCCCCCTTTTTTTAGG